>JBICIA010000028.1:0-329555 GCA_043101425.1 Phycisphaerales bacterium JB043
TTGCGATCCTGCGTGTCCACACCGGTACCCACGACGCTGGATGGGCGGGGCGGCTGCTGGTTCTGGATGACGTCCTGAATCTTCGAGAGCGGGGCGCTCCGGAACGTCTGCTGGTCGAAGGGCGTCTGTCCTGTGAGGAGCTCGAAGAGCAACACACCGAGGGAATACACATCGGTTCTGGTGTCGATGTCGTTGTCGTCGAGCGAGACCTGCTCGGGCGACATGTAGGCCGGCGTTCCCAGCAGCTGCTGCGCGTGAGTCTGGAGCGTGTGGTCCTCGGGGCGTCCCTCGATGGCCTTGGCGATGCCGAAGTCGATGATCTTCGGATGGAGCGTGTCGTCGATGGAGGCGACCAGCACGTTGGGCGGCTTGAGATCGCGATGCATGATGCCCTTGTTGTGCGCGTGCTGCACCGAGCGGCAGACGCGCTCGAAGAGCTCGAGTCGCTGTCGGATGGTGAGATCGCGTTCGTCGCACTGTGTGGTGATTGGTGCGCCCTGGACGTGCTCCATGACGACAAACGGGCGTCCCTGGGGGGTCGAACCGGCATCGAAGATGCGCGCGATCCCCGGGTGGTCCATGCGCGCCAGTGTCTGGCGCTCCGCCTCGAAGCGAGCGATGATCTGGCGCGAGTCCATCCCGGGCTTGAGGATCTTGATGGCGACGGTGCGCTCGACCGGCTCGTGCTGGTGCGCGAGATAGACGGTCCCGAAACCTCCCTCCCCGAGCTTCCGAGTGATGGTGTACTGCCCGATCTCGTCGCCCGGGGCGTGCTCGTCCGGGGCAGAGAGCGAGGGCGTGTGGTCCGTGTCGCTCAATGATGGATCGCCCAGGAACTTCCCAGCGCTCTCGTGCGCTCGCAGCAGCGATTCGACGCGCTCACGGAGTGACGCGTTGCCCTTGCAGGAGTCATCGAGGAACCCTGCTCGCTCGTCTAGAGGCAGGTCGACCGCGCGCGCGAAGAGATCCTTGGGCGATGGCTCGGGCGAGATCGTCATTCGTCGTCATCCGGGCTCAGGAGTTGGTACAGACGTGCGCGCGCGAACGACCACTCGCGTGCGGCCGTGCGGGGTGAGATGCCCAACGCCTGGGCGGTCTCGTCCACCGAGAGCCCGGCGTAGAAACGCAGACGCACAACACGCGCCGCGTCGGCGTCCTCACGCTCGAGCCTGTCCATCGCCTCATCGAGCGCCAAGATGTGCTCGGGGTTGTCGGAGGTCGCCAGATCGACAACATTCAATGGCATCGGCTTGGACGCGCCGCCGCGCTTGAGCGAGTTCTTCGCTCGCGCGTGATCGATAAGTATGCGACGCATGGCCTGGGCCGCGGCACCGAAGAAGTGCGCACGATTCTCCCAGGCGACATCCGCGTTGCCTACCAGGCGCATGTACGCCTCGTGGACCAAGGCGGTGGGCTGGAGCGTGTGATCGCGCCGCTCGCCCAACATGCGCGAGGTGGCGATGGAGCGGAGCTGCTCGTACACGATCGGAAGCAGCTCCTCCGAGGCGTTGGGGTTGTCCTCGAAGTTCTGGAGGATCTGGGTGACGTGCTCTGGATCGGCGTTGGGCACGTGCTGATCTCCATCCCGTGTGTCGACGCTCAGAGCACCGACGACACGTCTCGTGTGTGAGTGTACACGCTGGATAATCGAACCTTGAGGTCTGGTTTTGCTGGACGAGGCTCGCTGTCGTGCGGACAGGGCGCGCGGATCGAGGACCGCTCCTGTCAGGAGGGCGTCGTAGAGCTGGGTGGGCATGTTCAGAGATGTCATCATGGCTGCCTCCGTGTCGATGATGGGCCTTCTCCAGAGATGCGAAGAAGCGGGATTGGCATTGCCACAATTCGTGGGAATTCTCACACATTCCAACGCCAACGCTCTCTGGCGACTCCAAACGCCATGTCAGAGAACGACTTATACTCGCGCTTCTGGTGCGATCGGCTTGCCTGGTGCCGGGTAGAACCCTGAGACCCGCGACCAGCGTCGCATCGCGCGGCGTCTCATCGAGATCATTCAATTCGGAGGTCAGAGCATCATGAAGCGTGCCCGAGTGTTTGGAGGGTGGTTGGTTCCGCTGGTGGTTCTTGCAGGAGTTCCCGCGCAGGCCCAGGAGTCCGATGAGGGCACGGAGGCGAGCGAGGAAGAGGGGCTCACCAGCGGCACATTCGGTGCGCTGCGATTCCGTTCGATCGGGCCGGCGTTGATGTCGGGTCGGATCGGTGACATCGCCGTCAATCCAGGCAACCACTCCGAGTGGTATGTCGCGGTTGCGTCGGGTGGAGTCTGGAAGACCGTGAACAATGGCACGACGTTCACGCCTATTTTTGATTCCGAGGGCTCCTACTCCATCGGGTGCGTGACGATCGATCCGAACAATCTGAGCACAGTCTGGGTCGGCACGGGCGAGAACAACTCCCAGCGATCCGTCTCGTGGGGCGATGGCGTGTACAAGTCGACCGACGCCGGCAAGAGCTGGACGAACATGGGGCTCGAGGACTCGCAGCACATCGGGATGATCAGGGTCGATCCGCGTGACTCCGACGTCGTGTACGTCGCCTCGCAGGGCCCGCTGTGGAACGCCGGGGGCGATCGAGGTCTGTACAAGACCACGGACGGCGGCGAGACGTGGGAGCTGATCCTGGAGATCAGCGAGCACACGGGTGTGAACGAGATCCATCTGGACCCGCGCGATCCCGACGTGATGTACGCCTCGTCGTACCAGAGACGACGACGGGTCTGGACGCTAATCAACGGTGGCCCCGAGTCGGCGATCTACAAGTCGGTCGATGGCGGGGAGAGCTGGGAGAAGCTCTCGAGCGGGCTGCCCTCCGTCGACATGGGGCGCATCGGGCTGGGTATCTCACCGGCGAATCCGGACTACATCTACGCGATCATCGAGGCGGCCGACGACAAGCAGGGCGTGTACCGTTCGACTGATCGAGGTTCGACGTGGAACAAGATGAACTCGTGGGTGTCGTCGAGCCCGCAGTACTACAACGAGCTGGTGTGCCACCCGCACGACGAGGACACGGTGTACTTCCTTGAGACGTTCCTCAGAATCACAACCGACGGCGGCGAGACGATCGAGCGTGTGCCCATCACAGACAAGCACGTTGACGATCACGCGTTGTGGATCGATCCCACCGACACGCGTCACATGATCAACGGCAGCGATGGTGGCATCTACGAGACGTGGGACGCCGGCGCGAACTGGGACTTCAAGGCGAATCTGCCCATCACGCAGTTCTACAAGATCGGTATCGATAACTCCGAGCCGTTCTACTACGTCTACGGCGGCACGCAGGACAACAACACGCAGGGCGGGCCGACCCAGACGATCGACATCGCTGGCATCGCGAATGAGGACTGGTTCATCACGGTCGGCGGCGATGGTTTCGAGGTCGTGATCGATCCACTCGATCCCAATCTCGTGTACTGCCAGTGGCAGTACGGCGGTCTGACCCGATTCGATCGTGCCTCTGGTGAGCAGGTCGATATCCGCCCGATCGAGGCGCCGGGCGAGGATCCATACGTGTTCAACTGGGACGCGGGATTGATGCTCAGCCCGCACCTGAACACACGCCTGTACTTCGGCGCAGACAGGCTGTTCAGATCCGATGACAGGGGCGATTCGTGGCAGGTGGTCAGCCCCGACCTGACGCGCAGGCTCGACCGAAACCAGCTCGAGGTGATGGGTGTGATCCAGAAGCCCGACGCGGTGGCCAAGCACGTGTCGACATCGATCTATGGAAACATCGTGTCCATCGCCGAGAGCCCCTTCGTCGAGGGGCTGCTGTATGTTGGCTCGGACGACGGGCAGATTTCGATCTCGGAGGATGGCGGCGCGAACTGGCGTGCAGAGATCGAGTTCCCGGGCGTGCCGGACATGTCCTACGTGGCGTATCTGACAGCCTCTCAGCACGACAGCGACACGGTGTTCGCCGCATTCGACAATCACAAGAGCGGTGACTTCACGCCTTATCTGCTTCGCTCCGACGATCGCGGTCGCACGTGGACGTCGATCGCGGGCAACCTGCCCGAGGACGACGTTGTGTACGCGATCCAGCAGGATCACGTGGATCCCGACCTGCTGTTCTGTGGCACGGAGTTCGGCGCGTACTACACGGTCGATGGCGGAGAGCACTGGGTGAAGTTCAAGGGCATCCCGACGATCGCAATCATGGATCTGGAGTTGCAGCGTCGTGAGAACGACGTCGTTGTCGGGTCCTTCGGGCGTGGGTTCTACGTGCTCGACGACTACACACCGCTCCGCAACCTGGACGAGGACGTGCTCGAGCAGGAGGCGCACATCTTCCCGATCCCCGAGGCGGAGGCGTACATCATGACGAGCCGCCTGGGCATGAACACCGGACGCGGCTTCCAAGGGGCATCGTGGTACTCGGCTCCGAATCCACCATTCGGCGCAACGATGACGTACTACGTGAAGGACAAGCCGCAGACAATCGCCGAGGTGCGCAAGGAGAGCGAGAAGGAAGAGGAATGGGAGTATCCGACGATCGATGAGTTCCGCGCCGAGGACACCGAGCAGGAACCGCAGTTCTACATGCAGATTGCCGACAGCAGTGGCAACGTGATCCGTCGGATCGATCTGCCCCGCAAGGAGGGTGTGCAGCGTGCCACATGGGATCTGCGCTATCGCTCGTCATCACCGATCTCGCTGCGCGCGCCGACCGCTCCGATGTGGGCACCCCCGAACGCGGGCCCGCTGGTCGTACCGGGTGTGTACTCGGCATCGCTGTGGCTGGAGGACGAGGGTGCCACGCGGATGCTCGCCGGGCCGAGCGAGTTCCCGGTTCGCGCACTCGATCTGGCAACGATCACGGACGAGGACAAGGCCGGTTCGCTGGAGTTCTATCTCGAGGCGGTCGAGCTGCACCAGGCTGTGCTCGGCGCAAATCGCTATCGCTCCTCGCTGAACGATCGGATCGAGCACGTGCGTCGTGCGTTGATCGAGACGCGCGGGGCGGATGTGTCGCTGCTCGACGACATGGAGGAGATACGTCGCGCGATGATCGAGGTGCGCAGCATCATGAGCGGCGATCCGACGCTGGGGCGCCGTGCCGAGCCATCGCCGACGTCGATCTCGTCGCGTCTGTCGTCGATCATGAGCGACGTGTACGTGACCTCACCCCCGACGCAGACCCATCGCGAGCAGTTCGGGTACGCGGGCGAACAGTTCGTTGGCGTCCTGACCACGCTGCGTGACGTGACCGATCGTCTGGCACGCATCGAGGCGCACCTGGATGAGGTCAAGGCCCCGTGGACGCCCGGCAGGCTCCCGAAGTGGGACGGCCCGATACTGCCGTAGTAGCTCTTCATTCGTTCATCATCACGAGCCGCTCAGGTCGACTGGGCGGCTCGTCTCTTGCGCCCCGATCGCTTGGCGCTGATGGGCAGTATCCAGAGATAGACGCCGGTGAACCAGAGGAAGAGAACGATCGCGCCCGCGGGGAGGAAGATCCAGAGCTTGGCGTTGTCGTGGAAGAACGAGCCGTCGTGAATCTGCTCGATGAGGTCCGAACGCCGGTACGACGATGACAGGATCTCGCCGGTGGATGCGTCGAACTGGACCTCCCACCTGTTCTTGCCCCTGACCTTGACGATGCCCCTGGAGGGACGGACATCGAGGCGATCGATGTCGTCCCACGACGACCAGCTCGCCTCCGGAACGGACGTCGCGGCGTCGAGGATCTCGTCGAACGTCAGGATGAGCCCGGGGTTGTCAGACCGCTGCGTGGGCGGCTGGACCCATGCGACGTCCTTCTTGAGCTGCAGGATGATGCCCGTCGCGATGACAACGAGGAACGGGAGCGCACAGACAATCGCCCCGTGGCGGTGGAGCTTGCGGCTCCATTTGTTGACGAATGCTCGCGCCGGTCGACGTGACATGCGGGGTAGTGTACCGATCATCTTCCGCCGGGATCAGTGCGATTCACGCTCCTCGTCGTCCTCGTCATCCTCGATGATCACGGCTGGGATGTTCGCGTCGTCAACGAGCTCGTTGAAATCGGGGATGGTGCTCTCGATGAGCGTGTCGAGCATGTCGAGGTGCCGGTTGACGCCGCTGGAGACCTTGGCGAAGACGTCGTAGGCCTGCTGTGTCGGACCGAAATCGCCCTCGACATAATAGGCGAGCGCCGAGAGCTGCTCGTCGAGCTTGGCGGGGTAGTTCAGTGCGTCCTGCGACGACTTGTTCTTGTTCTGGATGAGCGCGTTCTCGATCTCCTCGAGCGTGTCGAGGATCGCCTGCGCGTCCTCCTTGATCTCATCGAGCTTGTCGACCTTCTTTGCGGAAGCCATCACACCGTTGATCTGCCTGCGCGCGTCGCGGATGGCGATGATTGCCTCGTTGGTCTCGTCGAGCAGGTTGCGAATGTCCAGGAGAAGCTGGATCTGGTTGTTCCAGTCGTCCTGCGTCGTCTCGAGGCGCGGGTCGGGCAGGATGTCGAGGGGTCTGTCGATCTCGACGTCACCGACGATGAGGCACGCTGTGTAGAGGCCCGGCCCCGCCATGGGGCCCACGGGTGTGGATGGCCAGCCGACGGCACCGGGCACGCGCGTGGCTCGCTCGTAGCGCATGTTCCAGGTGAAGAGGTTCATGCCAGCCTCGGTCGAGACGTTGTCGTTCTCGTTCTTGGAGGTGAACTCTCGGACGAGTTCGCCCTCGCGATCGTAGAAGCGGATCTCGACGGGCTCCTCGGGAGTCTCCTCAAGCCAGTAGTGCAGGCGCACCTGGTCCCAGCGTTCGCGATAGGCGTTCGAGGGCTCGAGCATGGCGACAGCCTCATCCATGTGCTCGTCCTCGAGCTGACGCAGCGTCACGATGTCCTCGAGGATCCAGAAGGATCGTCCCTGCGTGGCCACGACGACGTCGTTGTCGCGCACGACTAGGTCGGTGATGGGCACGATGGGAAGGTTGTCCTGGAGTGAGTGCCAGTGCTCGCCACCATCGCGCGAGTAGTAGACGCCAGTCTCGGTGCCGGCGTAGAGCAGATCGGGACGAACGGGGTCCTCGCGCACGACGCGCACGAAGGCGTCGTCATCGATGCCGTCGACGATGAGGTCCCACGACTCGCCGCCGTCACGCGTGACGTAGATGTAGGGCGAGTGGTCGTCCATCTTGTAGCGGTTGACCGCGAGGTACACGGTGTTCTCGTCGTGCTTCGAATGCTCGATGATGGAGATAAGAGGCCAGTCTCCCATGTCGGAGGGTGTGACGTTGTCCCACGACTCCCCCCCATCGCGCGTGACATGCACGAGCCCGTCGTCGGAGCCGGCCCAGAGGATCTGGTCATCGAAGGGCGATTCGGTGAGGGCGAAGATCGTGCAGTAATACTCCACCGAGGTGTTGTCCTTGGTGATCGGGCCGCCCGAGGAACGCTGCTTGGTCGGGTCGTTGGTCGTCAGATCGGGTGAGATGATGTCCCACGACTCGCCCTCGTTCGTGGACCTGAAGACGTGATTGCCCGCGACGTAGAGCACGTCGTTGTCGTGCTCGGAGACGATGATCGGGAACGTCCACTGGAAACGGTAGTCCATCGCCTCGACACCAGCGCCCATGACGTTCTCAGGCCAGACGTTGATGTTCCGGATGGTGCCGAGCCTGTGATCGTATCGCGTGAGGAAGCCTTGGTACGAGCCGGCGTAGACGATGTCGGGGTTGTCCGGTCGCGGCGCGATGTAGCCCGACTCCCCTCCTCCGACCGCGTGATGCCGTTCGCGCCAGCCGAGGCGCTGCTGGCTCGAGATGGAAACGGTCGAGTTGTCTTGCTGCGCGCCGAGCACGCGATACGGGAAGTTGTTGTCCGTCGTGACGTGGTAGAACTGCGACGTCGGCTGGTTGTCCTGGCGTGACCACGACGCGCCACCATTGAAAGAGACATTCGCGCCACCATCGTTGGCGTTGATCATGCGCGTGTTGTCGTTGGGATCGATCCAGAGGTCGTGGTTGTCGCCGTGCGGCACTCGGATGGACGAGAAGTTCCTGCCGCCGTCGGTTGACTTGTGGAACTGGACGTTCATCACGTAGACGGTGTCGGGTTCCTGGGGGTCGGCGTAGATGTAGGTGTAGTACCAGGCGCGCTGGCGGAGCTTGTTCTCGGAGTTGACCTTGCGCCAGGTGTCGCCACCGTCGGTGGAGCGGAACACCCCGCCATCCTTGGCCTCGACGATGGCGTAGACGAGATCGCGCTGCGCACCGGAAACATCAACACCGATCTTGCCCTTGATCCCCTCGGGAAGACCCTCGGTGCACTCCTCCCAGGTGAGACCACCATCGAGCGAGCGATAGAGGCCCGAGTCCTCGCCGCCCGAACTGAGCGACCATGGCGTGCGATTGACCTCCCAGATGGAGGCGAAGAGCACACGCGGGTTGAAGGGGTCGATAGCCAGATCAACCGCGCCCGCTTTGTCGGAGACGTGGAGCGTGCGTTTCCATGACTCGCCGCCATCGGTGGACATGAACACACCACGCTGCGCGGAATCCCCGAACACGTGCCCGAGCGCCGCAACCCAGAGCGTGCCCGGGTCGCTTGGGTGAACGATGATGCACCCGATCTGGCGGGAATCGTCGAGCCCGATGTGCTCCCAGGTCTTGCCGGCGTTGGTGGATTTGTACACGCCGTCGCCGTGCGAGAAGTTGCCGCGAACGGCGGTCTCACCCATGCCGACGTAGACGACGTTGGAATCGGATGGTGCGACGGTCACGGCACCAACGGATCCGGTCTCGACGAAACCATCGGTGACGTTGCGCCACGTCTGGCCCGCGTCGGTGGTCTTCCACACGCCGCCGCCAGTAGCACCGAAGTAGTAGGTGAGTGGGTCTCCGATGACGCCCGTGGCGCTGGAGGCGCGACCGCCACGCGAGGGGCCTATGTTGCGCCACTCGAGCGTGCTCAGAAACGGGTCGTCGGGGGAGTGATCCTCGGCGAGAATCGGGGACATGGACAGCGACGACGCGACGACAGCCAGTGCGCCGACAACAACAACAGATCGGGATTGCATGTTCACAGCCTCTCTTGAGTTCTCCGGTTCCCACCCAGGGTCGATCGTACCCCGGATATACCGATTAGTACCAGTGAAAAGGCCGTTTGTTGAGGGAAAAAGGGGTTTTCGGACGCAGCGAGACCAGGCTTGCTTTCTAGGCCTGTTACTCAACCACCGATGCTGAAGAGCATGCTCGTGATCATCGAGGGGTCGTTCTCGGCCTGGAGGAATGTGATCTCCATGCGGACAACTGATGTTTCCGCGAGGAGCACGAGGTTGCCGTCGTGGGTGAATGTGTATGAGAGTGGCTGCAGGTTGGGGTGATCGTCTCGGATCTCGGCGAGCCCCTCGGCACGCTCCTGGATGGCGCGACCTCGTGCGTCGAGTTCGCCGCGACGTTTGCGCTCGAACTCGATGAACATGTCGAGTCCGTCTGCGTTGTACGCCTCGACGAACTCGCTCGCGATGCGCCCGGCATCTGAGTCGGGCCAGCCGTCCGCTTCGATCGTGAATATCTCCGCTGTCTGATGGGCGGGTGAGCCGGTTTCCTTCTTGATTGTGCTCTCGATCCAATCGATCGCGGTGGAGACGCGCGCGTAGTATTCGAACGAGCCGTAGGCGCAGTGGATGCCGCTGGGCGAGTCGTTGCTGGAGCTGACGCCCGCGATCTTCCAAACTCCCTCGTGCTGAATGAGCGCGGGACCACCCGAATCGCCCGGCCCTGAGATGCCCTCCAGTTCGAGCACATCGTCGCTATCGGGTGCGTCGAAATCGAAGAGGAGCCAGTTTTCCCATGGTGTGTCGTCGATCACATTTCTCGCGGCTCGAAGGTCGCCCTCCTCGCCCCGTCTTGCGCCGGTGTTGCCATCGCCCGTGACCCCCCTGCCTACAAACACGACCGTCTGGCCGATCTCGTCTGATCCTCGATAGAGGGGCGTGGGCTCGTGGTTCTCGACGGGTCGATCGAGTCGGAGGAGCGCCATGTCGACGTGTGCGCTGGGCATGAAGTCGCCATCGAAGTCGACCAGTGAATGGTGTGGGATGACCATGTCGATGTGATACTCATCGCCCCCGATGCTGACCTGGCGCTGGAACGGGCTGAAGTTCTCGATGACGTGTGCTGCGGTCAGGATCCAGCGTGGGTGGATGAGTGTGCCCGTGCCGCCGCCGACGATGAATGACTGATCGAACTGTTGGCCGAACGCGAGATAGCGAGCGTCGTCGGTGTCGTGGCGTATGACGATGGCGTGAGTCGATTGCGCTACGAGTATCGCGAGCACGGCGGCCGACGATCGAAAAACATGAGTTGGCATGGTTATCTCCTTTTTGCGTTCTCGATGCTCAGTGGTATGGCAACGGTTTCTTTGCACGTTTTGAGGGCGATAGATGTCGAGGTCGACACAACACCCTCTATCTTGCCTATGTGCTTGTGGATCAGGTCGTGGAGATCGTCTGTGTCTCTTGCTATTACCTTGAGCAAGAAGCACTCCGCTCCCGTGACGTCGTGAACCTCAAGGACCTGGTCGAGTGAGCAGAGCGAGCGTATAACATTCTCTTCCCGCAGCGGCTCGCTGGTGCGCACCTGCACGAAGGCTGTGATTGAAAACCCTGCCAGCTTGCGGTCGAGTACTGTAGCATGGTGTGAGATCACCCCGGTCTCGCGTAGTTTCTTTACCCGCTCCAACACAGCGGATGGAGCCAGGCCAACGGACAGCGCGAGCGATGCGTTTGTTTCGCGCCCGTTGTGCTGGAGTACATTCAAAATCTTGATGCCGATCGAATCGAGATCTCTCACGTCGGGCCCTCCGTGATGGCTACGACGTGTTAGTCCAGATTCTCTGTCAATAATTTCGCAACAGGAGATATATTACGAACTATGTTTTGTTCTTATCACAAGAGCCGAACAAAATTCAGCGCCTATGAGCCGTAGATTCTTCGGTTCAGCGATACTTCGTGCTCGCTCTACTCAGCCGCGTGTTGTGCCGCAACCATCTGTCTGACCTGCTGAGCCAGCTGTTTGGCGTCGTAGATGATGCCGTCCTTGATGGTGTGGCTGATGCCCCCCACCCGAGTCATGGCGCCCCGCTCGTCATCGAAGCGGACGGCACCCGTCGCGTAGAGCACTTTGAGATTGTGGACGGGGTTCTCGTCAACGATGACCAGGTCGGCGAGGCGCCCGCGCTGGACGGTGCCGAGATCATCTGATCGGCCCAGGAGCTCGGCGCCGTTGCGTGTCGCGCTGCGAATGACCTCGAGAGGGTGGAAGCCGGCCTCCTGGAGCATCTCGAGCTCTCGGATGTAAGCGAATCCGTAGACCTTGTAGATGAAGCCCGCGTCCTCACCCGTGGTGACTCTGCCGCCCCGGTTCTTGTACTCGTTCACGAAGCCCATCCACTTGCGGAAGTTGTTCTTCCATGCGATCTCGTCGGCGGTGGTCCAGTCGAGCCAGAACGAACCGTGCGCTGTACGCGAGGGCTGGAAGAACTCCCAGAGAGAGGGCCAGCAGTAGTCGGCCATCCAGTCGGCGTTGCGGGCACGCATGACGTCACGCGACGCCTCGTAGATGGAGAACGTCGGGTCGAGCGTGAAGTCGAGTGCCAGCAGCTCGTCCATGACAGCGTTCCACTTCTCGCTGCCGGGCTCGGCCGCCTGGGCCCAGAGACGCCCCGCCTCGCCGAAGCGGTGCTGCTCGTTGTTGTAGTTGTAGTCAGGTGGGTAGTGCTGGATCCGCTTGTCCTCGAAGAGCGCCTCGGGGAGCCCGTACCAGTGCTCCATGGAGGTCAGGCCCATGCGCGCCGAGTCGAGAACGTTCAGGTCGACGACGTTGAGCTGTGCGTGGTGCATCGTGGTGCGCAGCCCCAGCTCGCGTGCCTTCGCCAGCGCGGCCCGCATGGTCTCGATGGGCGCACCGAAGAACTTGATGCCGTCCGCGCCCGCGTCGTGGATGGCCTGCACCCACCCGGTGGCCTCGTCTGGTGTGAGGTGACTGGGGAAGCCGGCGTAGGCGAATATGCGCGGCGCGATGATCTCGTTCCCGCTGGAGCGCTCGCGCTCGCTCATAGTCCAGTCGAGTCCATTAAACGAACCGACATCACGGACTGTCGTTATGCCGTGCGCGAGCCAGAGCTTGTAGACGTACTCGGCGGGGGCGGCCTCACCGTACTCCCACTGCGACAGGTTGCCGATGTGCGCGTGGCAGTTGATGAAACCCGGCAGGACGTACATGCCGTGAGCGTCTATCTCGTGGTCGCCCGCCTCGGGGCGTCCGTCCGGGTCGATGGGCGCACCGGGATTGCCGACGGACTGGATCTTCGTGATGCGATTGCCCTCGATGACGATGTCGACGGGCCCGACCGGCGGCGCCCCGGTGCCATCGATGAGCGTGGCGCCACGGATGACCAGGCGCTCGAACGGGCCCTCGCCGCCATCGCGATCGGGCGCCGGGGTGAGCGGCTCGCCTCCCGAGTTGAGGTGGCGGGTGATGCCCTCGTTGCCCGGTGTTGGCTCTCGATCCTGCGCCAGTGTCGCGCAGGAGAGATTCAGGGAGGCAATGAGCGAGGTCAGACAAAGAGAAGAGATGAGGCGCATCGTGTTCATCCGTTCGGGGTGCGTGCCAGATAGAGCTTGCGCCCCTTGGCGATGTGTCGGTTCATGTCGGCGATGGGGTGCCAATCAGGGTTCTCGGAGAGGAATCGGTCGGCGGCGTCTGTGACACCAGGCCAGTCGGGGTGGTGGTAGTCGTCGATGGCGATGACACCATGCGCCAGCATGTGGCGTGACGCGAGCGCGATGTCGTGGTGTGCGGTGTCAGCATCGTGCGCGCCGTCGATGTGCGCGAAGCGGAAGCGCTGCTCAGGCTCGAGCCTGAGCGATGTCGAAAGACCGCTCCGTATGTCGAGGCTCGCTGGATCGAGGCTCGGGACCACGCGGAGGATGTTTCGCATGAGATCGTCTGGCGTGGGCTTGTCGGTGTACCGCCCGTCGCCCTCCGACTCGAAGACGTCGCTGACAACGAGCCTCTCGGACGGCTGGAGGCAGTAGGCGAGCAGCGCGCTCGAGCGCCCGTGGTACGAGCCGATCTCCAGCATGTCACCGTGCAGGCCCATGTGCGTCTGCATCGTCAGGACGAGGAAGAAGTGCATCGCGTCGTCCTCGTTAAAAAAACCCGGGATGTCGGCGAGGTGCGCGATGACCTCGCGATAGATCGCCCCGGGCGATGCCTCCGGACGGAGGAACTGTGTTGGATCCTTCGTGGCTGTCATGGTGATCAGCGCCACTGTATCAACTCGATCGGCGCCTCGTGGCGTGCGCAAGGTGCATGACATACCAGAGCGCCGCGCCAGGCTGGGCGGCCCATTCCCGGAGCGAGTCGATCGCCGACGTGTACTCCTCGGTCGGCATGAGCCGGTGTTCGCGCACCACGCCGATCGCGGTGCGCATCACGCCCATGAGATTCTCGACGAGCGGAATAAACCGGGGGTCACCGGCACACGTGCCATAGTGCATGGTCGCGGCGCGTAGCGTGTCGAGCCCGGCCCGGGCCAAAAGCTGCGGGAGCTTTCGCCCGATATTCGGATCGCACCCGATGGCCTGATACGAGCGCAGGTACGCCTCCCACGCTCGCTGGAACTCTGGAGCCTCCGGCCAGAGACGCAGGATCTCGTGATCGTCATCGACGAGGATCACATCGCCGCCGACTCGAACCGCGCGCGCCATCTGATCCACGATCTCGAGAGGTCTTCGAACGTGCTCGAGGACAAACCGCGTCCACGCGAGATCGAACGTGCCCCACTCGTCATCGCGCAGGGGCGGATCGTGGACGTCGCCCGCTCGAAAATCCACGAGTCGCGCCTCACCCTCCGATTCGGCTAGCGCGATCGCCTTGGCGCGCTGGTTCTCGTCGCGCTCGATGCCGACGATGCACGCCCCCAGGCCGGCGCGTCGGGCCATCGCGCGTGTGAACTGTCCCATGCCCGAACCAAAGTCGACGATGCGCGACGCTCCGATGTCTGCGAGCTGCTCGAGGCAGAGCGAGTTGATGAGGGTGTTCATCACATCGAGACGCTGCTGCTCGTCGGGATCAGAACCATGGATGTAGTGCGTCCTGGATGTTGTCATGCGCGCATTTCCACCCGCGGCGAGCGGGCTCACTGCTTATTCGCTCACTGAAAGACGTGGTTGCCGGGATCGTTTCCGATGAGAATAGAACAAACAGTCTAGACACACGAGAGGATGCGTCTGGAAGTGTTCATTTTTCGTTAGGACGCGATCGTCGCTCGTGATAGGCTGAGATCAGGCTCGCCGCATGAGAATCTGACGATCGACATGTGAAGAAGGGCCACTGCCTGGAGGTGCGAGATGGCACTGAGCGCGATGCGTCTGAATGGACAGAGAGGGATCTGGATCACTGCGTTGGCAGTGTTTTTTTTGCCCGCAGCGAGCGCCTCGGCCTCATGCTTCGCGGACCTGGATGGGGACGGCGATGTTGACGGTGCCGACTTAGGCCTGCTGCTCGGCGCCTGGGGCACGTCAGGACCCGCGGATCTCAACAACAGCGGGAGCGTGAACGGCTCCGACCTGGGCTTGCTGCTGGGAGCGTGGGGCCCCTGCCCTCTGTCCATCCTCGAGCCACCACCGATGCACCTGCCCCCTGCCGCGCCGATCAGCGCCGATGAGATTCCATCGTACGTTGACGACAGATACGTCTCGCTTGGCATGAACGGACACGAAGTGGGCGTCTACGACTTCTCCGGCGAGACGGTCGTGCACGCGGTCGATCTGCGTGTGGCCGGTCGAGGGCTGGATTTCGTGCTGACGCGCAAGTATCGCTCGCGACAGCAAACCGAATCAACGCTGGGCTCGTCGAGCCACTGGTCGCACTCGTACGAGCTGCAACTCCAGCAGCTTGGGGGAGACATCCTCGTCCATGATGGGAACACACGCCAGGACACGTACACGTTCGATCCTGGGTCAGGCGTGTGGGTTCGCGAGGGCCACTTCCGCGTGCTCGAGCAGGACGTCTCGGGTGAGTACGTGATGACGTTCGCTAACAGAGGCACGTGGAGATTCCACGGCTTTATCGGCGCACCCGAGGACGGAAAGATCAAGGAGATCGCGGATCGCTACGGCAACACACTGCGGTTCTTCTACGACGGGCTCGGGCGCCTGCAGACGGTGCAGGACACGCTCCACCACGCGGGCAACCCGCGAGAGTATCTCTTCGTGTACGACCCCAACGGGTTCCTGCAGAGCGTGACGGACTTCGCAGGACGCCAGGTGCAGTACGAGTACTACGACGGCATCATGCCAGGCGGTGAGTTCGGCGATCTGAGGCAGGTCACGTCCGTGCAGGTCGTGGGCACGTCGACGGGGAACGACTTCCCCGCGGGCAAGACGACGACCTACGAGTGGACGTTCGGCAATCCGGATCCAGCCCTCAACCACAACCTGCACAGGATTACGGATGGCAAGGGGCAGACCTACGCCGAGTTCCAGTACAAAGCGACCGTGACGCCAACCGATGTCGACTATGACAGGGTCGAGCGATACGTGCTCGGCGCGACCGGGTGGACCGATCGTGTGTACGTCTCGCAGAACCCAGGCGACGAGCATCCCGATTCGGTGCTCAAGGTGATCGCGAATGATCGTGCCGGCAACGTCACCGAGAGGCTGTACGACCTGAGCAACCGGCTGGTTGAGCTGCGTCAGTTCACCGGTCGGGCCCCGAATCCGAGCGCGCTGACCGATGAGACCACCAACCGGCCGACGGGGCAGGTGCGCGCGTCCGATCCGCCCGTGTACATCACGAACTACGAGTACAACACGGTCCACCTGCAGAGCAACCTGATCCTCGCTCGCGGCAACTCAAGAGCGCAGCTCTGGGACATCTCCAACCCGAACCCGCGCGCTCGTGCGAATCTGCTCAGTCGCGTCCACTCGCCCGGCGGAATCACGTCGGACCAGGCATCGATCGCCGAGTCGTGGGTGTACGACAACCTGCTCAACGGCGACACGAACCAGGTGACATTGCACACGGATCCCAAGGGCAACCCGACGAGCTACACGTACGATCCCAGCGGCAACGTGATCCACATCGATCATCGCATACCGGGGATCGTCGAGGATTTCACCTACAACCCGTTCGGTCAGATGCTGACGCACGAGCTGCCCGAGAACGACAACCCTGGTGTGCGCAGGCTCGATCAATTCACCTACTACGGGCTCGGCGACGGGTTCATGAACGGCTACCAGCGTGAGAGCATCATCGACTTGCCCGGCTTTGCGCTGACCACCACGTACGAGTACGACCCGCTGGGACGCGTGACGCGCACGATCGACCCACGTGGCAATGACACGCTGATCGAGTTCAACCAGCTTGATCAGGTTGTGCGCGTTGACTCTCGTGCGGTGTCACTGACGCTGGGTCCGACCCGCTACGCGACCCTGTCCTACTACGACGCAAACGACAACCTCGTGCGCGTCGACAGATCGAACATCGACAAGGATGGAAACACCGATCCGAACGACCTGCTCACGACGATCTATGTCTATGACATTCTGGATAATCGAGTGCGGGCCGTCGATGAGGTCGGTGTCTTCGGGGTGCCGACTGCGCCCCTGCAGCTGGACGACGCGGGGCTGCCCGATTCCGAGTTCGTGCGCGTGGAATACGACTACGACCCAAACGAGAATGTGAGGGACATTCGATTTGGCGAGGCCTCCGAGGGACGCCAGCCCGACAACATCGTGCGATACATCTACGACGAGCGAGACCTCGTGTTCGAGGAGATCCGTGCGCCGGGATCGTCTTCACAATCAACCACACAGTTCGACTACGACGAGAACGCGAATCTCGTCACCAGGAGCCAGGGCCTCGAGGACGTCGTGAATGGGCCGTACGAGTCGACCTATGGCTACGACGGATACGACCGGCTCCTCGAGGACCGATTCGCGATGGGGAGCAACTGGGCCCTCCACTACGACGCGAACAGCAACATTGTCTCGCGTGAGCTGCAGGGCGAGACACTCGACGTGCCGGGTGACATCGGGAACGTGGCACTCTCGAAGACGACGTACCAGTACGACAACATGGATCGGATTGTCCTGCGCACAACCGACCACTTCGACCTGATCACCCAGGCACCCATCGGGGATGGAGCTCGCACCACGCAGTACATCTGGACCCCCGCGTCTCGCCTCATCCAGGAGATCGATGACAATCTGCACCTCACGCTGCACGGCTGCGACACGACGTACCGATACTCCCTGTTCACCGACGCGAAGGGCAACACGCTCACGCGAACGTATGACTCGAACTCGAATGTCATCAAGGTTGAGAGCACAGAGAAAGCGGACTCGCTGGCGCCGGATCAATCGTTCGAGAAGCTCTACGACTACGACGCGCTGGATCGATTGATCAGGATCATCGATGGCGTGGGCAACACGACCGAGCACGGGTACGACTCTCGTAGCAACCTGGTCAGGTCACTCGACGCGGATCTGAACGAGACGACCTACGCCTACGACTCGATGGACCGACGCGTGCTCGAGTCGCGCACCCTGACGGACACGGGCACAGGCGCCGGCGTTGTGATCGGCTCGATCGACATCACTCAAGCCTGGGACGACACCCATCGCGTGACCTCACGGACCGATGGCGAGGGCAACACCACGACATACGAGTACGACGAGCTCAATCGCATCGTGCGTCGCGAGCACGCCGACACCACGTTCTACCTCTACGACTACGACGTGCACGACAACATGGTCCAGCAGGTGGACCCAAGCTCAACGGTCATCGATTACACATACGACCTTAACGGGCGACGAACGGATCTGGCGGTCGTCGCGGGGCCGGGAATCGCAACGGACACCACCTTCGTGCAGTTCCAGTACGACGGCAAGGATCGCCTCGTGTCGGCAGTCGACGACGATGCGAACTCTATCTTTGGCTACGACTCGCTTGGCAATCTCACGTTCGAGAGCACGAACGGCAAGCCGGTGACGAACGTCTTCGATGGTGAATCGAACAACCTGCTGACGGTGTACCCGAGCGGGTTCGAGGTCCATCGCGTGTTCAACCCGATCAACCTGATATCGTCAATCAGCGCGCAGGACGGCATCGGTGTTCAGCCGATCATCGACTACCTGTATGTCGGAGACCGTCGGGAGTCTGGTCTGCTAGGCAACGGAACATCGGTTGATTTTGCGTACAACGGCATCACTGGCGTGCCGAATGACCCGGCTGATTTCGGGTTCAGGCAGATCTCGGACATCACGGTCACTGGCGTGGGACCGCTTCTCGATCTTGACCTGGATTTCGATGCTCGCCAGAACAAGGACAACTCTGAGTTGTTCCTGTTCACGGACGCCTCGCCACGCGAGGACAGGTCGATAGAGTACGACTCCGTCAGCCGCCTGCTGGTCACCAACAACATCCGATTTAACGTGCTCTACTCAGCCTGCACATACGACCTCGATCTGGCCGGCAACAGGATCCTGGAGTTCGGCACAGAGTCGACGGGCTCTTTCTTCCTCGATTCGCTGATCCCGCCGGCGGATGACCAGATGAATCAGTACACGATCACGCCTCGCACGAACGAGGTTCACAACGATCGTGGCGATCGCATCGAGGTGCTTCCCCTTACTGTGACGCCGCCGTCACCATGGCTGAACGTGTGGACCTTCGACAACAAGCTACACGAGCACGTCAACCCGTTCACCGGCGTGACAACGACTCATACCTACGACGCGATCGGTCGTCGGGTCAGCACGACTGTTGATGATGGGATAACTGCCACGACAACCGATTTTGTGTTCAACGGCGATGAGATAATCGAGGAGTTCGAGGGCCCCATCGTTCTGCGCTCACAGGTAATGGACCCCGGCTGCGACGACAAGACACTCTCGGTCGCGATCGCTGGGCTCGTAACGAGCGTCCTCTTCATGCACCACGACGATCAGAACAGCGTTCGCCTTGTGACCGATCTGCTGGGAAGTCCGGTCGAGGAGTGGGAGTACAGCGACTTCGGTGAGCCGCGTCGGCCGCTGTTCATCCAGGAGCCCGACCTGTTCGGCGCCGCCGCGTCGGACACCGCCGCGCTGAGCGGCAGCAACCCGCAGAAGTACGCCGAGAACTTCCAGGTGCCGCAGAACGCGCGGGTCACCACACTGCGCTGGGGCGGCGGATACGCGTTCAGCACGCCCGCGCTGATCCCACCGGACGATTTCACCATCAGGTTCTATGACGACAACGCCGGGAGCCCCGGCGTGCTCCTCCACGAGGAGAACGTGGGAGAGGTTGGCAGGGTCGCGACCGGCAACGTGATGACAGTAAACAGCGTCGATGAGTACATGTACCTCTCGCGCATCGAGCTGCCACCCTCCCTGCTAGCTGGCAATGTGTACTGGATCTCGATCGAGAACAACCTGCTCGGCACGGGGAACGTGTGGGGCTGGGAAACGACCTCGTCGGGTGACGGGGTCGCGGCGGTGTCGGTGCTGAACGGGCCGTATGGCCCATCCGGGCTCGACTTCTCGCTGTTCGTGTACACCGACCAGTCGTCGGTGGAGATTCCGTATCTGTTCCATGGGAAGCGCTACGACCACTCGACACGCCTGTACTACAACCGCGCCAGGGATCTCGATCCGCAGACGGGTCGATTCACATCTCGTGATCCGATCGGCGCGTTTGGTGACCCATATGCGCTCGGAAACGCGTACACCTACGCCGGCAACAACCCGTACACCCTGATCGATTCGAGCGGATTCATGCCCGGGCCAACTCCTGGGCGTGGCAACTCGGGGATGTATCCGTTCACGAACCCGGCCAACACCCCGACCGCCCCGACATGGGGTCCGTCGAAGCCACCCACTCCACCAACAATGGACGATGGACCACGCATGCCTCCGGGTCAGCCAATCAGACAAAAGACTCAAGAAGAGAGAGAACTCGAAGAGCTGATGAAGTACACCCTAGATGTACTCAGCAGAAACCGGAGCACTGGCTCGTACGGGTACGGCTCTATCTGCGGGGGCGGTGCCGGTTGGTGCTATCCGTACTCTGGCTATGGATATAACCCCGGAGGCGCATCGAAGGGGAACACCTCTGACGCAAGCGCAGACGACGACTTCCCGGCGTTGCCACCGTTGGACGCGGGAGCTTCGAGCACCGAGGAAGAGGTAAATCTCCAGCAGGGAGCCGGCTCGGCCGACGAGCGAGGGCTCCCAGGTGGTGACCATCCCGTGGCTGTTGATCCGACCGAGTATGAGGTGACGATCGACCTCGACGATGACATCACGACCAGAGAGCGGCTGTACTTCGACCCATCGAGATGGGCGCCACACATCACGCCGTATGGAGCCGATGGCAAGCCGTATGTGCCACGCCTGCAGCACCTTCCCCACTCATTCGGACGCCTGCCGGATGATCGCTATCGCCTTTACCTGGTCGAGGAGGGCGGAGATCGGCTTGTGCTCGATTTTCTCTTGAAGGGGCCCGGCTACTGCGAGGATGGCCCGTATCATCCCGATGTCGAAGCGTGGGATTTCAGATCGAAAAGGAACCTGCACTACAGAAGTGGGCGTTAGCGGTAGCCGCTGCTAATCCCAGCCTATCCCTTCGGCCCAGCGTTGCGGACGTCGTCGGACATGTCGAACTTCGTGTCGTTGTCGCGAAAGCGTGACGCGAGGTCTCTGGCCTTGGCATCGTAGGCGTCTGTGTCGCTCCACGTCGTGCGTGGATTGAGCACATCGCTGGGAACACCCGGACAGGACTTCGGAATGGAGAGCCCGAAGATCGGATCGGTCTCGTACTCGACGCTCGCCAGCGAGCCGTCGAGGATCGCGTGGATCATCGCGCGCGTGTGCGACAGGCTCATGCGCTCGCCCGTGCCGTAAGGCCCACCCGACCAGCCCGTGTTCACGAGCCAGACGTTCGCATTGTGTTGCTCGACGCGCTGCGCGAGCATGTCGGCGTAGACGTGGGGGTGACGCGGGAGGAACGGGCCGCCGAAGCACGGCGAGAAATTCGGCACAGGCTCCGTGATGCCGGCCTCCGTCCCCGCGAGCTTGGAGGTGTACCCGTTGATGAAGTAGTACATCACCTGCTCGCGGCTCAGGCGTGCGACCGGCGGCAGTACTCCGAAGGCGTCCGCTGTCAGGAAGATGACATTCTTCGGGTGCCCGCAGATCGATGGGAGCTTCGCGTTGGGGATGTGCTCGAGCGGATAGGTCGCTCGGGTGTTCTCCGTGATCGATCCATCGTCGTAATCAGGGGCGCGTGAGTCGGAGTCAACAACCACGTTCTCGAGCACGGAACCGAACTTGATGGCATCCCAGATGAGCGGCTCGCCCTCCCTCGAGAGGTTGATGCACTTGGCGTAGCAGCCGCCCTCGAAGTTGAAGATCCCCGTGTCCGACCAGCCGTGCTCGTCGTCGCCTATGAGGTCGCGCTCTGGGTCCGCCGAGAGCGTGGTCTTGCCGGTGCCCGAGAGACCGAAGAACAGAGCCACGTTGGACGGATCGGAGCTGGACACGTTGGCAGAGCAGTGCATCGGGCAGACATCGACATCCGGCATGTCGTAATTCATCGCGAAGAAGAGAGACTTCTTGATCTCGCCTGCGTACTCGGTGCCAAGAATGATCACCAGCTTCCGCGTGAGCGACTGCGCGATGCACACGCCATCGGTCAGCCCGAGGCGCTGCTGCTCCTCGTCGGTCAGCCTCCTGCGTCCCGCGTTGAGCACAGTCCAGTCCGCCCTGAACGACTCGAGCTGCTCAGGCGTCGGACGGATGAAGAGCGTCTGCGCGAACAGGTTGTGCCACGCCTGCTCGGTGACGGTCGTGACCTGCAGGCGTCTCTTCTCGTCGGCACCAACGAAGCCATCGAAGACGTACAGCTTCTCGGCGCTCTCGAGGTGCTCGCGCGCTATGCCCTCGATCTGCTCGAACACGTCGGGCGCCATGGGCTGGTTCACGTTGCCCCACCAGATGGTGTCGTGGATGTCGGGCGTGTCCTCGAGGTACTTGCTCTTGGGTGAGCGTCCTGTGCGGTCGCCTGTGCCGGCAACAAACGCCCCGTTCTCGGCGAGGATGCCCTCGCCCTCGAGCAGCGCGTGCTCGATGAGGCAGGGTGTCGAAAGATTGCGATGGACGCGACCGGCCTGAGGATTGATGCTGACGGGCGCTGCTGTGGTGCTCATAGCGATTCGATCTCGTGTCTGCGGCTCGATTTGGAAGTGTCTCGTACGCCTCCCAAGCCCCCAGATGGGTGGTCTCCATGGGAGCGCTCGGGAACGGGGCATTGTATCAGGACGCGATTTCTGTGCTGGGTCCCACCCCCTTGTCTTGACGCTCCCAAAGGCCCGATCTACTGTCTGGGGCTCGTGCGAGGGCACGATCTGTGAGAATGGCGGCCGTAGCTCAGTTGGTTAGAGCACCTGGTTGTGGTCCAGGGGGTCGGGGGTTCGAATCCCCTCGGTCGCCCTTTCGGTTGGTGGAGGACTGTGCAACGAGGAGCGCTTGTGCGCTCCCTTTTCGCATCAGGGCACAGCGCCCCATTGGGCGAGCAGGAGCCCCAGATCACTGCCATTGGTCGTGCCGTCGGAGTTCAGATCCGTGGCTCCGGCGCTCCCCCACTGCCCCAGCAGCAGCCCCAGATCGGCACCATCGACGAACCCGTCGCCGTTCAGATCCGCCGAGAGCGGGGGCGCATCGAACGAGAAGTCGGCGACCAGCATGAGATGGTCGGAGGCCAGCGAGTCATCGCTCAGCATGGCGAGTAGAGACAGCTCCGACGCGTCGAGGCGTTCGCTGTCGAATACGTAGGAGTGAAGCGGGAACAGGTCGTTGCCGGTGTGAGACAGCAGATCGAGACGACCCGGCGCGAACGATGACGAATCGTTTCTCCACGTGATGACATCATCGCCAATGAGATTGCGCAGCAGCAACTCCTGCTGATCCGCACCCATCACGATATCAAGCGGCGTGCGCGAGCCAACCAGATTCCAATCGCCTACGACGATCACCGGCGATCCGGCGTATCCGTCCAGTGGAGAGCCAAAACTGCCGCTTTGGAAGGCGTCGATCGTGGCACGCATCTCGGTGGCTTGATCGATGCGACGAGTGTCCTCCGACGATCCGATGTAGCCACAGCATTTGGGATGGATGCTCAGGACAAGCACCGAATCACCACCGCCAAAGTCAACCAGCGCCGCGGCGTACGAGTTGTCGGTCGAGGGCACCTCGAGAATCGTGTGCTGCGTGGCGATGGCGTTGTCGTTGTTCTTGACGACGTTCCAGGGGAGCCCATTCTCGAGCGGGTCTGTCGTGTCGAGATAGGATTCAAGATCGCTCACGCTGGAGCTGTACTCCTCCTGGAGGCAGTAGATTTCCGCATCGACGCCATCGAGCAGACGTGCGATCGTCGACGCGCGCGAGCCGCTCTGTGTGCCTGTCGACCGCGTGTTGAGAGAGGCGATCCGGAAATCGGCGTCAACGTGCGGAGCCGGATCCCGACGCACCTGAGGCACTCCTGGCGCGCTCAGCGTGTGGGAGAGACTCGTCGCGAGCGAATCCGATCCGCTGAAATTGATCGAGATGGTGTCGCCCGTGCTCGCGCCGATCGATGACATGTCCACGCGCAGCTCGAACTCGCTCGAGGCGTAGGTCGAGTGCAGGCGTGCGCCGATATCAACCCACGACATCGATCCGCCATCCCACGTGACGGTTCTGTTGCGGTAGTCCAGCCGCAGGAGCTTGGAGTCGTGCGTGATGTCGACACGAAAATCACCATCGCTCCCGGATCCAGCGATGAGATTGCGAGCGACTCCGATGTCGAATCGAAGAAAGAGATCCGTCCCGCGCGACGTGACGTAGACCGAGGCCAGATCGAAGACGCCAGAGGCATCACCCGATGGATCCAGAGTCGCCAGCGGGATCCCATCCCAATCGTCGTAGAGGCTGTCGGCGGCGAGTGTCTGCGCCAGTGCGCCGACGCTCTGCGCCACACACAGCACACATCCGAGAAGAACGTACGAGCGTTTCATGGTGCCAGCGTAGAGAGCGGCCCCCGCTCGATCAAGAACAAATCGACACAACACTTGACGCCACGCCATCGCATCGCGCGCCAAGCCAATCACTCATGATTATCGGTGTTTGTATCCGTGTCCGCATGAGGGGGCGGGTCCGACTGTCGCCTCGACGCGTCGATGATCTCGTCGATGAACGGGCCGGTGATGCGCATCGTGACCGGAAAGCCCGACTGGTGCTCCGTGGTGGCATCGAGCCTCGCGTGGGACGCCTGCGCGCTGACGGCCTCTCGAACGTAGTCGTCGCTGAGACGCGCCAGTCGAGTCCTGCGAAGATCGACCGGGAACACACGAGGGGACGGCATCATGCGTCGGGTGTGATTCCTCACGAGCACGAACGGGAACGAGGTCGACACGACCTCGAGCACCACACCAGCACCCGTGTACGACTTCATCTCAAACGTTTCCTTGCCCGCGGCGTGCGCAAACGGATGCGGGCGCTCCACGCTCGTGTCGAGCACGGTGACAAACATTCCCGGTGTGAAATCGTCTGGCGCCAATGACATGCAGATGCTCCTCGTCCGCGACGTGCGACATGGTAGGAGCCCCCGGCCGCGTGTTCCAACAGGCCTGGCTACTCGTCCGGAACGAGCGTCAGCGTCGCGCTGCCCAGTGACGCCTGGTGGATGGAGACCGCACCCTCACCCTGCTCGGTGCTGGTCAGCTGCACCGCCGGGGATCCATCCATGTGCGAGGTCAGCACCAGCCCGACCCCGCCCGTGGTCGAGCCGAGTCGTACGAGTTCCGTGCCCACGCTGTTGAACGTCTGGAGGAACCCGGCGCCTCCCATCGACGCGCCGATCTTGAAGATGGGCGTGCCCAGCTCGTTGGAGGCCAGCACCTGCCCGTTCCCTATCGGCGATGTCCCGAGTTGGAAGACCTTCACGCCTCGATCGTTCCACGTCCAGATCTCGCCGCCGAGCTCGGACGCGATCAGACGAAGCCGATCGCCGCCGTGCCCCGTCAGCCTGAGTGTGGCCTGCCCGAGAGCGTCGGTGCCGAGCACCGAGGCGATCGCGCCGTCATCGTCGAATGTCAGCAGCCCGTGTGACCGATCGGCGAACGTGCCGAGGCTGCTGGTCCTCACCCCATGCAGAGTGAAGAGCGTCAGGGCACCGTCGCTCGTGCGGGAGTCGGCGCCAAGCAGCGCGCTCGTCGTGCCAGAGTTGTGGTGGGTCGAGACGATGCCCCCCTCGCTCGTGGCGTCGAGGATGACGACCGGCATGCTCTCGTCATTGAGAATCTCGATCCTCTGCGCGCGCAGGGTATCGTCAGCGCCCGACACAACATAGAACCACGCGTTCACGCCCAGCGACACGAGCAGCGCGACAGCGAGAAGCGAGACGAAGAAGTGAGTTCGTCGAGACTGGCGTGCCAGCAGCTCGACGCGTCGTTCGAGTGTGGATGTCATGTCCTGCCCCGCCTGTCTCCGAGGTGATAGCTCCTCTTCACGTATCGGACGGATCCGTCGTGCTATTCAGGCAAGCCTCACCCTCAAATCGGTTATCTCTCACCTCGTCGGAGCCACGCCATCCAGCGCATCCAGGAGTTCCCTGGTGCGTAGAAGCGCATCGTCGTCGTCGAGAAAGGCAGCGGAGTAAAGCCTCTCGAGCGCCTCGAGGATCATCCGCTGGTGTCGGACGGGGAGCTGTGACGTCTCGGGCGCCTCGTGTCCGCGCTCGAGTGTCTGCGCCCACAGCTCCTGCTGCTGGGTCGAGATTCCGCCGGGCGAAGCACCCATCACATCGAGAGACACGAGCAGCGCATCGAGTGACTGCTCGATCCGCTCGTCGCGCCCCTGCTTGTACAGCTCGACGGCATCGTTCCGAGCCTGCTCGATCGCGTCCTGCTGCTGGTTCTGCAGCGCGATCCGCTGCTGGAGGAACAGACCCGCGATCAGAACCACGATCGCCAGCGCACCGGCACTGCCCAGCAGCGTCGCCGTCGGCCGACGCCTGAAGAGCAGATGCAGCCGACGAGACGGGCTCGGATGAGTCCATGGAATCGGATCGTGTCGCAACCAGGCCTCGAGATCCTCCGCGAGCGAACCCGCCGCGGGGTGGCGATCGTTGGCGTTCGGTGACAGCGCGCGCTGGCAGATGGCGCACAGGTCTGGATCGAGATCCCTCACGTACTCGTCCGGGCTCGGCGCGCTCGGCGCCGGCCCGTCACCACCAAAGCGCGCCGTGAGCTCGGCCACGGACGCGCCCCCGGGGAGCTGGCCCGTGAGCAGCCAGTACAGGATGCCCCCTATCGCGTACACATCGGCGGGGATTGACGCGATGGCGACCCCCTCTCGACGCATGCGGAAGCGCTCCGGAGCCATGAACGCGAGATTGCCCGCCAGGGTCGCCTCCCCGATCGTCGGCGCGTGATCGGCGTTCGTGCCCAGCTTCGAGGCGATACCGAAGTCCGTGATCTTCGGGCTGCCCTTGGGGCTCACGAGGATATTGGCCGGCTTGATGTCGCAGTGGACGAGCCCCGCCGCGTGCGCCGCCTGCACACCGCGCGCGATGCCCGCCACGAGCTCCACCGCGTTGCGCACCGGCAGACGCCTGCTCTTGCGGAGCGCGTGCTCCTCGAGCGTCCCACCCTCGATGAACTCGAACACGATGTAGTCGCGCAGATCGACCTCTCCCCTGTCGATCACACGAACGACGTTCGCGTGGTTGATGCGCCTGGCCTTGGTCGCCTCGTCCGCGAATCGACGGCGCTGCCACGTGTCCTGCGCAGGACGCATCACCTTCAGCGCCACCAGCGCCCGATTCTCGCCATCCGAGAGCTTGCGATCGACCGCCTTGTACACCTCGCCGTGCGCACCCGCGCCGATGCGCTCGAGCAGGATGTATCTCGGCTTGCCGGTCGGGAGCGCCTCGCCGAAACCGCACGGTAGCTCCTCCTCGATCACCGGCGTCTGTGCGTCTCGACGGATGGTGTCCGTCGACATCATCAGCCGATCGAGCGACGCCGCCTCGAGAATCGCGTCCTTCACCTGCGGGTAGCGCCTCGTCAACGCCTCCACCGTCTCGTCAGAGACAGGACGCGATCCGTCGGGTGCCGTGCGGAATGCGGCTTCGATGGCAGCGTCGAGCACGACCGGGCGATCGACAATGCCGGAGATCGTCTTGAGATACTTGCCCAGGTCCGACTGCAAGCCCAACTCGTGCAGACAACGCCCCTCGACTGCTATCAACGCCGCGAGCAGATCGTCGTCGTCGGGCATCGTGCCACCCAGATACGACCAGAGATCATCACGACCGCGCGAGGCGCGCAGGCGAGCGGCAAACTCGACCTCCCTCTCGGCGATCGTGCTCATTGCGCTCCTCCCGCGAACTGCTCGATGAGGCGCTTCTTGATGCGCTCCCATCGCTTGCGCGTCGCGTCGTAGGAGAGATCGATCATCTCGGCGATCTGCTTCTGCGAGTAGCCGCGCAGCCATAACCGCAGCAGGTCGCGATCGAGCTCGCTCTCGAGCGCGTCTATCAGCACCTCGGGATCGAGCGGATCCTCCTGCTCGTGCGACGAACGCTGCGAGTCGCCACGCTGCAGGAGCTGCTGCGCAAACTGCGAGTCGGGCCCCTCGACCCGACGCAGGCGCGAGACGAGTCGCGCCTTCTCGCGTGCCGCGTTCTCCGCGATCGTCGTGACGAGCGCCCAGGTCTCCCGCTCATCCGCGGCGCGGAACTGTCCCTTGGCCACGTACGCGTCGAGACGACGTGAGAGCGTCGAGAGCAGATCCTGCGAGTCGAAGAGGCGACGCACAGCTGGTGAGAGCTTCGAGCGGATCCGGCGCTGCAGGCGCGGGCCGTAGCGCACGATGAACTCCGCCGCCGCGTCACGATCGCCCGCGCGCATGCGACCCGAGAGCGTGTCGACCGCCGAGAGCTGTCGCCCCGAATTCGTTGGTGGCTGTTGTGTCATGCAGTGGATACCACCCATCACTAGGATACGCAGAACCGCGATGGTAAGTTCCGAAAGAGGTCTCCTGCCCGGATCGGGAGCACCCCGATCGGACGTACACATGTGCCCGAATCATCCGCCCACACGAAGGAGATCAGCAGAATGAAACGCACAGGACTCATCGCGTCGATCGTCGTCGGTGTCTGCATCATCGCGCTGCTCAACAGCGCACCAGTCATCGCGCAGGTCGCCGCTGGAATCGAGGAGGACCACACGCTGGCGAACTCGCACGCCGCAAAGATGGTCGGCCAGTGGCGAGGCTCGGGCTGGGGACTGGGACCGGACGGGCGATCCGAGTTCGAGGTCATCGAGCGCGCGCGCTGGCACCTGTCCGGGCAGTCGATCATCGTCCAGGGCCTGGGCACGTCGATCGATCCGGAGACCGGCGAGATCGAGATCGGGCACAACGCGCTCGCGATCATCGAGTCGGATCAGGAGACCGGTCAGGTGAAGTTCCTCGCGTATCGCGAGGGACAGGGATTCACCGAGTCGACACTCGAGTTCGACGAGGAGACGGGCGAGATGACGTGGGGCTTCCAGCCAAACGAGCACGCCACCATCCGATTCACCATCACCATCGAGAACAATATCTGGCGGGAGGTTGGTCACTTCTCACAGGACGGCGGCGAGAGTTGGATGCAGTTCCTCGAAATGACGCTGGATCGCGTCGAGTAGCAAGCCTAATACATTCGAAGTGGAGCCGATCGGGATCGAACCGACGACCTCTTGCATGCCATGCAAGCGCTCTCCCAGCTGAGCTACGGCCCCAAGGCGATTGTGCGCTACGCTTGCGTCGTTCCTGGCCCCACATTCTTCGTGTAGGGCGCTCCCGCAGGCACACCGCAGCATGAGTATATCAAGGGGGTCGACGGTGTCCAAACCCCTCTCAGCACGCTGAAGACAACATGCTGAAGACCCCGAGATACCACTAAAGTCCGCAAGCACGATCAAGCGATTCGACAAGCTGTGGTCATAATCGGGATATGAAGCCTACAGAAGACGAGTGGTGCGAGCGGATCGGGTTGGCTCTGCGGCTCCTGGAAGAGCGCCTTGGGGAGGATGTGTCGCTCGAAGAACTGGCTCAGGCTGCCAGCTACTCCATGTTCCACTTCCACCGTCTCTTCCGCGGTCTCATGGGTGAGTCGGTTCGCGAGTACTCGCGTCGCCTGCTCCTGGAGCGAGCAGCGCACCATCTGACGCACGGCGATAACGATATTCTTCACATAGCGTTGGATGCCGGCTACGACAGCCACGAGGCCTTCACCCGCGCGTTCAAGGAGCGGTTCGGTGTCACGCCGTCACTCTTCCGCGAAGAGCGTCGCGAGGTGCATTCGCAGCGCGCTCGATCCACGAACGAAACACCCATAGATATTCGTATCGAGAAGCGCTCGGCAGCACGAATAGCATGCGTGCGCCACGTCGGTCCATACGACCAGGTCGGAAGCGCATGGGCGAAGCTCATGAAATGGGGGTGGACGAAGATGGTGTTCGGCAAGCCGGACACGTTCGGCTTGTGCTTCGATGATCCTGACATCACGCCGGGTGAGCGCGTGCGTTATGAGGCATGCATGGTGGTCGACGCCAAGGCAAAGCCAAAGGGGGACATCGAGATTCGAGAAATCCCCGCGAGCTCGTATGCTGTCACCGTCCACGAGGGATCCTTTCAGACAATCGGGCTCACGTATTCCCGCCTCTTCGCGAGAATCGCGACCGGCCCGATCGACAACACAAACTGTGAGCTGGGCGACCCACCCTCGCTCGAGAAATATTTGGCAGATCCACGAAAGATCAAACCCGAAGACATGCGCACAGAGATCTGGATGCCTGTCTGCTGAGTGCCTGGCTCCATTCGGAGCACGATGCAGGGCCCTGGTGCTCGATACTATGCGCCAGACCCTGAAGCTCGTCGCAACCGGATGCATGGAGATGCGATCGCATGACTTCTTCGTCCCGATGGAAGCCACGAGAAGGCACAACCTGGCTCGACAAGCTGACGCATGAGCATCCAAATCACGGCACCATCGTCCGCGCGTCCGCGTCGCAAAGAAGGAAGGGAATCGAGAGCGTGCTTATTTCCAGGCCGCTCGATGTTGATGCCATGATCAAAAGGGTTCGAAAGGGCAGACTGATCACGGTCACTCAGATTCGGGACAAGCTCGCACTCGATGCCGGCACGGACACCACATGTCCCTTGACCACCGGCATATTCCTGCGCATCGTGGCCGAGGCCGCAGAGGAGAGCGCGCGATCAGGCAGGAAGCGAATCACACCCTGGTGGCGCGTGATCGACAGCAACGGCGGCCTCAAGAGACAGTTTCCTGGCGGCATATCAAGGCATGCCAGGGAACTCAGGAACGAAGGGCACATCATCTCGCAAGCGAAAGGCAAGCAGGCGCCACGAGTGCAGGATTTCGAGAGCCGGCTTGTTGTGTTGGAGAGCCTTTAGGAGCCCAAGCCTGCACGAGTTCTGCGTTGCATTTCTGGATCGATCAGGGAGCGACTGCTGACAATGAATCTTGGTTTCAGGGCACCGAGAGTGTCCGCGCTGGCAGGGCTCGCCAGTGATGGTGCCCGTCAAGAAGACGCACCACCCCCACCGCCTCCACCGCCGCCTCCTGAACTGGTAAGCTCGAGTCGCGCCGGGCTGGTATCGGTCTCTGCGATAAGCGTGTATTCGTGCCCCTGGTGGTTGTACAGGCGGTTGCCGCTGATGTGCCATCCGGTTGGCAGCTCGTCCATCTCCAGAGCTCTCCCAAGGTCGTCGAGCGTCGTGATGTACTCGCTCGATGGTGCGTCCTCAATCCGATGGGTTCGATAGATCGAGACAAGCCCCTCTGAGATAGCCGAGAAAATATAACTATCAGCGGCGGCCTTGGATTCGTCTGAGTAGTCGAAGAGCCTGGGCAGCGCGATGGCGCTTAGTACTGCCAAGATCACAAGCACCGCGATGAGCTCGATTAAGGTGAACGCGCGCGATCTGGATCTGTGAATGGTCATTGCGCCTGATTCCTACGCTGCGCCAACTGTGAGACGAGTGTTACTGGGATCATCGCGATCAGAGCGACCACACCGACGAGTGCCGAAAGCATCAGAGCCGGTTGCAGGGCATCCAGCCCGCGAATCCACTCCTGTGTAAACGATGGAAACGGTACGAACACCCAATTCACATTGAGTTGTGGGTCGGTGGCGACGCGGCATACGAGCACGAGGTACATGTAGCAGGCGAGCGCACTCAGGAGCGAGACCCGATCGAGCGATCGGAACCTGTGGTGTATGAGCAGAAGCATGGGCAGTAGATAGAGGTGGTGCGAGGTCGCCAGGATCTGCAGGTAGTCAACGTGCGACAGATACGCGACCATCCCGAGTGGGTGGAAGCCGAGGAGGACACCGAACGCCGCGTCTGCGACCCAGAGTGTGTGTGGCACGCCGATGAGCGTCAGAGCGATCTTCGAAAGTAATGGCAGCGAGAGAACCAGCGCGACTCCGACAAACACGAGTGATACGTTCGACACCCAGAGCATCTCCGCCTCGCGCTCGAGGGAGTGCTTCAGCATCGCCAGACCCACGAAGTGCGCAAGACACAGCACCCCGAGAGCGATCTCGAGAGGCCGATTCGAATCCAAGGGGGGCCTAGATTCGCTGCGAGAGTTCGAAACAGAGCTTGCGTCCACATCACCCGATTCGGCCCATAAACACGTCCGTTTGAGGTCACAGGTCCATTCCATGCCATGATTGCCAGCCTGGACCATATATCGCGTGATAGCTCGTCACCCTAACGAGGGACATGCACCGACTTGAGGGTAGACCGCGGATAGGGCGTACACTGCGTCGGTGGCACGACGACGCGGCACATGGAACGACGACGCCTACTCGAAGCGCGCCCGACGCGAGGGGTACGTCGCCAGATCCGCGTACAAGCTCCTCGAGATACAGGACAGGTTCCGCGTGCTGCGACGGAACCAGCGTGTCCTCGACCTCGGGTGTGCGCCCGGGGCCTGGCTGCAGGTGGCCTCGCCCGCCGTGGGTGAGTCGGGCGTCGTCGTCGGCATCGACCTCCAGAGGACCCAGGTGGCAGGCGGCCCGAACTGCACGGCGCTCGTCGGTGATATCTACGAGACGCAGCCAGAGACGCTGCTCGAACCGCTCGGAGACGAGGGAGCACGATTCGATCTGATCCTCTCCGACATGGCACCGTCCACGGGCGGCGGAGCGGGAGGGTCGGGAGATCACTTCCTGTCAGTGCGTCTGTGCGAGCGGGTGCTCGACATGACCCAGGATCTGCTTCGTCCAGCCGGGAAGGCCGTGATGAAGGTCTTCGAGGGTGAGGTGCTGCCAGAGCTGCGACAGCGAGCCCATGGCATGTTCAAGTCCGTGAAGAGCTTCAAGCCCAAGTCGAGCAGATCATCATCAAGGGAGATTTTCCTCATATGTGGCGGTTTCCAGCCCGTGAAGGCCGATTCTGACGATAACTGTGAATAGTCGATAAAATTTTCCTTGACAAAAATATTTTCCTTATTACCCTCCACAAGTCCAAGGAGGATCGTATGGGCCACCCCGCAACGCGAATCGAACCGTTGGAACCTCTTCCCGTCCGACTCGTCTCCGACGCGGACGACGCCTCGAACATGCTCCATCCGATGCGCAGGCGTCTCCTGGAGGCTCTGGACGAGCCTAAGTCCGCGGCGGGCCTGGCACGTGAGCTCACCCTCCCACGACAGAAGATCAACTACCACCTGCGCGCCCTCGAGGACTCCGGGCTCGTGACCCTCCATTCGACACGACGCGTACGCAACTGCGAGGAGCGTCTCGTCATGCGCAGCGCCCGCGCATACCTCATCAGTCCCGAGGCGATCGGACCCTTGGGCGATGTGCCGCCAGAGGCTCGACGCGATCGATTCTCGTGGGCGTATCTGGTCGGGGCGGCTGGGCGCATCCTCAGAGACCTGACAACCCTCCGTCGACGCGCTGACAACGCGGGCCAGCAGCTCCCGACATTCACGCTCGAGACAGAGGCGCGCGTGGCCTCCCCGTCAGAGCTGAACTCGCTGCTCACGGATATCTCCAACGCCGTGGCCGATGCGGTCCGCAAGCATCACGATGAGAACCATCCCGAGGGGCGCGTGTTCCGCGTCGTCCTCGGGTCCTATCCAAAGATCACCAAAGACGAGGATGGCAATCCTCTGGAACAGGAGCAGGCATCATGACAAGCACAACAGACGCAACCGGCACGCGTCAGCTCGAGCGAGTGCTCGAGATCCAGGCGCCCATCGAATCGGTATGGAAGGCGCTCACGGACGCGCAGGAACTCATGAACTGGTTCCCCGTGGAGGCGAGGGTAACACCTGGTGAGGGTGGTTCGGTGTACATGGCATGGGAGGATTTCTTCCACGGTGAATCCAAGATCGAGATCTGGGAGGAGCCCACCCATCTGCGCACCAGCTTCTTTGACGAGCCCGGAGAGCATGGCGAACCGATGGCGACCGCAGTCGACTACTACCTAGAGAGCAAGGACGGCTCGACTGTTCTCCGTCTCGTGCACTCGGGCATCGGGCACGGGAGCGAGTGGGACAAGCTCTTCGATGGCTTCACGCACGGCTGGCGCTCCGAGCTGGCGAGCCTGCGCCACTACCTCGAGGTTCATCCAGGCAAGCAGCGGCGCGTCGCGTGGACGTTCGTGCCAACACAGCTGGCAGACGACACCGTGTGGGAGCGTGTGACCGGTCCGCGTGGTCTGAATATCAGGCAGGACATAGTCCCGGGTGATGTGTTCGATGCGCATCTGCCCACTGGCGATGAGTTCCTCGGGAAGGTGCTGCTGTGGAAGCCGGGGCGTCAGCTCGTGGCGACGGTTGCCAACTTGGACAACGCGTTCTTCCGATTCGATCTGGACGACTGCGGTCCCATGGGGCGTTCCGCCTGGGTGTGGCTGGGCACCTATGGCATCTCGAGAGAGGTCGTATCAGGAATCGAGGAGCGCCTGAAGAATTGGCTCACAGACCTCCTGGGGGCGTAGAAACGAGGCAGGAGAACTATTTGACGGGCTACCCGGCATCTTCCTCAAGTGATGCGTGGTACAACATGGCGTGTCACATCGACACACAATCGTGCGTGGATCGTGGGGATCACACAAACACAATCAGGAGATCACGATGAACAGGACAACACTCGGTGCGCTGGCAGCGGGCGTCATCATGGGCGGCGGCGCCATGTATAGCGTCACCGCGCAGCAGGATGGCCAGGCGTACGAGATCGACATGGACGCCATGATGGAAGTGTGGCTCGAGGCTGGCAGGCCCGGCCCCGAGCACGAGGAGATGGCTAAGAGCGTTGGCTCGTTCAACGCACACGGCACTATGTACATGCCCGATGGCTCGACCTCGGAGTGGCATGGCACGGTGGAGAAGAACGCGATCTTCGGTGGGCGCTACATCCTCGAGCACTACAAGGTCCAAGATATGGGCATGTTCGGTGAGTTCGAGGGGTACGGAGTCGCCGGCTTCAACAAGGCAACCGGCAAGTACGAGCAGTATTGGATCGACTCACTCTCCACGATGATGCTGATGTCAAAGGGCGAGAAGCACGGCAACAAGATCGTGATGTACGGCTCACGGACCGATCCCATGTCGGGCGAGACGCAGAAGACCAAGTCGGTGACTACCATCAACGACGATGGTACGTTCGTGCTCGATATGTACATGGTCATGCCCGAGGGCGAGATGCATGAGATGACGATCAATCACACGCCGATCGCCGGTGACGGGGACGAGCACTAAGCCCGGTACGGAACCCGATCACTCACGCGCCCGCACCCACACGGTGCGGGTTTTTTTATGCGCCAGCAAGCTCCTACAATGCACGCGTGAAGGGCACCCCTCTGACAATCGGACCGGTGACGCTTGAATCGAACGTGATGCTCGCGCCCATCGCCGGGTATTGCGACCTGGCGTTTCGTATCGTGGCGCGCTCGTTCGGTGGTGTGGGGCTCGCGTCGACCGACCTGCTCTCACCCCACGGGCTGATGCGAGGCAACCAACAGTCGATGGACCTGGCCCGCACGCACGCGGAGGACCAGCCCATCTGCATGCAGCTCTACGGATGCGACGCCGACATCCTCTGCCAAGGCGCCACGTGGGCCATCGAGCACGGCGCCACCGTCATCGACATCAACATGGGATGCCCCGTCGACAAGATCGCCAAGAAGAACGGGGGCTCGCTGCTGCTGCGCGACCCCTGCGCAACCTGCTCGCTCTTCGAGACACTCGCTCGCCACGTCGAGCGCGCATCGTCGGGTCGCGTGCCGCTGACAGCGAAGCTCAGGCTCGGGTGGGACAACGAGACGATCGTCGCGCCGCAGCTGGCCAGAGACCTCGAGCGAGCAGGAGCGCAGCTCATCACCATCCACGGCAGAACCACCGAGCAGCGCTTCAGGGGCGACGTTCGATTGGAGGGAATCCGAGAGGTCGTCGAGGCCACCGACTCGATCCCGGTCGTTGGCAATGGCGACATCACGTGCGCCGAGGACGCTCTGCGGATGATCGAGGCGACAGGATGTGATGGAGTCATGATCGGTCGCGGGATGCTCTCCCGCCCGTGGCTGGCGCGCGACATCTGGGCATTGCAAACAACCGGTGTGTCACCCGAGAGTCCCAGCGTGGAGGAGCAGATCGACACGATCCATCGATATCTCGACCTCATGCTCTCGTTCCGCACGCGTCGATACGCCATGGTGAACATCCAGCGGCGCATCTCCTGGTTCGGAAAGGCACTGGGACCCTGCAAGCCTCTGAAGGAGCGTGTGCGACTGGCCTCGTCGCCTGAGGACGTGCACGAGGCGCTGGACGAGTACCGGGCGGGCGGGCTGCGCACGTATGCCCGCGATCGCGCTCCCAGGGAGGCGCTCAGTGCCTGAGCCCTCACCACACGACCCCGAGATCTACGCGCTCGACACGCGCCCGCGCACGCCCAAGCTGCCGGGGCACGTGAACCACCAGGCATCGTGCGACGCGGCGCTCGACGCGCTCACGCACGACCTGGCGTCCCACGCGACCGAGTGCGTCCGACGATTCGGCGACTTCCACATCGCGCTTCCTGGTGGCGAGGAGTTCGATCGCCTGTACCTGCGCCTGCTGATCGACCCGTCCATGCGGATCATCGCGTGGGAGCGCACGCACGTGTGGATCCATCAAGAGGAACGCGAGGGGATCCACGAGCCGACCAGCGCGCTCACGCAGGTGCGGGAGCACATCGTCGAGCACACCGATATCCCCATGTCGCAGGTCCACGCGATGCACACCAACGAGCCCGACGCCCCCGCTCTGTTCACAAAGGAGATGCGTGACGTGCTCGGGTGGCGCCCCAAGGGACACGACCGCCTCGACTACGCGCTCGTGCCAACATCGCGCTGTGTCGTCTCCCTCGAGAGCAAGCAATTCGCCGTCGACAACGAGGCGCGCACCTCGTTGACCGATCACGTGCTCTCGGCCTCAAGACTCGTCGCGGTCCTCGCGACGGGCGTCGAGCATCGCCAGGCGCTGGCGGATGTCGAGCAACGATTCGGGAGCGGGCGCCACCGCTATCCCCTCATGCCGCACGCGGGCGTGCTGTGCTGGTACCTCGACCACGACGCCTGCCCGGAGCTCCCGGACGGCGCCTGATCTCAGCCCTCCAGATCGATCGTGGGGTTCTTATGCGGGCCCGTGTAGTAGCCCGTCTGCTCGCGATCCTCGTGCGCGTCCTCCTGATCGTTGGCCGCCACGGCACGGATCGGGTCCGTGGCCTGAACCTCCGGGGGTGGCGCATCGATCTCCGCCTCGTCGAGGACCTGACGGAAGCGCTTCGAGTCGTCATCTCGCTTGGCGCGCCGGGCCTGCTCCTGGGCCTTCTCGCGCTGGACCGCCTGCAATCGCGACGCGTTGTTGTTGGCGTTGAAGATTTCCATGGGCGCTCGTCGGTGTATCGACACGAGCGCAGCATCCGCTCTACAGGACCCGCCCGAGCCCGCGATTCGGGGGCCCTACGCCCGGTACAGCCGCCCGGATCCCACCCATTTCACAGCCCTATGTGCTCAGCCATGAGTCTGATCGCCCGATCGATCGCCTCACAGGAACCACGCTCGGTCTGGGCAATCGCGATGGCCCGCTCCGCCTTGTCAGCCGAACGTGGTTTCTTTCGCTCGGTCGCGTCGCACCAGTTATCAAACGTGTCGGCCAGCTTCACGAGCTTCACGCGCCAGCCGGCATCACGGAGCGCCCGGTCGTACGCAGGCTCGCGAAGATCCTCCCGCATGCGTTTGTCCTTGGACAGCAGCGCCACGCCGTCGGCAACCTCCGCGCCGAAGGCCTCGAGCAGGTCGTCGTAGTCGACCGTCGTGTCCTCGATTGTGTCGTGGAGCAGCGCGATGGCCAGGCAGACCTCGTCGTCGCAGTCGAACACGTGACGCACCGTGAGCGCCACGCGGAACGCGTGCGAAACATAGGGCGTCTCTCCGTCCTTGCGTCTCTGCTTTCTGTGCGCACGCGTGGCCAGCGCGCACGCCTCCTGCCAGATCCCCAGGCTCATCCCGATCCCCTTGCCAGCAGCGCGACCACATGCGCCTCGATGATTCTCTGGCTCGTGTCATCCGGGTCACGCTCGTGGGTCTTGCCCTTCACATTCACGCACTCCTCGGGGATGCCCAGGATCGACGCGATCGAACGAACGATCGTCTCCTTGCGCTCCCCGATTTTCGGTGCGTCGAGCACGAGCGTGCAATCGACATTGACCACGCCCCAGCCGGCATCGCGAACGTGCCCGCACGCCTGGCTGAGCAACTCGGCTGAATCCGCGTCTCTCCAGCGCTCATCCGTGTTGGGGAAGAGCTGCCCGATGTCCTCCAGGCCCGCACCTCCGAGCAGCGCATCGGTGATCGCGTGCAGCAGACAGTCGCCGTCCGAGTACGCGACCGGACCCAGGTCGGAATCCATACCAACACCCCCAACGAGGAGCGGCTTTCCCTCGCCGACGGGGGAGAGCTCACTCAGACGATGTCGATCGAACCCGTGTCCGACTCTCAGCGTGGTGTGGTCCATCCTTCTCGCAGGATACGCGCTCGACGCTCAGGATGCCGACGCGCGTCTCCGGGCAGAATGCTCATCGTGCCGATATCCTGATCTGACTCGATCTCTATCCCACCAAGGGACCACACGCAGGGAGTGATCCATGCCGCCTTTCGCTCGCGTCATCCGACCCGTCACCTTGAGCCTTATCACGCTGGGCGCGACCGTCTCGCTCACCGGCTGCCTGAAGGCCAGGGGCTTCCTCCCCGAGAGCAATTGGTATCTCTCGTCGCGTGATCTCTCGTCATACATCAGCACAAGCTGGATGCCCCAGACGGTGACAATCGTCGACTCCCGCACGGGCGAGGCCATCTGGTCGGTCGACGTGCCAGTCGGTCGCCAGGTGACCATCGACTTCAACACAGGCGGCGGCACCGACGAGTACTACCCCGACACGATGCGCTGGGGCTTCTTCGCGGCTGGCACCGGCAAGGGACCGCTCCCCTATCGCATGGCAGTGCCGCCCGCCAGCGCACGCGTGATCGAGCCGACGCTTCGCCCGGCGCCCGAGTGGCCGGGCGAGACGTACACTCCGGGCGAGGTGCCCGATCCCATCATCCTGCCACCGATCAGGGGCGAGTCAGAGGGCGCGCAGTAAGCCACATCTCAGTCATCGATCAGGGTCAGACGCACGACCACTGGCGTGTCGCGCGCCGGGATATCCGGCGCGGCGATCCAGATCGGCTCATCGATCTGCGATTCGTGCGAGATCATCTCGGGCCAGGCCAGCACCTCCGAGCCGAACGTCGTCAGCCCGATGAGCGTCCCGGCACCGTCGGCGTGGTAGTGCTCCTGCCCCTGCCACTCGACGAACCGTGAGCCCGCGAAGACCCAGTCCCCATCGGGGAACCTCTCGCCTGTCTCCATGTGGACGATCCAGTCCTGTGGCGAATCCACGCGCTCGACGCCCCGATCGTCTATGTAGACCAACTCGACGCGCACACGATCTCCGGAGGGCGGGTGCCCGATGAGCCCCTCCTCCTGGGTCCACTCCCAGCGCCCGGGCGCCCCAGACTCACCACCTATCATCAGCAGCGCCGCGTGCACGTCCGAGGGCCTGGCTCTCGTGACGACCAGCACCTCGTGCTCCTTCGTGTTAGGCGTGCATGCGATGAGCTCAAGATACACGTGGGGCGCGTCCTCGTCGCGAACGGTGATGGGGACCGTCGCATCGAACTCAACCGCTCTCGCATCCCTGTCGATCCGGATGTGCTCGAGGGGCTGCGCGGCATCCGTCTCCTGCTCCGCACGCATCGAGGCGCACGACATCAGCGAGCATCCCAGCACGAGAACTACACCACTTCGTCGCATGTCACGTCTCCCTGATCGTTGGGGTATGTGCGCACAAAAAACGCCGGGTGTCAAACACCCGGCGTGGGAGTCTCGTTCCGGATCGCTCAGCCCTTCTGGATCGTGGGCATGCCCTTGACACGCTCCAGGGCTCGACGACGGTCACGCAGGCGTCGACGCTTGCCCGTGCGCTCACGCAGGAAGTACAGCTTGGCGCGACGAGCATCGGCCCGGCGCACAACCTCGATCTTCGCGATGCGGGGTGAGTGGAGCATGAAGACACGCTCGACACCCTGCCCGTCGACAATGCGACGCACGGTGATGGTCTCGTTGATACCGCCGCTCCGACGACCGATGAGGGTGCCCGAGAACACCTGGATGCGTTCCTTGTCACCCTCGACGATGCGCACGTGCACGTTGATGGTGTCACCGATGTCGAAATGCGGGATGTCCGTCTTCAGCTGGTGCTGAACAACGCCATCGAGGATGTCCTGGGCGCCCATGGGAGGTGTCCTCGTCTCAAGAGAGCTGTCTTCAACGAATGGCGCCTGCGAGGTCCCACCACACAGGCCAGCGAACCAGTATACAGATTCGCTCAGAAAACGCTAACCGACGCCGTCTCCCCCGCTATCGGGGCCCAGCAGGTCGGGTCGCCTCACTTGAGTCCTCTCACGCGATTGCTTCTGGCGCCAGGCGTCGACCGCCGCGTGGTCGCCCGAGACGAGGATCTCTGGCACCTCCAGCCCCATCCACTCGCGTGGGCGGGTGTAGTGCGGGCAGTCGAGCATCGGGCGCCCCTTCCCATCCGTGATCTCGAAGGAATCCTGCGAGGCCGATTCATCGTGCCCCAACGCCCCGGGCAACAGACGCACCACGGCATCGATGAGCGCCATCGCGGGGATCTCACCCCCCGAGAGCACAAAGTCTCCGACCGAGATCTCCAGCGGCTCGAGCTTCGTGATCACACGCTCGTCGATGCCCTCGTAGTGCCCGCAGATCAGCAGCAATCGAGACAGCTGGGAGAGCTCACGAACCAGATCCTGCGTCAGCGGGCGACCCTGGGGCGATAGCAGGATCCGCGTCGATCGCTCGGGCGCCTGGGACTCGACGTGGTGGACGCAGTCCCACAGCGGCTGGCACATCATCACCATGCCCGGCCCGCCGCCGAACGGGCGATCGTCCACCTTGTTGTGCTTGTTGTCCGCGAAGTCGCGGATGTTGGTCGTGTGCCACTCGACCAGACCCGAGGCGCGCGCACGCGACGTGATGCTCGAGCCGAGCACTGGCTCGAAGACCTCGGGGAACAGGGTCAGGATATCGATGCGGAGCATCGGAGAAGGCGCGACGACTTACTCGGCGCCCTCGTCCTTCGACTCACCCTCGTCACCAGCTGCGTCAGCAGCTGCCTCAGCCTCGGCAGCAGCCTTCGCCTCATCCTCGGCCTTGGCTTTCGCCTCGGCCTCGGCGGCGGCCTTCTCGGCTACGAGGCGCTCTTCCTCGGCCTTCTTCGCGGCCTCCATAGCCTTGACCTTCGGCGCGATGCGCTTGGCGTGCGCCGCGGCGAGTTTGTCCTTGTCCATCAGGCCCGCCTCGCCAAGCAGATTGGCGACGGTGTTCGAGGGCTGCGCACCAACGGAGAGCCAGTGGCGGATGCGCTCCTCCTTGAGGAACACCTGCTTGGACTCATCCTTCTCGCAAGGGTTGTACCACCCGAGGTTCTCGATGATCTTGCCGTTGCGCGGGTTGCGCTTCTCGATGGCGTTGATGCGATAGAAGGGACGGTGTGTCCTGCCGAAGCGTTGCATGCGGATGCGAACCATCGTGTGGTCCTCCTGGGAGTTGCTCGCGCCGTCGCCACCCTCGATTGCCCATCGAGTGTCTGGGTCGGGTCGTGATGGAAGCAGCGGGGTCGCCCGGATCAGACCAGATCCAGTCCCTGGCCCGCTGGACAGGGGGAGCGAGATATTACTGGTTTTCCCCGGTCTCGTCGAGGGGTTCTACACCGAACTCTTCCAGATACGAGGGTCCTTGGTTGATTATCCACCACGAGACGTAGTCCCCAGGATCGGCATCGAATGTGTCGAGCTCTCGCTGACGGTCCTCTGGCGAGAGTGAGGCATCCGACTCCAGATGCTCCGCCAATGCTGCTCGCGCAATCGAAGCATCCTCCGGAAACGACCAGCTCATCGTCAGCGCACCAACTACCCACTCACTCTGCGTATCTCCTAATGCATCCCTGAGCGCATCCTGCAATATCTCCTGCCCGTGCTCATCTAATCCCACGGCCCAACCGATCTGGAATGAGATCGAGTCGACCTTGTCCCAAGTCCAGCCGACCACCGGCCCGGATGCCCGGAACACGATGATGAACAGGAAGATCATGCCGAATAAGGCCGCGTTCGGGTTCGAGATCGCGTTGCGGTACTGATACGAGAAGTTCGCGAGGATCTTTGAACCGTCAAGCGGTGGTACAGGGAGCAAATTCAGCATCATGAGCAGGATGTTGAGCCCCGCGCCTGTGCGGAGCACCGTGGCGACAGACTCGTACACACCTTCAGAAACCACTCCGCCCATCAGACCGAGCCACAAGCCCAACAAAACAACGCACAGAATCGCGAGCAGCAGGTTTACCGCTGGTCCTGCCGCTGCAACGATTGCCTCACCATACTTATGCCTCAATCGCGTCGGATCGACAGGCATGGCACCCCACGCGAATCCGATGACCGCGAAGATGATCAGGCTGAAGCCACCCATGTGAACGAGTGGATCCATGGTCATCCTGCCCAGCTCGCGCGGCGTGTTGTCGCCCAGCCTGATCGCCGCGATGCCGTGCCCGAGCTCGTGCAGACAGATAGAGAGAATCACCCAGACGACCCACGAGAAGAGCATCACGGGCCCCGACGTCGCCAGCACGTCCGCGACCCACCAGCCTGACAGCTGCGATTCCATGCCATGAGGATACCCGCGCCGCCCTGTAGAGTCTGAGCATGGCACGACTGCACTACGAGGTCACCGCAACGCTTCCCGACGAGGAAACCGCCACCCGGTTCATACGCTGGCTGCTCGATGGGCATCTCGATGACGTGATCCGTGGCGGAGCGATCAGCGCCGAGGCGATCAGACTGGACGGCGAGGAATACCGCGTGCTCTCCCGTTACACATTCGAGTCACGAGCAGCGTTCAACGCGTACGAGTCCGGCCCGGCCATCGCGCTCCGCGCCGAGGGTGTCGAGCTGTTCGGCAACGCGGGCGTCACCTTCGATCGCCGCGTCGGCGAGATACTCGACTAGCCAGTGACCGCGTTCTCGTGATGACGGATCACGGGATCCTCGCCTTCCCGCATCTCGACCGCGACGACATCGATGCGCAGCGACCGGTCGCCCCAGCGCAGTGTGCGCGCACACGCGTGGGCAACCCGCACGAGCTTGCGGCGCTTATGCGCGTCGATCCCCGACTCGGGAACTGTCGTGGACGTCTCCGACATCGTGCGAGTCTTGACCTCGACAACGACCAGCGTCTTACGGTCGGGGCTCAGGCACACGATGTCCGCCTCGCCCACGCCCACATCCAGGTTCCGCCTCAGCACGCGGAATCGCTGCTTCTTGAGGTAGCGCGATGCGATGGATTCGCCACGGTCGCCAACGGATGATCGTGAGGACGCGCGCCGCAAAAACGCCACGGCGCTCACTCCGACACGACGCCGTCGGCGATGAGATATCGCTCCGCCGCGATGCGAAACAGACGCTGCTGCATCTGATCGATGTTGCTCAGCGAGCCCCGGCTGATCAGCTCGACGAAGTACCCCGCTTGTGCCTCGTTGAGACGCTGGGCGAAGAGGTCGTCGTAGATCCTCAGCTGCACGTCGTAGAGATCCTGCGAGCGATCCTCGATCGCCACCAGCTGCAGCCACACCTGTCTCGTGCGTGAGCCGATGACCCACTCGATGGGCCCCGCGATGTCCCCCGCCTCCAGCCCAAGCGCCGCGTCGTTGAGCACGTCCGGGCCGAACAGACGCGTCGACGAGTACCCCCCCCCCTCGAGCGACACCTCGTACACACCCAGCGGGAACCGGTCCTGCGCCGGGTACGAGTTCACGCCGCTGTCCGACGCGACCTGCGAGAAGGCCTCGCCGGTCAGGAGGCGCGTGGCGATCTGACGCGCAGCATCGTCGTCATTGCTCCAGATCACGTTGAAGCGCGCCACCGGCGGCAGGTCGTACAGCGCGCGATCACGCTCGTACTGCTGCGTGACCTCTCGCCACGCCACGAACGTCTTGCCATCGAGCGCGCGACGCAACTGGAACCGCACGAGCTCCTGATCACGCTCGCGCAGCACCTTCTCGTTAAGCGTGATGCCCTCCTCCTCGAGAAGACGCTCGTTGGCCTCCTCCGCCGAGCCTCTGCTCTGACCAACCAGGCTCTTGCGCAAACGCTGCATAAACATCAAGAGCCCCTGTCGTTCCTGGGTGCTCATCGAGGCCTCGAGCTCGGCAAGCAGCAGCTCGTCCCTGATGCGGTCGCGCAGCGCGATCGCGATCTGATCCTGCGCGAACCGCAGCCACTCCTCGGTGCCCATGCGGCGCGCCTCCTGTCGCAGGCGAGCGTCCATGGGCTCGAAGAACTCCGACGCGAAGAGCGGTCGTCCGTTGACGTGCCCCACCACGGCATCGATCGGTGTCGACGAGATCACCCCCGACAAATCGATGGGGTCGCTCGAAGCATCAAGGCGCACCTGCGCCTCCGCGACGATGCGAGAGACCTCCTCGGGAATCTCGCCATCGGGCAGGGGACCCGCGCTCGGGATCGGGCGGAGCGCAGGCGGACCCGCGAGCACACTCACGTTGTCGATCCCTTCTCGCGCCTGCGTGTCGTCGATCCTCACCACCGTCGGCGACGTCTGGGCCAGCAGCGACTGCCGCTGCTCGACACCGTCGTCCGACTCGTCGTTCTCGACCGGGGTGGATTGCGACTCGCTCGTGGGCGATACAAACTCGTCCGCCGTGACCACACGTCGCTCGGGGGGCGATGAGGAGCTGGCACACGCCGCGATCGCGAGCGCAAGGCACAGCGCCGCGCAACCCCACACACGTTGGAGCGTGATTCTCCGCATGATGCGCACTCTATCGTACAGTCAGTCACAGGCGATGGTGCTAGACTTGTGGTCCACACGCAACGACCACACCGAAACGAGGCTGGCATGGCTGAGATCATCACCCCCGGAGGCTCGGGCGACTCGTCCGAGGAGGCGCCGAAGATAGTGGTGGACTCCGACTGGAAGGCGGAGGCCCAGGCAGAGAAGGAGAAACTCAGGCAGCAGGAATCCGAGCAGGAGGCCTCCGGCGCGCCCAAGCCCGGTGAGATGCCCAAGGCCGAGTTCCTCTCCGTCGTCCGCATGATGGCGACGCAGGCCCTGATGTACCTCGGCGCCTTCCCGGACCCGCAGACGGGCCAGGCGATCCTCGCACCGGAGTACGCCCAGTACCACATCGACCTGCTCGGCGTGCTCGAGGAGAAGACGCGCGGGAACCTCTCCGACGACGAATCGAAGGAGCTCCACGACCTGCTGCGTGAGCTGCGCGAGCGGTTCGTTCAGATCATGGGATCCGTCGCCGAGGCGATGACCCAGCAGCAGAGCGGCGAGGCCGAGTCCGAGTCCCAGCCCGCGAACTGACCGACAATTCCGGCATTTGGGCAAGCCGTCACAATCCCGATGCCGATGCTAGCAACGCACGCGGGACAGATCCGACGCACCCCGCGCATCAACAGGAGCACCCACGTGACATCGAAAGAATCGTTCTTTCAGCGTCATCACTTCCTGCTTCGACGTCTCCACTCGCTGACGGGCATCATGCCCATCGGCTTCTTCCTCCTCTCCCATCTGACGACGAACGCCTCGGTCGTCTGGGGCATGCTCAACTCGGGCAAGTACGAGGGGGTTCACGCGGGTGCCGCGACGTTCCAGCACGAGGTCAACTTCATACACTCGCTCCCCTTCCTGCTCCTCATGGAGATCTTCGGGCTCTGGCTGCCGATCGCGTTCCACTCGATCCTTGGCATCTATTACGCGCGCACCGGCTCGTCCAACGTCACGACGTACGCCTATCGCGACAACTGGCGGTACACGCTCCAGCGCATCAGCGGATACATCGGGGTGATCTTCATCTTCTATCACATCGCCACGCTCCGATGGGGATGGACGTTCCTCGTCCCAGGCGGGGCCAAGTGGGACGCCCAGTTCGCGGCGTCGACGATGGCCGCGGCGCTCCAGGGCTCGACCGAGGGCTTCACCGCCCTCGGGCTCGTTGTCGCTCTGGGATACCTCATCGGTGTCTCTCTGCTCGTCTTCCACCTGGCCAACGGGCTCTGGACCGCGGGCATCACGTGGGGGCTCACGGTGACCGAGTCGGCACAGAAGCGTTGGGGCTACGTCTGCGCGGCGCTCGGAGTCGGACTCATGGGCCTGGCGTGGTCGGCGGTCATCGGCTTCGCAACGCTCGACTACCAGGAGGCTCGCGAAGCAGAATTGCACGTGCTCGGTGCGCACGCACCCGATGACGTGCCCGACGACGCGCTCACATCAAGCACAAACCATGACGTGGAGACGAACGCACGATGAGCACTTCCGCCGACTCACAGCGCGCGATCGTCGTCGGGGGTGGCCTCGCCGGACTGGCCGCGTGCGTTCGCCTCGTCGAGCAGGGCATCCCGGTCGATCTCTTCTCGATGGTTCCTGTAAAGCGATCCCACTCTGTCTGTGCGCAGGGCGGCATCAACGCGTGCAACGAGATAGCGCGTCAGCAAGGATTCTCCGAGTGGATGCACCTGGACGAGACGCTCTACGGCGGCGACTTCCTCGCCGACCAGCCTCCCGTCTACGAGATGACGCACTGGGCGCCGCGCATCATCGATCTGCTCGATCGCATGGGCGTTCCCTTCAACCGCACCGCCGAGGCGCAGCGCGACCTGCGTCTCTTCGGCGGCTCGCTCTTCAAGCGAACCCACTTCTCCGGCGCCACGACCGGACAGCAGCTCATGTACGCCCTCGACGAGCAGGTGCGCCGCCACGAGGCGGAGGGCGCGATCACGAAGTATGAGTTCTGGGAGTTCCTCTGGCCAATCATCGAGGGTCAGGGCGACGACGCGCGATGCGTGGGCATCGTCGCCCAGGACATGCGCACCATGCAGATCCGCGCGTTCCAGGCCGGCGCCGTCGCGATGGCGACAGGCGGATGCGGGCTTGTCTTCGGCAAGAGCACGAACTCCGTCGTCTGCACGGGAGGGGCGGCGTCGCGCTGCTACCAGGCGGGCGCGTGGTACGCCAACGCCGAGTTCATACAGGTCCACCCGACCGCCATCCCCGGCGCCGACAAGTGCCGCCTGATGAGCGAGTCGGCGCGCGGCGAGGGCGGGCGCGTCTGGGTGCCACGCCAGCAGGGCGACACGCGCGACCCGCGACAAATCCCCGAGAGCGAACGCTACTACTTCCTCGAGGAGCATTACCCCAGGTACGGCAACCTCGTGCCGCGCGACATCGCGTCACGTGAGATCTTCGACATCTGCGTCAACAAGAACATGGGCATCGGCGGCGAGAATCAGGTCTACCTCGATCTGACACACAAGCCGCGCGAGGAACTCGACCGCAAGCTCAAGGGCATCCTCGAGATCTACGAGAAGTTCGCCGGGCAGGACCCGCGCGAGTTCCCGATGAAGATCTTCCCGGCGGTGCACTACTCCATGGGCGGGCTCTGGACCACGTTCACACCCCAGGAGCGCACGCCCGACCCGATCCAGGATCGCACGAGCGGCAGGGAGCGCATCATCGGCATGGAGCTGGGCGCTCCCAACACGATGATGACCAACATCGAGGGGCTCTACGCGCTCGGCGAGGTCAACTTCGCCTACCACGGCGCGACGAGGCTCGGCGCCAACGCGCTGCTCTCGTGCATCTTCGATGGGCTCTTCGCCGGCGTGGGCATCTCGAACGCCATCAAGGATGGCGAGAGCCACGAGATCCACGCGAGCGTGTTCGAGCGTGCCGTCGAGCAGGAGGAACGCAAGATGAAGCGCCTGCTCGAGGGTGAGGGCCAGACCGATCCCGACGACAACGCCTACAAGATCGCACGCGAGATGGGCGACGAGATGACCGCCGCCTCGACGGTGGTCAAGACCGGCCCGCGCATGGAGCAGGCGATGGGCAAGATCGACGAGCTGCGCGAGCGGTTTTCTAGGATCAAGCTCGTCGACACAACGATGTGGACAAACCAGAGCCTCAGCTACACCCGAGCCGTGGGCGATATGCTCGCGCTCTCCGAGGCCATCCTCAAGGGTGGCATCGCACGACAAGAATCACGCGGCTCGCATTACCGCACAGACTTCCCCGATCGCGACGACGCCCGATTCCACCAGACCACCATCGCCACCTTCAATCCCATCACCGCCAGCGCCGAGCTCTCCTACCGCGACGTCGTCACCGGCATGGTCGAGCTGCGTGCGCGCACCTACGGCAAGACCGAGAAAGACGAGAAGCAGGAATCGACACAGCCGGAACCCCAGGGCGCCGGCGCGCACTGAGACGAGAAGGAACCCCAGCACATGACCGCTGCACCCGCAACGAGCAGGACAACACGACGCGTCGGCGAAGAGCGCACCGTCCGCTTCCGCATCAAGCGATGCGACGGGCCGGGCAAGCCGTCACGATTCGAGGACTTCGACGTTCCGGTCCGCTGGGGCGAGGGCGCCAACGTCATCTCCTGCCTGCAGTGGATCGCGTCCAACCCGAGGACCGCCGACAACAAGGAGACCGAGCCTGTCGTCTGGGACTCGGGATGCCTCGAGGAGGTCTGCGGCGCCTGCACGATGGTGATCAACGGCATGGTCCGCCAGAGCTGCTCGTTCCTGATGGACGAGCACTGCCCCAACAACAACGACTCCGTCACACTCGAGCCAATGAGCAAGTTCCCCATCGTGCGCGATCTCTGGGTCGACCGCCAGCGCATGTTCCACAATCTGGCACGGGTCAAGGCGTGGGTGCCAACCGACGGGCTCTACGCGCTGGGCTCCGGCCCGAAGGAGCGCCAGGAGAATCAGCGCGTCCGCTACTCGCTCTCGGAATGCATGACCTGCGGCTGCTGCCTGGAGGCGTGCCCGCAGTTCACGAAGGTCGAGGACCCGACGAGGTGGGACACGTCGTTCGTCGGCCCGAACGCGATCGGGCAGGCCCGCCTGTTCAACATGCACGAGACGGGCAGGCACCTCGCGGACGACCGCCTCGACACCATGATGGGCCCAGGCGGTGTCTCGGACTGCGGCAACGCGCAGAACTGCGTCAAGGTGTGCCCCAAGCACATCCCGCTGACCGAGGCCATCGGCGCCGTCGGACGCGCCACAACCGTTCACGCGATCAAGAAGTTCTTCACGGGGCGCTAGAGCCAGAAGTTGTACGAATAGAACCGATCCTCCCTGGCGAACCCGAGCAGCTCGTAGAGCTTCTGCGCGTCGGTGTTGGTGTTCTCGGTCTTGAGCGAGATCTTTGATGAGCCGCGCTCGCGACCGAGCTCGATCACACGCTCGCACAGCGCTCGACCGATCCCCATCCGGCGGAAATCCTCGTGCACGAACAGATCGTTGAGCTCCAGCGCCTCACCGAGACGGACGGAGGTGAACGTCGGATAGACCTGCGTGAATCCCGCGGGCACGCCGCCGACGCGCGCCAGGAAGATCATCGACTCTCCTCTTTCCACTCGAGCACGCAGGAAGTCGCGGACGGGCCCATCGTCGTCTCGATGCTGGTTATAGAACGACAGGTATCCAACAAAGAGCGCCACGACCTCATCAACCGTCTCGGTCGTGACCAACTCGATCACGCACGCAGGGCTCATCGATCCTCGATCCCGTGCGCCAGCGCATGCTCCATAGCCTCGACGAACCTGTCGATCTCCTGCACGGTTGTGTAGACGCTCGGCGACACCCGGATGCCCTCGAACTGCTCGTGCTGGATCGGCGTGACAAGAATCCTGAACGACTTGAACAGCCAGCTCGAGAGCTGCCCCGAATCGATACCCTCGAGCTGCACCGTCGCGATGGGGCCCGAGAATCGCGCGTCGAGATCGGTGTGCACTCGCACGCGCTCGTGCTGCATCAGATGGCGCGCCCAGCGATCACGCAGGTAGCGGAATCGCGCGTTCTTCCTCGCGAGCCCGAGCGTATGATTGAACGTGATCGCCTCGCTGATCGCCAGGAACTGCGCCGCAGGGTGCGTGCCGATCTCCTCGAACTTGCGGATGTCGTTCCGCTGGGACTCGTTGGACGCCATCAAGGGCCACAAATCACCGATCCTGTCTTTCTTCACATAGAGCATGCCGGTGCCTATCGGCGCAAAGAGCCACTTGTGCAGGCTCGTGCCGAAGTAGTCGCACCCAAGATCCTCCTGCGTGAAGTGGAACTGCGCGAACGAGTGCGCCCCATCGACGATCATCGGCACACCGCGTGCCCTGCACAGCTCGGCCACCGGACGGACGGGCAGGATCTGCCCCGAGATATTCACACAGTGCGACATCAGCACCAGGCGTGTCGACGGTGTGATCGCCGCCTCGAAACGAGAAACGATCTCATCGTCCCCGCGCGCCACGACCGGGATCTCGAACTGCTTGAGCGTGATGCCCTCGCGCGCCTGACGCTGGCGGAACGTGGTGAGCATGCGTGGGTAGTCCTGCGTGGTCGTCACGATCTCGTCGCCCTCACGCAGGTCGATACCCAGCTGGCACGTCTGCAGCGACTCCGACGCGCCCCGCGTGATCGCGATCTCCTCGCTGTCGCACCCGAACATCTCCGCGAGCTGCTGGCGCGCCGTCTCCTTCCGCGGCTCGAGTATCTTCCACATCGTGTATGGCGGCGCGTGATTCGAGGCATCCAGATGGCGATGCAGAGCGTCCAGCGAGTACCGAACCGTCGGGCTCACACCGCCGTTATTGAGATTCGTTATCGAGCGATCGATGTCGAAGGCACGCGCGACGTGCGACCAGAATCCCTCATCCATCGCGGCACGCGCCGGGTCGTCGCGCTCGGGGCGCCCGCGCCGCGCGTTGGCCTGCGCCATCGCCTCGCGAGCCGTCAGAGGATTGAGGGCACCCCCCGACGCTGCCAGCAATCCCAGGCCTCCCAGCGCCATCGTCTCGCGTCGAGTGAGCATCGCAGACTCCTTCCGGCACGCACTGTATCGCATCCCCGAGTGCGCGACGCTCAGGGCATCAGCACCGGCAGGCACGCGGGGCGGATTCGGATCTCGAGTGGATTGCTCTGGACGGCCACACCCTCGCCATCGAGCTGGAGTGGTGCTCCATCCGCCAGCACCTCGATCCGAACGCGCTTGGCGTTGGCGCGGATCGTGTTTCGGTGGTCCCCCAGGCGGAGACGACATCGCGCAAGGTGCGACACGATCCCGAGCGTCGTTCGAGCTGGAAAGAACACGACGTCGAGCAGCGAGTCCGCCCGATCCGCGTCCGGGCACGGGTTTATCCGCGCCGCGTACTGACGCATCGTGGCCACCACGATCTGCCCCACCTTCCCATCTACTATCAACTCACCATCAGCATGCACACGCATCGGTAGCAGACGAGGGCGCAGCGCCTCACGTGCGATGTGCGGCACATATGTCATGTGCGAGATCGCTCCATTGCGCGAGGCGGCGAGGCTGCGCACAACCGACGCGTCAGGCCCCATCGAGGCCATCACCAAGAACGTGTGATCCTCGCACTCGCCCATGTCCACGCGAGTGGTCTCCATGCGCTCCAGCGCTCTCTTGAGCGTCGGCATGGAGCGTGTCATCCCGAACTCGCGCGCGAAAAGATTCTCCGTGCCCATGGGGATGTGATACACCGGCACGTCGTGCTCCGAGGCGGCGTGGGCCGCGTGATGCACCGTGCCATCGCCGCCTGTCACACACAGCACCGTGGCACCCTGTCGCAACACCGCCCGCAGACGTGCCTCCGATTCCGCTCCCAGATCGACACGCACCACCTCGTACCCAGTGTGGCGAAGCGACGATTCGATCTCGGACGCCGTGGCGTCAGCGCGTCCGCGCCCGGATCGCGGGTTCACGAACAGCGCAACCCTCATGCGACTTCGTCTCGACCGGCATGAACCTGAGGTTGACCCGTGGAGGGATCTCGCTCCCAGCGGGAAAAGAGCGGCTCCAGCGTGTCGCGGATCGTCGCGGCGGTCTCCTCGGTCAGATCCGTGAAGGTGTTCTTCTTGTACGTGCCGATGCCACGCAAATAGGCACCCAGGCGCTGCTCGTAGCGTCGTGACATCGTGATGCCCAGGCGAGAGTAGATCGCGCGGATAGTGCCCTCGGGATCCCCGTCGAGATCCTCGTACCGAACATCGACAACGCGACCCTCGTCCAGATCCTCGGCGTCCTGGTAGAACGACTCCTCCATGCGTCGGTAATTGATCAGGAATCGAGACGCGTAGGTGTCGTCAGCAAGCGTGTCCTGAAGCTGGAACAGCGTGTGTCCCTCGCGCGCCAGATGCATGTTCGATCGATACACCCTGTACGGGTCGCGATGGATGTGCACGAACCTCGCATCCGGGTACATCTCCGCCAGCTCGCCGACGCGCGCTGTGTTGTACGGGTTCTTCAGCAGTGGACGCCTCCCGAAGATCCCCAGCTTGCGAACGAACAGCCGCATGTGCCAACGCCAGCGACGGCGTTGCCCGGGCGACCACTCCGACGGATAGGTCAGCCTGTCGTACCGCTCGATCTGACGCGGCAATCGCACCGCCCAGTCGGGCGACACGCCGCACGAGTTGGCTATCGCGTACTCCTCCTCGTTGGGTGAGAAGATGCCGAACGCCACCGCGTCCATCGGTCGCTTCCAGGGCGAGAACGCCTTGATGAACGGCACGAGCAGCCATCCCGTCGTCAGGAAGCCGTGCGGATTGATCACGTGGTACGTGCGCGCGCACACCGACTCGTGATCGAGCGCCATGAGATTCTGCAGGTGTGTCGTGCCAGAGCGATGAACACCCACGATGAAGACGGGCGCCCTCCTGGGTCCCCATCGCACGATCAGCGGCGCAAGGATTCGCTCGGGGAGCGTGAGCACAGTGTTCGCCACGCTCAGCGCCAGCGTCGCCACGAGTCGCAGCCAGTAGATCGGCTCGAATCGCCAGCGCGCGCGTGTCAGCTGCACGAGCCAGACGTCGATGGGCGCAAACACACCCATGTTCGCGAACGGATAAATCTTCTTGAAGTGCTGGTCGATGGCAGACTCACCAGCCTCCACCCGGGCATCCTCAGGGCGACGTGCCAGCACGACACCCAGCCCGATCGCGCACGCCCCCAGCAGCATCCACGCCACCGGCGCCTGACGCACGTCGAGGTTCGGCGCGAACCACGACGCCAGCTCAGCGTCCCCAACGTCGAACAGGCGCACCTTCTTCACAAGCTTGCGGCAGATCAGCCATCCGCCCAGCACACCCGCCGGCACGATCACCGTGCCAAAGAGCAGACGCAGCTGGCACACGATGATCCCCGCCAGGAAGAGCGTCAGCGCGATCGCCAGCCCCTCGCGAGTCAGGAATTGGTCGTACTCCTCGAATCGCTGCAGCAGTGCAAACAGCAGTGCGCACGCGCCGATCGACACGATCCGCCCGTATGACGTGCGGAACATCGTAAGCAGATAACCGGGAAATATGACGGAGATCACCATCGCGATCGGCAGCGCCTGGATGCCTTTGTAGAACCGCCCCGGACGCGTGTCCTGGCCAATCCGCAGAGCTCCGAACATCCATGCGAGCACGAAGACCAGCGCGAAGCTCAGAAAGCCAACTCCGAGCGCGATCCCGAACCGCCTCGCCCAGCCCCGCGCCACGCCGAGCCCGAACTCCGCCAGCGGGCGCTGCTCGGAGGCCATCATCATCAGCAGACCCGAGAGCGCAAACACGATCACCAACACACCCCCGAAACTCGACTGATCGAGCACCGAGAACTCGACGGGCAGGAACCACCCGATCAGCTGTGCGATCGACAACGCCAGCCCAACGCCGAGCATCCACACGATCGCCTTGACCGACGCGTGCCATGTGGGAAAGGGCGGCAATCGTTCCAGCAGCTCGCGCATCCCTTAGCGTGTCGCCTCCAGCCAGTGGCGGTCCTGCGAGCAACCGTGGATATCGAATCCCATCCCGATCGGTGAGCCGGGCGGCAGGTCTCGCACTCGAGTCTCGAGCTCGACCGATGGAAGCGATCGCTGCAGCTCTCGCACAATCCGATCGCTCAGCAGCAGCCCCTCGTCATCGCCACGAGAAGCCAGACCCTGTCGGGCCTCCAGCGCCGCCGCTCTCGACGCCGCTCTGATCGGGAGCGCCAGATCTTGATCGCGCCAGATCACGATCAGTCTCTCGATGATCTGCTGCTGCATAGCGTTACGCACGGGGTCGGGCGTCTCATCCGAATCCAGCCCCGAGGTCACACGCAATCCAGAGATCAACTCCTCGATCGAGAGCTGCGTCTCATCCCGCCTGTGCTGCTCGTGCACGCGCGCAAGACGCTGCCGATGCAGCAGCGCATCGAGTGTGAATCCAATCAGCGACTTGCCAACAGCGATCGGATCGAACAGATCGCCCGTCGTCCCCCCGAACCGCTCGTCGCTGGGCCAGCTCCCCGGCTCCCTAGGCGTCATCAACGCCAGCACACGATCTGGTATCGCCAGCGAATCCGCTGAGAGTGTCGAGAGGATCAGCTCCAGCGCCTCGCGTTGCGTCGCGCCGTCAACCGGGGTCAACGCCCCTCCATCCCCGCCATTGAGCGTGTATGAGAAGTCCACACCCCCTATCAGCTTCGAGGCGGCCTCGAGCTGATACCTGTGATGTAGGTACACGGGAACAAACACCTCATGCAGTTGCGATCGACGTCTCCCCTGTGCGAGTCTTGTCGCGTCGAACGTCTCAATCGCTCGTGCCCGAACAGCCAGTGTGTTACGCAGGGCCTCGATCGCGCTCTCGCCATTGTCCCACAGATGAGCCTTCGGGTGCATCGAACCGAGCGAGCGCGCGTGCTGATCGCTGATGTACAGGTATCCGCTGTCCACCCCCTCGCGCACGATCGCCTCCAGCGCCGCGTCCTCGCTCACACCCTCATCGAACCGAGTGTAGAGGTGCCTCGTCGCCAGAATATCCCACGCACCGATGCCGACGCCGTACGCGTCCGAGCAATCGAAGGTGCCGTCATCATTGAGGCGAATCAGCGGCGCGGGATAGTCCATCACCGAAGCGCGTCCCGCGTACGTCGATGCCGCGAAGTTGTGCGCGAACCCCAGCGTGTGCCCGACCTCATGCGCCGAGAGCTGCCTGATGCGCGCGAGCGCCAGCTCGATCGGATCATCAGCATCGCCCGTTCCGGTCCGCGACGTGCCCAGCAGGCCCTCGAAGAGCAGGATGTCCTGCCTGATGCGCAACGACCCCAGCGACACGTGCCCCTTGAGGATCTCGCCAGTGCGCGGGTCCGTGATCGAGCCGCCGTAGGACCACCCGCGCGTCGAGCGATGCACCCACTGGATCACGTTGTAGCGCACGTCGAGCGGGTGCGCGCCATCGGGAAGAATCTCGACCCTGAATCCGTTGGGAAAGCCCGACGCCTCGAACGCCTCCGCCCACCACGAGGCTCCCTCCACGAGCGCGCTCCGGATCGGCTCCGGCGCACCAGCATCGACGTAGTACACCAGCGTCTCGCCCTCTCCCAGACGATGCCTGTTGGCCAGCTGCACGACCATCGGCTCGTCCAGATCCGACGCGTAATCCAGAAAACTCGTCGCGAACGCACCCATGCGCGGGTCGTACGCGCGCGCCTCATACCCATCGTCCGGCAATCGAATCAGCGACACGTGGTGCGTCAGCGTCAGCGCGTCGCCCGACGCGCTGGTCTGACGCACAAGACGCCCCGGGCGATCGCTTGTATAGGTCACCAGCGCCTCGAGCTCGATGTTGTCGGGGAACACCAGCGTCGCCTCGGTCAGAACCGCGCTCCGCCCCGCGTCAACCCGGAACGTTCCTTGCCCCGTCGCGCGCAACTGTCCGATCACGCCCGTCGCGTCGCCGGTCAGATAGCTCGACACATCGACGACCACCACGCCGCCATCCCGGGCCTCCTCAATCTTGCCGGCCCAGATCACCGACGGCGCGAACGACTGCTCCACCGCGCGGCGCTCATCGGGATTGCCGGTCTGCGCTCTGAACCGCAGGTTCGGCTCGATCATCAGCACGCGCTCGCCCGTGCGGCGAAACTCGACGATCCGCTCGCTGCGAAGCTGGCCCCGATCGAGCCCGACAGGATTCGAGCCCAGCCCGGTCGCCAATGAGTCCACCAGAATGAACGAGCCGTAGCCACCGTCATCACCCGGCGTCAGCTCGAGCAGCACACGCCCCTTGTCCTCATCGATCAGCACCCTTCGGAGCCCCTCGTGCGACACGAGCTCCTTCGTCGCCTCCTCGGAGTCCACGGGAGTATCCTGAGCGTGCGCACCACAGACCAGTAGGGTCAGCGCGAACAGTATCAGCAGTCGGGGCACGTCGCGGCTCCTTCCTCTTCGAGGTGTTCAGGGTTGGCATCCTACCCACCAGACAACGAGCGTGGTCCGCTTCGACGCGTCATCGGCTGTATGACGGGCACGAGCCTCGACGCGCTGGATGCCTCGTGCGTGCTCGTGCATGAGCGAGGGCTCGGTATGCGAATCGAGCACATATGGACCGACTCGTTCTCGCTCGCTCCACTCGACAGGCAACTCCGCTCGCTGTGCGAGGGCGAGCCGATGAGCGCCCGCCAGATCGCCAGCCTTCGTGACGCGTTCTCTGAGCTCCACGCTCGCGAACTCTCCCAACGCTGCCAGGGAGAAGAGCCTGTGTCTCTTGTCGCCGCGCATGGACAGACCGTCTTCCACGAATCGCCGCACTCGTGGCAGCTCTTCAACCCCTGGGCGGTGGCGCATGCCCTGCGCTGCCCCGTCGTCCACGACCTCAGAGGCGCGGACCTCGCCCTCGGAGGACAGGGCGCGCCTATCACACCCATCGCCGACTGGATCCTCTTCCGCGACGCGCATAGATCGCGTGCCATCGTGAACCTCGGCGGATTCTGCAACATCACGCTGCTGCCGTCTGGCAACGATCTCTCCTCGACACGGGCGTTCGACGTCTGCGCGTGCAACCACATCCTCAACGCCTGCGCCCAGCGCGCGCTGGACGCTCCCTACGACGAGGGGGGTTCGCACGCCATGCGCGCCACGCCCGACAGCGATGCCACCTTATCCCTCACAACACAGCTGCGCGCTCAATCGTCGTCCGGTCGCTCGCTCGGCACCGGGGACGAGTGTCTCGATTGGGTCGAGCGCCACATGCACGCGCTCACTCCCGAGAGCCTGCTGGCCAGCGCGACGCACGCGATCGCGCAGGCCATCGTCGATCGCGTCAGCGACACCGACGAGATCTATCTCGCCGGCGGCTCGACCCGAAACCTCGCCTTGCTGAACGCCATCGAAGCACGAGCCTCGAGACCCGTGCGCACCCTGGAATCCTTGGGCGTCAACGAGATGAGCCGGGAGCCCGTCGCTCTCGCGGCCCTCGGCGCACTCTGCATGGACCGCGTGCCCATCACAATCTCAGGTGTTACGGGCCGCCAGGGCGATGTCCTCCTGCATGGCTGCTGGGCCAACGCGCCGATCGATGCCGATACCCTGAACGCATGAGCCCCGCCCAGACGACATCCCTGCCACCCGATCGCGGGCACGTCTGCACCGAGCAGCGCAACCCACGCACGATGAGCATCGACGCGTGCACCATCGAAGAGTGCGTCAAGCTGCTCAACGACGAGGACGCCACGATCGCCTCCGCGGTCCGCTCGGCGTCGCCCGCCATCACCTCCTTCATCGAGGATCTCGAGCCACGCTACCGACGCGGCGGACGTCTCATCTACATCGGGGCCGGCACCTCCGGTCGCCTCGGCGTCCTCGACGCCTCCGAGTGCCCTCCCACCTTCCAGACCGAGCCAGATCGCGTCGTCGGGATCATCGCCGGGGGCGACAGCGCCCTGCGCACGTCCAGCGAGTCAAAGGAAGACCATCACGACGCCTCGCTCGAGGAGCTCAGCGTGCTCGATCTCACCCCCAACGACACGCTCCTTGGCATCGCTGCGGGAGGCACGACGCCCTACGTCCTCGGCGCTATAGAGCACGCCCGCTCGTGTGGCGCACTCACGGGCCTGCTCACCTGCTCGCGTGCCGCCACCACGATAGACGTTGACCACATGCTCCTCATAGACACCGGCCCCGAGCCGATCACAGGCTCGACGCGCATGAAGGCGGGCACCGCCACCAAGCTCGTGCTCAACACCATCTCCACAACCCTCATGATCCGCGTGGGCAAGGTCTACCAGAACCTCATGGTCGACCTCCGCGCAACGAACGACAAGCTGCGCGATCGCGCGCTGCGCATCCTGATGGAGCTCACGTCGCTCGATCGCAGCGACGCCGCCGTCCTCCTCGATCGCGCCGATGGCCAGCTCAAGCCCGCGATCGTCATGCATCTCACCTCCCGCACTTTCGACGACGCCATCGCGTCACTCGCCAGACACGATGGCGTGCTCCGAGACGCGCTGGCGGACACGGGCGCGCCATGAGCCCGATCGACTGGGCCATCATCGCCACGTTCCTCCTGCTGGTGCTGGGCATCGGCACGTGGTGGTCGCGCAAGGAGCGCAGCGCCTCCGACTTCTACCTCGCCTCGCGGCGCATGCCCGTGCTCGCCGCCGCCGCCTCCGTCGTCGCCACGAGCCTCTCGGTCGTCACGTTCCTCGGTGCCCCGGAGGACGCCTACGCGGGCAACCTCACATATCTCATGACGAACCTCGGCACGACGATCGCCATCGTCGTCGTCGCACTCTGGTTCGTGCCCGCCTACTACAAACACAACGTCACCACCGTCTACGAGCTGCTTGGCACGCGATACTCCCCCACCGCCCAGCGCGCCGCCTCCGTCATGTTCCTGCTTGGGCGGACCCTCGCCTCGGGCGTCCGCCTCTACCTGGCCGCACTCCCGACTTCCTACGTGCTCTTCGGCGACATCGCCAACGCGCACGTGATCGCCTCCGTCTGCCTCGTTGCGGGCGTCGCCTGCGTCTACACCATGCTCGGCGGCATCGGCGCCGTCATCTGGACCGATTCCCTCCAGCTGCTCATCGTCGCCGGCTCCGCCATCGCGTGCATCGTCATCCTCCTCCAGCACATCGACATGCCCCTCCAGGACATCGTCACCGCGCTCAAAGATTCAATCACATCAGACGGCACACCAAAACTCACTCTCATCGACCTGCGCCTCGACCCCCAGGTCACGTTTTCTCTCTGGAGCTGTCTCATCGGCTTCACGCTCATCGGCGTCGCCGCCTACGGCACCGACCACGACGTCGCCCAGCGTATGCTCACCTGCCGCGACGCCAAGCGGGGCCAGTGGGCGACTCTCATCTCGCAGGTCATCTCCGTGTCGGTCGTCTCGATCTTCCTTGTGCTCGGGCTGCTTCTCTACATGTGGTACTCCATGCAGTCCGCGCAGGAAGCGCCCGATGACACCCGCGAGGTGCTCCTGCGCTTCATCCTCGATGAGGTCCCCGTTGGGCTCAAGGGCCTCATGCTCGCCGGCATATTCGCTGCGGCGATGAGCTCGCTCGACTCGGCGCTCAACGCCATGTCCGCCGTCTTCACACGCGACGTCCTTGGCAACACCGATCCGGATCGGCGTGGCGTCAAGCTCGCCAGGCTCGGCGTCGTCCACGTGAGCGTCATTCTCACCATCGCCGCCTGCTCGTTCGTCTTCCTCCAGGAGCAATCCAAGGAGAGCATCATCCCCTTCGCCGTCAGCGTGATGACCTACGCCCACTCCGGGCTGCTGGGCGTCTTCACCTGCGCGCTCTTCACGAGGCGTGGCAACACGATCAGCGTGCTCGGCGCTTTCGTGTCAGGTCTCGTTGTCGCCTCGCTCACGCAGTACGCCCTCACCGACGCCACCGGCGTCCCCCTGCTCTCGGTTGGGTGGCGCATGACCGCAGCCTCGCTCGCCGCCTTCCTGGTCTGCCTGCTCGGATCCCCGAACGTGCGCGCGGAAACCGCAATCGCTCCCGACAGCTGACCCAATCTGGCTAAAACCACACGTCGGATGCCGAGAAATCGCGTGCACCGAGCTACAATACGCCTATGCCCAGAGTGACCGTCGATCGAGTCATGGCGGACCGACGAGCCGCCTCCTTCACGAAGCGCTCTATCAAGACCAGCGCCAAGGAGGCCGGCCTGCGCATGGCCCTCTCGATGGTCGACCTGACCACCCTCGAGGGCAAGGACTCCGAGGAGAAGGTTCGCTCGCTCTGCGTCAAGGCCATCCAGCCCGACGTCAACGACGACACGCTTCCCCACGTCGCCGCTGTCTGCGTCTATCCGACCATGGTCGAGATCGCCGTCGACGAGCTCGCGGGCTCGGGCGTCAACGTCGCCTCCGTCGCCACGGGCTTCCCCTCGGGCCAGTACCCGCTCGACGTCCGCCTCGACGACACGCGGCGCGCCGTAGAAGCAGGCGCGGACGAGATCGACATGGTCATCTCGCGCGGCTCGTTCCTGGCAGGCTGGCGCGACGAGGTCGCCGACGAGATCGCGCAGATCAAGGACGCCTGCGCCAAGGCGCACCTCAAGGTCATCCTCGAGACGGGCGAGCTCGAGACATACGACCTCGTGCGCGAGGCCTCCGACCTGGCCATCGAGGCCGGTGCCGACTTCATCAAGACATCCACCGGCAAGGTCTCGCCCGCGGCGACCATGGGCGTCACCCTCGTCATGCTCGAGGCCGTGCGCGACCACTACCTGCGCACGGGCGAGAAGATCGGCGTCAAGCCCGCCGGCGGCATCCGCACCGCCAAGCAATCGCTCCACTACCTCGTGATGGTCAAGGAGACGCTCGGCGACGACTGGCTCACGCCCGAGCTATTTCGCTTCGGCGCATCGTCGCTCACAAACGACCTGCTGCTCCAGCTCGGCAAGCTCCGCACCGGGCATTACATGTCCAACAGAGACTACGCGGAGGCATAACGAGAATGACAAAAACATCCACCAACGGCGCAGTCAAGAAGAAGCGTGTCGTCACGACGCGCGTCAAGGTCTCCGAGCGCCCAAGGCTCAACTTCGGTGACGCCTGGGAGTACGCCGACGCGCCCGAGCGTGTCCCCGTGCAGATCGACGCGCACTACGGTCACTTCATCGACGGGCGCTTCACCAAGCCGTCCAAGTTCCTCACCTCGCTGAATCCCGCGAACGAGGAGCCGCTGGCGCAGGTCGCTCAGGGCACCAGCGCGGACGTGAGCAAGGCCATCGACGCCGCGCGTCGGGCGCTACCCAAGTGGCGCAAGCTCCACCCCCGCGAGCGGGGCAAGTACCTCGTCCGCATCGCGCGGCGCATCCAGGAGCGTGCACGCGAGCTGGCCGTGCTCGAGACGAAGGACGGCGGCAAGCCCATCAAGGAATCGCGCGACATCGATATCCCCCTCGTCGCGCAGCAGTTCTTCTACTACGCCGGCTGGGCCGACAAGCTCCACTACGCGTTTCCGGGGCGTCACGCCAACGAGATAGCACCACACGGCGTCTGCGCGCAGATCATCCCCTGGAACTTTCCGCTCCTCATGGCAGCATGGAAGCTCGCGCCGGCGCTCGCCTGCGGCAACACGTGCGTGCTCAAGCCCGCCGAAACCACACCGCTCACCGCGCTCCGTCTCGCCGAGATCTTCCAGGAGGTTGAGCTCCCCGAGGGCGTCGTGAACATCGTCACGGGCGACGGGCGTACGGGCCAGGCCCTCGCATCGCACGAGGGGATCGACAAGCTCGCCTTCACCGGATCAACGGGCGTCGGCAAGCTGCTCGCCCAGACCGCGGCGCAGCGAGGCATCCCCATCACGCTCGAGCTGGGCGGCAAGAGCCCCAACATCATCTTCGATGACGCGTCCATCGACCAGGCCATCGAGGGCATCGTTCAGGGCATCTACTTCAACCAGGGCCACGTCTGCTGCGCAGGCTCACGCCTCTTCGTGCAGGAGTCCGTCGTTGACGAGGTCATCGAGAAGCTCCAGATCAGGCTCGAGTCGCTCCGCGTCGGCGACCCCATGGACAAGAACACCGATGTGGGCGCGATCAACTCAAAGATCCAGCTCGACACCATCGAGAACTACCTCCGCGCGGGCGAGAGCGAGGGCGCATTGAGATGGAGCGCCTCGACCAGCCGCCTGCCAACGCGCGGCTACTGGTGCCAACCAACCTTCTTCACAAGTGTCCAGCAGAGCCATCGCATCGCACGTGAGGAGATCTTTGGTCCCGTGCTCGCCGTGATGACATTCCGCACGCCGGAGGAAGCGCTCCAGCGCGCCAACAACACGCCCTACGGCCTCGCCGCGGGAGTATGGACCGACAAGGGCTCCAAGATCTTCGAGATCGCTTCGAAGCTCGACGCGGGCGTCGTCTGGTGCAACACGTACAACTGCTTCGACGCCGCCAGCCCCTTCGGCGGATTCAAGGAGTCCGGCTTCGGACGCGAGGGCGGCATGCACGGGCTCCGCTCCTACTGCAAGCTCTAGCAGAGATCACACATGTCACGACTCGACATCACCAAGACGTACAAGCTCTACATCAACGGCAAGTTCCCACGCTCGGAGTCCGGACGCTCGACCACCATCCACGACACCAAGGATCGAACCATCGCCCACGTCTGCCACGCCTCGCGCAAGGATCTGCGCGACGCCGCCGTCGCGGCGCGCAAGGCGCTCTCGGGCTGGTCATCCAAGACCGCCTACAACCGTGGGCAGATTCTCTATCGTCTCGCCGAGATGCTCGAGGGCAAGCGCGAGGAGTTCATCACATCCATCCGCGCCACGACCGGCGAGCCTCTCCGCAGCGCGCGCGAGGAGGTCGACGCGAGCGTCGATCGACTCGTCGCGTACGCCGGCTGGGCCGACAAGTTCCCGCACGTCATCGGGTGCCACAACCCTGTCGCGGGCCCGTACTACAACTTCTCCGTGCCGCAGGCCACGGGCGTCGTCGGCGTGATGTGCCCCGACGAGCTCCCGCTCCTGTCGCTCGTCTCGCTGGTCGCCCCGGTCGTCTGCGCTGGCAACACAGTCGTCGCGTTGGGATCCGAGGCGCACCCCATCGCCACGTCCATCTTCGCCGAGGTCTGCGCTACCTCTGACGTGCCCGCGGGAGTCATCAACCTGCTCACGGGCTTCCGTGAGGAGCTCTCCGTGCCGCTGGCTGACCATCGCGACATCGACGCCATCCACGGCGCCAACCTCGAGGACGACATCGCCACGACACTCCGCGAGGGCAGCGCAGAGAACGTCAAGCGCGTCCGGATCCGCGAGCTGAGCGAGCCAGACTGGTTCGACGAGTCCATCTGCGAATCGCCCTGGTGGATCGAGTCCATGGTCGAGATCAAGACCATCTGGCACCCCTCGGCCACCTGACACACAAGACAGGCCCGTCCATCGCACCCGCTACGCGGGCTCGCGGTACGATGCGCTGTCACATATTCCCAGGCACATCATGGAGGACAACAGCATGAAGACTCTCGCCCTGGCCGCCTGCGCGGCACTGACTGCTAGCGTTCATGCAGAGATTCCCAAGTACTCACCAGAGCTGTTCTACGACACCACCACCATCTTCGGCTCGTCGTTCAACCACGACGAGACGAAGATCCTCATCACCACCGACGACTCGGGCGTCTTCAACGTCTACGCCCAGCCCGTCGCGGGCGGCGAGCCAACGCAGCTCACGTTCTCGGAGGAGTCCCCACGCTTCGGCATCTCCTTCTTCCCCAACGACGACCGATTCCTCTACACCGCCGACGAGGGCGGCAACGAGCTCAACCACGTCTTCGTGCAGACGCCCGATGGCGAGGCCACCGATCTGACCCCAGGCGAGAATCTCAAGGCCAGCTTCGCCGGCTGGGCGGGCGACCTGCAGCACTTCTACATCGCCACCAACGAGCGCGACCCGAAGTTCTTTGACCTCTACAAGTACTCCGCGAGCGACTACTCACGCGATCTGATCTTCGAGAACACCGAGGGCTTCTCCCCCGGCTCCATCTCACGAGACGGACGCTGGCTCTCGATGATCAAGAACAACAACAACGCGGACTCCGATGTCTTCCTCGTCGACCTGCTGTCAAACGAGCAGACACCAACGCTTATCACGGAGCACGAGGGCTTCATCCAGTTCGGCACGTCTGGTTTCTCGACCGACTCCTCAACGCTCTATCTGAGCTCGAACGAGGGCTCGGAGTGGAACCGCATCTGGGCCTACGACCTGGCCACAGGCGAGAAGTCCATCGAGATCGAGGCAGACTGGGACATCTTCAGCGTCTCCCACTCCTGGGATGGTCGCTACCGTCGCTGGAGCATCAACAACGACGCGCGCACCGAGGTCGTCGTCTGGGATCTCCAGGGTGACAAGGCCCTCGATCTGCCCGAGATGCCCGACGCAGACATCACCGGCATCAATTTCTCTCGCTCGGGCAACCACATGGCCTTCTATGTCAACGGCGCCACCTCGCCCTCGAACCTCTTCGTCATGGATCTTAACTCGGGCAGCTACACGCAGCTCACCGACTCCATGAACCCGCAAATCGATCAGTCCCACCTCGTCAACGCCGAGGTCGTCCGCTTCGAGAGCTTCGACGGGCTCGAGATCCCCGCGCTGCTCTACAAGCCACACGGCGCCAGCGCCGACAACCCAGCGCCCGTCATGCTCTGGATCCACGGCGGCCCGGGCGGGCAGACACGCATCGGCTACAGCGCCAACATCCAAGCGCTCGTCAACCACGGCTACGCCATCTTCGCCGTCAACAACCGGGGCAGCTCGGGCTACGGCAAGACCTTCTTCCACCTCGATGATCGCAAGCACGGCGACGACGATCTCATGGACTGCGTCTACGGCAAGCGCTGGCTCGAGACCCAGGACTGGGCCGACGCCGACAAGATCGGCATCATGGGCGGAAGCTATGGCGGGTACATGACCGCCGCCGCCATGACCTTCCACCCGGACGAGTTCGCCGTCGGCATCAACATCTTTGGTGTCACGAACTGGCTGCGCACGCTCGAGAGCATCCCACCGTGGTGGGAGAGCTTCCGTGATGCGCTCTACGACGAGATGGGCGACCCAGCGACCGATCGCGAGCGTCTCCATCGCATCTCGCCGCTCTTCCACGCCTCGAATGTCAAGAACCCCGTGATGGTCATCCAGGGCGCGAACGATCCGCGTGTCCTCCAGGTCGAGAGCGACGAGATCGTCGAGGCCATCCGCGCCAACGGCGTCACCGTCGAGTACATCCTCTTTCCCGATGAGGGCCACGGCTTCCGCTCCAAGGCCAACCGCATCACCGCGCTCAACGGGTACATCGACTTCCTCGATCGATACCTCTCTGACGACGAGTAAGCCAACGCAAACCCCAGTGTTCCCCGAAGCCCTCGCACACGCGAGGGCTTTTTCTGTTTCAGAGGACCCCCTCCAGCCGTCTCCGGTAGCATCTGTCAGCAAGAACTGATCGATTCGGACGAAAGGAGAGCTCGATTTGGGACCCGCACGACTCCGACGCCTCGCCATCGGCGCCGCCCTGCTCGGGCTGGCGTCATCAGCGCACGCCCAGCCAGATCGCATCACCACCAGCGACGTGCTCAAGATCAAGCACATCAACGCGATCGATATCGCCCCCGACAGATCGAGAGTGGTGTACGTCGTGCGATCGATCGTCGAGAACGACGATGGATACTCCTACCGCAACGATCTGTGGTCGATCGATCTCACCGCCAACAGCGCAGAGCCAATGCTGCTGACCTCGGGCGAAGAGGGCGGCACGTCGCCCGTCATCTCACCCGACAGCACCACCCTCGCGTTCGTACGCACGGGGCAGGAGGACGAAGAAGGCGAGGGAACGCCGCAGATCTGGACGCTCTCGCTCACTGGACCCGGCGAGGCGACCCAGCTCACCACGCTCGAGCACGGCGCCTCCTCGCCACGCTGGTTCCCCGATGGCGCGTCGCTGCTTGTGTCGTCGAGCATCCCGGAGTCCGAGATCCAAGGTGAGTATCCCTACAAGCACGAGCGCCCCGGGCGCGAGTTCCGCGACGCCGAGCCCGATGATGACACAGACGCCTCACCGTCGGGCGATCGCGAGTCCATCCGACGATGGCTGTCCAACAACGCCGCAGAAGAGAACCCCAGCGTCATCACACGCCTCGACTTCCAGGGCGAGCACTCGCTCGAGGGCGAGGAGTCGCACACCCATCTGTTCCGCGTCGACGCGCGCACCGGCGAGCACGAGCAGCTCACCGACGGGTTCGTCGCCCACTCCCAAGCACGCATCTCCCCGGACGGCACAACCATCGCGTGGGTCGGCATCCCGCCGGGTGATCAGCACCCCGACCGCTGGGAGCGATCGAGCATCTACCTGCTCGATATCGACGCACACGAATCGAGCGTCGCGCTCGACAACCGGGTGGCCACGTTCAGCGCACCCCGCTTCACCAGCGATGGCGAGACGATCGTCTTCAATTATGCCGACGCGTACGAGTCCCCGGCACGCTGGGGGGCACAAACCCGCGTGGGCGTCTCTTCTCTGATCGAAGCCAGCGACAGCCACGCGCCCGACTGGTTCGAGAAGACCGACAAGATGTCCCCGCACGCTCGAGGCCTGCGCGTGCGTGATGGGCGTGTGTATTTCACACGCCCACTCGAGGGCTCGGTGCAATTGCACTCGCAACCGATATTCACGAAAGACGCACCGCGGACTCTTACCTCGGGGCCGATAGGCGTGCAGAACTACGATGTCGAGGGCGCCACGATCATCGCCTCTGTCACATCCGCCTCGAACCCCTCCGAGCTCTTCCGCATCAGCACCGATGGCACACCCGTCCAGCTCACCAGCCACAACGATTGGATCAACCAGAAGCAGCTCTCACTCCCCACCGAGCACTGGGTCGAGCAACCCGATGGCACACGAGTCCAGTACTGGGTGATGGAGCCCATCGCGCGAGAGAGCGGGAAGAAATACCCCACAGCGCTCGAGATCCATGGCGGGCCGTCGGCAATGTGGGGGCCGGGCGAGCGCACGATGTGGCACGAGTTCCAGCTCCTCGCCTCGTGGGGCTATGGCGTTGTGTACTCGAACCCGCGGGGCTCCTCGGGATATGGCTACACCTTCCAGCACGCCAACTATCAAGACTGGGGCCACGGCCCAACGTCCGACGTGCTCGGCGCACTCGACGACGCTGCCTCGAGATACGCGTGGATCGACACCGACCAGCTCGTCGTCACCGGTGGCTCGTACGCTGGCTACCTGACCGCGTGGATAGTCACGCAGGACCACCGCTTCAAAGCCGCAGTCGCGCAGCGCGGTGTGTACGACCTCGACGTCTTCTTCGGCGAGGGCAACGCGTGGCGCCTCGACCCGTGGGCGATGGGTGGCTACCCGTGGGACGACGCCGCCGATGTGCTCGAGCGTGAGTCACCCTTCACCTACGTCGACCAGATCCGCACCCCCCTGTTGATCATGCACGCCTCCAACGACCTGCGCACCGGGGTGTCGCAGAGCGAGATGCTCTATCGCGCACTCAAGGTGCTCGAGCGCCCGGTCGAGTATGTGCGCTATCCAAACGCCGGGCACAACCTGTCACGAACGGGTGATCCTACGCAGCGAATGGATCGGCTCAATAGAATAATCGAGTTCTTCGAGCGTCATGTCGACAACGATACACCCGCGCCCGTGGACATCTCCGCGAGCCCCCACGAGGAGGATTGAGATGCGAGTTCTCTCGGCACTGGCGACACTCTCTGTGGCCCTCACGTCGACTGGCTCACTTGCGCAGGATGTCGATTACGAGCGCACCGCTCGCGACATCCTCTCGCGCATGCCAATCATCGATGGTCACAACGACGTGCCATGGACCTATAGAGCCCGCGTGCAAAATCGTCTCGGTCAGATTGATTTCTCGTTGAGCACCGCGCACTTCGAGAGACCCATGCACACAGACATCCCCCGCCTCCGTGAGGGTATGGTCGGCGGACAGTTCTGGTCGGTCTACATCCCGGCGCACGAGATGGGCTCCGAGCCGGGCGACACGCGCGACCTCCTCGAACAGATTGACGTCGTGCACCGCCTCGTCTCGCTCTATCCCGACGACCTGCAGCTGGCGCTCACCGCCGACGACGTCGAGAACGCGATCATGGATGGCAAGATCGCGTCGCTCATCGGCATCGAGGGCGGGCACGCGATCGAGAAATCGCTCGCCGTCCTCCGTATGAGCTACGCGTTGGGCGCTCGCTACATGACCCTCACGCACTCGTTGAACATCGAATGGGCCGACAGCGCTACTGATGATCGAGTGCTCGGAGGGCTCTCGCCCTTCGGTGAGGAGGTCGTCCGCGAGATGAATCGCATGGGCATGCTCGTGGATCTCTCGCACGTCTCCGCCGAGACGATGCACGACACCCTCGACATTGCCGAGGCGCCGGTCATCTTCTCGCACTCCTCAGCCTACGCGCTGTCCAATTCGCCTCGCAACGTGCCCGACGACGTGCTCGTGCGCGTGCGCGACAACGGTGGCGTGGTCATGGTCACATTCGTGCCCACCTATCTCAACGAGAAGCTCCGCCAGTGGTCCGTTGCGCGTCGCGACGCGTACCGCGCGATAGCCGAGGAACACGGTGATGATGAGGATGCCGTGAACGCGGCCCGTGAGGCGTGGATGGCTAACAATCCTCGCAGGAACGCGGCGATCGCAGATGCCGCCGACCACATCGAGCACATCATCAAGGTCGCGGGTATCGATCACGTTGGCATCGGTGGCGACTACGACGGCGTTAGCTCCCTGCCCGACGGGCTCGAGGACGTCTCGACGTATCCCGCGCTCTTCGCCGAGCTGCTCAGGCGTGGCCTGACCGGCTCCGACCTCGAGAAGATCTCGGGGCGGAATATCCTCCGTGTCATGCGTGAGACCGAGCGAGTCGCGGCCCGACTGCAGAACGAACGCCCCGCCTCGGACGCGCTCTACACCGAGCTCGACGCCGAGCTCATCGCAGACACCAACAGCGAATCAGACTGAAACTCATTATTCACGGAGACCCACGAATGCGCACACTCACAACAGCAATGCTTGCCACGAGCTTCACGATTATGGCCCACGCGCAGAACGACCCACCCGTCGAACCGCCGGACGCGACGAAGAAGACCGTCACCTTCGAGAACCACGACGACACACGCACCGATCACTACTACTGGCTTAACGACAAGACCAACCCCGAGGTGATCGACTATCTCAACAGCGAGAACGAGTACACCAGCGCGATGATGGAGCACACCTCGGCGCTCCAGAAGACCCTCTTCGACGAGATGCTCTCGCGCATCAAGGAGGATGACACGAACGTCCCCGTCCGTCGCGGCAACTGGATGTACTACACACGCACCGAGGAAGGCAAGCCCTACACGATCCACTGCCGGAAACGCTCGGACGTGATGGGTGCGACAGAGGAGATCATCCTCGACGAGAACGAGCTGGCCGACGGCGTCGAGTATCATCGCCTCGCTAACTTCTCCGTCTCGCCCGACCACTCGACACTCGCCTTCGCCATCGACAACTCGGGTGGCGAGAAGTACACGCTGTTCTTCAAGGACCTGGCGACCGGTGAGATCCACACCGACACCATCAGCGGGGTCTACTACTCCGTCGCGTGGGCCAACGACAACAAGACAATCTTCTACGTCCGCCCCGATCACGCCATGCGCCCCTACCAGCTCTGGCGTCACGCACTGGGCACCAGCCCCTCCGGCGACGCCCTCGTCTACCAGGAGGACGACGAGCGCTTCTTCCTTGGCGTCTCACGCTCGCGCTCGAATCGGTACATCATCGCCTCGCTCGGCTCGAGCGTGACCAACGAGGCTCACTTCGTCGATGCCGACGCCCCGACCAGCGAGTGGCAACTCCTCCAGGAGCGCATCCAGGACGTCGAGTACTCCGTCGAGCACCACGGCGAGCACTTCTACATCCTGACCAACGCGGACGACGCGACCAACTTCAAGATCGTGCGCGCGCCGGTTGCCTCGCCCTCGAAGGAGCACTGGGAGACCGTCGTGCCACACGACGAGAAGATCTACTACACGGGCATCGACGCCTTCAGCGGCCACATGGCCATCTCCGCGTGGAAGGACGCCAACCCGACGATCCTGCTGCGCGACATGGAGTCCGGCGAGATCTCGCAGATCGACTTCCCGGACGAGGCGTACAGCGCGTACGTCTCGCAGAATCCGGAGTTCGAGACCGACACGCTCCGCTTCGGATACACCTCGATGCTCACACCCCGGTCGACGTACGACTACAGCGTCGCCACGGGTGAGCGCACCCTCCGCAAGCAGATCGAGGTGCCGGGCTTCGACCCCTCTCGGTACGAGGTCCGGCGCGAGTGGGCAATCGCACGCGACGGCGTGAAGGTGCCTGTCTCGATCCTCATGCCCAAGGGCACCGAGCTCGACGGATCGAACCCGATGCTGCTCTACTCCTACGGCTCGTACGGCTCGAGCTCGCGCGCCGGCTTCAGCTCCATTGTCTTCTCACTGCTGGACCGCGGGTTCGTCTACGCCGTGGCGCACATCCGGGGCGGCTCCGAGATGGGGCGCACCTGGTACCTCGACGGCAAGTACTTCAACAAGAAGAACACCTTCACCGACTTCATCGACAGCGCCAAGCACCTCGTCGATCGCGGCTACACCAACCCCGACAAGCTGGCGATCTACGGTGGCTCCGCCGGCGGCCTGCTCATGGGCGCCGTGGTCAACATGGAGCCTGATCTCTTCGGCGCGTGCATCGCTGCGGTGCCGTTCGTGGACGTCATCACCACGATGCTCGACGAGACGATCCCGCTGACGGTCATCGAGTGGGAGGAGTGGGGCAACCCCAACCAGGAGGACTACTACGACTACATGAAGTCCTACGCGCCCTACGAGAACGTCGAGGCCAAGGACTACCCCGCCATGCTCGTCACCGCGGGCCTCAACGACCCGCGCGTCGGCTACTGGGAGCCCGCCAAGTGGGTTGCCAAGATGCGTGACCTGCGCACCGATGACAACGCCCTGCTCCTCAAGACGCACATGGGCGCTGGGCACGGTGGTCGCTCGGGACGCTACGGCTACCTCGAGGATCGAGCGCTGATGTACGCGTTCATCATCGACCAACTCGGCGCGCCCTACGAGATACCCCAGGACTGACTCACGCGCACAACTCGATTCACTACATGAGCCCTGCCAGCAGCATCTGGCGGGGCTCTGTCATCTCCAGCATCGCCTCGCGAGGGCCCTCACGCCCCAGACCCGATTGCTTGATCCCACCGTAGGGCATGGTGTCCAGACGCATCGACGGCACGTCGTTGATGTTCACGCTCCCGAACTCCAGCTCGTCGAACGCGCGGAACGCGCGCGACAGGTCGTTCGTGAAGACACCCGCCTGGAGACCGAACTCGGACGCGTTCGCCAGCGCGATCGCCTCATCGAACGACTCGACCCGCTTGATGCACACGACAGGCCCAAACACCTCCGCGCACGACACAGTCGCGCTCTCGGGGATGTTCTCCAGGAGCGTCGGGCGCACGAACCGACCATCCGCCTCCCCCCCAACAAGCACGCCCTCACCCCTTGGCGTCGCCTCCCTGATCCACGACGCCACCCGCTCCACGTCCGACTCGCGGAACAGCGGGCCCACGTCTGTGCTCTCTTCCATCGGGTCGCCCGTGCGCAGCGCACCGACCTTCTCCACGAGCGCATCGCGCAGGTCGTCGTACACACCGGGTAGCGCGTACACACGCTGCGTCGAGATGCAGCTCTGCCCTGCGTGCCCGTAGCCACCGACGCGGATGCGATCGGAGACATACGCAACATCCACTCCCTCATCGACGACACACGGCGCGTTACCGCCGAGCTCGAGGTGCACCCTCTTCCGACCCGCACGTGCCTTCAACGCCCAGCCCACGCTCGGCGAGCCGGTGAAGGAGAGCAACGAGAACCGCTCGTCCATGCTTAGCACGTCGCGCGCGTCGGACTCGATGCACATCACGCTCCACGACTCGGGCGCGAGACTCGTCTCCGACATCAGACGCGCGAGCCTGAACACCGACAGGCACGCCTGCGTGTCGGGCTTGAGCACGAACGGACAGCCGACCGCGATCGCCGGAGCGATCTTGTGGATCGCCAGGTTCAGCGGAAAGTTGAACGGCACGATGAACGAGCAGACACCAACGGGAAATCGCCTGACGATGGCCTGGTATCCCCTGCCACGCGACGAGCCCGTCAGATCGAGCCACTCGCCGTGGAATCGCACGCACTCCTCCGCCGCATCCCGCAGCGTCTCAACGGCGCGTGCCACCTCGCCCCGCGCCTCGGTGATCGTCTTGCCGACGTCGAGCACCAGATCGCGCGCGTACTCCTCGCTCTCGCGCTCAACGCCATCCGCCAACGCGTGCAGGATCGAGGCGCGCTCGTGCGCGCTCGTCTTCCTAAGCGCGTCACGGGATGACTCACACGCGATGATCGCGTCCTCCAGCATCGACGCGTCGCCGAGCGCGATCGACGCGACGGGCCTGCCCTCGAGTTTCTCAGTCAGCTCCACGCTCGATGAGGACTCGCGCTCCTGTCCTGCGACGAAGCTCGCTACCGATGTGATCGTTCCGGGCATGTGCTCGCATCCTTTCGAGCGTATCCTACCCTCCTCGCGAATCTACCACGGAGCACACGATGCACGTCTGCGACGCACTGGCGCCCTTCGGCTCAACGATCTTCTCCACCATGAGCGCCATGGCGCGACAGCACAACGCCATCAACCTCTCCCAGGGCTTCCCCGACTTCGACGGCCCGGAGTTCGTCAAGCGGGCCGCTATCGAGGCAATCAACAAAGGGCACGGGCAGTACGCCCCCTCACACGGGATCCCGGAGCTCCGACACGCCATCGCCGATCGCTTCCGCGCGCGGCACGATCTGCCGGTCGACCACGACGCGTGCGTGACGGTCACAAGCGGATGCACCGAGGCCATCGCCTCCTCCCTGCTGGGGTTGCTCAACCCGGGCGATGAGGTTGTCGTCTTCGAGCCCTACTACGACTCCTATCGCGCGTGCATCGCTCTGGCAGGCGGTGTGCCCCGATTCGTGACGATGCGAGCGCCCGATTTCCGCTGGGATCCTGACGAGCTGGCATCGGCCTTCAACGACAGAACCCGTGCGGTGATGCTCAATACGCCCCACAACCCGAGCGGGCGGGTGCTCGATCGCGCCGAGCTCCAGCAGATCGCGAGCCTGTGCCACCAATGGGATGCCATCTGCATCTCCGACGAGGTGTACGAGAACCTCGTCTTCGACGGCGAGCACGTCTCGATCGCCTCGCTCGATGGCATGTGGAATCGCACGATCACGCTCTCGTCCTTCGGCAAGACGTTCGGTCTCACCGGCTGGAAGCTCGGGTGGGCCATCGCGCCCGATCCGCTCACGCGCGCCGTGCGCGCGGCCCACCAGTTCGTGACCTTCGCCAGCGTGACCCCCCTCCAGCACGCCGCCGCCGACGCGCTCCGCGCCGACGAGTCGTATTACACAGAGTTCACCAGCGACTACCTGCGCAAGCGCGACCTGCTCTGCGAGGGGCTCGAGTCGGCCGGGTTCGGACTCACCAGGCCCGAGGGCACCTACTTCGTCCTCGCGGACCACTCCCCATTCGGTTTCAAGGACGACGTGGAGTTCTGCCTGCATCTGGTCGAGCACGCTGGCGTCGCGGCGATTCCGCCCAGCGCCTTCTACGAGCACCCCGAGCGTGGGAGCCACCTCGTCCGCTTCGCCTTCTGTAAACGCGAAGAGACGCTCCATGCAGCGTTGGAGCGTCTCTCGCGGTTGCGCGACCGGGTCGTCTGAACCAAATCAATCGTCAAAGGCAAGCCTGATCTTCGCGGCGACATCCATCAGATGCGCTCGCGTCATGTCGTCGCTGGTGCGCTCGAGCGCGTCCTCGCACATCTCGAGGATGGCGGCCAGCTCCGCGCGTGCCAGTGCTGGCAGGTCGGAGACAACCGGATCACCGCCTCCGCCGCCACCGAAGGGGGACGACGGCGCGTCTTCGTCGGGCGTCATCCGCTGGATCAGCGTGTCGACGTGCGCTCGCTGCACGTTGCGACGAGGCAGCGTGACGTCCCGGACCCGCCCGTCGAGCTCGCTCCAGATCCCCTCGCGCAGCTCCCCGAGCATGTCCGACGGAGTGTACGTGTCATCGCCATCACGCTGCGCGTGCTCGCTCATCCGCTTGATGCGCTGATCGGCGATCAGCGATCGCAGCAGGCGGCCCTGCGCCTGGGCGACCCGATCGGCAACACCCGACGCCTCGATGCGGAGCGTGATGTCGGGCGCAAAGAACATGCTCGTGTTGTCGAAGGCGTGCTCGTTGAGAAACTCGATCGCTTCCCTCTGGCGATCTGCATCAACCGAGAAGAACCGCTGCTCGGCGTCGCCGTAGTACAGGTTGATCCGCTCGAATCCACCGACAACGCTCACGACGTGACCCATCTCGCGCGCCCACTGCCCGAGCAGCTGCCCGTGCATGTGCTCGAGGATGTGGTAGTCCTCGTCCTCGTCGCTGGTCGCCTCGACGAGGAAGCCGACGATGCGCTCCAGGTTCATCAGGCCCATGCGCGTGGCGCCCACGGGGTCGCCCGTGAGGTCCTCGGTCTGCTGGGTCGGGTCCTCGCGCGCGTTGGGGTTGCCGAAGCGGTACATCGGGTTCTCGATCTGCTCATCGAAGAGCTTCGCCAGCCCCTCTTGCTCGTCCTCGTTGCTCGCGTACTGGCGATACCCCCAGTTCGTCGCGAACTTGTCGTACACGCCCACCCCCGGCAGCAGCGACGCGCCGTCGCCGGGCTGTGCGACGTAGTTGAATCGCGCGTAGTCCATGATCGACGGCGCCGTGCCCATGGTCCGCGTGAACTCCGCATCACGCAGCTGCTCGACGGTGTACGTGCTCGAAGCCTTCATGTTGTGCGGGAAGCCCAGCGAGTGGCCCACCTCGTGCGCCACGACGAAGCGGATCAGCTCGCCCATCAGGTCGTCAGGCATGGGCAGCTTCTGGGCACGCTCGTCGGACGCCCCCGCCTGCACGAAGTACCAGTCTCGCACGAGACGCATCACGTTGTGGAACATCCGCACGTCCGCCTCGAGGATCTCGCCCGTGCGCGGATCGTGCACGTTCGGGCCGAACGCGTTCGGCACCGCCGAGGGCAGCCAGCGGATCGTCGTGTAGCGCGCGTCCTCCGCGTCCCAGTCCGGGTCCTCACGCGGGTCAGGCGCAAGCTTGCCGACGATCGCGTTCGTGAAGCCAGCCGCCTCGAACGCCGGCTGCCAGTCCTCTATGCCCTTGAGCACATATTCCTGCCACTTGGCCGGCACCTCGCGCGCCACGTACCACACGATGGGCTTGACGGGATCCGACATCTCTGCGTCGGGGTCCTTCTTCTCAAGACGCCAACGCGTGATGTAGCGCACCTCTGGCGCCTCGTGCTCCGAATCGTCGCCATAGTCGGTGAAACGCGTCGTGAAGAAGCCGACGCGATCGTCCCACACGCGCGGCTTCATCGGATTCTCGGGCAGTCTCACCATCGAGTGGTGCAGCATCACCGTCAGCCCGCTCTGCGATGAGTCTCGTGGGATCGAGCTCGGGAAGCCGCGCCCACCACGACCGTTAGCCCCCTGGCGCTGCGGCGTGTACGTCGCCAGCACCTTGACCTCGATGTTGATCGGGAACGCTTTGACCTGCTCGATGAACGTGCGCGACGAATCCAGCCCGCCCATGCCGAGCGATTCCTTGGCGCTGAACTCCGACTGATCCTTCGTGAACAGCTCGGAGACGTCGATCACCGGTGCCTTGTCCTTGCCCCACGCCGCAACATCGAACGCCTTGATGATCACAGGCATCGAGGTCTCCTCGACCGCCTTCGTGATCGGGTCGTCGACGTTGGCACGAATGGAATACTTGATGTCGCGCAGCAGCACTCGCTCGCCTCGCTGTTCCCAGCGCACCACACGATCGTTGACGGGCATGCCCGCCCAGGAGTACCCCGCCTGGGTCTGCTCGAGCGTGGTGACCCAGACCATGTCGATGTCCAGCGCGTCGGTGGGGATCTCGTAATAGAGCTTGTCGCCCACGCGATGCGTGATGAAAAGCCCTGCCCTGGACTCGGCCTCCTCGGTGATGACCTCGTCGTAGGGCTTCGGTCCCTTGTCGCCGCCCCCCGCGTTGGCCCCACCCCGAGCCCCTCGTGCGGGCTGGGCGTGTGCTGGCACAGCGACAGCCACTGCGATGACCAACAAACTCAGGGCTCGCAAGCCGGTACGAATCGTGCGCATGGGTGCTCTCTTTCTCGAGTGTGATTTCGATGGTTCCCACCCCACCTCACGTCACATTCGCTCGAACTGTACCATTCCTGAGGGTGGAGTAACAGCACAAAATCACGCAATGACGCGCCCGTGGCCGTTCTCGGACGCTTCGCACACCGGAGGCACATGATGCGAATCACAACACTATTGCTCGTACTGCTCGCCACGATCCTGACGAGCTCGAGCACGCTGGGCGACACCACGTTCGTGCTCGTCAGACACGCCGAGAAGAAGATCGACAGCAGCGAGCCGGATGTCCCGCTCTCGTTCAAAGGCGAGCAGCGAGCGCGTGATCTCGTGCGTCTGCTCCAGCACATCGAGCTCGACTCGATCTACGCGACGACGATCCCCCTCGAGGATCAGGGCCCCTTGGCCGTCAAGCGCACGTGGGACACGGCGCTGCCCATCAGCAAGGCGCAGGCTGTCAGCGTCAAGGGCTACGACGCCGGCGACATCGACGGCGTGCTCGACCACGCCTTCGAGAACCATCGTGGCGGCAGCGTGCTCATCGTGGGACACTCGAACACCGTGCCCGAGCTGATCGAGGCACTCGGCGTGCGCACGCCCGTGGCGCTCGATGACAGCGACTACGACGACGTCTTCATCGTGACCGTCCGCGACGACGGCTCCTCCACGATGCTCCACCTGCACTACGGGGAAACGGACGAATAAAAAACACCCCTCGTGATAACGAGGGGTGCTCGGGTCTATACCGTGTCGATCGATCAGTTGTGGGTGTGCACCCGGCAGACGCACTGCGAGTGCGCGCTGATCATCGACTCTGTTATCCCCCACCACTTGCCGATGCCCAGCGAGCGGGGGCCATCGCCGAAGGCGTCGGATCCGACGCTATCCGGGTGGTTACCGATCTGGTCCATCGTCCGGGCGTCGAAGAGGCGCCCGTTGACCATGACCATGCTCACCGACTGCGTGTTGCGGATGTTCTCGAGCGGGTTGTCGTCCAGCACCACGAGATCGGCCAGCTTGCCAGACTCGATCGAGCCGATCTGGTGATCCCATCCCAGGTGACGTGCGGGGTTCATCGTCGCGCCGCGGATAGCCTCCAGCGGAGACATGCCGCCCTGGGCGAACATCCAGATCTCCCAGTGGAGCGCCAGCCCCGCCAGCTGCCCGTGCGCGCCGGTGTTCACGTAGATGCCACGATCGGCGAGCTCCTTTCCAACCTCGGCGGCGCGGATGTGGTTGTAGTCGCCCTCGGGCGCCTTCTGGCGACGTCGTGAGCGCGGCTCGACGATGCCCTTGGGCACGAATGTCGTCAGGTGCTCGTTCTCCCACACGTTGTCGTGCTGGTACCAGTAGTACTCGCCCGACATGCCGCCGTAGCAGACGCCGAGCGTCGGCGTGTAGGCAACCTGCGTGGCTTGCCAGAGCTGGAGCACGTCGTCGTAGGCCTTCTCGACCGGGATGTTGTGCTCGATGCATGTGTGCCCATCGACGACCATCGTCATGTTGTGCATGAACGTGGAGCCGCCCTCGGGCACGACGAGCATATCGAGCTGACGCGCAGCCTCCAGAACCTGCTGACGCTGGTCGCGCCGCGGCTGGTTGTAGCTCTTGACGGAGAACGCGCCGACCTGCTTGCGACGGTGCAGGTGGTAGGTGGCATCCTCGAGAGAGTCGACCTCCGAGCGGTAATCGGAGCCGGCTGCGCCGTAAAGAATCGTGCCCGTGGAAAAGAGACGCGGCGTGCGGATCTGCCCGGCACGCGACATCTCGCTGGCCGCGAAGAACGTCTCCGTGTCGTTCGACGGATCGTGGATGGCAGTTACCCCGAACGCCAGATTGGCGAACTGCGACCAGTTGTGACGCGGGATGACTCCCTGCGTGCCCTGCGCGCCGTGCGCGTGGGCGTCGATGAGACCGGGGATGATCGTCCTGCCGGTCGCGTCCACGACGTGGGCGCCCTCGGGCACGGAGACCCGCTCGCGTGAGCCTACCGCGGCGATCGTGTTGCCCTCGACGACCAGCACGCCGTTCTCGATGACCTCGTCTCCTCGCATGGTGACGATGCGGGCGCCGACGAACGCGACGGTGCCGCTGGGCGCGTCGGCCTGGACCTCGAAGCTCAGGTCGACGCCCTCATCGGTGGGATCGCTGGGCTCGTCGCCGGCGCCATCGAGGAAGGTGAAGCTCTCGGTCAGGTCTCGCGAGTAGAGCCTCGAGCCGAGCGACCAGTGGAGCGTTCGCGAGTCGCCCGAGAAGTGCAGGTACCAGCCGGCGTGCTTCGACGCCTTGGCGACCGGCACCGACTTCGAGCCCTTGCCAAGCGAGATCGACTTGCCCGTCTCGACCAGCGGCGTGATGTACGCGCCAAAGTGCTGGCGGAACGCCAGCCACTCGCCGTCGGGCGACACCCGCAGCGTCTGGATTCCCTTGCCCTTGTAGAGCTCTCGCTCGTCCTTGCCATCGATGCCGATCTTGTTGAGCGCGCGAGAGTCGCCGGTGTGGTCGCCATCCCTCGTCGTGAAATAGATGACGTCGTCCGATGCGCCGAAGTGCGGGAACGTGCCACCGTCGCGAACACGAGTCATCTCACCGCCATCGGCGGAGACCACATAGATTCCCTGCTCGTCGGAATAGAGAGGCGAACGCAGGAACCCACCGCCGACCTTGCGGAAGACGACCGTCTCGCCATCGGGCGAGAACTGCGGATCGATGTAGTGACCGGGCGTGGGTGTGATGACATCGCCGTTGCCGCCATCGGCGGACGCGACGCGCAGCTCACCCAACTCGCCGTCGCGCCACGTGCCGAAGACGATCGACCGCCCGTCGCGTGACCACGCGGGGTCGTGCTCGAATCGGTCGTCGAACGTCGTCAGGCGTCGTGGCTCGCTCGAGGGCAGATCCATGACGTACACGTGTCCGAGTGTGACGAAGCAGGCGCGCGTGCCATCGGGCGACACAGAGACCTGCCTGAGCATCTTCGGGCGGAACGTCTCGTCCCATACCCGCTGATCGGATCGCACCGGCGTGGCGACCTTCTTGGTTGTGCGCACACGGAACGGAATGTCGGTGGCAACCCGTGAGTCGATGTCGATGGAATGGATGCCACCCTTGGCCCAGTACAGGATCGAGCCCGAGTCGGGAGTCCAGGCGATGGTCGGGTAGACACCGTGGATCGCCCACGCCTCCTGGTTGTCACGCTCCAGCGTGTCGGTCAGGAGGATCTCGTTGCCCGACTCCAGATCGCGGATGAAGAGCGAGGTCTTGTAGTCGACGCGTCTGATGAACGCGAGCCACCGGCCATCGGGCGATGGGGCCGGTCGAGCCGCGCCGCCCGCGCCGCCCGTGATGCGTTCGGTCTCACCGGTCTCGCGATCGTACCGCTCGATGGCGTAGATCTGCCCAGTAGAGTCCTTGTTGTATTGGAATGTTCTCCCGCCAGTGGCGTCGAGGGAGTAGTACAGATAGCGACCATCGGGCGAGAACACCGGCTCGTTGACGTCCTTCTGCTCCGTCGGACGCTTGGTCATCTGATGACCGGAGCCGCCCGAGACGTGGTAGAGCCACATCTCTCCTGCACCGAGCGAGCGAGTCGAGGTGAAGTGCTTGCGCGCCACGATGAAGTCGCCCGACGGATCCCATGCGGGACCATTGAGCAGACGGAACGACTCCTCGGAGACCTGTCTGGGATCCGATCCGTCGGAGCCCATGATCCAGATGTTGTCGCCCCCACCGGCGTCGGACGTGAACGCGATCCGCGTGCCGTCGGGGCTGAAGCGCGGCTGCATATCCCACGCGATGCCGCCGCGGATGAGCGTGGCGTCGCCGCCCGTGATTGGCATGGTGTAGATGTCGCCGAGCATGTCGAATGCGATGGTTCTCCCGTCGGGGGAGACGTCGAGGCTCGACCACGTGGACGAGGTGGTGTCGATGGCCACGTCTCGCCATCCCCAGTCGCCGGGAGGATCGGAGACGTCCCATTCCTTCGTGTCGTCGTCGTTTGATTCGTTCTGCTGCGTGTCCGCGCCGCCAGGTGTCGCCTCGTCGCTGGCGGGGTACGCCACAGAGGACAGAAGGGAGACGCCGAGAATGGCCGCCAAAGGTCCGAGCAGGTTTCTGCCGAGGTGCTCCGTCTCACACATGATCGTTCTCCCGCGATGGCGTGCCCGGGCACGCGAATGTCCGAATATCTGGCAATCCCCCTTGAAATCGCCTGTAATCCTACCAGAGAGACGCCCAACAAGCTCCTGAGAGGCACGTCACACACTCCTGACGGGTGTGTAGAAGGGGTGCATCGCCATCAGGCTTACAACACAAGGAGATCCCACGATGCACCGAATGCTCACACCACTGCTGGCCACCTCGCTGCTCTCGACGGGCGCGATGGGTGCCTCGTTCGATCTGGACACGGTCTCGCCCGAGGCCGCCGCGATCGTGCACGTTGACCTGGGCGCCCTGCGCGACAGCGCTCTGGGCCCGCTGCTCGAGGCCGCCGCAGCCGAGGCCGGGGCTGATATCAGCGAGGCTATCGGCGATGACGTCGATCTCTTCGAGCTGCTCGACACGCTCACCGTGTACGTGGTCGCCGACTCGTTCGACGACGTCGATGAGAACAACATTGTGGTGCTGGTCCAGGGCGACAACGATCTTGTGGATCTCCTCGACACGCTCCGGGACGAGGTCGACGACGTCGACACAGAGCGCTCCGGTGGTTACACATTCGAGCAGTGGTCGATGGACGATGAGGACGAGACCGTCTTCATGCACACCGACAGGGGGCGTCGTGGGACGTCGATCACGGTCACCTTCAACGAGGATCTGATGGTCCACGCGCTTGAGATCCTCGACGACGAGGAGGATTCCTACAGCGACGCCCACGGCGACGCGTTCGATGATGCCGACGACGCGATGGTCTTCGTGATCGCCGACACCGACGCGGCACCCGAGCTCGACGGACCGGGCTCGATGGCGCTCGAGTTCGCGCGCAGCGTCTCGGCGATGATCACCGACGAGGGCGACGCGCTGGGCGTGGCGCTCTCGATCGAGACGGGCTCGGTCGACGACGCCGAGCGTCTCTCGAAGATGGTCGAGGGCCTGCTGGCGATGACAGAGTTCGCGATGGCCGCCGAGGACGAGCTTGACGAAGAGGCGATGATGTTCATCGAGCTGGCCAAGAGCGCGAGCGTCGATGTCAAGGGCAACCGTTTCAACGTCTCCATCGAGCTCGATGAGGACGTGCTCGAGGAGCTCCTCGAGCACGCGGATTACTGAATGACGCAACCCGCACCACAGCACGTCGATGATCCATCCTCGTTCCCCTCGCTGAGCGACGAGCAACTCGCGCTCCGCGCGAAGGATGGGTCATCGGCGTCGTTTGGTGTGCTCGTCGATCGATTCGAGTCGCGCCTGGTGACGTTCCTCCGCAAGCGTCTGGGCGACATCCACGCAGCAGAGGACATCGCCCAGGACGCGTTCATCAAGGCCTGGGAGTCGCGACACCGCTACGACCCCCGCTGGCGTTACTCCACCTGGCTGTTCACCATCGCCTCCCGACGTGCGTCGAACCACTTGCGACAGCGCGCCCGACGCGAGACGCTGCGCCTCGTGGGCGAGCACGTCGATGGCCAGGCCCCAACTGATCCGGTCGTGCGTGACGAGTCCAGCGCGTTGGTCTGGGATCTGGCGCGACGACATCTCTCCATGGCGCAGCACACAACCCTCTGGCTCCGCTACGGCGAGAACCTCAGCTGCAAGGAGATCGCACGTGTGATGGGCTCGACGTCCATCGCGATCCGCGCCACGTTGCATCGCGCACGAAAAACACTGCGCGAGAACATGGAGAACCACGAGCGTCGTGCTCGCATACCCGTGCGGACACGCAGCGTGACGTACGACGACACTCCTCAACTCGAGAGTGTGACACCATGAAAGAGACAACCACACAACTCGAACAGCAACTGCGAGAGACCTCATCGACCCAGCTCCGCGACCCGTCCTACTCCATGCGACGCGCGGTGCTCCACCACATCGACGTCGCGACCCGCACCCAGGATCCCTACGAGGAACCCGACCAGATGACCACGCACCGCGTGGGACGCTGGTTCGCGATCGCGGCGTGCGTGACCATCGTCGGGGCTACCGCGCTGCTCACGATGCGCGCCAGCCCCGAGGCGCAGGTGGCAGGCTCCCCGGCGCTGCTGGCAACGCTGATCGACTCGGGGAAGCAGGCCGTCGCCGACGCGCCCACGCTCGAGACGCTGGCGTCGCGTGCGATGTTCGAGCCGTACAAGACACAGGGGCAGGCGCTGATAGACGACGCGCAGAAGATCTACGGCGTGCTCGAGAACTCGCTGCGTCCGATCGCACGCGTGATCAACAGCAGCAGTGGTAGCACTGGCGCTCCCACGGGATTCTAAGAGCCGATAGCATGGCAGCCCGATCGGTCACGATTCCTCGCCGTGACCATCGGCTGCACCATGCTGCCCGACACCGTTCCACTCGAGATCCTGGACAAGCTGACGCCTCGTGTCGAGGCGTGCATGCTGGGCGATCGCCCTCGTCTGCGCGAGCTCCTACGGCGCGCACGACGGGCCGCACGCGCCTCCAGACCCAACTCGCGTATCGCTGAGCGCTTGCGCGACGAGCTCGAACGCTCGGAGTCACGCTCCCACGCACGGCGCCAGGACTCACCGACGATCCATTACCCCCCCGACCTGCCCGTCTCCCAGGAGCGTGAGACGATCCGGGAGGCGATACGCGACAACCAGGTCGTGGTTGTCTGCGGCGAGACCGGATCGGGCAAGACGACCCAGCTGCCGAAGATCTGCCTCGAGCTCGGGCGGGGCGTGGTGGGAACGATCGCCCACACACAGCCCAGGCGACTGGCCGCCCGCTCGGTGGCGCGTCGGATCGCGCAGGAACTCGGGACACCACTCGGCTCGCTCGTCGGCGTGAAGATGCGATTCGCAGACGAGACATCTGATCGCACTCGCATCAAGCTCGTCACCGACGGGCTGCTGCTGGCCGAGACGCAGTCGGACCACAAGCTGCTGCGCTACGACACGATCATCATCGATGAGGCGCACGAGCGATCCCTCAACATCGACTTTCTGCTGGGCTACTGCAAGCGCCTGCTCGCGCAGCGCCCGGAGCTTAAGCTCATCATCACGTCGGCGACGATCGACCCGGAGCGATTCAGCGAGCACTTCGATGGCGCTCCGATCATCAACGTGTCGGGCAAGACGTACCCCGTCGAGATGCGCTACACGCCGCCTCAGATGGACGACAACGACGAGCCCGATGTCGACAGGGCCATCCGCGACGCGCTCGAGGAGATCTTCGCGACAGGCCCGGGCGACGTGCTGGTGTTCTTCTCGGGGGAGCGCGAGATCCGTGACACGGCGGACTGGCTACGAGAGCTCGGGTCCATCCATCATGAGGCGTTCGATGTCCTGCCGCTGTACGCACGCCTGTCGATGGACGAGCAGGGGCGAGTGTTCCAGCCCTCGAAGAGACGACGAATCGTGCTGGCGACGAACGTGGCCGAGACATCAGTAACCGTGCCTGGCATCCGATACGTGATCGATCCGGGGTACGCGCGGATCTCACGCTACGGCACGCGCACGCGTGTGCATCGCCTCCCCATCGAGCCGATCTCGCGTGCCTCAGCCAACCAGCGCAGCGGGCGCTGCGGACGCCTCGGCCCGGGCATCTGCTACCGGCTGTACTCACGTGAGGACCACGAGGCTCGTCCGGAGTTCACGGATCCGGAGATCATGCGCACGAACCTGGCGGGCGTCATCCTGCAGATGAAGGCGCTCCGTCTGGGAGACATCAAGCGGTTCCCGTTCCTCGATCCGCCCGAGCACAGGGCGCTCCGCGACGGGCTCGACTCCCTGCGCGAGCTGGGCGCCATCGACGACGAGGACGAGCTGACCGCCATCGGCCACGACCTGGCGCGTCTGCCGCTGGACCCACGCCTGGGACGGATGCTCCACGCCGCCCAGGGCGAGGGGTCGCTGCGCGAGGCGCTGATCGTGTGCTCGATGCTCTCGATCCAGGACCCGCGCGAGCGTCCGATGGACAAGCGCTCCGAGGCGGACATTGCGCACAAACGCTGGGAGAACCCGGAGTCCGACTTCCTGACCGTGCTGGCGCTCTGGGACGACTACCACGAGAGGCTGCGCGACCGCTCGCGCAAGCAGGTTCGCGCCTGGTGCCAGGCATCATTCCTCTCGTACCCACGCATGCGCGACTGGATAGAGACGCACCGCCAGCTGCGCGACATCGTGTCTGAGCAGGGATGGGCCATCAACACCGACGAGTGCCCCCCCAACGCGCTGCATCGGGCGCTGCTCACGGGCATGCTCGCCTCGGTGGGACGCAAGACCGACGGCTTCGAGTACGAGGGCGTCCGCGCCACACGCTTCCACATCCACCCTGGCTCGGGACTCTTCAGCGAGCGCCCGCAGTGGGTCATGTCGGCGGAGCTCGTGCGCACAACGAGGCTGTATGCGCGCATGGTGGCGTCGATCCAGGCGCGATGGATCGATCGCGTCGCCCCGCACGTGGTCAAGCGGCGCTACTCAGACGCTCACTACGACGCCACACGCGGGCAGGTGATGGCGCACGAGACGGTCACGCTCTGGGGCTTGCCCGTCGTGGAGCGACGCAAGGTGCACTACGGGCCCATCAACCCGAGCGACTCGCGCGAGTTGTTCATCCACCATGGGCTGGTCGACGGCGAGCATCGCTCGGGAAAGTGGCAGCGGCACAACGAGCAGATCGAGGACGAGCTGCGCAAACTCGAGGCCAAGTCTCGCCGGACGGATATCCTCAGCCAGACCGGCGCGAAGTACGATTTCTTCGATGCGCGAGTGCCCGAGGACGTGTACACGTCGAAGGCCTTCGAGCACTGGCGCACACAGGCCGAGCGCACGACACCCACCGTCCTGTACATGGACCGCGAGCTGCTCTTGGCGCACGAGCCTGTCGAGGTCAGCGAGCGTTCGCATCCGGATCGGCTCGACATCGACGGCGGGCGCGCGGACGTGGAGTACCGCCTTGAGCCGGGACACGAGGACGACGGCGTGACGATCACTGTCCCGCTCGAGCGCCTGGCATCGCTGACGCAGACACAGGTCGACTGGCTTGTGACGGGTCTGCTGGAAGAGCGGACTGTCGAGCGTATCCGCTCGATGCCAAAGTCGCTGCGAACGAGCTTCGTGCCCGCGCCCAACTACGCCCGGCGCGTGCTCGCTGATCTGGAGCCCTCGAACACGCCGGTCGACGAGGCGATCGCGCGCTCGCTGGAACGGATCACGGGGACGCCCATCCCGCGCGACGCGTGGGCGCGCGACGAGCTGCCCCTACACCTGCGAATCCGCGTTCGGGTCGTCGATGGCCAGAGCAACACGCTGGGCGTGGGACGCGATGTCGCTTCGCTCCAGCAGGAGCTTCGCGAGAGAATCGACACCGGCTTCGCGAGCCTCGACCACGACGAGTTCAACCGCGCCGGCATCTCCTCGTGGGACTTCGACCCGCTCCCCGAGAGCGTGCCGATCGAGACGGACACCGGCACGCTCGTCGGCTACCCGGCGCTCGTGGACGAGGGCGAGTCGGCCGCGCTCCGTCTCTTCCCAGAGAGGGCGCGTAGCGAGCGTGCGCACCGAGAGGGTGTCCGACGCCTGTGCATGCTCCGCATGCGCGGCGAGCTATCGTACATAGCCGACACGTTTCCGAATCTGGATCGCATGGTGCTCGACTTCGCACCGTGGGGCGACGGTGCGACGCTGCGCGAGCACCTGCTGATGCGCATCGTCGATCGCGTGTTCGTCGAGGATCAGGAGACCCTGCGCGACGGCGAGTCGTTCGAGCGTCGCATCGAGGAACGCTGGTCGCTCACGGGCCCGACAGCGGACACGGTGTGCGTGCTGGCGCAGACGATCCTGTCGAGCGCGATCCGCCTGCGAGCGGCGCTGGATGAGTCGCCCGGGGGGCTCGGCGAGTGCGCCAACGACCTGCGCTCGCAGCTCGACTCGTTCCTTTTCGAGGGCTTTCTCTACAAGATTCCGTGGGTGTGGTTCGGGCATCTGCCTCGGTACCTGGCGTCGATGGAGCATCGCCTGCGGAGGCTCCTCGAGGGCGGACGCGACGCGCTGGAGTCCGACAGGCAGCGCATGGGCGACATCCGACGCTGCGTCGAGGCGTATGAGAGCGCGCTGTCGCGGGCGGACGACGGAGAGATCGATCCGGAGCTCGATCGCTTCCGTTGGATGATCGAAGAGTTCCGCGTACAGGTGTTCGCGCAGCACCTGGGCACGTCTCAGCCCGTCTCGGCGCAGCGACTCGAGGCTCAGTGGGAGAGAGTGCGCACGCGCTAGTGGCTACGCGTCCAGCGGAGGATGCCGGTGCCAGATGTCGAGCTTGCGCTCGATCTGCCCGCCCGACGCGAGCACCTGCTCGTCCTGGAAGAGGTTGCCCCAGATCGTGTTGGCGCGTGGCGTTCCGTTGTCCCTGAATCCCGTTCGGAACGTCAGCGCCGGCTGGCCTGTCATGTTGGTCAGCGCGTGGAGCGAACCGGACGACTGCGGCTCGATGATCAGATCGACCCCCGAGAAGAGCTCGTCCATCTGCTGCATGTACCGACGACGCAGGCGACGCGCCTGCATGTACTCGATCGCCGGGATGAAGCGCCCGGCACGGAACGAGTTGGGCCACGCCTGATTGGACTGCCACTGCATGAGGTCGTCCTGATCCTCGCGCGTGAGACGATCGAACGCCGCGGCACCCTCGACGATGATGCTCAGAAAGATGATGCCCCCGAACGCACCTGACGGAATCTCGATCTCCTTCATAGCACAGCCCGCGTCACGACAGATCTGGAGCACGGCACGATCACCATCGGAGACGCGCTCCCCCTCGTAGTGCGACGGATCGAAGCCGACCGCGAGTTCGCCCAGTGGGCGAGTCCTCTCGAAGTGCAGCGGTGCGTGGATCGAGCCATCGTCGCGCGCGTCGTACCCGTTGATCGCGTCGAGCACCAGCTCGCAGCAGTTCGCGGTCCGGCAGATGGGACCGATCTTGTCGAGCGACCAGCACAATGCCATGGCGCCGTGGCGCGACACACGTCCAAAGGTCGGGCGGAAGCCCGTCGTACCGCAACGCGATGAGGGTGACATGATCGAGCCGTAGGTCTCAGTGCCGATTGAGAACGCCATGCCACCGGCGGCGGTCGCGCTGGCAGAGCCTGCGCTGGAGCCCGACGAGCCTTGCTCGAGATTCCACGGGTTGTTGGTGCGCCCATCGAACCAGATGTCGCCGTAGGCCAGCGCGCCGAGCGTGGTTTTGGCGATGAGCACCGCGCCCGCATCGCTGAGTCTCTCGACGACCGCCGCGTCGATGGAACCAACCCGATCCTTGAAGGGCATGGCGCCCCACGTCGTCTTGATATCCAGGGTGTCAAGCAGGTCCTTGGCACCCCACGGCAGCCCGTGCAGGGGTCCTCGATACTCGTCGCGCGACAGCAGCTCGTCGGCGCGCCTCGCCTGGCGCATGGCCAGATCGTCCGTGAACGTCACGACGCACTCGAGTTTTTCGTTGATGGCGTGCAGCCTGTCCAAGTAGATTCTCGTGAGCTCCACGGAACTCATCTGGCGTGTGCGGATCCAGTGGGCAAGATCGGCCACGCGCGCGTAGGCGATGTCCAGCGAGTTGTTGGGAAGCGACTCCACCGGTCGCCAGGGAGCGGCGTGGGAGGAGGCACGATCGAGGTCGTAGTCTTTCCCTGGGAGGCGCGGATCGAACGTCTCGGCCGGCGCCAGGGCGTTCTCGAACTCGGTGCCGCGCAGCATCTCGAAGATCTGCTTGTTGCCCTCCAGCGACTCGCGCATCTGCTCGCGCTCGTTGTCGGTGAAGGAGATACCGAGGATCTCTTCCGCCTCCGCGATGATCTCCGGGCTGATGCCCGGCGGGACATCGGGCTCACCCTCCTGGAGCGCCAGCGCGCTGTAGCCCGTGGTCGAGGCGATGCCCGTGGCGAGCCCCGCCGAGACCAGGAACGACCGCCTGTCCATCGCGCTATGTGAGGTGTTGGTCCGCATGGCTCGCTCCTTCCGGTATACGCCCACGAGAATCGCGAGGCAGTATGACCGACGCATGAGGATCGTGCCGGGAGAACGGTTTCCGTTCAGGATGGAGGAGCGATGGGCAGGCTCGTGCCCGGATCGTCCGACGCGTTGGGTGCGGTGTTGACCATCCACTGCGAGAAGCCATCCAGGAACTCCAGAAAACCGGGCAGATGCTCTCTGGGGAAGTCGTACAGCTCGTCGGCTCGCTCGAGCGTCTCGCGGAAGCAACGCATCCACTCCAATCGTGCGTTCTCGTCGATCGGGAAGGGCGTGTGTCTGGCGCGCATCATGGGTGAGCCCACCCGCTGCTGATAGAGCGGCGGCCCCCCGAGCAGAAAGACGAAGAAGAGCGCGGACTTGCGTGCCGCGGATTCCATATCATGGGGAAACATGGATCGGATGGACGACGTCTCGAGGCGCCTGTAGAAGTCGATCATCATGCGCACCACGTTGTCCTCACCCATCGCCTTGTAGATCTGGGGCGATGGACGGCTGACCCTGGGCATGCCGCCTGGTGGGGTGTAGACCTCGGTCCGATCCATGGCAGGAGTGTAGGCTGGCAGAACCAGAGAGGGACACGCGAGACGCGCACACCACGATCCGACAGGAGCACGAGATGGTCACCATCGGCATGAACTACAAGCTGATCCCCGGCAAGGACGAGGAGTTCGTCTCGGTCTTCACCAAGGTCATGGGCGTCATGGAGGAGATCGAGGGGCACAAGGAGACCCACCTCTTCCGCGACGTGCACAACGAGCACGACTATCTGGTCGTCTCGGAGTGGACGGACAAGGGCGCGTTCGACGCGTTCATCGCGTCGGATCGGTTCAAGAACGTCGCCAACTGGGGCAAGGAGAACGTGCTCCGGGATCGCCCGACGCACGAGGTCTACGGCGACGAGACACCGGCGCCGACGAGCGGCTGCCCGATGCACAGATAACACCCGCCCCTACACGGAATGCTGATCGCTCGAGTTGAGTGCACGCGTTGGCAGGCGCATCGAGAACGTGGTGCCTCTGCCCGCCTTCGTGCGGATAGAGAGCGTTCCCCCGATTGCCCGGATGTTCTGGCGGACGACATCCATCCCGACACCGCGCCCGGAGATGCTCGTGACGCTCTCGGCTGTCGAGAAGCCGGGATGGAAGATCAACTCATGGACCTGATCGTCTGTCAGCGACGCGCCGTCTCCATCCAGCGGGACAAGACCTCTCTCGATGGCTCGTCTCAGGATCCGTGTCCGGTCGAGCCCGCGCCCGTCGTCCTGGATCTCGATCGTCACGTGCTCGCCGCGCGCGATCGCCCGGAGGTGGATGGTGGCGATCTCGTCCTTGCCAGCGCCGATGCGCTCCTGAGGCGACTCGATGGCGTGATCGCAGGCGTTGCGGACCATGTGCATGAGCGGGTCGGTGATCTCCTCGACGATCGAACGCTCGATTTCTGTGTGCTCGCCCTCCAGGCACACGCGGATGCGCTTGGAGGTCATCGAGGCGAGATCACGCACGTGGCGCTCCATGCGCTGGAAGACCACGCTGATGCTGACCATGCGCATCGAGCGTGCGAGGCTCTGGAGGTCCTCGACGTCCGTCACGATCCCTGAGAGCAGCTGCCGAGCGTCCTCATCGAGCGTGCGCACGCTTCCCAACCTCGCGAATCGCTGGAACGATCTGGCGAGACCGTCCGCGTGCTCAACGAGCGCGTCGACGCGCATCGTGCTGACGCGAACGCTCCGACCCGCACGCGCTCGTCGTGACGTGGTACGCAGGCTCCTGGTCGCGGGGCGCGAGGCGGCTCTACGCTGGCGTCGCTGCTCCCGGAGCGAGCGGACGAGCTCCTCTTGCGAGAGTCCTAACAGCTGTCCGATCCTCTCGCCTCCGCTATTCGCATCGAGCAGATCGTCTTCGAGCTGGCGCTCCAGCACGCTCTCGATCTGCTCTCTGGTGGCGATGCCCAGATCGCAGAGGATCTCGCCCAGCGGCTTTGTGTCGACGGCGCTCGTGCCGGGCTCCGACGCGACCTCGCCTCCGCTCGAGGCGTGCGCGAGCTGCGACGAGAGGCGGGCGACCAGCTCTTCATCCGGCGCGTCGTTGCGATTGGAGAACGCGTCGAGCATGAGCGACATCACGTCGCAGCACTCGAGCAGCAACCCAATACTCGGCGATGTCAGCGTCGACGATCCCGAGCGAACCGAGACGAGTAACGTCTCGACATCGTGCGCGAAGGCGACAACGCGATCGAGATCCAGAAACCCCGCGCACCCCTTGAGAGTGTGGAACGCCCGAAAGACAGAGTCGATGAGCTCCATGTCATCGGGGGTGTCCTCGAGACGCAGCAGCGACGCCTCGGCGTCGAGGATGTGCTCCTGCGACTCGCCGATGAACTGCGCGAGGTGCTCGCCGAAGGTCGTTACGCACGAGGGCGCGTCCTCGATGCTCTGGGACGCTCGCGCGATCGTCTCGGACACGTGCGCAAGGGCGGCCTCGATGTCCTCGATCTCGCGGACGATGATCCTCTCGAGAAGATCGATTGCCTCGGAGATCGTGTCTCCGACATGACCGTGCGAGTCAACAACCGAGGCGCGCGCATCCCGGAGCCTCGCCTGGAGGGTGGCGAGCGCGTCGGGATCCGTCGCGTCGATGTCGAACGCGAGGCGTCGGAGATGATCGAGCATGGCCGGAAGTGACACGGACGGGTTCCTTCCCGCGGAGGGTGGGCGTTGTGGCTGTGTGTGCTCTCTGAGTGCTCATCGTGTGGCACGAGGGGGCACTTCAGCGTCCGGTAGTGGATTCCTCGGTGTGGCACCCGATCGGGGCGATTCCACCGGTACGGGTGAGCCTCGACGGGCTACCCTGTGGCAGATCGAGGCACCGGATCACGCCTGTTCACATAGCTGCGAAGAGAGCCTGGCCACGCGGACACCGGGCAGTTCGAGAGAAAACGTGATGGATACCCAGCGCGACAACCCACCATCGGACACGGGCACCACGCCCGTGGGGGTCCTGGTGCTGGGGATGGTGCTGCTGGCGCTATCCGCGTTGCCCGACGCGATGGTCGTGCCCGTGATGAAACAGCTGCTCGTGGACCGCTACCAGGTCGATCCGAGCGCCGCGCACCTCTTCATGAGCGTCAACATCCTCGGCGCGTTCCTCGCCGCTGGGACGATCATCCGCTGGACCCGGCGCGTCTCGCTGGCATCCGCGTTGTGCGTCGCGTCGCTGCTGAACGCGGCTCTGCTGGCTCTGATGGCGCTGCCCATAGGGTTCCTTCCAACGCTGGGCGTGCGCACGATCGAGGGCGCCGCCGACATCACGGTGTACGCGCTCCTCTTCACGATGCTGAGCAGGATCGGCTCGAAGGAGACACGCGGACGCAGGATGGGCATGGCGGCGACGTGCATGATGCTGGGGATCGCAGGCGGTATCGGGCTCGGGGGCGTTGTCGGTGCGCAGCACGCGGTCGCGACACTCTGGTCTGGAGCGCTCGTGTGCGTGCTCGTGGCGCTGTGCGTGTTTCTCGGGTTGCGTGCGGGTGTCGCCCACACGGAATCGGCGCTGGTCGACGTGACGCACACCGCCATGTCCCGGATTCGTCGGCTTTGGCCGGCGTTGCTGATGATGTTCGCCGACCGGGGCGTGGGCGGCCTGCTCGCCATCACGGTGCCGTTGTACCTCGGTGGTGCGATGGATCTTGCGCCACCCGCGATCGGGCAGCTCATAGGCGTGGCGATGCTCGGGATGGCCCTGGGCGCATGGCCCGCGGGACGTCTCGTGGACCGCTTTGGCGTGCTCAGGACGCGCCTTGTTGGGGGCGTGCTCTACGCGAGCGGCTTTGCGCTCATCCCCCTGAGTGTGGAGTCGGGCGGAGGCCTCGCCTGGATGGTGTTCGCGATGACGGGCCTGGGCGGGGCATCGCTATTCGCCTCGTCGCTGGTGCTCGTGTGCCAGCGCAGCTCGGACTCGGGTGCGATGGGCGCCTACCACGCCGCAGGCAATCTGGGGTTCTTCGCCGGCCCGCTGATCGCCGCGGGCACGCTGCGCATCCTGGGAGGTGTCGACCCCGATGCCAACGCGTTCGGGAGCGTGCTCGTAGGCTTCGCGCTGGCGCACGCTGTGCTTGGCACCATAGGGCTGCTCGGCGCGCTCCGCCCTGGCATGCGAGACGCCGAATCCGATGGGGTGTCGCACGCGACACAGATCGCCTGAGCGCAGCGTCCGACGAGACGATTGATACAATCCCCGCATGGACGCACTCGTCGGGATCATCATGGGGTCACAGTCCGACTGGCCCACGATGGAGCACGCCGCCGGCGCCCTCGACGAGCTGGGCGTGCCCTACGAGAAGAGGATCGTCTCGGCGCACAGGACACCGGATCTGCTCTTCGAGTACGCATCAAACGCCTCCAGCAGAGGCATCAAGGTGATCATCGCCGGGGCGGGCGGCGCCGCCCACCTGCCCGGGATGTGCGCCTCGAAGACGACACTGCCCGTGATCGGCGTGCCCGTCCAGAGCAAAACACTGAGCGGCATGGACTCGCTGCTGTCGATCGTGCAGATGCCCGCCGGGATCCCGGTGGGCACCGTTGCCATCGGAAATGCCGGCGCGACCAACGCGGGCCTGCTGGCGGCGCAGATCCTCGCGATCGGGGATGAGGGCCTGGCGGCGCGTCTCGGCGCGCACCGGGAGGCGCAGATGACTCGGGTGCTCGGGCAGAGCGAAGGCGGGCTCGACTGACATGCGGATAGGCGTGATCGGCGCTGGCCAGCTGGGGCGGATGCTCGCGCAGGCCGGTGCGCCGCTGGGTCACGAGTTCAGATTCTACGACAGCAATCCCAACGCGTGCGCGCAGGAACACGGCGCGCTGGTGTGTGGCGCGTTCGACGATCTCGACCAGCTCGAGCGGTTCGCGTCGGACGTCGATGTCGTCACGTGCGAGTTCGAGAACGTGCCGGCGTCGTCGCTCGATCACCTGGCCCGCATCATCGAGGTGCGTCCGAGCGCGACGAGCTTCCGCGTGGCGCAGGACAGACTGCTGGAGAAGCGATGTTTCGAGCAGTGCGCCATCGGGGTCGGTCCATACGCGAACGTGGAGTCGCTCGACGACGCGCAGCAGAGCGTGCGCTCGATGGGCGTGCCGGGCCTGCTCAAGTCTCGCAGCGGCGGGTACGACGGCAAGGGGCAGGCGAGCATCGACTCCATCGAAGACGTCGAGCCCGCATGGGCCTCGCTCGGCGGGCGACCCTCGCTCTACGAGACGAGGGTTCCCTTCACCAGAGAGCTCTCGATCGTGGGCGCGCGGAACGTGGGCGGCGTCGTAGCAACGTACCCGCTCGTCGAGAACGTGCACAGCAACGGCATCCTCGTGGCCACACGCGCGCCAGCGCCGGACGTAGACGACATGATGCGCGAGACCAGCGCTCACGCCCTGGAATCTGTGATGCGCTCGCTCGATCACGTCGGCGTCATGGCGATCGAGTTCTTCCAGGCAGACGGACGCCTGCTGGCCAACGAGATGGCGCCGCGCGTGCACAACACGGGGCACTGGACCATCGAGGGCGCACCCGTGAGCCAGTTCGCGAATCATGTGCGTGCGATCTGCGGGGCGGATCCATCGTCCGCGCACCCCGACGGGCACACGCTGATGCTCAATGTGCTCGGGGCGTTCCCGGACAGGGCGCACATAGACGAGATCGAGGGTGTGCACTGGCACGACTACGCCAAGGCGCCACGTCCGGGAAGGAAGGTCGGGCACGTGAGCGTGTGCGCTACGAGCGAGGAGAGCGTGCTCGAGCGAGTCCGCCAGCTGGCCACGGATGAGGCCCTCCACAAGGCGATTCCCGGATTGGGGGTCGTGGAGGAACTCCTTCGTGTCTCGTGAGATCGAGCCTCGGAAAGAAGGAATAGAGAGTTGGTGGTTTGCGTTCGCATTGTGGACATATCGCGTTGCGGTAAGGAGCACACGATGAGCACGACGAGCATTGCGTCACCAACGACGACCACCTCTCCATCGATATCACTCACAATCGTCAGCTGGATCGCGCGCATCATCGCAGCAGCGATTCTGGCGATGGCAGCTCTCCCGAAGCTGACTGGCGATCCCGTGAGCGTTGCGCTCTTCGAGACACTCGGGGCCGGCAGCGCCGGGATGTACGCCACCGGAGTCCTGGAGGCGATCGCGATCGTGCTGCTCCTCGTTCCGAAGTCCGCGGTGTTCGGCGGCGTGCTGGGAATGGGCCTGATGGGCGGCGCCATCGTCAGCCATGTGGCGATTCTCGGGATAGACCTTGGTCCGGTCGCTGCGGATTACCCGGATCTCGAGGTGCCCGGCGTGGAGATGTTCGCCATGGCGATCGTCGTGCTTCTGGCCTCAACGATCACTACGTATCTGCATCGCAAGACACTGATTGGCTTGCTGACAAAACAAGGCTGAGCCAACACTCCGCTCGATAGGCACAAAACCGTATACACTGGATGCCTCGAAACAACGAAGGAGGCATCCATGCGTGCGCTCGGCTCTACCGTTCTGATTGGTGTTCTCGCCTCGTGTCTGATCCTGCCCGCGTGCTCGACGGGCACCACCGCGCGGAGCGGCGCCTCGCAGAGCAGGCCCACGTTCGCGCAGGTCAATTACGACAAGCGGGAGTACATGGTGCCGATGCGTGACGGCGTCGAGCTCTTCACCGCGGTGTACACCCCGAAGAACACGTCACGCGACTACCCGATCCTGATGATGCGCACGCCGTACTCCTGCGCGCCCTACGGCGAGGACGAGTTCCGTCGCTCGCTCGGCCCGAGCCGCCTGCTCATGGAGGACAAGTACATCTTCGTCTATCAGGACGTGCGCGGGAAGTTCATGTCGGAAGGCGAGTTCACCAACATGACACCCCATAACCCCGACAAGCGCACCGAAGACGACATCGACGAGAGCTCCGACACGTACGACACGATCGAGTGGCTCGTCAACAACATCCCGAACAACAACGGTCGTGTCGGGCAGTGGGGCATCTCGTACCCGGGCTTCTACGCCGCCGCGGGCATGATCGACCACCACCCGGCGCTCGTGGCGTCGTCTCCCCAGGCGCCCATCGCCGACTGGTGGTACGACGACTTCCACCACCACGGCGCCTTCTTCCTCCCCCACTGCTTCAACTTCATCGCACGATTCGGGCAGCCGCGCCCCGAGCCCACAACCGAGTGGGGCGAGCGATTCGATCACGGCACGCGTGACGGGTACCAGTTCTTCATGGACATAGGCTCGATCAAGACCCTGCAGGACGTGCACCTGCAGGGGAACATCGAGTTCTGGAACGAGCTGATCGCGCACCCCAACTACGACGAGTACTGGGAGGCACGCAACCTGCTGCCGCACCTGCGGAACGCGCCGCCGGCTGTGCTGACGGTCGGAGGGCTCTTCGACGCCGAGGATCTCTACGGCCCGTGGAACATCTACGCTCGCACGGAGCAATACAACCCGGGCATCGACAACTACATCGTCATGGGGCCCTGGGTCCATGGCGGATGGGCGCGAGGCTCGGGGAGCCGCATCGGCAACGTTGACTTCGGCAACGCGCACTCCGAGTGGTACCGCGAGGAGATCGAGTTCAAGTTCTTCGATCACTATCTCAAGGACGGTGAGCACCACGACCTGATGGAGGCAACGGTGTTCGATTCCGGCGCGCTGCAATGGCGTGAGTTCGAGAGCTGGCCGCCCATGGGCGAAGCGATCGACCTGTACCTCGCGTCCGACAGCACGCTCGCGATGGACGCACCGCCGGAAGGAGAGGGATTCGATGAGTTCGTCAGCGACCCCGACAAGCCCGTGCCCTTCACGACGGACATCTCACTGGGCATGACCCGCAATTACATGACCGACGACCAGCGGTTCGCGGCTAGACGTCCCGACGTGCTGACGTACACAACAGACGTGCTCGAGGAGGACATCACACTCGCCGGCGAGCTGCTGGCGGACCTGTGGGTCTCGACCTCCGAGACGGACGCGGACTGGGTCGTGAAGCTGATCGACGTGTTCCCGCCGGACACGGAGGATCACGACCACGTGCGTGACGGGCAGTCGATGAGCAACTACCACATGATGGTGCGCTCGGAGATCATCCGCGGTCGGTACCGCAACTCGCCCTCCGAACCCGAGCCCTTCACTCCCTACGAGCCCACGAGTGTGCAGTTGCCGCTCCAGGGCATCCTGCACACGTTCCAGAAGGGACACAAGATCCAGATCCAGATCCAGAGCACGTGGTTCCCGCTGGTGGACAGGAATCCGCAAAAGTACGTCGAGAATATCTGGCTTGCCGATGAGGATGACTTCACAAGGGCAACGCATCGCGTGTACCGCTCGACGGAGCATCCGACGAGGATCCGAGCGACTCGCCTGCCCTCCGAGTGACGAGTTTCCCATCGATCAGGACAGGCCCATGACCCGAGAACTCGTGATGATCGCCGCCGGCTGCTGCCTGCTCGCGACGTCCTGCGCCACGTCGCGCACCGTCACCCGTCAGGACCCGTCCACCGTGATGGACCTGCACTACCGCTTCGACGAGGACGACGCCCGCCAGACGGCGGACGCGATGATCGAGGACGCGCTCTCCCACCCGTGGCTCGACTCCTGGGTGGAGGATCACGACAGGCTCCCGGTGATCGTGATCGGCGCCATCGAGAACCAGACGAGCGACTACATTGACACGGAGCTGTTCACCAAGCAGTTCGAGCGCGCGCTGCTCAACTCCGGGCGCGTGCGTCTCGTCGCGTCCGAGTTCCAGCGCGAGACGATCCGCATGGAGCGTCAGGAGATCTCGCAGTGGGCGCGACAGGACACACGGAAGCAGCAGCACCACGAGATCGGCGCCGATCTGATACTCATCGGGCGCGTTGGTGAGAACGCCGAGGTGTCGCGCAGAGGCACGTCGCGCTTGCAGTACTACCAGGTGAATCTCGAGCTAGTAAACATAGAATCCAATGAAAAACTTTGGATCGGTGAGCGCCAGATCGAGAAGCTGATGGTCGACAGCTGAGCGACACGAGTCTCTCCCGGAAACTCCGCGGGGTGCGCATCTCCCCTCATTCATCGGAAAGACGGAATACCGTCGGCTCGCTTTGACTTTCATCGTGTGGACTCGTAGGCTCTGGTGCGCTCGTCGGTCCGCGGCTGTTGATCGGCGCATCCCTCCCCCCATGGCTCAGCACGAATCACCTCAACTCGACTGGCTCGATCACACCTTCGCCACGGCTCGCGCGTATCTCGATCTGGAGACACGCGAGCCGATCACGCCGTACAGCGCGCCCACGGACATGCTGCGTGAGCTCGATCTGACGCTCGGCGAGCAAGGTCTTGGCGAGGGTGATCTGTTCACAATGATGCGCCGGGTGATGGAGCGAACCCCCAAGTCGACCACCACTCGGTTCTGGAACCAGCTCTTCGGCGGGCGTGACGGCGCCTCGACCGGTGCCGACATGCTCTCGTCGCTGCTCAACTGCTCGATGTACACCTACAAGGCGGCGGGGCCACACATCCAGATCGAGCACGAGCTGACCCGCCACATGCTGGAGAAGATCGGCTTCCAGGGAGGCGAGGGCATCTTCTCGCCGGGTGGCTCGCTCTCGAACATGGCAGCGATGATCGTGGCACGGAACATCGCCCAGAAGTCATGCCGCGACTGCGGGCACGCTGGCACTCCGTTGATTGCGTACAGCTCGGCTGATGCGCACTACTCGATCAAGAAGAACGCGGGCATGATCGGCACGGGGCGTGAGAACGTGCGCACGGTGCCCACTGACGAATATGGGCGGATGAGTACGCAGGCGCTTGGCGAGATGATCCAGGAGGACATCCACGCGGGGAACATCCCGTACATCGTGATCGCGACCGCGGGCACGACGGTGCGCGGCGCGTTCGATCCAATCGACGAGATCGCCGACGTATGCCGACCGCACAGCGTGTGGCTACACGTCGACGGCGCCATGGGTGGCTCCGTGGTGCTCTCGTCCCACAACGATCTGCTCACCGGCTCGCACAAGGCAGATTCGTTCACCTGGGACGCGCACAAGATGATGGGCGTCCCCCTGCTGTGCTCCTGCATCCTTTTCAGGCAGCAGCACGTCCTGCTCGACCACTTCGACGAGGCCGCCGACTACCTGTTCCAGTCCGACGGCATCGACCTGAACCCCGGCACGAAATCGATGCAATGCGGGCGACGCAACGACGCCTTCAAGCTCTGGGCCGCGTGGAAGCACCAGGGCGACGAGGGGTTCCGACGCGACATCGACCACCTCTTCGACCTGGCGCAATACGCCGCCGACATGGTGGACAACGATCCGCAGATGACGCTCACGTGTCGGCCCGAGTCGCTCAACGTGTGCTTCGAGTACGGCGGGAAGTCGAGCGCACAGATCTGCGATCAGCTTCGCAAGCAGAACCTCGAGATCGTCGGGCACGCCACGGTCGAGGGACGCGTGATCATCCGCCTGGCGTGCTTCAATCCCGAGGCGACGACCTCCGACCTCGACCGCTTCTTCGAGAATCTCAGGCTCGTCGCACGCGCGCTGCCCGACGCCTCCAACGAGGCGCCGCAGGAGCAGGCCCCCGCGTGCCTCTGAGAATCACAGCAGCCCGATGACAACCCCGGGCTGACGGTTCGCGTCAGCGAGCACACTCAGAGACGACGCGCTCAGAATCTGGTGGCGAACCAGATTCGATGACTCGAACGCGTAGTCCGTGTCGCGGATCATCGACTCGGCGGAGGCGGTCTGCACGAACGCGTCCTGGTTCGAGCGGATGCTCGGCTGGAGCGTGAACGCGGAGAAGCTGCCCAGCGAGCCTCGTGAGAACGCCACATCCATCCGTGCCTGTCGGATCACCTCCGACACGACCTCCGGATCGCCAGACGAGAGCGACAGCCCCCCACCGGACGCCAGGTCGGCAAACGTGTACGACTCCGATCCGTCCATGACCTCGCCAATATCGCTCGGCGAGGCGCTGGCGACATCGATGCTCGAGCCGCCTCCCTGGAGCGACAGCGATCCGTCGAGAAGATCGCTGCCATTGAAACCCGCGCTGTGCGCTATGCGATGGACCGACTGCACGATGGAGTCCATCTCGAGCTGGTTGGCCTCGCGCTCGGCGTCGGACAACGCGCCCGTGTTGGCATTGGCGATGGCCAGCTCCTCGGCTCTGTTGATCAGCCCGCTGACCTCATCGAGCGCCGCATCAGCGCTCCGCACGACGTGGTCGGTGCGCTCCAGGGCGCGCGTCTCGGCCTCGAGAGCCGAGAGTGTCGCACGCAGATTCTCGGACGCGATGAGACCCGCCGGGTCGTCCGAGCCTCGGTTGATCCTCAGCCCTGTGGAGAGCTTCATGAGCGACTGATGCAGCCCCTGGGTGTTCTGCCCGAAGATGCGCTGCGCGACGAGGCTCTGGACATTCGTGCCGATTGATCCCATGCCACACCTCCTTGCACGACCGTGCCGAATCGAATCGGGCAGATTTACCACCCTGATTAGGGGAATACTGGTATTCTCGAGGTCGATCACGTGGCCTACGAGGTGGATCCTGGAGGGCAGTGAATAGTCCGAAACGGAATATTTTTCGCCCGCTCCTGCAACAGATCCGCCACCTGGACTGTTTATCCAAGTGCCTGCCTTAGCGGGCGTTAGAGACGATTGGGAGAGATCAGGAGATATCCGGACCCGACCGCGACCCTCGGAAGACTGCTCCATGAGCGGGCTCGATGCGGTCGATGAGGTCGGGACCTTTCACGCAAGGAGACTTGGTTCATGCGCGCCAGCCGAATGCCCCTCTCAGCCAGCATTTTCCTGTGTGCCGCCCTCGCGGGCGCGCCCGACTCGCTGGCGCAGCGCTCCATCGATGATGACAACTTCCGCCAGTTGGAGGAGATCCTGCCGACTCCCAACACCTACCGGACCGGATCGGGCGCGCCTGGGCACGAGTACTGGCAGCAGCGAGCGGAGTACATCATCGACGTCACGCTCGATGAGGAGAGCAATCGCATCATCGCGTCGGAAACGATCACCTACCACAACAACTCGCCAGACACCCTCCCGTACCTCTGGCTCCAGCTCGACAACAACATCTTCACGCCGACGTCCGCCTCGAACACGGCGTCGACGGCACCGAACTTCCTGAGCACGTCGAGGTTCGGTCGCATGAGCTTTGCGCGCCTGGACCGCATGAAGGCCGCGGCCACGTTCGACGGTGGGGTGAAAGTCTCTTCGGTCGCTGACGCCGAGGGCAACCCACTGGCATTCACGACCGTCGGCACGATGATGCGCACCGACCTGCTCGAGGCGCTCGAGCCCGGCGCGAGCACCACCTTCAGCGTCGATTGGTCGTACGCCATCAACAACACCGACCTCGTCGGCGGACGCACGGGGTACGACCCCTACGACGATGGCAACAACGTCTACGGCATCGCCCACTGGTACCCGCGTATGGCGGCGTACACCGACGTCAACGGCTGGCAGCACAAGCAGTTCCTCGGGCGCGGCGAGTTCACGCTCGAGATGAGTGACTTCGAGGTGAGCATCACCGTACCGGACGACCACGTGGTGGCCTCTACCGGTGTGCTGCAGAACCCCCGCGAGGTGCTCACGCCCGAGCAGCGTGAGCGACTCGACGAGGCGATGTCCTCCGAGGCTCCGATCTACATCGTCACCCCCGAGGAGGCGGAGGAGAACGAGTCGAGCATCCCGACCGGAACGAAGACGTGGGTCTACCACGCCCAGGACGTGCGAGATTTCGCGTTCGCCTCGTCGCGCAAGTTCATCTGGGACGCGTGCGTCGAGCCGCTGGACGACAAGGACGTGCTGTGCATGTCGTACTTCCCCAAGGAGGGCGACCCGCTCTGGAGCCAGTACTCGACGCAGGCCGTGGCGCACACGGTCGATGTCTACTCCAAGTTCACCTTCGACTATCCGTACCCCGTGGCGATCTCGGTCATGGGCATCGTCGGCGGCGGCATGGAGTTCCCGATGATCTGTTTCAACGGGCCCAAGCCCGAGGAGGACGGCACGTACTCCAAGCGCACCAAGTACGGGCTGATCTCGGTGATCATCCACGAGGTTGGGCACAACTGGTTCCCGATGATCGTCAACTCCGACGAGCGCCAGTGGACGTGGATGGACGAGGGGCTCAACAGTTTCCTGCAGATCCTCGCCGAGCAGGAGTGGGAGCACGACTACCCCTCCCGGCGCGGGCTGCCCGACAACATCACCGGGTACATGTCGAGCACGTTCCAGGTGCCGATCATGACGAACTCGGAGTCGATCCTCCAGTTCGGCGCCAACGCGTACACCAAGCCCGCCACGGCGCTCAACATCCTCAGAGAGACAATCATGGGGCGAGAGCTCTTCGACTTCGCCTTCAAGGAGTACTCCCAGCGATGGATGTTCAAGCGCCCACAGCCGTCGGACTTCTTCCGCACGATGGAGGACGCCTCGGGCGTGGATCTCGATTGGTTCTGGCGCGGGTGGTTCTACACGGCCGACCACGTGGACATCTCGATCGACTCCGTGAGCCTGTACACGATCGACACCAGGGACCCGGTCATCGAGAAGGAGATCGATCGCAGAGAGCGAGACGAGGAACTCGAGCACCCGATGCTGACGCGTAACCGCGACCTGATGAAGCGCATCGACCGCTTCCCCGATCTCAAGGACTTCTATAACGAGTTCGACGAGCTCGACGTCACGCCCGGAGACCGACGCGAGTACGAGAAGTATGTAGAAGGACTCGAGGACGACCAACAGGACTGGCTCAAGAACGCGACCAACTTCTACGTCGTTGACTTCACGAACCACGGCGGGCTGGTCATGCCGATCATCCTGTGGGTGGAGTTCACCGACGGCTCGGGCCAGGAGTTCCGCATCCCGGCGGAGATCTGGCGCCGCAACTCGGAGAGCGTCTCCAAGCTGATCTGGACGGACAAGACCATCGAGAGCATCGCCCTGGACCCGAACCGGGAGACGGCGGACGTCGACTACGACAACAACTACTTCCCGCCGCGCATCGAGGAGACGCGCTTCGAGGTCTTCAAGTCGAGCCGACGCCCGAAGAATCCCATGCAGGAGGCGCGCGACGAGGAGGAGCGTGAGCAGAAGGAACGCCAGAAGGAGTCCGAGGACAAGAAAAAGCATGACGACAAGACGGGCGAGGGAGACGATGAGCGTCATCGTCGATCCGGAGGCGACGACTCCCGATGACCCGCGCGTGGCCGATTGTCGCGAGCCTGGTCGCAACGCTGGCGGTGCTCGCGCACCCCTCCTTCGTGACGATGACGCAGACACGTCACAACATCGAGAGCGCATCGCTGGAGAACGCGCTGCAGATCGACGCCCACGACCTCGAGCATGCCATCGAGGAGCGCACGGGTGAGCCGATCGATCTCGAGAAATCCCCGAACGCCGACACCCTCGTGCGAGAGTACGTCGAGGACTCCTTCTTCGTTCGCACGGGCGACACGTCCGAGCGCGCACGCTCGCCCCAGCACGAGCTGGCGTGGATCGGGTTCGAGCTCGAGGACGAGTACGCGTGGCTCTACTTCGAGATCAGCGTTCCCGACGGCATCAACGGCGTGCACGTCTCCAACCAGATTCTCTTCGAGGTCGACTCACGCCAGGCGAACACGATCATTCTGCGCCACGAGTCGCGTCGTCTCAGCCTGCTGTGCACGCCGGATTCCCCCTGGGCGCAGATTCAGCTCTCCAGCGACGACTGATCCCCCTCGGTCCTGTCGTCCTCGTCCATGAGCATGCGCATCGGCGGCGTGTCGAGATCATCGAACTGCCCGCTCCTGACCGAGCGGATGAACACCCACACACCGATGCCCGCGAAGACGATCGCCAACGGCAGGACGATGTAGAGCACCGACATGCCTACTCTCCAAACGTGCGCGACTTGAACGAGAGCGTGATCACTGTCAGAGAGCTTATCGGCATGAGCACCGCCGCGATCAGCGGTGTCAGCACACCCGCCAGCGCCAGCGTCGCTGTGAGCGCGTTGTAGCACAGCGAGAGCGCCAGATTCCGCTTGATCACGACGATGGTCCGCCTCGCTCCCTCGAAGAGCTCCACCAGCGGACGCACGCCGGGTGTGGCGATGGTCACGTCGGCGGCAAGCTCCGTCGCCTCTGCCCCGCCGTGCATCGCGACACCCACGTCGGCCCGTCGCAGCGCCGCGGCATCATTGACGCCATCGCCCACCATCACCACAGGTCCTGAAGCTTCGTGCTCCTGCATGAGCTCGTGCTTGGTGACCGGTGTCGCGCCCCCGACGCACACCTCCCGCTCCAGCCCGAGGTGTGATCCGACGGACTCAACGATGTGCTCATGGTCTCCCGAGAGAATACCCACCGACCAGCCCATCGCTCGCAGCGCGTCGACAGAGTCCCCCGCGTCGTCGCGCAGCGAGTCGGCGAGCGACACAACACCTCGCGCGACACCGTCGAGCGCGATCAGCACCGGCGTGTGCCCTTTCTCGAGTGAGTCGTCGTGCGCCGATCGCATCGCCTCGGAAATCTCGGCTCGGTGCTCTCGCAGGAACGCTCGCGTGCCAACCAGGACCCGATGTCCCTCGACAACACCCGAGACCCCCCCGCCGATGGTGTTGACCACGTCGGTGGCCTCGCGCGTGGCGGGATCGTTGTACGCCTCATGGATGGCTCGTGCATACGGGTGTGTGGCGTGCGCCTCGACGGCGCCGGCGAATCGACGAGCGGACTCGTCGCCCCTGTAGCCCTGGATCTCGACCTGATTCTTCGTGAGCGTGCCCGTCTTGTCGAGCCAGAGCGTGCCGCGCCGTGCCAGGAGCTCGAGCGCCTCGCCGTGGCGGACAAGGATCCCCCGGCGCGAGGCGCGCCCGATGGCGACGCTGATGGCCATGGGCGTGGCAAGACCCAGCGCACAGGGGCAGGAGACGATGAGCAGCGCCGTCGTGTTGTTGAACACCCTCGAGGGATCAACCCACCACCACAGCAGCGCGCAGAGCCCCGCGAGCATGATGACGATGCCGACGAACCAGCCCGCTATCCGATCGGTCAGTCGGACGATCGGCGCCTCCTGACGTGACGCTCGCTCGACGAGTTCCATGATGCGCGCGATCTGTGTCTTGGAGCCCGACGCCTCGACACGCACGACGACGCGATCTCGCACGTTGATAGTGCCCGCGCGGACAATATCGCCGATGCCAATCTCAACCGGTACGGACTCGCCCGAGAGGAACGACGTGTCGACGCACGAGGCCCCCTGTGTGATGATGCCGTCGACCGCTATGGTGTCGCCGGCGCGGACCTCGATCAGATCCCCCGTGGCGATCTCTGAGATATCAACCTCCGCCACCTCGCCCCCTGGTGCCAGCCTCCGCGCCACGTGCGGCGTGACTGTGTAGAGCAACTCGACCGCGTCGGACGCCCATCGCGTGTGGCGCTGCTGCAACATCCGTCCGATCAACAGCAGGAAGACCACCGACGTAATCGAGTCGAAGTACAGATCGCCCTGACCCGTGATGGTGTGCCACGTGCCGGCGATGCCCCCCGCGATCAGCCCGATCGCGATGGGAAGATCCAGGTGGAGACGTCCACGGCGCAGCGCGCTCAGCGCCCCCCTGTAGAAGATCGACGCGGGCCAGAGCAGCGAGGTCATGCCCAGGATCCACGTCAGAACACGTAGGAGTATCTCGTGCTCGCGCGCGATGCCCGAGTGCTCGCCCGAGTAGAGCGCAAAGGAGATGAGCATCACGTTGCCCGCGATGGCACCGCTCACACCCAGACGAACGAGCATGGCGCGGTTCTCTCGCGTGCGTCGATCGGACGCGCTCTGCTCACGCGAGGGACGCGACGGGTAGCCCAGGTCATCGATAACGCGCGCGATATGCGAGAGGCGCACGCTATCTGGATTCCAACGCAGCGAGATCGTGCCTCGGGCGAACGAGACCCGTGCGTCGATCACGCCCTCGACCATGCGCGGCAGCGACTCGAGCAGCCACACGCACGCCGGGCAGTGCAGACCCGCGATGGCTAGCTCCGCCTCACGCGCACCCCCCGGGAGTGTCGAGTGGTACATCTCCACGAAGCTTGGGGAGTCGTACTCGGAGTACCCATCGTCGCTCGCGTCGCGCAGGCGCCCCGGCGATCGGTCGCGGAAAGTGTAATAGCGTTCGAGCCCGCAGGCGTGGATCAGCTTCCAGGCGTGCTCGCACGCCCGGCAGCAGAACTGGTGCTCCGCGTCATTATCGATCAGCGCTCTGGGCACATCCAGCCCGCAGTGCGCGCACGCGTGCGATGCGTCGTGCGTTGTGTTCGTCACGCGCATGGTCGCGGTGCTACTGGGCATGGCACCAGTACCAGTCGCCCGAGCGTGCACTCTGGAGCATCGTGCTGGAGTGCATGCGGGGATTCTGTACCATCGACGTGCGTTCGAGCAGGCCCGCATCGAGCGGCGCTCGCATGGTGATCGTCCACACCCCGACCGCGATCACCGCAATCACCGTGACGTGCGGGATGGCGCGCGAGAATCGCCCGGCGATAGCGGACACGCCGAATCCGAGCGTGACCATCACGGGCAACGTGCCAAGCCAGAACGCCCCCATGCTCAGCGCGCCGGACGGCGCGCTGCCCGTGCCCATCGCCACCAGCACGAACAAATAGAGCCAGCCGCAGGGCAGCAGCGTGGTGAGGAGCCCGACGATCGCGGCTCGGGCCATCGGCGTCTGCTCTATCGCCAGTCGGTGTCCATGCTCCGCGAGCCGTCGCAGGAAGGTTGGTGAGGGCAGCTGCCTCGGAGCCAGTGCGTGCAGTCGCAGCAGCGCGAGCACCCCGAAGACGATCATGCTCGCGCCCGCGATGATCGACGCCGTCCGCTGCCAGCCCACGATGTGGCCGCCCAGATCGATCGCGCTCCCTAGTGCGCCAGCGAGCACCCCGAGCGTGGTGTATGTCGTCAGTCGCCCAAGGTGGTACGACGCGTGCAACGAGAGGGGCGCCCTGGGCTGCCCGTCGGCGCCGACGGCCACGAGAACGAACGCGCCGCACATCCCCGCGCAGTGCAGACTGCCGAGCACCGACGCCACACGCACCGTGACGACATGCTCGATCATCGCGCAACAAGTGTCGCGGGCATCTCGTGGCGAGTCGCGCTCACGTGGATGTCATCGTTGCGAGCCGCACGCACGCGAATCTCCCACTGGCCCGTCCGTGGATGCTCGAGCGTCGTCGTGTACACACCCTGCGCGCCGTGTGCGCACGAGACCTTGATCCGGTCCGATGCCGCGGCATTGGCGAACGCAACGATCTCGACCAGCGCGTCCTCGATGGGCACGTCGCCCGCATCGCGCAGCACAACATCCAGCTTGATGGCGGTCTGCGTCGGCGTGAGGAAGATCTCGGAACGCCACCCGAGCAGATCGCTGGCGCGGCGCTCCGCCTGCGTGGCGTCCCACTGCTCCGAGGCCTCGTAGAAATTCTCCTCGACCGCGAAGCTCGGGTCGTTCTCCGCGACGCCCCACGCGAAGAGCAGCACGCCCAGCCAGAGCATCGAGATCACGCCAACCAGTCCGGGCCAGAACAAACTCGGTGGGATGCGTGCGCTCATGACTGTGGCTCCTGACTCTCTGACGTGGGGCTCGAGGCGGGGGGCGGTCCGGCCGGACCGATGAGCACGAACTCGACATCATCCACGAACGCGGCACCGTCGTCGACCCGCAGCAGCACCTTGCGACGCCCGACGCCGGCGAAGAACGATCGATCGGCCATCAGGCGCATGCTCTTTGTGACCGACTCCATCGGCGCCACGTCGATGTGCTCGCTGCCGTCCTCGGAGCGGATCGTGAACAGCTCGTCCGGCGCGGGCACGATCGTGTACCGCTTGGGAGTCGTCGTGCGGTTGACGATCTTCACCCGCACCTCGTTGGAGATGCGACCGTCACTCATCACGATCGATGGCAGCCCGACGCCACGGAGCAGCGTCACGTTGGCGTCCTGGCGTGTCGCCAGGACGACGATGAAGGCGCCCATGAGCGCGCTGATGATCGCGGCGTACACGAATGGTCGCGGACGCAGGCGTCGGGTCCGCTTGCCCTCGAGCGCCTCCTGCGTCGTGTAACGAATAAGCCCCAACGGCTTCTTGATCTTCTGCATGACCGCGTCGCAGGCGTCGATGCACTGTGCGCAGCCGATGCACTCCATCTGAAGCCCGTCGCGAATGTCGATGCCAGTGGGGCAGACCGCCGTGCACCAGCCGCATTCGATGCAGTCCCCCTGCTGAAGAACATCCAGCGAGACGTCGCCGGCGTCTCCTTTCTTCCTGCGCTTCATCTTGCCGCGCGGCTCACCTCGCTTCTCGTCGTAGGTGATGATCATCGTGCTCTTGTCGAGCATCACCGACTGGAACCGCCCGTACGGACACGCCACGATGCAGGTCTGCTCACGAAAGAAGCCGAAGTCGAACATCATCAGACCCGTGACGACGACCATGACCACGAAGCTCGTCGGGTGCTCCAGCGGTGAGCGGCGCACCCATTGTGCCAACTGCTCTATGCCCACGAAGTACGCCAGGAAGACGTGCGCAAGGAACATCGACACGATCAGGTAGACCACGAACCTCGCCGGCTTTCTCCACGGCGCCGGCTTCTTCCTGACTCGCCCGGGAGTGCCCTCGAAGAGGCGCTCGATGGGTCTGTAGACCAGCTCGAGATAGACCGTCTGCGGGCACATCCACCCGCACCAGACACGCCCGAAGAGCGACGTCACGAAGAAGATGGTCAGGAACACACCCACGATGAAAAGCGCCAGGAGCAGCGTGTCCGTCGGCAGCAGCGTGACACCGAAGAACGTGAACTCGCGCGCCAGGATGTCCAGCAGGATCGCGGGCTTTCCGTTGATGGTTACGTACGGCAGCGCCGCGAAGATGACGATGAGCGCGTAGCCCACAACCCTTCGCCACGTGTGGAACCGTCCCGGCGCGGGCTTGGGGCGCAGCCACCGACGCGTGCCGTCCTCGCGAAGGGTCGAGAGCACGCGCATGGGCTCCTCGCTCGTCGCGCGAGGCTGAGTTGTCTGCTCCGAGGTCGATGGCATCACACGCTCCGATTCCCCTCACCGACCGCTCGGCGCGATGTCAGTCGCCGGCTCGTTACTCGGCGCCTGTGTCCTCTTCGAAATCGAGCATCGGGTACTCCATCGGCCACGGCGCCGCCGTCTGGTCGTTGGGATTCGGCGCCAGGGGGCCGTCAAGGTTCTGCCCTCGCAGGCTCGCCACGTACGCCGTCAGCAGCACGAGCTCGTTGGGATGCAGCTGTCGCCCCCACGCGGGCATGCCCTTGAGCACCACGCCCTCGTCGATTGTTCTGTGCAGGTCCGAGAGCGACTGCACGTTGATGTAGGTGTCGTCGGTGAGGTTCGGACCCACCAACCCCTCGCCCTGCTTGCCGTGACACGACGCGCACTTACCGATGAACGTGCCCTCCATGACAGCCATGTAGTTCTCGTTCTGCATCAACCCGACGATTGTCGCGTCGTCCGGTTGCAGGTCGCCGAACTTGCCGAGCTGCTTCTCGAAGTACGCCGCCACCTCGGCGTCGTACTGGTCCCAGATCGTCGGCCCATACACGCTCATGTGATAGAACATGAGATAGAACAACGAGAAGAGGACCGAGCCCAGAAAGATCAGATGCCACCAGCCCGGCGTCGGGTTGTCGTACTCCTGGATGCCGTCGTACTCGTGGTCCGCCAGCCTTCCATAATCAACGCGGCTCATGATGAGGCCTCCGTGTCGATGATGTCGTTCGTGTCGTCGAGCGCCAGGTTCGCGAGCCGGTCGATGTCCTCGCGGGTGTTCAGACGCACCGCACGCCACACCACGATCGCGAACACGATCAGGAAGATCACCATCGCCGCCTGCGGGTAGAACGAGATGTCAACGCTCGTGATGATTCGCATGAACAGCTCCATCAGTGCGCCTCCTCTGCCGTCTCAGGTGCGGGCTCCGTGCCCTCGGGCGCCGGCTTGAAGATGTCGGTCCCAAGGCGCTGCAGGTACGCGATGATCGCCACCATGTCCTTGTTCTCCATGGCCAGGAGCGATTCGTCCTGCGCCTGGTCGGCCAACTCGGTCGCGATCTGACGCGCCTGCTCGCGCGCCGCGTCCTCTGCCCCACCCCTGGCGAACTCGCCGTAGGGCACACCCAGCATGAGCATCGCGTCAACCCGGGGCTGGATCGAGCCCCACCTGATGTCCTTCTCCTTGAACCACGTGTACTGCGGCATCATCGATCCCGGCGCGAACGTCTGCGGGTCCTCGAAGTGCAAGTAGTGCCAGTGGTGCGAGTACTTGCCGCCGACGCGATGCAAGTCGGGTCCGATGCGGCGCGAGCCCCATTGAAACGGGTGGTCGTAGACGAACTCGCCCGCCTTGGAGTACTCGCCGTAGCGCTCGGTCTCGGCACGGATGGGCCGGATCATCTGCGAGTGGCAGTTGTAGCAGCCCTCGGCGATGTAGATGTCGCGCCCGTAGAGTTCCAGCGGGGTGTACGGCTGCACCGACGCGATCGTCGGGACGTTCGACTTGATCAGGAAGGTCGGGATGATCTCGAAGAGCGACGCGACACCGACCGCGACAAGGATCCAGATCGAGAGCTTGACCGGCTTGCGCTCCCAGGTGCGGTGCCAGTGGCCCTGGAGGAACTTGTCACCCTTGTGCCCGAACTCGATGTTGGCGTGCAGGCGCGAGTCCGCCCGCGTGTCGCCCTCGTAGCGACGCGAGAGCGCCGGCGCCTCGTGGACGGGCACCTCGTACGTCTCCGGGCGGGTCTTCCACGTCCTGTAGAAGTTCCAGCACATCAGCAGGACACCGACGATGTAGAGCGCACCGCCGAGCATGCGTGCGTGGTAGAAGGGCACGAGTTGGATCGACGTCTCGACGAAGTCGGGATACGCCAGGCGACCCGTCTCATCGAAGGCACGCCACATGAGGCCCTGCGTGATGCCCGCCACGTAGATCGGCAGCGCGTAGAGCACGATGCCCAGCGTGCCGATCCAGAAGTGCGCCGTGGCCCAGCTCTCGCTCCAGAGCTTGGTCTGGAAGATCCTCGGCGCCAGCCAGTACAGCATGCCGAAGGTCATGAACCCGTTCCACCCGAGCGTGCCGCCGTGCACGTGCGCGATCGTCCAGTCGGTGTAGTGCGACAGCGCGTTGACGCTCTTGACCGACAGCAGCGGCCCCTCGAACGTCGACATGCCGTAGAACGTCACGCCCACCACGAAGAACTTGAGCACTGGGTCCCTGGCGACCCTGTTCCAGGCCCCCCGAAGCGTGAGCAAACCGTTGATCATGCCGCCCCACGATGGCATCCACAGCATGACGGAGAAGAGCATCCCGAGCGTCGACGCCCACGCCGGGATGGCGGTGTAGTGCAAGTGGTGCGGCCCCGCCCAAATGTAGATGAATACAAGCGACCAGAAGTGGACGATCGAAAGCCGGTACGAGAACACCGGCTTCTGCGCCGCCTTGGGCAGGAAGTAGTACATCAAGCCAAGGAACGGCGTGGTCAGGAAGAACGCCACGGCGTTGTGCCCGTACCACCACTGCATGAACGCGTCCTGGGCGCCCGCGTAGATCGGGTAGCTCTTGATGCCAGACATCACCGGGACCCAGAGGTTGTTGAACACGTGCAGCACGGTGACCGTGATCACCGAGGCGAGATAGAACCAGATCGCCACGTAGATGTGACGCTCGCGACGTTTGACCAGCGTCATGATCAGATTCGTGCCGAAGAACCCGAGCCACACGACTGCGATGGCAAGATCGATGGGCCACTCGAGCTCGGCGTACTCCTTGCCCTGCGTGATGCCCAGCGGGAGCGTGACAGCCGCCGCGACGATGATCAGCTGCCAGCCCCAGAAGTGCAGGTTCGAGAGCCGGTCCGACCACATGCGCGTCTTGCAGAGGCGCTGCGTCGAGTAATAGACCGCTGTGAAGATCGCGTTGCCGGCGAACGCAAAGATTGTGGCGTTGGTGTGCAGCGGGCGCAGACGACCGAACGAGAGCCACTCGATGCCCATGTTCAGCTTCGGGAACGCCAACTGCGCCGCGATGACCAGGCCCGCGAGCATCCCCACCACACCCCAGAGCACGGTGACGAAGAAAAACTTGCGGACGATGGCGTCGTCGTACGAGAACCGCTCGAGTGACGTGCCCGCGTTGCCCTGATCTTGATTGTCCGCCATCGGCGTTACCTCCACGAGCCGAAGCTCATCCATGTCGTCACATGATCCGTCGGATCTCCGGATGATGCAGAGTTGTCGGGAACGAATTCGGATATAAATATCCAGTTCGAGATAATAACGGATCGGAAACTGGATGTGGCGGGACGTGATTCAGAATGACAGGAAATATTCTCATTCTGCAGGAATTATACCAGTCGTTCTATCTCGTCGCAGGCTCTCACTGGGATTTCGTGTCCAGGTCCGTCGAGACAGAGAGTGGGGTCGTCCTCTTGACCTCGCACAGGGGCTTGATGTCGTCCTCCTCCTCGAGCACGTCCGCGATAGTCGTATCAGCAAAATAACCCGTTAAAAGTCCGATAGCGTGATCGAGACGCCTGTGGAGTCCGCACAGATGGGTGTGGGAGCCGATCTTCAGCGGGCAGCTCTCGATGCGTCTGAGAGGCACATCGGTCGCGTTGATGATCTCCAGGATCGTGATCTGGTCCGCGGGCTTGGAAAGGATGAACCCCCCTCCCATGCCCCTCTGAGAGACCAGAAAACCCTCTCTGGAGAGGGACTGGAGCACCTTTGACAGATAGCCGGCTGGGACCTTGGTCGCCGCAGCGATCGACTGTGTCGTGCAGGGCTGGTCTGGGTGCATCCCAAGAAAGACGACCGCTCGGAGAGCATATTCTGTTGTTTGTGAGAGCATGAGGAAACATCCTTTTCGGATATATATATCCGATGACCATACTATCAGCGAGTCAGCGGGAAATGGCGTGACCTGCCTGTCGCGGATTGGAATACTGGCTGAATCCCATGGATTCTCCCTGTACGAAAGCTCTAATATGCGGTTATCGAGCATCGGGAGCGTCAGGAGGATGTGATGGGTCTATCGCGTCAGTCAGTCACGCGTGGCGTACGAACGATCGTCGTGGGCCTGCTCCTGGGTGTGGGATTCTCGTTCACCCTCGCCGCCATCATTCCCGTGGAAGAGGAGGAGCCCCTGTGGACCATGGCCATCTCAGACAAGAGTAATCACAGCCCTTCGCACAACCCGGATGCCCCCCGCTACTCGTCATCGGGACACGACATCACTCCACTCTCGGAGTCCGAGGTCGCGGGGCTCGCGTACGACCTGACGCCCGAGGAACGACGGATCCTGCTGGACCACGGCACGGAGCCGCCCTTCTGCGGCGGGCTCTTGGACAACAAGCTCGATGGTCTCTACCTCTGCCGGCTGTGCGACCTGCCGCTGTTCGAGTCGTCGACCAAGTTCACCTCGGGGACGGGGTGGCCCAGCTTCTTTGCGCCGTATGACGCTGATCATATCCTCGATATCGAAGACAACTCGCTCGGCATGCAGCGCATCGAGAACCGCTGCGCGCGTTGCGACGCGCACCTGGGGCACGTCTTTCCCGACGGTCCCGAGCCGACGGGCATGCGATTCTGCGTCAACTCGGCGTCGCTGGTGTTCGTCGAGAAGGGCCAGGAGCTGCCACACCGCGCCAGGCCCGTGCAGATCGAGACCGCCTACTTCGCCGGCGGATGCTTCTGGGGCATCGAGCATCGCATGCAGGAGATCGAGGGCGTGATCGACGCGGTCTCGGGCTACCAAGGCGGGCACGTCGAGCAGCCGACCTACAAGCTCGTGTGCTCGGGCACGACGGGGCACGCCGAGTCTGTCCGCGTGCGATTCGATCCCGCGCGCGTCAGCTACGAGACGTTGCTCGAGGCGTACTTCACCATCCACGACCCGACGCAGCTGAATCGCCAGGGGCCGGACATCGGCACCCAGTACCGCTCGGCGATCTTCGCCGCCAATGAAGAGCAGCATCGCCAGGCGAGCGAGTTCATCGAGCGTCTGCAGGAGACGGATCGGCGCTTCAAGAACAAGACGATTGTGACAACCGTCAGCGAGTACGAGACGTTCTACGCGGCGGAGGAGTACCACCAGGACTACCACCTGAAGCATGGTGGTTTCTGCCCACTCCCCACCTTCGATCAGTAAACGCGCAGGAGCGCGTCAGGCCTTCTTGAAGGGCTCGAGCACCTCGAGCACGTTCGCGAGCACCTCGTCGGGCGTGCCCGTGGCCTCCACCTCATGAATCAGCGCCTTGTCGTACATGGACAGAACCGGCTCGGTCTCCTGCGTATAGACCTCGAGACGACGCCTGATGACGTCCTCCTTGGCGTCGTCGGCTCGCCCCTCTTCCAGAGCGCGCTTCTTGAGACGACCCACCAGAACATCCGGATCCGAGCACCTCAGGTGCACGATCGCGACGACGTCCATGTAGCTCTTGAGCAGCTCGGCCTGCTTGGGATTGCGCGGAAATCCATCGAGGATCAGCAGATCCGTCTCGGGGTTGTACCGGAGCTCATCCGACTCGTGATCGAGACCATTGCGCAGCACCGAGAGGGTGATCTCGTCCGGCACGAGCTCGCCCTTCGAGGAGAACTGCCTGACGTTCTTAGCGAGCGTGGAGTCCTCGTCAAGCGAGCGGAACGCGTCGCCCGTTGAGAAGTGCACGAATCCCTGAATGGCATCGAGCAGCTTGCCCTGTGTGCCCTTGCCGGCACCGGGCCCTCCGAATATCAACGCGACTGTCAGCTTCTGCTTCACCACCGACGTCTACCTCATCAGGTTCACGTGTTCTCCCCTGTGAGCCGACAAGCCTAGCCGGGCACAATAAACACGCAAGGCGCGGGTTGAGCGAATCGGCATATTCCCGTGATGGCTCAATCCCATCTCGTGGCGTCGGACGCGAGCCCGTATAGTGGGGCCATGCACGGAATGCGATATCGATGGGGATTGGCGGACACGGACGCCTCGCTCTCCCCTGAACCGGGGCTGGAACCACTCGTCGCTCGCGTCCTCAGCTCTCGTGGATACTCCCTCGAGGAGGCCCGACGGTTCCTCGCCGTGAGTATGCAGGATCTCGAGGAACCCTCTCGAACACCCGGGATCGATCGGGGCGCCGAGATGATCCTCGAGGCGGCCACCAGCGGAAAGAAGATCGTCGTGTACGGCGATTACGACGTCGATGGCACCACGAGCATCGCCATACTCATTCGCACGCTCGTCATTCTGTGCCCCGACGTGTCGATCGGGTGGTACGTCCCCCACCGACTCGAGGAGGGGTACGGGCTCAACGCCTCGGCGTTGCGCGAGATCCGTGATGGCGGCGCCGATCTGGTCGTGAGCGTCGACTGTGGCATCAGCGCGATCGACGAAGCGCGCGAGGCACGTCGGCTCGGGCTGGGGCTGATCATCACCGATCACCACAACCCGCGTGCCGACGGGTTGCTCCCGGACGCAGAGACGATCGTTCACCCGCGCATCGCGTACGAGGACGGGTCACCCCCGACGTGCGCACCCGAGCCCGCCGGCGCAGGAGTCGCGTTCAAGCTTGCCTGGCAGATGTGCGTCCGCAGCGCCGGATCGGAGCGTGTGGGCGATGTCCTGCAACGCCACCTGCTCGACATGCTGGCGCTCGCGGCGCTGGGCACCATCGCGGATGTCGTGCCGCTGACAGGGGAGAACCGCGTCATCGCTCGGCACGGGCTGCGCATGCTGCGCCAGTGCGAGATCACAGGAGTGCGAGCGCTGCTCGAGGCGTCCGGATTGAACGACGACTCGATCAGCGAGGAGAAGGTCGGCTTCGTGCTGGCACCGCGCATCAACGCGTGCGGTCGCATGGGGCACGCCAGCGAGGCGGTGGAACTGCTGCTGACCCAGGACGAGTCGCGAGCGCATCAGATCGCCCGCTCGATGACATCCCTGAACGACGAGCGGCGCGCGACAGAGCAGGGCATCCTCAAGGAGGCCATCGCGATGGGCCAGGAGGAGGGACTCCACGAGCCCGGCGTCAGGGGCGTGGTGCTCGCGCGGAGCAACTGGCATCCCGGCGTGATCGGCATCGTCTGCTCACGTATCGTGGATCTGTGGCATAAGCCAACGATCCTGCTCCAGCGTGGCGAGCACGAGTGCGCCGGCTCGGGACGAAGTATCGACGGGTTCTCTCTCTCGTCGGCGCTGGGTGAGTGCGACGAGTATCTGCTCAGCCACGGCGGGCACGACATGGCCGCGGGGCTCCGCGTCGCGACGGACACGCTCGATCGGTTTCGCGACGCGTTCATGGCGCTGGCCGAGTCACGTCTGGACGAGTCGGATCTGACCCCACGATTGCGTGTGGACTGCGAGTGCTCGCTGCAAGAGCTGACGATCTCGTCGGGTCGTCAGCTCGCGCGGTTCGCGCCCTTCGGGCGCCAGAACACCAGGCCGCTCGTGCTGCTGCGGGGGGCGCGCCTGACGCGTGCGCCGATGGTGATGGGCAAGGGCAATAACCACCTGTCGCTCCAGGTCACCTCGGAACGCGGTGGCTCGTTGCGACTGGTCGGCTGGCGCTGGGGCGAGCATGCCGATGACTTCCACGAGGGCATGGAATTGGATGTCGTGCTCGAGCCGTCGTTGAACTCGTGGCGTGGTCGCGAGTCGATCGAGGGTGTGATGCGTGATGCGCGCGTCCTCACGGGCGACGCGAGTGCTCACGTGGTCACTGCGACATCATCGATCCCATCGTGAAGATGGGTAGGAGCAGCGCGACCGCGACGCCACCGATCATGACACCCATGAGGATGATCATGATGGGCTCGATGAGTTGGGTGCCGGTCTTGACGGATTCCTCGAAATCCTTCTCGGTCACGTTGGCGACTCGCTCGAGCACCTCGGGCAGCTTTCCTGAGCGCTCGCCCGCGGCGATCATCTGACCGAGGGAAGGCGGGATGTTGCGCGTCTGGAGCACGACCTCTCCGATCGTCTTGCCCGAGGTGATGGCCTCATCCATGTCGTCCCAGAGCGTCTCCCAGTGCGTGTTGGTGATCAGGCCGCGAAGGATCCGGATCGCCTCGGGAAGCGTGACGCCCGACGCCAGCAGCGTGGCGAGCGTGCGTGTGACGCGCGTGAGGTAGAAGTTCGTGAAGATGGGGCCGATGACCGGGACGCGCAGCTTGAGCGTGTCGAAGAGCTCCCTGCCGGATCGAGTGTTGCGATACCAGACCGCCAGCACGGCAACGCCGACGATTCCTCCGGCCAGCGCCCACCCGTTGGTGATAACCCACGTGCTGGCATCGAGGAGCATCTGCGTTGGCGCGGGCAACACCGCGGAGCGCGCCTCGTATATGCCCGCGAAGCGCGGGAGCACCCAGATGATCAGGAAGCTGGTAACCCCCAGACACATCGAGAGCATGATGGCCGGGTAGGTCAGCGCGCCTCTGATCTGACGCCTCGTTTGACGCTCGTTCGCGAGATACTCCGACACACGATGGAGCATCGACGCCAGCGAGCCGGCGGCCTCCGACGCCTCGAGCAGGCTCACCATCATGTTCGGGAAGACGTGCGGGAACTCCGCGATAGCGACGGAGAAACTCAGGCCCGACGTGATTCTGTCGGTAACAGTGATCAGCACATTCTTGAAGTTGCCAGGCTTGAGCTGTGTCACGACCGCCTCGAGGGCCTCGGCGAGCGGCACACCCGTCTCGAGCATGACCGCCATCTGGCTGGTGAAGGAGATAACCTCCTCGCGCTTGACGCCTCGCTGCATCGAGCGGCTGCTGGTGGCGCCAGCCTCGAAGTTGATCTTCGTCGCGATGCGGATGCTCGTGACGGAGAGGCTCTCGTCGCGCAGCATGCGCGCGGCATCGTGCTCGCTCGGCGCCTCGATGACACCAGAGGTCTGGCTTCCCAATCCGTCTCGTGCTTCGTAGGCGTAGCGTGGCATCGTGGATACCTGATCAGTGAGAGTGAATCAGAGCGAGCAGACGCGGAGGACCTCGTCGACAGTGGTCAGACCCGCCAGTGACTTCTCGATGCCGTCGTGGCGGAGCGAGCGGAACCCGATGCGCTGCGCGATGGCGCGCAACTCGTGGAGCCCAAGCCCTTCGGAGATGGCCTCGAGCATGGCGTCCGGGGGAGAGAAGAGCTCGAAGATGCCGATACGACCCGCGTAGCCCTTGCCGTGGCAGCGCGAGCAGCCGGCGCCGTGATACAGCGTGCCGACCTTCCCGACCGTGTCGTGCAGAACGGCCTGGAGTCTCTCGTCGGGCTCGTGCTCCTCCTTGCAGTGCGGGCAGATCTTCCGCACCAGGCGCTGCGCCAGAACACCGCGCAACATCGCGGCGACGAGATAGGACTCGATGCCCATGTTGACCAGGCGCGTGACGGCGGAGATGGAATCGTTGGTATGCAGCGTCGAGTACACAACGTGTCCCGTGAGCGCCGCCTGCGTGGCGATGGTCGCGGTCTCGTTGTCCCGGATCTCGCCGACCATGACGATGTCCGGATCCTGCCTGAGCATGGCGCGCAGCGCGCTGGCAAATGTGAAGCCAGTGCGCTCGTTGATCTGGAACTGATTGATGCCGGGGATGTTGACCTCGACGGGATTCTCGACGGTGGAGATGTTCAACTCCTCCGACGCGACCTCCGAGAGCACGGAATACAGCGTCGTCGACTTGCCCGAGCCCGTCGGCCCCGTGACGAGAATGATCCCGTTTGGTGCCGTGATGATCTGCTTCCACTCGTCGAGCACCTCTGTCGCGAAGCCGATGCGCTCGAGCGGGACGATCGCGCTGCGGTTGTCGATGATGCGGATGACGACCTTCTCCCCCCACTTGCCGGGCATGGTGGAGACACGAAGGTCGATCGGGCGTCCGTCGAGCATGACGTGGATATCGCCGTCCTGCGGCATGCGCCGCTCGGAGATGTCGAGCCCGGACATGATCTTGATACGCGAGACGACCGCGGGGTGCATCTGGTGCGGCGGGTTGAGGCGTGTGACAAGCCGGCCATCGATGCGGTAACGCACGCGACACTCGTGGTCGTCGGGCTCGACGTGGACATCCGACGCACGGTCCTGCACCGCCTGATAGACGATGTAATTCACGAGCTTGATGACTGGCGATTTGCCGGAGATCTCCTCGAGGTTCGTGATGTCGGCGACCTGGGCGTCGACCACGGAGAAGTCGCGCAGCTCAACGTCACGATAGATGTCGTCTATAACAAAGACGTTCGCGGACGGAACGTGTGACTGGAGCGTGCCCCGGATGTCGGACGCCGTGCTCGCGACGATCTGCACATCGAAGCCTGTGATGCGCTCGATCTCCTCGATGAGGAAGAGGTTCGCGGGCTCGCTGACGGCAACGGTGAGCACACCGCGCACCAGGAAGAGCGGCAGGATGCAGTGATTCGAGAGAAACTCAGGCGAGAGCACCTCGGTGATTCGCGGATCGGCGACCTTGGGCGTGACCTTGACGTAGGGCACCGCGTAGCACTCTGCCAACGCCTCCATGACCTGCTGCGAGGAGACGAAGTTCATGTCGACGAGGATCTCGCCCAGGAGTCGGCGACGGCCCTGGCTGGCTTGCTCCTGGAGCGCCTCCTTGAGCTGCGGCGTGGAGATCACACCGCGCGCGGTGAGGATCTCGCCGAGCTGCAGCTTCGTCGCGTTGATCTGGGCGGGTTTCATCGCACGCTCCTGACCGCAGACTCGAGCGATGGCAGGATCTCGAACGACTTATCCTGGCGGGTAATCTCGAGGATCTTCTCGATGTTCGCCTCCGGGGCGATCAGCCGTACCTGACCGCTGCGTTCAACAACCTGGTCGCGCACGCGCAACCACGACTCAAGACCCTTGGAATCGATGAAGTCCAGGAACTCGCAGTTGAGCATCACGTGCTTAGCGCCGGCGGCCATGCGCTCCTGCACGACGCGCTCGAACTGGCCGACGTCATCCGCCGTAAACTCACCCGAGAGGGTCAGCACCACCACGGGCCCATACTCGTGAAAGCTCAGCTTCATGCCGCCTCCGACGATGTGCGCTCGGTTGCCTCGCGTCGGATGTGCGAGGCGATGAGCGCGTTGAACTCTGTGAAATCGAGATTGACGAACAGTGGCACGAGACCCGGGTCAAACTGCACGCCCGCGAAGCGTGTGATCTCGGCCAGCACCTTCTCGTGCGCCATCGAGTCGCGGTACGTGCGCGTCGATCGCATGGCGTCGTAGGCGTCAGCTATCCCGATGATCCGCGCAACAAGGGGGATGTCCTCACCAGCGATGTTGTCGGGATATCCCTCGCCGTCCCACCGCTCGTGGTGATGCAGCACGCCGAGCAAGACGTCGTGGAGCTGGGGGATGTCCTTCAGAATGCGATAACCGATGACCGGGTGCGCGCGAACCTCGAGGAATTCCTCCTCCGTCAGGCGCCCTGGCTTGCGCAGCACCGCCTCGCGAACGCCGATCTTGCCCACGTCGTGCACGAGACCGGAGATGCGGATGCGCTCGCACGTCCGCTCGTCGAGTCCGGCGGACGCGGCGAGGCGCGACGAGAGCAGCGCGACACGCTCCGAGTGACCGCAGGTGTACCGATCCTTGGCGTCGAGCGCCGCGGTGATGGCGCCGAGCGTGCCAAGGAACATCGCCTGCTGGTCCTCGTACAGAGTGACGTTCTCGAGCAGGATCAGCAGATTCTGAGCCGCGGCGTCGACAAGCTTCATGTCGACGGAGGAGATCGAGCTGTCCTCGGTCTGCTTGTCTCCAGCGATGATGACACCGATGTGCTCTCCGTCACGCATCAGCGGCTGCAGGAGCAGCTGGCCCGACGTGTCGACGTCGTCGATGGTGCGGAGCATATCCGGCGAGATAACAGACGACGACGTGCCCGCGAACGAGTCGGACAGCGCGCGACAGATCGAGCCCGACCTGGCGACTCGCCAGGGCGCGTCGCCCGCCTGGAACGACCTACCGGCAAGGCTTGTAGGCGTGCCAGTGTTCTCGAAGCAGTGGAGCACGATCCAGCGGAACGTGAGCGTGGCATGCAGCTCGTCGCAGAGCATCTGCACGAAGCGCTTCGGATTGACAACCTCGTTCATAGAGCGACCGAGCTTGTAGAGCAGGCTGATCTCCTCGAACGACTCGGTGAGCTGGCGGCTGAATCCCGTCAGCGCGATCTCGTTGGTCCCGATGAGCACCCTGTCTTGCTGCGCCCACGACAGCAGGAAGCTGACGCGGGAGATACTCTTGTGATCGTACACAGCCAAGGGCTTCAGGCTCGCGCGAGTAGCCCTGTCGTCGAGCGAGGCGGACTGGCACGCTGCGCTAAAATGCTCTGTGGTCAGCGCGTCGGGCTCGAACGCGAACGCGATGATAAACCCGAGGCATTTGCGCCGGTGGATCATCGGAAGCGGGATGGCCCAGAGCCCCGGATACAGCTGTGTGGACTGCGGGACCTCCGAGTTCTCGCACCACTCCGACGCGTGCTCCCTGATGAGCCCCTCGATGAAAGCGGAACCGAGAAATCGCTTGATCGCCGGGTCGCTCAACGGCGACTCGATCGCGTGGCGCTTCTGGAACGCGCCATCGGCAAGACACATGCCGGTGGGCATCTGCAGCGCGTGGCATCGCTGACGAAGGACGTCCCTCCCATCAACAACGCCGCCATGCTTGAGCGCTGGGTTATTCATGCCGCCTCACCCTTCATGTCGCTCTCGTCGAGCGCCATCTGCACCTGCTCGAGGATCTCACGTGGGCTGAACGGCTTGGAGATCATGCCCCTGATGGTGGTTCCCTCGATGTCCTCGGGCGCCAGCGCGTACCCGCGCGCGCTGAGCACGAGCACGGGGATCGATGACGTCGAGTGATGATCCTGGAGCTTGTGGCACAACTCGACGCCAGTGATGTACGGCATCTGGAGATCGGTGATGATCAGATCCGGTGTGTGCTCCCTGGCGACATCAAGACCCTCCTCGCCATCGCCTGCCGTCAGGACGCTGTACCCGGCGTTCGTGAGCTTGAGCGCAACGACGTGGGTGATGTGCGGCTCGTCATCGATCACAAGTATCGTGTATTGCGTGGACATCATGACACCTCGTTACACGCCCTCTTGCTTGTATGGAATAGACACGATGAAGCGGCTGCCCATGCCGAGCGTGCTCTCGACTCTGATGGAACCCTTGTGGGTCGACTCAACGATGTGCTTGACCAGGCTCAGGCCCAGACCCGTGCCACGCGCAACGCGCTTGTAGTTCTCGATTCGATAGAACTTGTCGAACACCTTCTCGATGTCGTCGGGCGGGATGCCCAGACCGGTGTCGGCCACGGAGACCATGACGGCGCCAGTGGCGTCGTCGTTCTCGAGCGTGATCGTCACGCGCCCGCCCTCCGGCGTGTACTTGACGGCGTTCGAGAGCAGGTTCAGGAACACCTGGTGCAGCATGTCCTCGTCGCCCATCGCCGAGTACACCAGTGGGCCAGCGTTCACCTTCACCGAGATGTTCTTGCTCGCCGCCTGCGGGGAGATCACCTCGACAGCACGCTTGACGGCCTGGAGGAAGTCAACGTCACCGATCTTGGACTTGAGGATGCCCGCCTCGATCCGGCTGATGTTGAGCATGTTGTCGATCATGCGACCGAGACGCTCCGACTCGTTCTTGAGTATCTGATAGAACTCCTGGCGGCTCTCCTCGGTTTGTGCCTCGCCATCGAGCAGCATCTCGAGGTACGCGTTGATCGAGCTCAGCGGCGTGCGCAGCTCGTGTGAAGCTTTCGAGACGAACTCCGATTTCATCTGCGATATCTCACGCTCGCGTGTGACGTCGCGCAGGATGGTCACGGTGCCCCCCACTCCAGCGAGTGTGCCCTGCACGTCGGGAAGCGCCGTGAGCGTCACGTCGTAGCAGTGCTCTGATGGGTTCTCGGGAGAGCCGGAGTCCACCGTCACGTCGAGTGACTTGCTCGTGAACGGCGCGTCGGTCTCGAGCGTCCGCTCGAACACATCCCGGAGCACGTCATCCGACACCACGTCGGACACCGACTCGTTGATCACGCTCTCGGGCTCGAGCTGCAGCAGCTCGCAGGCACTCCGATTGACCATCTTGATGTCGTTGTAGATGTCCGTCACGATGACCGCGTCCTGCAGGCTCTGCAGGATCGAGACCGCGTGATCGCGCTCGGCCTCGGTGATCTTCGAGCGGATCTGCATCTCACGCAGCTCCGAGGCGACACGCTCGCTCGCCGCACGGAGGATGTCGACCGTTTTAGACGCGTCACGCACGAGCCCGGCATCGATTCCCAACGCGGGGGGTGGGTCGGGGACGTCGCCCTCGGCGCTCCGACGGAGGTAGTCACGAACACGCAGCAGCGTCGCCTCGTGGCGGAACAGCAGCAGCTGCACCAGCCCGAAGACGATGACTGACGCGCCGAGTGAGATCCACAGCGTGGTCGTCGCCGTGTTGGAGATCTGGTGTGACGCCGCGACATAGGCGACACCACCGCCCGCGATCAACGCGGCGGCGGCGGCGGCCATTCCCGCAACTGTCATCCCTACGCGCATCTCTCCTCCACTCCACGCGGGCTCGCGAGTCGACGCGAGCCCGCACCTGCCTGATCCTTACTGATCGAACGGCTCGTCGTCCTCCGTGGAGGTCGCGATCACATCGAGCAGACGCTCGTCAGTCGGATTGATTTCCAACGCCCAGTTGAACATCTCCTGCGCCTCCTCGTGCTCGCCCATCTGCGCCAACAGGAGCCCGCGCAGAAGACCCGGAGAGGCGTCGTCCGTCGAGAACTCCATCGCCTGGGCGAGGCTCTCGAGCGCGGCATCCTGATCGCCTCCCTTGATCTGCGCGGCGGCGAGCAGCGCGTATCCCTCCGGGCGGTCGGGCTTGAGCGCGATCACCTGGCGGGCGGCGACGCGTGCACGAGACAGATCACCGAGATGCAACGCAACGTTTCCAAGGTCGATCCACGACGCGGAGTCGTTCTTGCCCTTCTCGTCCGTGGTCAGTGACAGCAGCAGGGTGCGCGCCTCGACCGGGCGATCCAGCGCCACGAGCGTGCGGGCGTGCAGACGCTTCAGGTCACGACGCTCGGCGTAGTCTTCGTGATTCAGCAGTGTGCGGAGCGTGTACTCACCCTCGACCCAGTCCGACGCGTACACCAGCGCGTGGGCGAGATCCTCGGCCACGGTGATGTCGTCCGGCGCCAGCAGGCGGGACTCGCGGAACAACGCCACGGCGCCCTCGGCGTCGTGGTTGAGCAGCGCGATGTGCCCCAGCGTCTGGCGGACGCCCGAGTTGTGCTCGAGCAACTCCTTGCGCTCGTTGAGGATCTGCTCGGCCTCGTCGAGCTGGTCGAGCTCGATGTGCATCTCCGCCGCCGCGATCGCGTACTGCGCGTTCTGCGGCGTCAGATCGGCTGCCTTTGTGTACGCGGTCAGCGCGCCCTCGATCTGGTTGATGCGCTCTAGGCTGATTCCTTTGTAGTAGAACGCCTCATCGTACTGCGGATCGTGGGCCAGCGCCTCGTTGAAGGACTGGATCGAGTTCTCGATCTGCCCGAGCTCGAGCAGGATGCGACCACGCAGCGAGTGCGCCTTGGCGACGTTCGGGTTGTACCCGATCGATTCGTCAACGTTCTTGAGCGCCTTCTCGAGATCGCCCACCTGGAACTGCTGGCGAGCGAGATCCCACGAGGTGGCGGCCTTGATGCTCGACATGCGCTCCTGGGCGTTGGTCAACGCCTCCGTGGTGTGCTTGCCGTGGCCTCCGCTGCACGCGCCGAGCGCGAGCGTTGAGGACGCGAGGAAGGAGGCGAAGAAACGTGTCGTGTTGCGAAGCATGGTTATGTCTCCGAGGGACTGGAGGTGAGGGACAAGACTCTGTGAATCGTGCGGAGCGCGTCTCCGCGCGCCGCTCGTGTGGCATCAGTTGGAATCCGGGTCGACGGTCGCCTGCTGCGCCCCGACGTTGACACCAGAGGTGAACGCGGGGTTGACAGGTGCCTCGAAGTATCGCCAGAGGCCGATCATGCTCGAGACAGCGCTGGGCGCTCGCCAGGGCTCATCCGCGAAGAAGAACATCTCGTGGGTGAGATCGAACGGCCTGACCTCCGGTCCCCAGTTGGAGACGATGGGAGTGCCGAAGTCGTCGAAGTAGGGCGAGTGCACGAACGGGTTGTCGACGGTCGTGTCCGCGTTGGGGAAGGAACCCTGGGACGCGCTCTCGGTCACGTCTTGGGCGCGAAGCTGGGCCAGTGTTTCTTCCCGGAACTCAAAAGGGGCGATGTCATCCTCCTCCTCGTCGGAGGCGTCGGAGACCGACTGGGGCTCGTTCTCGCCCTCGTTGGCCTCGGAGACCGAATCGAACTCTTCCTCGTTCGACTCGTTCTCGGCGTCGGTGACGGTCGCCTCGGACTCAGAGTCCGACTCCGTGGAATCGTTCTCCGTGTTGATGATCCAGCCCCCGGAGAAGTCGAAGACCACACCCTCGTTCTCGGGGTCATCGTTGGCATCAACGACGGGCTGCTCGAACGCCTCGCCCTTGGCCGCGGCCTTGGCACGAGCCTTCTCGAGCTTCTTGCGCTCACGCTCGAGCTTGCGCTGCTCGCGCTTGTACTTGCTCTGAGCGCGACGGAGCTCGGCGTTCTGCTTGGAGTCCCTGCTCGCCACCGCGCGGTTCGATTCCGAGAGCGTCTTCATCGCGTCGATGCGATCGTTGATCTCGTCGCGCAGGATGCCCTCGAGCATCGAGCGTGTCGGCCAGCGCTCCTGCTTCTCCATGATGTGCTCACGCAGACGCAGCGCGTCGGGCTGGTGCGGGTTCAGCTGGAGCGAGCGACGCAGCTTCCAGTTGGCACGCTCGGACTTGCCCTCAGAGGCGAGACGCTCGGCCTGGAGATTCAGCTTGGCGCTGAGCTTCTCACGGCTCCAGGGCAGCAGGCCACGACGCGAGCCCGTGCGGACACGCTCGACGTAGTCAAGACCCTCGCGACCCTCCTCGAGGAGGATGGTGTCGTTCACGATCGTCGGCGTGATCATGAAGATGATCTCCGAGCGCTTGATCTCATCGTCGTGGCCCTTGAACGCGGCACCGACGACCGGGATGTTGCCCAGGCCCGGGACCTGCTTGCGACCGATGGTCGTCTTCTCCTGGAACAGACCGCCGAGCACGATGGTCGCGCCATCGCGGACCAGCACGTTCGTGGACAGCTCGTTGGTGTTCTCGTCCGGGATGGTGATGGCGGCATTGTTGACGTTGCTCGCCTCACGGATCACACCCTCGGAGACCGACGGGTTGAGCTCCATGCGGATGAACCCGTCGTTCGACACGAACGGTCGGAACGAGAGCTGCACACCGGTGTCGAGGAACTCGACGGACTGCGTGGTGGACGTCTCGGTGGAGGTCGTGCTCAGGAAGCCGATGCGCTGGCCAACGAGGACGCGGGCCGGCTGGCGGTTGAGCGTCAGCACCTTCGGATTCGAGAGGATGCTGATGTCGGTGACCTCGTCGAGCATACGCATGAAGACAGCGAAGTCATCCTGGATGATGCCGGCCTTGAACGTGCCGGCGCCAGCGCGGACGTTGCCTGCCGTGCTCGTGGCACTGACGGCCTCGGTGCCGACCGGTGGCGTGACGCCCTCGCCGGAAGCACCCGTGCCGCCGTCGATCAGTGAGTTCGTGCTCGAGAGCGGACCACCGGTGTTGGTGAAGTCGGTGAAGTCGACGGAGCCGATGATCGAGAAGTCCACGCCGAAGGCGTTGGCCTCATCGAGGCTCGACTGCAGAATCGTGGCCTCGACCAGCACCTGCGCCGGACGGGAATCGAGCTGCTCCACGAGCTTCTCGATCTCATCGACGTTCTCGGCGTAGTCGAAGACCACCAACGTGGCCGACATCGCGTAGTCGTCGGCACCGTAGGGCGAGTCATCGGGGAGCGAGTACTCCTCGGTCTCGCCGGGCGTGTGGATCTGCCCGATCTCGGAGAGCAGCGGGGTGACGAACTCCGCGGCGTCGTTGGAGTTGAGGTAATCGAGGTTGATCACGCGCCACACGGGCTGGCGGGCGGCCTGCTCGATGGCAGAGATCTCCTCGAGCGTGTGCACGTAGATGAAGTTGCCACGCTCGATGAAGCCGTAGCCGTTGACGTTCAGGATCGACTCGAGAGCCTCGAAGAACGTCACGTTGTAGAGGTTGGCCGTGACCGTCGCGGAGACATCGTTGCTCATAACGATGTTGCGCTGGCTCTGGATGGAGAGCATCTGGAGCACGTTGGCCAGATCCTCGTCCTGGACGTGGAGATCCACGGTCAGGAACTCGGACACCTCGACATTGGAGTTGTCATTGCTGTTGTCGCCGAACGGATCACGCTCCTGCGCGAGGGCATTGGTGGACCCCGCGAGCAATGCGAGGGTCACACCCATCGCGCTCAGAGGTGCCATCCGTTGGCGCCGTTGACGTGTGGTGTAGTCCGCCATGATTACCTGATCCTCCTGCGACTCTGGTGTGGGCAACGAGACTCCCCGTCCCCGGTTTGTGGTTCCTACTGAATGCCTGGCTGCTCTACGTGCAGCTCTATCACGATGCCCTGCTTCTCGAGCAAGACGCTGGCGGAGGAGACCTCGACCAGCATGAATCCCTGTATGTCCTGGCCCGGCAGCAGCACCACCGGACGCGACTGGCGTGAGCGAACAACCTCGATGACTGCCGCGGTTGTCTTGCCCACCATGGTGCTCCTGAGCCTCAGCTGGCTCGCTTCTTCCTGGATCGAGCGCACGAGCGCCTGTCGCTCGCGTCTGACCCGTTCCTCATCGCTTTCGACTGGGTCCATGTCCGACTTTGGGATCACTTGCACAACTGGATCGGGATCCATATTCGGTGGGACCAGATCGGGGGAGATCGCAAACACGTCCCTGACCTGATCCGGTGGGACCGGCAGCAACACCTCACGACGCTGCATCTGCACATAGACCTTCTCGATCTGCTGCGAGAGCTGACGGAGCATGTTGGGCTGCTCGGTGTCCTCGGCGCCGGCGGCAACCTTCGGACCAGGAAACACCCACGCACGCCCCCAGAGCACCAGCGCCATCAGACCCAGCGCGATCAGCAGCATCACCTTGCGCTGATCGCCTCGGGTCTCAGGCCATATCTCTCGAATCTTGGAGAGCATCAGTCCTCCTCCCCCAGACGCGCGGAGATCACCTGCGAGAGGTTCTGCGTGGTGTCGAAGCCCGCAGGAGCGAAGTACGCGTCGAGCAGAATCTCGGCGCTCACCAGATCGGCGGGTGTCCGTGCGCTGCGACCCGTCGTGATCTTCACTCGTCGGATCCGCACAAGGCGCGGCAGATCCTCGACCCAACCAACCACGTCAACGATCTGAGGAAAGGTGCTCGACATGGAAATCGTGATCGGCAGCACGCTGGCGTGCTCCGATCCGACAGGGTTGTTGGTGATGATCTCTCGACGATCGATACCCATCCTCGCCATCTGCAGGCTCAGATCGCGCACGAATCCCGACACGTCGCTCTCTTCCGGAATCGGGCGGGTCGATGACTCGACGATCGATCGCACCCTGACCTTCCACTCAGAGAGCACGTTGACCTGCTCGATCACCGCATCGGTCTCGTCCATCATGATCTCGAGATCCTGAAGCTGGCTCTCGAGCGACGCGTTCGTGCGAGACTGCGGATAGATGACCGTCGCCACAACGCCCGCGGTCAGGCCCGCCCAGAGCACAAGCAGATGCGGAGTGCGCAGCGTTGGCATCACTCACCCCCCACCAGCGAGAACGACGCGAACCTGTACTGCGCGTCGAGCGAGATCTGGCAGGTGATGCCGAACTCACGACCGCGTAGCTCTCTGTTCATCGTCTCGCGAGAAAAATCAACCACCACACTCGCGAAGAGCGGGTGCGATTCGAGCCCCGCCAGGAAATTGGCGAGTGCCACGTCGTGGCCGGCCAGCCCGACGATCTCCAGCATCAGCGATGCCTTCCCATCGTTCCGCGATCCGTAGGCCGTCGATCGCATGGCGATCCGACGCCCCTCCTGCGACGCAACCGTCACGGACGTGAGCGTGATCGACTCGGGCACGAGCGACGCGATCACGCGCATCACGTCGTGCATCCGCACCGGCCACATCAGATCGTCGTGGCGGAACTGCTCCCACAGGAGCTGAGAGAGCTCCGTGCGGATCCTGTTCGCCTGGATGCGATGCTCCGCTATGCCCTGCGTCTTGGCGCGGGTGTGGAACACCTCCGTCTGGAGCAGCGATCGCTTCATCTGCTGTGACGCCGCCGTGGCAACCAGCAACGCGGTGGTCGCGAGATACAGCAGCACCCATCGCTGGATGCGCCGCGCGCGCCCGAGACGCTGCAACGCCGAGTTCGGCATCAGGTCGATGAGCTGGCTCATGCCGCGCGCCTCCGCTTGACCTGGCGACGACCCCGCAAGCACAGCCCGATCGGCGCCGCCCACGACGTCGTGATGTGCTGCAGCGCCACAGGGCATGGGCTCGGCATCGCGATGTTGTCGAACGGCTGCCCGATGCTCGTGTCCAGCCCGATCGCATCGGAGACAATCTGGACAAGACCCGGCTCAGCGGCGTGCTCACCCACAACGATCGCCAGCGACGGACGCGGCGAGCAGAACGTCACCGCGAAGTAGCGCGCACATCGGGAAATCTCCTCAGCGAGCATCGACAGGTGCGGACGCACCGAGGTGTAGATCGCACGATCAACCTTCTCCTCCGGACGCTGCACGTCCGGGTTCAGCTGCGCGATCATGCGCTGGCGTCGGAGACTCTCGATGGTCTCGAGGTCGAGACCCATGCGCTCCGCCGCGATCTCGCTGAACTCGGCCCCACCAACCTCGATCCGCTTGTAGAACACCACATCGGGTCCCGCGAGCACGAGCACGCGAGTCGAGCGATTGCCGACATGCAGCACCATCCGCACGGTCGCGCGGTCCGAGGCACGCTGGTACATCCGGCTGAACGTCCGTCCGATCGCCACGAACGATGGCTCGACCGACATGGGCGAGATACCGCACGAGATCAGCTCGTCCACGAGCTTCTCCAGAGGCGAACGCTCACACCCGACCAGCAGCACCTCCTCGCGGATCTCGTCTCCGTGTCGGACCTCGCCGGCTCGCAACCAATCGACCTGCATGGGCATGCTCGGATCGACACCAAGCCGATCGGGCGCCTCGATGCACACCGCCTGGTTCATCTCATCGTCTGGCATGCGCGGCTGTCGGACCGATCGCACCCTGACGAGCGACTCGTCGATCGACACCAGGCAGTGACGCCCGCGGAATCGATGCTCCGAGAGCATCGCGCGCATGGCCTTTCGCATCTCGTGGGAGTACGCCTGGGAGGACAGCCCTTCGTCCCCGACCTCGATCGGCATCGACGCGCCATCGATCACGGAGAGCTTCCCGCCGTCCCGACGCAGCTGGAGCAGGCGCACGCATCGGGTGTTCAGCTCGACACCGATGGGCATGATCTCGCGTTTTTGCCGCCCGATCTTCACTTGCAATCCTGCTCCGGTTCGTGCCCGAGACGTCAGAGTCTCACAGGCGTGTGACCGTCACCCTCCCGGTGTACGGCTCGATGATCAGCCGAAACGTTGTGTCGATGTTGGCTATGTCCAGACGCCCACCCGTGCCTGGCGTGTTGCCCGTCAGAAACTGCACGGGACCACCGAGCTCGTCGAAGATGAGCCAGTCGCCCGCGTTGATGTCCACGTTGATGATCTGTGCCCCGCCGAACGCCTCGACATCGAAGTCACGCGTGTAGGGGTGGACACCGTTCTCGGGGTCGGGCAGCCAGTCGTTGTTTGGGTCCAGCACCGCCGAGCCTGGGGCTGGCGAGTAGATCGTGTACCCGTTGCCGGGGACGAACGTCCAGACACCCGTGCCGGGGTCGCGCTGACCGACGAGCCCGAAGATGATCACACGACGGTTCTGTGACGACATGGCGTCCGACTGGGCGTAGGTGATATCCGCGACCAGCGATCGCACCGCCGAGCGGATGCGCAGCACGCCGACCTGGCCCATGGCGGGCACCACGAGGGCGCCGGCGATGCCCAGCAACGCCACGACGATCAGGATCTCGACGAGCGTGAACGCACGACGCTCGATATGTGTTGTTCCGGAGCGCATACACAGCACCTCACATCACGGGGTGAACGGGTTAGTCGGAAACAAGAACGTTCTTGGGGAAGTCCACGACCGAGACGTCGACGGGACCCTTCCCGAACGTCTTGTTGAGCGTCGCGTTGAGCTCTGTGATCTTGCGGTTCATCGCTTGCAACTCGCCGATCATCTGGCGGCGCTGGTCGGCCGGGTTCACGACACCGGATCCCTGCGCGTCCGCGCTGGCGATCGGCCCGTTGTCGCCCAGCCGAGTGCCGATATCGATGCCGAGCATCAGAGCGGCGACGCAGAGTGCGACTGTGATCGTTCGTGTGCGACGTGTGTGTGACTGCGATTCCATGATGGCGCGCTCCTGTCGGTTCTTAGTGCGTCCCCTGCACGCCGGGAAGTGAAACGGTGAACGACGAGCGCACCGGCTCCCCCAGGGGATCGCTCTGAACATCGGACGCAGAGGGAGCCCAGGTGAGCGCAACTGCGAGCTTGCCAGCACCTATTGCACTATCAGACCAAACAAGCGCTACGTCCTGTAACCCGTGCGCGAGGACGCGCCTATGCACATCCTTGCGCGATCTCCAGGTCCGTATATACGACCTGTCGAGCAGCGACCCGATGGAAAACGCCTCATCGCTCTCGACGCTGTACATCTCAAGGGTCTGCAGCAAACGATTAAAGCCGATCACCACGATCTCATTGGCGTTGATGCGACCCCGCGACTCGTTATCGGAGGTCCAGCACACGATCCAGTCGGTCCCCGAGTTCGTGCGCACGTCCACCACCACCCCCAACGAGGCGAACGCGTCACGGAGCGTCATCTGCACGCGTGCGCGCTCCGGATCGGATGGGAGCACGATCTCGGGCAACTCGTCTTCCTGGCCCATGATCGCGCCCAGCTGGGTTGGCACAACAACGCCAGCGGTCAGGACACCCGTCACCCCAACCGCCCAGAGCGTCTTCGTCAGCAGCGTGGAGCCCGCAAGCACGGAGGGCATCTCGCCATCCCTCCAATCGAGTCACCAGGTGAACGACTTGGGCTCGTAGCCGGCCTCGTCGTGGAACGCGCGGGACGCGGAATCGAATCCGTTCGCGATGATGCGACCCGTCAGCGGGTTGTAGAACCAGCCGACGTCGGTCTGATTCACGTGGTGGTTAGGAGTGAGCACCTCAGGCGTGAGCTCCGTCGACATCACCAGGGACTTGCTCACGTGAAGATTCAGAGGCGCCTCGTTGATGTACCGCGCCTCCAGCAGCGGCATCCACCCGCCGTGCTCTGGTCCACCCAGTTGTGGGTACTGACCACCATGCTCCTGGGCATACAGCTCGATCGCAGACCGAAGCTGATCAAGCTGACGCGAGAGGCCATCTCTCAGAGATTCCTCGCCCGCCCTGGTAAACCGCGGTGAGACGATAACGCTGAGCGTGAGCAGCAGCACGATGATCACCAGCCAGTCGAATACCTTGGGGAGCTTTCGCATGCCGTCTCCATCGGATTCTGAAGAGCCCGAATTGATCCCCTCAATCGGGCACGCGCAAAAAAAGCCGGCTCCGAGGAGCCGGCTTCGTGAATCGCAGAAGTTCGTCTCGATTTACCAGACGACGTCGGCAGGGGTGAACGAGACCTGCGGGGCGGGAAGGCCCGTCTCGTTGCTCAGACGATTGTTGACATCGTCGTACCCGTTCGGGTGCCAGGAACCGAGCGTGGTGTTGTAAACCCAGCCCTCGATCGTGTTCGCTGCCGGCTTAGCGGGCGCGACATACAGCGAGGCGACAGCGGCGTCGACAGCGGCGGCCTCGAAGGCGATACCGCTCGAGCCCATGTACCCATTGAAGGGAAGATCCTTCAGATACTGCTCGAGAACCAGATCACCCCAACCGGCGGTGGTGCCGGGCTGGTGAGCCAACAGCGGCTGCGCGGGAGCGACCGCCTGATGCGGCAGATCACCGAAGTTCTGCACGCGATAGAGCTCGGTCTGCGCGGTCAGAGTCTGCATCTGCGTCTGCAGCGCACCCTTGACAGCGTCCTGCGAGGCGCTGGTGAACTGGGGGACGACGATCGCGGCAAGAATGCCCAGGATCACGACAACAATCAGAATCTCGACGAGGGTGAAACCCTTGGCACGGTGTGTGCGCATGTGACTCGCTCCATTCGTGTTCGAGACGGACCGGCCGGATCCGCCTCACTGACTTCGTTTCGCCCGCGGGTCACACAACCCGAGAGCACCCAACCGTCTGGACCCGACCCTCCAGTAACAACCGGATTGCCTGTGGCCAAACAGCACACCGGCCGGGCTGCCCCACCTTGGGGCGCGTGTGGCATCGACCCCGCCTCACATAGACTTCACAGCTTGAGTCCAACACCTCCGCGCGCACACACACAAGAGCCATCACAACCGTTACGACTTACCGAGACCCACCAGATTTCAGGGATAGCACCCGGTCACGAGCTCATGACGACGAGAACAACTCGTCGAGGCACTCCAGCCACGGGCGACCGCGAGTCCAGTTCTTCCAGGACGTGTAGAACTTCCAGATGCCCAGAAACGTCACGATCCCGATGATGAAGTACACCCAGCTGGGCACGTACGCGAACAGAATAAACGACGACAGACACACCAACGCCACGACAAACCAGAACAAGGTCTCTCCCGCCGGCCCGAGCCCGAAGATGCCACCACTCACTCGCCTTGGCACGAATTCCTCGGTGTACTCTTCCTCATCAAGCGCGACCGCGTTCTCGGACTCGGACGTGGAGCCCTTGGGCGCGCTCGTGTCGATCTCGTCGAAGGCCTCCTCTAGGGTCACGTCGGCCACGGTGTCCTCGAGCGACTCGCTGGCCATCTGGTCCTCGCCGGGATCGGGACAGCGCAGCTTGATGCCGCACTGGCAGCGAAAGGTGCGTCCGGCATCCTCGCTGCGCCACTTGAATCTCCGCCCGCAGCTGAAGCAGGTGAAAGATGCTGGTCCCTCGAGCATGGAATCTGCCCCTCACATAGTCCGAGTAGCCATGGCAGCATCGTCGTCAGACAATGCCTGTAGACTGTAATAAGGATACACGCAGAATTCGACGATTCGGCTGTGTTCCACCACTTCAGCCCCTGGATTCAAGCTCCCTGAGAAGGCCCACAACCATGCAGTATCTTCCCATCCGCGCCGGTCTGCTCGTCGCCATCCTCCTGCTGGCTGCCACACCCTCCCTCGCGCAGGCCGGTGCCCAGCAGCCGCCCGCCCCCGAGCCACGCGAAGAGGCCATGCGGGATGTCGAGTTCGAGCAGGGTTCAGAGGCTATGCAGCGCACGCTCGACCGCCTCATCGGCAGCCACTCCAATGGTGAGCACAGCGTTCACATCGCGCGCGTCCACTCCCCCGCCATGCCCTTTGCGCTCTACGTGGAGGTCTCCCGACGGGGGCACGAGGTTCGCCCCGATCGACAGCAGGTCTGGTGGCTCAGCGAGACGCCCGATGGCATCAAGGCGCGTGTCAACATCTTCCCGCCGCGCAATGAGTTTCATCTGGGCACGAACAGCGCCGACCTGGCAGTGGGCATGTGGGCCGCACCAGACATGTTCCCGCTGCTCAAGACCACCGGCTACGTCACCCTTGGCGACCTGACAACCCGATGGGAGGGTGACACACTGCACCTCGAATCGGAGTACCCGCACGCCATCGCCTTTGGCGGTGCGCTGTACTCCGACACACACCACCTCGTCACCGCCGAGTCATTCGCGTGGAGGGAGACCGGTACGGACGCCAACGGAGCCGTCGTCTGGGGCGAGTCGCCCGTCGAGATGACACGGCTCGAATCGACGCCGATGGCTGTCGAACTCCCCAGCGGCGTGCGCTACATCGACCTGCGCGAGGGCACCGGCGAGGTGATCGTCGAGGGCGTGAGCGTCGCGATGCATCTCGAGAGCTACACGCCGACGGGCCTGCTCCTCGAGACGACACGGATGCCGCCCTTCAAGATCTTCGTCAATAGAGTCGAGAACCTTCCAAACCTGGGCGTGCGCCAGGGCGCGATGGGCATGAAGGCGCCCTTCAGAGTACGCGACGAGGAGCCGTTCTCCGGCGGCGTGCGGAGGGTGATCGTGCCCCCCGCGCTCGGCTTCCCGAGGGGGTTCCCGCCCGTCCTGAAGCCGGATCAAGTCCTTATCTACAACCTGATGCTCGACTCCATCAATCCCCAGCCCGGAGTGCCCGAGGCCAATAACTGATCCGGTCGAGTCGGACTTTGCTCTGGAACTCCACGCCGATTGAGATAGGATTGAGACGGACCCACGCGCTGTACCCGAGGGACTGAACATGGCTCTTCCATCACACATCCCGCACTCGCTTCGCAGCTTCCTCGATCACATGGAGCAGATCACCGAGCGCGCATCACTCGACTGGCTCAGAGAGGCGATGGCCTCGCTCACGGTCACACGCGATGAGCTCGAACCGTTCGTTCACTTCCGCGAGGGGTGCTACGAGCGCGTCCTTGTCCACCGGAGCGAGCACTACGAGCTCGTCTGCCTCTGCTGGAAGCCGGGACAGCGAACGCCCATCCACGACCACCACGGCTCCAGCTGCGGGCTCCGGGTGATCTCAGGAGTGGCGACCGAGATCCGGTACGACCTCGACGACGACGGCATCTGTCGACGCTCATCGCGCCACGACGCACCCGCCGGAACCGTGTGCGCGTCACAGGACGGCGACATGCACGAGATCGTCAACCTGTCCGACAGCGACGAGCTCATCTCGCTGCACTGCTACTCGCCACCGATCGCGCAGTTCCACACCTTCGAGGAGGGCTCGAGCGAGGTCGTTTTTCAGGATCTCTCGGCCATACTGGTCGGCGCCGACGCGTCCGACTGATCGCGCTCCGACGGCACGCCGGCCTTCGATCGCAGATCAGCGGCGACAAGCGGCCTGTACAGCTCGACCACCAGCGTGTCGTCCTCTGCGGGTCCGTGGCGGAACAGGTCGATCTCCCGCAGTATCGCGCCCGCCCATCCGGCTCGCCCCTGATCCGGCACGACCGACGCGATGATCCCACGCAGCCCCTCGATCCGCAGCATCTGACCCTTGGCGTTCTTCGACTCGATCGCGCCGTCCGTGTACGCGATCAGCCCGTCGCCCCTGACAAACGGATGGCTCTCCTCACCCGGATCGAAATCGCCTCCTGTCACCGCGCCGAGCACCAGCGCCGTCGAGCCCAGCTCCGTCAGCGTGCCGTCGACGCCACGCAGGAAGGCGGGTGGATGCCCACCCGAGGCCCAGCCGATGCGGCTGGCGCGCGGATCGACACGCAGGCACAACGCCGTCGCGTAGACCGAGTGGCGAGAGAGCGTCAGGTGCACGTAACGGTTCAGCATCCTGAGCACCTCGCCGGGGCCGATGTCGGGATCCTCGCCGAAGATGCGCTCCAGCTCGCCGTGCAAACGATTGACGGTCAGCGCCGCCGGGATGCCGTGCCCCGTCACGTCGACGAGCACGATCGAGACCGGCTCGTTCTCCTCGTCGGGATCGAGCGAGGGGAAGGTGTGCGTAAAGAGAAAGTCACCGCCGATCTGGCGCATGGGCTCGTACGAGTACGTGAACCTCACGCTCCCGGACTCGATCGGCTGCGGGAAGAGCGACTCGTGCAGCCTGCGCGCGTCAACGAGCTCGCGCTTCATCTGCCCGTAGCGCCCTCGCAGCGCCTTGTAATGGAAGCGATCCTTGAATCGCGAGTGACGCCACCAGGCGATCGCCATGCCGGGCAGCGGCGGGACGATCGACATCGCTATCAGCCCGAGCCCCTGGAGAACCGACAGCTTCGCGAGAACAACCCCGATGACCACGAACAGATTGAACGGCACCAGGAGGTACACCATCGGGCGCAGCGCCTCACGCGCCGTCCACGGGATGAACAACGAGGCGATGAAGTGGCTCACGAAGATCCCACCCAGCCACGCCACACCATTCGTCATCAGGTCCGCGTCGCCCGTCGCGTTGACGCTCGAGAGCTTCTGTCCCACCTCACCGCCCACGACCTGGCTCAGCAGCACGTAGAAGCCGTTGATGATGATGATCCAGAACAGGAGTTGCACGATCTCCTTGTACTCGAGCACGATCGTCGAGCGATAGACATACATGAACGGCGCCGCGTAGATCAGAATATTGCCGACGGCGAGCAGCACACTAACAATCTTGAGCAGCGTGGCCATATCCAAGCCGCCGAGGACGATGATGAGCCCGATGAGCTGGAGCAGGTTCAGACACGCGAGGATGCCCGTGTACCACAGGAACCGCTTGCGCAGCCAGGAGCTCCGCTCCTGCTCGAACTCGTGCTTGAAATCTGCGCTGAAGGTGGCGGTCATCGGTTTCCTCGCAAGTGGTATAACCCTTCTACGCCGGAGCGAGATCACTCTTTCATCACGAACGCCCGCGATTGCCACCAGGGACCCAGAGCACATCGCCATCGCCGCTGCCGTTGGCCACCCTCGCGAGCACGAACAGCAGATCCGAGAGCCTGTTCATGTACACCAGAGGCTCGTGCGCCACCGTATCGGACCGGCTCTCGATCAGCGATGAAATCGAACGCTCCGCTCGACGAACAACAGTGCGGGCAAGGTGCAGTCGCGCCGCCAACTCCGTTCCACCCGGCAGCACGAACGACTCCAACGATGGAAGACGATCGTTGTGCGCGTCGATCATCGACTCGAGACGTCTCGTCTGCTCGGGCGTGATCCGCAGCACACTCGTGCTCGATTCCTGATCCTTCAGAGGTGTCGCCAGATCCGCCCCGAGATCGAACAGATCCTGCTGGATCGAACGCAGCATCTCGCGCATCGCGGCGTCGTCGCAGGACGCGATCGCAAGCCCCACACAGGCGTTCGCCTCATCGACATCCCCGTACGCCGCAACCCGAGGGTCGTGCTTGCGCACACGCGAACCCCCAACGAGCCCCGTCGTGGCGTCGTCACCCGTGCGTGTATAGATCTTCGTCAAGCGCACACTCACTGGCAGCCTCCCGCGCACACACTATCGCGCTGGAGCGCCCGGAGCGAGTTCTTACGCCCCGGCCTCGACGACCTCCTTGGCCAGGTTCGGCGGGAGCGGGCGATAGTCCAGCGGCTCCATCGACGAGTTCGCACGACCCTGCGTCAGGCTGCGAAGCGTCGTGGCGTAGCCGAACATCTCGGAAAGCGGCACCTCGGCAGTGATGACCTTCGTGTTGCCACGCTCCTCGGTGCCCGCCACGATGCCCCGTCGTGAGTTCAGATCACCCGTGACCGACCCGAAGTACTCCTCGGGCGTCGTCACCACAACCTTCATCACCGGCTCGAGCAGCGTCATGCCCGCCTTGCGGCATGCCTCGTTGAGCGCCAATCGACCGGCCTGCTCGAAGGCCACCTGCGACGAGTCCACTGGGTGGCTCGAGCCATCGACCAGCGTCACCTTGATGTTGATCAGCTGGTAGCCCGCGAGTACGCCCGACAGCGCCGTCTGGCGAACACCGACCTCGACCGAGGGGATGTACTCCTTGGGGATCGCGCCGCCGACGATCTTGTTCTCGAACGCGACGTTCTCCTTGAAGTTCAGCTCCGCCTCGTCGGCCTGCTCCTGCGTGAACGGCTCGATGTTGATCGTGCAGTCACCGAACTGGCCTCGACCGCCCGTCTGCTTGACGAACTTGCCACGTACCTCGTCGGCGCTGCCGGTAATCGTCTCGCGATAGCTCACGCGCGGCTGGCCCACCTCGACGCCGATGTTCATGTCCCGCGTCAGCTTGTTCTTGATGATCTCCAGATGCAACTCACCCATACCCGCGATGATGGTCTGACCGGTCTCGTCGTCGTAATTGGCGCGGAAGGACGGATCCTCGCGCTTGATCGTGACCAGCGCCTCGCCGAGCTTGCGTCTATCGTCGGCCGTCTTGGGCTCGATCGACATCGAGATCACCGGCTCGGGGAACGTCATCTTCTCAAGAATGATCGGGTTGTCCGGATCGCACAGCGAGTCGCCCGTGCCGGAGTTCTTCAGGCCCACGACCGCGACGATCGAGCCCGCGCCCGCCTCGTCGAGCGCGATGCGCTCCTTGGCGTGCATCTCGAAGATGCGCGACACGATCTCTCGCTTGTCCGAATTGGGGTTCAGCACGCGTTCGCCCTTCTTGAGCTTGCCCGAGTAGACCCGAACGTACGTCAGGTCGCCGTGCGTGTCGGAGACCACCTTGAAGACCAGCGCCGAGAAGGGCGCGTCGTCCGAGTGCGGACGCGTCATCGCGATCGTCTCGTCCCTCACGTCGATGCCCTTGACCTCGGGAACCTCGTTCGGAGCAGGCAGGAACATCACGACCGCGTTGAGCAGACGCTGCACGCCGATGTTCTTCAGCGCCGAGCCGCACAGCGTGGGGTAACACTCCTGGGTCAGGGTGCCCTTGCGCAGCGAGCTGATGATCAGCTCGTTGGTCAGGTCGTCGTGCTCGAGGTAGTACTCCATCGCCGCCTCGTCGAGCTCGGCAGCCTTCTCAACGAGCTCATGGCGATACAGATCAGCCGTCTCCTTGAGATCGTCAGGAATATCACGCTCCTCGACGGTCGCGCCGAAGTCGTCGGCGTCGAAGTAGTACGCCTTCATTGTGATCAGGTCGATGATGCCCTCGAACGAGTCCGCGGCACCAATCGGGTACTGCACCGCGATCGGGTTGGCACCAAGACGCTCCCTGATGGTCTTGAAGCTGAAGTCGAAATCGGCGCCCATCTTGTCCATCTTGTTGATGAAGCACAGGCGAGGCACGCCGTACCGCTCGGCCTGACGCCAGACGGTTTCCGATTGAGCCTCGACCCCCTCCTTGCCATCGAAGACGGCAACCGCGCCGTCGAGCACTCGCAGCGAGCGCTCCACCTCGATGGTGAAGTCGACGTGGCCCGGCGTGTCGATCAAGTTGACGTGATAGTCCCTGCCCTCGAACGTCCAGGGGCAGGTCGTCGCGGCGGACTGGATCGTGATGCCACGCTCCTGCTCCTCCTCGAGGAAGTCCATCGTGGCCGTCCCCTCGTGCACCTCGCCGAGCTTGTAGTTCTTGCCCGTGTAGTACAGGATGCGCTCGGTGACTGTGGTCTTGCCCGCGTCGATGTGGGCGGCGATTCCGATGTTGCGAACGATGGAAAGGTCCATGGCGTACGTCCCTGGTGGGGGTGAATAGGATCTGCTCATCGCCGGCCATCTGTCACAACCGCTGCGACCGCGGATGTCCGGGCAATGCGAGATCGACCGAGGTCGATGTCTGTCTGTCGTGTGTCGTCATACCCCTCGGGAGGGGGATGTGGGTGCCGTCCTGAATCGACCGACCAGCAGGGGCTCGTCGGTCTCGAGCACTCACTGCGGGCCGGTGTCCTCGTCGTCTTCGTTCGAGAACTCCATGCCAGTCTCCTAGATTGGCTGAATCTGAAAAATCACAGAAAAACAGCCTCCGTCACGGGATTCCGCAACGGAGGCAGTGTATCGCACACAGCGTTATGGTCAAGCCCGACGTCCGTGTCGGACCCCCACGATCAGGTTATGGGAGCTCGATCCCCAACTCCCTGATGAGGAAGCCATACCGATCGGTGGCCTGCTCGATTCTCTTAGAGATCGGCGTGCCCGCTCCGTGCCCGGCTCGGGTCTCGATACGGATCAGCACCGGGTTGTCGCCCGAGTGGGCGTGCTGGAGCTGGGCTGCGAACTTGAACGAGTGCGCCGGCACCACGCGGTCGTCGTGATCCGCCGTCGTCACCATCGTCGAGGGATAGCGCACGCCCTCCTCGAGGTTGTGATAGGGCGAGTAGGCCCTCAGAACCTCGAAGTCCTCCGGATCCTCGGGTGAGCCGTAGTCGCTCTCCCACGCCCACCCGATGGTGAACTTATTGAAGCGAAGCATGTCCATGACCCCTACCGCCGGGAGCGCCGCACCGAACAACTCGGGACGCTGCGTCATCGCCGCGCCCACCAGCAGCCCGCCGTTGGAGCCGCCCTGGATCGCTAGCTTGGGCGAGGTGGTGTAGCCCTCCGAGATCAGGTATTCGGCGGCGGCGATGAAATCATCGAACACGTTCTGCTTGTTGTGCAGCATGCCCGCCTCGTGCCACTCCTCGCCGTACTCGCCCCCGCCACGCAGGTTCGCTACCGCGTAGACACCGCCCAGCTCGAGCCAGGGCAGGTTGGCCACGTTGAAGCCGGGACGCATGGAGATGTTGAATCCGCCGTAGCCATACAGCAGCGTCGGATTCTGGCCGTCGCGCTCGAGGCCCTTCTTGTACGTCAGGAACATCGGCACGCGCGTGCCATCCTTCGACGAATAGAACACCTGCTCGGTCGTGTACTGATCAGGATCAAAATCGATGTCCGGCGTGCGGTACATCGTCGACTCACCCGTCAGCACGTCGTATCGGAAGATCGTCGGCGGGTACAGATAGCTCGTGAACGAGTAGAACGTCTCCGAGCTGTCAGCCTTGCCGCCGAACCCGAACGCCGTGCCGATGCCCGGCAGCTCAACGTTGCGCACGAACTGGCCGTCCGGCTTGTAGACATGCACCTGGGTCTGCGCGTCCTTGAGATACGACGCGACGAAGTGCCCGCCCACGTGCGAGATACCCTGGAGCGTCTCTTCCTTTTCAGGAATGATCGTCTTCCAGTTCTCGCGCTCAGGGTGGTCCGTGTGGATCGCGATCAGCTTGCTCAGCGGCGCGTCCAGATCGGTCTGGAAGTATAACACCGGACCGATGTTGCCCACGAAGTTGTACGACGCGTCTCGATCGGGCAGCAGCTCGACGACATCCCCGCCGTTGACAAGATCCTTGTAGAACACGCGGTTCTCGGGCGCCGTGCCCTGCCACACGCTGATGATCAGGTAGTCGCCGTCCTCGGTGACCGAACCACCAAAGCCCCACTCCGGCTCGTCGGGACGCGCGTAGACAAGCTCGTCCTCGCTCTGGCCCGTGCCGAGCCTGTGGAAGTACAGCTTCTGGTTGTAGTTTGCGCCCTCGAGCTCCTCGCCCTCTGTCGGCGCATCATATCTTGAGTAGAAGAAACCTGAGTTGTCCTTCGCCCACGACGCGCCGGAGAACTTCGACCACTCGATCTCATCCGGCAGATCCTCGCCCGTCGTCACGTCGCGGACATGCCACGTGCGCCAGTCCGACCCGCCATCGCTCGTGGCGTACGCGAAGTACCGCCCGTCGTCGGAGATCGACCATCCACCCAGCGAGACGGTGCCATCCTCCGAGAGCGAGTTCGGATCCAGCAGCTGGCGCTCATCGCCACCGAGCGAGTCGGCGACCATCACGACGCTCTGATTCTGGAGTCCCGAGTTGTATGAATAGAAATACCGATCACCCCACTTCGAGGGCATGCCGTAGCGCTCGTAGTTCCACAACCCCGTCAGACGCTCGCGGATGATCTCACGCTCGGGAATCGAGCTCAGATACGCCTGCGTGACCTCATTCTCCGCGTCGATCCACTCGCGTGTCGGCGCGCTATCCGGATCCTCGAGCCAGCGGTACGGATCGTGCACGCTCGTGCCGTGGTACTCGTCGTAGTGATCCACGCGCTCGGGCTGCGGGTACTCGTACCGCTGCTGCTCGCCCGAGGACGTCTGCACGCCAACGAACGTGGCGATCGCGATCGCGGGGAGCAGCGCTCCGAAGCCGGTCTTCCTGCAGCAACACACCATGGCAATCCTCCTTGTGTAGAGACCGTCATGATATACCGATTCGAACCACTCCGGTGCCAGTCCGGGAGCTCGCTACTGCACGAGACCCTTCGTCAGACGCATGAACGCGGTCTCGAGATTCACCGACTCCTCGGTGAACTTCGTGATCCGGAATCCCGCGTTCAGCAGACGGTTGGGTATATCCGACACGTCGACGCTCCCGTTGCTCTCGTCGATCGTCACGCGGATCTCGCGCCCATCCCCCCCGGCGATCGTCTCGCCCTCGGCCGCCACGATCTCGACCCTCGTCACCCCCGCCAGCTCCTCGAGCCCCTTGGCCGCCTTCTCCGTCTCGCGCAGCACCCCAACGTGCAGCACATGGCCCACGCGCGCCCGCTTGAGCACCTCGCGCACGCTCCCCTGATACAACAGCCTCCCCCGCTCGATGATGCCAACAGCGTTGCACAACTCGGCCAGCTCGTGCAGGATGTGGCTCGAGATCAGGATCGTCTTGCCCATCCGCTTGAGCTCCTTGAGCAGCTCGCGGATCTCGATGCGGGCGCGTGGATCCAGTCCAGACGCCGGCTCATCCAGCAGCAATACCTTCGGGTCGTGCAGCAGCACGCGCGCGATGCTCAGACGCTGCTGCATGCCCCGGCTCAGCGCGTTGACCTCATCCGTCGCCTTGTGCACCAGATCAGTCAGCTCCAGCACATCCGACACCACACGCGTCCGCTGCGAGCCATGGATGTTGTACGCAGACGCGAAGAACTCCAGATACTCCCCCACCAGCATGTCGTCGTAGGCGCCCATGAAGTCCGGCACGTAGCCGATCACCGGGCGGATCAGCCTGTTCTGGTATCCCACAGTCAGCCCGTCGATCGTCGCCTGCCCGCTCGTGGGCTTCAGCAGCGTCGCCAAGATCTTGATAGTCGTCGTCTTGCCCGCGCCGTTGGGGCCGATGAACCCGAAGCAGTCGCCCTCCTCGATCCGCAGCTCGAGCGAGTCCAGCGCCGTGAACTCGCCGTATCGCTTCGTCAGATTGACCGTCTCGATCATCGCCATGATTCACATCGCCTCCGCACCCGCGAACGCGGGCGGGCGCGAGGGCAGAGGATACACCCAACGCACGAACACGCGCGACGACGAGCCCACCCTTCGCCCGTCCACCCGCAGAGGCACCGGCAGCTCCACGTCGCGGAGCTCTCCAAACACGATCAGGCACGGCTGCGTGAACCAGCGTCCCAGGTCAAGCCCGTGCGTCGCGTGACGCTCGATCGTGACGCTCGTAAAACTCGAGGAACGTGACCGGAAGTAGTCCGGCTGCTTGAGCATCGGATACCACGTCAGCATCTCGATCCGCTTGTGCAGATCGGACGCGCTCAGCGAGTCGACATGCCGCCTGGCACCCGACGCGAGATTGTCCAGGTACACCTCCCGCTGGCCCTCCGGCGTCGACGCCTCCCACTCGAACTCGAACGCCTCGCCCGCCTCCCAATCGGACGTGCGGCTGAAGAACCGCACACCCGATTGCAACGGGCTCCCGAGCTCCTGCGCTCGAAGCGGCAGCTGCCCCGATACATACGCGACGATCACGTGGTCCAGCGCGCCGGGAAGCTGATGCACCAGGCTGCCGCGCAGCGTCCCATCGACGTCCACCTCGAGCGAGCCGCCTTCGGGTATCGGGAACCCGAGCGATGTCGCGCCGATCCAGTCGGCCTGGAACATCTTCACAGTCGATCGTGTCGGCACATTCAGCGCAGAGTGCGCGCGCGTGTCGACCCGGTAGCCCCGCGCGTCTGGAAACCTGTTCTGCACACCCAGCGCAGTGGTGGGCTTGGCGTCCCACGCGCTGATCGTCGCCTGCATGGTCTCCGTGCTGTCCGCATCATCCATCGAGATCGTCTGTGTGCCGTAGGTCGGCAGCAGCACGTTCAGCCACGCGCGTGCGCGCTGCACCGGCTGCCCGTACACCGCATCGAGCACGACGATCGACTCCACGGACACCGACTTGGGGCGCGCCTGGGTCGAGCTCACCCACGCGACCAGCGTGAACACGAGCGCCGAGCCCAAAAAAGCGCTCCAGGAATATCGCTGCCACCCCCGTGACTTCAGGAACCCGAACCCGAGCGGGCCGGCAATCAGCAGATACGCCACGCACAGCACCAGCCCGATCATCACGCCGACGCCCGCGCGCCCGGTGCGATCGACAACGCCGGCGAAGTCTGTATCCACGCGCGCGCTGGTGAATCGCTCGAAGTACGCCCTCCGCTCGCGGCGATTCTCCAGATCGGTGATCTCCGTCAAGGAGAGAACATCGAACCTGTGCCCCAGAATCCTGTGCCAGAACCGCTGCGCGTCCAGGCGCTGCGCCAGCACACGCTCACCAAGATCGAAGCCGATCAGAGTGACCGCACCAGCACCGATGATCCGTCGCGCGACGACGCCCTCCCCGTCCAGCCCCGCGAGCACGATCGACGTGCTCGCTCCCGCACGCTGGCCCGCTCCCGCATCGAGCGTCATCGTGTGCACAACGGTCTCGGAGGGGAGCGACAGCCGCTCGCTCGATGTCAGCAGCGCGCGATATCGATCCAGATCAACACGCTCGCGCCTCGTCACCGTCACCGTCGGCAGCAGATCATGCAGCGGATTGCTCGACTCGTTGAGCCAGCTCCCACCCACCGCGGGCAAGACGACCACGAGATGACCACCCGCGTGCACCCACTGGCGGATCGCCTCCGCCGATTCCAGCCTGATAGACGCAGGCTCACCCTCGTTCCACACGATGACATCGAACGGGTCGAGCCCCATGACTCGATCGGGCAGACGCGCGCCCAGTTGCCCCGCGTCGATCGGGATGATGCGCTGCCACTCGAAACCGGTCGGGTGCATCCTCATGCCAGGGTGCTTGGCCTCGTACTGCTCCAGACCGAGCTTCGAGCGACCGATCACCCCGACCATCGCGTCCTCCGACTCGATGTATCGCGTTGGGCTGATGCGCGAGATCGCGATCTGACGCCCCGGGTCGGGCAGCTGCTCCGGCGCGTTGTCCGACCCGATCTCGTGCACCGTCACTATCAGCTGGGACTGATCATCGAACGTGAACGGCAGGAACGGATACAGCCACACACCCTGCGTCGCGCCCGGATTCAGCGTCACCGCACGCTCGTTGTACACCGTGTCCCCATCCGGGTCGGTCGTGTGGATCCTCACCAGAACGGGGCGCACACGCGAGCCAAGGTCGGTCAGCGCCAGGCGCACTCCCGCGTAGCCGCCGGCTCGGACACTCCCACCCACGCCGAATCGGTCCACCTCGATACGAACCTCGCCGCTCGCGCCAGGATCGCCAGACCCACCAGTCTGGGCGGACACACCGAGCTGGCACACCAGCACGGCCAGCAACACGATGGTTCGCAGAGCCTGCACCAGTGGATTGTACGTCACTGGAGTGGAATCCGGTTCGAGCCGATGCTCAGACAATGCTCAACGACGTGCTGACAATCCTCATCATGTGCGTCTCGCTGCTTGGCGTGCTCGGCTGTTTCTATGTGCTGGCACTCCGACTCGAGCGAGATCGTGCGCTCCACACCCTCGTCAACAAGGCACGCAACCTCCAGCGACAGCAGGAACTCCGCCTCAAGGCACTCCGCGACGGCGTCGTCTACGACGACCCCCTCATCGCTGAGGTCGGCAGCGAGGATGGATACGACGTCGACATCGTCGACGACGACTCCCTCCAACAGGCCGCGTGAACTCCTCTACGCTCCCACCGCCCGGCTGCCGAGGCGCACGAGCTCGTCGATCATCCTGATGTGCGACTCGATGCCCAGCGTGAAGCACGCCACGTCGAACTTCTCGTTGGGCGAGTGCACACGATCGTCCTCGAGACCAAACCCCATCATCACCGAGTCGATACCGAGCATCGACTTGAAGAAGCCCACCACAGGTATCGAGCCGCCCGTCTTGATCAGCGCCGCCTGTTTGCCCCCACCCGCGTCGGACAGCGCTCGCCGCGCCGCCTGCAGGTAGGGCGAGTCCGTCGCGACCGTACCCGGTGCGCCGCCGCTGAGATCCTTGAACTCCCAGCGACACCCCGGGGGCGTGCGCTCGTTGAGCCATTGCTCGAACGAGCTCGTGATCAGAGCCGGGTCCTGATCGTCAACCAATCGAAAGCTGACCTTCGCGCTCGCGTGCGAGGGGATCACCGTCTTGGCACCCGCGCCCGTGTACCCGCCCCAGATGCCGTTGAGCTCGCACGTCGGCCTGGCCCACTCTCGCTCCAGAGCGCTAAAGCCCGTCTCCCCGACGTCCGCCTCGGGCCCCAGCCCGATTCCACGAAGCGCCGCGATCTGATCGAACCCGAGCTTCTCCCACTCGCTGCGGATCTCCTCCGAGAGTGTGCCGACACCATCGTAGAACCCGGGAATCGTCACGCGTCTGTCACCATCCCAGAGCTGTGCGAGAACCTTGCACAACTCCGTGATCGGGTTCGGGCACCGCCCGCCCCAAGAACCAGAGTGCAGATCCTGATCGGCGGCGTGCAGCGTGATCTGTGTGTACGCCAACCCGCGCACGCCGTACGTGATCGCCGGCTGCTCCGGCCCCAGCATGCCTGTGTCGCTGATCACACACACGTCGGCCTTCTTCAACTCGCTCTCGTTATCCCGGATGAACCTCTCAAGGTTCGCGCTGCCTGACTCCTCCTCGCCCTCGATAAGGATCGTCATCCGAACCGGAACGCTGCCATGAGTTTCTTTCCATGCGCGCAGCGCCTCCAGAAACGTCGCCACCTGTCCCTTGTCGTCGCACGCGCCACGCGCGACGATGCGCTCTCGCTTGCCGTCCCCCGCCTCCCTGACCACCGGCGTGAACGGCTCGCTCTCCCACAACTCCAGCGGATCGGGAGGCTGCACGTCGTAGTGCCCATAGAACAGGATGTGCGGGCCGTCGTACTCAGGGTCGCCATCGTGCTGCGCCCACACGATCGGGTGCCCCGGCTCCTCGGGAGTGCCCGTCTCGCGCAGGCACGCGTCGACGCCCGCCTCCTTCAACTGGTCCACCGCCCACTGCCCGGCTCGGCGCGTGTCGTCCCGATACACCGGATCCGTCCCCACACTGGGTATGGACAGCCACTCGCACAGCCTCGCCAGCGACTCGCTCGTGAGCCCCTGCGCGTGAGACACGATCCGATCCACCTCACCCATGTCGTCCTCCTCAATGGCACCGCGATGGGCCAGAACCCGCGAGGGTACTCGCCCGCTTGGGCTCCTGCACGATCCCGCGACGCCGGCGCTCAGATGGAAAGAAAGACAATCGAGGCCACGAGCGCCGCGCCCAGCGCGCTTCCGAATACCAGCCCCGCGATCCTCGCCGGTCGTCTCCGCACACGCGTGGCGTACTCCACCTGCAGCATGCTGCGAGACCACTCCTCGAGTCGCACGCGATCGATATCAACGACGGGATCCAGCCCCTCCATCTCGGCGTAGCTCCGAGGAGGACGGGCGTACAAATCCTCATCACACATCGGGCACAGGAAATCGATCGCCTCCAGATGCTCCTGGATCGGCTGGCCGTCATACCCGCACGAGAGACACACCCGCTTCTGCAGGGCAACAGAGACGCCAGCATGACCAACTCCGGACATACCCTGAATCTACCAGATCGCGCGCCACGCGCATAGAAAAAATCCCCGATACTGACTGGACCCATGGACCGAGAATCACTGCATCGCTGGGCCGACATGCTCCGTCACAACGCTGTCGGAACGCACGACATCGAGCAGGACATCCAGACCCCGTTCCTCCACTGGGCGACCTCATCGACCCGCACAAACGACGCGCCACCCCGCTTCGACGACGACCGCCTCTGGCAGCTCGTCGTTCGAAACGATCACTCAATACCGATCCCGATCGACGACGACGGTCCCCTCCTTGGCACACGACGCGACTCCCTCGCGCTGGAAGTCTGGACCGAGTGCGAGCTCTCCTCGCTCCAGGCTCTCGTCTGGCTCGCCCTCCAGCAATCCTCGCGCACGTTGCTCGATCGCGCCGCCATGGCGTCGCGCTGGCACCTCGAGCACACCCAGCCCGACAACGCCACCAACCGCCCTTGGGGAATCCCCGCCTTCCTGACACTCGCGCTCCGGACGCCCCCCCTCGCGCGCGAGAGCGAGCTCTACGCCTCGACGCTCCTGCACAACACCCTCGTCACCTCAGGCGCACCCGACACCCTCTCCGCGCGCGTGCTCGCAGACGCGGCCCGCCAGATCGACGCGCTGCTCGCCTCACCACTACTCGATTGATCGTCTCACCCCGCGGGGTCGGCCTGCTTGACCGGCGTCTCCTCGGACGCGCCCGACTGCACCGGCTCGCTCAGCTCGGGAGTCTTCTTCGAGTCTGCCAGCGACTCGCGCTTCGGCTCCGAGGCGTCCTCGATCTCGTCCTGCACGCCCTTGAGGCCCTTCTTGAACTCCACGATCCCCTGCCCGATGCTCCTGCCCACCTCGGGCAGACGCTTACCAAAGATCAGCAGGCCCAGGATGGCGATGATCGTCCACTCGAGTGGGCCGGGCATTCCGATCGCCAGCACGCCTGTCATATCAATCCCTGAGATCATGCCTGATCATCCTTTCCGCCCTTCTGGCGGCATGCGAATCAGCAATATCGTACACGCATTCAACGCGCCCAGACCACCTCTGTCAACGCTTCCGAGCATCCGAAGACTTCTTACTGTGCGGCGTCCACCACGTTCCGCATCAGCATCGACACCGTTACCGGTCCCACACCGCCCGGAACCGGGCTGAGCCACCCCGCCACCTCGCGCACACCCTCGAAGTCCACGTCCCCCACGGTCCGGCACTCACCGGTCTCCGGGTTCTCTACGCGCGTCGTCCCGACGTCCACCACGCACGCGCCGGGCTTGACCATCCCGGGCGTGATGAGCCCCGGCTTGCCCACAGCGCTGATCAGCACGTCCGCCTCGCGCGTCAGCTCCTCGATCCGCTGCGTGTGGATGTTGCACGAGATCACCGTCGCCTCGCGACGCATCAGCAGCACCGCCACCGGCTTGCCCACGATGTTCGACGCACCCACCACAACCGCACGCCTGCCCGCCAGATCGATGCCCGTAGACTCGATCATCGTCACGACCGCCAGCGCCGTGCACGGCACCAGCGACGAGCGCCCGTACACCACGTTCCCGATGTTCGCCGGGTTCACACCCTCCACGTCCTTCTCCGGACGGATCAGACGCTGCACCTGGTACGGATCGATCGTGTCGGGCAGCGGCATGTGCACCATGATGCCCGTCACGTCCTCGCGCTCGTTCAGCAGCAGGACCCGACCCGCCACGTCGTCGAACGTCGCGTCCGGCGCCAGCGTGTGCAGCTGGTAGTCGATGCCCAGCGCCTCGCACGCCCTGCCCTGGTTCTGCGCGTAGATCGTCGCGCCAGACTCCGCGGGCGCCGCCAGCACCGCGTCCAGGCGCACCTCGCGACCCGACGCCCGCAGCGCGCGGACCCTGTCCGACAGCTCCTGACGATTCCGAGCCGCTATGGCCTTGCCGTCGATGATCTGTGCCGTCTGCGTGGTCACACACACAGAATACCCGCGCCACGCGCCGATGCGCATCACGCCTCCCCCAGCGGGTACGATCATCGCCAATGGCGAAGAAGGCCCCCCAATCCGTGCGCTCGCGTGTCGAGCACCTCCGGCGCATCCTCCACCAGGCGAACATCGACTACTTCACCCACGCCTCGCCCACGATGTCCGACCAGGAGTTCGACGAGAAGCTCCGCGAGCTCCACGACCTCGAGCAGCAGCACCTGGACCTCCTCGATCCCAACTCCCCCACCCAGCGCGTCGGCGGCGAGCCCTCCGAGGGCTTTACCACCGCCCGCCACACCATCCCCATGCGCTCCATCGACAACACCTACTCCGAGGAGGACGTCGAGGCGTGGTTCCAGCGCACGGGCGACGTCGACGTCGTCGCCGATCCCAAGATCGACGGCATAGCCCTCTCCGTTCGCTACGAGAGGGGCTCGCTCACCCAGGTCCTCACACGAGGCGACGGCGAGCAGGGCGACGACATTACCTCCAACGCGCGCGCCATCCACTCGCTGCCGCTGGAACTCGGCGACGAGGCACCCGACATTCTCGAGGTCCGTGGCGAGGCCTTCCTCTCCTGGGACACATTCACAAGGCTCAACGAGCAGCGCGAGGCAGAGGGCGAGGAGCCATACATGAACCCTCGCAACACCTGCGCCGGCACACTGAAGCAGCTCGACCCGAAGGTCGTCGCGGCGCGTGGAGTCCAGTTCGTCGCCCACGGCAGGGGCGAGATCACACCCGACACCCTATCCACTCACGAGGACCTGCTCGCGCTGCTCACCTGGCTGGGCATCCCCGTCAACCCCGGCTGGAAGCGATGCGCAAGCGCAGCGCACGCTGTTGAGTACATCAACGAGTTCGATGCCAGACGCCACGACATGCCATACCCAATCGATGGCGTCGTCATCCGCGTCAACGACTTCGCAACGCAGGAGCAGCTCGGCTCGACCGCGAAGAGCCCGCGCTGGTGCGTGGCCTACAAGTACCCCGCCGAGCGCAAGACCACGACGCTGCTCGACGTCGTGCCCCAGGTCGGCAAGACGGGACGCATCACGCCACGCGCCACACTCGAGCCCGTCCTCATCGCCGGCACCACCGTCCAGCACGCCACGCTCCATAACTATGGCGAGATCCGCCGTAAGGATCTCCGCATCGGTGACACCGTCGTCGTCGAGAAGGCCGGCGAGATCATCCCCCAGGTCATCGAGGCGATCACGAAAGAACGATCAAAAAGCGCGAGGCGCATCAAGGCGCCACCATCCTGCCCCGAGTGCGACGGTCCCATCGAGCTCGAGCCGCCGGAGCTGGAAGAGTCGCAGGACTTCGAGTCCGAGCAGGAGACATCGCGACGCTGCATCAACCCCGAGTGCCCTGCCCAGATCTACGAGAAGCTCGTCTGGTTCTGCGGACGCTCGCAGATGGACATCGAGGGCCTCAGCGCCAAGACCATCGCGCAGATCCGCGAGAGCGACGTGCCGCTCGACCGCTTCGCGGACATCTACACGCTCCACGAGCACCGCGACGCGCTGCTCGCGCTCGATCGCATGGGCGAGAAGAAACTCGAGAACATCCTCGCCGGCATCGAGTCGTCGAAATCAAAGGGCCTGGCGCGCGTGCTCGCCTCACTCGGGGTGCGACACCTCGGCGGCGCTACGACGAAGCTGCTCGCGCAGCGATACGAGAACATCGACGATCTCCTCGGTGCGTCCGAGCCCGAGCTGCGACCCAAGTCGCTCAAGAAAGAAGAAGCCATATCGCTGGGTCTCGATCCCGACCCGAAGAACCGCCCGACGACAAACCTGGGCCCGGACACCGCGCCGGTCATCCATGCCTGGCTCCACTCCAGAGCGGGCTCGCACACGATCGAGTCGCTCCGAGCGCTGGGTGTGAGCCTGGACTCCACCGATTACCGAGATCCCGACGCGACGATCGACTCGCCCTTCGCCGACAAGACCATCGTCCTCACCGGCACCCTCGAGCACTTCGCTCGCAACGACCTCAAGGACAGGCTCGAGTCCCTCGGCGCATCCGTCACCGGATCCGTCTCGAAGAACACAGACCTCGTCATCGCCGGCGACAAGGCCGGCTCGAAGCTCACGAAGGCCAGAGAACTCGGCGTCGAGGTATGGGACGAGAAGACGCTCCTCGAGCACCTCGACGACGTCTGACGATCACCCGACATCCAAACCGCGTGAGTTGCGCACCAGCCCTCGTGTCGCCCCACCATCGGGACGATGATCCGACGGAGGTCACGCCGATCTCGTTCTCGGACCCGCCACGGATGCGCGCCCATGCAGTCTCTTGATTTCAAGGCCGAGCTCAGAGATCCCGAGATCGCGCGCATCGTCTGCAACCACCTCGGCGCCATCCAGGTCGGCACGACGTCGTCCACCGAGCGTTACTTCCGCGTCGCCAACGGGCGCCTGAAGCAGCGCATCGCGCCCGACGAGCCGAACGAATGGATCTTCTACCACCGGCCCGACCGCTCCAAGCCCAGGATCACTCACTTCAGCGTCTACTCCGACCCACAGGCACGCCAGCGTTTCGGCACCCAGCCCCTCCCCATCTGGCTCGAGTTCAATCGCACACGCGAGATATGGCTCGTCGACTGGGTCCGCGTCAACATCGACACCATCGACGGGCTCGGCACGTTCCTCGAGTTCGAGGCCGTCGTCTCGCGCAACCGCAACGTCGCCTCCTGCCACGCACGATTCGAGCAGCTGCGACGCCACTTCGAGCACGCCATCGGCGAGCCCATCTCGAGCTCCTACGCCGACCTCGTCGCCCTCGAACGCTCGCTGGACGCTCCCACCGAGCAGTCGCACCCGTCGAAGCACTGATCTCTACGGCACAACACGCAGCGCGTGCAGACCATAGTTCGTCTCCACCCGCATCGTCCGCGCGGACAGGCCCGCGCGACCGCCCTCGTCGACCACCTCGAACACCTCGATCGCGCCCGACTCGAACTCCGCCACCAGCACACCCCGTCCCGACACGTCGAACGCCACGTCCAATGCCAGGCCGCCGGTCGTCGCCGTATCGAGCAGCGTCAGGGACATCGCGCCAGTGTCTATCGAATACAGCCCAAGCCGTCCGGCCCCACCCCGTCGATCCCTCGAAACCGCTGCCAGCATCTCGCCACGCGGATCGATCGCGATCGACGACGGCGCGACCGAGAGCTCAACGCTCGCGCCCACGCTCACGCGCGCACCATCACTCGGTGACGTCACAACATGCAGCGCCCCGCCACCCTCTGGTATGTACCTGCTCAGGAACTCGCTCTCCCAGCCCGAGTCCGCCACCACGACCGCGCGCCCGTCGGTCGTCCAGCGCACCACGCTCGGGTACCGACCCACCTCGACCGACCCGATCAGCTCCGTCGCGAAGCGATCCAGCGGGTGCTCCAGCACGCGGAAGAACGCGACGCGACCCGCGCCACCCATCGACACGCACACCACGTCGCCATCCGGGCTCCACGCCACGTCCGTTGGCTCGCACCCGGCCCCGAAGAGCTGCTCGAGCCTCAGTCTGTACGACGTGCCGAAGCCCGTCTCGCGGATCTCGACGATCACCAACTCCGAGGCGCCACGCCCGATGACAGCGCCACGCGTGCCCGTCGAATCGAACGATACTGCGCTCGGCTGCGCGCACAGCGCGTACGCCTCGACAACCCGGCCACGACCCTGCGTCAGATCCAGCAGCGTGATCACCCTCGACACCGGCAGCTGGCCCACGTCAACTCCATCGGGAGGCGCGCTCCCCATCCGAGAGGTCACCATCGCGCGCGTGCCGTCGCGCGACACGCTCAGGCTCGATGGCCCGCCCTGCATCGACGTGGGCGCCAGCAGCTGCACGAACGATGCCAGCTGTTCGCCACTCCCGGCGCTGGGCAGTGGCAGATCCAGCAGCGTGACCGTGTCGATCGCGCCAGGCTCGCGCAACAGAATCTGACCGTTGTCATAAACATGGGGAGGCGTGTCCGCGTCCTCCACGCTCACGATCATCCGCCCGCTCGGCACGCTCGCGAACGATCCGGAGAACCGCGACGACGCGCTCCCGCCGGCGCACGCGCTCAGGCACATCACTCCCAGCAGCCCAACGAATCCATTCGAAACGCGTGCCATCACGACCCGATTCTACCAGCTAGCCACGTGGCTGATGCGGTGCGATCGTGCGCGGGTCGATCCACGCGTCGCGTTGCTCCGCGAACCCCTCGCCGGGGAACCGATCGCGCAGCACGCCAACGACCCGCCACACGTCGCACGGCGCGTCCGCGCTAAACCGCATCGTCTCGCGGGTGATCGGGTGCGCAAACTCGAGGATCGACGCGTGCAACGCCTGCCGCCCGATGACCATCCCGTCCGCCTCCCACGCGCCCCGTCCCGGCACGTCGAGCACCTCGTCGCTCGCACCGAGCTGTTGGGGTGTCAGACGCGTCCCGCCGTACATGTCATCCCCCACCAGAGGCCAGCCCAGATGCGCAAGGTGCACGCGGATCTGGTGCGTCCGTCCCGTGCGGAGTTCCACCTCCACCAGCGAGAATCCCTCGAACCGCTCGATCACGCGATAGATCGTCAGCGCCCGCTTGCCCGCCTCGTCGTGACGCACGACCTGCCTCTCGCGATACCCTCTGGCCCGGTTCGGGTGGGGCCCGATGGGAAGCTCGATCACGTCGTGCAACGGCTCGACATTCCCATGCACCAGCGCCAGATACCGCTTCTGCACCGTCCGGTGCTCGAACTGCGAGGCGAGCTTCCAATGCGCCTCATCGCACTTGGCGAACACGATCACACCCGACGTGTCCTTGTCGAGACGGTGCACCACGCCCGGACGCGCGAAGTCCCCACCGACCGCGCTCAGCTCCCCGCCGTGCTCGGAGGCGTGCGCAAAGTGCCACGCCAGCGCGTTGATCATCGTCCCCGAGTTATGCGATCGCGCCGGATGCACGATGATTCCCGGCAGCTTGTTGATCACGATGATGTGCTCATCCTCATGCAGCACGTCGAGTTCGATCCGCTCGGGCTGTATCCCGCTCGGCGGCGGCGGCGGCACGAGCACCTCCACGCGATCTCCCTGGCGCAGCACCGTCGACGCCTTGGGCACCCGATCGTTGACGCGCACCTGCTCGTTCTCGATCAGCCGCTGCAACTGCGTGCGGCTCATGAACGGAATGCGGTCCGTCAGGTACTTGTCCAGACGCTTCTTCAGATCGCGAGACAGACAGAACGACACCTTCCGCGGCGCGTCGTCGTCGAACTCGTCCTGGAACGAGTCGTCGAGCGCCTCATCCCTCGCCGGCGCCATCGCGCGCAGCGCATCGGGATCAACCAGCCCGCCGGGGCGTATCACGCTCTCGTCAGATGAGGTCGATTCTTCCGGGGCGTCCCCACGACGCCCCTTGCGACTCACGAGCCCGACTCGTCACCCTCCGACGGTGGCGAGGCGTCCTCCTGACCCGATGTGTCGCGCGGCGCCGGCGTGAAGGGCAGCTGAAGATCCAGCAGCGAGCCGGGCACCTCTACATCGCTCGTGCCACCCTCGGGCGTCTCCACGCCACCCGGTGGCGTCTCAAAGGGAAGCGGCGGCAGCGGAGTCGGGTTGACCTCCGTCCGTGGCGTCTCCGACGCGATGGTGTCCCGGCTGATCAGCGGCTCGAGCGTGCTCATCGCCTCAATGTCATCGAGCGTCTCCTGCGCCACTGTCTGTATCGACGCGAGCGACAGCTCCTCGCCCAACCGGGCGAGCTCCCCCAGCATCTCCCTGGCCGATTCGAACTCACCACGCTGCATCGCCACGCTCGCCTGCCCCCAGCGCGCTGAGACGTGGATCGTCTGCAGCCTGCTGGACGACGTGTCGCGATAGAGATCCGCGTACAGCGCGTCGGCCTTCGAGAGCGCCTCGACGACCTGCTCGTCCGTCAGAACGCCCTCGCCAGATTCCAGATCGGCCGACGGCAGCATGCCGCGCCGTGCCTGATCGAGGTACGCGTCGGCCGCCTCCAGCAGCGCGACCTGCGCCACCGAGCCCTTGCCCCTGTGATCGCGCGCCACTGCCTCGAGCGCGTCGGGGCTCCCCGACACGCGCGCCAACTCCAGCTGTGCGAACGCCTTGTCCAGCTGCTGCACCTGATACCGATTCCACCACTGCATGCCCGAGTACACGAGCACGATCGCCAGCACCACGTACAGAATCCTGGGCAGCCAGACGTTCAGCCACTGGATGAACTCCGTGTTCAGGCGAGACTCTGCGAGCCCCTGTCCTTCAACAATCTCTGTCTGGCGGGTGTCCATGCGATGCGATGCCTCTGGTGCGTTGGAGCGATCCTCGGGAACCCAGCAGAGTACGCCCTGACGCTACGTCTGGCAACGCTCCAAGCCATCCCAGAACCGCCACGGCAATGCCGATTCCATCGCCTCCTCGGGCACCAGACGCTCCCTGATCGCACGCGACAGCTCGCCCAGCCCCCTCCTGTCGACCCCCGACGCGGTCTGTATCTCGCACCCTGGCGCCTCACCCATGTCGCCACGCAGCCCGACCCGCAGGCACCCCTGCCCCTCGAGCTCATTCCAGGACGGAAACCCCGTGTCCCGATCGCGACAGAGCACAACGAGATCCGCACGACGCGCGAGCGCCTCGGACATCTCCGCAGCCCCGAGCTCGGCCTCATGCGCAGGCCCCTGACGCAACCCGGGCGTGTCGACCCAGCGCACAGCAAGCCCATCCACCAGCAGTTCCACGCCAACGTGATCACGCGTCGTCCCCGCCTCCGACGAGACGACAGAAACCGAGTCCATCGCCATCGCGTTCGTCAGCGTGCTCTTGCCGATGTTCGCGCCCCCCACGAGCACCACCAATGGCGCCGCGAGCATCCGATTCAGCACCCGCGAGTGCTCGACAACCTCGCGCGATTCCTCATCTCCATCGTACGTGCGCCATCTCTCTGGCTGATCGAGCAGCAACCCGATCGCTCGCTGGCACGTGACCCTGGGCAGGCACGCCAACATCCTCGCCTCGTGCACATCCACCGCCTCCGGATACCACGCCAGCAGCCGTTCATCGTCGGGTGACGGGCACGCCAGCTCCCCGCCAGCCTCCTGGAGCGCACCCATGATCGTGCCCACAAGAAACACGCCCCCATGTGCCATCAGCTGCGCAAACCCGCCACCCCATCGCGCTACCAGTCCGGTGTCCAACCCGAGGATGTCTCGTAGGCGTATCGCGCCGACCTCGACAGGCTCCATGCCCGCGTCATCGAAGAACGCGTCGATGTCGCCCATGACATCGATCACACCAATCGCGCCGGTCCCCATCGACGTCGACACACGGAACGACCAGCGTGCCCGCGCCTCGCTCATCCCTGCTGCGTCAGCGCCGTGTCGGCACAGATCGCGATCCCGCGCAGCACCAGGTCCGGGACAATCCGCTCCACCAGCTCGTCCCCCTCGAACAGCGCTTGGGCGTCACCCCCCGTCGCGACCACGCTCGGGAACGCCCCGTACTCCAGCGCGTACATCTCGGTGATGTGGCGCACACCACCCCGTATCGCACGCGTGGCGCCCGCGAGCATCGAGTCCCTCGTCGTCCCGGGATACACATCGCCCGAGTCGGCCTCGAACCGGAGGCTCGGCAGCGCATCCGTGTGCTCGTGCAGCGCGTCCAGCATCATCTGCGCGCCGGGCAGTATGCACCCGCCGTGGTACGTGCCCTCGCCATCGACGAAATCGACCGTCACCGCTGTGCCCGCATCGATCACCACGCACGCCTGCTCAAGCACGCTGTACGCACCCAGCGCCGCGAGGAACCGATCCACGCCTGTCGTGTTGTCGTCGTCGAGCGAGTGACGCAGCGGGATCTCCACGTCGCTCCCGACCCGGTAGAGCGACACGTACTCGTCGTTCTCAAGGCGCTCGATGAGCGCCGCCCCGCCGCCATCGTTCACGCTCGAGTACACCACCGGCAGCGAAGACGTCGCCGTCGGGAGCAGCTCGCGCATCCCATCCAGCACACCCTCGCACGCCTCGATCGGCTCGGACCGAACGCTCCCCACATCGCGACCCCGGCACAGCGCAAACGAGCACCTCGTGTTGCCGATCGACATCGCAATCAGATGAACGCCGTTGGGAGAGGCCTCCTGCATCGCAAGAGTCTACCCACCCGTCGACGCCGACGCGCTCAGACGCCCGACTCCCGCACCGCGTCCGCGAGCGTGGTGTCGCGCATCGACATGCGCAGCAGCTCGCGCACCGGCGCGATCGCCTTGCTGCGCACGACATCGCGTCGAGAATCGAGCACCTCTCCCAGTCGGATATCTCCCGACGCCCTGGCCAGCATGTACCCGTCGTGCTCGCCCTCCTCGTCCTGTGTCCGGCGGATCATCCCGTCGTCGAGTAACTGCTGGATCACCTCCACCACGATCGCCTCGGGCACGTCCATCCGCTCGCTGAGCGTGTCCACGTCGAGGCTGACCCCCTCCTCGAACGACCTGCCAAGCTCGATCAGCGTCGCGATGCGCAGCAGCGGGTCCAGCGGTGTCGAGCCAGCCACGACGAGACGCAGCTCACGACGACCCGATTGCAGCGTCTGGATCGAGTGGCTCAGCTGCAACCCGAAGAGCACGATCAGCCAGGTGATGTAGATCCACATCAGGAACACCGGCAGCAGACCCAGCGAGCCGTACAGCTGCTCGAACCCCGTGGCGAAGTGTAGGTACTCCCGGAACCCCCACTTGCTCACCTCCCACAGCAGCCCCGCCACGAGCGAGCCGATGAGGGCAGGCCTGATCCTGACTCGCGCACTGGGCACGACCGTGTACGCCAGCACCAGCAGCAGCCACGAGATCGAGAACGTGATGACCACGCCAGCGATCGAGACGATCGTGCTCACGCCCACGGACGCCACGATCGAGTTGAGGCGCTCACCTATATAAAAACTCACGAGCAATCCGATCGGCCCGAGCGTCAGGATCGTCCACGAGCTGGCCACACGCGCCGCCATCGCGCGCCTCGTGTCGGCCCTGTACACCGTGTTGAACGATCGCTCGATCTCGAACAGCAGCGACAGCGCCGCGTACACGAGCACGCCCACACCAACGAAGCCGATCGCCGCGAAGTTGAGCTGGCTCACGTTGCCGACGATCTGCTGGATCCAGTCCGCCGCCGTCTGCGTCGTGCCGCTCGCCTCGTCCGCGAGCTGTAGATCCGCGAGACCCGCGTAGCCGAGCAACTGAGAGAGCGGTCTGGCCAGCGCCTCGTCGCCGTAGAACAGACGCAGCACGATCAGCGACAGCACGAACACCGGCACGAGGCTGAAGACCGTGCGATACGACAGCGCCGCCGCCATCTGCGGTGCACGATCCGCCCGCAGCTGGCGCGCACAGTGCAGCGAGAGCTCCAGCCAGAAGCGCCCCGTGCGCTGCCAGCGGGTCAGCTCCTGGTCCGGGCTCGTCAGCAGCCGACGCAGCCCCTTGCCCATGGACTTGATGGCGCTCATCGCTTCTGTTCTCGGTCGTTGCGCGCCGCGCCTTGTGCCATGTTGGGAACAACCGAGTCCTTGCGTGCCTGGTGGATCGCCCTGCGCAGCGTCCGGAGCTCGTGCGAGGTCAGCTCACGCCACGCGCCTGGTGCCAGCCCCTTGAGCTGGAGGGGCCCGACGGAGACCCGCGTGAGCTTCTTCACCGGATATCCAACCTTGGCCAGCATCCGACGGATCTGCCTGTTCCTCCCCTCTTTGAGTGTGATCTCGATGATCGATTTGTCTCGATCACGACGCACGAATCTGATCTGCACCGGCAGCGTGCGCGCCGCGCCGCTTGTCTCACCCTTCGTGCGTGTTGACAGGTAGATGCCGCGCTCCAGCTCGTTGCACGCGTCATGATCCAGCTTGCCCCTCACGAGGGCCCTGTAGCACTTGGGCACGCCGTATCGCGGATGTGTCAGGCCGTTCGTCAGCTCCCCGTCGTTGGTCATCAGCAGCAGACCCTGGGTGTCGAAGTCCAGGCGCCCCACGGGAAACAGTCGCGCGCCCGACGGATGACGCACCATGTCCCCCACCGTGCGACGCCCGCCGGGATCGTCGAGCGTCGTCACGCAGCGGGTCGGCTTGTTGAGCATCACGTAGATGTGGCGCGACTCGCCAACCAGCGCCCGACCCCGCACGCGGATGTCGTCCCGCTCCGGATCGACCCACGCGGGCAACTCGTCCACCGTCACGCCATTGACCTCGACGTGCCCCTCCAGGATCAGCTCCTCGCAAGCACGGCGCGACGCCACCCCTGCCTCCGCCATCACCTTCTGCAGACGCTGCCCACGTGACGCGTCTCGAAGCGCCGAACGGTCCCCATCATCGCCCGATCCCGTTCCCATAGACCCCAATGGTACACCTCCCACATCGCCCGGATATGAACACGCCCACCCCGCATGGCCGATAGTCCGTCGTGCACACCCCGCATGCGGGGACGACATCACCATGGACCCACCCACAATCGAAACACGACCGCAGGTCCCACCCCCGCGTGCATCGTCGCGCGAGGTCTTCGTCGCCCCTCGTGTGATAGACGCGAACGCGTTCGATGAGCACGCCGAGACGCTCAGGTCGCTCCTCGACGAAACCAGTTCCCAGAGCGCCGTCCTCCGGCGCATCAACAAGGACGCCCTGGCGCTCGGCGTCCGCCTCCACACACTCACCTCATCATCCAAGGAACTGACGGGCTCACTCGCGAGCGCCTCCGCACGCGCACACTCACTCATCGATCAGCTGACCAGGCTCGTCACGACCATCCAGCAGCGCGAGCAGGACGCGCGTGACGCCGAGCGAGAGCTCACGCTCCGCATCTGCGAGGCCCAGCAACGTCACCGAAACATAATCAGCTCGCTCGAATCGTTGCTTGACCAGCCCGCGGTGCTATCGCGCCTCGAAGCCCTCGAGAATCGCCTCGACGCGCTCGAGTCCGCGCAGCCCGACGACGCGACCGCGCACCCCTCGCACTGGCGCAACGCCATCAACCAGGAGCGGACTCGAGCACGCGACCTTCTCGAGGAGACACGCGACCTGCGCAAGGTCGTCGAGACCGCCAAGACGCAGGTCGCCAACACCATCCTACGCGCCAGCGACGTGGCCGATCGCGCAGAACAGGCCGCCGATCAAACCAGCGACCTGCTTGAGTCCATCGCGCAACACACAGCCTCCCTCACCTCACTCCTCGAGCGTGCCGAGACGCTCCTCGCCGTGCACAAGACGTAAAAAAAACGCCCCGCAGATTGGCGGGGCGCTTCAATAATCTCACGTTTCGGATCAGCTCTCCGGGTTGCCAACCAGCGCGTCACCGACACTCACGGACACCTGCGTCTCCATCGCGCCCGCCGGCGTCGCGCCGAGCTGCTCGGCGGCCTCCGCCGCCTCCGTCAGCATGCGCTCGTCGTCGTACGTCGTGTCCGCCGGCGGCTCCACGAGCCTCTTGACGCGAATCTGCTGGTACTCCTTGAAGCCCGTGCCCGCAGGAATCAGGTGGCCCAGCAGCACGTTCTCCTTCAGGCCGATCAGATCGTCCGACGCGGCCTTCAGCGAAGCCTCCGTGAGCACCTTCGTCGTCTCCTGGAACGACGCGCCCGAGAGGAACGACTCCGACTGCAGCGACGCCTTCGTGATGCCCAGCAGCAGCGTCCTGGCCGTCGCCTGACGCGCACGCTTGGCCTTGGCCGTGGCCTTGCCCTCCGCCTCGGCTGTCGCGTTCGCCTCGCGGATCTCCGACTTCGTCACCAGCGCGTCCATCGCCAGCTCCGTGTCGCCCGCGTCCGTGATCCGACCCATGTCCGCGACCTCCAGATTCTTCTTGCGGAACTGGGGCCTGTCGATCACCTCGTACGGCAGGATGTCCGTGTCGCCCGGGCTCTCAACACGCATCTTGCGCAGCATCTGCGAGAGGATGATCTCGATGTGCTTGTCGTTGATCGGCACGCCCTGGGCGCGATACACGTTCTGCACCTCGTCGAGCATGTAGCTGTACAGCGCCTCCTCACCCTTAATGCGAAGGATGTCGTGCGGCACCATCGGCCCATCGATCAGCGGATCGCCGGCGTTCACAACGTCGCCGGTGTGCACCAGCAGGTGGCGATCCTGCGGCACGTGGTGGTCCTTCTCGATGCCCGACTCCGACACAACACGGATCGTCATCTTGCCCTTGCGCTTGTCCGAGTGCAGCTCGACCGTGCCTGAGATCTCCGCCATCACCGCGGGATCCTTCGGCTTGCGCGCCTCGAAGATCTCCGTGACACGCGGCAGACCACCGACGATGTCCTGCGAGCCCGCGGCCGAGCGCGGCTGACGCGCGAGCATCACGCCCGCCGTGATCTCCTGACCATCAACGACCTCCAGGCGCGCCTTGGCGGGCAGGAAGTGGACATCCAGGATCGTGCCGTCGGAGCTCTCGATGACGATCTGCGGGTGCTTCTCGCCCTTGTGCTCGATCACCACGAGCGCCGTCTGACCCTGGCCGGCGTCCTCCTCGCGGACCGTCTCGCCGATCTCGATGTCCTGGAAGCGGACCACACCCTCCTTCTCGGCAAGGATCGGCGTGCGGTGCGGGTCCCACGCGATCAGCTGGTCGCCGCGCTTCACACTGGCGTCGGGCTTCGTGAGAATCAGCGCGCCATACGGCACCTTGTACTTCTCCAGCTCGCGTCCCTTGTCGTCGACCACGAGCAGCTCGCCGTTGCGACGCAGCGCCGTGAGCACCTCGCGCCCGTCCTCATCGACCGTCGGCACCTCGTTACAGTCGCGGATCTCGATCGTGCCCGTCGTCGTTGCGCGAACATCAGTATCAATCAGCTTCGTCGTCGCCACACCACCGGTGTGGAACGTGCGCATCGTCAGCTGCGTGCCCGGCTCGCCGATCGACTGGGCCGCGATGATGCCCACCGCCAGACCCTCCTCGACCAGACGCCCCGCCGACATGTCCATGCCGTAGCACAGCGAGCACACGCCGCGCTCGGCCTGGCACGTCAGCGGCGAGCGCACCAGCAACGACTCGATGCCAAGATTCTCGATCTTCGCGGCCGCCTCGGCCGTCACCATCTCGTTGGCGGAAACGATCACCTCGTCCGTCACCGGGTTCATGATCGTCTGCAGGCTCACGCGACCGTGGAGCTGCTCGCGCAATGGCACGTCGACCTCCTCGCCGCGATAGATCGCCCGCTTGGTGATGCCCTGCGAGGTCGCGCAGTCATGCTCGTTAACGATCACCGACTGCGCCACGTCGCACAGCTTGCGCGTCAGGTAGCCCGAGTCCGCCGTCTTGAGCGCCGTGTCCGCCAGACCCTTACGCGCACCGTGCGTCGAGCTGAAGTACTCCAGCACGTGCAGGCCCTCGCGGAAGTTGGCGCGGATAGGCGTCTCGATGATCTCACCCGAGGGCTTGGCCATCAGGCCACGCATGCCCGCAAGCTGCTGCATCTGCGAGACGTTGCCTCGCGCGCCCGAGTCCGACATCATAAACACCGGGTTCAGGTAGTGCGTCCCCTCGCCAGACTCGATGGGAACCTCCGAGCCGTCCTCGGCACGGCGGTCCTTCTTCAGCGTCTCGATCAGCTTCTTGGTGATCTGCTCGCGGCAATGCGCCCAGATGTCCAGGAGCTGGTTGTATCGCTCACGCTCCGTGATGATGCCGCGATCGAAGTTCTTCTCGACCCGGTCGGCACGCTTCTGTGCCGCATCAAGCAACTCCTGTTTCTCGTGCGGGATGCGCATGTCGGTGATCGAGATCGACACACCGCCCAGCGTCGACTGCTTGAACCCGATCTCCTTCATCGAGTCGAGCAGGTTGATCGTCGGACGACGACCCATCAACGCGAAGCAATCGTCGATGACGCGCGCCGCGCCCTTCTTGCCAAGCGCGTAGTTGTAGAAGGGCATGCCCTCCTCGAGGATGTCAGAGAAGAGCACGCGACCAACCGTCGTCGTCACGATACCGTCCTCCGGCAGCGCCTCGAACTCACCGCCCTGCTCGGTCACCTGCTGTGTGAAACCGTCCAGCCTCACGCTGACCCAGTCGTGCAGATCGATCGTGCCCGAGTCGTACGCCAGGATCACCTCGCGACGATCCTTGAACTGGCGCGTGACCCGCTCCGGCTCCTCCTCCTTGGAGATCGTGATGAAATACACACCCATCACGATGTCCTGCGTCGGTGAGATGATCGGGTTGCCGTTGGCCGGTGAGAAGATGTTGTGCGTCGAGAGCATCAGCACGTGCGCCTCGGCCTGCGCCTCGACGGACAGCGGCAGGTGCACCGCCATCTGGTCGCCGTCGAAGTCCGCGTTGAAGCCCGTGCACACCAGCGGGTGGATCTTGATCGCGTTGCCCTCAACGAGCACCGGCTCGAACGCCTGGATGCCCATGCGGTGCAGCGTCGGCGCACGGTTCAGCAAGACCGGGTGCTGATCGATGACCTCCTCGAGGATGTCCCACACCTCGGGGTCCCTGCGCTCGAGCATGCGCTTGGCGCTCTTGATCGTGTCCGCAAGACCGTGGTCCTTCAGGCGACGGATGATGAACGGCTGGTACAGCTCCAACGCGATCTTCTTGGGCAGACCACACTGGTGCAGCTTCAGCTCCGGTCCAACCACGATCACCGAACGACCCGAGTAATCGACCCGCTTGCCAAGCAGGTTCTCGCGGAAGCGTCCCTGCTTGCCCTTGATCATGTCCGTCAGCGATTTCAGCGGCCTGTTGCTCGAGCCCAGCACCGGGCGACGGCAGCGACCGTTGTCGAACAGCGCGTCGACCGCCTGCTGGAGCATGCGCTTCTCGTTGCGCACGATCACCTCGGGCGCGTTGAGGTCCATCAGCTTCTTGAGTCGGTTGTTCCTGTTGATGATGCGCCGGTACAGATCGTTCAGATCGCTCGTGGCGAAGTTGCCGCTCTCCAGCAGCACCAACGGACGCAGGTCCGGTGGGATCACCGGGATCACGTCCATCACCAGCCACGCGGGGTTGTTCCCGCTCGAACGAACCTGCTCGACGAGCTTCAGACGCTTCGACAGATCGCGGATCTTCTGCTTCGAGCGCGTCTCGTTGAGCTGGCGACGAAGATCGTCGGCGATCTCGTCGAGATCCGTGTTCTCGATCAGCTCACGAATCGCGTCGGCGCCCATCAACGCCTTGAACGAGCTTCCGAACTTGTCGACCGCGGCACGGTACTCGTCCTCGGTCATCACCTGGCGATCCTCGAGCTCTGTGTCGCCCTTCTCGATCACCACGTAATCCTGGAAGTAGATGATCTTCTCGAGATCCGATGTCTTCATCCCCAGCAGCGTGCCGAGACGCGACGGCATGGCCTTGAAGAACCAGATGTGCACGATCGGGGCGGCCAGATTGATGTGGCCCATGCGTTTGCGGCGCACGCGAGAGTGTGTCACCTTCACGCCGCAGCGATCGCAGATGATCCCCTTGAACTTCGTGCCCTTGTACTTGCCGCAGGCGCACTCGTAATCACGCTCCGGGCCGAAGATCCGCTCGCAGAACAGACCGTCCTTCTCGGGACGGTAGGTGCGATAGTTGATCGTCTCCGGCTTCTTGACCTCTCCGTACGACCACGAGCGAATGTCGCTCGGGCTCGCGAGGGTGACGGTCACGGACGCGTAATCGTTGATTCTGTCGTAGACGCTTTCTGCCATGGGTATCGTTGCTCCGGGGCGGAGTGTGGTGTGCGATTGCCTTACTGGTGCGGAAGATGACCGCTCCTGGGCAGGCGGATCCGCCAGCCATCTTCTGTACGAACCAGGTTGTATGTCTTCTGCCTCGGGGCCGTCACCTGAACGACCGCCGTATCCTCGTTCTCCTCAGTCAGCTCAAAGGTCACATCCTCAATGCCCGCCAGCAGCAGGCCCAGAACATCCATCCCCTGGCTGTCCTCAGCGGCTCGCTGGGCACCCTCGGCAATCCTGCGGAGCGACAGCGTGTTGGGATCGTCAGGGTCACAAACCTCGACCGCGCCGAAGATGTCGTTGGCCTGAAGGCGTTGAAGGAACGTCGCGAACGCCTCGTGGGGAGTCGCATCGCGCAGCGTCGGATCCACCGGCTCGTCCTCGAAGTCGAGCGTGTGCGTCGGGCCGTTATCCACGGGCGTGGTGTCACCACCGAGCACCGGAGGCGGAGGTGCCGTGCTCGACGTCTGCGCCTCGGGCTCGCTGGAGCCATCGCAGGAGGCGAGCACAATCCCTGACACCAAGGCCAGCAATGTCGTGTGGAGCAATCTCGTGCGCATGATCATTCCGTACTCCTGTCGGGCCCGTGCCCGACCAACCCAGCGAACAAAAACTCAGAGCAGCGAGCCGCCCTCGAGACGCTTCTTCTCCAGCGTGATGTTCATGCCGAGCCCGCGAAGCTCGTTGCACAGCACATCGAACGCCACAGGCATGCCCGCCTCGAGCGTGTTCGTGCCCTTGACCATCGACTCGTAGATCTTCGTGCGACCCTCGACGTCGTCGCTCTTGACCGTCAGCAGCTCCTGCAGAATGTACGAGGCGCCGTACGCCTCCAGACCCCACACCTCCATCTCGCCGAACCGCTGCCCGCCCGTGCGCGCCTTGCCGCCCAGGGGCTGCTGCGTGATCAGCGAGTACGGGCCCGTCGCGCGAGCGTGGATCTTGTCATCCACCAGGTGATGCAGCTTGAGCAGGTACATGTAGCCCACCGTCGTCCGCTGGTGCAGCGCCTCGCCGGTGCGACCGTCGTACAGCTGGATCTTGCCACCCGCCGGCATGTTCGCCAGCAGCTTGCGAGGCGGCGGAACCTCGCCCGTCTCCTCGTAGTGCGCGTTGCGCTCCGCCACGTGCGCGTTGGCCTCCTCGACCGCCTCGTGAACCTCGTCCTCGGAGGCGCCATCGAACACCGGTGTCACCGCCTGGAAGCCCAGCACCTGCGCCGCCCACCCCAGGTGGGTCTCGAGCAACTGCCCGACATTCATGCGCGACGGAACACCCAACGGATTCAGCATCACCTCCACAGGAGTGCCGTCCTCCATGAACGGCATGTCCTCCTCGGCAACAACGCGAGCGATCACACCCTTGTTGCCGTGACGACCCGCCAGCTTGTCGCCGACCGACAGCGGACGCTTCGTGGCCAGATAGATCTTCACCATCTCCAGCACGCCCGAGGGAAGCTCGTCGCCACGCTTCATGTGCGCCAGACGACGATCCTTCTCCTTGTAGACCGACTCGATGCGCGGCCAGAACTGCCCGTGGATCTTGCCGGCCTCCTCGCGGACCTCCTTCGAGCCCTTGACCCACTTCAGATCGAAGTTCTCGATCTGCTCGAGGATGACCTCCGGGATGTCCGACGCGCCGACCTTCTGTCTCGTCGACGGGTCAACCATCTCGGTGCCCGTCAGCTCGTTGATGCGACCGATCATCTGGCGGAACAGCGCGATCGCACGCCCGTCCATCTCTGCCGCGAACGCGTCCTGCTCGCCCTTGAGCGCCTTCTTCTGCTCGTCGCTCAGGTGCTGGCGGCGCGAGAACCGTCTGGCACCGATCACGATGCCCTCGACACCAGAGGGAACCTCCAGCGAGTCGTTCTTCACGTCCTCGCCGGCACGACCGAAGATCGCGTGCAGCAGCTTCTCCTCGGGCGTCAGCTCGCTCTTGCTCTTGGGCGAGACCTTGCCCACGAGGATGTCACCGGGACCAACGCGGGCGCCGATGCGCACCACGCCGTGTTCGTCCAGGTTGCGCAGCATCTTCTCAGAGACATTCGGGATGTCGCGCGTGAACTCCTCGCGACCCAGCTTCGTCTCGCGCACCTCCACGTCGAACGACTCGATGTGGATCGACGTCATCTCGTCGTCCTTCACCAGACGCTCGGAGATGACGATCGCGTCCTCGAAGTTGTACCCATCGAACGGCATGAACGCGACCAGCGCGTTCTTGCCGATCGCGAGCTCGCCCTGCTTCGTCGACGCGCCGTCGGCGATGATCTCGCCCTTCGACACCTTCTGACCAAGCTCGACGATCGGACGCTGGTTCAGGCACGTGCGCTCGTTGAGTCCAACGAACTTGCGCAGCTCGTACTCGTCCGAGTCATCCACAACGATGCGCTGCGCGTCCACCTCGGTCACAACGCCGGCGTTGCGCGCCCGCACGACCATGCCGCAGTTCTTGCCGATGATCTTCTCCATGCCCGTGCCAACGCACGGCGGATCGACCTTCACCAGCGGCACGGCCTGCCTCTGCATGTTCGAGCCCATCAACGCACGGTTCGCGTCGTCGTGCTCCAGGAACGGAATCAGCGACGCCGACACACCAACGATCTGCTTGGGCGCGATGTCTACAAAGTTCACGTCGCCCGCGTTGACCTCCGCCAGCTCGCCATCGACGCGCGCCAGCACGTGCCCCGACTTGAGCTTGCCCTCGAGATCCAGCGAGTCCGACGGCGTCAGCACCGCCTTCATCTCCTCGTCCGCTCTCAGGTGGCGGATCTCACCCGTCAGCGAGCCATCATTCACAACCCGGTATGGCGTCAGCAGGAATCCGTACTCATCAACCGACGAGTAGATGCCCAGCGATGCGATCAGACCGATGTTCGTGCCTTCGGGCGTCTCGATCGGGCAGATACGCCCGTAGTGCGAGATGTGCACGTCGCGCACCTCGAAGCCCGCGCGCTTCCGGTTCAGACCACCAGGTCCGAGCGCCGATAGCCGGCGCTCATGCACCAGTGTCGAGAGCGGGTTCGTCTGATCCACGACCTGCGAGAGCTCCGAGCGACCGAAGAAGAACTCGATCGCCGAGCTCACAGCCTTGGAGTTCACCAGATCCGCGATCTTGGTCAGCTCGTCCGGATCCTTGACGCTCATGCGCTCCTGCACCGTGCGGCGCAGCTTCAGGAAACCCTTGCGCATCTCCTCGACCGCCAGCTCATCGAGCGTGCGCAGGCGACGATTGCCCAGGTGGTCGATGTCATCGAGCTGCGCGATCGGGCGACCCGTCTTCGGGTCCGGGCGCTTCGAACGCAGATCCAAGATGTACTGGATCACCCGCAGGAACTCCGCCGCCCGAATGAACATCTCGTCCTCGGGGACGTCGAGATCAAACTTCCTGTTCAGGCGGAAGCGTCCAACCTTGCCCAGTCTGTAGCGCGAGTCGTCGAAGAACTTCTCCTGGAGCAGCTGCTTGGCCTTGTCCACCTGCGGCGGATTGCCCGGACGCAGACGCGTGTACACCTTCAGCAGCGCCGCCTCGAACTCCGAGACGCCCTCGAACTGATCCAGCTTCTCCTCGGCGACCGTGTTCAGGATCAGCGGATCCGACGGGTTCTGGATCACCCGAACCTTCTTGAGGCTCGAGCCCTGGATCGCCTCGATCGCCTCGCTGATCTGGCGACCGACGTGCACCAGCTCCTCGCCCGTCTCCGTGTCGATGATCGTCTGCGCCGCCCAGTGCTCGGGGCGCAGCTTCTCGACCGTGATCTCCTTGATCTCGTAGAACAGCGACAGGATCGCCTCCGTCGACGCGATCGACTCGTCCAGACAGCGCAGGAACGTCGTGGCCGCCAGCTTGGTCGACTGGTCGATCCGCATCGCCAGCACGTCCTTCTTGGTCACCTCGATCTCGACCCACGAGCCGCGCTCCGGGATGATGCGCGCCGAGTGCAGCGGGCGGTCCGCCTCCGCCGACACGACCGAGAAATCCACGCCAGGCGAGCGGTGCAGTTGGTTCACGATGCAGCGCTCGGCACCGTTCACGATGAACTCGCCGCCGCCCATCATGATCGGGATCTCACCCAGATAGATCTCCTCCTCCTGGAGGTCCGGGTGGTTCTCGCGCGACAGACGCACCGTCACTTTGAACGGGTACGCGTACGTCAGGCGAAGCTCGCGGCACTCATCGGGCGTGTATCGCGCCTCATCCAGATCGAACGAGATGTACTCGAGCGACATCGTCTCGTCGTACGATACGATCGGAAAGATCTCGCGCAACAGCGACTCGAGCCCGATGTACACATCGCGCTCCAGCGGGGACACATCTCGCTGAAGAAATCGCTCGTACGCCTGTTGTTGAACCGTCGTCAGGTCGGGGACGTGCATCGCATCCCCGCGCTTGGAAAAATCGCGCACCGTCGTCGCTGGCATCGAGTCCCTCACGCTGTCTGAAGCGTCACCAACAGCAGAATCCCGCCGTCATGAACGCTGGGGGTGTCTCAAGTAGGTTGTGGGTCCGTTGCGACCTGCTCGTTCTTGCTCCGCGCCAAGCTGCGTAGTGTACGGAAAAATCCCTATTCCGGCAACCAGGATCGGCACGCCGTTTGCAATTCACCCGTACAAAAACCGATCAATCCACAAAACACCCGTCCGGCGCGCTCCCTGGGAACGCGCCAGACGGGGTTCTGTCAGCACGCGAGGGCTTCGCCCCCTCGTGGATCAATCCGGTTACTTGAGCTCGACCGACGCGCCCGACTCCTCGAGCTTCGTCTTGAGCTCCTCGGCGGCGTCCTTGTCCAGGCCTTCCTTGATCGCCTTCGGCGCGTTGTCGACGATCTCCTTGGCCTCCTTCAGGCCAAGACCCGTCGCCTCGCGCACGACCTTGATCACCTGGATCTTCTTGTCGCCGGCAGCCGTTATCACGACGTCGAACGAGGACTTCTCTTCCTCGCCGCCGCCGGCATCACCACCGCCGCCACCACCGGCAACCATCACGGCGCCGCCGGCAGCCGGCTCGATGCCGTAGTGCTCCTTCATGTAGTCACCCAGGTCGACCGCCTCCTTGAGCGTCAAACCCGCCAGCTCGTCGCCGAGCTTGGTGACCTTCGCGTCGAACTCCTTCGTTGCGACCGCTTCGTCAGACATCGCTTCTACCTTTCAAACTCGCGTCGTCTCCGACGCATGGATCGTTCCCGAGAGGAGACGCCACGCGCGTCTTTTAACCCCGCAGGGCCAGTCGAGAATCGGGTTCCGTGTCCTGTGAATCTCGCTCCGGACGGGCTCATCCGACCTTCGCGATAGTCTCGTTCTTCTCCAGCTTCTCCTCGATGCTCTTGAGCAGCGACGCCACCGTCGAGCCCGGTCCCTTGATCGCGGACACCAGGTTCCTCGCCGGCGAGAGAATCAGCGTGACCGCCTGGGCCTGCGCCTCCTCGCGCGTCGGATACTTCGAGAGCTCCCGCACGCCCGCGTCGCCCTCGAACAGCTGCCCGTCGAGGATCGCGCCCTTGAGTTCGAGATGCTCGATCTTCTTGGCCCAGTCCACCAGCTCGCGCGCCACGTCGATCACCGACTCGGCGCCGTACGCCAACGCCGTCGGACCCTTCATGATCGACGTCAAGCCCTCGAGCCCCGAGTCCTCGAACGACCGCTTGGCGAGCGTGTTGCTCATCACCGTGATGCGGATGTCCTTCTCGAGCAGCCCGAGACGGAGCTCGTTGTTCGTGTTGGCGTCGATGCCGCGGATGGAGATCACCAGCGCATCATTCACGCCCTCGAGCTTGTCGCGATAGTCGCGAGTGATCAGTTCTTTGACAAACTTGCTCATGGTTCACCTCGTCTCGTGGGTCACTCGCCCGAGTACTGGATCCTGACGCCCGGGGTCATCGTGCCCGAGACGGTGATGCTCTTGATGAATCGACCCTTGGTCGAGCTCGGTCGCGCCTTCTCGATGATGTCGAGGAACGCGTTGATGTTCTCTTCCAGGTCGCCCTCTGCGAAGCTCATCTTGCCAACGGGAGCATGCACGTTCCCGCCCTTGTCGTTGCGATACTCGATCTTGCCCGCCGCGTACTCCTTCACGGCCTGACCGACGTTCGGCGTCACGGTCCCCGCCTTGGGCGATGGCATCAGACCCTTTGGCCCGAGCACCTTGCCCAGCTTCGAGACCACCCGCATCATGTCGGGCGAGGCGACGGCGACATCGAAATCGAAGAACCCGCCCTCGATCTCGCTCACCAGCTCCTCGCCGCCGGCCTTGACCGCACCCGCGTCGAGCGCCTCCTTCACCGCGTCGCCCTTGCAGAACGCCACGACACGTTTGGACTTGCCGATGCCCTTGGGCAGCGCCACCGATCCGCGGATCGCCTGGTCGGCCTGCTTCGGGTCGATGCCCAGATGCAGCACGACCTCGACCGTCTGATCGAACTTCGGCGCCTCGAAGCCCTTGAGCGCCTTGACCGCGTCGGTCACGCTCAGCGCCTCACTCGGGGCCTTCTCACGATTCGCGCGAACGCGCTTCGAGAAACGATGCTTCCTGGATGCCTTGAGAGTCTTGCCCATCGCAATCAGCCCTCCACCTCGACGCCCATCGAGCGAGCCGTGCCCGCGATGACGCGCGCGCCGGCATCGATCGAGCCGGCGTTCAGGTCGTTCTTCTTCTCTTCCGCGATGGCGCGGCACTGGTCGAATGTGATCTTCCCAACCTTGTTCGTGTTGGGCTCACCCGATCCCTTCTCGATGCCGGCGGCCTCCTTGATCAGCACCGACGCGGGCGACGACTTGATCTCGAACGAGAACGAGCGGTCGTTGTAGACCGTCACCACACACCCAACGACCTTGCCGTTGAGCTCCGCCGTCGCCGCGTTGAACTGCTGGATGAACTGGCCCGGATTGACGCCATTGGCACCGAGCACCGGTCCCAGCGGCGGCGCAGGCGTCGCCTGCCCACCCGGGGCCATCAGCTTGAATTGCGCTGTGATTTCTTTCTTCGCCATTCGGCTCCTCCTCCCACCGCGTCACCCTGCCGAGTCGGGCCCACCAGGGCAACCATGCCCCGATGTCGCGGTGGTACTGTCGGTCTGTGTCGAACGCTCGCCCCCAGGTCCCACCCGGAGCGAGCGAAACACACTATCAGAATCCCCTCACGCTGTAAACAGCCCGTCAGAGGGCGATTCTCAGCCGATCATTCCCATCCGGGTATCATCCCCCCGATGACCCGCTCCCGAGGAGAACGCCCGTGATCATCGACATGCGCACATCACCCCATCGGGCGCCCGACGCCACCTGCAATCCCCAGGAGGACCTCTCCTGCGTGCAGATCGCCGTCGTCGTGGGCGACACGGGCGGGCACATGGGCGAGCCCGACTCCATCGAGACCGTCCTCCAGTGCGTCGACGAGGATCCCTCCCGGCGCGTCGGCTTCCTCGGCATCAACCCACTCCATCCGGGGGCGCTCGACCTCCTCCAGCAGGCGATCGACAGCGACATCAGGGGCATCGCGCTCTCCCCCGCCGATCAAGCCTATCGGCCCACCCACGACGACTGCCTCGAGCTGCTCGCCCGATGCAACGAGTCGTCGACCCCGGTGCTCATCGCCAACCCACGCCTGTTCGAGCCCCAGAGCGTCCTCGAGTTCGCGCGACCCGTCCTCCTCGACGACGTCCTCCGACAGATGCCCTCGCTCAGGCTCATCATCGGCGACCTCGGGCACGGCTGGATCGACGAGTCACTCACACTCATCGCCAAGCACGATCAGGTCTACGCCGAGATCTCGGGCGTCGTCCAGCGACCCTGGAGCCTCTACTCCACGCTGATGTCGGCATCCGAGCGCGGGCAGCTGCGCAAGCTCTTCTTTGGATCGGGCTACCCGCGCGAGACACCCGCCAGCGCGCTCGAGCGCATCTACACCATCAACTCCGTACGCTCCGGCTCCCAGCTTCCCACCATCCCGCGCGAATCGCTGCGCACGTTCGTCGAGCGCAACTCGCTCGCGTGCGTCGGCATCGAGCTGCCACAATCACAGTCCGAGCCCACGCCGCAGCTCGAGGCCTCGAACGAAACCCAATGACACGTCTCCGTCTGATCACGCTCGCGCTGACGACGTGCCTGCTCGGCGCCTGCGCCCAGCACCCTCTCGAGATCGCCTCGACCATCAACACAACGAGCCTCTCGCCTCAATTCTCCAGCGCGACAGTCGACCAGATCGACGACAACACACGCGACATCATCCTGTCCGATCTGCCCTTCGAGCAGCTCGCGCAGTCCTCCATCCAGGAGCTCCTCGCCACGCGCGGCACGATCATCCACATCCACCAGTTCTTCGAGCCCCGGACCGGCTCGACAGCACTCGACGCCACCGCCTCGAACACCTCCATCCGCATGATCATCACCAACGGCAGCGGCATGGGCGTCTACGCGGGCGGCGGGCTCCTCCAGACCGCCGACCGCCTGCTCGTCGACGAGATCCTCGCGTGCACCATCCGCGGCGGACACCTGCGCCCGCTCTACACCGACGAGAGCTTCGAGGACTTGCTCGGCCCAACCTCGCTCACGGGCAGCTTCGACGTCGTCCACAATCCTGCGCACACCCGCGACGCGCTGCTTATTGTCCGACGTCTGCTCATGCACGCCGACGTCCAGAGCACCGCTACCAGATAACAACATGTCTCTGTACTTCACCAGAGATCAAATGAGACGAGTCGATGCGCTCGCTGTCGAGCGCTACGGCATTCCGTCTCTCAAGCTCATGGAAAACGCTGGCAAGCGATGCATGCTAAGCATCGCTGGGCACGGACCAAATCCGTACTCCTCTCACTATGTGGTCCTGTGTGGTCCTGGAAACAACGGGGGCGATGGATTTGTGATTGCTCGCCACCTGCATGAGAACAAAATCTCAGTTGAGATCGTTCTATCGCACCCCGTCGATCGCTCCGTCGGGGACGCCAAGATCAATCTGGAAAGATGCATTGACCTGAAGATAAAGATGCAAACCGATCTAGAGCTGGATCCACAGAAAACGAACGTGATCATCGATGCGCTCCTGGGCACCGGTGCCACAGAGAGTCCACGCGGGCGAGTCGCTGAGCTCATAGCACGCATGCGCCAATTGAATCTCTCCGAGGATGACAAGGTCTACGCCATCGATGTCCCTTCGGGTCTCGACGCGGACACAGGAACGCCTTTCGACCCCTCGCTGTGCATCCCGGCGTTTGACACACTCACTCTCGCGGGGCTGAAGCTGGGTTTTCTCAACCCGGCATCACGTCCATGGACAGGGCTGGTCAGGCTGATAGATCTCGATATCCCCTACGAGCTTCTCGAAGAAATCGGCACCTATCACGGCTGAAGGCGCGTGCTGCTCCATGTGGAACACTCGTAGCCATCGTCCACTCGCGTCAGCGTCCTGCGCCACAGCGCGCGATCGTGCACACGCCCCGGCCCGCCCATCCAGAGCTCGACCTCGCGCACCCACACGCGATAGCCACCCCAGTGCTCCGGGCGTGGTATGTCGGCCTTGTCGGGCGCCAGCGGGTTTACCCGGAATCGCGCGCCCGCCTCGAGCACCTGCTTGAGCAGTTGCATCCGGCTCTCGAGCGGCTCGCTCTGGTGGCTGGCCCAGGCGCCGAGCCGACGCGTCCAGTGGCGCGTCTTGAAGTACTCGTCGCTCTCCTCGGGGGCGATCTTCGTCACGGGCCCTCGCATGCGGACCTGCTGCTCCGTGTCGTCCCAGTGGAAGACGAGCGCCACCTCGGGGTTGGAGTCGATCTGTCGCCCCTTGACCCCGTGATAGTTGGTGTGGAAGACCACGCACCCGGGCTCGGGCTCGACCGACTTGCACAGCACGATGCGTGCGTCGGCGTTCGCGTGCTCGTCCGTCGTGGCGAGGGTCATCGCGTTGGGGTTCTTCGTCGCGCCACGCGACTGGGCCGCGTCGAACCACTCCGTGAAGAGCCCGAAGGGATCGTCGGGCAGGGTCGCTGGCAACGGCGAGGCGATGGAGAAGAGGTCCTTGAGGCTCATGGTCGCAGTCTATCCACACACGCCTCTCGAGACCGCCCGCAGCCGATCCGGGGATTTTTCTCGCGGCTGTGAGAACCTGTGGATATCGTGTCTCGAGACGCACGCGATCCCCACGGAAGGGCAGACTCCACGCATGGCAATCCGCGACAGCAAGAAGGGCGCGAAGCGACGCAAGCCCGTTACCCCGGGTGAGCTCGGCAAGCTCTTCGATCGCATGCCGCCGCACGCGATGGAGGCGGAGATGTCGCTGCTGGGGTCGATGATCCTCGACCACACGATCACGGGCGACGTGCTTCAGCACATCCGCTCGTCGGACGCGTTCTACTCGCAGCAGCACGGTGCCATCTTCGACGCGCTCGTCGAGACGTACGACGTGCACCAGTCGGGCGACCTCGTCCAGCTGCTCAGCTCGCTGGAACACAAGGGCGTGCTCGAGGACATCGGGGGTGGTGAGTACCTCGTCCAGCTCGCCGAGTCGGTGCCCACCGCGGTCAACGCGCCGCACTACGCGCGCATCGTGAGCGAGAAGCACAAGCTCCGCCGTCTCATCGACGCGGCCAGCCAGATCGTCTACGACGCGTACCACAGCGGCGAGCTCGGCCCCGAGGGCGCCAAGGAGACGCTCGACAACGCCGAGCGGATGATCTTCGACATCGCCGAGGAGGCGACCGGCGCAGAGGCGGCGACGCTGCAGGAGCTGCTCCACCAAGCGATCGACTCGCTGATCGAGAACGATGGGAAGATCCTGTCGGGTCTGGACACGGGGTACCACAAGCTCAACGAGCTGACCGGCGGGCTCCAGGCTGGCGAGATGATCATCGTGGCGGCGCGCCCGTCGATGGGCAAGACGGCGCTGGCGCTCAATCTGGCCGAGCAGATCGCCACGATCGGGCATCCCAGCGGCGACGCGGCGCCTGTGGCGATCTTCTCGCTCGAGATGAGCAAGCAAGCGGTGGCGCAGCGCCTGATCTGCGCCACGTCGGGTGTGGACTCGCATCGCCTGCGCCGGAACACGCTCAACAAGGACGAGCACCAGCGCCTGCAGACGGCGTGCGGTGATCTGTCCGAGGTGCCGCTGTACATCGACGACTCACCGGGTCTCTCGGTCCTCCAGCTGCGCGCCAGAGCGCGTCGCATGGCGCGACAGCACAACATCCAATGCATCATCATCGATTACCTCCAGCTGCTGACAGCGCCCGGCTCTGCTCGCGAGTCGCGTCAGGTGGAGGTCTCGGCGATCTCGCGTGGCATCAAGGCGCTGGCGCGCGAGCTGAACATCCCTGTCGTGTGCCTCTCCCAGCTCAATCGTGGCGCCGAGCAGCGTGAGGGGCATCGCCCGCGCATGAGCGACCTGCGAGAGTCGGGCTCGATCGAGCAGGACGCTGACGTCATCGCGCTGCTGCACCGCGAGGAGTACTACCACACGTCCAACCCCAGCTGGGCTGACGAGAACCCGGACAAGGTGGGGCTCGCCGAGCTTATTCTGGCCAAGCAGCGCAACGGGCCGACGGGTGTGGTCGAATTGATCTGGGACTCGAGCTCGACGCGCTTCAAGAACTACGCCGGGCGCGTGTACACGTCGCAAAATCTCGAGAGTGGCGTGCGGGCGCCGGAGCCCGCGGGCTCCGGCTTCGCGTCGCGTCATCGCACGGGTCCGGTCGAGGGTCATCGCGATGGCGGCGGCCCGGACACGGGCATGACGGACGCGGACATCTCCGACGTGCCCTTCTGATCGCGCTGCTCACTCCAGAATGGAGTCGACCTCGTGCGTCTCAAGAGCTTGTGGCGTGGCGCGGATGCCCGTGAAGCGGCTGCCGCCCGGGTACCAGGGTGACGCGTCGGTCTTGGACTCGGATTCGCTCATCGTGCCAACATGACCATCGAAGTAGGCGACGTTGATGTCGCCGTTATGACGGTACGACAGCGCACGGTTGTTCTCGGAAACGTGCCCGCGCGGGCCGCCGGATTCGGCGGCGAACTGCGCGTCGCGCGGCTTGTCGCCGTAGGCGGTCGAGGCGACGTAGATGGGTGACGAGGACGTGAACGATCCGAAGTACTCGGGATCGGGATGAACATCGAAGTCGAGCACACCGCTTGCGGTCAGGTAGCGCGTCCCGTCGGCGAGGAAGACCTTCTCCGAGGCGACCGCTCCGACCCTGCGCAGGGTGGGCGCGTACCGGTCGGGCGGGATCGCCGGCCCCCGCCAGCCCCAGACCTTGTAGCCCTGGGTCAGGTAGTCGCGTCCGGCCAGGTGGAACGAGGCGGGCGAGAGGTAGCTGATCTGCCGAAACTGCTGATCCCGGAGCATGGGCTCGAAGTGCGGCACGCGATCCGGCGCGTATCCCCAGAGCGCGTCAGCGTTGCGCATCGTCGACGGGCACGCGAAGTGCTCGAAGAGATGCGCGGTGCGCTGCGCGCGATTGCGCGGCAGCGCGTGGGCGTTCCCGAGGATGGGGCTCATCCAGTCGAAAGTCGTGGTGGGAGTGTCGGGCTGCGTGTCGCCTATCAGACGAATCGCGTTGACGCTCAGGTACCTGCGTCCCGTCGTGTTCACGCCCGCGATCTGGTCGAGATTGTCCCTGGCGAACGTGGCCATGCCGATGTGCAGGTTTCGCATCGTGACGGCGCACGCGGCGCGATGTGCGCTGGCACGCGCGCCGCTGAGCACGGGGATCGCGATTCCTGTCAGGGCCGAGATGATTCCGAGGACGACAAGGATCTCGACGAGTGTCATGCCTCGACGACGCGTGATCGGGTTCGATTGGCACGCGGAGCCTCTGTCTTCTCCCATGGAGACCATGATACATTTCTTATGGGACTTCGTGCGCTCTTTCAGTAGCCGCTCCGGCGTTGGAGATGCCGTACTGCGACCACCTGTGGGGTGGTATTTCGCTGCCGGCATCGATCTCGACTCCCGGGAACTCTCCCAGTGCGCCGCCGCCTTCCTGGACGTGATCGGGCACCTCGAGCCCGGCGTCGCGGAGGCAATCGAGCATGGCGCTGTTCGAGTTGGGCCCGAGCAGGAAGTACGCCGACTCGTAGAGACGATCACGCGCCAGCTCCTGGTACTGCTCGTGCGTGATCTCGTACTCACCCTCGACGCGCAGGTGCGGGTCCGAGAGAAGCGGCTGGAGCACATCGCCGGGGGACATGCGCGCCAGCCTGTTACGCTTCGACGGGTCCTCGGGCCAGACGTAGTCGGAGCGCAGCATGGCACTTGTGAACTCCACGATCTCGGGATCCGTTGGGTCGGGGTGCTCGATGACGAGCCTCAGGTGGCGTCCCTGCCCGAGAACGACCCAGCTCTCGAGGCGGGCTGTGATCGTGGGCTCGGGTGTGGGCGCGACGGACGCGCACGAGATGAGGAGCCACAGCGGTGCCGATGCCAGCCATCGAGTGATGCGCATGCCCGAGAATAGGTTCTCGAAAGCGTTGATTCCACAGGGATCCGCGTCGTTGGCTGATGTGGAGGTGGTATGATCGCGATCCCAACCCACGGAGGACACAGCGATGCTCATGACCACCAAGCCCATGTTCGACCTCGCTTACGAGGGTGGTTTCGGTGTTGGCGCGTTCAACGTCAACAACATGGAGATCACGCAGGGCATCATCGAGGCGTGCGCCTCCGAGAGGGCACCGGTCATCCTGCAGATCTCCAAGGGCGCGCGCTCGTACGCGAATATCCGGTTCCTGCGCCACATCATCGACGCGTGCGTGGACGAGTACCCCGAGGTACCCATCGCGATCCATTGCGATCACGGCGACACGGTCGAGCTCATCAAGGCGTGCATCGCGGACGGATACACATCTGTGATGATCGACGGCTCGCATCACGACTTCGAGGAGAACGTTCGGTTGTCGAGGGAGGCGGTCGAGGCGGCGCACGCGGCGGGTGTCGTCGTCGAGGCGGAGCTTGGCATGCTCGGTGGCATCGAGGAGGACGTTGTCGGGCTCGACCCGGAGGAGTACGAGAAGAACGTCGAGCAGTACCTGACCGACCCTCAGGAGGCGAAGGAGTTCTGCGATCGCACGGGCATCGACTCGCTGGCGGTGGCCATCGGCACATCGCACGGCGCGTACAAGTTCAAGAACGAGCCGAAGCTGGCCTTCGACCGTATCGAGCAGATCATGGAGACGTGTCCCGGGATGCCCCTGGTGATGCACGGCTCCTCGAGCGTGCCGCAGGAGTTCGTGGCGTTGGTCAACAAGTACGGCGGCAACCTGCCGAACGCGATGGGCGTGCCGGAGGAGCAGATCGCTCGCGCGGTGCGGACCTACGGCGTGTGCAAGGTGAACATCGACACCGATCTTCGTCTGGCGTTGACGGCCAAGATCCGCGAGGTGTTCGCCACGAAGCCCGAGGAGTTCGACCCGCGCAAGTACCTTGGCCCTGCCCGTGAAGCGATTCGCGAGATGGTGGTACGCAAACTGGACATGCTCAACGCTCGCGGCAAGGCCGACGAGGTGATCGATCACTGGAGGTCGCTGGGCTCGCCACTGCCTGACGCGCTGAGCACGCAGCCGGTCTGATCAGGGTTTCTTGTCGATCGTCGAGTTCGAAGAGATCTTCTTGACGTGCACTGTCGCGCCGCTGGCGTCCTCCATGACCATGGTGCGGAGCTTGCGGCTGGGACGGAACCTGACCACGTTGTGCGCGGGCACGTAGAATTTTTCTCCGGTGCGCGGGTTCTGCGCCGGTCGTCCGGCCATCTGCTTGGTGTCGAAGACGCCGAAGTCGCGGAACTCGAGCCGGTTGCCCTTGCGCAGCTCCTCGCTGATGTGTGTAAGCAGCGATGAGAAGACGATCTTGACTCTCGCCTTGGGCAGCCCGGTCTCCGCGGCGAGACGGTCGATGAGATCCTGCTTGCTGATGGTCGCCATCCTGACGGTTCCAGCTATTGCGCCGGTCGCACGTGGGTGTGTCCGGGCGCGAAGAACACACGCGTGAGCGTGTGCGCGAGTCTTGAACAGAACACCTGGGCAGCGCCAACACCATCGCCGCGATCGCAGTATCGCTGCTGGCGTGACTCAGGTCAATACGGAATCGCGAAGTTTGCGCTGTCTGGCGAGTTCGGCGTGTGCGGGGTCGGCTTCTTAGCAATCAGCGTATCCCGAGCAGCGCATCGCGACGCCCGTACCAGATCTGTTGGCGTTCGTGCACGATACGGTGTGCGCGCGCGTCCTGATGATGGGCCCTGGGAACAAAGAGCAGCGCGCTGGTGGACCCGGTCGCTCTGTGGACGCCCTGTGGAGTCGTCGTGGCGCCGCCGGAGTGTGCGCAGGCGCTGACACAGAGTGATGCGAGCATCGCGCACGCGCACCTGGCGGCTCGAGCGAACGCTGATGTCCGTGCGTGTGTTTCCATCGCTGACTGCGCTCGTGAGAGAGAGCGGCGCGCCGCAACGCACTGGCGCGCGGAAAACCCACTCGATTCTCACGGCTTGCGCGCGTCGAGTCGAGAGAATTTCTCAAAAAACGGGTCGTTTCAATCAGCGTCCGAGAGATACTTGCCCAGGAGTTTCTCGAGCATCTCCTCGTCGGGGCCTCCTGGGAAGCGGTAGAGGACGGTGCCGTCACGATCGATGACGTAGAACGAGGGCAGTCCCGTGAGGCGGTACTGCATCGCGACGGTGTCATCCGGATCGAAGACATCGGTGTAGGTGTATCCCTGCTCGTGGAAGTAGGCGCGTCCCTCGTCCTCCTTGCCCTGGTCGAGGGTCTGGACGCCGATGATCTTCACGCCCTTGCCGTCGTACTTCTCGGAGAGCTTCTGGACACCCGGCATGGAGACCTTGCAGGCGCTGCACCATGTGGCCCAGAAGTCGAGCAAAACGATCTGTCCCCGATAGTCGGAGAGGGAGACGTCGTTGCCGTCCTGATCCTTAAGGGTGAAGTCGGGCGCGGGCTCGCCGACCGGAATAAGGCCCGAGGTGTCGTACATGGTCGTTTCATAGCCATCGGGGGCTGACAGGACGAAGGCGTCGGCGGAAATTTCGGGGTTGACCTCGAGATCACGGATGAAGTACTTGACGGTGAGCTCGCCCTGGGGCGTGCTCTGTATGCGATCCATGCGTCGCGGGAGGAAGTCCTCGACCTCGATGAACCATCGGTGGGTGAACTCGGGGCTGAATTCTGCGACGACGACGTAGCACTGTTTGCCGTAGACATCGCGCGCGATCCCCTGCATGGACAGATCCTGCGCTTTGAGCTCGGACGCGTAGGGCTCTGGGTTGACGAAGACATCGCGGATGAGCTCGGTTGTGCCGGAGAGCAAGTCGGTACCACCGGTCATCAGATCGCCCCAGATCAGCTGCGACGTGGGATGGTCGAGCGCGTAGATCGTTGTGCCGTCGAACGCGAGCGCGTAGGTGATTCCCTCGGGGTCATCCGGTGTCGTGATGCGCGCCTCGGTGCGGAAGAGCATCTTGAGCAGCGAGTCCGTATCGCGCTGGAGAATAACGTTGCCATCGATGCGAGGCATGGGGAGCTGCCCGCTGCGAGCCTCGAGGTTGGCGTTGTATCTGACTCGGTCGACGAGTTCGAGCGCATCGATGGAGTTCTGGAGGATCTCACGGGGATCCTCGATGATGTTCTCGTCTGGATTCTGGGGCTTCTCGCGATTGTCGGTGATCTGGATCTGGCCCTGCGCCCTGACCGCCTGGGGAGCGCCCGCGAGCATCAAACCAACCAGCATTCCGCCTAAGACATACCTGCGCATGGTGATCTCTCTGTGTTAGAAGGTCTCCGAGGGCCCCTGGTACAGACGCCCCCTACTGGTATCGTGAACCCTCCTCGACAGTTCCATCATTCCATCGAGAATGGCTAAAAGTGGATGTTTCGGTGCCGCAGGGGCGGAAATACCAACAATTCTCCAAACAACGATCGCTCCTGGCTGCCAATGGGCCTGGGAGGACTTGAACCTCCGACCTCACCCTTATCAGGGGTGCGCTCTAACCAACTGAGCTACAAGCCCGCTTCTCACGCTGCGGCGAGCAGAACAACGTACGCAGTCCACCCCGGATCGTCAATCCCATCGGGGGGCTTCACACGATGCCGAGGTCACGCTGGAAGAAGTCGAGTCGCATCGCCTCCTTGGCCATCCAGAGTGTCTGCTCTGCGAGCTCGTTCGCTCTGGCGGTCCCGCAACGGATGATGTCGATGACCTCGTCGGTGCCCGCGGGCGTGTCGTATCGGGCGCGTCGCTCACGCATCGGTTCGAGAATGGCGTTGACGCTCTCGGCGACCTCGGCCTTGATGTGCCCGTCGCCGATGTTGTCGCCCGTCTCGTAGCGTTGTCTGAGCTCGTCGATGCGATCCTGATCGCTGATGAACGCGTCGACGTACTGGAACAGCGCGTTGGATGTGTCGCCCTTCTCGGTCGGCGACTGGCGCCCGGTGAAGATCTTGCCGATCTTCTTCTTGACCTCCTTGGGCGTGTCGCTGAGGAAGATGGCGTTGTTGAGCGACTTGCTCATCTTCTGTGTGCCGTCGTACCCGACGAGGCGCGCCACGCGCCCGACGAGGGTCGCGGGCACGGGGAAGAGCCCGCCCGCATCGGCGTAGGCGTGGTCCTCGGTGTGGGGGTCGACATCGCAGTACATCTGGTCGAATCGGCGTGCGACCTCGCGGCACATCTCGAGGTGCGCCTCCTGGTCCTCCCCCACCGGCACGACGTCTGGTCTGAACGCGAGGATATCGGCGCACTGGCCGACGGCGTACATGGGGAATCCGAACGAGTACTTGTCCCCCAGGCCCTTGGCGTCGATCTCGGTCTTGAGCGTGGGATTGCGCATCACGCGGTTGAAGGGCAGCAGCATCGCGAAGTACCAGGACAGCTCGGCGATGGCTGGGATCTCTGTCTGGAGCACCACGCATGAGCGCTCGGGGTCGATGCCGGCGGCGAGCCAGTCTTTGACGATCTCGAGGGTGTCCTGGCGGATCTGCTCGGGGGTGTCGGCGCGTGTCGTGAACGCGTGCATGTTGGCCAGCAGGAAGTAGCACTCGTACTCGTCCTGCAGGCGGACGCGGTTCTCGAGGCTGCCCACCCAGTGGCCCAGGTGCAGGCGTCCTGTGGGGGTGTCGCCGGTGAGGAGTCGTGGTCGTTGGGTCTGGCTCATGGGTCGCACACGGTATCGGGTGCTCGCGCTGGTGGGCAAGAATGGCGCGCGATCAGGACCAGTCGACGATGCCCGTGCCGGACCAGTGCCCGAACGAGGTCAGGTCGAGCTTGGGGCGTGTGATGGATCGCCAGATCCTGAGCATGTTCCAGACTCTGATGTCGTCAAAGAGCAGGATCGGCTTGCGGGGCAGCTCTATGGTCTCGAGGTTGTCGAGGAAGGCCCTCTCGAATCGTGCGTCCTTGGGTCCGTCGACGAAGAGCAGGTCGGCCTGCTGGAGCACTCCGGCGTGCTCCCTGAACACGTCGGCGTTCGCCAGGTCGGCGATGTGCTGCGTGAGACGCCCATCCTCGAAGTCGCTCTCGAGCAGGACCGTGCCGGAGAGCTGATCCCATGGGATGACGTCGTAGGTGACGAGGGTGGATTCCTCGGGCATCGACTCGAGCATCGCCAGCGATGAGAGCCCGGTGTATGTGCCGATCTCGACGATCGTGCGGGGCCTGAGCGCCTGGAGCACGCCCGCGAGAAGACGATAGTGCTCGCCGGGCCAGGTGTTGACCATGTTCCGAATCAGCTCCGGCTGGTCGTGGAGGCGCTGCTGCATGGTCGTGTAGGTGTAGCGTCTGGCGTGCTCGATCGAGGCGCACGCGATGTCGAAGAGTCGCTCCGAGGGCACCGATGGATCGTCGTCGAGCGACGCGATGACGGAGTAGTTCATGTGGCGGCACTGGATCGGTGCGCCGACGAGCGGGCGGTGCGTCAGCTTGCGGATCGTCTTGGTCAGTCCCATGCCACCACGCTTTCTCGCACCTGCGCGCGTCGGATCAGTGGCCATGGTACCCCATGCGAGTGGCGCGTGATTTGAGCACGAATTCCAGGCGTCGTATCCTGCGTCACGGATGCGGATCGAACCCCTGCGACCGTTCTGCGGCAACGCGCCAGCGCAGTACCTGCTGCGCAAGGCGGTTCGGTCGCTCAATCGTCTGCGAGGCATCGGCACAGGGGGCGGGCCCCGCTCGTCGGGCGAGCGCGTGCTTCCCAGGCTCGTCCGGCGGATGGATCGCTCTCCTGCGGTCGTCTTCGACGTGGGCGCCAATCGCGGACAGTTTCTCGACATGATGCTCGCGCGTCTCGACACGGATCGGGTTCGCTTCCATGTCTTCGAGCCGAGCGCCGCCACGTTCGAGCTGCTGCGCGCTCGACACGAGGCGACGCCCAACACGACGCTGAACCAGCTGGGCATGGGCGCTTCGAGCGGCACTATGACGCTGTTTCTGGATTCGGAGGGCTCCGAGCTGGCGTCCCTGACGCGGCGCGACATCGGCTATCTGGGCCACTCAATGGACATACAGGAGCGGGTCGAGATCACGACGGTCGACGAGTACTGCGCGGCGCAGGCGATCGAGCGCATCGATCTGCTCAAGCTGGACGTCGAGGGACACGAGCTCGACGTGCTGCGTGGTGGCGAGGGCATGCTCTCCGAGGGTCGTGTGGCGATGATCGCCTTCGAGTTTGGCGGGTGCAACATCGACACGCACACCAACCTCAAGGACTACCACGATCTGCTGGGCGCGCACTCGATGCGTCTGTACCGGCTGACGCCCACTGGCTACCTGCACCCGCTGGACAGGTATCGCGTGTACGAGGAGCAGTACGAGAGCACGATCTATATCGCCAGCGGGCGAGATGTCGCGACGCGCTAGGCTCCGACGAGCGCGATCCCGAGGTTGAGCAGGTTGAAGAGAGAGTGCATGACAATGGGCGCCGTGACGCTGCCGGTGCGCTCCATGAGCACGCCGAGCACAACGGAGAGCAGGAAGAGCGAGGGGAGCGCGACGACCCAGGAGGAGATCGGGATGGCCGAGAGATGCGTGAGGGTGAAGAGCGCGCTTGCGATCAGGATCGCGCCGATCGGGCGCATCCCCGCGGCCAGCAGGCCGGCCTGGACCGCTCCGCGAAACAGGTACTCCTCGACGATCGGCGCCCCGAGCAGCGCGCCGCCCACGATCGCCCACCACCAGATGTCCCGAGGGGACTCTATGAGGGTCACGAGCGTGGAGTGCGCCACGGAGTCCGGATCCGGCATGTCGATCCACGACGAGACCAGCGTGACGAGCGCCAGCAGCACGAGGGAGAAGAACCAGAGCAGGGGCAGCAAGAGCAAGGACGCGATCACGCCCGACCCCGCCCCGCGCACGGAGAGCTCGAGCCCGCTGCGCCGGTCACGACGCTGCACGACGCACGCCAGGATCACGCAGGCGCACACGCCCAGCGCGTAGGAGCCGATCGTGAGCAGCCCCGCGTCCCTGTGCGAGAGCGCCCCGTTGTCGGTGGCCTCGAGGAACGGGAGCACCAGCAGGCTCCCGATCGTGGGCGCCAGATACAGCAGCATGCCCATGACCAGCCAGAGCGAGGGGTGCAGGGCGTTCGTCGAGCGCGATGACGACGACGGGATCGCGGGACTGGAGGACCGTCTGAGAATGACCAGCACGACGATGGTCCACAGGAGCCCACCGAGGAAGACCGGATCCAGCATGATCGAAATGGCGGACTCCGATGGAGACGACGACGCGTGGGCGTCGATGGCGGGCGTGAGGGCGACTACTATCGTGCCCACGAGGAGCCAGAAGCGATCCATGCCCGACGACTCAGCGCCACCAGACGTGCTCAGCGAGATTCTCGAGACCAAGCGTGCGGAGGTCGAGGCTGCGCGATCGTCCGTGCCTCTGGACGTGCTGCAGGAGCGCATCGGGGAGCTGGGGCGTCCCAGGAACTTCTTCGCGGCGGTGACGAGCCGCCAGATGCCGGGCGACACGCGCGTGATCGCGGAGATCAAGCGTCGGAGCCCCTCCGCGGGCTGGATGCGCGAGGAGTACAGGGACGACACGTCGTTTGACCCTGTGGACATCGCCAGACGGTACCGCGCCAACGGCGCGTCGGCGATCTCGTGCCTGACCGACGAGACATACTTCGGTGGGCGATTGGAGTACATCCACGCGATCCGCGACGCGATCGACCTGCCCGTGCTGCGGAAGGACTTCATCATCGATCCGTACCAGGTGTGGGAGTCTCGTGCAGCCGGCGCCGACGCGATCCTGCTGATAGCCGAGTGCCTAACGGAGTCGATGCTCGTGGATCTGCTGATCCTGGCGCACCAGCTGCAGCTGACCACGCTCGTCGAGACGCACGACATGGAGAACCTGCTGCGCGTGCGCCCGCACGTCGGATTCCCCGCACGCTCCTACATGCTGCTCGGCATCAACAATCGCGACCTCCGCTCGATGTCGACAGATCTGTCGCACACGCTGCGCATGGTCGATCTGGTGGACGATCCGTCGATACTCGTGAGCGAGTCGGGCATCGGATCGCCCGATGATCTTCGGAAGCTGCGCGCGCAGGATGTGCGGATCGTGCTCGTTGGCGAGTCGCTGATGCGCCACGAGGACCCTGGCGTGGCGCTGGCGACACTGCTCGAGCGCGAGGTGTCGTGAGACGCTATCAGGCGCTGTGGTGCTTGGCGCGTCGATCGAGCTGCTCGTCCTGGACGCGGTTGGCGTAGGACGAGATCGTGTCGACGATGAAGTTTCGATACTCGGGGTTGTGATCGAAATCGAACGACAGGCCGGCGTAGATGCGCTGCTGGGAGTCGGTCTTGGTGTGCGCCAGCTTGGCGCTGACGCCGAGCGGCGCGGGGATGTGGGGTGTCAGGTCGATCTGCAGCCAGAAGCGGCGTGCGGTCTCGACGCGCGTGGACTCGCCCGGCTCGAGCATGAGGCCCACACCGCCGCCGCCGATGTTCACCAGCTTGGAGTCGAAGGCCGGCCCGACCTCGGGCAGGACGAGCGGGTCGTCGGAGGAGACGAGAGAGCCGGCCAGCGTGCCCGCCTCGAGCGCCTCGATGCGCTCGCGCACGGCGATCTCGGCGGGTGTGGCGCTGTTTGCGTCGAGCAGCTCACGCATCTGCACGCTGGGCAGGCGGAGATTGGCCGCGGGCACGCGATAGAACGAGCGCCGCGAGCAGCGCTCGACCTTCTCTGGCACCGCCAGACGCAAGGCTCTGGACGTCTTGTCGATGGAGCGGCAATCGCCCTCGCCTCGTGACGTGGTTCGGAACATCCATCTGTTCTGCCCAAGCGTCATGACGCAGACGAGCTCGAGCCCGTCGCGCAGCGGGATGGACTGTCCCAGCATGCCCGGGTGCTCGACGATGATCTCGTCCTCGCGGATGCCCAGCAGCTTGACGCGCCACACAACGTCCCCGCTGGCCGGCGCGTGGTTATCGGCGTGCTCGTTGCTCTCGGGATTGCTTGAGGCGATCGAGACCTCGAGCGAGCCGCCTCGCGAGGCGATCTGCTCGAGGCTGTTACGCCAATTCTCTGTTCTTGATCGTGTCGCGGGCACAGGGCACCCCCATCTTCACGTGTCTGGTGACGTGCTTCGGATGGCGCCGTATCGACTCGCGCGGGGCGCTGCTGAATCCGCAGATGGCGGTGGAATGTTTTCTTGTTCTCAGGCGCTCCCCGGATTCAGGCGGGCTCGAAGACGAGCAGGGTCTCTCGTCGAGAGAGCGTGGGCGGATTCCAGCCCGAGGCGCGCGCCAGGAGGCTCAGCTCCCCCATCGTCCAGAGCCGATGGAGCCTGTCATCCTGGTGGAAACCGTCGTTCTTGTCGTCGCCCGTGCCGGGCTTGCGGAGCGTGAAGACATTGTCGTCGGGCGCCCAGCGGAACTCAGTCTCGCCCGATTCGTCGATGCCATTGATCCAGTACCCCTCGCTGACCTCGATCCAATGCATCTGTGGGATGGCGTCGATGACGAGCACGCCACGGTCGTCGATCAGCATGCGCAGGGTTGTGAGCAGCTCGACCGCGTGATCGACGTCGTGCACGAGCATGAGCGTGTTGCCGAGGATCGTGATGGTGTCGAACCGATTGTGATCCAGCGCGTGCTCCCATCCAGCGCGGAGGAAATCGCACTCGACGTGCGGGAGCTCCGCGACACGGAGGTGTTCGAGCGATTCGCTGTTGTTGTCGACACAGAACACGTCGACGCCATGGTCACGCAGCGGGAGGGCGGTCCGTCCGTTGCCCGCCCCAAGATCGAGGAGCGAGGTGGCGGGGCGAACGATCTCGAGCAGGTCCGCGAGCTGCGCCTCGTGGTGTTCGATGGGCAGCGGTGCGAGATCGTCGTTCACCTGCGTCTACCTCTTGGAGCGACGCCTCGTGCCCAGCGAGCGTGCCTGCTCCTGGACGCGACGGTACGCGTCCATCGCCTGCGTCGCGGTGTCGTCTCGTGGTCGATCCCCAGAATACACGGCCTGATAGTGCAGCGACGCGAGCGTGGCAAGCGAGGAGGCCAGCGACTCGTCGCGTGCCTCGAGCGAGTGCGCGAATTGCAGTGGTGTCATCCACAGCGGTCGCTCGACACCGGACTTGCGCAGCGTGCGCTCGGCCCTGCGATACAGCTGCGAAACCCTGTTGAGCGAGTAGCCGGAGGCACGCGAGCCGGCTGTGCGCGTCGCCGCCAGGCGCATGAGCACCCAGTCCTTGAGTGTCCGGAGACTCAGTCGCGAGCCGAAGCCCAGGAGCCCCACGCCGACGAAACCGATGACGCCGTACAGGAACGCGCTAGCCAACGCGCGTGCCGGCTGGAAGGTCAGCCCGCGTCCGCTCGAGAGCACGAGGTCGCGGATCTTTCCTTCGAAGCCGGCCATCCAGTCGCCAACGATGCTCTGCTGGCGCATCTGGTCGTATCCGATGATCGAGCGAGCCCAGAATCCCATGACGGAGTCGCGGAGGTCCGACCAGAGCTTCGAGAGTCCCGTGGGGGTCTTGCTCAGCGCGTCGACGTCGCTGGGCGGAGACGGATCGTAGGTAGTCCACACGCCGGACGTGTGGTGCACCTCTACCCATGCGTGGGCGTCGTTCTGTCGGGCGACGTGCGAGCCACCTCCGAGACGCGCCTCGCGGACGATGTACCCGGTCACGACTCGCGCATCCATGCCGATGGAGCGCAGCATGGCCGCCATCGAGGACGCGAAGTACTCGCAGTGTCCCTCACGCGTGCGGAAGAGGAACATCTCGATGGGGTCCTCGCCGGGCTCGGGCGCGATGAGCTCGGTGGTGTACGTGCAGCGGTTGCGCAGGTGCGACTCGAGAAATTTCGCGATGCGGACGTCGTCCTCACCGAATCGCGTGCTCGGATCACGCGAGATGTTCCAGCGGTCCAGGAGCTGCAGCATCTCGTCGTGCACGGGTGTGTCCCGGAAGATCGGATCGAGTCTGGGAGCCCGCCCGGCGCTGCGCATCGGCTTGAGCGGCTGGGAGACAACGGTGTACTCGACGCGACCGTTGTTGTCGGGCATCGAGAAGAGCTGGTACATCCCGTTCCAGGCGACGCGTCCGGGCGGGAACGAGCGCAGCTCCAGGGCGCCGGACATCGAGAAGATCTGGTTCTTGGTCTTCTTGTGGATCTCGATCTGCTGCACGTAGACCGGCAGGTCGGGATCGGTCCTGGCTAGACGCCAACGCGACGGCTTGGTGAACAGCCTCGGTATGTTCGATCCCTGGGGCGGCTTGCTGGAGACCCATCGACCTGAGTCGTACGTGTCGAGCACGGCGCCTCTCAGATATATCGGCTCCTGCCACGACTCGATCGTCTCGCCATCGGTGTTCTTGAGCGTGATGTCCAGCACCACCTCCTGTGAGTCGCTCAGCAACCCGGAGGCGCCCAGCTCCACCTCGTCATCGAACGAGACCGTCAGCGTGTCGCCCTCGAGGTAGCGTTCGTAGAACTCCGACTCCATGCCCCGCGGGAGCACAACAAACAGGCCGGACGAGATAACAAGCACCACCACGATCAGCCCGAAGACCAAACGCCTCGATCGCCTCGGCATCCCGGTGAGCCATCCGAACCGCTCGCTGACAGCGGACACCCTCGCGCCCATGTGGAACTGCAGCATCACGGCGCAGCTCAGCCCGAGGATGGCGTGCAGCATGAGGAAGAGCCCGAACTGGAGCGAGCTGCCCAGCAGGCACGCACCGACCACGAGCGCGAAGCTCATGACCAGCAGCTGCGAGAGATCGCGCGCCTCCGTGCGATCGTAGAGCTTGATCACCTGCAGCCAGAGGAGGTACGTGGAGATGTTCAGGACCAGCTCAGATGCGGGAGCCACCATGATCCGAAGCAGCATGTACGCCGTGGTCCCGAGCACGGCGAGCACGATCGCCGCCCTGGGCATCACCACTCCGCCCGGTCCGTAGCTGACGAACCACGAGGCGAGCCAGATCGGGAGCGCCAGCATCGCGCTGGGCGAGTAGTCCGACGCGGCGAGGAACACCAGTATCCCGACCCCGATCGTCAGGAACAGCAGGAGCGGATTGTGCGCGCGCTGGTTCATGCTCCGACCATCTCCTCTTCCTGTCGCACGCTCGGTGTGATCGATGCCACGCCCGTGTGGCCATCGGGCCCATCCGCGCCTGGGGCACGCACGATGATGGTGGGGATGTCATGTGGCATGCGCCATCCGGTCTGCGCGATCGCGCTGACGTCGTCGAGACGAACACGCGCAAGGTCGTCCTGCAGCACGGACTCCCATCGCCTCGCGTCCGTTGTCTGCGTGGCGGGGATGCGAATATGATTGATGGAGGGAATGGCGAGGCCGACGCGGAATCCGGAGAGTGTCGCGTGGTGCAGGACTCCGGAGGCGAGCGAGATCACGCTCTCGTTGACGTCCTCGACGCTCGAGGCGATGTGCTCCGGAACCTGCTCATCGGGCCCGTGGAGCAGCAGCACGACAAGCAGTTGCGAGCCTCCCGAGGATGTGCTCTGCCGGATGACCAGCCCGTCTCGTCGAGCGCTGGGCTTCCACGCGATCTGGCTGATGCTGTCGCCAGACACGAACTCGCGAAGCGACGCGAAGACGACGTCGTTCTCGAGAGTGCGCGATCGAAGAAACCCGCGATGGTCCACACGCTGCGACTCGATGGCGCGAAGCACCTCGTCGGAGGGCATCGTCATGGAGGGCCTCACGAGCAACTCGTCGTGCTTGCGGACGTCGAGCGACTTGTGCAGCACGCCGAAGGGAAAGCGCGTGGAGATTCGTATCCTCTCCAACTGATGCGAGCCACGACGCTGGGGAAGCAGACGAACCTGCGCGACAGACGATTGTCGCGGTCGGATGAGCGACACGAAACCGTCCCCAAGCGATCGGATCGCCGGGTCCTTCCTCGAGCGGATCTCGCGCAGGTGAAGTGCGCACGAGGGCCACCATCGTCCCCTGTTGGTGAGCCGATAGCGCAACGTGACAGGGTGCCCAACTGTCGCGGTCGGGGATGAGATCCTGTGGACCTGCAGGCGTGTGAGCGAGAAACCCGTCACGACCCCGGAGACCATGAGCACCGCCAGCGCGATGCCGAAGGTGAAGTACAGCAGGTTGTTCTGGCTGATGAGCGCGCCCAGCCCCATCACGAACGTGATGCCCACGTACAGCAGGATGGGGGCGTCGATTCTGAATCGTCTGGTTCGGGCACGCATGGGTTGTTGAAGTGTATGCGTGGCGAACCCCGATCGGGTTGCACCCGAGTCGTCGGATCAGCGGTTGTATTGATCTGCCATCGATCCTGGCGTGTTGTCGAGCGGATCCTGATAGGTGTCGACGCCGGGCGTCATCAGGATCAGCACACGCCTGGACTCCGAGGGCAGGTTGAACTTGCTCGAGATCGTGGGGGCGTATCCGTCGGCCCTGGCGGTGAGGCCGACGCTGTAGAGCATCATGCCCGTCCCGACCTTCTTGAATGGGATCTCAAACGTGCCGTCGGGGTTGGTGATCGCCTCGCCCATGAGCTCGCGTCGAAGTTTGTCGGGATCCGACACGAGGCGGACTTTCACCCCACCGATTCCCGGCCCATCGACAATACGCTCGTCCGCGTCGCCCACGACCAGCGAGTAGCTGATGTCGCCAGGGATCACGCGACCCCTGAGCGTGTACGCGGGCACACAGCCGGCGCAGACCATCGCAACGAGAACACTGATCAGGATTGCTACTGCGCGAGTCTTCATTCTGATTCTCCTGTGGGCAGCTCGTCGATGCGGGGCAGGTCTCTGATGCTTGCCAGGCCGAACACCTCGAGGAATCGCTTGCTCGTAGCGTAAAGGAGCGGGCGTCCGGGCTCCTCGGCGCGACCGGCGATGGCGAGCAGCTTCTTCTCGATGAGCGATCGCAGCACCTCGCCGCACGCCACGCCGCGGATCGCCTCGAGTCGTGCGCGAGTGACCGGCTGCTGGTAGGCGACGATCGCGAGTGTCTCGAGGGCGGCCTTTGAGAGCTTGCTCGACTCTCGCGCGCCGAGCATGGACACGATGTCGGACGCGAACCGCGCCAGCGTCATCACCCGGTACCCGCCCGCCACGCGCGTCACACGGAACGATCGCCCCGTCTGCTCGTACTCCTCGTTGAGCATCTCGATGACAGACTCGACGCGGGCGACGGCGTCGTCCTCCGCGCGCAGGCCCAGGGCCTGGGCGATAGCACCGGCGGTGCATGGGCGCGAGGCGCTCACCAGCATGGCCTCGACTCGCTGGGCCAGATCGTCCGGCACGTCCGGTGGCATGGCTCGACTCGTCACCTCTTCGATAGCGGTCATCGTCGTCATGGTATCCCCCTCCATCGACACGCGGAGACAACCTTCTCGACATTGGGCGGTAGAGTGGTCGCCCGGACTCTCCCCGATCATGTCGGATCCATCACCTCAATCCGGTGACGCCCTCTCGCCGCTGCGAGAGCTGTCGATCGTCGCGCTCCCTGCCATGGCGACCATGGTGTCGTACACCATCATGCAGTTCATCGACGGGTACATGGTCTCTCAGCTCGGAGCGGAAGAGTTCACGGCGCAGGGCAACGGCGGGATGACGGTGTTCGTCTTCTTCGCGCTGTTCCTGGGCACGCTCTCGGTCGTCAACACGTACGTCTCGCAGCACCTGGGGGCCGACCAGCCCCGGCGCACCCCGGCCTACCTGTGGAATGCGCTGTGGATCTGCGCCTTCTCATGGGTCCTGATGCTCCCGCTGATAGCGCTGATCGGGCCGCTCTTCACGATGTTCGGACACGACGAGGAGGTGGTGCGACTGGAGACGACGTACGCGCAGATCCAGATCGCCGGAGGGTTCTTCATGCTCGCCGCGCGCACGTGCGGGCAGTATTTCTTTGGCCTGCATCGCCCGGGGGTCGTGCTGATCTCGTCCGTGGCCGCGAACGCGGTGAACATCGTGGCCAACTACGCGCTGATCTTCGGCAAGCTGGGGATGCCGGAGCTCGGCGTCGCGGGGGCGTCGCTGGGCACCGTGATCGGCTCGATGCTCGAGTTCGCGATTCCGATGGCGATCTTCCTCGGTCCCTCGATGCGCGCGAGACTCGCCACGCACCTGGCGTGGCGTCCCTGCGCGCGTCACATCAAGGAGCTCATCGGGCTCGGCTGGCCCGCCGGCCTGCAACAGGGCAACGAGATCCTGTGCTTCGGGCTGTTCGTGACGTGGATCGTCGGGCAGCTGGGCACGAATGACAATACCGCCACGTGGGTGCTGTTCCGCTACCTACACCTGTCGTTCATGCCGATCGTGGGGCTGTCGATCGCGGTCACCGCGGTGGTCGGCAAGCACATTGGTGGCGGGCATCCGGATCGCGCCAACCATCGCGCGTGGCTGGGTGTGACGCTGGGCATGGCGTACATGGGGCTGTTCGGGCTGGTGCTGCTGGTGTTCCACGAGCCGATGTTCCGCCTGTTCCTGACCGGGCGTGAGACCGCGCCCGAGGACGTGGAGACAATCCTCGCGATCGCCTCGGGCGTTGTGATCTGGGCGGTGGTGTTCCAGCTCTTCGACGCCATGGGGATCGTCTTCATCGGCGCGCTGCGTGGTGCAGGGGACACCGTCGTCCCTGGGATCGTCGGCGGGCTGCTGTGCTGGGGCGCGATGATCGGCGTGGGATACGCGACGGTCGTGTGGCGTGGAGAGCAATGGGGCAGCAAGGGGCCGTGGGCGTCGCTGGCGCTGTACATCACGCTGCTGGGTTTGGCGATGTGCCTGCGCTGGCGGCGGGGCGCGTGGCGGAGGAGGTCGCTGCTCGATCGCGGCGTCACGGAGGAGGCGCCAGGGGCGTCCGAGAACGACGCGAGTGCCTCTCTGGCTTGAGGCGGGCGACGACGCCCGGTAGAGTTGATCCCCGCGCGTGGCTTGGGATTCTCACGACTCAGCATGCAGGAGACGCACACGATGGCAGGCGACCCGATGGACACCGTGATCGGTATTCGAGAGACGGCCGGCGATAGCGCCACAGCCGAGCGGAACATCGAGCTCGGACGCGAGGCGGACGCCGGCGGCGATCGCGCGCAGGCCATCGAGCACTATCGCAGCGCCGTCAAGGCCGACCCGCACAACCCCGACGCGCTGTTCACGCTCGCCTTCACGCTCGATCTCAAGGGCGAGGAGGACGAGGCGATCTCGCTGTACGAGCGCTGCTCGAAGCTCGACAAGGCGCCGCTCAACGCGTTGATCAACCTCGCGGTGCTCTACGAGGATCGCGGCGACTACAACGCGGCCGAGAAGTGCCTCCGCCAGGTGCTCGACACCGACCCGAACCACCCGCGCGCGCTGCTGTTCATGCGTGACGTGCAGGCGTCGCGCGAGATGTACTTCGACGAGGAGTACGACCGGTCGATGGCTATCCACAACGCGCTGCTCGACACGCCCGTCACCGACTTCGAGCTCTCCGTGCGGGCACGCAACTGCCTGAAGAAGATGAACATCCGCACGCTGGGCGACCTGCTGCGGATCTCCGAGGCCGAGCTGCTCTCGTACAAGAACTTCGGCGAGAACTCGCTCGTCGAGATCAAGGAGATGCTCTCGATCAAGGGGCTGCGTCTGGGCCAGCGTGCCGACGAGGCCCAGCGTCACGTGATGCGCGAGCTCTACGATCGAGCCCGCAACGCCGGGAAGGAGGGCCTGCTGTCCAAGTCGGTCTCCGAGCTGAACCTCTCCGTGCGGGCGCGCAAGGCACTGCAGATGCTCAACATCCACACCATCGGCGAGCTGTGCTCTCGCACCGAGGCCGAGCTGATGGGCGTCAAGAACTTCGGCTCGACCTCCCTCGTGGAGATCAAGGAGCGTCTGGGCGACCTGGGAGTGGGTCTGCGGGAGCTCGACGCCTGAGAGCGGATCCATGGTGTAGAATGACGCCAGCCCCGGGGTTTCGGGTGCGAGGTGTCACGGATGACCCGCATCAGCGCACAACGCAACAGGCTCGTCTCGCTAGTCGGCATCGCGTCGCTGGCGGTTGTCATGTCGCTGGCGTTCGTCGCGTGCCAGCAGCTCCTTGTTGCGCAACCCGAGCAGAGTCTGGTTGTCTACGAGCCACAGATCAAGGTTCGCCTCGAGCAGGGCATCGGGCGGGCCGAGCTCAAGGGTGATGGGTACGTCCGGGTCGACTCGGACAACACGTCGACATACCTGCTCCCGCTGCCCGTGCAGATCCGCATGGGAGAGGACGCGATCTATCTCGAGGGCGAGGACGCAACCGTTCGTCGCGTGGCGATCGACAACGCAACGTTAGTCGCGTGCGTGCTCACCCCGGACCCGGACAGACCGATCGACATCAACGAGGTCCGATGCGTCTGGCCCATCGAGGTGGTCGTGACCACCCAGGACGCCAAGCGCACGATGGATCTCGTCGAGCGCGTGCCGCTGGAGTCGTACCTCCCCGGCGTGCTCGCGCACGAGCTGTACCCGTCATGGTCGCCCGTCGCGTTCCGCGCCCAGGCGATCGCCGCCCGCTCGTACGCGCTGCACGAGATGCAGCGTCGCGATCGTCTCAACGCGCACTTCCACGTCGAGCGCACAACGCAGGATCAGGCCTACGGCGGGCAGACCGACAACCAGCGAGCGATCGAAGCGGTGCGGGACACGCGCGCGGTCGTGCTGACATACAACAACCACCTGCTGCGGACGTACTACTCCTCGACCTGCGGCGGGCGCGCCGGATCGGCGCGCCACACGTGGCCGACGACCGTCGGCTTCGGGTTCAATCTCGACGCTCCCATCCAGGCGCACCAGCGGCGCTGCCCGTGCGAGGCGTCCCCACGCTATCGGTGGACCCGCACGCGCGACGCACGGAGGTACGCGAGACGCCTGGCGTCGTTCGGCGCCTCTCGCGGGCTTCGCATCAAGTCGCTGGGCTCCATCGAGTCCATCGAGCCGACCCGCTGGAACATCGACGGACGACCGTCGCTGTTCACCATCAAGGACACCAGCGGCAGCGTGTACTCGCTCTCGCCTGAGAACCTGCGCCTGGCCTCGAACTTCAATCAGAACTCATCGCTCCCGACGATCACGCAGAAGGAGCGGGTCCTCTCGGGAGATATCGTCGTCACGCGCGATGGTTCCAGTGTCCACATCGAGGGGCGCGGGTTTGGGCACGGCGTGGGCATGTGCCAGTTCGGAGCGCAGGGTCTTGCGCTCGAGGGGTACACGCCCTCGCAGATCCTGACGCACTACTACCCCGGCGCTGTTCTCGAGCGGGCGTATTGAGATTGCTTTAGTTTGAGACCAGGGTCGCGTCGCCCGCCAGCAGGCGGTACGTGTCGGGCAGGCGCGGGATCAGCAGCACGATCGCACGCAGGTCGCGTCTGGGCAGCGTCTCCGAGGGCGCGCCGAGTGTTGTCAGCAGTGCCTCCCCGAGTGTCGGTGACGGTGGCGCGGGCGGACCGAGCATCTCGCCCCAGTCGTAGGTCTCGATGGGGAGTGCTCGATCACTGGAGTCCCACACACGCGTGGGATCGTCGGGCACGAGCAGGTAGGCCCACCCCTCGCGCAGCTCCACGTGGATCGTCATGTCGTCGAACACCTGGCCGAACCCGATCGAGCCCATAGCGTCGGAGACGAGGCTCCGCGCGAACGGATCGCGTCGTCTGAGGTCGTCAACGAACTGGAGTGAGAGATCGAGACGCATTGACGGCTGCGCGCCGACCGACGGCGACGTCCAGGCGCGTGCCAGCAGACGCATACGCCCGTCGGGCAGGTCTAGCAGGTGCTGCTGTCGAGACACCTGGTTCAGCACCGGCTCGCCCTCGAGGATCTGCGTCCAGCGCGGCGACTGCCCGAGCCAGTGGCGATCGACACGCCCCAGCATTGGGAGCCTGCTCCTGATCGAGGCCACGTCGCTCAGGGGGAGCGCGACCATCCGCATGCCGTTCTCACGCCAGTGCTCCGACATCCGATCACCCAGCGGAATGGACTGCTGCAGGTAGGGTCGCAGCTCGCGGGCGATGCGATCGGCGTCGTCATCCAGAACCCACCAGCGAACCTCGAGACCGTTCTCGCCGCCTCGCACGGCGGGAGCGATCGCTCCCTGCTCGCTGAGCGCGTCGGTTAGCGCGCTGACATCGGCACCGCGTCGTGCACAGCCACACACGACTACGGAGGTGGCGAGCGAGACCAGAACCAGGACGCTGCGGATTCGCATCGAGAGCATACCCTACCACAGGCACCGACGAAGGGGAACGCCTCTGTCCTATACGCTTGGATCGAAATGGTTGATCCGGTCGATCATCAGACGAAGGCGTCCGAAGCCGTGCTTGGTGTGGTGGAACGCGATCCTGGGCAGCGCCAGGTGGTCGGATTCCTCGTCGTAGGCTCCTCGCTGGACGATCCGGCCGCTGGCCACGAGGTCGCCGAACTCGTCGTTGAGGGCCTCGACGTCCTCGTCCTTCAATCGTGAATTGAGACGCAGGACAAGATCCTTCCGCACGTAGCGCGACGAGTGGTAGTTCCTGTAGAACCGCGTGACCAACTCTGCCGCCTCTTGTGGGGAGGACGCGATGGCGAACAGGTTCAGGTCCTCTGAGCTGATGAACCCGCCCTCGAGCAACGAGTGCTCGACGTAGTTCTCCCAGTGCTTCCAATACACGCCGCCCTCGCCCTCGATGAGGACGATGGGCACCATCGAGCTCTTGCCAGTCTGGATGAGCGTGAGCACCTCGAAGAGCTCGTCCTGCGTGCCGAAGCCGCCCGGGAACACGGCCACGGCCTGCGACTGGCTCACGAACATGAGCTTTCGTGTGAAGAAGTACTTGAACGTGATCAGCTTCGGGTCGCCCGTGATGATTGTGTTGGCGGTCGTCTCAAACGGCAGGCGTATCGCCAGCCCGAACGATGCCTCGCGCCCCGGTCCCTCATGCCCGGCTTTCATGATGCCGTCGCCAGCGCCAGTGATCACCGCCCAGTCGCGCGAGGCCATCTCACGCGAGAACTCGATCGCCGCCTGGTAGTCGGGATGGTCGGGCGGTGTCCGTGCAGATCCGAAGATGCTGATCTTCTTGAGCTGTGGGTGTCGTGCGAAGACCCGATAGGCGTGGCGCATCTCGCGCATCGCCGCCGACATCAGCTTCAGCTCTCCCCTATCGCGCTCATCCGTCACGAGCTTGAGGGCGGTCACCATCAGCTCGCGGATGAACCGGTTGTTGTGATGGTCCACCTCTCCGCCGGCCTCGCCGATCAGCGCGTTGAGCTTGTCGGCGAACTCGTCCGAGCCGAGCTGCGATCGACCGAGGGGCCGATGCGGGGACATCGCCGGGGAGGCGTTGCGTTTCGTGTTGTCTGTTTGTGTCATGGCTCCATTGTGACAACTGGAGCGTCGCCTGGCGAGACGCCGACCCACTCGGGCAGCGCTGGGCCCCTCTCGCCACGCAGGAGCTGGCGCAGCACCCGGCTCGCGCTGGGGAGCGCCTGCGCTCGGAATATCGGGTCCTCGATCGTCCCCATCACCCGTGCCGCGACGATCTGATTGCGGAGCGCCTCAACCAGATCGCTCAGCACCGGGACGCGCTTGACGCCTCGCGTGCGGAAGTAGAGATCCACCTCTCCCGTATCCAATGACACGCTGCCGGTGCCGAACACCCTGATCGACTTCGATAGCGCCTCGACGTGGTCAACCGTCACCAGCCCGTTCTCGAGCGCGAACTCCACCTCGCCGTAGGTGATCTCCTCCCCCACCGGCACCTGCAAGTTCGAGAGCTCAACGACACCCATGAGGAAGGGCATGTCGACCAGCGTGCCCTGCTCGGCCAGCAGGAGCCCGCGCCCGATCACGTCCTCCCCCACCCGTCCCGAGAGCATCACCTGCCCGCTGACGAGTCCGCGCCCGCTCGCGTCGCCCGTGATGATCGTCGCTGGCTCGTCTCGCGTGCCCACGGCGTCCAGGAACAGGCCCAGATCGATCCCCGCGCCACGGAAGTCCGCGCCGAATCTGGCGCCGCGCCCCTCGTTGTCCCTCGTGAGCTCGATCGTGCCCGCGACGTTGCCCGAGTTGAGCTGTCCGACGATCTCCTCGACGCGCGTTCGTTTGCCATCACTCTGGATGCGCGCGTTGACCGCGTGCAACGGGATGCCGCTGACCTTGAGCGAGTCGACGTAGAGATCGCTCTCGATCTCGATCGCCTCCCGCTGGTCACCCGACTGGCCCCAGTGCGCCCGCAGATCGACACGCCCGATGATCTCCGAGAGCGAGAGCCCGGTTCTCATCGACGCGTCGGTCAGATAGAGGGAGCCACCGAACTCCCCTACCGAGTCGCTGTCAGTCGCCTCGAGCGTTAGGTTGCCTCCCGCCAGTCGCCATGGCCCCGCGATGTCGAACTCCATCGACTCGAGGCTCTCTCTCACGCTCGCGGGCAGGAGCGCCCGCAGAGAGTCCTCGAACCCGAAGGAGTCGATCGACACACCGACATCGGCCTGCCAGGAGGGCTTGGCGCGCCACCCGCCGTCAAGGCGCACCTTCCAGTTCTCGTGGTTCAGGCGCAGATCCTCGACGCGACCCGATTCGGGCGTGAACTCGATGCGTCCCTCCACCGAGTCGATCAGCGTCGTCGTGTCGTCCGAGGCGAGCATGACGGTGCTCGGCTCGATCCAGCCTCGTTCGATCCGCATTCCGCTCTCGTCGCGCACGGGGCGCAGGTAGGCGTCGAACGACCCGGCGAGATTCGTCTCGTCCACGAACGACGAGATGAACTCCGGCCCCTTGAGGAGCGCGTCGTGCACCAGACGCGACTCGAACCGCTGCCCGTGCAGCATCATCTGGATGTCCATCGCCGAGCCCTCGTCCACGAACAGCACGCCGGTGGCCTCGAATGTTCCAGCCGGGGCGTTGGCGTAGGTCAGCGGGCCCGCCCAGCTGCGGAACATCAGTTTCTTCTCTGAAGAGTCGTAGACCAGCGCGCCCGTCGACGACGCCATGGTGAACCGGTCCTCCAGCCAATCGAAGGCCACGTCGCGCGCGTTGGTCGCGCGCACGAACACCTCGCCCGTGCCCTCGCCGTAGGTGTCGACGGAGATGTCAAGATCGATCGCGCCCGTCGGCCGGAACGTGTGCTGGAGCGACTCGATAGCATCGGCCCCGGCGCGGGTGAAGTGCTCGATCAGCCCTCGCATGGGCGCGTCAACCGCCAACTGCTCGACTCGCGCGTCGACGACCACGCCCTGATCCGCCACACCCAGGACACCGCTGATCGTCATCGACCCCGGCGAGCCGTACACGCTTCCCTCCAGGGGTCCGACGCGGAATCCCTTCGTGGTGATCTCCGCGTTGCCCCGCATCTCCTCGAGCGCTACCAGCCCGAGGGCGTCAGCGTGAGTGCTCATCCCATTGAAGGCCAGCCCGAGCGAGAGTGGATCGTCCGGCGCCCCGGTGTCGTAGAGCAGGTCGACATCGACAGTGCCCTGCCACCGCATCTCTCGCAGCATGTCCGCCAGCGTTGTCGAGCCCTCGGGTCTGTCCTCAAAGATCTCCACCTCCGGGAGGGAGGAGAGCATGTACTCGTCGACGCGCACGCCCCTGAGCGTTGTCTCGATCAGGATCTCCGCGTTCTCGGCGCCGCGCGCCAGATCGACGGTGATCAGGCCCTCGCCCAGGCCTCCGCCTAACCCTCGCACGATCGGTGCGCGAACCTGCACGACAGTGTCGCGCACCTCGACGACAACCTGCTCGGCGGCCATTGGATACGGGATCGGCTCGGGCATGACCCACAGCGTCGGGAAGAGCACGTCCACGTCGTATCTGTACTCGCCACCACGCTGTCGGTAGATGTGGATGGTGGTCTCGCCGATGCCGCCTGGATCGAAGACGGGTCGTCGCAGCTGCTCGCCGAGCACGTCGAGCTGCACACGAGCGAGCGACTCATCGCTCGGATTCAGCCTGTTCGTGAACGCCTGCACCTGTGCCGCCAGATCGTCGTGCTCCTGGGAGGACTGCACCAGGTCGCGCTCGCGCAGCTTCTGGGTGTGCGCCTCGTCGAAGAGCACACCGAACATCGGACGCCACGACTCGGGGAGCGACTGGCGCAGCACCTCGTCGGTGGGCACGCCCTGCCCCCTGATCACGATGTCAACGCCCGCGTCGTCGTCGTAGCCGATGATCCGGCCCTCGGCCTGGAGCAGGCTCCCCCCCGAGCCGAAGCCGTGCAGATCGCGAAGCTCGATGCCCACGTCGTCGAACGCCACCGTGCCGCGCACGTCGTGCACGGGGTAGGGAAAGTCCACGTAGGCCATCCCGCCGTCCTCGAAGTCGAACTCACCCTCGACGGAGATCGCCCCGCCGGCCTCGGCTCGCGTGATGCGCACCTCGCCATCGAGCAGCGCCTGGGGCGTCTCGAACAGCTCGAGGATCTCCAGCGCCTCGGGCGGCGCAAAGTGAATCAGCGACGAGCCCTCGGCGAAGAAGAACGGCTCGATGCGGATCGTGCTCTCGAAGGCGTCGTCCAGTGCGGTGCCGAACGTGCGCAGCTGCACACCACCGGCCACGTCCTCGACCACGCCGGCCAGATCCGCCCGGATGCCGTCGCGATCGAACCGCAGAAAGCCCTGCACGTCCTGCATGCGCAGGGGGCGGGTCGTGCTGGCGTCGGCCTCGGTGGGCACGGGCACCGGGATGGACAGATCGACGTCCTCGAACTGGAACTCGGCGCTAACGCCCGCGTCGGGCTCGTAGTGGAATCGCGCATCGCGTGCGATGCCCTTGAGCGCCATCTGGCTCCAGAGCCCGCGCACGCTCGATGGCGCCGATGTCGGAGTCCACGCCGAGAGGTCCAGGTCAACGAGTTGCAGGCTCGCGTTGGAGTCGCGCATGTCGATCTCACCGTGGATCTGCATGCGCGGGCGCATCTCATCGGTGATCTCGCTGAGGCGCAGCTCGTACTGCGGCTCGGCGCGATCGGGCGCCTCGAGCACGCCGCGCGCGCGCATCGTCGCCAGCGCCGCGAAGTTCTCGCCCGCGTGCTCCCCGAACTCGAGCGTCGCGTCGACGACCTCGACGTCCGGGAGGTACACCGCGCCCTGCCCACCGACACCGATGCTCGACGCCCTGACGATCGGGTCGATGTTCATCGAGCCATCGAGCACGTGCTGGCTGACGCGGATCACGGGGCGGTACGCGCTGACGTTGGTTATAGCCTTGGTCCCAGCACCCGAGAGGAGGCCAACGAAATCGACCTGCGCGCTGAAGCGTTCGGCGGACATGACGACGCCCGCCTCGCCCTCGACACCAGGCGCACGCAGCACGACGTCCTGGACCGTCAGCGTGCCGTTGAGCGAGGCGAAGAATTTTGCGCCGGCAAGCTCGACGCCCAGCGCGGACTCGACCCGAGAGGTCAAGACCGCCCTGAACAGGGTGTGGCGACCGGCCACCAGCACGATGGCGAGCGTCAGCGTGATGCCCAGGCACCACTTGCACAGACGACGCAGACGTCGTCTCTTGCGACGCTCGAGGCGAGCCTGCGCGATTGATTGCGGCTGGACGTCGGGTTTGGGTTTTGACCACTCGTGCATGGCTGGTACACCGTTGTACCCAGAATCGACAGAGTCGGATCGCCCCGATCGCAGAACACGCCCCCAGAGGCGGAATTTCGCTCGCACGTCCGGAAAGCAGCGCGTACACTTCCTCGGCTGAAGCGCTCGTAGCTCAGCTGGATAGAGCAGCGGTTTCCTTCGCAAGAGGGGCCCTCCGAGGTGACTCGGTGGTGCAGACCGGGTGAATTCGGGGAAACCCACACCTCCGGGCAACGCAGGACTGCAGGCCTGGTCCGGAGACGGGCAATCCCGAGCCAAGCTGCCAGAGGGGCCTCAGGCCGCGTCGCGATGCAATCGGGTGAGAGGCCCGACGCGACGGACTTGGGAGGCTGGCAGAAGGTGTAGAGACCAGCGGGTGAGGTGCCCCACCGATACCCCCGCGTAGGCGCGTGTCCCAGAGCGCCCCTCTCAGGGCTCTGGCGCGCGTCGAAGCGCCCGGCATCCCCGCGAGCCGTGTCGTCTGGGGCGACACCGCACGAGACCTCCCGTCAACTCTCCAACGGGAGCCTCGTCAGGAGCGGGCGATGATGAGATGGTCCGGCCCGGGAGGAAACTCCCGGATCGCCGAAACCGCAGGTCGGAGGTTCGAGTCCTCCCGGGCGCGTTTTATCTGATCCGCATATCCCTCACACATTAACAATCACACTTTGCAATAAAGATGGCTGGCGAACGTTCCCCCCTGAACAGGCCGACGTGGTCTGTGTTCGCAACCAACCGCATTTGGGGGAGTTCACCATGAGTATTCGTACCACCATCGCCGTCGTGATCGCGTCGGCTATCTGCCTGGGCGGCGCCACCGTGTCGCTCGCGCACGAGGGACCTGAGGAGCGTCGGGAGCAGCGTCAGGAGAAACGCGACGATCGACGGGAGGCGCGTCAGGACAGACGCGCGGACCGACAGGACGCGCGACAGGATCGCCGAGACAACCGACGCGAAGCGCGCCAAGACCGCCAGGAGAAGCGCCAGGACGCCAGGCAGGATCGACGCGCCAACCGTCAGGACGCGCGTCAGGATCGCAGAGAGAACCGACGCGAGGCGCGCCAGGATCGTCGCGAGCACAGGCAGGACGCACGCCAGGACAGGCGTGAGCATCGCCAGGACATGCGACAGGATCGTCGAGAGCATCGTCAGGAGGCCCGCCAAGACCGGCGCGAGCACAGACAAGAGATGCGCCAGGATCGACGCGAGCATCGACGCGAGCTGTGGAACAACCGTATCTCGCGGTTCGACATGGATGGCAACGGTGAGCTCTCGCCCCAGGAGCGCTCGCGCGCACGGGACGCCTCCAGGTCCGTTCGCAAGAAGCTGCGTCGTCATATCGACAAGGACAACGACGGCATTATCTCCGACATGGAGTGGAAGGCCTTCTCGAAGGACTTCGGCGAGACCGATGACGACCGTCACGATCGCTTCACGCGCATCAAGCAGCGATTCGACAGCAACAGCAACGGCTCACTCGACAAGGACGAGCGCGGGCTGGCCATGCGAGAGCTGCACGCGCGACGCATCGACATGCTCGAGCACTTCGACGCCAACGAGGATGGCAGGCTCGACAAGGACGAACGCCAGCGGATCAAGGACTTCCACAAGCAGCGTGCCGAGCAGCGCAAGCTGGACCGATCGCCCATGTGAACGTGACTACTTTGGGCTGAAAACACACTCGCACCCCCACGCACGTGGGGTTTTTTTAGCGAGCCAGACGAGACACGAGCTCCCAGGCACGCTCCACGTGCTCGCGTCGCGTCAGCACGCCCCCTACCGCAAGGCGCAGCGCGTGGCGTGGCTCGCCCGTGCACGAGCCGTCGCGATCCAGCGCGGGGATCCTCGTGTGTGTCAGGAACACCTCGCCCGAATCGTTGAGCGCGTCGAGCAGCTCCTCGTTGCGCGCGTCCTGGATGTTGGGATCATCGTCGACCAGACGGAAGCACACGAGCCCGAGCGAGCGCACCGACGCGAGCTCGAAGCGCGGATCCCGCTGGATCTGGCGCTCGAACCAGGTCGCCAACTCGACCGAGCGACGGATGTGGGCGCGCATCCCCTCGAGCCCGAAGTGGCGCATCGCGAACCAGAGCTTCAGAGCCCGGAACCTCCTGCCGAGGGGGATCTGCCAGTCGCGATAATCGATGACGGCTCCGTGTTCGGTCGCCTTGTTGCGCAGGTACTCTGGCAGGATCGACAGGGCGTCGAGCAGCGGGCGCCGGTCGCGCACCCACAGGGCCGAGCAGTCGAAAGCGGTGAGCAGCCACTTGTGCGGATTCATGGTGTACGAGTCGGCGTGCTCCAGACCTCGCTGGAACCAGCGGAGCTCCTCGCACACGCACGCGCTGCCCGCGTAGGCCGCGTCCACGTGCATCCACACGCCGTACTCTTCACAGATCGGGCCAATCGCGTCGAGCGGATCGAACGCGCAGGTGGATGTCGTGCCCGTTGTCGCAGAGACAAACATGGGCGCGTGCCCCTTGTCGGCGTCCTCCTTGATCATCGACTCGAGCGCGCCCGCGTCCATGGCCAGCGCGCCATCGACGGGCACAAGCCTTACCTGCTCCTCCGAGAGACCGCAGATCCGCGCGTTCTTTATGATCGACGAGTGCGCCTCGCTCGATGTGTACACGCGCATCTTCTCGAGCGCGTGTCTCTCACCCAGTCGCCACTGGCGTGACGCGAGCATCGCCGCCAGCGTGGACTCCGACGCGGTGCCCTGGATCACGCCTCCACCGAGATTCGACGTCGACACGAAGCACTCGGGCAGGCCCACGGCGTGCGCCAGCCAGTCCAGCACACGCGTCTCGACCTCCGTGCACGCGGGTGACGTCGACCACAGCATGCCCTGCACACCCAGGCCTGTTGAAACGAGATCACCCAGAACGGATGCCAGCGACGAGTTCGCAGGGAAGTACGCGAAGTAGGCGGGCGAACGCCAGTGCGTGATGCCGGGCATCACGATCTCGTCGAGGTCGCGCAGGATGTCGTCCCAGCTCTCGGAATGCTCCGGCGCCTCATCGGGCAGGGCCGACGCGATCTCACCCGGCGCCACGCGGCTCAGCACGGGGTAACGCTCGACGCTCTGCACGTACTCCGCGATCCAGTCGATCACTCTGTGCCCGAGCTGGCGAAACTCCTCGGGCGACAGATCCTCACGTGGCGCGTCGGTCTCAGCCATCGGGCAGCTTGCCCAGCTCTCTGTCGAGCAATTCCATCAGGCCGCCCATCGTCTCTGCGCTGAAATCGAAACGCAGCCCCGATGCCTCGAACAGCTCGGGCAGCGGCCTCGACCCGCCCAGCGAGAGCCCTCGCTTGTAGAGCGTTAGCGCCTCGTCCATCCCGCGCTCCAGCGCGATCTTCCAGAGCTGCAACGCACCCAGCTGCGCGATGGCGTACTCGATGTAGTAGAAGGGCACGCCGAACAGGTGCCCCTGACGCTGCCACATGGTGTCGCGAGTCCGCTCGAGCCCGTCCCACGACACGACGTTGCCGAACCGCTCGACGAGCGTGTTCCAGTGCGCAGTGCGCTCCTGTCGTGAGTGCCTGGGATTGGTGTAGATCCAGTGCTGGAACGCGTCGATCGTCGCGATCCATGGCAACACGCCCACGATCCCCTCCAGCTGCTCGCGTCGTGCTCTGTCGCACTCGCCCTCGTCCGGGTAGAACTCGTCCCAGAACGGCATCGACAGAAGCTCCATCGACATCGACGCCACCTCCGCGAACTCGATCGGCGAGTGGCGGTAGTGCAGCAGCGACTCGTCCCGGCACAACTGCGAGTGGAACGCGTGCCCCGCCTCGTGCAGCATCGTGCGCACGTCCGAGTGCAGCCCCGCGGCGTTCATGAAGATGAACGGCATGCGGGAGTGGTCGCGCATGTACTGGTACCCGCCAGGCGCCTTGCCCTTGCGCGACTCGAGATCCAGGCACCCACCCCGCGTCAGCTCGTCGAACATCTCGCCGAGTCCCTCGCCCATGCGCTCGAACACCCCGCGCGTCTTGTCTACCAGCTCGTCGGCGCCCTCGAACGGTCGCAGCGGCTCTCGCCCATGGACGTCGACCGACAGGTCCCACGGGCGGAGCGTGTCGACACCAAGCATCTTGCGACGCGACGCGTCGAGCCCTCGCAGCACGGGCACCACCGTGCTGGCGCACGCGTCGTGGAACGCCTCGCAATCCGAGGGCGTGTAGTCGAAGCGACGCTTGGCCCTGAACGCGTAGTCCCGGTAGTTCCCGAACCCAGCGTTGTGCGCCAACTCGTCCCGCAGCCCGATCATGGTGTCGTAGATGTCGTCGATGACGTCGACGTCTCGGAGGCGTCGCTCCTGCACGGCGCGCCACGCCTCCTGGCGTGTCTGGCGATCCGTCTGCTCCTGGTACGTGCCCATCTGAGGAATCGTGTGCTCCTTGCCACGGAACTCGACCGTCATCGCGCCGCAGACCTCGTCGTAGCGCTGGTCGAGCTTGGCCAGCTCAGTCTTGAGTGGCACGTTCTCGTCGCGATAGAGCTCGACATCCACGCGTGTGTCCCGTGTCATCACGCCGTAGCGCTGGTCGTCGAGGGTGAGGGCGTCCGTCAGCTCGATCTGTCGCGTGTCGAGCGCAGCGCCGAGCACCTCCAGCGGGGCACGCACCTTCTCCAGGTAACGAGTCCACGCGCCAGACGCGTCCTCGTCGTCTGTGTGGCACGTCATGCGGATGTACAGGTTCGCGCGAGCCTCAGAGCAGATCGCGTCGAACTCGGAGCGGTCCTCGATCCAGCGCTCAAGGTCGTCGCGGGTGGCGACGTCCCGATCGCGCAGCTCGCTCCCGATCGGCTCGATCTGATCCCAGCGTGTCGCGTCGAAGTGGATGGCCTGTGTCATAGCGCCATCATAGCGCAGACTCATCACCCGCGCCGTGATCCAGGCATCACGTCTCGAGTGTTAGCGACGTCTATTCTGCGCAACCTGCTTGCGCACCTTCGCCAGGCTCTCTTCCAGCTGGCGGAAGAACTGTCTGTTCATCGGCGGCGTGCCCTGCTCCGATCCGTACTGCACGAGCGACGGCGCACGACGCGCCCACGATCGAAGCTGGCCGAGATAGCGCTGCGCCTGTCCGACCTGCCCGCGCTTCAGCGCCTCATCGAACAGCACCAGCACCTTGGCGCTCTCGACCTCGCCTCGACCCACGTTCTCGCGGAAGTCGCGCTGGTACTCGTCGGCCTCGTGCCCGACCTCGACCCACTCGTCGGCGCCGAGCGTCGCTGCGAGCTCCTCCTTGGTGTCGGCGATGCCGCGCGCAAACTTGTATCTGACCGCGTCGAGGGCATTCAGCGTCAGGATGCGATCCTCCGTGGAGACGATGTACTCGCCGTTGAGATCCTCGCGCCATGTCACGCGACCGTCCTCGTCGATGTCGCACGAGAGGTCCATGCCGATCTGCATGGCACGCATGATGAGCGGGTCGTGGTTCCCCCACGCGGAGATCTCCTCCATCTGGCGGAGCATCAGCTCAAGCTCTTCGCCCTCGATCGCGTCACCGGCGCCGCGGTATCCGGTGGCCGCACCGAAATTCCCCTTGCTCTGGAAGTAGATCTCCTCGCACGCGAGCGTGCTCATCGCCGCCGCGGAGATCGCAGAGTCGACCCACACGATGACTCGATACTTCGGCTTCAGACGACGCTCGATGAGGTTCGCGATGGGCTGGATCTCGAGCCCGAAGCCACCACCGGAATCGACCTCCAGCACGATGATGTCGGGCTCCTGGTCCTCGATGCGTCTGATCGACTCCGCGAGCGCCTGGGCGTTCATGTACGGGCCCACGGTTCCCTCTAGCGACACGAACGAGAGACGCGTCGCGTTCTCGCTAACCTGGTGCTCTGGCTTCCGAGCCTCCTCCGAGGGCGATGTCTCGCTGACGCTGGGCGCACGCTCCGGCTCACGCGGCGCCTCTACCGCCGGTGTGTCGCGCTCGATGCGCTCGATGTCGTCACGCATCACCAGCTGCTCGTCGGTGATGCCACCGACCGTCACCTCGATGAACAGAAACGACGCCTCCTCACGAGTGATCGTTCCCTCGAGCACGCTGCCGTCCTTGAGATAGATCGTGTCGCCCATCGTGTGGCACGCCAGCAGCAGCGCCGCCAGCACCGCGATCAACACCCGTCCTGTCAAGTGCATCACATTGCTCCTCAGAATCTGATTCGTCTCAACGACGTCCTCGTCCACGATTGCCGCGATTGTTCTGCTGCGAGTTCAGATCGCGCACGGCACGGCGTGCCTGCTCGATCAGCAGATCGAGCTTCGCCGTGAGCACTCCCGTCGGGTCGAAGACCTCGTCGTACCGGGTGATAAGGCTGCGCGCACGCTGGATCCCACGCAGCTGTCGCCCGAGCTCCTGCGCCGAGCTGCCCCTCGGGTTCCACGTCGTGAAGTCCTGGATGCCGGTGTCGATGACCACGTCAAGGATCTGATCCGTTGCCGTGGCGATCTTCTCCTTCCACCCGTTGATCGACTGCCGGCTGTTGCCACTGACGACCGCGTAGTCACGCCCGAGATCCAGCTCGTACACGAGATCGTCGATCGTCGATGCGGTCCCATCGGAGATCCCGAGTCGGCGTGCGAGCGGCGCGTCCAGATTCAGGTGGTCGTTGCCCTCGAAGCTCCACTTGTCCTTGTTGCCGCCCTCGCCGTCGTCGGTCAGCAGCTCCCATCCGTCGCCGTCGCTCTCGCGAGGCTCGTGCTCGAGGTACTGCGCCTTGCCTCCACGGAATCGAACGTAGAGCACGACGTCCTTGCGCATCATCGCGCGCACCAGCACCGGATCGTAGCCGTGCTGGATCGCGATCCCCTCGGCCCGACCGATACGCAGCGAGATCTGCTTCTCGTCGACAACCGAGTCACCGCCGAGCTTCAGGTCCTCGATGCCACCAACGCCGCCCATCAGCCCGTCGGGCTTGAAGTAGATCTCCTCGCTCATGAACGGCAGGAACGCCGCGCCCGCCGCGGCTTTCTCGACCCAGAACACCGTGCGCGCGCCCGCCCTCTCGCTCTCCTCGAAGATCGGTTGCAGGGTGCGCGCGACCGCCAGGCCCTCGAAACCGCCCGGCGAGTCGAGATTGAGCTCCACGACGATCACGTCGGCCTGCTCCGACATCGCCTCGTCGATGGCCTCCTTGATTGGAGTGCGCGAGAGCACGTCACGGCGCCCCACCTCGAACAGATACGGGATCCCCCCGAACGGATCACCCATCAGGTGACCTGACAGGCGGATGTGGAAGACCTTCTTGGCGCCCGCCGGCACCTGGATGCGCGGCTTCGGCGTTTGTCTCTGGGGCGTCGTCGCGGATTGGGTCGGAGTCGTCTCGTCGGCTGAGTCGCTCGAGGACGATGGCGTGCCACGCTCGATATCGATGATCTCGGACTTGGGAAACACCGTCGGTGCAGAGATCCCAGCCACGATCACCTCGATCTCGACCTCGGTCTCCGTCTCACGGATGATGCGACCCTCTACTATCCGCCCGCTCTTGAGAATCAGACGATCGAGCGTCTCGTCCTGCCACGCGGCATGAGCACTCGACAGCTGGCCCCACCAGAGCGGACCCACGAGGCCACACGCGACAAGGATCGCCATCGCCAGAACCAACACTCGAACTCGTGGCATCATGCTCGTCTCCCTCGGGCTGACCCCGATCGCAGGACTGATAGCGCCTTCGTGCTCCGGTACGTTCCCCGGATGGAGTATACGCGGGGGGACGCCATCGGTTCAGAAAGGCCATTGGCCCTTTGGTGCTTCTTGGCTGGCACACAAAACCACGCCTGAGGCGTGGTGAGGGGCATTAAATACCCATCGCCCTTTAGCGCAGTCTTGGCCCCTAGCCGGTTCTTGGTGCCCGTTGGTCCTTCAACGTCGCGATAGGCCCTGCCGTGAGCGGGTGCGAGGGTTTCATTCAACCGCCTGAGGAAAGGCCTCAAGGGGACGTATATCCGATCCTCGCACGGCCACCTCCAAGCCTACATCAATGAGGCGACATTTAGATGCAATGTTTAGGAATGGTCCGAGTAGGAGCACGATTCGACGTCGCGATCTGGCAGATCGTGGGTAAGCGGTTGACGTATTCAGAACTGACAGGTGGGCGAAACGATACTTGCTATTCGGATGGCGGAGACCAGTTCTCCCCTGCATCTTTCACAACTTGCTCTGCCCATCTGCGCATTGTGTCATAGCGACGTTTCACGGATCCAGGATGGCGGAGGTGTTCAAAAGGCCAATCAAATTGGTCGCAGTCATATCGAGCTTTCCTGCCAACGTCCTCTAATACTGCGTACTCTTTCGCAATTTTTCTATGGTTTTCAAGAAGGAATCGACGTCTATACGTGTGCCCAGTGAAATGCTCGCCGGTTAGAGCTGCCACGGCTTCTACAAGGTGGAGGGATGAAAGATATAAAAACAAACCCAGCACTATTGGGCTTTGATCATCCATTCGTTCGTAGGCTGCCAAGAACTCATCAGCCGCCTGCTGATGCGCGATCAGACTCGGCATACAGATCCCCAAAGTGCTTGTTTACATATGATTCAGGACTGGATCCATCGAGTGCATCATGGGAAAGAGAAGATACACGTACAGGTAGATCTGGAAAATGCTCGAACAATGCAATATCCAAATCCGCGATCACATCCGCAACATCTTCTGACGTCAATCCCTCATTACGTATGACACAAAAGACCAACTCAGAATTACGACCACCAAACAGTACGCGTTGAGAAGCATCGTTATGCGAATCCAACCAACGACGCACAAAGGCCACCAGTTCCAGTAGTTTGTCCTGCACAGAACTCTTGAATTGATCAAAGCTCATGCAAGCGATAACTGCCTCATCTGAAGGAATAACAAACTTATCCCGATCATCAGGAGTCACAAGAACTTCAGGCCCATCATGGTCAAGGCGCTGATACTTCTTGGGAGAGGCGCTCGCCTCCCCTTGCGGGTTGTGCTGTGGCTGTGCCATCGATGCTCCTCGCCGCCCCACCTTATCCCACCAAGGACGAGGCGGAACATTGATAATAGGACACCTAGACCCGATTCGGCAAGATCGGAGTGTCGGAATAGTGCGAAAACGCACCATTCCGGTGCTTTATTCGACCTAAAGGGCCCAGAAGTTGCAAATCAGACTATCCTGTCTACTCGTATTTGTTCCCGTTCTACAGTAATCATTTTTGCACCTTCCCCCGACACACCAAAGGGCTAATGACCTCCAGAAAACCCGAATAAACGCCTACCTCATGCGTCGAGGAGACGATGCGCCAGCTCCAGCGCCGACGAGCGATCGGTCACACGCCCCTCGAGCTGCGCGTCGTACACGTCCTCGAGCACCCGCCCGATTCTCGGGCCAGACTCAACGCCCGACTCGACCAGGTCCTGCCCCGTCAGCAACGCCCTGGGGCGCAGCCCGCCATGTCGTGCGCCAAGCGACTCGATGTCGCGCGTGATGGCCCCCCATCGCGCCTCGTCACGAGCGCGCACCAGCTCGAGCGACTCGTCCGCGTGTCGCGAGGACGCGAGGCGCTTGCGCCCGGCCTCGCCCAGCGAGTCCCACTCGGTCTCGAATCGACGCAGCGCGCCCAGGATCGCGCGCATCGCCTCTCGATCCGCGTTGCTCAGACAGAGCATCCTGCGCCAGTGCCCCACCATCCCCTCCACGCCCGACCACTGCGCTTCCCAATCGCGCCCGTCGTCCCATGCGCGATCCATCGCCAGCGCCCCAAGCGCCAGCGGGTACGTCACGACAGCGCCCAGGCGCGCCAGGTGGCGGGCGTCACCATCGGCGCACGAGCCCAGCACGACATCATCGAGCCCGAGCAGCGCCATCAGCTCCACGCAGCGCGCACGCGTCTCGTGCACGAGCATCCTCTTGATCTCCTGCCCGATGCGCTCCCTGCTGACCCCCTCCAGATCGCGCGCATGCGCGCGGATCGCGCTCGATGTGGCGCTGTCGAGCTCGAAGCCCAAGCGTGACGCGAATCGCACCGCACGGAGCGCACGCAGATGATCCTCCGCCAGTCGCTCCTCGGGATCCCCCACCGCGCGGACGACGCCGTGCTCCAGATCCCCGAGACCCCCCACGTAATCGATCACCCGCCCGCGGATCTCGGGATGGGCATCCTCGGGCTCCTCGAGAGGATCGAGGAACATCGCGTTGATCGTGAAGTCGCGCCTGTGCGCGTCGCGATCGGCGCTCGAGAACCGCACCTCGTCGGGACGACGCTTGTCCGAGTACGCGCCCTCCTCACGAAACGTGGCCACCTCGACGATCGTGGCGTGTGCGCGCACGAGCATCACGCCGAAGGACGCACCGACCTCCTGCGCGTTGGGGAACAGCTCCCTGATGCGATCGGGCGTCGCGTCCGTCGCCACGTCGTAGTCGCTGGCCTCAAGCCCCAGCACCTCGTCGCGCACGCACCCGCCGGCGAAGTACGCGACATGCCCACGCTCCACGAGCGTGCGCACGATGTGCTCGGCGGCGATCCGACCCTGCGTCATGGCGCACAGTGTACGAGAGCGCGCCGTCCGAAGCCGATCAGTGCACGCCCTTCATCATCTTCCTGAGCAGCGGTGACATCAGGAATATCAGCACGCCGATCACGACCGGGACCACGACCAGCAGCAGGTAGAAGCCCGCCATGCCCTCGATCACGAAGGTCATCTGCGCGGGCTGATCGCCCTGCGGGATGAACTTGGTCGAGAGGCGTGCCACCAGGCCGGCGCACAGGTTCGAGAGCGCGAACGAGAACCACCACAGACCCATCATCAGGCTCTGCAGGCGCTCGGGCGCCAGCTTCGTCACCATCGACAGCCCCACCGGCGACAGGCACAGCTCGCCCCACGTCACCACGATGTAGGTCAGCAGCAGCCACTGAGGACCCGCGAGCCCGCCGTTGCGCGTCTCCCACGCGCCGGCGACCATCGCGATGAACGCCAACCCGAGGAGCCACAGCCCTATGGCGAACTTCATCGGCGTGGAGGGTTCCTTCTTCCGCCTCGCTAGGTACACCCACAACCAACTGAAGATCGGCGCACAGATGATGATCGTCAGCGCGTTGACCGACTGGTACCACGTGGCCGGGAAGGGATTGTCCAGCATTCCCCAGAGGGTTCGATCGGTGCTCTGGTCGGCGAACACGTTCATCGACGAGCCCGCCTGCTCGAACGCCGTCCAGAATCCGAGATTCGCGATGAACGCCAGCACGCAGATCACCGCGAGTCGGCTTCGTTCCTCTGGCTTCTGCATGGCAAGGAAGGCACCTATCGAGCCGAGGAACAGCACGCCGACGAGAATCGCCATGCCATACCACTGGAGCGCGTCCGTGATACTGCTCCACACACTCAGCACGCTGTCGAGCCCACCGAGTCGCCAGAGCAGCAGCGGGAAGATCGGAATGCCGATGAGCCCGACTATCGACAGGGCCACCATCGGCCGATCCTTCTTGGCCATGCCGTTCTCGGGCCCCTCGCCGATCCCCTTCAGGAATCGCGGACGCAGGAATTGATAGCAGAACAGGCACGCGAGCATGCCGACCGCGGCGGACCCGAATCCCCAGTGCCAGCCGACGTTCTCACCCAGCGTGCCGGCCACCAGCGGCGAGAGAAACGCGCCGAGGTTGATGCCCATGTAGTAGATCGTGAAGCCCGAGTCGCGACGCGGGTCGCCCTCTTCATACAGCTGCCCCACCATCACCGAGACACAGGGCTTGAAGAAACCAGTGCCGATGATGATCAGCGACAATCCGAACAGGAACATCGTCAGCGCGCCGATGCCGTTGTCGGCCGAGACCATCGGGCCACGCTCGAACTTGAAGAGCTCGGTGAGCGCCAGCGCGATGTGGCCCAGCGCGATGGACCACCCGCCGTACACCATCGATTTGTGCGTGCCGAGCAAGCGGTCCGAGATAAACCCGCCGAAGATGGACGTCAGATAGACCATGAAGGTGTACACGCCATAGAGCGTGTAGGCGTCGGCCTCATCCCATCCGAATCCCGGGTTGTCGCGGATGCCCTCTGTCGCGGGTTCGGCGGTCGTGGCCACGAGGAACAGCACCAGCAGCGCCCGCATGCCGTAATACGAGAATCGCTCCCACATCTCCGTGATGAAGAGCACCCAGAGGCCCTTGGGGTGGCCTCCTGAGAAGTCCGGCGGCTGCATCTCCGACTCGCCCGGCCCACGCCCGTAGCGCATCTGCTCCACGTCCTGCGGCTGATGTCCCGGTGATGTGTCGCCAGGGTCGTTCGGATGCTCGTGGTCGCTCATGCGGAAGGGCTCCTGCGTCGTGGAATCGAATCAGAATCGTGCCGACACGATACGGGGTGAACACACCCTTCGCGAACACTCTCTATCGACACCGCACCCATGTTCGCCTTCAGTAAGGGTGCATCGCCGGTACCATGATCCCCATACAACTCCATTCCTTATTACAGACAAGGAATCATCGCTCATGCACCGCACGCCCCTGGCTCTGCTCATCGTCACGCTCACGATTGCCGCCTGCTCGTCCAATCGATTCCCAGCCCAATCGAGCAGACCCATCATCACCCCCGAGCAACCCGCCCAGGAGGTGGAGCAGCACGCGCCCGCCATCGCCGACACGGGTATCGATCCCTTCCTCGAGCAGTACGCCGTGACGCGTCGCTTCTCCTCGGGGCGCCCAGCATCCATAAAGGTCACCCCCGACGGCGACGCCGTGCTCTTCCTCCGCTCGGGCCCGCGCGACAACGTCCGCAATCTCTACGAGTTCGATCCGTCCACCGGCGCCGAGCGCGTCCTGCTCACAGCCGAGCAGATTCTCCAGGGCGCCGAAGAAGAGTTGACCGCAGAAGAGAAGGCACGGCGCGAGCGCATGCGCCTTAGCGCGCGCGGCATCGCCACGTACCAGCTCTCGCAGGATGGCAACCTCATACTCGTGCCACTGTCCGGCTCGCTCTACGTCGTTGATCGCACGACCGGCGACGTGCGCGAGTACGCCTCAGACAACGGTTACCCCATCGATCCGCAGTTCTCGCCCGATGGCTCGTCGATCGCGGTCGTGCGCGACGGTGAGCTCTTCACCATCGACCTTGAGTCGGGACGCGAGGAGCAGCTGACACTCTCGGCGTCGGAGACCGTCACCAACGGGCTTGCCGAGTTCGTCGCGCAGGAAGAGATGAGCCGCATGCACGGCTACTGGTGGTCACCCGACGCGCGCAAGATCGTCTACCAGCAGACCGACGTCGAGGGCATGGAGATCATGCACCTCAACGATCCGCGTGCGCTCTACGAGAAACCAAACACCTGGCCCTATCCGCGTCCCGGCAAGAAGAACGCTGACGTCAGGCTCGCCGTTCTGGACCGAGGTGAGCTTGAGACCGCGTGGGTGCAGTGGGATCGGGAGAGCTATCCCTACCTTGCAACAGTCAAGTGGCCAGAGAACGCGCCACTAACCATTGTCGTGCAGAACCGTTTCCAGACCGAGTCGCTGATCCTCAGCGTCGACGAGACCACCGGCTACACAACCGAGCTGTGGCGAGAGACCGATCCCGCATGGATCGATCTCGATCAGCAGATGCCGCGCTGGCTCGACGATGGCTCGGGATTCCTCTGGACGACCCAGCGCAACAACGGATGGCAGCTCGAGTTGCACGACCGCACGGGCCAACTCGTGCGCACGCTCACAGAGCCCGCGCTCCACTACCAGCGACTCGTCCATCTCGACGAGGACACGGGCGCGTTCCTCTTTACCGCCAAAGCAGACACGCCCACAGAAACGCATCTCTTCCAGGGCAACCTGGACGTCGCCGCGGGCCTCCCGAAGAAGCTCACCTTCGAGGCCGGCTCGCACGGAGCGACCGTTGCGAAGAACGGCTCGCTGATGGTGCGCACCGGCTCGACCGCCGACAACGTCTCCTACAGAACCGTTGTCTCCGCCGACGGCAGCACACTGGGCGAGATCGCCTCCGTCGCCGAGGAGCCGCCCATCACGCCGAAGCCCGAATGGACGACCGTCTCCGACGGCGAGCGTGAGTTCCATTGCGTCATCGTTCGCCCAGACGACTTCGACCCCAGCAAGTCCTATCCCGTCATCAACTACGTCTACGGTGGGCCGACGTCCCAGACCGTCCGCGCGTCCGCCCGCGGGTACCTCTTCGCCCAGTGGATCGCCAACAAGGGCTTCATCGTCGTCCGCATCGATGGGCGCGGCACGCCGGGTCGCGGCGCCAACTGGCTCAAGGTCGTCAAGGGCAACCTTATAGATATCGCCCTGCGCGATCAGGCCACCGCCACCTCGCTGCTCTGCGAGACGTACCCCGAGATGGACGCCGATCGCGTCGGCATGTTCGGCTGGTCCTTCGGAGGCTATTTCTCCGCGATGGCCGCCATGCGCCGTCCCGACGTCTTCGGCGCCGGCGTCGCGGGCGCGCCCGTCACCGAGTGGGAGGACTACGACACCCACTACACCGAGCGCTACCTCTGGACTCCCCAGCACAACCCCGAGGGGTACGAGGCGTCCAACGTGCTCACCTACGCGAAGGATCTCCAGGTCCCGCTGCTGATCATCCACGGCACAGTAGACGACAATGTCTACTTCGCGCACGCCCTGAAGATGTCCGACGCCCTGTTCAGAGCCGGCAAGGACCACGACTTCCTGCCTCTCTCGGGTTTCACGCACATGGTCGCCGACCCGCTGGTCACGCAGCGTGAGTACGAGCGCATCCTCGGGTTCTTCCGCACGCACCTGGGCACGCCGCGCTGACGAGACGTCGGCGCACCCGACCAGCACCCGACTTGTGGCGATCTGGTCGGATCGCTGAAACAGTGTGAGAAAAAATCGGTAATAGTTCTTGTGCTACGACACACGTCGTAGTACACTACTACGATTGTCGTAGAACGCCCTTCCGGGGGGAAGGACGACCCAGAGAGACAGATGCCACGCAGGACCAGGACCAGATCGAAGAAGACGACCCCCGAGCTCGCGCAGGGCGAGCTCGAGGTCATGAAGGTCCTCTGGTCCGAGGGGCCCATGACCGTCCGGAACGTCATGTGGCACCTGCACCAGCGTGGCAAGCACGTGGCCTACACCACCGTGCTCACGTTCCTGCAGCGACTCGAGCAGAAGGGCTCGGTCACCAGCGACAAGTCCGGTGTCGCCTACGTTTACAAGCCGACGGTCTCACGCGAGCGCATCACGGGCCAGAAGCTCAAAGAGGTGATGCAGCAGCTCTTCGATGGCGCCGCGGCACCGATGGTCCTCCAGCTCATGCAGTCGCAGACGTTCACACGCGACGAGCTCGATCAGTTCCAGCAGCTCATCGCCGATCTCGATTCTCATTCCGATTCATCCTGAGGGGAGACAGATGGATCATCAGCTCATGTCGTGGCTCTGGCAGAACGCCCTGGGTGTATTGCCCATCGTGGCCATCGCGTTCCTGATCACACGCGCGTTTCCGATGCGCCCCGCCACCCGTCACGCCATCTGGACGGGCGCTCTCGTCGCGTTCCTGATACCACCGGTCTTCTCCTCCTCACTCCCGGTGCTCCCCACCCTCGAGCAGTACACGGCCAACCAGCAGGAGCAGCTGACAGGGAGCACGATCGCTCTCGATCCGACGCCCGCGCCGGAATCGCACACAACCACAATCGCGCCAGAGCCCGCGCCCTCGTACGCGCTGCCGGCGCCTGTCATAGAGCACATCGTCGGCAAGCCCGGCGCGACGCGCTACACGCGCCATTTCGGCGCGTCATCGTCGAACGCGCTCTCCGATCTCGAGAGCACGACCCCTCAGCGCTCCGCCATCCCGCGCACACGTCCGACAACCGGCTATCGCGACAGCAATCCCATCACACCCCTCGCGAGCGAGACGACGACCGACACATACGCAGACAGCACGCTCGCCACGGATCCGGGCAACAACACCGCCCCGCTCAACGCAACCTCGGGTGAGATCTCCTCGTCGGGTGTCGTGGTCGACGACTCTCTCCTGGCACGCTGGCAGGTCTACCTGCTCGCCATCAGGGACGACATCGTCAACATCCCGCCGATCCCGATCGCGCTGTGGATCGCAGGCGCCTCGGTCGTGCTCCTCGTGGGCGCCTGGCGCGTCGTCCGCTTCAAGTGGATGCTCCGCTCCATCGAGCCCGCGCCCGCGCATGTCCAATCGCACGTCGATCGCCTCGCGTCCCAGCTCGGGCTCGCACGATCGCCTCGCACTGTCGTCTGCACGCAGCGCATCACGCCCATGATCTACTGCGGTATCCGACCCATTCTCGTGCTCCCGTACGAGCTCTGGTCGCAGCTCGACGCGCCCGGACGCGCCGCCGTCATCCAGCACGAGCTGGCGCACCTGCGTCGGCGCGACCACTGGATCTGCTGGATCGAGTCGCTCGTCGCCGTCGTCTACTGGTGGCACCCCGTCGCTTGGTGGGTGCGCTCGCGCGTGCGCGACGAGGCAGATCTCTCCTGCGACGCGTGGGTCACAGCCCTGCTCCCCCAGTACCGACGAAACTACGCCGAGGCGCTCGTCTCGACACGCAAGTACATCAGCCTGCCCGGTCGCACGCCTCCTTCCGTGGGGTTAGGGGCGACACGCGTCCGGGCCAAACGATTCTCCAGGAGACTCCTCATGATCATGACCACACGATCCCGTCCCGGTCTCACGCTCCCAGGCGTCGCGCTCTCGCTGGCGCTGCTCGCGGGCACCGCTGTCACATCTCCGATGTGGGCGTGCCCACCCGACGAGACCGAGGCCGAGCATCGCGAGCACTCCAAGCAGCATCACGATGAGAAGGACTCCCAGAGCACCTTCGAGGAGTACATGGAGGAATCCGGCAACGAGTCTCTCAGCTACGAGGCGCAGGCCGCCCTCGAGCAGGCGCTCAAGGCCCTCCATGATCTCGACATCGAGCTCGATGTCGATCTCGATGATCTCGACGACATGATGGCGTCGCTCAACGAGGCGCTCGCAGAGCTCGCCAGCAAGTCCGTCGAGTACGGCGACAAGGCCCACAAGTACATCGACCAGGAGGCCATGAGCCAGCTCGCGCACGCGATCGGGCGTCTCCACACCATCGTGGCGCCGCAGAACGTCAACCACGAGCCACCACACCCGGCGGCCGATCCCCAGGAGCCCAAGGCACCGACGGCGCACGGCTACTCGTTCAGCGCGTCTAATGCCGACTGCGCCGCGATCATGCAGATCCCCTACGAGCTCTTCGGCAACTCCGCCAAGTCCGAGGCCCTGGTCACCATCATGATCCGCGACGACGTCCCGACGCTCGTCTCGCCAGGTGATGGCGTGCTCGTCGTCCACGGCAACGCCGCCACGCAAGACGCCTTCGCAACATTCCGCGCCGCGCTCTCAGAAGAGGAGTATCGCAAGGCCTACCCGCTCCCACAGGGCAAGCTCGAGGACGTGTTCAATCTCATGAGACTCAGTGATGTTCCCATCCTCGTCTCGATGGATGACGGCGCCATCGTCGTGCATGGCAACGCGCTCGAGCACAAGGCGTTCGCCGACTTCCTCGTGCTCGTCCACCCCGAAGGTGACGGGCCCGCTCCCGAAGCGCACGCGAGCACTGGCGTCAGGCGCGAGCTCGAGGCCCGTGCCCAGTACGAGGCAGCGCGCGAGGCCGATCGCGAGACCCGCCAGCGCCGGGCCCAGGCTGCTCAGCAAGAGGCGCAGGCTCGTCAGCGCGCCATCCAGGCCGAGCAGCGCAAAGCGCAAGCCAAACAGCGCGAGGCGCAGGCCAAGCAACGCCAGAAGGAAGCGAAGGCTCGTGCCAAGGCCCAGGAACGGGCACGCGCCGAGCAGAACGAGTGCGAGGCTAACCAGCAGTCGCGCGCCATGACGGGCCAGTCCCAGGAGCTCCGTCGCGAGGCCGACAAGATCCGTCAGGCCGCCGACCGCGTGATGCAGCGCTCGCAACAGAACTACAACAAGCAGCTCAACAGGCTCAACGCCTCCGCCGACAAGCTCCGCGAGCGCGCCAATAACCATCAGAACAAGCTCCAGGAGCGTTACGAGCAGCATGTCCATAAGACGCAGTCCAAGGCCGAGCAGTACTACGCCCAGTCCGAGGAGTACCTCTCGCTGGCCGAGCAGATGCGCGAGCAGGCCGAGGCATTCGAGGACGAGCTCGAGGAGCTCAGCGAGGCGATCGAGGAGGCAGAGGGCCGCGAGCGTGACGGGCTGGCTCGTCGTGTCGACGAGCTCCAGGCTCTGATCGAGAAGCGCGCCGCCAAGGCGAACGGTTACGACGAGAAGGCCAGCGCCAAGCGCGCCGCCGCCGAGGAGCTCTTCGAGTCACTCGAGGGCGTCGAGGAAGAGGTCGAAGCCCAGATGGAGCAGCTCGAGGCCGAGCTCGAGCAATCGCTCGAGGAACTCGAGCAGGCGGTTGAGCAACTCGAAGCCGAACTCGAGCAGGCCCAGGAAGAGGCCGAGGCGATGCGCGAGCAGGCCGAGAATATCGACGAGCAGGCCGAGGAAATCGACGAGGCCGCCGAGTTCGATGAGGACGACGACGACGACGATCCCGTCGCCTGATCCCGAAAACACCTTTCACGCGGACGGAACTGGCCCCCGCAGGCGTCCGCGTGGTACAACCTTCCCATTGCGTCGGCTCGTGCTGTGAATCGAGCGGCGCGGGCCGACGCAGGTGGGAATTCGCTCGGCACACTCATTCTGTTCAGGAGGTGGGTATGCGCCCCAATCCGATGCGCTGCGCTTCTGTCTCGCTGGTCCTCGCGATCGCCTCGATCGCTCCGATAACCACGACCCACGCGCAATCGAACGCCGACGAGCTACGACTCTACTACTCCGCCAACGGCATGCTCTCGCGGGGGCTCTACGACCTAGCCATCGACGAGTATCGTGCCTTCCTCGACGAGCACCCGAACCACGAGAAGGCGTCGGTCGCCAGCTATGGGCTCTCGGTCGCGCTCCATCGCACGAAGCAGTATGAGGACGCCATACCCATCCTCCAGGATCTCCACGCGCTCGACACCTTCGAGTTCGCGCCGCAGGTCGCACTCCTGCTCGGGCAGAGCCTCGTGGCCCAGCAGCGTTTCGAGGACTCCATCGAGCCGCTGCTGACGATGGCGTACAACCATTCCGACGTCGCCAGCGCAGATGTCGCCGCGGCCCTCGCCTGCGAGTCACTCTTCCGCGCGGGCCAGCTCGACCGCCTCGACGAGACCAGCGCCTACCTCGAGCAAACGTGGCCCGAGTCCTCGTCCCGCGCGCGCGCACGCTACTTCCATTCGCTGGCCCTCATGCATCGCCAGCGATTCGAGCAGGCGTCTGAGCGTCTTGAGACGCTCATCCAGAGCGCGCCCGACTCGCCCTACACGCCGCAGGCCCGACTGCTGCTGGCCTCATGTCTCGAACAGACCGGCTCGCTGCAGTCGGCGCTGCGCACCTATCGCGCCGTCATCGACGCAGGAGTGGCGAACCTGAACCCCGACGCGTTGCTCGGCGCCGCGTCGGTGCTGCTGCGTCTGGGCGAGCCCGACCAGGCGGCGCGCGCACTCGACACCTACCTCGACGATCACAACGACCACTCGCAGTTCGCGCACGCGCTGCATCTCCGAGGGCGCGCCGCCTTTGATCAGGCGCGCTACGACGAGGCGCTCGAACTCTTTGACAGCGCCGCTCGATCCGGCGCACCCGACGACGACCACGCCTCGTACTGGGCGGCCAAGAGTGCGCTCCGCAACGGCGCCGACGCCGACGCCGCCGATCGACTCGACGACCTGCTCCGCGACGAGCAGTCCGTCACCGACATCCTCCCGCTCGTGCTCTACGACCACGCCGTCGCCTCCACACGTGCCGAGAGGAACGACGACGCGCTCGACTCCATCGAGCAGCTCCTCGACGACTACCCCGAGCACGAGCTGGCGCCCCAGGCACTCCAGCTCCAGGCGACCACGCTCCACGAGTTGCAGCGCTACGACGACTCACAGCGCGCCACGTCACGCTTCCTGCGCGACTACCCCGACAGCCAACTGGCCGAGTCCGTCGCGTTCCTCGACGCCGAGAATCTCTTCCTCCGTGACCATTTCGATGACGCGTCAGACGCCTACGAGAGCTTCCTGAGCGAGTTCCCCAATGCCGAGCAGGCGTCCGACGCACGCTTCCGCCTTGGCGACGCCCTGTACCGGCTCGATCGACGCGACGAGTCCGAGACCCACCTGACGCAGGTCGCCTCGTCCAACCCCATCCCGGACGAGTACCACACCGCGCTGTGGATGCTCGGGCAGATCGCCTTCGACGACGAGCGCTTCGACCAGGCCATCGCCCATCTGTCGCGCTACCTGGGCAGCACGCCCGCCTCGCACGCGCCCGATGACGCGCTCCTCAAGCTCGCTATCTCGCACCAGCGCCTGGGTAATCACGACGGCGCCATCGACACGTTCTCGCAGCTCCTCCGCGATCATCCGGATTCCGAGCTGACAACACACGCACGCTTCGAGCGCGGCCAGTCCGCCATGGAGCAGGGCGCGCTCAACGCCGCCACCGTCGACTTTACCGCGGTCCTCGAGTCGGCGCCCGACTCGCGCTTCGCCGACTACGCCCGCTCACACCTCGGCACCATGGCGCAGCAGGCGGGTGACTTCGAGACCGCCTCGACCTACTTCGAGCAGGTCGGCGCGAACGTGCCCGAGGCAATCGCCGCGCAATCACGACTCAGACAGGGCCAATCGCTGCTGGCGTCCGATCAGTACTCCGAGGCGCTCGACGTGCTCAACAGCTACCTGCGCGATTACCCGGACAACGCCGACGCCCCGCTGGCCTTCGCCAACCGCGCCATCGCGCTGGCACGCCTCGAGCAATTCGATGACGCGCTCGACGCGCTCGACGAGGCGCTCGACAGCAGCGCCACACTCAGCGAGCCGATGGTCCACTCGCTCCAGCACGAGCGCGTCCGCACGCTCCGCGCCCTCGATCGCCAGCAGCAGGCGCTGGATGGCGCCCGCGCACTCCTGGACGAGAACCCCGATCTCCCGCTGCGGAATTACGTCGTCGTCGACCTGGCGCAGCTCGAGTCGGCCTTGGGCAACCACACCGCATCGTCGGCGCTCCTCGAGCAGACGCGCCCCGCGCTGAGCGGGCAATCGTCCTCGGACGCCCAGTCGCTCTACACCCAGGCGACATACATCCATGCCGTCGCCGAGTACAACCGCTCGCAGCACGCCAGCGCCGCATCACTCTTCGAGGAGTATCTCGCCCGCGACGACGCCGACGAGTCGCATCGTCTCGAGACCATGCTCCTGCAGGGCGAGTGTCTCTTCGCCATCGCGGACCACGCGCGCGCCTCGGTCGTGCTCGCGCAGGTCGCGTCCGAGTCCGAGAATCCGGACATCCTGGCGCCGGCGCTGCTGCGTCTTGGCGAGTCCGAGGCGCTTCGTCAGCGTTGGACGCAGTCGGAGCAGGCCTTCGCCAGATTCCTCGACACGTTCGAGGGGCACGCGCAGTGGTACCAGGCGCAGTTCGGCATCGGATGGGCGCGCGAGAACCAGGGCAACCACGACGGCGCCATCGACGCCTACACGACGGTGGCCCAGCAGCACCAGGGACCGACCGCCGCGCGGGCGCAGTTCCAGCTCGGCGAGTGTCTCTTCGCGCAGGAGAGGCACGAGGAGGCCATCCGCGAGTTCCTCCGCGTCGACGTGCTCTACGACTACCCCGAGTGGAGCGCCGCCGCGCTCTACGAGGCGGGCCAGTGCTTCATCGCGCTGCGTCGCCTGCCCGAGGCGCGCGACCAGTTCCAGCGCGTCGTCGACAACCACGCCGACACGAGCTGGGGCCAGCTGGCCGCCCAGCGTCTCGAGTCCATGCCCGAGAACCCAGCTCTTCCGGGGCGCTAACGACGCGCGCGCGGGTCTCCTCGCCCCGCGCGTGCGCGTCGCCCCTTCGTCTGTGAAAGGACACGCGAATGCTCGACCAGCTCATGCCAACACTCCTGCTCGCGCAGGCTGAAGGCGCGTCCACACCACCTGCCGACCCGACGCTCCAGGTCAACTCCGTCTGGGACTTCGTCCTCAAGGGCGGCCCGGTCATGTGGCCCATCATCCTCTGCTCGCTCGTCGCGCTGGCCGTCTTCCTCGAGCGCCTCATCTCGCTTCGCACCTCGCGTGTCATCCCGCGCACGTTCCTGCCGGGCCTCCAGCAGGCGCTGGGCAACCAGGACGCCAAACCCGTCGCGCTCGAGTATTGCCGCACGCACGAGTCACCCATCGCGCGCGTCTTCCTCGCCGGCATCAAGCGTTTGGGTGAGCCCATCGAGACGCTCGAGCGTCACATCTCCGAGGCCGGTGAGCGCGAGGCCATCGGGCTTCGCAAGCACCTGCGTGTCTTGTCCGTCATCGCCGCCATCGCCCCACTCCTCGGGCTGCTGGGCACCATCTTCGGCATGATCGACGCCTTCCAGACCGTCGCCACCACGGGCGAGGCGCTTGGCAAGACGGAGCTGCTCGCCGAGGGCATCTACGAGGCCATGACCACGACCGCCGCCGGGCTTATCGTCGCCATCCCAGCGTTGATCATGTACCACTGGGTCAGCGCACGCGTCGACGCCATCGTCCTGCGCATCGACGCCATGACCGTCGAGTTCATCGAGGAGCACACCACCTGGCAGGCCAACGGCGTGTCGCGCGCGGCGTCCGCACCGGAGCCATCGTCCAACGGCGCGCCAGAGCCGGCCCCCGCCAGCGCCACCGCACAGGCATGAGCGCACCATGATCCGCCCCTCCCAGCCACCGGCGTCACCCCATGTCGAGATCACGCCCATGATCGACATGGTCTTCCTACTGCTGATCTTCTTCCTCGTGGCGACCACGTTCCACCAGACCGAGCGCGAGATGCAGGTCGCGCTCCCCGAGGCCTCCGCCGCCTCGCCGATCTCCGCGGCGCTGCGGGAGATCATCGTCAACGTGCTCGAGGACGGCACGATCATCGTCTCCGGCCAGAACTACACACCCGACGCGCTGGCGTCGCTCATTACCGATGCCGTGGCATCCAACCCCGAGCAGAAGGTGACCGTGCGTGGCGATCGCAACACACCCTACGCGTTCATCGTCGGCGCACTCGACGCGTGCAAGCAGGCCGGCGTGCAGGAACCTTTCCTCGACACCGTCATCGCGCAGTAAACGAAGCACACAAGCATGACACGCCCACGCGCCACAATCACGACACCGGCACTCGCGATCATGGCGATCGTCGCGATCGTGCTGGGCATCCTGGGCGGGCTGTACTACCTCGACACGCACACCACTGTCTACACCACCGACGACAACGCCATCAATCAGGAGGGCGCCTCGTCGCTGCTGCGCGACGTGCTCTGGGAGCCAGCCAAGGAACTGGAACTCCCCGGCGTCGCCATCGAGCAGGAGTACGAGCCCAAGCTGGCGCCCGACGGCAACACGCTCTTCCTGGTGCGCGGCAAGCCGGGCGAGAACGCCGACATCTTCACGTCCTTCCGCACCATCGACGGCTGGACGGAGCCCGTCCCCTTCGACGCCATCAACTCTCCCGAGGACGATCTGGGCCCGGCGCCCAGCGCCGACGGCAATTCCATCTACTTCTACTCCAATCGCGCCGGCTCCATCGGCGGGTACGACATCTGGGTCATCCATCGCATCGGTGACACATGGAGCGAGGCGCAGAACCTCGGGCCCACCGTCAACTCGCAATTCAACGACTACGGCCCGGCGATCGACGCCAGCGAGTCGACCCTCTACTTCGCCTCCAACCGACCCGACTCACCCGAACTGGAGCCCGACCCGAACCGCTGGAACGCCACGCTGCGCGAGGACCTCTTCGCGAACGACTACGACCTCTACAGCGCGCCCCTCGACGCGCACGGACCCGGCGAGGCGCTCCCCATGCGCACGCTCAACTCGACGAGCAACGAGGGCGCGCCGGCCGTCTCGCCGTTCAACGACTTCCTCTACTTCGCGTCCGATCGCGCCGGCGGCATGGGCGGCTTCGACATCTATCGCGCCAGAAGGATCGAGGGCACGTGGACATCGCCCGCCACGCTCGGCGAGGCGATCAACTCCACCGCCAACGACATGGACCCGACCCTGGGCATGGGCGGCTTCCAGCTCTTCTTCTCCTCGAATCGCGCCGACTCCCGTCCCGAATCGGATGAGGCAGCCCCCGAGGCCAGTGAGGACGACGAGCCGCCGCTCTACAGAGTGTTCGTGTCCACCTCGCGTGAGGTCTTCGCGCGTTCCGTCTCGCGACCGGCCAGCCTCGACTGGCCCGCGCTGCTCACGACACTGCTCTGGCTGCTGCTGCTCCTGCTGTTGCTGCTGCTCCTCCTGCTCCTCCTGCGCAAGCTCTGGCTGTCCGGGCGTCTGCGTCGGCTCAGCCTGCTGACGCAGATGCTGCTGCTGGCGCTGCTCATCCACGCACTGATCATGTTCCTCCAGATCACCAACACCATCGGACCGGGCTTCAATCGCACCGGCGGCACGCGCGTGCAATTAACGACATCCGCCGGCGCAGATCCGCTGACCAACCAGGTGCGCGGGAACCTGACCGAGGTCGCGCTGGACTCGCCCGACACACCAACGAGCGTCGAGATGCCGCTGCTCATGGAGATCGAGACGAGCACGCAGTCCGCGCAGCTCACACCCGAGCAGATCCAGGCGGCCCAGGCCGAGCAGCTCGCAGCGCTGGACACGCAGGACTCGGAGGCGCCGGAGTTCACGCAGAACGCGGTTCCCGACGAGCCACTGCCGGAGGTCGACGCACAGACCAGCGTCAACACGCCCGACACGCAGCGTTACGCTCGCGCTGATGAGTCCGACCTCGCCCTCGACGCGCAGCAGAGCGACACAACGACCAGCGCGCCGACCCCACGAGAGGATGTCGACACCCGGTCGGTCGAGCTCGACGCAACGGACACGTCCGAGGCGATGGCGAGCGACAGGCTCGTCGAGCAGACTCATGCGCAGGACGCGACGGATCAGCCTGAGACGTCGACGGTCGTTCCGCAAACACAGGTTGTCAGCGCGCCCTCGCAAGAGAGCGTGAGCACGCCAACGGACGCGAGCCGCCAGCGAGCGAGCGAAGATACGCTGGCCCTCGACGCCAGCCAGAGCGAGCGTGTTCCCAGTGCACCCTCGACACAAGTCGAGGCATCGACGCAGAGCGTGGCGCTCGAGGCACCGCAGGGCGTCGTGCCTCAGGACCGCACTCAACTAGCACACGAAGCAAGTACCCAGGACGCGCGGCAGACACCCGCGTCGACCTCCGTGCAGCCCGAGACACAGCTCGTTGACGCGCCGGCTCAGAGCGACGTCACGACTCCAGGCGAGTCGCTCCGGCAGCGCACGGACGAGCGTCAGATGGCGCTCGACGCGCCGCCGACCTCGCGCGTCGACGCCGTTCCGACGCTGACCTCGACGAGCCCGACGTCCGGAGCGTCGATTCCTGTCGAGACGAGCCAGGCCGCCACGCCGTCCTCGCGGCAGCTCGTGGACGCCGAAACAACCGAGTCGTCGCTCGTGCCCGAGCAGCGATCCGGTTTGCCAAGCGATTCGATCGAGGACGTGGTGGCCAGCGCCGAGGTCGAGGTGGACACGCCGGGCCAGGTCGTACGAGAGAACACATCTGAGCGGGCGTTGGAGCGGGTCGCGAGCGGAACACCGAGCGTATCGAGCGACATCGCCCCATCGCTGACGCTCAGCGATGAGTCGGCGTCGAGCGTGCGCGTCGAGGTCGAGCGTTCGTTAGCGAGCGCACAAACACGGTCGCTCACTGAGCGTTCCACGTGGAACACTCTGGACTCTGATGCCGACACCATGATCGACGCGTCGACGTCCGAGCGCGCGTTATCGCTCGATATTCCGACGGAATCAGCCACTCTGGATGTGCTGACACCCGGTGAGCGTGGCGCGCAGCAGGCGGAAACCGAGTCACGGATCGCCGCATCGACACCGCTTGTGCGCACGATCGACGCGCCATCGATCTCGGACCAGGTGTCGCAGGGTGAGCTGCGTCGCGTGGACGTGCGCACGGATGACGCGTCGATGCCGTCGATGCGGGAGCTGTCGCAGGAGCGAGAGCGCGCGTCGGACGCGTCGCTGCTGCCGATGCCCGGCATCATGTCGGACCTCGATGACGTGGCGACGCCGATCGCGCTGGAGGACATCGCGCTGGGCGATCTGCCCTCGGTCGAGCTGCCCGATCTTGAGACCGCGTCTGGTGATGAGGTAGAGGCGGGGATTCCCGCGCTGGCGGCGACGATCGACGGCGCGAGCGGTGCGTTGGCGGACATCGCGCTGGATGTGCCGGAGTTCGAGCCGGCGCAGATCGACGTGGATGATGTCGCCAGCGTGACAGAATCGCCAGAGGGCGCGAGATTGGTTGAGTCGAGCGCGATGGATGCCTCGCTGGAGGCGCTGGCGTCGATCGAGTCTATCTCGATCGACGTGGAGGTCGACACGCCGGAGCTGCCGATCGAGGGGCTCGAGCTGCCCATGGAGCTCGCGCCGCCGAACGAGGCGTACGCGCAGCGCGACGAGAACTTGCGCGAGGACATCGTCGAGCGGATGGGCGGCTCGGAGGAAACAGAGGAGGCGGTGCAGCTGGCGTTGGAGTGGCTGGCGCGCGTGCAGTCTCGTGACGGGCGGTGGGACACGGACGGTTTCGACGACGGGTGCGAGGACTGCGACGAGGGCAGTTCGGACATTTCCTCGGACATCGCGCTGACGGGGTTGGCGCTGCTCTGCTTCCAGGGCGCGGGGCACACGCACCTGCACCCGGGGCCGTACCAGGAGACGGTGGCCAACGGCATCGCGTTCCTGCTGGCGCAGCAGAGTCAGTCGGGTGACCTGCGGAACGGAGAGACGATGTACTCGCATGGCATCGCGACCATCGCGCTGGCGGAGGCGCTGGGCATGACGGACGACGAGAACCTTCGCGGTCCCGTGGAGGAGGCGACGTCGTTCATCATCGGTGCGAGGAATCGATCGACACGTGCGCCGGTGGGCAACAGGCGTGCGGTGGGCGGCTGGCGTTACGCGCCCGGGCAGGTCGGCGACACGTCGGTGCTGGGGTGGCAGGTGATGGCGTTGCGTTCCGCGACGCGCGCGGGCGTGGACGTGCCGCAACAGATCTTCGACTACGCCGAGGCGTGGCTGGACCAGGTTCAGATCCAGGGCAATGACGGGCTGTACGCGTACCAGCCTGGCGATCCGCCCACGTTCTCGATGACGGCTGAGGCGATGTTCGTGCGTCAGCTGCTGGGCGCGACGCCCGACGAGGCGCGAATGCATCGCTCGGTGGCGTTCCTGCTGGACGAGGAGCCCGAGTGGGATTCGCGTGCCAACACGTACGGCTGGTACTACGCGACGCTGGCGCTGTTCCAGCACCAGGGCGAGGCGTGGAAGGCGTGGAACGAGCACATCAAGGACGTGCTTGTCGAGGCGCAGTACCAGGAAGGGCCGCAGCGCGGCTCGTGGCCGACGGCCGATCGGTGGTCGCGCATCGGCGGACGGATCTACCAGACGGCGATCTGCACGCTGAGCCTCGAGGTGTACTACCGCTACCTGCCGAGGTTCCTCAACGAGGTCGACGAGGACGTGGACGCGGTGTCGTCAATTCGCTGACCAGCGAAACATGATTCCATACCCACCGCTGCCACCGTAGCTGTTCCTTTGAAGTGACCAGCCGCCATCGTTCCATCTCGATCCCGTGCGTATTGCATTCCGCAGTGATTCCGATTCTCTCGGATACAGCGTGAACACGCATTCTTCGAACAATGCCATAACCTGTTGTTTGGCATAACCGGGTCGATGAAATTCTGCTTCGAGCTCGAAGAGCTCCGCCCTATGACGTTGGCTGGATTCCACAAAGAAGGAGACTTCATTGTCTCCGAAAGGTGTTATCAGGATTGAGATCCACGAGCCGTCACCTGCTCGTGAGCGGCTCCACCCCCTGCCGCCAAGCGAGTCCTTGAGGCCCGCTGTTTGTAGGGCTGAGACGATCGATGCTGGATCTGCGGGCGATGGCGTGCTCGGCTTGGTCGTTTGAGTTGTAGTTTGTTTAACTTCTTTTGCAGGAGAGTTTTGTGAACAACTTGGCAGGATCATAGACAGGGTAAGAATCAGTAGAAGCCCAAGTGTTCTCTGGATCATCGTTGTCTCGCTGTGTGTGCAGTATGCGTGATTATTCCGATATCAAGTCGTGCACGGTCTTGTCGGATGAGGGCGTGACGGTGACACGCTTGATGCCCTCGTTGTCTGCCAGGAGGAAGTGGAGCACGCCCGTGTCGTCGATGTGCCACATGTTCTCGTCGCTCTCGAACGGCTGCGCGGCGAACTGCATGACCGTCTCGCCATCGACGAGGAGCGCGCGTCCATTGCCCACGCCGAGGATCACGAAGAGGTGGTTTCCATCATTCGAGAAACCGATGCGGATGATCGCCGAGCCTTGCACATCGATGGCGCGTTTGTCGTTGAAGAAGATGCCCTGGGAGCGGCTCTGCATGTGCGTGCCGTAGTAGACGAGGTACTTGTTGTCAGGCGAAAACATGGTCCCCTTTGGGAGAGGCGTAAATCCGCCTCGGGCGCTCTGGCCCGTCGCGTGGACGCGGATGCCCTCGTGCTTGATGACGCCATCGGCGGTCAGCTCATGCACCGTGTAGTTCTCGAGGAACGCGAGGCGCGAGCCGTCGTGGCTCATGTTGGCGGTGGTCCAATAGAACTGCTGCTGCGTGGGCACGTACGGAATGTCGTCGTACCAGATCTTCTGTGAGGAGGGGCTGAGATTCTGCACGTGCCACACGATGTGATCTCCCCCACCGCCGTAGATCGCGGGCGGGGTGACACCGGCCATGTCGTTCTGCTCCTCGCCATCGATGACGAAGAAGGCGCCGGAGGGAGAGCGGCCCCAGTACGAGACGTGCTGTGAGTCCGGCGAGAAGGTGACGCTCTCGATGGACTGGTACTCGTCGCCCTCCTCGCCATCGATGACGGCGTACTGGCGTCCGTGGTCGGGCATCATGATGGCGGACCATCGTGAGCCGTCGGGGCTGAACTGGAACGGCTTCTGCATGCCGAGATTGAGCAGCCTGCCCTCGATGACCTCGCCATTGAGGATCAGGCGAGGTCCATCCTGGCCATCGTGCGGGTGGCCGATCATGGCCCAGCTCTCACCCTCGGGAGCAAGGATGATCTCATGGACGGAGTACGCGCCGGTATAGAGGGCCTGCCCGTCGAGCTTGAGCGAGATCTGGTTTCCGGTTGAGTCGTGCTCGAGTGTGTAGAGCCTGCCATCGGGGCTGTACATGAACTTCGTTGGGCGCGCATCGACGACGCTGCCGTCCCTGATCATCACCTGCTCGCCGGTCTCTTTGAGGGTGCCGATGAGCACGTAGCCGTTACCCACGGGGCTGACGAGCGCCTGGAATCTGCCATCCGAGAGAGCCGGCGACGGCACGCCATCCATGACGAAGCTCCAGGTACGTGCGCCGTTCTCGTCGAGCTTTCCGAGTCTGTAGAAGTAGTGCTGTGAGTCGGGCGTGAAGCCGATTCCCTCGATGGAGTTCTGATTGCCATCGTAGAGGCCGGTGGCGACCTCTTGGTCATCGATGATGAGGGTGAACTTGTCGCGCTTGCGTCCGGCGTAGGCGATACGTGACCCGTCGGGGCTGAACATGATCTGCAGCCCGCCGCCGCCCTCGGGTGTTGGCTGCGTGGCGATGATCTCGTCGAACTTGGGGCCGGGCTCACCGTTGTAGTAGACGGCCATGCGGCTTCCGGCTGGGCCGACGGTGGCGAGGTCGGCGGGCGCCGGGGACGGTGTGTAGCTGAAGCCCTGCCCGAGTGGGCTCAGGAGTGTCTCCTCGATGGTGACCTCGGCGAGCGCCTGGGTTGTCGAGATGAGCGCCAGCGTGCTTGCGAGTGCTAAGAAACGGGTGAGCATGATTGGGAAACCTCTTTCGGAAGTGTGAGCGTGGGCATGATTGTACATGCGATCGCGTCGGATCCCAGCAGAAACCTTCGAAGCGCAACAGAACGCGAGTTTGGCAATCGAGATGGCGTGGACGCGGTGTCGATGCGCACCAGGCCAGAGTGAGGTCTCAGTGCGAGTCGGCCCACATGACCCAGCACAATCCACTGAGCGCGATCAGCGCGACGCCTACGACCCGAAGCTTCATCACATTTTCCGTTGTGATCTTCTGGAGTGCTCGCAGACCGATGCCGGGAAAGACGCTGTAGATCGCACACTTCAGACACATGATCCAGCCGACGATCGTGAGCACCGTGGGGAGTCCGCTCCACACATTGTGGAACCCGATGATCAGCGAAACGATCGGGAAGGTCATGAGCACGATCAGGAACACACCCGGCTCCTCGAGCGCGCGCAGCCGAATAAACAAGCTGGCCCATTCGCGCGGCCTGAGCAGATGCGAGAGACCAACCAGGAGGAACGACACGGCCGCGATGAATTGGATCGTGGATGGTGCCATCTCGCGATCAGAGCCCGTGGATCAGCCTGGCTTTCGGTGCGACGTTGTCCTTGAGTGTGCTCAGCGGAACAATCTTGATGGTGTTGTGTCTGGCGATGCCGGACTCGTCGGCGAACTTCTGGACGAGGTGCGCGTCCTCGGCGTCGAGTATCCAGACGAAGGTGTGCTCGAAGGCGGAGTGGTACTGGCCGACGATCGAGTTAATTTTGCACTCGCGGAGGAGCGAGGAGAGATCGTCCTCGGCGATGGAGACGACGATCTTCGCGGCGTCCTTGTTGTGGAGCGGGCAGGCGTCGATCGTGTGGTGTCCATACATTCCGTAGAGGGGCATCGTGGTCTCCATTGGTGTGATGAATATAGGGGCACCGGGTGGGACGCGGTGTGGCGGGCATTGTAGAATGGAGTGCTGAGCGCGCGTAGCTCAATTGGATAGAGCATCTGACTTCGGATCAGAGGGTTGGGGGTTCGAGTCCCTCCGCGCGTATTGGGTAGACCCAAGAGCTGAGGGGTGTGGCGTGGAGATGTCGGCACCGATGGCGAGTGTGAGATTGGCCCCGCGTCTGGGGCTGATCGTGGCGTTCTTTCTGGGCGCGGGCCTGGTCGGGTTGTTCGTGCTTCCCGGCGTTGACGAGGCTGGACGAGGCGTCGTGGGCGGCGCGCTGATCGCCGACCTCGTGCTTGTCGGCCCGTTGCTTGCGTATCTGCTCGTCGTTCGTGCTCGTCGTCTGACCGCGCTGAGTGTGATTCCCTTTGTGATCGTTGGGTACGTGCTGGCGAGCGTGACGCTGCCGTCTGACATGCGTGGCGGTCTGCGTGTCGTGGAGCTGGCGCTGATGCCTGTCGAGCTCGGTGTGATCGCGTACGTAATGTGGTGCGCACAGCGGATCGTTCGTCGCGCATCGGGTGGCGAGGGAGACATCGTGACGCGATTTCGTGCTTCGGCGATGGAGGTGCTCGGCGTGCGCCGAGTGGCCGACGTGCTGACGAGCGAGGTGATGGTGGTGTGGTTCCTCGTGTGCGGACGCGCGAAGGGGATGGAGTGCGGCGCGGGATTCACGCACTATCGTGACGCGGGATATCCGCGCGTGCTCGGAGTGCTGGGCGTCGTGATGGTGGTTGAGATCTTCGCGATGCACCTGCTGCTGGGGCTGTGGAGCGACGTGGCGGCGTGGATCGTTACGGGCCTGAGCGTGTACGGCGCGATCTGGCTGGCGGGTGATTTTCGTGCGCTGCGATCGCGTCGCACGCGGGTCGATGGGGGTTGGCTGCGTCTGCGCGTGGGACTCCGCTGGGAGGCGGACGTCCCGCTGGAACGCGTTCTCGAGTGCTCACGCCTGCCCGGCGCGTTGCCCGAGCGAGAGAAGGGTGTCGCGTTGCTGATCGCCTTCGGGCAGCCGACGGTCCGCATCGTGTTTGACGAGCCCGTCGAGCTTCTTGGGATGTGCGGCATTCGCAGGCGCGCCAGCGAGGCCTGGCTGGGTGTGGACGACCCGGGTCGGTTCTGCGAGCAGCTGTCCTCAGCGATGGCAGACAAGAGCGGTTGACGCGTTTTGTAGCACGTGCTACATTCTGGCGAATGGCTTTGTAGCCATGGCTACATGTTCACCCTCAGGAGGTCTGTCATGGTGCGTCTCATGTGTGTTGCGGTTGTCGTGTGTGCGAGCTCGGCTGTTCTGGGGCAGGACGACCCGGTGGAGTACGAGGGCGAGCGGACGAGGACGCTGAGCGATCCGACGCCACGGGAGATGAGGCGGGAGCTGAGCGCGGACCGACCCGACTTCACCGAGAGCCCCATCACGGTTGACGCCGGGGTGGTGCAGGTGGAGCTGAGCTTCTTCGATTACTCGAGGAATGGGCGTGCGGAGACGTTCACGCTGGCGCCGACGAATCTGAAGCTCGGCCTGACGAGCGACATGGACCTGCAGTTCGTCTTCGAGCCGTACGTGGATGAGGATGACGGAGCCCGCGACGCGGACGGATTCGGCGACATCCAGGTGCGCCTGAAGAAGAACATCTGGGGGAACGACGGCGGGAGAACGGCGCTGGCGGTGATGCCGTTCGTGAAGATCCCTACGGCCAGCGACGATCTGGGGAACGATCACGTCGAGGGTGGTTTTATCGTGCCGTTCAGCGTCGAGGTCACGGATCGTGTCGGCGTGGGTCTGATGGGCGAGCTGGATCTCGTGTACGACGATGGCGACGACGACTACGACGTCGAGTTCATCGTGTCGGGCGTGATCGGGTACGACCTCACCGAGCGTCTCGGCGGGTACGCGGAGCTGGTGCTCAACGAGAGCACCGAGTCGGATCGTGACCTCCAGAGCATTCTTGGTGTTGGCGCGACGTACTCGTTGTCGCCCGATGCGATGCTCGATGTGGGCGTGAACTTCGGTCTCGGCGGCGACGCGGACGACGTGAACCTGTTCGCGGGTATGACCATTCGATACTAGACACGACCGCGGGGCGCTTCGCTCGGGGGAGGGAACTCGAGCTCGATGCTCTCGTCGCGGAGGCGTTTCTCAGGATCCTGACCCATCGCGCGTGTTCTCTGGGTGCGCCTCCGGGTCGATCCTGCGCTCCCCGTACCAGATGTCGAGACCCTCTCGCCTGCGGACTCCCCTCCTGCCCTTGAGAGCGAGACGGAGCATCACCGCACCGATCTCCCGTCCCGTGTGCGCACGCAGCTTGCGCCCGGATGTAACGACATGCGCGCGCAGGAACACGAATCGGCCCTGGGCCTTTATGGCGCGGCTCATCCAGAGCTCCTCGGAGGCGTAGTACGACTCATCGAAGCCGCCCGACCGCTCGAATGCCTCTCTCGTGCAGAAGAGGAAGCTGCCCGAGGCGATGCCGACCACTCGATAGAGGATCATCATCGGCGGGAGCATCAGACGCGCGTAGAGAGGGATGCGCCCATCGAATCTGACACGGCAGCCGCCGCCGGACGCGCCCTTGCGCATGGCGTCGACTGCACCGCGCACCGCGTCGGGAGTGACCATGGTGTCGGCATCCACGAAGATGAGCCACTTGCCGGCGGCGTGGCGCGCACCAGAGTTTCGAGTCGCGGCGATCTGACGATGCTCGACCGGCACGACACACGCGCCATGTTCTCTGGCGATGGACTGGGTCGCGTCCGTGGACGCGTCATCGGCGACGACGATCTCGTGCTCGATCGTCGTCTCGATTGTCCGCATCGCGTCGTGGATGGAGCGGATGGTGCGGCCTATGAGAGCGGCCTCGTTGTATGCCGGGATCACGAAGCTGAGCATGATGAACCATCTTCACATGCTCGTTGATTGTTTGTAAATACCCACATCTATGTGGTGCATAAAGTGATGACTTTTTGCGATTTTTTTGTTGAGGCATCATGCTGCTTACAGTACGTTCACGCTTCCTAACACGTCACCTTGGGAGGGAACAATGCGTCGATCTGAAAACTGTGTGGTGCTGTGCGCGTCCGTGATTGGCGTGTGCGCGTTATCGTTTGATGCTCGTGGCACGGTGCTGCTGCACGACGATTTCACGGGCGGGAGCATTAATCCGGCGCTGTGGAGCATCGAGACCCCCTTCTCTGGCTCGAACGTGTCGGTGAACGCGAATAGAGCGCAGTTCAACAAGCGAGGCTATCTGAACACCGTGGCGGAGTTCGATCCGATCACGCAGCCGATCCAGATCAGCGGGCGATGGGAGTTTGGCGATCACGATGACTTCATGCAGATCGCGACGCGGAGTGAGGGTTTCCCGAACGGCGGCACGAACGAGAACCGTAACGCGCTGGAGTTGGTCACCGGCGCGAGCCGGGACGACGTGCGTATCCAGACGTTCTTGAATGGGGCGAACGCGCAGCTGATCGTGCTTCCTATCTCAATCGAGGTCGGGGACATCTTCGATTTCACGATCATCGATGATGGCTCGAGCTTCTCGTTCACTCTCAGCGAGGTGGGCGGCGAGGGCGAGTTCCTGAGCCACACGATCGCGACATCGCTGAACACCGGGCACAACCACGTCACGTTCCACAACCGCGAGCTCAACCAGAACGTGAGCTACCTGCACGAGGTGACGATCGAGGCCATACCGACGCCGGGCGGCGTGTCGGTGGGCCTTGGAATGCTCGGTGCGGGTGCTGTGCGTCGTCGTCGGGGCGGCTAGAAGAGGACACGCGTGTCCTGTTTGTGACGGTTTGAGTGCGCTCTCTGGTATGATGGTGTCGATAACGCTGCTGGGCTTTTGTTTCTCGTGAGCCCTTGTGATGGCGTTTGGGGATGTGCGCACTGCGAAGGGAGCGCGTGTCCGTGGTGGTTGAACACCTCTTCCAACAACCTGGAGGTCCCGCATGGAGTTCCTGACAGAGCTGTGGATGGCTATCGTTCTGGCGTCGGTGCTTGTTTTCGTTGTGAGCTCGATCTTTCACATGGTGCTGCCGCTGCACAAGAACGACGTGACGAAGATGCCCAACGAGGACACGGTGGTCGAGGCGTTGCGTTCGGCGGGTGTTGGTCCCGGGGCGTACATGTTCCCGGGATGCCACGACATGAAGGAGTGGAGCACCGACGAGCACAAGGCGAAGCTGGAGAAGGGCCCGGTCGGGTGGATGACCGTGATGCCGCAGGGCGGCTTCAACATGGGGCGGAGCCTTGTGCAGTGGTTCATCTACTCGTTGGTGGTCAGCGCGTTCACGGGGTACGTGGCGTGGAACTCGGTCGTGCCGACCGATGACTACCTGGCGCGATTCCAGATTGCCGGCGCGGTGGCGTTCATGGCGTACGGCATCGGCGGGATTCCCGAGTCGATCTGGAAGGGCGTGTCGTGGAAGGTGACAGGCAAGTTCCTGATCGACGGGCTGGCGTACGCGCTCGTGACGGCGGGGACGTTCGCGTGGCTGTGGCCCGAGGTCGCCGACGCGATGCCGACGCTCGGGAACTGATTCGACGCGATACGATGCGCGGGCATGTCAGCGCCCGTGAGCAAACCAAACCCACGCCCGGCTCTCCGACGAGAGCGGGGCGTGTTTGGTGCGACGATGCTCGGGCTGGGCTCGATCGTGGGCACTGGGATATTCGTGAGCATCGGCATCGCGTCGGGCGTGGCGGGCGCGTCGGTTGTGCTCGCGATCGTGATAGCCTCGTTGCTGGCGCTCTGCAACGCGCTGAGCAGCGCGCAGCTGGCGGCGAGCCATCCGACGAGCGGCGGGACGTACGAGTACGGGCACGTGTACCTGCGCCCATGGTTGGGATTCAGCGCGGGCTGGATGTTCCTGTGCGCCAAGTCGGCGTCGGCTGCGACTGCGGCGCTGGGATTCAGCGGCTACACGATGGTGTTGCTGGGACTCGACGGAGACTCGTGGCGGAGCGCGCTATCGCTGGGCTCTGTTGTCGTGCTCGTGGTGATCGTGCTCGGCGGGATGCGTCGGTCGAGCGCGGTGAACGCGGCGATCGTGTCGGCGACGATCGTGTCGCTCGTGGTGTTTGTCGTGTCGGGCCTGGGCGAGGTGAGCCGGGGCGGGAGCGAGCGGTTCACGCCCTTTCTCGCGGAGGAGGGCTGGGGAGGATTGCGTCGACTGTTGGAGGCGTCGGCGCTGATGTTCGTGGCGTACACGGGGTACGGGCGGATCGCGACGCTCGGTGAGGAGGTGCGAGAACCACGGCGGACGATCCCGCACGCGATCGTGGCGACGCTGGCGATCTCGACCGTTCTATACGTTGCGGTGGGAGTGGTAGGGATCGGTGCCGTCGGTGCGGAGGTGTTCGGCGCGCAGAGCGCAGAGCGTGGCGCACCCCTTGCGCTGACATCCCGGATGGTGGGCCCGTCCTGGGTGGGAATGGTTGTGTCGATCGGTGCGATCAGCGCGATGCTGGGTGTGCTGCTGAATCTGGTGCTGGGGCTGTCTCGCGTGGCGCTGGCGATGGGACGTCGGGGTGATCTGCCTGGCGTGCTGGCGCACGTGGATTCGAGGGGATCGTCACCAACATGGAGCGTGGTGTTCGTCGGCGCGGTGATCCTGGCGCTGAGCGCGATGGGTGACATCGGGCTGGCGTGGTCGCTGAGCGCATGCACTGTGCTTGTGTATTACGCGATCACGAATCTGGCAGCGATCCGGCTGCCCGACGAGCACCGGCTGTATCCGGTGTGGGTCGCGTGGGTGGGATTGGTCGTGTGCCTGTCGCTCGCGGTATGGGTCGAGCCGGTGGCGCTGCTGGCGGGCGCGGGCGTGCTGGCGATCGGGCTGGTTGGTCGGCTGGTAGCGAGTCGGATCGGTAGCGGGGTGTGGCGATGAGTGCGGATCTGCTGGAGAGACACGCCGAGTTGGTCGACGCGACGGGGCGTTCGCTCGTTCGGCGCCAGTGGTCGTTCGGGTGGATGCTTCAGGCGTCGGGGCTGATTATTGCCGGGCTTGTGGCGATGGGGATCTCGACGACCACGTCCGCCACAAGCGCGAGGGTGCTGCTCGTCGTCGGTGTCGGGCTGTGCGGGCTGGGCGTGCTCGCGTGCGCCGTCATCTACATTCAGCGATACTCGGCGCGATTTCGGACTCGTCAAAACACACACATGAGCGAGCTAGGCGAACGACATGGGCTCGAGTTCTTCAAGCCGCCATCGAAGAAGGACCTCACGGAGCGGGAGCGCGAGCTGTTCGAGCCGTTCGATCGACTCGATGCGCTCCAGGACGGTATCGGCGGGCTGAACTGGATCCTCGCGGGGGTTATCGACGGCGTGGAGGTGCGGGTGGTGAGCCACCAGTACACGCGAACGACGGGCTCGAAGGGCGAGCAGATCACAATCCACCATTACGCTGTCGGATGCGCTGTGCCGGAGGAGTGGCCCGACGTGTCGGTGACACCGGAGAACATCGGCACGAAGATCCTCGATCGATTTGGTGGCGGTGATCGTCAGCTCGAGGAGGAGGAGTTCAACACGCGGTTCAGGGTATCGAAGGAATCGGATGACTTCGTGCTGCTGCTGCTGACCCCCGACGTGCAACGCTGGATGGTGGAGCGCGCACGCGAGCGTCAGGACAGGTACGGGCTCGCTGGGAAGCTGATGTCGAAACTCGTTGGTGCCTCTGAGTCGTGGCACCTTACGAGCGGGTGGTTGATGTGCGTGGAGTCGGGTGGCGTTGGCGACGCGATGGAGCAGATCGAGTCGATGGTCTCGCGACCTGTCGAGATGGTGAGGCTGTCAGGGCTGGACGACCTGGTGTGATCACCCGCCCAGGAGCTTGTTGGCGACGGCTCTGTTGATCTCCTCGTTGTTCCAGTCACGCGCGCGCCGGAGCATCGCGAGCATCTGCTTTGTTTCCTCGCGCGAGTTGACGCGCGGGAAGGGCTCGTCGGGCACGGGCACGCCCAGGAAGTCGCAGAGGGGCTTCCACCCCTGTCTGACCTCGTAGACGAGCAGGCGTGAGGGGTCGATGGTGCGTTTGACCTCATCCACGTGGTGGTTGAAGTGCTCGATCATGAACTCACGTTCGGACATGCGGTTGTCCATGATTGTGTAGACGGTGGCGTTGAGGAATTCGCCGTGCGGTGTGCCGCGCCCGGTCTCGACGATCTCATCGGAGAGGATGGTGTCGTTGACGGACTCGAACCATTTCTCGGGATCGCGCACGTTGAGGAGCACCCTCGCGTCGGGGTAATACTCGGAGAGTTGGCGCCAGTAGGACGCGGCGGGGTAGTCGACCGTGGAGGCGTAGCCCTCGAAGATGGCTTCCCAGTCCGGCTTTCCGCTCGCGGCGTCCAGCCAGCCGGCCATTCGTGTCGGCTCCGCAACCACCTCTGCCATGTGGTAGCAGGGGCCGTAGCCGAGCTTTTCGAGCGCGATCTTGGTGGACGCGGTGCCGGTTCTTCCGAGCCCCGCGCCGATGAGCTTGAGTGGCATGCGTGCTCTCCAGATGAACGCACGAGTGTAACTGATCGGGTCTGGGCCGATCACGGGGCACCGACGATCGGACGACGAGATTGCTGTATTCTGGGGTCGATTGGAGTTTGCCAGCATGCGAGTCGTCGCGCTGAACGAGTCGGGTTCCGGTGACATGCGGTGCGCGCTGTCGCCCGAGTCGACCAGACGGCTTGTTGCGATGGATGGGATCGAGGTAGCCGGCGAATCCGGATTGGGCGCTAGCGCCCGTTTCGAGGATAGCGCGTACGAGGAGAGCGGGTGCGACATCGTGCACGATCGCGCGACGCTCCTGGGATCGTGCGATCTGCTGCTCGGGGTCGCGCCGCCCGCTGAGGACGACGTTGCACGCATGCGTGAGGGGAGCGTGTACGCGGGCTTCTGCGACGTGGTGCGCGAGCCCGCGGTGGCGCAGCGGTTCATGCGATCGGGTGTGTCGGTGCTGTCGCTGGAGCGCCTGCCCCGCACGACGCTGGCGCAGCCGATCGACGCGCTCTCGAGTCAGCACTCGCTGGCGGGGTACGCGATGGTGATGCGCGCGGGGGTGCTGTTCGAGAGCGTGCTGCCGATGATGATCACGCCGTCTGGGACGCTGGCGCCCGCGAAGGTGCTGGTGATCGGCGCCGGCGTGGCGGGTCTGCAGGCGATCGCGACTGCCAAGCGTCTCGGCGCACGCGTCGAGGCGTTCGACGTGCGACCCGAGACGAAGGAGCAGGTCGAATCGCTCGGGGCGCGGTTCGTGGAGGTCGAGCTCGGCGACACCGGAGGCACGGGCGGCTACGCGGGCGAGCTGACCGACGAGCAGCGTGCCAGGCAGCGCGAGGCGCTGGCGTCGCGCGTTGCGGCGGTGGATATCGTGATCACGACGGCGGCCGTGCCCGGACGGAGCGCCCCTCGCATCATCACGAGCGAGATGATCACGCCGATGCGCGCCGGCTCGGTGATCGTTGACTATGGCGCGCCCTCTGGTGGGAACGTCGAGGGCTCGATCGCGGGCGAGACCGTTGTGACCGAGTCGGGTGTGTCGATCGTGGGTGTCGGTCATCCGCTGAACGATGTCGTGACGGATGCGTCTCGGATGTACGCGAGCAATCTTGCAGCGCTGGTGGAGTACTTCGGCTCGGTATCGCCGGAGGAAAGTGAGATCGACCTGGCGTCCCTTCTGGAGGCGTCGGATCCGCTGATCGATCCGTGTCTGGTGGTCCACAAGGGCCAGCTGAGAGTGGGAGCGTAGGTATGAGCGGTGAGCTGCTGTTGTTCGTGTTCATTCTCGCGGCGTTGCTTGGGCTGGAGTTGATCCGTCGGGTGCCGGCGAAGCTGCACACGCCGCTGATGAGCGGCTCGAACGCGATCTCGGGCATCAGCCTCGTGGGGGCGATCGGCTCGCTGGGCTACGCGAGCCAGTCGGGGTCGATGATCGCGCTGGCGCTGGCGGGATGCGCGGTGGGATTCGCGGCGATCAACGTGTTCGGCGGGTACTTGGTGACGGATCGCATGCTGCGTAAGTTCAAGGGGCCCCGATCGTGACGACGCTGCTCTCGTTCCTGGCTGTGGGCGGCGCGCTGTGCTTCGTGTTCGGGCTGAAGCTGCTCTCGAAGCCCACGAGCGCACGCACGGGCAACGCTGTGTCGGCGTGCGGCATGCTTGCGGCCACGATCGGGGCGGTGATCGCGCTGTACCACGATGGGACGCTGGCGGGCAACGTGATCGTGTGGCTGCTGGGCGGGCTGGCGGTCGGCGCGTCGATCGGGCTCGTGATCGCGCTGCGTGTGAGATTCACGTCGATGCCGGAGGTCGTGGCGTTGTTCAACGGGTTCGGCGGGCTGGCAAGTCTGCTGATCGCCTGGAGCGAGGCGCACAGGCTGTTCGGGAACGAGCAGATTCCCGACACGCTCGGAGCGGGGATGCTCGCGGCGGCGGTTCTTGTGGGCGGCGTGACGCTGACCGGTTCGCTCGTTGCGTTCGGCAAGCTGGGCGGGATGATCACCTCGTCGCAGGTGAAGCTGTCCGGGCAGAATGTCATCAACCTGCTGCTGGCGATGGTCGCGATAGGTTTCCTGGTTGGTTTCGTGATCTGGCCCGGCGAGTACTGGCTGTTCATCATGGTGGCGTTAATCAGTCTCGTGCTGCTCGGGCCGGTGCTGGTTCTACCGATCGGTGGCGCGGACATGCCTGTGGTGATCAGCCTGCTGAACAGCTACTCAGGGATCGCGGTGTGCGCGACGGGCTTCGCCGTGGATCAGGCGCTGCTGATCGTGACGGGGGCGCTGGTCGGCGCGTCGGGGTTCATCCTCACTCGTGTGATGTGCGTGGCGATGAACCGGAGCCTGGCGAACGTGCTGTTCGGAGGGTATCAGTCGACGTCGAGCGCCAAGAAGGATGTCGGCGATCTGAAGGCGACGATCATCGGGGCGCCCGAGATGGCGATCCGGCTGGAGGCCTCGTCGCGCGTGCTGCTCGTGCCTGGCTACGGCATGGCGGTGGCCGAGGCGCAGGGCGTGGTTCGTGATCTGGCGGATCTGCTCGAGGGCGCTGGTGCTGAGGTGCAGTACGCGATCCATCCGGTGGCCGGGCGCATGCCTGGGCACATGTCGGTGCTGCTGGCGGACGTCGGGGTGGCGTACGAGAAGCTCGTGGAGATGGAGGACGTCAACCCGCGCATGGAGGAGATCGACACGGTCGTTGTGATCGGCGCCAACGACACCGTGAATCCGGACGCGAGGGACGACGCGGAGAGCGCGCTGGCGGGGATGCCGATCATCGAGGTGGATCGCGCGACGTCCGTGCTCGTGCTCAAGCGTTCGCTTGGCAGCGGGTACGCGGGGGTGCAGAACCCGCTGTTCTTCAAGCCGAATACGTCGATGGTGCTCGGGGATGCGCGACAGACGCTCGAGTCTGTCGTCGCGGAGCTCAAGGACATCGATTGATCACGCGCTTGGTTGTGTCTCAGTAGCCGGCCTGCTTGTCGACGATGTTGAGCAATGGCTCGCCCGCGCCAAATCGGCGGATGTTCTCCATGTAGGTCTGCTTCCAGATGGAGGACGTCAGCGGAGATCGGCTCGAGACGTGTGGTGTGATGATCACGTTTGACATGTCCCAGAGCGGGTGGCCCGATGGGAGTGGCTCGGGATCGGTGACATCAAGGCACGCGCCCGCGAGGTGCTCGCTCTCGAGGGCGTCGACGAGCGCATCGGTTCGAACGATGGGGCCGCGCCCCACATTGATGAGGTACGAGCCCTTCTTCATCGTGGCCAGGCGTTGTGCGTCGAAGAGACCACGTGTCTGGCTGGTCAGCGGCAGGCAGATCGCGACGACGTCGGCCTGCGAGAGAAAGCGGTCGAGGTCCTGCTCGAGACCGAGCTCGTCCACGTACTCCGGCGGTTCCGTGTGTGATCGTTTTGTTGCCAGGACACGCATGCCGAAGCCCTTGCCGATCTTTGCGACCTCGTTGCCGATACCCCCAAGGCCCACGACGAACAATGTCTTTCCGTGGAGGGCAGTCGGCTGGGCGCCAGAGCCGCTGCGATTCCACGTGCCCTGGCTGTCGGGATGTGTGTAGTGGCGCAGATCGCGAGTAAGGGTGAGGAGCATCGCGAACGAGTGCTCGGCGATGGTTGCCGCGTGCACGCCCTGCATGTTTGTCATCACGATTCGCTGGCTCTCTCTGAGTTCCTCTACGCGCAGATAGCTGTCGACACCGGCGCTGGGCGATTGCACCCAGACGAGTTGGTCGGCAGTCCTGAGGACCTCCGCGCGTGCGAATCGTGCGTCCATGCCGTGGGCCTGGGGCGCCAGACGCATGAGCTCCTCGTCGCTGGATGGCACAACGACGCGCACGTTCGGAGCGGACTGCTCGAGGTGGCGGATGTCGTCGGGCGTGAGCGACCCGGCGAGGTAGAGGAACTCCTGGGGTGGCTGGACGTCGGCGTCGACGATCGAAGGAGGCACGAGCGCACAGAGTGCGACTACGAGGCTTGTGAGCATGCGTCGAATCGGTTGGATAGCTCTGTGCATTGTGGCTCTCGGGTTTGTGTGCTGGACGCCTGTGGACTCTCGATGGGCGTCGTACACTGTACGCGCGTTACACGGGAGACGCGAGGGTTGGCCTCGTCTCGCGCTCGCAGCTACTCGAGAAGGTCCTGGAGGGGCGTGTTGGGCGACACCCTGTTTGCGATTGCTGGCGCGCTGCTCGTCGGGCTGTCCCTGGGCATCTTCGGGTCCGGGGGCTCGATCCTCACGGTGCCGGTGCTGATCTATCTGCTGGTGCACGACACCAAAATCGCGATCGCCGAATCGCTGGCGATTGTCGGTGCCATCGCGTTCATCGGCGCGCTACCCTACGCGCGTGCGGGCCTCGTGGAGTGGCGCACCGTCGTGATGTTCGGAGTACCCGCGATGGCGGGGACGTACCTCGGCGCGTGGCTCGCGGGGTACGTGCCGGGCTACGCGCAGCTCTTTGTGTTCGCGTTCGTGATGCTGCTGGCGTCCCAGCGGATGTGGCGGAAGGCCTCCGGCAAGCAGGCGTCACCGACGAGCGAGGAGCCACGATCCATCGTGAAGATCGGCATCGATGGGCTTGGCGTTGGCGCGCTGACGGGATTCGTTGGTGTCGGCGGCGGGTTCATGATCGTGCCGGCGCTCGTTCTGCTGGGCGGGTTGCCCATGCGTCGTGCCGTGGCGACGAGCCTGATGATCATCGCGCTGAAGTCGGGCGTGGGGTTCGTGAAGTATCTCGATGTGCTCCGCGACGCCGAGGGCGCGATCGACTGGACCACGATCGGTGTGTTTGTCGCGTTCGGGGCGATCGGGAGCTTCACCGGCAAGGCGCTGGGCGGTCGTATCAACCAGGCGCGATTGCAGAAGGGCTTTGCCGTGTTCCTTGTTGTGATGGCGTGCTTTATTCTTGTGAGGGAGTCGGTCGCGCTGCTCGCGGGTGCGGACGATGCGCCGCAAGGAGAGGCAGAGTCCGTGCCTGAGTGAGATCGCGAACCTGCGACGCGTCTCGCCTCTGTGACGGGGGCGGTAGCATGTGGCGATGCTGGATCTCGACAGGAACACGATGCTTGGGTTGTATGGTGTGCGGGAGTTTCTGCCAGCGCTTCGCGAGGCCTTCGTTGGCCCGATCGTTGCCCCAACCAGAGCGCACCACGAGGCGGACGGAACGACCCTGCTGCTCATGCCCGCGTGGAACGAGCGATTCATGGGCGTGAAGACGGTGACGGTCTCTCCGGGCAACAGAGACAGAAATCTTCCGAGTGTGCACGCGACATACACACTCTTCGAGAAGGAGAGCGGCGTTCCTCTGGCACGCTTCGATGGGAAGACGCTCACGAATCTGCGGACGTCAGCGGCTTCGGCGCTTGCATGCGACCTGCTCGCGCCCAGGAACAGCGAGCGGCTCATCATGGTTGGAACCGGGTCGCTGGCGCCGGACCTGATCCGTGCTCACTGCGATGTTCGCCCGATTCGTCGGGTGCGCGTGTACGGACGCGATGCGGATCGTGCCGCGAGATGGGTTCGGGAGCACGAGTTCGCGGGTGTGGTACTCGAAGCGGGCGCCGATCTGGGCGCGGATCTCGAGTCGTTCGGCGACATAGTGAGCGTGGCCACCACTTCGTCGACACCGGTGCTGCCGGGCGAGCGGGTTCGTGAAGGCACGCATGTTGATCTGGTGGGTAGCTACCAGCGTCACACCAGGGAGGGTGATGACGATCTGATGGCGCGTGCGTGGGTGCTGCTGGACACCGAGATGGCAATGAGTGAGTCGGGGGATATCGCGCTTGCGATGGAGTCGGGCGCGTTATGCCGAGACCGGATACTCGGGACTCTCGGTGACGTGCTACGGTCGAGCGATGCGCTGCACGCGCCCGCGGGGGCTCTCACTGTGTTCAAGTCGGTCGGTGTGGCGCTCGAGGATCTCGCGCTGGCTGAGTTTCTGTATGAGAAGGCTCGGGGGACTGGTAACGATGGGTGAGGTGTACGAGCGGATTCTGAGCACACGACGAGACACACCGGAGTGTCTGTCTGGTTCGTGGCGAGTTCGATGTGTGGACATGCACACCGGCGGCGAGCCGCTACGGGTGGTACTTGGGGGAGGGCCACGCCTCGAGGCCGAGAGCGTGCTCGGGGCGCGACGTGAGATGATGGAGAGGCACGACGGATTCCGCACGCGTCTGATGTGGGAGCCACGGGGCCATGCGGACATGTATGGCGCGCTGCTCCTGCCACCGGAGCGCGGTGATTCGGATTTCGGCGTGCTGTTCCTCCATAACGAGGGGTACTCCACGATGTGCGGGCACGCGACGATCGCGTTGGGGAAGCTCGCGGTGCTGATGGGGTGGGTCGACACGCACGACGGTCGTGGCGAGGTGCGTATCGATGCCCCGTGCGGACAGCTAACGGTCGACGTGGTGTGTGATGCGAACGGCGCACCATCGCGTGTTGGGTTTCTGAACGTGGAGTCGTACGTGGTGTCGCTGGACAACAAGCTGACGCTGAGTGATGGGCGAGTCGTCGGGTACGACCTGGCGTTCGGGGGTGCGTACTATGCCTACGTCGACAGCGAGCAGCTGGGTTTGAGGCTTGTGCCCGAGAGCTTCGCAGAGATTGTCAGAGTAGGACGAGCAATGAAGCGAGAGGTCGTGCGGACACAGACCATCGAGCATCCTTTCGAGGAGGATCTCGGATTTCTGTACGGCACGATCTTTATAGAACCATCAGACACGAGCGGGGTGCACTCGAGGAATGTGTGCGTGTTCGCTGAGGGTGAGGTCGATCGGTCGCCTACCGGCTCGGGTGTGTCGGGGAGAGCCGCGATCCACCACGCGCGTGGGGAGTTGTCTGTGGGTGAGGCTATTCGGATAGAGAGTCTGATCGGCTCGACGATGGACGTTTGCATCGATCACGAGAAGCGGTTTGGCCCGCACGATGCCGTCGTGCCTCGTGTGTATGGAGACGCGTGGATCACGGGTTTCCACGATTTTGTTATCGATCCGGACGACCCGTTCGCTGACGGGTTCGTGCTTCGATAGGCTCTGAGTGTCGAGTGTGCCTGTGCGTCAGGACTCCGAGTCCCAGAAGGTTCTGGTGCTCGTCCAGAGGGATTCGAGTTGATCGATGCGTGTGCGCGCGTCGTCGCCGAGCTGGCGCACGACCTCGACGATGAGCAGCTCGGCCACGAGCACCGCGGGCATGGAGCTGTCGAACGGGCCGACGGCGGGGATATCGAGCCCGCACCAGTTGGGCGTGATGGAAGCCAGGGGCGAGAGCGGACCGTCCGTGATGGCGACGAGGTCGATTCCGAGATTGGCGATCGCGCGCGCGGCGAGGACGGTGTCTCTCCTGTATCGAGAGAAATCGAAGATGACCGCGGCATCCGATGCGGACGCGTTGCTGAGATCGCGCCCGATATCGTGGTCGTCGACGAGATGAACTCCGCCTCGAGCCATCGACAGGCCGGAGTGGAGCACGATGGCGCCGGCGCGCGAGGTCTCGCCCGAGAGAATCCAGACCGAGTCGGCGTTTGCGAGCGGTGATGCGAGCTTCCGGAGGCGTGCCTCATCGAGCTGCTCGAGCGTCTGGTGGATCGCGCGCTCGATCTGGGTTGAGAGCTCGGTCTGCTCGTCCTGTGACTGACGGACTCGCTGGCCAGGGGTGGAGAGGCGCTTGGCGACGTCGTCGCGGACCGATCGCTGGAGCTCGGGGTAGCCGTCGAAGCCCAGCTTGGTGGCGAAGCGGACGATCGAGGGGCGGCTGGTCTCGACGCGCTCGGCCAGATCGGACACGGTGCCGAAGGCCAGGACCGTGGGATCGTCGAGGATCACCCTGGCGATGCGCCGCTCGGTGGGCGTCAGGCTGCTTCCGGCGTCGGCGATGAGGTCGTGGAGGGACAATTTGGGCTCCTGATGAGCAATCTGTTGCATTGTATCAACGATATTGTACGATACATTACAGAACACACGCGTCAATCGTCCACTTCCAGGCAGGAGATCGTGACATGATCCAGAAGCAGGAGTACGTCCACACGGATCGCGAGAAGGCGTTCCTCGACAGCGTCGAGGAGGCGCGCTATGAGCGCCAGATCATCAACGGGCTGGCGCCCTTCTTTAATGAGAAGGCGCCAGAGGACATGCTGAGCTTCTACACCGAGGACGAGGTGGTGAGCCTGAAGGTGCTCAAGGGCACGGACCGCGACGTGGAGTCGCGCATGCCGGTAAAGCTGACGCGCCACTTCTACGAGCTCGCCAAGACGAGCCCGGCGATCCAGCGCTTGGTCAAGGCAAGCCCGGACGAGACAGAGAACCTGGAGGGCTCGGAGGATCCGGGCAACCAGATGGACTACAGCCCGGTCGAGGGGTTGCTGCACAAGTACGAGATGGGGCTGATGTACGTGGTCTCGACGTGCTCGGCGCACTGTCGTTTCTGTTATCGCGAGGAGCTTATTGCGCGGAAGGAGATCGAGCGCCAGGACGGCACGATCAAGAAGAAGGGTCTGGCGAAGATCCCCGAGATCGTCGCGTACATCCGCGAGCACAACGATGCGGTCGAGCGCAACGGCGGCGTGCATCCCGAGTCGGGTCGCGAGAAGCTGCGGGAGATCCTGCTCTCGGGCGGCGACCCGATGGTGCTCAACAACGGGAAGATCGCCGCGTGGCTGGCGGCGCTGGCGGAGGCGGACGTCGAGTCGATCCGCATCGGGACCAAGGAGATGGCGTTCTACCCGCAGCGGTTCGATCGCACGTTCCTGGAGATGCTCGACAGGTTCCACGAGACGTACCCCCAAGTCGGGCTGCACATGATGCTGCACTTCGAGCACCCTGACGAGATCCTGGCCAAGGACGAGAGCGGCGAGTACATCCGCGACGGGCAGGGCTTTTTGCAATGGGTACCCGCGACGGGCGAGGCGATGCGGGGGCTTGTCTCTCGCGGCTGGCTGACGGTGGAGAACCAGGCGCCGATCATCAAGGGCATCAACGACGACCCGGACGCGCTGCGTATCCTGCAGCGTGAGTTCAAGCGCGCGGGCGGCGAGAACCACTACTTCTTCTGCGGGCGCGACATCGTCGCGTACAAGGCGTTCAACGTGCCCATCGAGACGGCGTGGCAGACGCTCAACGAGTCGCAGAAAGGACTGTCGGGCATCGAGAACCACGCGCGACTGTCCATCACGCACTACAAGGGCAAGACAGAGGTCAACGCGGTCACCAACGAGCCGATCCCGGGTCTCAAGGGCAGCGAGAACGGTGTGGTGATCTTCAAGATCCTGCGTAACGCGGGATCCGCACCGGACAGGGGCAAGGTGTGCATCGTGGGTCGCAATCCGGACGCGTTGTGGTTCGACGACTACGAGGATCGCGTGCTCTTCGACGAGGCCGGGCTGTTTGATTACGCGCGTGTCTCCAAGTCTGGCGAGGCGCCCAAGAGCCTTGCGCACTCGATGCCGACGACCGGCGGGTGCGGTGGATGATCGACAAGCGCGTGCCCAATGCCGGCGCCGCGGTCGCGGATGTCTTTGACGGCGCGACCGTGATGATCGGGGGGTTCGGCGAGGCGGGCAGCCCAGTCGAGCTGATCCACGCGCTGATCGATCAGGGTGCGAGAGATCTCACCGTTGTCAGCAACAACACCGGGAGCGGCGAGGTCGGTCTGGCGGCGCTCCTGAAGGAACGTCGCGTGATCAAGGTGATCTGCTCGTTTCCACGCACGGCGAACTCAACGGTGTTTCCCGAGTTGTATCGAGAGGGGTTTACCGAGCTCGAGCTGGTGCCGCAGGGCACGCTGGCGGAGCGCATCCGCGCCGGAGGCGCGGGCGTTCCGGCGTTCTACACCCCCACCGCGGTTGGCACACCGCTGGCCAAGGGCAAGGAATCACGAGAGATCGACGGGCGCGAGTACCTGCTCGAGCGTGGCCTGACAGCGGATTTTGCCCTCATCAAGGGACGTGCCGCGGACACGCACGGCAACGTGATCTACAACAAGACAGCGCGCAACTTTGGGCCACCCATGGCGATGGCGGCGCGAACGACCATCGCACAGGTAGAGGAGATCGTCGAGGCAGGCGGGCTTGATCCGGAGGTGATCGTCACACCGGGCATCTTTGTCGATCGTGTCGTGGAGGTGTCGCGTCCCGCGCACGAGTCGGAGCTAGTTGCCGCGGGGGAGACGTACCCATGAGCGAGCAGCCGGCCACGATGGGTCGCACGCGTGAGGAGATGGCGCAGCGCCTGGCGCTGGACATCCCCGACGGGTCGTACGTGAATCTTGGGATTGGGATACCGGAGCTGGTCGCTCGGTTCGTGCCCGAGGACCGCACGCTGGTGTATCACACCGAGAATGGGTTGCTCGGCATGGGGCCCTCACCGGAGGAGGGTCAGGGAGATCCGGAGCTGATTAACGCGGGCAAGCGACACGTGACGGCCAACCCGGGGGCCGCGTATTTTCATCACGCCGACAGCTTCGCGATGATCCGCGGCGGGCATCTGGACCTGAGCGTGCTCGGTGCGCTGCAGGTAGCGCAGAACGGCGACCTGGCGAACTGGTCGACAGGGAAGAGGGACGCGATCCCGGCGGTCGGCGGCGCGATGGATCTGGTCGCGGGTGTGAAGAACGTGTACGTCATCACGCAGCACACTACCAAGGATGGCTCGCCGAAGCTTGTTGAGACGTGCACGTATCCTCTTACCGGATTGGGTGTGGTTGATCGCGTGTACACGAATCTCGCTGTGCTCGACGTGACATCGGAAGGATTCCGTGTTGTCGAGCTGAGCCCCGGCGTCGAGTTCGAGACGGTTCAGCGTCACACGGGCGCACGGGTTCTTCCTGTGCTCGAGCATTCACCGGCGGGTTGACATGAGCGCGCGCACAGAGACATCCCGCAGCGCCGAGCTCTTCGAGCGGGCCAATCGCGTGCTTCCGGGTGGCGTGAGCCGAAACACGGTTCTGCGATCACCGCACCCCGCGTATGCCGCGTTCGGCGCGGGTTGCCGCCTGACGGACATCGAGGGTGTTGAGCGCGTCGACTTCTCGAACAACATGGCCTCGCTGATCCACGGGCACGCCTGCGCGGCGGTGGTCGATGCGGTGACCGAGCAGCTGCGTCGAGGCAGCGCGTACATGATGGCCACCGAGGTGGAGGTCGAGTACGCGGAGCACCTGTGCTCGCGGAATCCATCGTTCGAGAAGCTCAGGTTCGTCAACTCGGGTACCGAGGCGATCATGACCGGGCTCAAGGCGTCGCGCGCGTTCACGGGGCGCCCGAGAGTCGCCAAGGTCGAGGGCGCCTACCACGGCTCGTACGACTACGCGGAGGTCAGCCAGGCACCCAATCCCGAGACGTGGGGCGACATCGACCGACCCAACAGCGTGCCCCTGGCGCACGGCACCCCCCCCTCGGCGCTCGAGGACGTGGTCATCATCCCGTTCAACGACACCGAGCGGGCGCTGCGAATCCTAGACGAGCACAAGGACGACCTCGCGTGTGTGCTGCTCGATCTGATGCCACACAGGGTCGGGCTGAATCCCGCGAGCGAGGAGTTCGTGCGTGCGATCCGTGAGTGGACGCGCCGCAACGGTGCGCTGCTCGTTCTGGATGAGGTCATCACGTTCCGTGCGGCGTACGGCGGCAAGCAGGAGCTGTATGGCGTTGAGCCGGATCTGACGGCGCTGGGCAAGGCCATCGGGGGCGGCTTCCCTATCGGGGCTCTCACCGGGCGTGCCGACGTGCTGGAGGTCATGAACCCCAGCGGGAGCAACTACGTGTTCCCCCACTCGGGCACGTTCTCGGCGAACCCGATCAGCATGGTGGCGGGCCTTGCGGCGATGCGGAAGTTTGACAGGGAGGCGGTCGCCAGGCTCGCCACCCTGACCGAGCGCGCGATGCGCGGCATAGACGAGGCGGCGCGCAAGACCGGCGCGAGGGCCTGTGTCAGCGGCGGTGGTGCGATCTTCCGCGTGCACATGAAGGAGCGACGTCCCGCTGATTTCCGCGAGGCATTTCTGACTCAGGATGAGGGCCAGCGGCTCCGCGTGCTCCTGGACCACCTCTTCGACGCGGGCTTCATCATGATCAACACGTGCACGGCGACACTGTCGACGCCGATGGGCGAGACTGAGATCGACTCGCTGGTTGATGCGATGCGAGGCGGGTTCGAGAAGATCGCGCGGATGGACTGATCGCTCAGGCGAGCTCGAGGACTGTCGCGAGCCCCTGCCCAACACCCACGCACAGTGACGCGATCCCTCGCTGGGCGTTGCGACGGCGCATCTCGTGGACAAGGGTTGATACAAGACGCGCGCCGGAGCAACCGAGCGGGTGGCCGATAGCGATGGCGCCGCCGTTGACGTTCAGTCTCTGCTCATCGATACCCAACTCGCGCGCGCAGGCGATCGATTGCGCCGCGAAGGCCTCGTTGAGCTCGATCAGGTCTATGTCGTCCAGCTGGAGAGACGCGCGCTCGAGCGCCTTCCGGATCGCCGGCACCGGGCCAACGCCCATGTACGCTGGATCGACGCCCGACGAGGCGCTGGAACCCACAAACGCGAGCGGCGTGAGACCGAGTGACTTCGCCTGCTGCGCCTCCATTACAAGCAGCGCCGAGGCGCCGTCGTTGACGCCCGAGGAATTGCCGGCGGTCACCGTGCCCTTGTCATCGGATGCAAACACAGGGCGGAGCGCTGCGAGCTTCTCGAGCGTCGTGTCCGGTCGTGGGTGCTCGTCGGTGTCGAATATGATCGGGTCGCCCTTGCGTTGGGGAATCTCGACGGGGAGGAGCTCGTCCTTGAATCGCCCATTTGTGTGCGCATCGGCCCATCGCTGCTGGCTTTGGAGTGCGAAGGCGTCCTGATCATTGCGAGAGATGGCATGCTTGCGCGCCACGTTCTCTGCGGTCTCGCCCATCGCGTATGGGTAGTGCATCTTTGCGAGCTTCGGGTTGATGAATCGCCAGCCGATGGATGTGTCGTGTAGCTCTTGAGCACGCCCGTAGGGTTGCTCGGCTTTGGCGAGAACATATGGTGCGCGGCTCATCGACTCGACGCCGCCCGCGATAAAGCAGTCGCCGTGGTTGGCCTCGATCATGCGAGCGGCAATATTGATGGCCTCGAGCCCGGACGCGCACAGGCGGTTCACGGTTGCGCCGGGGATCGACTCGGGGAGTCCGGCGAGCAGCACCGACATGCGCGCGACGTTGCGATTGTCCTCGCCCGCCTGGTTGGCGGCCCCCATGTAGACATCGTCGATGGTCGAGGGATCAATGCCCGAGCGATCGACGACGCCCCGGATGGTGTGCGCGGCCAGATCGTCTGGGCGGATGCTGGCCAGCGCACCGCCGTAGCGACCGATTGGGGTGCGCAACGCCGTGATAATTGCTGCTCGTCTCATGGTGCTCCTTGTGCGACCGTGCGGGGGCCTCTCATGGTACTAGACCCGGTATTTCAGGCCTCGATCAGAGACAATTCAATTCATGAAAAAAAGCTCCCGAGAGTTCTCGGGAGCCGGAAGATGGCGGTGCCTAATAATGAATCGCGTTGACGTTCTCAGCAGCTTCTTTATCTACGACGACGGAGACACACGACGCCAGCCAACACGAGACACGTGGTCGCGCCGGGCGCGGGTATCGTGACCACGCCAACAAGATCGAAACCTGTAATAACGGGCGGCGGTCCGACGGCGGTTCCCAGATGCGGATCACCGAACAGGATCAGGTACGCGTCACCGGAGACGAGCAGCCCTGGTGTAGCGATTGTGATTCCGGCATCGAATCCGGACCCGCTCAAGTCGATATCGATCGCCGTGCCCGGGAACGCGAAGCCACCACCGAATGAGCCCAGCGCCGTCGCTGTTGGAGTGGAGTAGAAATACACATCGAGCAGCGGGATGCCTGGCATCCCAACCCACTCGAGATCGTGGGTCACGACATCGGTTGCCGGCGCCACCGGGCTCGGGGTGCCGGCGGGCGGGACACCGAACGCGTATGTGATGCCGAAGTACGTCCCGGCCAGGAACGTGCCCGTCGTGATGTCAATCACCATGTCGGGTGACGCGACCGGACCGAGGAACGGCTCGGCGGCATAACCCGGACCTGTGAACAGATCGGGCAGAGGCGAACCCGAAAGATTTGGAGACGTGTAGGCGATGTCGTCTCCGACTGGGGAGGCTGTTGCTCCTGTTCCAATCGTGAGCGCAACGCCAGCAATCCCAACCCCGAAGGACATTGGAAGCCGGTTCATAATCGAACCCCCCTATCGCTCGTAACTCCCTCACGATCGCCATCCAACCGGCGATCCACCACCCCGCATTGTACTGAAACTCACGCTGACTCTGAAACAAAAAACATGCGGATTTCACTACACCAAAAACGACCTTGAGATTCTCTCAGGGGCGTTTTAAACACGAGACAGACGGGGCTTTCTAACCTGCGCTTGCGTCACTCGCGCACATCACCCGCACGACATCATCTTCTATCAACCGAATCGGCTCCTGGCTGGAGTGTGAGTTGCATCAGGCGAGCCTTGCTCGCGCAGACGCGGCATGCCCAGCTAGTCCTTCGATCCCAGCGAGGGCGGACGCGTCACGTATGAGCGGATCTGCTCGCTCTGGTTCATCGATTCGCATCCAGGTTCTGAGCCTCAGGAAGTGCATCACCGAGAGACCAGCCTGGAAGCGTGCGGTTCTTCCTGTGGGGAGCGTGTGATTCGGACCCGCGCCGTAGTCTCCGAGCACTTCCGCACTCGCGGCGCCGATGAACAACGCCCCCGCGTTCCGGATAGAACCGGCCACCGTCTGTGGATCACGGGTCATGATCTCAAGGTGCTCCGGCGCGATCGTGTTGACGGCGGCGCAGGCCTCTTCCAATGAATCGACAACGCAGGCGAAGCCGTTTTCGAGCGCCTCGAGCGCGATGGCTCGCGTGGCCAGGTGCTCGAGGCGCGTGATCAACGCCCCTTCGACGTCGTCCGCGATCGAGCGCGAGGTGGTCACCAGCATCGGAACCGCGTCGGTGTCGTGCTCCGCCTGGGCGATCAGGTCGGACGCGATCATATCCGGGTCGGCTGTCTCATCGGCGAGGACAAGCAACTCGGAGGGACCGGCGAGCATGTCGATGCCAACCACCCCGCTCACGAACTGCTTCGCCGCCGTGACCCACTTGTTCCCCGGCCCAGCGATCACGTCGCATGGCGGGAACCCATCGAACCCGTACGCCATCGACGCGATCGCGTGCGCTCCGCCGACGGCGAGAAACTCGTCGGCGCCCGCGATCGCAGCGGCGGCGAGCGCGACGGGGTTGGCGCCCGGAGACGCGACCACCACACGCTGGCATCCGGCGACACGAGCAGTTATCGCGGTCATGAGGACCGAGGAGGGCAGAGGGTACCTGCCCGCGGGCGCGTAGCATCCCGCGTTCTCGATCGGCTCGATCGTGTGGCCCGCACACCCGCCGGGGATCGGGACATCGACGGATCGGATCGCGTCGCGCTGCGCCTGGGCGAAGGCGCGAATCCGGTCGCCCGTGCGTTCCAGCAGCGCGCAATCATCCTGGGACAGCGCTTCAAACGCTGCGCGCATCTGTGCACGTCCCAGCACCAGCGGGCCTGCAGGGCCTCGCTCGCCGAACTGCTCCGCGAACGCGCGCACGGCGCTCGCCCCCTCGTCCCTGACACGCTCCGTTATAGCGCGAGCCGACGACAGCGTCTCCTGATCAACCGGCGAGCAGGTTACGCGTCGCAACTCGTCAGCGTTGACGCGCCTGAGCAATGGTCTGGTTGTCTCGGTCATGAGGATCGCTCCTCTACGAGGACCGCAGGCTTGGCATCGCCCTTGCGGCGAGTGACTCTCGACGCCCGTTCGTCGAGGCACCGTTCCACGTCTGCGAGTGACGCTCCGCGGACCCTGGCCGCGACCGTCGCGAAGTAGATCAGATCGGCCGCTTCGGACGCGGCGTGCTCGCGGGTGGACGCGCTCGCAAGTTCTCGGGCTTCTTCGACCAGCTTGCTCGCGAGCAGCTCGGGATCATCTCTGAGGCGTTGGGTGTACGAGCCGACAGGGGCGCGCCGCATCCGTCTGCCCACGGTTGTATCGAGTGCACCAAATCCAGTCTGATCGCCAAAGCAAGTGCGCGTCCCCAGGTGACAGAATCCGCCGCGCTGGCGGACGGTGAATCGCAACGCGTCCCGGTCACAATCGGCAACGATCCCAAGCAGCTCCTGCACATCGCCGCTCGATTCGCCCTTGCGCCATATCTTGTCGCGTGAGCGTGAGTAGTAGACGCCGCGCCGCTCTTCGATCGCGGCTCGGACCGATTCGAGACTGGAGTACGTCAACCCGAGCACTCGCCCGGATGGATCGGTCACCACTGTCGCCCAGAGCCCGTCCGACCGGTCCGAGCGGAGTGGGGCGCAGAACCCGTCGGCCAGATCGAACGCGCCCGTGTAGAGCGCCATGCCCACCTGCGCATCGGCACCGAGGCGATCGGCGCTCGCGACATCTCCTGGAGTGCGCACCCCGCCCGCGATCGTGAGGCGGGCGGGGCCGGCGAGTTCTACGAGCTGCTCGATGCGATCGAGCGGGAGCCCCTGCATCCTCCCCTCGCGCTCGACGAACGTCACGAGGAACCCGCCCACGTGCTCGCGGAGCTCCTCGATACGCTCCTCGACCGTGACGCCGGTGCGTTTGACCCATCCCTCGGTGACGACCTCTCCGTCGCGAGCATCGAGGGCAGCGATGACACGACCGCGCGGCAACTCTCGGAGAACATCCGGTCGTGCGGCGGTTCCGAGTATGACCTTTCTCGCGCCGGCATCGAGCCACCGTACAGCCGTCTCCGCATCGCGGATGCCCCCACCAACACGGCATGGCGCACGCTTGATCAGATCGCGGATGACTGGCTCGTTCGATCCGCGTCCGAGCGCTGCGTCGAGGTCGATGACAGCAACCTCCCCGACGAGCCCGAATCGATCGGCGATCGGTCGTGGGTCGCCCGCGTCGAGCGCCTGCTTGGCACCGCCGATGAGTTGCACCGCATTGGTGCTCATCAGATCGATAGACGGAATGATCACAGACGCACCTCCACATCCCGCGCCGCGAGCGACGCCTTTACATCCTGCACCGTCGTGACCCCGTCGTGGAAGATCGATGCCGCGAGCACGGCGTCGGCACCGCTGGTCAACGCCGCGAGAAGATCATCCGCGTCAGCGGCGCCTCCGGACGCGATGATCGGGACACGCACCTTTGACGACATGGCTTGCAGAAGGTCGAGGTCGTACCCGTCGCCCGTGCCGTCTCGGTCCCAGCTTGTCAGGAGCACCTCACCGATTCCCAACGCTTCGGCGCGTCCCGCCCACTCGATCGCGTCGATCCCCGTGCGACGCGTGCCCGATCGGATCACGACCTCCCACCCCGTGCGCTCGCCCCGACGCGCCGCGTCGAGCGCAAGAACAACACACTGGGAGCCGACTCGGTTCGCGAGTTCGGCGAGGACATCGGGGCGTTCCACGGCTGCGGTGTTGACCGCGACCTTGTCCGCGCCCGCGCCCAGCAGGCACTCGGCGTCCGCAACAGATCGTACGCCTCCGCCGACCGTGAGCGGGATCGATACCGCCTCGCGCACGACGCCAACCGTCTCGATCGCTGTGGCACGCCCGTCCGTCGTCGCGGACACATCGAGAATGACGATCTCGTCGGCACCGTCGCCCTCGTACCGCACGCTCTGCTCGACCGGGTCTCCCGCGTCGCGCAGCCCGGAAAACCGCACTCCTTTGACAACGCGTCCGTCGCGGACATCAAGACACGGGATGATCCGTCTCGTCAGCATGGCGCACCCGCTTCCTCGCGCACCAGCCACCTCTTGATCAGCGCCGCACCCCACGGGCCTGACAACTCGGGGTGGAACTGGCACGCGAGCACAGGACCCCTTTCCAGCGCCGCGACAAACCGCGCGCCATAGTCGGTCATGCCTACACTCCAACCGCGGGGGCGTTTTGTCACGCAGTACGAGTTGGCGTAGTACGCGTAGCCGCATGTCAGCAGGTCCATTCCCGTCGCCTCGACGCGGTTCCAACCGAATTGCGGCACCCGGACATCCTGCGGCAGACGACGCACCGTTGCATCGATCACACCGAGCCCCTCGACCCCGGGAGCTTCCTCCGAGGACGTGCACAAGAGCTGCAATCCCAGGCAGATCGCCAGGAGCGGGCGATGCTCGATCACACGGTCGCGGATCGCGTCGTCCAGCCCCCTTTCACGGAGGCTGCACATCCCGGCTCCGAACGAGCCGACGCCGGGGAGTATCACTCGCGCCGCATCCCGGACACGCCCGGCGTTGTCGCTGAGTTCGGTGTCGAACCCGCACCGCCGAATCGATGACGACACAGACGCGATGTTCGCGATCCCTGTGGAAACAATCACAACCGGATCCATCACAGCACCCCCTTCGTTGACGGAACTCGATCGCGCACCCCGTCACTCGCAACCGCTTCACGCATCGCGAGCGCCAGAGCTTTGAACGCGGCCTCGGCCTTGTGGTGATCGTTCTCTCCACGCAGAACGTCGACGTGCAGTGTCAGACGCGCCGCCATCGCGAACGATGTGAAGAAGTGTGTGATGTTCTCACACGCCACCGCGCCGATCCTGTCGCGTTTCAGTCCCAGGTTGACCTCCGCGGACGCTCTTCCCGACAGATCCACCACGACCCGGGCGAGAGACTCATCCAGCGGGGCGTACGACGATGCGAAGCGTCGGATGCCGCGCCTGTCCCCGAGAGCCCCCCTAATCGCCTCGCCCATGACGATCGCGCAATCCTCAACTGTGTGGTGATCGTCCACCTCGAGATCACCAGCGCATCTCAGATCCAGATCGAACCACGCGTGGGTCGCGAGCGCGGTGAGCATGTGATCGAAGAAACCAAGGCCTGTATTGACCGAAGCCGTGCCCTGACCATCGAGATTGATCGTCAGCTCGACCTGTGTTTCTCGGGTCGTTCTTTCAACTGATGTGACTCGATCGCTCATCGGATCATCTCCCCTATCTGTGACACCTCGCCGATGACAAGCGCGGCGCCGGCACGGCGCATCGCGTCTCTTGTCTTTGTCGTGTCGTCCTCTGGCGCAATGAGACCGATCGGGAGCATCCCCGCCGCCCGTGACGCGGCCATGGCGTCGGGGGTGTCTCCGATCATCCAGGCGCGCCCGACACCGAGTTCGCCCAACACTCTTTGCAACGCTTCGGGTGTGGGCGGCGCGGACGCATCGAGATCGAAGAGGACCGCCTCTGGCGCGAGGATCGTCCGCAACGCCGCGATGAGCCGATCGAGCGCGTCCTGATCGCCGGGCAGCGTGATGCGGAGAAACCCGTCGAGTTCGGGGCGGGACGGCGCGAACGCACGCACCGCGATCCCGAGCGACGAGAGGGAATCCTGCACGAACGACGCGCCAGGGAACCGCGCCGTCACGAAGTTCGCGTGCGAGTCCAGAACCTCGCAATCAAGCTGGCGCAGCGCGCTCGTCAGCGCCTCACGCCCGGACCGCACGGTATTGATGTACAGCGCTCTCTCATCCGCTGATCGGAGAGACGCGACGGCAAGCGCCACCGACACCGCCGACACCGGGTAGGGCCCGCCAGTTGTTCGGAGCCATCGCGCAACGTCGGGTGGCGCCAACGCGTATCCGACTCGTGCGCCGGCGAGTCCCATCGCCTTCGAGAACGTGCGGATAACTACCACATTCGGCTCGTCGAGCAGCTCGCGCGTCGGATCCTCGTCTGCGAACTCGACGTACGCGAGGTCGACCAGCACCAGGGCGTCAGCACGACGTGACGCGCGCGCGACCTCCACCATGTCGGCGAGTGGGATCACGGCGCCGGTCGGGTTGTTCGGTGACACAAGCGCGACCAACGACGTGTCTCGAGAGATCTCCCCCACACACTCCTGGGCTGGGAATGTCCCGTCGAGCCACTCAACGGAACGCACCTCTCCGTCTGCGAGACGTGCGCTGCGCTCGATCATCTCGAACGTTGGGCAGTGCAGAACCGCTGCTCGCCCCGGCTCGAGCACGGCCCGGCAGACTCGATCGATCGCGTCATCGGCGCCGTTCGTGACGACCACCCGCTCGGCATCGATACCATGCTTGTCCGCGAGCACACGCTCGAGCTCGCTCGTGCTCGGGTACCGTCGGAGTTCCTCCGCGTCGATGCTCGAAAGCAAAGCCGCAAGGGCTTCACACGGCGCTGCCCCCTCGTTCGCGTCGAGCACGAGATCAACAAGAGGGCTTGTCGTCGGCGGCTCGTACGGCGAGAGACCGTGGAGCCGCTCGGCAGGCGAGCATCCGCAGGGCTCGGGTTTTATCTCAACACGCGTCATGGCACGATCTGCTCAGGGGTGGTGACGACGATGTCCGTGCCGCCGCGCTGGCGCACGACTGGGATCACACGGGCGAGATCCGCTCGCGGCACAGCCGCCTTGACCGCGAAGCCCGATTCGGAACGCAACGCAGAGACCGTGGGCTCGCGCATGCAGGGGAGCGCGCCGATCACCGCGTCCAGGCAGCACGATGAGACGTTGACCTCCACCATCACACGCGTCCGCGCCTCCAGCACGGCTCGAACGACCAGCACGAGACGCTCGATCATCTCGCGTTTCTGCGGGTGCTCCATCACGTGACGAGACGCGTACAGACGCGTCGAGGAGGTCATGAGCTCGTCGATGATCGTGAGGTTGTTCGCCGCCAGCGTGGAACCGGTCGCGGTGTTATCGACGATGCAGTCCGCGTCCTCCGGCGGCAGCACCTCCGTCGCGCCGTAAGACCGGAGCAGCGTTCCGTCGAGCCCGCTTCGCTCCATCCAACGGCGTGTCAGATCCATATACTCCGAGGCGAAGACCAGGGGTCGCGAGGGAAGGCGCCCATCAACCAGCACGGAATCGGGAGCCGCGGCGATCAGCCGGACCGGGTCCAACCCCGTGTCGAGCAGCTCGACAACGTCGGCCTCTGCCTCGGCCACCCAATCGGCGCCGGCGAACCCGCAGTCGCGCGCGCCCGCGTCCAGCATCTCGACGATCGCCCGAGGCTTGAGCACCTTGAGCTCGAACCCGTCGAGCGAGATCGTCGGGCGGTAATTCCGCGCCGACGCCGAGACGTTGATACCCGCCTCACGAAGCAGGCGCAGCACCCCCTCCTGCATCCGCCCCTTTGGGATGGCGAATCTGACCGTGTTTTCTGAGACCAGCGGCATCATCGTTCGAAGCTCCTTGCGGGCTCCGAGCGCGGCGCTCGTTCAGGGGAGATCCCGGAAACGACAAAACGCCGGCTCGGGGCCGGCGTTCTCATCTGGGATCAGCGATCCATCAGACCAAAGTCACATCCGGCTCCGTCTCGGGAGGTGGGCATGAGCGTGGTGATGATGGAACGCGCGTTGGTTCATTGCATGAAGAATCTAGCAAGCAGATGGACGAAGTCAAGCAGACGGATCAATCGCAGATGCACGCTCCACATGTACTATCCGCGCGCCCAGGAGGCTATAGCTACCAGAAATGACACCGAATGGTATTGATCCATATGGATGATCGATCACAGTCGATGAGTGATGCCTCGTGTCCCCGAGGTGATCCAGCACAGAGAAGACCCGTCCAAAAACCAAACTAATTATCCTAGAATATTCGGCTTGACAATCGATCTACTAGTAGGTAGATTGCAGGCATGGACAGGAAGGAGCAAATCCTGGAGATAGCAACGGAACTGATCCAGACGCGTGGATACAGCGCCTTTAGCTATCAGGATCTGTCGGATCGCCTCGGCATCACCAAAGCGAGCATCCATCATCACTTTCCGAGCAAAGCGGAACTCGGACTGGCGGTCGCCGAGAGGTACTTCGACGACGTCTCCTCTGCCCTGGCCCAGGTGAAGCGAACTAGCGATGATCCCTGGGAGCAACTCGACGGGTACGTCGGACAGATCCTGGCGCTCATCGAGACGCGCGATCGCATCTGTGCCGCCGGCGCCGTGCACTCCGAGTTCAACGTCGTCCCCGAATCGATGAGCGTGGCGATGTCTCGGTTGGCCAAGTACATCATCGCGTGGCTCACGGAGATACTCGAGGCGGGGCGGCGCGCAGGGGTGATGAGCTTCCCCGGGGACGCAGAGAACCAGGCCACGCTCGTCTTCGCGGCAGCGCAGGGTGCCATGCAGTTCGGCAGAGCGCACGGACCCGTGCAGGCAAGCCAGATCATGGAGCAGATCAAGCAGTTACTAAGGGCGGCGTAGTCTGCCGTCCTTCTTTATTTCACCACAACATCTACCTACTAGTAGGTCAAGAACAGGAGAACCACAATGACAAGGAACCACACCAAGGAATCAGCAAGGGCATTGCTCTCCGCAACAACTCTTGGCGCAGTCGCGTTGATCTCGCTGCCCGCGAGCGCGGCACCCCCGGGTGCTCGAGCGGACGCCGTCGTCGAGAGTGTGCCGGTCTACACGCGCTCGACGGAGATCGACGGCACAACCATCTATTACCGAGAGGCGGGCGTGAACCAACAGGACCCTGACGAGCCGGTCATCGTGCTCCTGCACGGTTTTCCGACCAGCTCGCACATGTTCCGTGACTTCATCCCATTGCTCGCCGACGAGTACCGCGTCATCGCGCCGGACTACCCGGGGTACGGGCTCTCGGACGCGCCGTCCGCGGATGAGTTCGAGTACACCTTCGACAACATCGCGGGCATCGTGGAGGAGCTCCTCGATCGTGTCGGCGCCCAGAGCTGGGTGCTCTATCTCCAGGACTACGGCGCACCTGTCGGGTTCCGCCTCGCGACGAAGCACCCCGAGCGCGTCGCCGGGCTCATCGTTCAGAACGGCAACGCATACGAGGAGGGGCTACCCGACTCGTTCTGGGGTCCGTGGCGTGACTACTGGAAGAATCCAGAGGACCAGGAGGCGATCGCGTACCTGGGCGGGCTGCTGACCCTCGAATCAACGATCTGGCAGTTTACGCACGGCACGCGCATCCCCGAAGCGATCAGCCCAGACAACTGGCTGGTCGTCCAGCCGCTGCTCGATCGCCCGGGCAATGTCTTCGTGCAGCTCGAGCTCGCCTACGACTACGGGAGCAACCCCCCACGCTATCCGCAGTGGCAGGCGTATCTCCGAGAGCATCAGCCGCCGACAATCATCACCTGGGGCCGGCACGACAAGATCTTCCCCGCGTCCGGGGCGTTGCCTTACCTGCGCGACCTGCCCAACGCCGAGCTGCACCTGCTCGACACCGGTCACTTCGCCCTCGACGAGGATCACGATCTCATCGCCGCGCTCGTGCGCCGTTGGCTGGAGCGCGAGGTTGTCGGACGCGACTCCACGGCGGTCACACAGACAGCCAGATAGCAACACCGAGCGTGATGTAAGAAACGGACACACACCAGCATCACATCTTGAGAAGGAGCATCCCCATGACACGCCCGAATCTGATCGAGCCGACAGACACAAACGAGAACGCAGCCACGCCGCTCGGGAGCAAATCCATGAAGACTCTGATCATCACATCCACAATCACGTCCGCGCTTCTGCTCGGTGTAGGCGGTATGTCCCTCGCTTCCGCCCAGGACGCCGACCCGCCCAGCGCCCATCCTCGGGGCAAAGCGGACGCGCCGCTGCCCAGCCCCGAAGTAAACCTCGATCCAGGCAGGACCGCCGTTGTCATCACCGATCCGCAGAACGACTTCCTCAGCCCGGACGGCGTGACGTGGGGCGTCGTCGGCGAGAGCGTCGTCGCCAACAACACGGTCGAGAACATCGACCAATTGTTCGGCGCAGCGCACGCCGCCGAGATCCCCGTGTTCATCAGCCCGCACTACTACTACCCACACGACCACGGATGGCAGTTCGAGGGCGCCCTCGAGAAGCTGATGCACGACATCGGCATGTTCGATCGCTCGGACCCACTCGACACGACTTCTTTCGAGGGATCCGGCGCCGACTGGCTCGAGCAGTACAAGCCCTACATCAACCACGAGAACACGATCGTCACCAGCCCGCACAAGGTGTACGGACCGGAGACCAACGACCTCGTGCTCCAGCTCCGCAAGCGAGGAATCGACCAGGTGATCCTCGGGGGCATGTCCGCCAATCTCTGCACCGAATCACATCTGCGTGAGTTGATCGAGCAGGGGTTCGAAGTCGTCGTCGTGGCCGACGCGACCGCAGCCGCTCAGCTGCCAGGGTACGACGGGTACGAGGCGGCGTACATCAATTTCAGATTCCTCGCGAGTTCGGTCTGGTCCACGCAGACCGCCGTGCAACGCATCGAAGAGCTGGACGGCGAACAGGGCGCCACAGCCAGCAACAACGACTAACCACCAACACCAAAGGAGAACGACAATGTCGACACTACTCAAGAACCAGCAGACGATCCTCGAACAACTCAAGCAGGGTGAATTCGTCAAGGGCATGGAAGACTTCTACGCCGACGACGCCGTCAACGAGGAAGCGGACGGCACCAAGGTCGTCGGCAAAGCCACCATCATCGCCAACGAGAAGAACATCCTCGCGGGTGTCGCCGCTTACCACGGAATCACGGTGCACTCCGCCGGCGTGGGCGACGACGATGGCAATGGCAACGGCGTGACCTTCGCCGAATACGAGCTGAGCGTGGACATGAAGGACGGCTCGACCTTCAACCCAAAGCAGGTCCAGGTCACGCGATGGAGGAACGGGAAGGCCGCCCACATCAAGTTCTACTACGACCCGTCGAAACTGTAGCGAGCACGCACTCAGAGCCTCGCTCACAAGGAGCCCGACATGTCTACGCTCAGTGCAGAAGCAACGATCGGATCGTCGCCAATCGGAGACGACGAGACGTTCGACAACACCTGGCCGTTCGAGGCGCGTTTCACCGATGCGCCGGGATTCCGGATGCACTACATCGACGAGGGCGCCGGGCCCGGGACGATGCTGCTTCTGCATGGCGAGCCGACGTGGGGTTATCTCTTCCGTCATCAGATACCCGTGTGGTCGAAGCGCTCCAGAGTCGTGGCCCCCGATCACATGGGCTTCGGCAAGAGCGCGACACCGCAAGATCGCACGTACTGGCTCCAGGATCACATCGACAACGCGGAGTCGCTCGTGCTCGACTTGGACCTGCGCGATATCACGCTGGTCATGCACGACTTCGGCGGTCCGGTCGGGATGGGCCTCGCATCTCGCCATCCCGATCGGATCGATAGGATCGTCTCCATCAACGCCCCAACACCGCTGGCCCAGCCCGATCTCCTCGAACGCCTCGGCGCAAACGCGAAGGAATCACCCTGGTTCCAGTGGATCCTCAGGGCCGAAGCAGCGGGCGTGCTCGAAGACGTGCTGAGTCACCTCGACTACAACATCCTCTCCACATTGCATCTCAACGGCTTCGAGCGCAAAGAGATCATCAACGACACATGGATCGACGCGTATCGTGCGCCCTTCTCGACACCCGAGCAGTGCGCCGGCGCGATCGGCTGGGCAAAGGGATTCGCCATCGGCGCGCACCAGTTCGAGGTGCCCGAGCCGTCAGCACAAGCCGCGATCATGGACAAGCCAGCAATGGCGATCTGGGGCATGAACGATCGCACACTGCACGCTGCCCAGTTCCTCCCGCTCTTCCTGCAACTCTTTCCAAACGCCCCGGTGCACCGGCTCGCTGGCGCCGCCCATTACAGCCCTGAGGATGAACCCGCACAGATCGCGATGCTCGTTGAGGATTTTGTGCGTGAGCGAGAACGTACCGGAAAACCAGAGGTCGCCAGCATTCAGCGATGAGATAACCACCGGAGCGACAGTCCAAACGCCTTCAACCCAACTCACTGAAAATCAAGCCACTTACAGTTCCACCCCTAACACCCCCCCAGTGGAGCCCGCAACGCGTGTGCGATTTGGTGCGAATCCCTACAAGGCATTGCGACTTTCGGAAATGAAAAACGCCTCTGGCGCAATGCCAAAGGCGGCTTTGAAGCGAGGCGGACGGGACTCGAACCCGCAACCACCGGATCGACAGTCCGGGACTCTAACCAATTGAGCTACCGCCCCTGATGGGGTTGCCGACGGCCGAACCGCCGGGCCGAATACTGTACCCCGACCTCCATGGCTGTCAACCAAACCACGCTTCAGGCCCCCTGGCGGGCGATTCCCCACACCATCAGAGCCATCTCAGGTTGCCCGGATTCACGCCCCGATCATGTAGTCTGATTGCGGCGCAAGCGACGCGGCAACACAGGCGTGTTGTCGTTGATCGGTGCTACTTGCCCGAGTACCAGTCCTCGCTCACGCTCGCGTCGACGACCAGCGGCACGCGGAGTTCCATCGCACCCTCCATCCAATCGACGATGAGCGCCCTGGCTGCCTCGGCGATTGATGACGGGCACTCGAAGACCAGCTCGTCATGGATCTGCAGCAGCATGCGCACGCCGTCGAGCTTGGGTTCGGGGCTCCCCCACTCACGGGTGCGCCAGCGATCGGCGTGCGGTGAGAATGCGCGATGCAGGTCGATCATCGCGAGCTTGATCAGATCCGCCGCGGAACCCTGCACGACCGAGTTGATCGCCACGCGCTCTCCGAGCGCTCGCTCCTGGGCGTGGCGCGAGCCTGCCTGCTCGACGGGGCGTCGCCTGCCGAGCATGGTCTCGACATACCCATGCGTGCGCGCGTGCTCCATGCACTCCTCAAGGAATCGGTCGATGCCCTTGAACCGGTGCTTGTAGCCCTCGATGATCTCGGTCGCCTTCTTCGTCTCGACGCCGAGACGTCGCGCGAGCCCGAAGGGCGTGATGCCGTAGACAATCCCGAAATTGACCATCTTCGCCCCTGAGCGCTGATCCGAGGTGACCTTCTCGGGTGCGACGCCATGGATCTGTGCAGCGACCTCGCGATGGATGTCCGAACCCTGCCTGAACGCGTCGATCAGCCCCTCGTCCTGCGCCAGGTGCGCGAGGATGCGCAGCTCGATCTGCGAGTAGTCGGCGGTGATCAGCCGGTTGCCCTCGTCGGCCTTGAACGCCCTGCGGATCTCGCGGCCTGTCTCCGAGCGGATGGGGATGTTCTGGAGATTCGGATCCGACGATGAGAGGCGCCCCGTCGCGGCGCCGGTCTGGTGGAACGACGCGTGCACGCGCTGTGTCTCTGGGTTGATCGCCTCTCGTAGCGCGACAAGATACGTGCTGACCAGCTTGGTCAGCGAGCGGTACTCCAGGATCAGCCCCGGCAGCGGGGTGTCGACACCCGGGTCCTGGTCGAGCTTCTCGAGCACCTCGACATCCGTCGAGAAGCCGGTCTTGGTCTTCTTCAGCGGCTTGATACCCAGCCCAGGCGGTTCGCTGTTCGGCGCGTTGAACAGCACCTCGGAGAGCTGCTTCGGTGAGTCGGGATTGAACGGTCTCGAGGCGCACTCCTCGATGGACGCGCGGATCACATCGATGCGCTCGCGCAGCCGATCCTCCTGCGAACGCAGCTCATCAGGGTCGACACGGATGCCGTTCCACTCGAGCTCGGCAAGCACGTCCACCAAGGGCATCTCGACGTCCTGGAACAACGTCTCAAGACCAGACCCCTCCAACTGCTCGGCGAGCACGTTGCGGAGTTGGAGCGAGACGTCCGCGTCCTCGGCGGCGTAGATCGTGGCGTCGTCCAGTGGCACCGTGTCGAACGTGCGCTGGTTCTTGCCCGTGCCGATCAGCGTCTTGATCGAGATCGTCTCCCGCCCGAGCAACGCAAGCGAGAGCGGGTCCATCCCGTGGCTGGAGCGCACCGAGTCGATCACGAAACTGGCGACCATGGAGTCGAACGCCATGCCACGCAGCTCGACTCCCGCGCGTCGGAGCACCAGGATGTCGTACTTGAGGTTGTGCCCCGTCTTGGGGACGGTCTCGTCCGCGATGATCGGCGCCAGCGCACTCAGGACGGTCTTCGCGTCCAGGTGTTTCTCGCCTTCGGGCGCGCGCACGGGCACGTACCACGCCTCACCGGACTTGATCGCGAGCGAGATGCCGCACAGATCGGCGCGCATGGCGATCGTGCTCGTTGTCTCGGTGTCGATAGCGAGCAGGTCCGCCTTCCTGAGCGACGCGCAGAGCGCGTTGAGCTGTGTCTTCGTGCGCACGCAGTGGTACTCGCCGCCCGCCTGGAGCGGCGTCGGGGGCTCGAGACCATCGAACAGCCCCCCGGATGGAGCGACAGCATTCTGCTTTTTGGGCTCATCGTCACTCGTGGGCTCCGTCGCTTCGCCACCGACGAGTGCCTTGAGATCGTCCTGGTATCTGTTGAATCCCAGCTCCTTGAGCAGAGGCATGAGCGCGCCCAGGTCGAATCGCTCAACGTCCGCGCTGTCGAGCGAGAACTCCATCGGCACGTCCCGCACGAGCGTGACAAGGCGCTGCGACATGCCGAGCATGTCGCGGCTGGCGCGGATGTTCTCGCCACGCTTGCCCTTGATGTCGTCCGCGCGCTCCAGCAGAGCGTCGAGTGTGGCGTGCTCCGCGATGAGCGCCGCTGCCGTCTTCGGGCCGATGCCAGGGACGCCCGGCACGTTGTCCACGTTGTCGCCCATGAGCGCGAGCATGTCGACGACCTGCGACGGCGCGATGCCCTTTGTCTCGAACAGGGTGGACTCCGAGATCACCTCGTCCTTGTGCGCGTCGTACATCTCGACGTGGCCACTCTCGAGGAGCTGCTGGAGATCCTTGTCCTTCGAGACGATACGGATGCGCAGATCGGGATCGCTGTGACGATCAACGATCGTCGCGATCACGTCGTCGGCCTCGTACCCCTCGACGCCGATGATCGGGATCCGCAGCGCCTCGAGCAGCGAGACGCACCGATCCACCTGCGGGCGGAACGACTCGGGCGGCGACTCGCGATTGGCCTTGTACTCCGGGTAGATCTCGGAACGAAACGTCTCCTTGTCGCCCGAGACATCGATGGCGACAGCGACGTAATCCGGCTTGTTCTCGCGCAGAAGCTTGAGCAGCATGCCCACGAAGCCGTACGTGGCGTTCGTCGGCTCCTTGGTGACGGGCGAGCTCATGGGCGTTCGGATCGCGTGGAACGCTCTGAAGAATTGCGCGTGCCCGTCTATGAGATAGAGCGTCCTCACGACGAGCCGCCACGGAATCGCTCGTGGAGCGCGCGCAGTCGCGACTCGTACGCCTCGGACATCTCGACATCACGCCGCCCCATCATCGTCGCAGCGACCTCGAGGAACTTGCCTATGCGATACACACGCGATGCGCTGTCGGTGATCCAATCGAACGGGGACGTGCAATTGGGAGCGGGTGCGCTCGACGCGACCATCGTGCCCGTCGCGAGCAGCGACCCGGTCATGATGCGCGTCCCGATCGCCGTCTTGACGTGGTCGCCGATGATCGCACCCAGGTACACCATCCCTGTGCGAACACGCCCCGCATCAGGAGCAGTCCGCGCCACTATCTCGCCATAAGTGTTGAGCAGATTCGAGTTCACCGTCCCCGCGCCCAGATTGACCCACTCCCCCACCCAAGAGTCTCCTAGATGCCCGTGGTGCGCCTTGTTGGCGTGGCCCTGGAAGATCGTGCCACCGATCTCGCCGGCCACCTTGCACACCGGCCCGATGACCGTGTTCGCTTTGATCAGCCCGTGCTCGAGCACGATCGTGTCCTCACCTATCAGGCACGGCCCGACGAGGGTCGCCCCCGGACGAACAGTCGCGCCCCTGAGGATCACGATCGGGCCATACTGGAGATCCAGCACCACGCCGGGCGAGACGCTCGCGGTCAGATCGATCCCGAGCGGTCGATCTCCGATCAGGTGCACGTCGTCGGGGTGCTCGCTGGCAAAACGCGATCGATCCCGCAGCATCGCCTCGAGGTCGTGCGCGATCGTCTTGTCCCGGAATCGCACGACGTCCCACGGGTGCTCTACAAACGACGCCTCCTCGCAGGTCTGGCTTGGCCCGTGCGGGGCACCATCCAGAATCGAAGCCAGACCCCGAGACGGGTCCGAGGCGTGGGCCGCCACGACCCTCCCATCCCCATCGACCAAGGTGTGATCCAACGCCAGGGAGACCAGCCCATCGGGCGGGAGCACGCATCGGGCGTTGACGAGCAGAGCGGGCTTGTTTTCTGGCGGATTCGCGTCCAGCGGCGCCGGGGAGCACGACCCTACGTCATCGGAGGTGACACCCGCCACGCTCGATCTGCCCAGGGCGTGCTCGTATCGCTCCCTGGTGGTCCACGCGCCCGTTCGGACGTCCCAGATGGGGCGCAGATCGTCGAGGGGCGAGAGGGCGGCGCGCCGATCGTCCACCATCACGAGGGCTGATCCCGAGTCGTGCATGGGAGGAGTGTATCGAATCGACAGGGGCTCGACGCGCGATCGCGGAAAGGGTGTCTCAGAAAAAGTTCAACCATTTTACCCCTATTTTTCCGATAGAAACGGGCACCGGGCGCTTGCCACACTCGCGAAATAGGCGTACAACCCGGTGAGAAAGCAGACGGCGCCGGTGGCGACGCCGAGAGAACACACACATCACTCCCACACTAGGAGGAGCTCCGATGGCCAAGCGAACCACCCGGAAGAAGACAACCCGCAAGACGACAGCTCGCAAGAAGACGGCGCGCAAGACCACGACGCGCGCCACCCCGAGCTACAAGATCCCGTCATCCGACAAGCCCCGCACCAAGAGCGAGGTCTTCTCGATCATCGCCGAGAACACCGGGCTGACCCGCAAACAGGTCTCCGAGGTCTTCGAGGTCACCAAGCAGATGATCGCCAAGGATCTCAAGAAGAGAGGCCCCGAGGCGTTCAATCTGGGCGGCATGATGAAGGTCACCGTCCAGCGCAAGCCCGCCGTCCCGCGACGCAAGGGCATCAACCCGTTCACCGGCGAGGAGCAGTGGTTCAAGCCGAAGCCCGCACGCAACGTGGTCAAGGTCCGCCCGCTCAAGGCCCTCAAGGACCTCGTCTGACTCAGAGCTCCAATCTGTGATATCAGCACACGGGCGCACTCGCGCCCGTGTGTTTTTTTTGTGCGCACGACAGTGCCCCGGTCCTCGAACCGGGGCACACGTCGCGTTGCCGTGCTTGAAGCGCCGCACGCGGCGCTGTGGGTGATCAGTCCTTGTCGTCGTCCTTCACGACGTACTCGGCATCGATGACATCGTCGTCACCATCCGATGAGTCGCCATCGCCCGGCGTATCGGTCGAGGCCTGCTCCTTCGAGGCCTCGTACACCGCCTTGCCCAGCTCCATCGAGCTCTGCTCGAGCGCGCCGATGGCCTTCTCGATCGGCTCCTTCTCGTCGCCCTTGAGCGCGTTCTCGAGGGTTGTCAGCGCCGACTCGATGTCGCCGCGAGACTCGGCGGAGACCTTGTCGCCGTGCTCCTCCAGGCTCTTGCGCGTCTGGTAGAGCATCGCCTCGCCACGATTCTTCAGATCAACGATCTCGCGGCGCTTTGAGTCCTCTGCGGCGTGCTCCTCGGCGTCCGTCTTCATGCGCTCGATCTCTTCCTCGGAGAGGCCGGAAGAGCCCTTGATCTCGATGTCCGCCGCCTTGCCTGTGCCCTTGTCGGTCGCTGTGACCTTCAGGATGCCGTTGGCGTCGATGGCGAACTCGACCTCGATCTGTGGAACGCCACGCGGCGCCGGCGCGATGCCCGAGAGCTCGAACTCGCCGAGCAGCCTGTTGTCCTTGGCGAACTCACGCTCGCCCTGGAAGACGCGGATCTGCACGCTCGGCTGGTTGTCCGCCGCGGTCGAGAAGATCTCCTTCTTGGACGAGGGGATCGTCGTGTTGCGCTCGACGAGCTTGGTCATCACGCCGTGCAGCGTCTCGACACCCAGCGAGAGCGGGGTGACGTCGAGCAGCAGCACGTCCTTGACCTCGCCGCGCAGCACGCCGCCCTGGATGGCGGCGCCGACCGCCACGACCTCGTCCGGGTTGACGCTCTTGTTGGGCTCCTTGCCGAAGATCTCCTTGCATAGCGCCTGCACCGCGGGGATGCGCGTCGAGCCGCCAACGAGGATGATCTCGTCGATCTTCGAGGCCTCCAGACTCGCGTCCTTCATCGCGTTGAGGCACGGTGTCTTGAGTCGCGCGATCAGGTCGCTCACGAGCGACTCGAATCGAGCGCGAGAGATAGTGACCTGCAGATGCTTGGGACCGCTGGCGTCGGCGGTGATGAACGGCAGGTTGACCGTTGTCTCCTGCGTGCTCGAGAGCTCGCACTTGGCCTTCTCCGCGGCTTCCTTGAGACGCTGGAGCGCCATCGGATCGTTGCGGATGTCGATGCCCTCGGTCTTGCGGAACTCTTCGGCGATGAAGTCGATCAGAACGTGATCGAAGTCGTCGCCACCCAGGTGCGTGTCACCATTGGTCGAGAGCACCTCGAAGACGCCGTCGCCGACGTCGAGGATGGAGATGTCGAACGTGCCGCCGCCGAGGTCGAAGACCGCGACCTTCTCGTTCTTCTTCTTGTCGAGCCCGTAGGCCAGGGCGGCCGCAGTGGGCTCGTTGATGATGCGCTCGACTGTCAGGCCCGCGATCTCGCCCGCGTCCTTGGTGGCCTGACGCTGCGAGTCGTTGAAGTACGCCGGGACAGTGATGACCGCCTTCTCGACGGTCTCGCCCAGATAGTCCTCCGCGACCTTCTTGAGCTCCTTGAGGATCTTGGCGCTGAGCTCCTGCGGGGTGAACTCCGTGCCACGGACCTTCACCTTGACCAAGTCGCTGCCTGAGCCAATCACCTCGTAGGGGACCTGCTTGCGCTCCGAGGAGACCTCGTCGACCCGCATGCCCATGAATCGCTTGATGGAGAAGATCGTGTTCTGGGGGTTGGTGACCTGCTGGTGACGGGCCGGCTGGCCCACGAGGACCTCGTCCTTGTCGGTGAATCCGATCACCGAGGGGGTCGTGCGGGCACCTTGGGCGTTGACGAGCACCTTTGGATCGCCGCCCTCCATGAGCGCAACGACCGAATTCGTGGTTCCCAGATCAATTCCGATAATCTTGGACATCTTGTGAGCTCCCTGAGGGATGGACTAGGCGCGGGCAGAACTCCCCCGCTTCACCGATGACAGAGGCAACCCCTGTGCCAGACGCGATGCGGTGCGATCCGGTCCACAATGGCGGATTCTGAGCTCTGGACGACGCCCAGGCGTGCCATCAGCGAACAGGCCTGCCAGATAGGCAGGAAAACTGTGTATTCCGGTCATATCGCTGAATAGCGCCCAGGAGCGAAGGGTATATCCTGTAGGGTCTCAGTTGTGCGTCCAAGGGGACGATCACCCTTTCATACGAACTCGCGGGTATACCGCTTTTCTCCCGGAGAGAACCATGAACGCCACCAAACTCTTCTTTGCCTGTTGTGTGACATCCTGTTGTCTGGCTCTTCCCGCTAACGCGTGCGAGGAGGAGAAGACCAAGGCGACGACCGTCGCCGAGCACACAGAGTGTGAAACGTCGTCCTGCGAGGGTGAGACAACCGCCGTGGCCGTCGCCGAGAAGAGCGAGTGCGCCACGTCGTCCTGCGAGACCGAGACAACCGCCGTGGTGGCCGTCGCCGAGAAGAGCGAGTGCGCCGCGTCGTCCTGCGAGAGCGAGACGACCGCCGTGGTGGCCGTCGCCGAGAAGAGCGAGTGCGCCGCGTCGTCCTGCGAAAGCGAGACAACCGCCGTGGTGGCCGTCGCTGAGAAGAGCGAGTGCGCCACGTCGTCCTGCGAGAGCGAGACGACCGCCGTCGCAATGAACGTTGGCGATAGCAGCGAGTGCAGCGCCTGCGGGACGAAGAGCGCCCTCAAGCCTGTCAACGACAAGTGCCCGGGCATGGGTGGCGAGATCGACGCGAGCGTCACCTCGATCTACAACGGATTCACCATCGGCTACTGCTGCGAGGGCTGCATCGAGGGATTCGAGGAGTCGCCCGTCGCCATGAAGAACGCGTTCGTGATGCAGCACGCCAAGCTCGTGAACAGCTCATGCCCGACCTCCGGCAACGAGATCAACCCCGAGGTGGTCTCACTCCACAATGGATTCGCCGTCGGCTTCTGCTGCGAGAACTGCCAGGCCAAGTTCAATGAGAGTGATGACTCCGCCAAGGCCACGACCATCGCCAAGTTCGCCAAGCCGATCAACACCGAGTGCCCGATCTCGACCGAGCCCACCGAGGGCAAGCTTCTCGTCGCCTACCGCGGCAACGTCATCGACTTCTGCTGCAAGGACTGCGTCGACACGTTCGCAGAGGCCGACGACGCCACCAAAACCGAGATCCTGCTCGAGACCGCTGGTTTGACCATGAACGAGGAGTCCGGCGCCCTGGAGTGCTCGGGCTGCGAAGGCAAGGAGACCGCGGCTCTCTGATCATCTCTCAGGAGAAAGACTCATCACGCCCCGCTCCGTGCGGGGTTTTTTATTGCTGTGATGACTTCGAGTTCTGGATCAGCGAGTTGACCGTGTTGATCGAGGACGATCCGTTGCCAACCAGCGCCTCGACCTGCATGTCCGCGTGGTAGCTCGAGCGAACCATCGGTCCCGACTCGACGACCTTGAACCCGCGCGCCAGGCCCTGCTCCCGATACCGATCGAACACACGCGGCTCGACGAATCGGGCGATGGGGAGATGGTTCGGTGTCGGCTGGAGATACTGTCCGATCGTCAGGATGTCGCAGTCCGAGTTCGCCTGCACGTCGTCGAGCAGCTCGAGCACCTCGTCGTCTCGCTCGCCGATGCCGACCATGATCCCCGTCTTGGTCACGAGCCCCTGATCCTTGCATCGACGCAACAGCTCGAGCGAGCGGTCGAACTTCGCCTGCGGGCGCACGGCAGGATACATACGCCTGACCGTCTCGAGGTTGTGGTTCAGGATCTCCGGGCGCGCATCGATAACGACCTGCAGCGCGCCCCAATCACCCTGGAAGTCCGGGATCAGCACCTCGATGGACATCTCCGGGCACGTCTTGCGAGTCTCGAGGATGGTGTCCGCCCAGAGCTGTGCGCCACCATCGGGAAGATCGTCGCGATCGACGCTCGTGATGACGACATGCTTGAGACCCATCAGCGCCAGCGATTCGGCGACGCGCCGCGGCTCGTCGGGGTCAGCGGGCCCTGGCTTTCCGGTCTTGACATTGCAAAAGCCGCACGAGCGCGTGCAGGTGTCGCCCAGGATCATGATGGTGGCCACGCCTCGCGCCCAACACTCCCCCATGTTGGGGCATCCCGCCTCCTCGCAGACGGTGTGGAGCGAGTGCTCGTCCATGATCCCCCGAAGCTGGTGGTAACCCTCGCCGCCGGGTAGCTTTGCCCGGAGCCACGAGGGCTTCTTTCGTGGCGCCATGCGGTGGCGTGGGCTCTGGGCGTTATTGATGATCTGGTCGCTGAGGCTCACCAGTGGTGTGTCCAGGCGTCGCACGGGATCGCCCCCCAGCGGGCGCGGATGCCTCGCTGTGGCCCTCTCGTAGGGATCTGCTGGACGGGGAGTGGCGCTCATGGTGGTACAGTGTAGGCCCTTGCCAACGTGCGAATCGCGAGAAGGTGCATCGGAGGGCGCATCGAATGCGCATGAGGATCGGCGATGCCGATCTTCGGGAGTGAGTTCCCGGACCCCCAAGCATTGCTCCACCGTTCCGGGGCGTTCGAGCGTGATTCGTGACGATAGAGGCTCGGGGAATTGGTCTGTGCCCATCGCGCGAGCACGTTGACACGCGCATGCGGGGTGGTAGCTTGGCCGGTTCGAGGACGGACAATCCGCGGGGACTCCCCCCGCACGAGGCCATGCGTAGGAGCAAGCGGGATGATGACCCGAGGCACATCGCTGAATCGACGACCCCTGCTCAACCGCGCTATTGGGTGCCTCCTGTGCCTGGGCGTGCTGTCCGGACTCGGGTGCGAGGTTGACTCGTTCATTGATCCGAGCGTGGTCGGTCGCTGGGAGTACACGCCCACGATCGTGCCCATACTCGATCGCATCGATGTGATCGAGCGTGACGCCGGCGAGTTCGTCGAGACCTCTCCCGTGATGCCGGAAGACCTGCTCCCCCACATCGAGGATTACCGCATCGGATCTGGCGACGGGCTCTTCATCGAGATCTTCGACTTCCTCCAGCCGGGCGTCGCGACGCCGTTCGAGCGGCGTGTCGATCAGCGTGGCGGATTCGACCTGCCGCAGATCGGTCGCGTGGATGTCATGAACATGACGCCCGATCAGGCGCGCGAGCAGATCCGCACGCTCCTGCGCGAGGCAGGCATCATCGAGGACGCGCTCGTCTCCGTGCAGGTGCTCGATAGACGTGACTCCACGTACGCGATCTTCGGATCGATCGCGGGAACGGGCAGGTACGTGCTCGCAGAGCCCGATTACCGGCTCCTCGAGGCCATCACCGAGGCCGGCGGCATGGCGCCGGGGACGCAGCGCATCTTCATCATCCGACAGACCGCGCTCGCCGACGCCGTCCGCGGCACGCCCGGCATCTCGCCTCCGGTGCTCGAGCAGCCCAGCGATCCTTCCCAGAACGGCATCGACATCAACGAGCTCATCGACGAGCTCACCAACGACGGCGGCTCCCCCGCGCAGCTGGCGCCGAATCAGATCAGCCCCACCAACGCACAGAACATCCAGAGCGCGCCCCCCATCGATCTGCCCGAGTCCGAGGACGATCGCGACGGCGAGAACCGATGGATATTCGTCGACGGGCAATGGGTCCGTTCCAGCGAGACCGACGCCTCGGTGGAGGAGGACCAGCTGCTGCAGGCCTCGGGAGAGATGGTCACGCAGCGCGTGATCGAGGTTCCTGTCGATCCCCTGCTGGCGGGCGACGCGCGCTACAACATCGTGATCCGCCCCGGCGACATCATCCGTGTGCCCGGTCCCGATCAGGGCTTCTTCTATCTGGCCGGCCCGGGCATCAACAGGCCCGGTGTGTACCAGCTCCCCTCAGTGGGCAAGATGACCCTCTCCAAGGCCATCATGTCCTCTGGCGGACTCTCGGCCGTCGCGATCCCTTCGCGCGTCGATCTGACACGCATGATCGGCGAGGACCGACAGGCGACCATTCGCCTGAATCTGCGCGCCATCGCTGAGGGAACGCACCCCGACGTGTTCATCAAGCCCGATGACATGATCAACGTGGGCACGAATTTCTGGGCCCAGCCGCTGGCGATCATCCGTAATGGCTTCAGGTTCACCTACGGCTTCGGATTCCTGATCGACAGGAACTTCGCGAACGATATTTTTGGGCCTCCGCCAACCGATCGCGGGTTCTAACAAAAACCAAACAGGGTCGCCCGGATTCTCTCATTCTTTCGCTCGAATCGGCTGAACCCGAGTGCATGCGTGTCGTACTATCCAGACGGTGGGAAGATGCGATCGTTGCGGGTTCTGATCGCCTCAGCCGGACGCACGATTTGACGATGAGCACGTGAGGTGGATCCACGTCCTGATCGCTCATGGGTGGGTGCTCGTGAACCTATGAACGCCGTTCAAGTCTCAACAACACACGAGGAGTCTCCGGCCTCGATCCCGACCCAGGGTATCGTCGCGATCGCTCTGATCACTGTTGCGTTTCTCTACCTGAGCTGGCAGTGGATCACACGCCAGTACACGTTCAGCACCAAGCACCCAGAGGACTGGGGCCACGCTTTCATCGTGCCAATGATCAGCGTCTACGCGATCTGGAAGCTCCGCGATGAGATCCTCTCCAGCCGGTTCCGTGCGTTCTGGCCCGGGCTCATCCCCGTGCTCGTCGGGATCGCCAGCTACTACCTGTTTGTCATCAGCCACTTCACGAACCATATGTTCCAGGGCGCGTCGCTCATCCTCGGTATATTCGGGGTCACACTGCTGCTGCTCGGGCCCTCCGCGATCGTGCCGCTGTCATTCCCGATTGGGTTCCTGCTGCTGGGCATGACCATCAGCGAGCAGGTGATGATCAAGGTCACGTTCATTCTCCAGAACTTCGCGGCGCAGGGGGGCGAGATCCTGCTCAACGTGCTTGGGTTCCTCACCTCACGCACCGGCAACGCGCTGACCATCACGACCAGCAACGGCGAGCAGTTCCCGCTCAATGTCGCCGAGGCGTGCTCGGGCATGCGCATGGTCGTCGCGTTCATCGCGCTCGGAGTCACCGTCGCGTATTTCTCGTGCGCACACTGGTGGCAGCGAATCGCGCTACTGTGCACGACGGTACCCATCGCGGTGCTGACCAACGTCGTGCGGGTCACGGTCCTGGGCATCCTGAATATCTGGGCACCCGAGTGGGCGGAGGGCGAGGCCCACGTGTTCATCGGGACGGTTCTGCTGTTTCCCGCGTTGCTGGTCTTCCTGGGGATCGGCTGGATCCTGAACAAAGCCGTGAGCCCGCAGAATCAAGCGGTGGAGACCACATCATGAGACGGACTCCGATGGCACGAATCCACTACCTGATCGCCCTCGGGTCGGTGCTTCTCGCGGCGGTTGGGCTCGATGCCGCCATCACCTTCATGGGCATCCATCTCAAGAAGCTCGAGATCTATCCAACCGACAACCTCGCGTTCCGCTCACTTCCCGCCGAGACCGTGAGCTGGGAGCGTGCGAGACCCGATCCCGCGCCACTGAGTGCCGAGATGGTCGAGGAGCTGGGCACGTCCAACTATCTGACTCGCCACTACGTCGAACGAGACGCCGAGAGCGCGCGCGAGTTCGAGTTCCATTGCGCGTACTACACGGGCATGATCGACACCGTCCCGCACGTGCCCGAGCGCTGCTTCGTCGGCAATGGCGGACTGAGTCTCGACGGCTCGGTCGGGACGATCGTGCCTGTGACGCTCGACCTCGATCGCTTCCCGCTGGATCCCTATGTGGACTCCGAGTCGCACGGCCCGATACGACGCGGACGGACGGGGCCATCCTCCGACTCTCCAGGACAATACGTGTACATGCCGCGCGAGCTCGAATCGCTCGCCATGAACGTCAGCCGATTCAAGAGCGACACCGGTGTCGAGCTCTTCGCGGGGTACTTCTTCATCGCCAACGGCGGCACCGTCCCACGTGCGGAGCAGGTGAGGCAGCTGGCCTTCCGTCATGAGGACAAGTACGCGTATTACGCAAAGATACAATTCTCATCCACGTCGGTCTCCAGCGCCCAGGAGCTTGGCGAGATGGCCGGGGAGTTCCTCTCTGAGATGCTCCCGGACCTGATGCGCCGCACTCCCGACTGGATCGCCGTCAAGGAAGGGCGATACCCGCCCGAGCCGGACGCACCCACAGCGCTGTCACGCACGACCCACGACGGGCGTGCCACGAATCACCAAGGATCAGGCCTATGAACAATCGTGTGAACATCAAGTTCGTCGTGCTGCTGGGCACGGTCTTTGTCCTGATGGCTCTGGGCGTTGGGTACATCGCGTACACACGTCTGACCACCTCCGGTGAGGAGTACGCGCAGCGGGGCGAGCGCGCAGCGGAGGCGGGCGATTTCAGGACCGCCTCGGAGCTCTACGCACGAGCGGTTGGACATGACAGAACCCGCAAGGAGTGGCTCGAGCGATGGATGTACATGCTCGAGCATTACGTGCCCGATGTCGACGTCGACTTCGACAAGAACTTCGGGTTCTACACCAGCATCCTCGACCGCCTGGCGGTGCTCGAGATTACCAACCCCGAGGCACAGCGTCGCAACCTGGATCAACGCTACCAGCGTCTGGTCTGGCAGTCGGCGTCACCAGAAGCATGGCAACAGCTCGCCGATGCCACGACGACCGCGATCCAGCAGCTTGATATGTCGTTGCCCGAGAGCAAGTCGCTGCTGCGGTATCGCGGCATCGCGGTTGTCCGACAGATGGAGCAGTTCGAGCCGTCGGAGACCGTGCGTGACCAGGCGGAGGAGGATCTCAGGACCGCGCTGGCTGGCAATCCTGGCGACGTGGACGCCGCGTTCTCGCTCGGACGGTGGTACATCATGGAGTGGCGCCGGGCGCGTCGCGAGAGAATCCCCGATCTCATCGATCAGAGGCTCGAAGAGCTCGACGGGGTGGTCTCGATGCTCAGAACCTCCTTCGACAACCACCCACGCGCGCTGCTTTCTGCGCTCGAGCTCGAGATCAACAAGGCACTCACAGGGGCGGGCACCCTCCGCCAGCGACAGGTCGCCGTGGCATCACTCGCCGGATCCGACGGGCCGGTGCTCGAGGCGTTCCAGAGCGCACCGGTGGAGCAGATCAGCTCGTTCGCGCTCGATCGGCTCGTGACGGTGATGGGATTGATGCGTCTCGAGGAAGGATTTCGGGTCTCCGTCCCGATCATCGAGCGAGTCGTCGAGGAGCGTCCGGCTGATATCCAGACACTTGTTGTGCTCGGCCGAGCGTTAACGCTGCTCAACGAGCCGACAGACGCGATCGAGGTGTACCAACGGATTCTCGATATTCCCGATCTGCCAGTGAGCCTGGACGGATTGCTGCAGCGTGGGTTCAGGATCGTCGCGCGGCGCTCGCAGGCGGAGAACTCGCTCAGGCTCGCCGAGTTGAGCGAGGATGAGGAAATCGACACGGCTCTCGAGCAGTTCGAGCAGCATCGCGACTCCCTCGCCACACAATTGGCCGGCGGAGAGAATTCACCGGAGATCCTGCTGCTCGACGCTCGCCATGCGATATTCACACGCGAGTTCGAGAAGGGGCTGACGAAGCTCACGGCCTACAAGCGAGAGACATCGGCGAACGCCAACGAGATTCTCAGGCTCGAGTCGCGCTGCTTCCTGGAGCTGAACCAGCTCGGCGCAGCCCGGTCGACTATCGAGGAGCTCCTCCTGCGAGAGCCCGACAACACGCAGGCCATCCTGCTTGCCGTGGAGATCGATCGTCGTCTGGGCAACTGGCGCCGCGCGATCTCGCTGCTCGAGGACTATCTCCTCACGGATCCCGACAACGACCTCCTTCAGGACAAGCTCAACGAGCTCCTGGTGCTGCACGAGATCGCTCCGTCCGATGACCCGGTGCTCACCTCGATACACGAGATCAGGGGGCGCCTCAGGAGCAACCCGCAGGACACAGAGCCAATCGACGCGATGTACTCCGTTCTGCTCCGCGACCACGCCGACGATGAGCGCGCGATCACGTCGTACATCGATTATCTGGCGGCTACCAATCGCACGAGCGAGGCGCTCGCGTACGCGCTCGAGAAACAACCCAGCCTTCCCGAGAGCCGAGAGATCGCACGACGCGTGAGCATCTTCCAGGCCGAGAGCCCGCTCGAGTATCAGATAGACCTCGTAGACCTCCAGGACATGCCCGAGGTCGAGCGTCACATGCGTAAGGGCGCACTCTACCGTGCCAACGGCAAATTCGAGGAGGCCGAGAGGCACGTCGCCGCCGCGGGCGAGATAGATCCCAACTACCCGCTGTTTGTCGAGTATCGATTCGCCGAGGCGGTCGACAACGGGAACAGCGAGGCCATCGAGACCTTCCTCGCGCGAGCGGTCGAGACCAACGCGGACAACGCCAACGGCGACATCTTCCTGGCGCTCAAGCTCCAGACCGAGAAGAAGCACGCCGAGGCTATAGATGTCCTCGAGGGAGTGCTTGAGCGCATGCCATTCTCGGTGCGCACCCAGCAGATGCTCGGACACTCGTACCTGGCGCTCGGTCGCACGAACGACGCGGTGGAGGCACTCAGAGCATCGTACGACGCTCGCCCGAATAATTACACAGCGGCGCGAGCACTCATCGACGCCCTGCGCCAGATCCAGCGATACTCCGAGGCGCTCGAGATCGCGCGCGACGCGGCGAGACTCAACCCCCGCAACGCAGAGATCCGCCAGATCCAGCTCGATCTCGAGGGGCTCGCCGGCGATCGCCAATACGCGATCACCCAGCATCGCGACATCCTTCAGCAACTCCCAAACAACAGGGAGAGTCGCTTCGCGCTCATCAACCTTCTCATCTCGACGGGCCAGTGGAGGGAGGCTCGCCAGGAGCTCGATAGAGCGGCGAGGATCTTCGGTGAAGACGACACCTCCTACCTGCTCCAGCAGGCACGCTGGTACGCGCTGCACAACGATCGATCGCTTGGCTACACCCCGGATCCAATGGCCGGGCTCCGCTTCCTCAGGGAGAACTACACGCCATCGTCGGATCAGCAGGACACTCTGTTCCTTGTCGCGAATTTTGCCGCCGAGTTCAATCTCGAGGACGAGGTCATCAGCGCACTGCGTGAGGCGGCCGAGGCTGCTCCCGACGAGGCGCGTCGTCGGATGGCCGATTACCTGTTCTCTCGCAAGCGCTACGAGCAGGCGGCTCAAACATACGGCGAGCTCTGGAGTGAGTCGCCTGAGCAGGTGATCGGTCTCAGACTCGCGGAGACGCACATCCGGCTCGGGCAGTGGGACGACGCCTCACGCGTGATCGGCGAGCTTGACGAGGACACGAGGGACACGGTCGAGGTGCTGCTCCTGCGAGCAGAGATCCACTCGGGCAATCAGCAGCTTCGTGAGGCATTTGAGTTGCTGAATCAGGCTGTTGCAATGGCGCCCGCGAATCCACTCCCGTACCTGCAGCGAGCACAATTCAATCGACAGGATCCGAATCTGTACGCCGATGTCCTGGCCGATCTCGATCAGGTCCTCCGTCTGACACCAACCTCGATCGTCGCCCGTCAGATGCGAGCATCGCTGCTGATCCAGCGTGGTCGCATTTCAGAGGCGCTCTCGGAACTCAGGCAAGCTGTCGCCTCTGATCCTGACAACGTCGAGCTCCACCGTCTGTACATCCTCCAGCTCGCCGAGACCGGCAACTGGACGGACGCGATGGCATCGGTCGACACCGCCGCCGAGAGGTTCCGCACGAATGATCCATCGTGGCTCTCGCTCGGAGGCCAGATCCACCTCCAGGCAGCGATCTCACCGTCAAACACCCGCAACCGCGACGACCTGATGAATCAGGCCCTCGTGTATTTCAGAGAATTCCACGACGAGGCCCAGAACGCCGAGTCTGGTGTGAGGCTCGCCATGACCGCGCTCGACGTCCGCCCGCCAGCGGCCCAGGAGGCTCTGGACGCGCTCAACGAGTTGCCAAACGAGATGCTCAGGACAAACACACGACTGATGCTTCTCTACGGGCGTGCTCTGTTCGCGCTCGGTAATCGGGGAGAGTCCATCGCGGCTCTCACAACAGCGCTCGACGTCGCGACGACGAGTGACGAGATCAAGCTGTGGTTCGCAGAGATTCCGATCGTCTTCGAGACACAGGCCGATCTCCTGCGGTTCCTGGAGACGCTCACCCCGCCGAGCCCACTGGCGCTCCACTTCGACGTCCAGACGTCCCGTCTCCGTGCGATCGATGTGGCGAGCCGCTCGGAGCTGATCGAGAATCTCAATGTGAGCGAGTCGCGAGCGGGCGATGACAATGAGCTGCTCATCGACATCTATCGTCTCCGCGGCGCCCTCGAGTACCAGTCGGGTGACTTCGACGCCGCGGTCGAGACGATGCGTAAGGGTGTTGCCCTAAGCCCGAACGACCTGGAATTCAACAACAATCTGGCCTACCTGCTGGTGAAAGAATTCGACGACTTCGAGGGTGCCCTGGCTCCGGCCCAGAGGGCGTCACAGATAGCGTCCAACAACCCGGTCATCCTCGACACCCTCGGATGGGTCCAATTCCGCAACAATATGGTCGCCCAGGCCGAGTCCACGCTCCAGAGGGCCCTGGATCTGGCCAGCACACCCCAGCAGGAACTCCCGATAAACATTCACCTCGGCCAGGTCAAACTCACGCAGGACGAGCTACGTACCAGCAGAAGGTTTGCGGATCGTGCCGCCGATCTCCTTCGCAGATCCCCCGAATTGGCAGATACCTATCAGGCAGATCTTGACGACCTGATTCGCTCCCTCGATCGAGCCGAAGAAACCTCAGGAATCCAACGATGAGCGCGCACACGAACGGCTACTATTCCCCCCTGGTCGGGGCCTCTCCATTGCGCGCCCTGTGTGCTGATTCCAGGGACGCGTTGCTCCCACCGTGTCGTGACGACAGAGAGGTGTCCCGATGAGTGCGCCAACTCAACTCACCAAGCCGCAGGCACCTCTCGGCGGTCAAACCTCGCCACGGGCGCCGATACCCTCGTCGGGGCCGCAGCGGTTCGCTGTCACGCTCGACCCGATCAAGCTCATCAAGCAGCACCTGCTGCTGTTGATCATCTCGGTATTCCTTGGAGCCGGCATCGGTGTCGCGAGCCACTTCGCGTTTATGCGGTTCTATCCCCTCTATCGCGGCGAGGTCCAGTTTGAGTTTGTTGCACAGCTCGAGGATCCAGCCGCCAAGAACACCACGGTAGGTGCGGGTGGCGAGTCCGAGATCGAGCGATTCATAGGCACACAGAGCCTCCGCATGATCTCGGAGGACGTGCTCCGCGACGCGGTGAACAATCCACTCATCCGCGACCAAACCGTCTGGGCTCGCCAGTTCCGAACAAGCAACGGACTCTTCGACGAGATCGAGGCGACGATCGAGCTCGAGGACATCACCGTTGCACGCGCGATCCCCGACACGAACGTGATCGAGCTCCGCGTCACATCTCATAACCCGCAGGACGTCGCCTCGATGGCCAACGCCATCGCGGAGGCGTACCTCCGTGAGATCCAGAGGGCGGGTCGAACCGGCAGCATCGACATCGAGGAGTCGCTCACGGACCGGCTCAACGCCGTGCGTGAGGAGCGCCGCCTCATCGAGAACCGCATGGAGCGCCTGATCCTCGACAACAACCTGACATCGCTCGAGGAAACCGAGTCCGCGGAGGCCAAGACGATCGCGCTGCTCCTGCCCCAGCTCCAGGAGATCCAGTACGAGATCGACACCAACCGAGCGCTCTTCGACGGGTGGACCGAGCAACTCAACGCCCCGGGAGGCGCGGTCTACCCCGAGGACGTGCGCATCCTCGTCAAGGAAGAGCCCGTCATCCGTGATCTCGACCTGCTCATCTCGCGGACCGAGGCCGAGCACAGCGCCTCGGAGCGCAACTACGGCCCGAACCACATGCAGACGAAGCGACTCGCTCGCGAGCTTGAGAGCTACAAGGAACGTCGACGCGCCGAGGCCGAGACCCTCATGGCGCAGATCTTCCAGAACCAGATCGACGGTGTGCAGACGCGCATCCGCCAGCTCGAGGCGTCGAAGGCCGAGTTCCTCACGATGCTCGAGGAGGCGAACCGCAAGCTCAGCGACATCAAGGCGATCCTCAACCAATACGACCAGGACAAGGACGAGTACGACCGGCTCGCCGAGCAGGAGGCCGAGATCTCCGTGCAGCTGGGCCAGGCACGCGCGATCGACCAGCGCGACACCGCCAACCGCGTCACGCAGCTCAACGCCGCCAACCCGCCCTCCGAGCCGGTCTTCCCCGACATCTACGTGATGACGCCCGCCGGCGTGGTTCTCATCGGTGGCCTGACATTCGGGCTCATCGTGCTCAAGGAACTCACCGAGCAGCGCGTGCGCGGTCCCGCTGATGTCACTGTCATCCCGCGCGTCCGCGTGCTGGGCGTCATCCCCGATGCGGTGGAGGACCCGACAAAGCCCGCTCGAATCGAGCGAGCGGTCCACGACAAACCCACTGGCGTCATGGCCGAGTCGTACCGACGGGTGCGCAACACGCTCACGAAGTATCTCCACCAGCACGACGCCAAATCCGTCGTCGTGTTCGGAGGGATCCCGGGCTCCGGCGCGTCATCGGTCATCGCGAATCTCGCCTCGAGCATGGCGCTCTGCGAGCAGCGGGTGCTCATCGTCGACGCCAACTTCCGTCGTCCCGCGATCCACAAGATATTCGGGATCGATGAGCAGGCGCCCGGATTGGGGAACCTCCTGGCCGACACGTGCACATTCGACGAAGCGGTGCAGGCGACCGACACCCACGGACTCCACCTGCTGACATCGGGCCCAGAGGAGACTCGGATCGCCGAGCGCCTCATGTCGTCCCAGATGCATCGTGTGCTCGAGTCGGTGCGCTCTCGCTACGACGTCATCCTGATCGATGTGCCACCCGCTATCGTCTCCTCCGACACGATGTCGCTCGTGGGCATCGCCGACAGCGCGGTGCTCGTCGCACGCGCCTACGGCGAGAAGCGAGGGCTCGTGGCGCGCCTGCGCAACCAGGTCGAGGAGACACAGACAGACTTCGCCGGGGTTATCGTCAACGCGGTGCGATCCGCCGCTGGTGGCTACTTCCGCCAGAACTATCGCACCACGCACAAGTACCTGAACACGCCAGACTCATCATCACGCATGGGCGAGAAACGCATCAGAGACTCGTCCGAGACCGTGGCTGGCGTCCACGTCAATGGCACAGTGCACCACAACGGCACCGACGAGAGCTAACCCCACGTCGCACGGGCTCTGTCCCGCGAGCGAGTCATGCAAGACGCTACCCAGACCGATCCACTCAGCAGCGGAACGACTCTGCCCGATCTGTCGGGAGGTCTTGCCACACTGCCGGAATCCTCTCCCGCGTCTCCCGAGGTGCAGAGCCTGATCGATATCTTCCACGGGTACCTGCCCGTCTTCATCGTGGCGTTCGTCGTCACGCTGCTGGCAACCCCGATCATGCGAGCGCTCGCGCACGCCAACGGCGTCGTCGACAAGCCCGATGCCACACGCAAGCTCCACAAGGCGCCCGTGGCGTATCTCGGTGGCGCGGCCGTGTTCCTCGGAGTGCTCGGTGGTATCACGCTCAGTCTCTTCGGCGCTTCGCTGAACATCTTCGGCGAGGGAGAGAACGTCGCCATCTACATCGAGCACGCCTCCGTGTACGCGCAGGAGACCATCCCGCTCTCGATCATCGTGGGCATGACTGTCATCATGCTCACAGGGCTGATAGACGACATCGTCGGCATCAGCCCTCGTATCAAGATCGCCGGTCAGCTCTTCGCGGCCGCTGCGCTCGCGATGGAGGATGTCGGCGTCAAGGTCGCGCAGGGTGTGCTGGCCCCTCTCGGCAATCTCATCGGCAACGCCGATCTCGTCTACTCCCTCCAGATCCCGATCGCCATACCCATCATGGGTGGCGAGCACATCACGATTGATCTTATTTACTGGACGGGCACCGCGATCATCGCCATCGGCATCCTCGGCGCCTGCAACGCCAGCAATCTCATCGACGGGCTCGATGGCCTCCTCAGTGGTGTGACAACGATCGTGATCTCGGGTCTGCTCATCCTCTCGCTCATGCTCGCGCAGGGCGACGACGGCATCCTCGACGCGCCGAGAATAGTGCTGTGCCTCGCCGTCGCCGGAGCCTGCCTTGGCTTCCTACCGCACAACTTCAAGCCGGCATCGATCTTCCTCGGTGACGCCGGATCGCAGCTGCTGGGGTACCTGACCATCGTTGTCATATTCACCCTGGGAGACACGGGGCGCACCGATCTGGTCGTCGCAGGACTGATCATCTACGCGCTGCCCATCATCGACACCACCCTGGCGATCGTCCGACGCAAGATGGCCGGGCTGTCCATCAGCGCGGCGGACCACCACCACCTGCACCACATGCTCAAGCGTGCGGTTGGCGTCGTTCCTGCCGTCCTCCTGCTCTACGGGATCTCGCTTGTCTTCGCCGCCCTGGGCATCTTCGTGTCCATCGGGCGAGATCGTGTGGCGTACAGCTTCGCGCTGGTCTTCGCGTCGTTCATCGGCGTCACAGCGGTGAAGATCGCTACCAAGGACAGAGCCGAGGCCCCCGAGGCGGCCGCCTTGAGAACGAAGAAGAGCGCGCCCCCCAGCCAGGGTCAGTCCCCTTCGGTCACGCCAACCCCCGATCCGGCACGCTGAGAGTCGCCCCGCTCACGCGCACCCGCTAGAGTGCGCGCATGCCACACAGAAGCATCAAGCAGTTCCGTGATGATCGCGCCGCGGCACAGGCACGCGTCCTCGAGACCCAGCACCTGGGCATCAAGCGGTTCTTCTCGCTCGACTCGTCAACCTACAAGGACTCGACCGACAAGGGCGGTCTCGACGCGGGCACCAAGCACCTGCTCGGCATGGCCGTCTCGATGGCGTTGCGGTGCAACGATTGTGTCGACTACCACCTGGAGGGATGCGTGCAGGAGGGCGTCGACGAGAAGCACATTGAAGAGGCGTTCAACATCGCGATGCTTATCGGCGGCTCGATCGTCATCCCGCACCTGCGCCACGCGCGCCTCTCACTCGATGAGCTCCTCGAGGAGCGCGCGCAGCAACAGCGTGGTTCCTGACGAACCCGATACGTTCCACTACTCAATCAGAGCGTCGCGCTGGTGTAGGGCAGCAGGCCCATGTAACGGGCACGCTTGATGGCCTGCGCGATCATGCGCTGCTCGCGCGCGTTGACGCCCAGACGCTTGCGCCCGTGGATCTTGCCGTTGGGGCTCATCAGCTTGCGCAGCGACTCGACGTCCTTCCAATCGACGTACTCGACGCCCTGGGCGCTCTTCAGGACAATCTTGGTTCGGGGGGTGCCAAATCTGGAAAAACGGCTCATGGATGCCTCCGCTGTGGACTCGTGCGTCCCGCCCTCCATGGACGGGAAACGGGGGTCGAGCAGTATACCCAGCTGCCCCTCTCTCCACAAGAAAACCCTTCTTCTGGCTCAGAGAGCCCTGTCCACCGAGGCGTCCGCCAGGACCTCCAGAAGGTCTCTCCAGGGCCCGTCGTCGAGCACGTCCAGCAGCCCTCTGGCCTCCGCCACCATGTCCAGAGCCACGTCGCGAGAGAGCCGCTCGATGTCGTTGGATCGCATGAGCGACACGACCCTCTCCTGAGCCGCACCGTCCATAGCCAGACGAACCGCCTCCAGCGCCTCGTCTCTCTCATCTCCTGTCGATCTGTCCCTCAGAAGGATCGACGGCAGAGTCATCGTTCCGACCTTGATATCGCGCCCGACCGACTTGCCCACGTCCCGCTCTCGTGAGAACAGATCGAGCAAGTCGTCCTGGATCTGGAAGGCCGAGCCTACCAGCGACCCGAACCGGCGCATCGAGGCGCAGACACTCGAATCCGCCCCGGACGCCATCGCGCCCAGCTCGCACGACGCACCGATGAGGGAGGCCGTCTTCCGCTCGATGATGTCCATGTACACGTCCCGATCGACCTCGACGTTGCCCCGATGGTGCAGCTGGAGCAACTCCCCCTCGCAGACGCGTCGGGTCACATCGCCGATGAGCAGCGCGTAGCGCTGCGTCTCGAGTGTCGAGCACAGACGGTACGACGTGGCGATCAGGTAGTCGCCCAGCAGCACCGCCGTCTCGTTGCCATGCAGCGCGTTGACGGTCTTGCCACGACGACGCACCTCCGACTCGTCGATCACGTCGTCGTGCACGAGCGTGGCCATATGGACCAGCTCGACCACCGCGCCAAGCGTGACGTGGGCGTCCGTGAGCCTCCCCGTCGCCAGCCCGCTGACGAGCACCATCGTCGGACGGAGCATCTTGCCCCGATACCGCTCGACGTGCGCACAGAGCCGGTCGACCTCGTCGATCCGCGAGCCGACCTCCCGATCGAACAGGTCACTGACGCGCGCCAGCGCGTCGTGCAGCTCCGAGGCGTCGTGCAGTCTTGACGTGAGTGTCTCAACCAAGGCGGGCATGTGGTGCTCGCTCCCATCTGCCCCCGGCGCGCGTGTCAGGTCTTCTCCGCCGCGATGTACGCGATCCACCCGGCGTCGGCGTCGGCCTCCTCCGTCGGCTCGAAGTTGCCGTCTCCCTCGTCGGTGTCCTCGTCGATGCCCTCGAAGTACACCGTTGTGCGTGCGAAGCCCGCCTCCTCGAGGATCTCGCGGATCTCGGGGAGCGTCCACAGGCGCCAGTGGTACTCGAAGGCGTTGTTGATCCGCGAGCCGTCGGGCATCACGAAGTGGATCTTGCACTCCATGTGCGAGGTCACGGGGTTGAACGAGTGCTGGTCCCAGATGTAGGTAAACCCCTCACACTCGCGCTCCTCCTCGATCTCTCTCGGGGCGTCGTACCCGCCGTACGAGTCCAGGAAGAACACGCCGTCGTCCTTCAGCGCCTCGTGGCACCGCCGGAAGTATGCCAGCAGTTCCTGGCGCGTCTCGAAGAGCCAGTAGGAGAAATTCATCGCCAGCAGGCAGTCGACCCGCTCGGTCTCGACGGTCATCACGTTGTCGAGGTGCAGCTCGATACGGGAGGCGCCGTCGCCCTCGAGCGTCGCGAGGTTGTGCTCCCTGCCCCAGCCGAGCACCTCCTCGTCGAGATCGACGCCGATAGCGCGGTTGTCGATGCGCCGTCGCACCCACTCGCAGCTCGTGTTTGCGGTGCCGCAGAAGTCCTCGCGCAGCAGCGTGGCCTTCCTGCCGCGGATCGCCTCGTACGTCTCGTCGATGAAGTCGATCTCCGACTCCACGCACTGCACGGACTGCTGGTACAGATCGTGGCGATCCGCCAGCTCGGCCATCGTCGGTCCATCGCCCTTCTTCTTGGCGCGACGCTTGTTCTTCTTGCTCGACTTTGGCACGACGACGAGAGGTCCCGTTGCTGACTCAAGGAAGTTGCTCATAGCCCCCAAGTGTAGGGACTCTCGCTCAACAAGGCACGTCATGGAGTGAGTTGGATGGATATTCGCTACCAGCCGCCGGCGTAGTCGACCGAGTACGGATCGCCCCGCATCTCGCTCAGCTGGTACAGCCGCTTGGCGACCTGTCTGAGGTGGAGCGCATCATGCGCGACCCACGAGGCGAACACGTCGCCGGCGCGCATCGTTCCGATGCTCGGATGCTCGTGCGCGTTGTCCCACTGAGGGTTGAGCAGCATCCGCAGCATCCCGACGGACTCCTTCCGCAGCTCGACGAATCTCTCAAGCGACTCCTCCAGGTCCTTCTCCTGGTGCTTCCGCTCGATGACCACCCCCTCAGGGTCGATCGGGGGCCACGCCTCCTCGGGGTGCTCCAGCGTCTGGAACGTGCGCGTGCGGAAGTCCTCCACCTCCTCGTCAGCCAGGTGGTTGACGATCTCCACGATGGACCAGTGCCTGGTGTCGGGCTTCCAACGGACCCCCTCCTCGCCGGCGCATCGCACCACGGGTGGCAGCGCCTCGCCAAACCACGCCAGCTGATCGATCATCGCCCCCAGATCGACCGTCACGACGAGCCCCCACGCATCTTCTCCAAGCTCGGCGGGAACGGGTAACTCGGAAACACCGCCACCTCGCCCGACTCCCACATCTTCGGCGCGGCGTACACGTCGCCCCGATAGCCGCTCTCGTGCATGATCTTGAGCACCCGCTCGAAGCTCGGCTCGGCGCCCGAGGAGTCCTGCACGCGGTTGGCCCTGCCGCCCAGGAAGCAGACGCTGGCGACGGGCTGACGCTCCATGCGACCCTTGAGCATCTTGGTAGCCGTCGCGAAGCCGCGCTCCAGATCGTCGAGCCCAAAGTGGTCCTTGTTCCTGGGCCTGAGCATCGCCAACACCAAGAGACGATCGAGGTCGAACTTCAGTATGTACGGCTCGCGATCCCCCGAGGCGTGGAGCGAGACGGAGTCGTGGAAGAGCTTGGCGTACGACGTCACGCTCGCGGCGGTCCACTGGCTCGTGGGCATGAGGTCGACGATCTGCGCGATGATGCCGTGGGAGTTGTCCGTGTCGTTGACGGCACAGATCACAGAGCGGTACCTGCCGTCGAGGATGTCACGGAGCAGATCCTGCCCCCAGAGGATGCGCAGGCGGTACGCCTCGGCCCCCAGCTCGCTCTTGCCCGGTGGCAGGAGCGTGACCTTATCGATCGCGGCGGACGAGCGGACGAGGGCATCGCCATCGCCGTCGTAGAGCCTGAGTGCAGAGCCGTTCCCCATGGCATACCTCCTTGAGGAGGTAGTGTAGCGGGAGTAAATCTGACGAATCTCGCTTGACGTTCGCAGTTGACGAGCGCATGATCGCGGTATCCACATCGGGCTGGGTCCTTTGTGGGGACGGATCTTTAGCAGATCCGGTTGCCGTCCAGCTAAGGCGGCTCAAGGTGATGATGTGCAGGCCCGGTGAGTTCACGCGATGTGTGCTCACCTCGTCACGCAGGCCTACGAGGCCCACCACGGCTAACCAAACCTGGTGACAACCCGCGTAGTTACCCTGCGATGACGAAACAGGCCTACACATCTGAGCCGATCCGGTCGCGGTGTTCTAGACATCAAGACCGGCGTGGTACGAACGCCACGTTAAATTAACGCGGTCAAGACGCTTAAACCAGCGTCGGCGCCGACGCTTTCGATGGAGATTCGCAATGAAGATCCACCTGAAAGCGACCATTCGGGTGCGTCTCATCGTGACGCTTCGGTACACACTGCCGTGGCTGATCGTGTGGACGCTCCTGTAACGCAAGGCCCTCCGACACCTGTGCCGGAGGGCTTTGTTATTGATAGCTCGCGAATAAAAAACCCTTCCATTTAGCATTAGATCATATCGACGATAGCACCGACCAAGTGAACCCTACAATCCCCCCATGCCCCCCTACCTCTTCACGAGCGATCGTCTGGTGTTCCGCGAGTGGACGGACGACGACATCGAGAACGCCTGGCTGCTCTGGGGCGACCCCGAGGTCACGCGCCTGATCGACGCGCGTGGCCAGCTCACGCGCGAGCAGGTGCGGGCCAGGCTCGACGAGGAGGTCGCGAGCGGGCGCGAGCATGGCGTGCAGTACTGGGCGCTCTTCCTGCGCGAGACCGACGAGCTCGTCGGGTGCTGCGGGCTCAGCGTCAAGGATCGCGAGCAGAACATCTACGAGCTGGGCTTCCTGATCCGCTCGTGCCACTGGCGCAAGGGGTACGCGCGAGAGGCGGCGCGGCGCGTGATCGAGCACGCCTTCGAGACGCTCGGGGCCTCGGCGCTCTTCGCGGGCCACAACCCGGCCAACGACCCGTCCCGATCGCTCCTGGCCACGCTCGGCTTCGTCTACACGCAAGACGAGCTCTACGAGCCGACGGGACTCATGCACCCCTCGTACATCCTGCGTCCATCCAGACAATGATTCGCTCGTCCTCTGGGGACGTGCAAAAAATCTACCTGCCCGTCACATTCGACCCATCAAACTCATGGGCTTATGGCTGGAGGGAACGATAGAGAAACGTGGCGTTCGATCCTCCCGGAGCAACGGAGTTCCATGCAACCGTCAACCCGTTCTCGAGCACCACATCAAACTCTGCCGTGCTATTCGAGATGTACCATCCGTCACCCGATATCGCAGCTCTGAGATTTGCGATCTGCCCAGCGGAGGTTCCACTACTGTTATATATACGAACTCCAGTATTATAATATATAACAGCGTGAAGCAAGACCGGGCCAGCCACCAGTAATTCTGGTGAGACAGATGGCCCAGCAGGCTCGACATAAAGCACCTCCCAAGGGCCTGTGTTCGCCCCGAGCGTAATCACATTCGTCTGAAGATCATCTACTAAATCGTAAATCTCAACTAGTGTTCTACCAGTTTCCTGGACCGGACCAGGAGCAGGATCGAGCGGCCCAGCCACCGCAAATCCCACACCCAGGAGAGATAGAATGATAAGCACTATCATTATCCGCCCGTTTCCTGATTGACACATCCGAATGCTCCTTATGAAATCTGGTTTGTTTGCTAAAAACAACACATGCGCAAATATATAATATAAACTTGCATATCATGCAATCCCCTCTTGGGTGTATCCGCCCTATTTGGATGTTCATAGCGCACAAAAATACCCCCGCACGCCTTTAGGGCGAGCGGGGGCGGAAGTCGGCGATGACCTACTCTCCCGCGGAGCAGTACCATCGGCGGCAAGGGCTTAACTGCTGTGTTCGGAATGGGAACAGGTGTGACCCCTTACCTATGATCACCGACAAGCCATCCGCCCGCCTCTCGACGTGCGGATGGTCGACATGCTGATTGCGCTGCTAAGCGTGTTCAAGCTAATGATGGATGTGAAACGTTGCTTTGGTCTCGACCATCCAGGTGCAGCAGCACATGGAAGGTGCGAGGAAGCGTTCGACCGTTAGTATCGCTCGGCTGAGGGTATCTCGACCCTTACACCTGCGACCTATCAACCTGGTAGTCTCCCAGGGGTCTCACGTCGAATGACAAGCAAACCTGGTCTTGAGGTGGGCTTCCCACTTAGATGCTTTCAGTGGTTATCCCTGCCCCACGTAGCTACCCAGCGGTGGCGTGAGCACGCCAACTGGTTCACCAGGGGTGAGTCCCTCCCAGTCCTCTCGTACTAGGGAGAAATCCTCTCAAGTTTGCAACGCCCACGGCAGATAGGGACCGACCTGGCTCACGCCGGTCTGAACCCAGCTCGCGTACCACTTTAATAGGCGAACAGCCTAACCCTTGGGACCGCCTTCAGCCCCAGGATGTGATGAGCCGACATCGAGGTGCCAAACCGCTCCGCCGCTATGGACGCTCGGGAGCGATCAGCCTGTTATCCCCGGGGTACCTTTTATCCGATGAGCTACGACCCTTCCACACGGAATCGCAGGGTCACTAAGGCCTGGTTTCCCAACTGCTCGACCCGTCGGTCTCGCAGTAAAGCTGGCTTGTGCCTTTACACTCTGCGCGCGGTTTCCATCCGCGCTGAGCCAACCTTTGCGCTCCTCCGTTACTCTTTGGGAGGAGACCGCCCCAGCCAAACTGCCCAGCACTCACTGTCCCTCGCCCGGCTTCACGGGAATCGAGGTTAGTCCACAAACGTGCACAGGGTGGTATTTCACCAATGACTCCACACCGGCCGAAACCGACGCTTCAACGTCTCCCACCTATCCTACGCAATACATGCTCGTGAACAATGAAAGCCTACAGTGAAGGTCCACGGGGTCTTTCCGTCTTGCCGCGGGTAGGCGGCATCTTCACCGCCACTACTATTTCACCGAGTTGGTCGTGGAGACAGTGCTCCAGTCGTTACGCTATTCATGCGCGTCGGAACTTACCCGACAAGGAATTTCGCTACCTTAGGACCGTCATAGTTACGGCCGCCGTTTACCGGCGCTTAGGTCGTGAGCTTCGCCGAAGCTAACCCACTTCCGTGACGTTCCGGCACCGGGCAAGCGTCACACTGTATACGTCCTCTTATCGAGTTTGCACAGTGCTGTGTTTTTGATAAACAGTCGCCAGAGCCTCTTCTCTGCGCCCTCTCTTGCGAGGAGGGCCCCCTTATTGCGAACGTACGGGGTCAATTTGCCTAATTCCTTCACGACCATTATCTCGAGCGCCTGAGGCTATTCGCCACGCACACCTGTGTCAGTTTTGGTACGGGCCCTGTCTTGCCCACAACGCTTTTCTCGGAACCCCTCCCGCAGACATCGGCCTCAAGGGCCTGGGCACTTCTAACCGCCCCGCCTACCTTTGGAATTCGCACGCTGCTTTGATCTCAACAGGGGTGCAGGAATGTTAACCTGCTGTCCATCGACTACGCCTTTCGGCCTCGCCTTAGGTCCCGACTAACCCTGGGCGGATATACCTTCCCCAGGAAACCTTGTGCTTTCGGCGAGCAGGATTTTCACCTGCTTTATCGTTACTCAAGCCGGCATATTCACTTCCTGACGCTCCAGCGACCCTTTCGGGACGCCTTCACAGCCGACAGGAACGCTCTTCTACCGCTCGCAAAGCGAGCCCGCAGCTTCGGCTTTCCACTTATTCCCGATCATTATCGGCGCCGGACTCCTCGACCAGTGAGCTGTTACGCACTCTTTAAATGATGGCTGCTTCTAAGCCAACATCCTGGCTGTCATCGCAATCCGACTTCCTTTCGAACTGAGTGGAAATCAGGGGCCTTAGCTGGCGGTCTGGATTGTTTTCCTTTTGTCCGTGAAAATTGTCTCCCACGGACTGACTCCCACGCCTTGGCTGGTGGTATTCGGAGTTTGGTTACCCCGGGTACAGTTGCCCGCCCCAAAGGTATCCAGTCGCTCTACCCCCACCAGTTGCCACGTGAGGCTAGCCCGAAAGCTATTTCGAAGAGAACGAGCTATCTCTGAGTTTGATTAGACTTTCACTCCTCCCCACAGGTCATCGCCCATCTTTTCAACGATGGTGCGTTCGGTCCTCCAGGCGGAGTTACCCGCCCTTCAACCTGCCCATGGGTAGATCACTCAGTTTCGCGTCTGCCCCACACGACTGGACGCCCGTTTCGGACTCGCTTTCGCTCCGGCTCCGGCCTGATGGGCCTTAACCTCGCCGTGTAGAGCAACTCGCCGGCTCATTATGCAAAAGGCACGCCGTCACCCCGAAGGGCTCCGACCGCTCGTAAGCGTGTGGTTTCAGCTACTCTTTCACACCCCTAACAGGGGGAGTTTTCACCATTCAGTCGCCTTACTGGTCCACTATCGGTCGTCAGGGAGTACTTAGGGTTGGAGGGTGGACCCCCCATGTTCAGTCCGGGTTCCACGAGCCCGAACCTACTCTAGCCCTCACCAGCTACTGCGCTACAGGACTGTCACCTCCTTCGGTCTGCCTTTCCAGACAGTTCACGCCGCCACTGGCTTATCCGCTTTCGCTCGCCGCTACTCACGGAGTCGCTGTTGCTTTCCTTTCCTCCGGGTACTGAGATGTTTCAGTTCCCCGGGTTCGCCTCACATGCCTATGCATTCAGCATGTGATAACCCTCTACGGGTTGGGTTGCCCCATTCGGATATCCCAGGATCATCGCTTGATTCCAACTCCCCTGGGCTTTTCGCAGGTATCCACGTCCTTCATCGCCTCCTGACGCCAAGGCATCCGCCACACGCCCTTTGTCACTTACTCGCACCTCCCAGATGCTGCTCGCTCCGAAGAGCTCGCACCACCAACAAGGCACGTGTGACCAAGTAACGTTTCTATCTATCCAGCAATCACACCACGTCCACGGATCTTGTGATCGATCCGCTTCGCCATGATGCGACCGCCTCAAGCTTTTTATCGCTCGGTGTGACCCGGCATGTTGGTCGATAGCAAGGAAAGACTGAAATCTGCTACCGCATGCCGCGTCTTGGCAATCAGCATGTCTTCACTTCTCAAAGAGCCGGGCTCTCGCCCCGAGCGATGGCACGCCAACGCCCGCCCCGCCTCGCTGAGTCGGGCCAAGCAGTGTACCTCGGACCCTGTTGCTGTCAAGCTCTCCGCCCCCTGGAGCCACGATTTCCACAGGGGTTTCACACCCCCCCGGCACCGATTTCCGGGAGAGCGCCGGACGCTCAGCGACGACCGTCGCGGCTTGTCACTCCGCCCCGCCCATCAGATGAGCTCTCGTCGGACGACGCCTCCACGGGCTCCTGGGGAGTCTGGGGGCGTGGCTCAACGTCGCCTCGAGGCTCGAGCACGCTCGCCACGGAGGAACTCAGGAAGCTCTCCTCGAGCCGATCATGGATCGTCGTGTTTTGCCTCGTGCCGACCGTGTACGAGGCGATCGCGCCGTGAGCATCTCGAATGATGACCGAGTTCGCGCCGCGTGATCGAGAAGCATCGGGGCCGGGCATGGACCGTATGTCCAGCACGATCGCTCCTGTGTCAACGATCATCGCGTCCTGGATCGTGCTTGGGGGCGAGTCCGGTGCTTCCAGATCGAACACCGGAAGACCGAACGATTGGATGTCGAGCGACGTGGCGATCGAGTCACCGGCGTGCAGGCGCACCGGGATCTTGCGCCAGTAGCCATAGAAAAAACGATACACATCGATGCCACACGTCGGCTCGACGAAGCCGATGCTGCTTTCCTCGAGCCCGGTCGTGTTCGTTGGAATCCAGTACACGTCACGATCTATCGCGATCGGCTCCGACCACGACGACCACGACGACACCACATGCGCCGAGCTCGCCAGCGAGATCGACGCGTCGTCCAGGGACGCCTCGTTGCTGAACAGAGGATTCGTCGCGACGTAACGAACCCTGTACTGGTACACCCGCCCGCTCTCAACGGTCATGTCGTTGGCCCATCCACTGAGAACGTCCGCTCTCAGGTCGCTGAGTCGAGCGGGGCCGGGATCGAACTCGGGCATCTGAATCTGCACGCCACCATTCTGGACCTGCACACCGAGTGCGCCGAGCTCGCCGATGATCGCGTTTCTGTCTTCCTGAAGCTTCGTGAGGCGTGTCTCGAGCGCGGCCTTCCGCTCCGCGAGATTCTGTGCCTCCTGCTGCTGCCTGGTCTGCTCGCGATCTCGTCCGCCATCGCGGCCCCCGCCACCGCGACCTCCCCCACCAACCTGCGCATAGACATTGAAAGCGCTGTCGATCTTCGCCTGCTGGAGACGCCTCTGGACATCGGCAACCTGCTGCTCCACCCCCCTGAGCTTCTGCAGCAGCTGCTGAATCCGATGCTGATCGGAGCTCTCCTGGTCGAGCGTTGGTGGCATCCAGGCCACACCAGAGATCATGCGATACGGGCGAGGATGCACGAGCTGCGACGACTCGATGTCGCCCTTCGCCCTGTTGCCCAGGATCTGCGCCTCACGCGGATCGAGATCGGCGGCGAGGCGCTCCCGTATCGAGAACCTCCCTGGCATCGGAGGCACGAGTGTGTGTTCATCGGCGTCCACGAGACGACGCTCCACCTCCACATCGAGAATCTCGATCCCCTTGTACCAATCGCTTGGGATGTTGGCGTTCTCGAGGGTCGCGTGCAGCTCATCTCTGTCGATCGCGTATCCCACCGACACCATTCGGACATCGAATGGCTGCTGCGAGGGCACGACCCCACGGAGCTCGCTGGCGTACGCGCTGACAACCAGCGGATCGAGTGTCCCGGCGTGCTGATCAACCCTCACCAGTCTGGGGGCGGGTATCTGATACTCGTGTACCTCATGCGACTCGAATTGCACACGATCGAACGACCGATCGCCGGCGGGGAATCCCAGCGGAATCCTCGACCACCCGTGGGGATCGCCCAGCGGGCTCTCGAACCGCGCAAGAACCTCCGAGCTCATGTCGTCGATCTCTCGTGGCACACTGGGATCGACATCGGTGCTCTCCATTTTCGAGAGCTGCTGAGATGCGAACCGCTCAAGCTCCTCGTATGCCCTGTCGAGCGGCAGATCTTGGTTGCGCACTCTCACGGTTGCGCCACCTCCAAGGAACTGCATCGAGACCACACCGACGAATGCCAGGAGGAACACCAGCAGAAAGATCTTCTCCAGGTGCTGCTCAACTATCGTGATGCTGTTTCGCTTCATTGTGAGGTCCTCAGAGAGCCGGTCGCCCTCGAGTTAGTACTGATCCTGTCCAAACTCATCGAACTGACCCTCGCCTCCCTCGACGGGAACCCCGAGCGCACGCTTGATCTCGTCGGGCATGGTCTCACTCGTCCACGTCCGCAGCCAGAGCGTCTCGAGGCGAACTCGCATCTCCACGACGTGCCCTCCGCCGTAGTAGTAGCCCTCTGCCAGCAGCTCCTGCTGATCGATCTGCGTGAGCGAGCAACTCACCACCGTCACCAGATTCGTTGTGTTGAACGCGTCCAGCACGTCCGGCACGCTGTCGCTGCTCACGTGCAGAACCACCTCGCCGTAGCGAATGTCGTAGAGGGAGTTGGGCGCGCTGGGCCACGCGCTCCGGCCTGTCACCGACGACTCGTAGTCCGGAGTGAGCAGAGCGTCCAGAGGCATGGCGGGGTTCGCGTCATCCGCGTGCTCGAGGTTCCAGTCATCCACAACGACGCGCAGAATCCTCTTGACCGGCACATCGGGCAATCTCTCAAGAAGCCCGCGCGCATCGGTATTCGCACGCGCTATTGCGCTCATGATCGTCTCATGCACCCAGTACCGGTGCTGCATGTCCCAGATCGCCGGAATTGTTGGCGGATAAATCGGGTCTGGCTCAACCACCCCGTCGAACACATCTCCTGCCGCGTAGACCGAGTACCGCGAGGCCTGATCGCGATAGATACTCAGGCGCGTCGAACGACCGGCCTGGATCATCTCCTCGCTCTCCTCGGGACTCAGCTCCGTGCCGGATCGACCTCCGAACTTGCTGTCCCGCAGACGCTCGAGCTCACGCTCAACACTGAGGCGTACGCTCTCGGCGTCTGGAGGCGAGCCCGCTCCGATACTCTGCAACAGGCGCTGGTGTGAAGGCACCCACAGTGCACCGAATCGTTGTCGCATCGACAACTCCGCGCCCGCGGGCGTCGGAAGCAGCCCATCCATGAGCATCGTTGTCGACGAGCTATTGAACTCGGTGGCGGCGTCGAGAACCTCCTCGCTCTCGCTCCTGATCATCTCGATCGCGTCGAGCGCGGCTCTCGTGGTCGCCGCATTTGGCACACGAGAGAACTCGGTGGGGGGCTCGTTCGGGTCGAGAGTCGGAATCGAGTACTGCACCGATACCTGCTGCAGCGATCGCTCGCTGCTCGACACCTCGGAGCTGACCTTATCGACGAGAGCCGAGCTCTTGCCGCTTCCCATCACGAACAGCACAGGGAAGGCAACAACCGCGACGATCACACAGACAACCACGAGCATGTTTCCCTTGACCCAGCTCAAGATCGGCTTCATCGACGCACCTCCTGATCACTCGTCGTTTCGGTCGTGGGATCTCGCAGTGTCACCTCGAACGTGATGATGTACTGATACACGTTCGCGTTCTCGGGGAATCCCGCGGTGGTGGTGTCGAGCGGGGCGATCGTGCCCAGCGGCCCGCTCTCTGGGTTGCTTCGTGTGCCCTGCTCGCTTGTCGAGGCGGTTTGGATTTGCCTGGCCTGCACCTCGGAAATGTCGGGGACACCGAACGTGTATCCCCGCGAGGGATCGTCCTCATGCGTTCGGAGCCATTCCAGGATCGTCGTGTTTACGAATTCCCGGATCCCCCCGTTCGACGAGTTAACGGTCATCGTGACGGTGAGCGTGCCGAACTGCGCGCTTGGGGCCAACTGCTGCGCACCACCCTGCCGGGTGTCACGTGTGGAGGTCTGGAAGGAGTTCCGTCCCCCGCTGCCGGTATTTCGACCACCGAGCCGCCCGCCTCCACCGCCGCTCCGTCCGTCGCGTGCGGAGTTGTCGCTCTGCGCTGCGGAGGTTGGCGAGCTGTCGGCCCCGGGAAGGGGCCCTGTCCACTTCGGTGCGTCACCCGAAGGAGTCTTGTAATCGATGGAGCATGAGATCAGCTCGAACATGCGCCAGTCCTCGGCGGGGATCGAATCCCGTGTCGCCGCGCTGAGCAATTCCTGCTGCGGATCGGCCGATGCGATCATCTCGTTGATGTCCCGAGAGATGTCCGAGTAGACCGAGCGGCTTCGTGTGAGCGACTTGATGTTCGAGGCCGTCGCGCCAATCGCCACCTGCCCGCTCTGCTGCTGCCAGTCCGACTTGAGTTGATTGCCCTTGTTTGTCGCCGCCCTGATCCGGGAATCCACCGACGACCTGGCCTGCTCCACGGCACTCGCGTCCATCGTGGGCTTCACGAAGCTCGCGCCACCCGCCAGAAGCGAGAGCACGGCGGCGGCCGCAAACCAGGGAACCTTCGCCTTCCACACCTTCTGGCGTGCAACGTGCACGGGTATGAGGTTGGCATCGATGGTGCCGAATCCCAGACCCTGAAGGGCCAGGCCGTACGCCGTGGGCATGTTGAGCGCCACCGACTCGAAGCTCGACGCCTCGGGCCCCTCGATGGCCAGGCGATTGAATCCCTCGCATCGCGAGACATCCATGCGCAGCTGCTGCGAGAGCACCTTGCGGATGCCCGGCAGCTTGAAGGTGGAGCCGATGCCAATGACTCTCTGGAGGTTCGCGTCCGGATGCAGCTGCTGGTAGTACTGCAGCGATCGCTGGACGTCCTGCCCGAAGTCGGCAAATGTGCCGCGCATCGCCTGGAAGATCTGTCGCTTGTACTTGCTGGACTCGGCCTCTCGCTTGAGCTTCTCGGCCTTGGCGTACTCGAGCTTGAAGCTCGACGCGATCGCCTCGGTGAACGCGTGACCTCCCATGGGGAAGGTGCGGATCCACACACGCCCCGCCTCGATCACGATCAGATCCGTCGCGATCGTGCCTATGTCGAGGATCACGGTGCCGGGTGTGTCGGCGGTGAGATGCTGGTCGTACGCGATCGCGTTGAACACGGACACTGGACTCAGGGCCAGACAGTCCGGCGTGAGCTTGACGTCTTCCCACTGCGCCAGGCGCTCCATCACACGCTCACGAGTGACCGCGAAGATGCCCACCTCGATGTCGGGCTCGTCGTCGCTGATGAATGTCTGGTAATCCCACTCGACCTCGTCGATGGGGAACGGGATCTGTTGGTCGGCCTCGTACTTGACCAGATCGGGCACCTTCTTGGGCTCGACCGGCGGGAGCTTCGCGAACCGCGCGAAGCTCGCGTGACCGGGAACCGAGATCGAGATGGATGCCTTGGAAAGATCCTTCTGTGTCACGAGCGTGCCCAGCGCGACACGCATCGCGTCCTGTTCGTCGACGTCAGGATCAGAGAGCGGGCGCTTGTGCGGGATGAGGGCGAAGTCGGCGACGCTGACGCCATCACCGTCGCGCACCAGCTTCAAGGCCTTGACGGCACCCGCTCCGAGTTCGATACCCCAGCACACTGTCGATGACGCCATGGCTGCTCCTGCTTTCCTGCCCTACGGATCGATCCGAATGCCTCTGATACACGCTGGTGGAGTCCCGCATGGACTCCCAGACGATCCCACATACTCCCGACCACCTCGGGCGATAGCAGAATAACCACAGCCTGGACCGACCTGGCACCGGGTTGATACGCCTCTCAACCCACCCTTGTTCCTGCTCCGCCCGAAGGGCTATTCCACCACCGACGACGCGGACTGTCAATCAATCCGATGCACCACGCTACCCGGGCTCTGGGTACACTACTATCCAGTCGGTGGGACTCTCGAAATCCTCGCTCAGGACACCAGAGGAGCGCCGCCAGTCCTTATCTCACACCCCTGACTCGACGATGCCCATGACCCCAGATCCCGACGACACCACGAACGCTCCCGCACCAGCCGAAAGCGCATCGGATCCCTCGTCCGAGAACGTGGACGTTTCCGATGCGCATCAGCAGCGGGCGGTCAATCCGAGCGAGCTGGAGTCGCAGGCGAAGGCGGCGATGGACGAGCTGATGTCCACCCCTGAGGTCGAGCAGAAAAAGGACGACAGCACACCGGGACCAGCCACACCGAAGCCCTCGATCCGCGGGCCGCGCGTCGTGCAGGGAGGACGCGAGCACCGCAAGGGCATGGTCGTCTCTGTAGGTCCCGAGGACATCTTCCTCGAGTTTGGTCCCAAGGAACTCGGCGTTGTTGCCAGATCACACTTCACGGATGAGTCCCTCCCGAAGGTTGGCGACTCGATGCAGGTCGTCGTCCAGCGTGTGGACGCCGATCAGAATCTCTCTATCTGCGTGCCACCAGGCGCGATCGAGAAGGCGGACTGGGAGAAGCTCGAGCCGGGGCAGGTCATCGAGGCCACCTGCGTTGGGCACAACAAGGGCGGGCTCGAGATGGAGGTCGCCAAGCATCGTGCCTTCCTCCCCGCCTCGAAGATCGACATCCATCGCGTCGAGAAGTTCGAGTTATTCGTCGGGCAAAAATTTCCCTGCCAGGTGGTCTCTGTCGATCGCGCGGGGCGCGGCAACATCGTGCTCTCGCGACGCGATCTTCTCCTCGAGGAACGCACGAAGCAACGCGACGCGCTCAAGGAGACTCTCAAGAAGGGCGACGTCGTCACGGGGCGGATCACACGCGTCATGGACTACGGCGCCTTCGTCGACATAGGTGGCGTCGACGGGCTGATTCACGTCTCCGATCTCTCCTACGATCGCGTCCACAAGGCCTCCCAGGTCGTTAAAGAGGGCGACGAGGTCCGCGCCACGATCCTCAAGATCGAATGGGACGAGAGCAGCAAGGGGCGAAAGGACCGCATCGCTCTGGGGCTCAAGCAGGCCATGGCCGACCCCTTCAAGCAGGCGCAGGACGACATCAAGGTCGGCGAGGTGGTCTCGGGCAAGGTCACAAAGATCCTTGAGTTCGGCTGCTTCGTGGAGGTCGCGCCGGGGGTTGAGGGGCTCGTGCATATCTCTGAGATCGCCTGGAAGCGCATCGGCTCCGTCCAGAGCGCCGTCAGTGTCGACCAGATCGTGAACGTGAAGGTGCTCGACATAGACGAGGGCAAGCGGCGCATCGGGTTGAGCATCAAGCAGACCTCCGAACCACCCAAGCATGCTCGAGAATCGAGCCCGCACGAGGAACGCGAGGAGAGCTCATCGCTCCGGCGCCTCCGCGAGCAGGCCAAGAGCAAGCCACAGAGCGACGCCTCCGGCGGGCTGGGCTCGCATGGCAGTCTCTCGGGGCTCGGGCTCGGCGACATAGCAAAACTCCTCGACACCGACGACTGAACCGACTCCACCTGCACCCGCCGTGCGCGCACGTGGTGGTGATACACTGCCGCCCAATGTCTCTGCACGACCCGGTCTCCATCCTGACCACGCGCTTCCAGGAAGCCATCCGCGCGGCGCTTGGCGACAAGCTCCAGGGTGATGCCGATCCCCTGCTGGGCCCATCGCGCAATCCGGCGTTCGGCGATTTCCAATCGAACGCCGCCATGCCCCTGGGCAAGCAGCTGGGCATGAAGCCGCGCGAGATCGCCAGCGCGATCCTCGAGCACCTCAGGGTCGATGACATCTGCGAGGCGCTGAGTGACGAGTCCATCGCCGGCCCCGGGTTCATCAACATCCGTCTCAGGCCCGAGGCCCTGGCATCCATGCTCGAGGCGATGGATACACCTGAGCTTGGTGTCGAGTCCGACGATCACATGCACACCATCGTGGTGGACCTCTGTGGCGTGAACCTCGCGAAGCAGATGCATGTCGGGCATCTCCGCGCGACCGTCATCGGCGACGCCATCGCGCGCGTCCACGAGCGTCTGGGCTGGAACGTCATCCGCCAGAACCATCTGGGCGACTGGGGGCTCCCCATCGCGATGGTCGTCCGATCCGTGCAGGACGCCCTCGACGAGGATCGGATCGAGCTGGCCACCCTCTCGCTCGACGATCTCGACTCGATCTATCGCGAGGCGCAGCGCGCCTGCAAGCCCGACACGCGCGGGCTCCAAGCCGTCGAGCGATTCGATCTGGGTCCCAAGGCGCTGGCGGAACTCGAGGAGCAGGTCGACTCCGCCAACGACGCCCTGGCCCGCGCCAAGGAGACGCTCATCGCGCTCCAGTCCGGTGACGAGCGCACCACCGCCCTCTGGCAGTCGATCGTCGACATCACACTCGATGCCTGCCTGGCGCTGTGCGCGCAACTCCACGCGCGTGTGACGCACGACGACACCGCCGGCGAGTCGACCTACCGCCACGAGCTCGGCCCCCTCGTCGACGACCTCCTCCAGCGCGGGGTCGCCACGCTCTCGGACGGCGCCACCATCGTTCCCCTCGACGACGTCGCCATCGATGAGCCGTGCCTGATCCGCAAGTCCGACGGCGGGTTCCTCTACGCCACCACCGACATGGCGGCCATCCGGCGGCGGGTTCAGTCGCTCGGTGCGTCGCGCGTCGTGTACTGCGTCGACGCGCGCCAATCGCTGCATTTCAGGCAGGTCTTCGCCGCCTCACTCAAAGCCGGCTACGCGACTCTCTCGGATGGCACGAACGCCACGCTGCACCACGCGGCGTTTGGCACCGTGCTCGGCGAGGACAACCGACCCTTCAAGACCCGATCCGGCGAGAACGTCAAGCTCTCCGATCTCCTCGACGAGGCCGAGCAGCGCGCACTCGTTGCCATCGCCGAGAAGAACCCCGACCTGCCCGAATCCGAGCGCCAAGGTGTCGCCAGCGCCATCGGCATGTCCGCAATCAAGTACGCGGACCTCGCCTCCGATCGCATCAAGGATTACGTCTTCTCCTTCGATCGCATGCTCGCGTTCGAGGGCGACACGGGCCCCTACCTGCTCTACGCGTTGGTGCGCATCAGGTCGATCCTCCGACGCGCGCGAGAGCAGCGGGGACTCGACGTGGACTCCATTCTGCGCGGCGCGCCACCCCTCTCGATGAACGCATCAGAGGAAAAGCAGCTCGCGCTCAAGCTGCTGCGCTACCCGGACGCCTTGCGATCCTCCGCGGACGCGCTCGAGCCCCACCGCCTGTGCACCTACGTTTACGAGCTGGCCGGCACGTTCTCGTCGTTCTTCCAGCAGTGCCCGGTGCTCAAGGCGCCCGACGAGCCCACGCTCCACTCACGCCTACGCCTCTGCTCGCTGACCGGGCGTGTCCTCGAGGACGCGATCACCACGCTGGGGCTCGTGCCGCTCGAGCGGATGTGACAGCTAGCATCAGATCGGCAGCACCGACCACTGTGGCTCGCGCCCGTTGATGAGCAGGCAGTGCAATCGGAACACCCGCCATTGTCCATCGCTCTCGCGGCGCCAGTCGAACCGCCACCACGAGAGGCTGGGAGTGCTCGACACCTCCACCCGCACCCTCGCCTGTGTGAGCCCAACATCCCGCCCCTCCATCGACGCCTCGAGTCTGCCCACATCGCCATCGCGCACGCCATATCGCTGGAGAGCTGTGAACGAGCCGAGGATCTCCTGCTTGCCGACACCCTCTAACCTCGTGCCCGCCATCAGGACGCTCAGACGCTCGCTGAGGATCTCGTCGACACGCGCACGATCATCCCCCACCACCGCCTCCACGAGCTCTCGTGTGCCCGTCGAGATGCGCTCCCGATCCGTGGTCACAAACTGCCCGAGCAGATACGCGCCGACTGCGAGCGCGAGGAAGGACGCGCCGACGATCCCGACGCGTTTGCTCGCCCGCTGCAACGCCCTCCACACCACGAGCAGCCCCAGCACCGCGAGCGCACCGCCGACCAGGAGCGGACGCTCGAAGAGCCACACGCCCAGATCGGAGGCGCCGCCAAGTGATTCGGGCTCGGAGAACACCGTCTGCGCCATCAACAGACCCCCGCTCGACCAGTTCAGCATGGTGGTCCTTTCTTGTAGAGGCCCTGTTCACCCCCCCGATATGAGAGGGTACCAGCGCTATCGCTGCGCCCAACCATACGCCCCACTCATCACGAGCGGATGCATTCAGCATGTCCGGAATCACAACAAAAAATACGCCCGTCGAGGTCTCGACCACCCTCGCCCGCAACCTGCGAGCGCTGCGGGTCTCGCATCCGAGCCTCGCCGACCGCATCGAGAGCACCGCGCCCGCGACAGACGTCGAGTTTCTCGACACGCCCCAGGGAGTGCCAGGAGCACGCTATCTGCGGCGCTCGCTCTGCTCACGCAAGCGCCCGCTCGAGGAGGGGCATCTGCTGGCGTCGTCCATCGAGTACGAGTCATCGGGTCTGATCGTGATCATCGGGTTCGCGATGGGCTACCACGTCAAGAGCGTGCTCGACGAGTCGCACGGGCTCAGCGAGGTGCTTGTGCTCGAGACCGACATCCCCCTGCTGCGCAGCGTCCTCGAGCGAGTGGACCACTCGGACTGGCTCAACTCGCCACGTCTTCACATCATCACCAACGCAGAGGATCCGGCGCTGCTCGCCTCGATCCTCCAGGGACACGAGCCCTTCGTGGCCATGGGCGTCAGGATCCTCGAGCACCCCCCCAGCGTCGCGCGTCTCGAGGCGTTCTCGACCACCTTCTCACAGAACATCGCGTCGCTCGTCGGCGCCATCCGCACGATGGTCGTTACCACGATGGTCCAGACCGAGGTCACCATCCGCAACGCTCTGATGAATCTCGACGCGTACCTGCTCGCGCACGACTCGCCACACGCGGGCATCGCTGATCTGCACGGCCTCTGCTCGGACCGCCCCGCCATCGTTGTCGCCGCGGGCCCATCGTTGGCACGCACCATCGACGCGCTGCGCACGCCCGGGCTGCGCGACCGCTGCGTTATCATCGCGGCACAGACCGCGCTGCGCCCGCTGCTCGACGCGGGCGTGCGTCCGCATTTCGTCAGCGCGCTGGACTACCACGCCATCTCGACACGCTTCTACGAGGGTCTCACCGAGGACGACGTCCGCGGGATCACCCTGATCGCCGAGCCGAAGGTGAATCCCGCCGTCCCGCTCGCATGGCCCGGGATGATCAGGTGCCCGTCCGACACCACGCTCGACATGCTGCTTGGTACCGACCCCCAACTGCACGGGCAGATCCCCTCCGGTTCGACCGTCGCGCATCTGAACTACTACATCGCGCGACACCTCGGGTGCGACCCGGTCATCCTCACGGGGCAGGACCTCGGCTTCACGGACGGACAGTACTACGCCGACGGCGCCTCGATCCACAGTGTCTGGGCATGCGAGCTCAACCCGTTCACCACCCTTGAGATGCTTGAGTGGGAGCGCATCGTGCGAGGACGCGCCACGCTGCGCAAGACGCACGACAACCTGGGTCGCGAGATCTACACCGACGAGCAGATGAGCGCCTATCAGTCGCAGTTCGAGCGAGAGTTTCTCGCCGACACTTCACGTGGGCTGCGCGTCATCGACGCCACCGAGGGTGGCACGCGCAAGACACACACGTCCCTCTCCACGCTCCGTGACGCCATCGACGAGCACGCGCCGCCGAACGCACCGCCACTGTCGCCCATTCCGGACGCGCCGCTGCGCACCCAACGCACGCCCTCCACAATCGCGGAGGCACGCCGCCGCCTCCAGTCGATCCGCCACGACGTCGTCAGGTTCTCGGAGCTCTCTCGAAGATCGCGGTCGCTGCTCGAAAAGGCATCGAGGATCACGGACGACGAGAGGGCGCTCAAGCCGCTTATCGATGAGGTGTACGAGCTGCGCGACGAGGCGCACGCCCTTCAGCCGGCGTTCGACCTCGTGCAGCGTCTCAATCAGACGGGCGCGTTCAACCGATCGCGCGCCGATCGCAATCTTCGCCTGCGTGTGGCCAGGCAGGGAGACGTGCAGCCAGCACAAGTCCGCGCGCAGCAGCTCGAGCGCGACATCACGAACGTCACGTGGCTCGCCGACGCGGGGGACGAGCTGGCCGGCCTCCTGCACGAGAGCGCACGCTCGCTCGACAGCGACGAGCGCCCGACGGAGCTGCCATCGCCGCGGATCGAGTCATCGGACAGCAACGCACGCGACACACGAGTCTGGATCGCCTCTGCCATTCTCGACGAGGGCGACGCCGACTCACTACGACGGACCATCGAGAGAGTGCGAGCCATCGATGGCATCGACGAGATCGTCGTCATCGGCGATGAGAGCACGGAGCAGCACGACGGGTGCCTGATACATCGATGCGATCTGACGCAAGCTCGCGAGCGTCTGCGTCACATCCGCATGGCGCGTCGCTTCTCCCGCCACTGCTGGCGCTCCGGCGTCAACGCGCTGACCTGCTTCGATGAGATAACCGATCCCACCGAGACGCACAGAGCCATCGCCTCGACCGATGCTACCGGCGTGCTCCTCGTCGGATCGACCTGGCGCGATCTCGACGTCTCGTCATGCGCGCGCATCATCGAACGCCACCGGAAGAACCCCGAACAGCATCGGGTCGTCTTCTCCCAGTCGCCACCGGAACGCGCTGGCGTTCTTGTGTCGATCGATGTGCTCAGTGATCTGGCCGAGGCACGCGAGCAACGCAGCCCATTCGCGACTATCGGCGGGCTCCTGCGCTTCAATCCCATGCACCCGGCCGCCGATCCGATCGCGGGCCCGCTGTGCGTTCCGATTGACCACATCGCGCGCGATGCGCCGTGGAACGGAACGGACGAGTCCCTGCCTACCCTGGGCGGCCCCGTGCCACATCACCTCTTGATCGAGCTCACAACCAGGCGATCATCCACGGGCGGGCTTCGGGACCGGTGGCTCGCCTCCAGACCCGGCGAGCCGATCGATGCTGATGGCGAGCGGGTCGCGTCACTGCTCGACACATTACACGATCAGCGCCCCGACACGTGCGTGTCGTTCGCGGGGTTGGGCGACCCGCTGCTCCATACCGATCTTCCCTCCCTCGTCTCGCACGCGCGTGAATTGGGACTGGCCACGCACGTCCGAACGGACCTGCTCCACGATGACGAGTTCTGCGACGCGCTGCTCGATGCGCGCCCCGACGTGCTGAGCGTCGATGTGATGGCGCTCGACGCCGCCACTCACGAGCGTGTCACGGGCTCGACACGCTGGGATGCGCTCACGTCTCGACTCGAGTCGGTCTGGAACAAGCGCGTCGATACTGGCACTCACGAACAACCATGGCTTGTCGCCAGGACCACGCGCTGCGACGCGTTGTACGAGCAGATCGAGAGGTTCTACGATTTCTGGGTGGCGCACACCGGCAGCGCCGTGATCGACCCGCTCCCCCGGCGGATGGAGGGCGAGCGAATCGCTCCCCTCACCCTTCCGAGAGTCGCCCGGCGCGCGCGCAACGCTACCACGCTCTGCGTCAGGGCGGACGGCCTGGCCTGCCTTGAGGTTGGTGATCACTGCCTTGGCGATACGCTCCAGTCCAGCAGCGACTCCACACTGGAATCGATCTGGAATGCCGCTCTCGGCGCACGATTCGGAGTCACCTTGTGAGTGCGCTGGCGCTGATCCTCGCTCGTGCCGGCTCTAGGGGTGTGCCCGCAAAGAACGCGATGCCCATCGCCGGTCGCCCGTGTGTGTGCTGGACGATCGACCACGCGCGCCAGGCCACACACGTTTCGCGCATCGTGCTCTCGACGGACGACGCATCTCTCCAGCAACTCGGCGTCGACCTGGGCATCGACATCGTCGCCAGGCCACCGGCGCTGGCCCGTGACAACTCCACTGTCGACGACGCCGTTCGCCACGCGATCGACGCGATCGAGTGGGGCGACTCACCTGTTGTCATTCTCTACGCGAACGTGCCGGTGCGACCACCGGGGCTGATTGATCGTGCCATCGACACGCTCCAGCGCACCGGGTGCGACTCGGTGCAGTCCTACGCGCCAGTCGGCAAGCATCACCCTCTCTGGACCACGAGGCTCGACGACGAGGGAAACGTCGAGCCCTGGGAGGGCACGACGCTCAACAACAGCATCTATCGACGACAGGACCTGCCGCCGGCATTCATCCCCGACGCGGGCGTGCTCGCATGCACGCCTCGCGCGCTGCGCATGCAGATCGAGGGCGTGCCCCCCGGGCCGCACGCGTTCCTCGGCAACGATCGACGGGGCATCCGAACGGAACCCGGCGAGGTCGTCGATATCGACACGCCGATCGACACAATCGTGGCGGGGGCCATCCTCTCGGGCGAGCACCACTCGCAGACACTCCCCAGCACGCCATGACGATCACGCGCACCATCGCCGGCAGAACCATAGGTGCGGGGCACACGCCCCTTATCATCGCCGAGCTCGGGGTGAACCACGACGGCGATCGCGATTGTGCGCTGGTGCTTGTTGACCACGCCCACGATGCAGGCGCTGACGCCATCAAGACGCAGGTCTTCGACGCCGACCTGCTCATGTCGTCCGACGCTCGCCTAGCTGCTTACCAACGCCAGTCGGGTGAGAACAACCCTGTTGACATGCTTAGACGCCTCCAGCTGTCCCTCGACGCGCTCGAGGCCATCCACGAGCGTGCGCACGAATTGGGACTCCTGACGCTGTGCACCATCTTCACTCCCGAACTCGTCGCGCCCACGCTCGAGTCTGTCCGCGTCGACGCGCTCAAGATCGCGTCGCCCGACATTGTCAATACGCTCCTGTTGGATGCCTGTATAGAAACCGGGCTCCCACTCATCCTCTCGACAGGGGCCTCGATTCCAGAGGAGATCGACGACGCCATCACACACCTGGGTCCGGCTCGCGACCGCGTCTCGCTCATGCAGTGCGTCAGCGCGTATCCCACACCCGACCGCAACGCCTCCCTCGGCGCCATACGAGACATCGCGCGACGCACAAATCTCCCGGTCGGCTACTCCGACCACACCACGTCCACGCTCACCGGCGCGATCGCCGTGGGCGCCGGCGCGTGCCTCCTCGAGAAGCACCTCACGCACGATCGCGACGCGCCGGGCCCCGACCACAGCGCCTCACTCGACCCGAACCAGCTGTCCGAGTACGTCACTCTGGCACGCGGGGCGTTCTCCATGCTCGGCCAGGAGAGCAAATCGCTTCTCGACATCGAACGCGACGTCCGCGATGTCTCGCGCCAGTCACTCGTCCTCCGCACACCCTGTGCTCGTGGGCAAACCATCACCCGTACCATGCTCTCGAGCGCGCGCCCAGGGACCGGCATCGCGCCCAATCGCGTGCAAGAAATCGTTGGCATGGTCGCAACGTGCGACCTCGAGGCCGGCACGCTGCTCCAACCAGAGCACGCCGCCCCCGCTCACGTCACCACATGACAGACACGCTCACCATCTGCGTATTCACCGGTTCACGCGCCGAGTTCGGCTTGCTGCGATGCGTCATGGACGCGATCAGCGCACAGAGCGGAGCCCGGCTCCAGGTCGTCGCCGGGGGGTCGCACATGCTCGAGCCAACGCGGACAATCGACGAGATTCGGGAGGCGTACAGCGTCGATGACGCGGTGCCCATGCAGCAGGATGGACACGGCACGCGCGCAGACGACGCCCTCGCCCTTGGACGTGGCATCGACGGATGCGCCATCGCCTTCCGACGCCTTGCGCCCGACTGTGTCGTCGTGCTGGGCGATCGCATCGAGGCGCTCGCCGCCGCATCCGCCGCGTCGATCATGGGCGTTCCGGTGGCGCACATCCACGGCGGCGACGTCGCCGAGGGCGTTGCGGACGACTCCATCCGCCACGCGATCACCAAGCTCTCGCACATCCATCTGGCAGCGACGGAGCAATCCGCTGAGCGCATAACACGGCTGGGCGAGAACCCGTGGCGTGTGCACGTCGTCGGATCGCCATCGATCGACGAGCTGCGCTCTGCGGGCACCCACGAGTACGAGCCCAGCCTCGAGATCGGCGAGCCGAGTGCCGCGCTGCTCTGGCACCCGGTCGGGCGGAACAATGAGGCTGAGCAACGAGATGCCACGCGTGTGCTCGACGCGCTACGCACAGAGCGAGTGCTGGTATTCGAGCCCAATCACGACGCGGGTCGCGCCGGCGTGCTCGACGCGCTCGATGCGAGCGAGCGCACGCACCTGCACCGTGTCTCCCATCTCCCGCGCGCCGAGTTTCTGTACTGGATGCGCAGGCTCGCGTCTGGCGATGGCGTGCTGGTCGGCAACAGCTCCTCTGCGCTCATCGAGGCCGCCGGCGTTGGCCTTCCCGCCGTCGATATCGGCCCTCGCCAGGCTGGGCGCGAGCGTGGCACGAATGTCATCCACGTGGATGAGCCCGACCCCAAGAGCGTGCAGGATGCCATCTGCCGTGCGAGAGCGATAGACCGTTCCGCGATCACCCACCCATTCGGGGATGGACACGCGGGCGAGAGGATCGCGGACGTGCTCGTCGATTCCCTCCGCACCCGCTCACGAGAAGAATTCGTGCGCAAGCGCATCGCGTACTGAGCCACCCGGATGTGGGGGAATCCGTCACAGCCCATTCACTTTGTCGTTGTCAGAAAAGTCACCCGCTGATCACTCCGATGAGCACTGTGCAAACCACAGTTCATACCCGGAGTGCGAACATGACCACCCAGACCACGAATCAGGATGTCCAGCAGATCGTCAACGCGGCGGTGCAGCAGATCAGCCACATCGCCACGCTGCCCGAGGTCACGCTGAAGATCATCGAGCTGGTCGAGGATCCCTCCTCGACCGCGCAGGACCTGCACAACGTGATCGCAAACGATCCTGCTCTCGGCTCACGCATCCTGAAGGTCGTTAACTCCGCCTTCTACGGGCTGCCCGGACAGATCGGGTCGATCAATCGCGCCATCGTGCTCCTGGGTCTCAACGCGGTCAAGAACATCGCTATCGCGGCGTCGCTCGCCAAGCTCTATCGCGGCGGACAGCTCTGTCCCAACTTCTCCGCTCGCGATCTGTGGACGCACTCCATCGCCACGGCTGCCGGCTGCAAGCTCATCGCCGACACCATCAAGCTCGGACTCCCCGATGAGGCGTTCCTCGCGGGCCTGATCCACGACATCGGGATCATGGTCGAGATGCAGGCCGATCGACAGAAGCTCATCGAGGTCGTTGAGGCGCTGAACATCAACGAGGGCGTCCCCGCCAAGAGCATGCTCGAGGAGGAGGCGCGCGTCTTCGGCGCGACGCACCAGGATTTCGGTCGCGGGCTTTGCGAGAAGTGGAAGTTCCCCAAGTCGTTCTCGTACGTCACCGGTGGGCACCACGCCCCACTCGAGCTTCCCGAGCAGAACCGCACCCTCGCGTGCGTCGTCTACATCGCCGATCGCATCTCCGCCGATCTCGATCAGGGCTTCCGTCTCGACCTGATGGACACCACGATCGACCCCGCGGTGCTCGAGGCTCTGGGCATGACCCAGGTCCAGCTCAACGAGGTTCGCGAGGCGCTGCCCGACCGCATCGACGCCGTCGATCAGCTCTTCGGGTAAGCCCGCCAATCCGACTCGAACGTCCCAATACACCCCTCACGATCCCGTTGTGAGGGGGGTGGAGGGCGTTTTCTGCGCCCGTCGGGGCCCTTTCCTCAAGCCGGCGCATCCCCCCCGCCGAAACATCAGGTGTCTCGACGACGTATAGAGTTATCGGGACACTCACTCCGAGACCTCACCGGGGATATCTCCCCGGCTCACGAACTCTCTCTCTTTCTCCCTCCGGGCGGCGTGACGACAGTTACGCCGCCTCTTTTCTAGGCATGGATAGGCGGGGAGACCCGGCGCTCAGGCGAGCCCCTCGCCAACCCCACACAAACTCTTCCAATACCCAAGCTTCGGTGCGTCCGTCAGGTCGTGATGTAGCGGTGTGATCGTGATCTCTCGTGCGAGCAGGCGTGCCACGTCCGAGTCGTCGTCAGCATCGCGAAAGTCCAGGCCTCCGGTCGCGGCCCAGTAGTAGATCCCACCGCCTGGGCTGGCGCGCTTCTCGAATCGATCGTTGTGCCCGTGAGTGTTCATCGAGCACATCGTCATCTGCGGGAGCGGGCAATCGTCGGTCTCGCACCGAGGGATGTTGATGTTCATGCACGAGTGGTTGCGCAGCGCCGGTGCGGTCCCGTGCTCGTCACGCAACGAGAGCACGAACTCTATCGCGCGCCGCGCGTGCGACGCGGCGCGATCGAAGTTCGCCTCGCCCGAACCCAGGTGCAGACTCACCGCGATGGAGGGCACTCCGAGAAAGGCCGCTTCGAGCGCGGCGGCGACGGTGCCGGAGTAGATCACGTTGATGCCGATATTCGCCCCGGCGTTCATCCCGCTGATCACCAGATCCGGGGGGTCCATGTACCCAGAGTGCTCGTGCCACAGATTCGCCAGCGCGAGCTTCACGCAATCCGCCGGCCTGCCATCGACCGCGACGCCTCGCATCGAGTCGTGCTCGGAACGCAGCTCGGTCATCAGCGGCTTGTGGAACGTGATGCCGTGGCTCGTTGCCGATTGCACCGTCGTCGGCGCCACCGCGAAGACATCCCCGAGTGGGGAGCCGAACTCGCCATCGACGTCGAGGAGCGCGTCGTGCATCGCCCGGATGCCGGGCGCATCGAAACCGTCGTCGTTTGTCAGCAGGATCCGCATGGGAGATCGATGCTACACGCGAGCGTCCGATCGTGCGCACGGACCATTCACTCGCGACGCTTCGCGGTGTGGACGGGGCGCTGGTACGTCATGCCGGCCCACGTGATGCCCCTGCCGTGATGCAGATCGCTCGCCGCCCCTCGCAGCAGCCCGACAACGCAGATCGCTCCCAGAGGCGAGAGCACGACACTCCAGAGTGGCGCGCCCTGGGACCGCCACAGCACACCAAGACACACCCACCACGCCAGCACGCCAAGCACGCCAGCCCACAGCGCGACCATCGACACCCAGCCCGTGCCTATCGCCCCCACTACACACGCACCGATCGACAACAGGGGGAGCGCAACGCCGCTGCCGAGCAGCTTCCAGGATGCGCGTGACAGATACCACGCGCGATGGCCCGCGGCCTCGGTAAATATCCGCTTCCAGCCTCGCTCGAACGACTCCCAATCCCGATACATCTGGCAGCGCACGAGAGAGTCGGCCCGATGCACACCGATCTGGACCCCCGCCTCACGCAGCTTATGCGCAAAGAGAATGTCCTCCAGCAGCGCATCCCTGACGCCCTCGTGCCCGCCGATGCGCTCGTAGGCCGCTCGCGTGAAGAGCATGAACTGCCCGTTGGCGAAGGCCTTTGGGTTGCCCGGCGCGTTGACCTTATCCAGCCTGTTCTGACGAAGCAGCTCTGTCGCGGCGACCGGCTGCGCCAGCCACTCGAACCACCTGTCATGCGTCAGCGTCGAGAGCAGGCTGAGCATCCCCAGGTCGCGCTCGTAGAGCAGCGCGACGGTGGCGTGCAGGCACGACGGGTGGAAGCTCGTGTCCGCGTCGGTGAAGAGCAGCAGCTCGGCGTCGCGCGCGCCCTGGGAATCCGTCACGCCGCGCCAGGCGGCGTGCGTCTTGCCGCTCCAGCCCTCCTCGCAGGCGTCCAGCTCGATGATCTCGAACCGGGAGTCGTCATCGATCGCAGCCCGGAGCACCCGTGACGTGTCATCCGTGCATCTGTCGAGGACGAAGACCACACGCAGACTCTCGTACTCCTGCTCGCGGAGTGATCGCGCAAGGACAGCGATGACGTCCTGCTCGTTGTGCGCCGGCACGATCACGCACACCGGGGGCCAGCCGCCCTCGGGCGCTCCGAGAGCCAGGCCAGCGCTGGCGGGAACGACCCGCTTATTGATGTACACCACAAATCCCAGCACGACCACGTGGAGCACACAACACGTGACAGCACCCAGCGACAGGAGCAGCAACCCGATGTCGAAGGCGATCACTCCCCGTCCCTCTCGCTCAGATCACGGGTGCTCGTCATGCCACTTGTCGATCACGCCCGACGCGGCATCCCGATACAGCACACGGAGCACGTCGCGAGGCAGTGAATGCCCGCGCAGGAATGGGGCCGACATCGCGTCGTACTCATCGGGCTCGAGCATCATCAGGTCCGGATCAGCGATGTTGGACTCGTCATGGTACTCCGTCTCCCACAACGAGCGCAGGGCCCAGTAGCGGGACGCGTACAACTCGAACGCCTCCTCCTCCGAGGATGCCAGGTGCCCCATGCCACGATCGGCGTGCTCGTCGCCCAGGTGCTGGTCAGTCGTGACGATGTCGGAACCAAAGAGGATCCTCCCAGAGAATCGCTCAAGGAATTCGAGCATCTCGCCACGCGAGTGCTTACTCAGCTCCCTGACCATCCACTTCGTAGCGGATGTGTCCAGATTGAGATTGTCGTGTCTCGAGAGCAGATCCGTGAGGAACTCGAGATTCTCCGGCCAGCCACCCATGTGTGCCGCGATCCAGGGTGTGTCCGAATACGTATCCAGCGCCCACTCGAGCTGCTCGTACTGCTGCTCCTTGGTGCCATAGACGCTCGCGTCGGAATACTTGCCCTTGAACCACGTGTCCGGGTCCGCGATGTGCGTCATGAACATCATCCCCAGCGAGTGTGCGAGCTCCATGCATCGCACACGCCACTCGTTGTCCAGACGCAGCAGCGTCGGATCTCCCATCTCTCGCCCCAGATCAATGCTCCGGGGAGCGCACCAGAACTTCACGATCCGTGAACCGAGCGCGTGGAACCCCTCGATCGCCTCCAGATAGCCCTCCCTGAACGCGCGCCCCCCATCGAGGTCGGCGAAGTTCGGCACGGCTATGAAACGAAGTCGATCACCGAAGACCTCACGCACCGCGGGCGCGTCCGCCAGGTGGGTCATCGAGTAGATACGACCCACGCCGTAGGCATCGCACACGTCGCGATAGATCCTCGACGCCGTCTTCCCGTTGATGTGCGTGTGCACGTCTGTTATGGGAACTACAGGCGAACCGAGGTGTTCGGCTTCTGTGTGGTAATCCACGCACAAGCGATTCGCAGGGCTGGGTGTCTTGCGAGCGCCTGTTCGTTCCTCTTGCTTCTGGTGGGGCATGACACAATGGTAGCCGCCCCGTAAAAACCCATCAAAAATCGCATCGAAGAGACCATTTCCTCTCGCTGAGGATTGAATCTGGTGTCCTGGGGAGTCTACTGTGGGTGTGATGCATCTCAGACACTCATATCGGGGACTCGCGGGCGCTCTGGCGCTCCTCACGGTCGCTCTGACATCTGCGCAGGGCGGCAGGGCGGTCAATCCTGCCAGAAGCCTCGACACCGATGGCAGGGTCCGATATGACGACAGACTCGTTGTCAGACTGAGTATCGACACGCACGAGGACCTGGAGTGGGCAACCCGTCGTGGGATTGACATCTGGACACACGGCGCGAGCATCGGGCTAGTAGACGCGTTGGTTCCGATCGAGATGCTCGGGGATCTTCGGGCACGCGGCATGATCGAGGAGATCCTGATCGACGATGTGCAGGCTCAGATCGAGCGAGAGCGTGACGCCCTCGCTCTGCGGACGGGCGGGTTCTTCGACTCATACCAGGACTACAACGCGATCAGCGCCCAGGTCGACGCATGGGTGATCCAGTATCCCACACTCGCGTCGCGCCACTCACTGGGATTCTCCATCGAGGGACGCGAGATCTTCGCAATCAAGATCGGGTCGGCGGCACCAGACAAGACCAGCGTGATGTTTATTGGCACGCAGCATGCCAGGGAATGGATCGCCGCGATGGTGCCGATGTACATCGCGGACCGGCTGCTCTCAGAGGCGGGAACCGATCCCGCGATCGCGGACCTGCTCAGTCGCGTGGACGTCTACGTTGTGCCCGTTGTGAACCCCGATGGGTATGTCTATTCGTGGGGTCCGGAGCGATTCTGGCGCAAGAACAGGCGCGACAACGGTGACGGCAACTTTGGGGTCGACCCGAATCGCAACTGGGGCGGCACGTGGTGGGGTGGAGCCGGGTCGTCGTCGTGGACGGGCGCGTTCAACTACCACGGCACGTCGGCATTCTCGGAGCCGGAGACGCAGGCGGTCCGAGACTTCGTGCTCGCACACCCCGAGATGCGAGCGATGCTCGACATCCATAACTACGGACAGCTCGTTCTCTCGCCGTGGGGGCATCAGACGGGCGATACCCCAGAGCCGGATCGATACGTCTTCGACAACCAGAACAGCGAGCTGGAGCAGCTCGTGGAGGCGGTCCACTCCTCCAACTACTTCAGCGGCGCCGCCGGGCCCGCGCAGTACGTGGCCTCGGGGGACGCGCCGGACTGGCACTATGGAGTGCAAGACCTGCTGTCGTGGACGATCGAGCTGCGTCCGCTCTCGAGCGTGCCAGGGTTCATCATCGACGCGACAGAGATCATTCCCACGGGCGAAGAGATCTATCCCGCGGCCCTCGAGGTGATCCGCTACGCGACGCAGAGCGTCGACGTGCGAATCCCCTCGCATCCCTCGGACGACTACCCAGTAGACACGCCGATCGTGCTGAACATCGAGGCGCATCCGTACCCGCGCTACTCGGGAATCGACGAGCCCGCCAGCACGGTCGAGTGGGAGAACCTGACGACACTCCAGAGCGGCTCCGCTTCCTTTGTGCTCGATTCACCCTGGCATTACAGCGCGACGATCCCAGGGCAGCCCGCCGGGTCGCAGATCGCGTACCACGTCGTCAGCAGCGCGATCGCCGGCGAGACGACGACGCTGCCCTTCGATGCGCCGAGTGACCGGTTCATGCTCGCGATCGATCAGCCCGCCGATCTGAACGATGACGGTGTCGTCGACGGGTCGGATCTCGGTTTGCTGCTGGGCAACTGGGGCGCTCCCGGCTCCGCGGATCTCAACAACGACGGCATCACCGACGGCGCCGATCTGGGCATCCTTCTGGGGAGCTGGGGCTGATCGGACATCGAGCCGGGGGCCAGGCGAGGCGATATACTGGCTCCTCGAACTGGGGCGCATAGCTCAGTTGGCTAGAGCGCTGCCGTCACATGGCAGAGGTCACTGGTTCAAGTCCAGTTGCGCCCATTTCGTTGCACGCATGGCTATGGAATGACGATACGCTGCGTGAGCGGATGACCACCACGACCGACACAACACGCTGGTGCGATCGGGGCACGATCGTGCTGCTGGGCCACAGCGGCATGCTCGGATCTGTCTGGAAAGAGCATCTTGGTAGGCTCGTGGACCACTCACGCCTTGTGCTCTTGGACGTGGACACGTGCGACCTCACCGATCCCGATGCGTTGAACCGGTCGATACCCGATGACGTCTCGGTGATCATCAACTGCGCCGCGTACACGGATGTGGACGGAGCCGAGGAGCACGAGTCGCTCGCCACCGAGATCAACGGCGAGGCCGTCGGGAGGATGGCCACGACCTGCCGCGAACGCAACGCGTTGCTGATGCACTATTCGACCGACTACGTGTTCGATGGGCGAGCGAGCGAGGCGTACGCGACAGACACACCACGCAGCCCCTGCAACGCGTACGGACGGAGCAAGGCGGTCGGAGAGGAGCGCATCGAGGAGTCGGGGTGCGAGCATCTGATCATCAGGACCAGCTGGCTCTACGGCGTCCACGGCGCGAATTTCGTGCGGACGATTGCTCGTTTATGCCGGGAGCGGGAGGAGCTCCAGGTCGTGGACGACCAGCGTGGGAGACCCTCGTCGTCGAAACAGCTGGTCGCCACGAGTCTGGCCTTGCTCGAGAGCGGGGCCCGGGGGATGTTCCACGCGACCGACTCGGGGGAGTGCACGTGGTACGAGCTCGCGTGCGCGATCGTTGAGAGGATGAACCCCTCGTGCCGGGTCGCGCCTTGTGGGAGCGAGGTGTACCCTCGTCCGGCGTCGCGCCCGTCCTACAGCGTGCTGGACATCGAGAGAACAAGCCGGATCGTGGGAGATATCCCCCACTGGCGTGAAGCTCTGTGTTCGGTTCTGACGACAATGTTGGAAGAGGGATCGGGCCATGAGACCTCGTCCTGAGAACACCCGACGACGACGAGCGTAGGATCACGAAGGAGCGATGGACGTATGCACATTCTTGTGACAGGCGGGGCTGGGTTCATCGGATCGAACTTCGTGCGCTACGTGATGAGAGAGCGCCCGGACGTTCGCCTGACCAATCTGGACGCGTTGACCTACTCGGGCAACCTGGCGAACCTGAGTGACGTCGAGAACGACTCTCGTTACACATTCGTCAAGGGTGACATAACCGACCGCAAGCTCGTCGAGAGCCTGCTGCGAGAGTGCACCCACGTGGTCCACCTGGCGGCGGAGAGTCATGTCGACAGATCGATCATCGATTCGGAGCCGTTCATCCGCTCGAACGTGCTGGGGACGCAGGTGATGCTCGATGCGTCGCGCGCGTCTGATATCGAGCGATTCGTGCACGTGAGCACGGACGAGGTGTACGGTCAGTTGCCACTGGACGAGCCCGATCTGCTGTTCACCGAGGAGACTCCTCTGGCTCCGAGCAGCCCGTACGCGGCGAGCAAGGCCGCGAGCGATCTGCTCGTCGGGGCTGCGTTCCACACGTTCGGTTTCCCCGCGATGATCACCCGATGCTCGAACAACTTCGGCCCGTACCAGTTTCCTGAGAAGGTGATCCCTCTGTTCGTGTCGAATCTGCTTGAGAACAAGAAGGTGCCGCTGTATGGCGACGGGAGGAACGTGCGCGACTGGCTGCACGTGGAGGATCACAACGAGGCGGTGCTGACGGTTCTGGAGCGTGGCACGCCCGGTGAGGTGTACAACATCGGCGGGAACAACGAGCGGTCTAATCTCGAGCTGACGCACTCGATCCTGGAGATCCTCGGGCGAGACCAGTCGTGGATCGAGCCCGTGACGGATCGTCCTGGTCACGACCTGCGCTACGCGATCGACGCGAGCAAGCTACGACGCGAGCTGGGATGGGAGCCGACCAGGAGCGCCTGGCCCGGAGCGCTGGAGCAGACCGTGCGCTGGTACTGCGATCACGAGGACTGGTGGCGTGACGTCAAGAGCGGCGCGTACCGCGAGTATTACGACCGTCAGTACACGCAGCGGGCGTGAGGGAATGAAAAAACACCGACCCCAGAAAGGGTCGGCGTTGAAAGAGCTGCGATCGGGATTAGATCAGAGAGCGCGACGACGGCGGAGCGTCAGTCCGGCCAGACCGACCGTGGCAAGGCCAGCGGCCGCCGGGGTCGGGATGAGGATGTAGACGTCGAGGTCGGAGTCGGTGTCGACACCGCTGCCGTCTGGGCCGTAGGAGAAGTTCAGGAAGCTGCCGTGCAGCGGCTCGGCGCTATCCCACGGAGTAACGTCGACGCTGGCATACGAGGTGGTGTTGAAGAAACCACCGAACGTGAGCCCACCGACGAGGAACCCCTGACCGGGCTGGGCGACGATTGCGCCAACACCGCTCACGATCGAGGCGCTGTATGTCTCGGTGCCATCGATGGTGATCGTGAAGCCGCCACCCGTAACGGCGCCGCCGACAAGCGTGATCGAGCCGGAGACAGCGATGGTCGAGTAGGACTCGGCCTGGCTGACACCGTCGATGAGGATGTCGGCGAGAGTCGTCGTGACATCGCCAGAGAGCAGGAGCGTGCCTGTGTGCGACGTTCCACCGAACGCGCCACCACCAGCGGTCGAGACCGTGATGCTGTTGACGTCGAGGTGGAGCTCATTAACGCCGAAGGCGCTGGTCGATGCCGATGCGATAGCGATCGATGCGGCGGCTGTCGTGATAGCCCGGATCATGTCTAACTCCTAGTAGTGTCTGGGTCTCTTTTCTCTTTCAATCCCTGCACCAGCCCCCTGGACCGGTACTTTCATACCGTATCACAGCTTCGAGGGATAACACACCACTTTCTAGGGAAAAGTTAAAAAATTAGCCGACTCGATGGTCGGCTAATAGGGCGTTTGTTGATGGGATAGGCAGGTTTTGGGTGTTATCGGGCCTGGCCTACATCTTGTTGGCCCCTCCCTCCGCGACGAGGCTCGAGGCGCGGAAGAGGCTGTCGAATGTTCCGGCATCGGTCCACCAGCCGTCGAGCACGTCGTGGGCCAGATCCCCGCGCTGGAGGTACGCGTTGTTGACGTCTGTGATCTCCAGCTCCCCTCGTGCGCTGGGCTTAAGCGTCTGCGCTATGTCGAAGACATCGTTGTCGTACATATAAATGCCCGTGACGGCGAGGTTCGACGGTGGGCTCTTGGGTTTCTCGATGATCTCTACGATTCTGTCGTCCTCGAGACGTGCCACGCCGAACCGCTCGGGATCGTGCACCTCCTTGAGCAGGACGCGTGCTCCGGAGTCTTGCTGTCGAAATGATGAGACCGCCCCCGCGATGTTGCGCTCGATGATGTTGTCGCCCAGGATGACGCAGATGGGTCCATCGTCGGCAAAGTCCTCGGCGAGCTTGAGGGCGTCGGCGATGCCTCCCTCGCCCTCCTGATAGGTGTAGTGGAGATCCTTGATGCCGAGTCGCTTGCCGTTGCCCATGAGCCTGAGGAAGTCGCCCGCGTGATCACCACCTGTGACGAGGAGTATCTCGTCTATCCCCGCGTTGAGCAGGCACTGGATGGGGTAGTACACCATCGGCTTGTCGTAGACGGGCAGGAGGTGCTTGTTCGTCACATTGGTGAGGGGACGCAGTCGCGAGCCGAGTCCGCCGGCAAGAATCACACCTCGCATACGGTTACGTGTCCTTTCGTGCAGGAGATGGTCAGAGTGGAGATCAGTCGAGGGTACCGACTGCCTGTGAGGCTCGTGTGAATCGGGTCTGGAACCCGGAATCGCTATCGAAGCCGCCCGAATCACGAATAGAACGCAGGTGGGTGCGAGCGGTCTCGTTGTCGCCCGCGATGATCGCTGCCTCCGCGAGCCCGAGGCGCATCCTGAGCGAGCCAGGAAAGAGATCGAGCCCCTGCTGATAGACGGAGGTGGCCTCCTGGTGGTTCTGTTGCGCCAGCAGGATCTCGCCGAGCGTGTCTCGCACGTTCTCACTGTTGTCCTGCGGCATCAGCTCGACCGCCCTTCGCGCGTGGACGAGAGCCTCGTCAAGGTTCTCACCCGTTCTGAACAGGAGGTACGCCAGATTGTTGTGCGAGAATGGCTCGTTCGGCTGGAGCTGGAGCACCTGTCTGTAGAGGTCGATGGCCTGCTCGGAGTTGCCAAGCCCGTCGTGCGCTGCGGCGCTGAACCGGAGAGCGTGGAATCGGAGATTGGCCTGGCTCTCAACGGCAGGTGCGAGCTCGAGAACCTGCTGGTACCACCACGAGCCGAGCGAGGTCGCGCTCTCGTGCGCGAACGCGACAAGCTGCGTGATATCCAGAGCGTCGGTCAGCAGCGTGCGAAGCTCCTGGAACCAGCGCTGGCGGATGTCGTGATCGAGCGGGAGTGACGGCGCCAGGCGGAGCATGGTGCGCGCCCACCGCTCGTCGTTGCGGGCCAGCGGGAAGAGCAGCGATTCTGCCTGATCGATGTCGCCTGCTTCGAGGAGTATCGCCACGTACATCGCAAAGCGATCGGGCTGGGAGTCTACCTCGCTGATAATGGTCGGCTCCCACGGCTCGAGTGCCTTGAGGGCGTCGGCGAAGGCGCCCTGCTGCTGGAGCGCACCGGCGAACGCAACATCGGCGACCAGCGCGGCGGAGGGCGCGCGCAGCTTCCACTCCTGCGCGGCGTTGGCGGCGTCGCTGTGCAGACCCGCGCGCATGAACACCTCGTACGCAAGGCTGGCGACACGGACATCGTTAGGCAACGCGCTGAGCGCTTGGCGTGAGGCCTCCGCGGCACGTGCGAGCGCGTCGGGGGCGTCGCTGGCGACGAGCGCGGAGATCCAGGTGTTCCATGCGGTGTAGAACCAGGGGTACGTCTCGACGACCCGCTGGATGGACGCGATCGACTCGTCGCTGGCGTTCGAATCGCGGAACTGGCGGACGGCCTCGAGGAGAGCGTTGACCGCCTCGGGGTCGATATCGGCGCCGAGCGACTCGGCGAGCTGGGTGATCTGCTCGCTCGAGAGCGACTGGTTCGCGTCGGCCAGGAGCGTCTCGAACGAGCTGATGTTGGTGTTCTCCGGATGCGCGTCGAGTGCTTCGCGAAGCGCCGAGCGGGCGCCCTCGATGTCGCGGTTGCGGATCAGGAATGCGATGACGTCGCGCCAGGAGTCACCGCTGGGATCGCTGAGAGCGGCCTGGCGATAGGTGCTCCGAGCGTCATCCAGCATGGTGAGTTTCTCGTAGAGCGATGCGCGAAGGAGGGTCCGCTCGATCTCGGACTCCGCCGGCGCGTTGGCGATGGTGTCCAGCCCACGCTGGAGGTTGCCTTGCGATGCGTAGAACTCTGCCGCAGCGCTCCAGTGCGCGACACTCGCGTCCGGGCTCTGGAGGATTCGCTGGAAGACCGTCTCGGCCTGCTCGGGCTCACCCTGGCGGATGTGCGCCCGTGCCAGGCGAATCAGGTCGTTGGGGTCTCCGGTCGTCGCCAGCTCCTGGAGCTCCGGCAGGGCCGCTCCCCAGAGCCCCTGGACCAGCAGCATGCTCGCTCGCTCACGGCGCTGGTCAATCGTCAGAGAGTCGATCTGGAGGTAGTCGCGCAGCCAGCGCTCGGCATCCTCGAGTCTGCCCGCCTGCTGGAGCTGCCTGATCAGCGGCGCGTAATGGCCGGCGTGCTCCGGCTGGCTGAGCACAACACGCTCGAGGTACGCGATCCCCTCGCCCGGGTTCCCCAGCACAAACATGGCATCGGCCATAAGGACGAGTGCGGCGGTGTACTGCTGATTGTCCTGCAGAATGTCGCGCAGGATGAGCGACGCGTCCGACGCGTGCTCCGGATCGCGATGGAAGACGAGCAGACGACGTGCGTCGAAGAGCTTCCAGACGGTTCCCTCATCGCCCGTGATCTCGTGGAGTCGGTTGATCGCGTCGGCCACGAGCTGCTCGTCGAGCCAGGCGACGCTCGACTCGAGCACGCTCTGCTGGGCCTGCGGTGAGCCCTCGTGTGTGTCGGAGAGTTCCCGGAATGCTTGCGCGGCATCGGGGTCCTGCGTCCTGTCGAGGAACGCGGCGTAGGCGCGTTGCATGCCTATCGAGTTGGTACTCGCCAGCGCGTCGCGGAACATCGACTTCGCCTCGTCCTGGCGTCCCGCGTTGGACGACTCCATCGCGAGGAGGAAGATGGCGTCGGGATTGGAGGGGTCGCTCGATGCGCTGGCACGCGCCAGCTCGGACGTGCTGAGCCCCGATCGCTGCATCGCGCCGTGCAGCGCGACCATCGCCGAGGGCTCGAGCTGGCGGTTGTTCTCGATGATGTCCTGGATCATCGATTGTGCGCGATCCGGCTGATCGAGAGTCAGGTAGAGGCGTGCCAGCAGAGCTCGGACGGTGCCGCCTATGTCGTCCGGGCGCAGGTTCTGCTCGAGCACATCGGCGAACTGCAGGGCGTCGCCCTCTTCGAGAACTCCGTCCTCTGCCATGTTCGTGACCACGAGCGCCGACACGAGATCTCTCTCGGGATGATCGGCGAACCGCAGCCGATTCCGGACGAGCGAGAACGCCTCGGGAAGCTGGTTCGTGTCGAGCAACGCCCGGGTGAGGTTGATCGCAGGCTGATCCCACGTCGGATCGAGGCGGGTGACGATTCGGAAGGCGTCTGTTGCGCGCGAGGCCTCGCCGAGTGCGTGGAGGCACACGCCGTTCCAGTACTCGAGCAGCTCGCGATCGGCTTCCTGCACGATGGGCGAGAGCGTCTCGAGGATGCGGTACGCCTCGACCCACTGCGCGTCCTGCATCAGCACGTAGGCCCGATGCGCGTCCCTCCAGAAGCGGGCGGAGTCGGTCGAGCGTGCCATGAGCTGCTCGATGATGGCGTTCGAGGAGGAGTCCTCGCTCGTGTGCGACACAATCGCCGCCCAGCCGAGCAACGCGTCGTCGCCAGTGGACAGATCGAGTGGTTGATCCTGCAGCAGCTGGCGCGCGTCGGTCGCACGCCCCTGCTTCCAGAGGCGCTCGAGCTGGATGCCTCGGCTCGTCTCGCTGGTCGAGTTTTGTGCCAGAGCGCGCTCGATGATGAGCTCAGACTGATCGCGCATCCCACGCTGATCGAGGAGGCTCACCAGGAGAGCGAGGGTGTCGGGATCGTGGATCTCAAGCTCGACAGCGCTCGCGAGAATGGGCTCGGCCTCCTCGTCGCGTCCGTACCGGAAGAGCAGGTCGATGTGGAGCAGTTGGAGCTGCAGATTCTCCGGCTCGTCATCGATGAACTGCGAGCTTCGGGCGATGATCTCCTCGACCTCGGATCCGAGGAGCCCCATGAGCTCGAGCATCGCCCGCCGCGGGCGCATGTCGGTGGGATCCAACTCGATCATCCGCGCCGCGTGCTCGAGGGCCGGCTCCAGGTTGCCCACAACGGCGTCGCTCTGCACGAGTGTCCAGAGCGCCTTGCTGTGGCCGGGATCGATCTCGAGGAGCGTCCTGGCGACGTTGCTGGCCTCGATGTACTGCCCAATCTGCGGGTACACATCAAGAAGAAGCTCGAACGTTGGCACATGGCCGGGGTCTGTTTCGAGCGCGAGCCGTGCAAAGCTCGCGGAGGTCGCGAGGTGGCGGTTGTTCTCCATGGGAACGCGCCTGCGCGCATCGGCGAGCATGTACCGCGCCTCCACGTCGTCCGGGAAGATACGGATATAACGGTTGAGCCCCTCGAAGGACCTGGCGTACTCGCCCTGCTGGTAATAGGCGCGCCCCTCCTCGAGGCCGCTTCTGGCGCCGGAAATGCGCATGGTGTTGCGCAGCAGCCAGAGCCCGCCCACACCCACGACGCCCACAACGATCACACCCGTGAGAAGGGCCAGTCGCTTCTTTCCTCGTCGTGTCATACCCATGATGTCAGCCTCCGATGATGTGTCGGACTGTCTGGATGATAATCCATAGGTCGAGCTTCCAGCTTTGATGCTGCACGTACTCCAGGTCGTACTGGATCCACTCCTGGAAGTCCGTCTCCGGCTCCCGTGTTCTACGGACCTGCCAGAGCCCGGTGACACCTGGACGGACGCTCAGACGCGCCTCACGCCACGCGGGGCAGTATTGGTTTTCCTTGTCGGGGCTGGGACGCGGCCCGACAACACTCATATGCCCCAACAGCACGTTCCAGAAC
>JBICIA010000029.1:0-45082 GCA_043101425.1 Phycisphaerales bacterium JB043
AGCTCCGGATCTCAAGATCGCGTTGTCCCCTCGGCGTCAGAAGGACATCACTCGGAAGAACGCCCTGGAGGGCGCCCTGGTCATCGGGCAGTTGACCCGCAGCAGCGGGCGCCAGGAGTTCAGAATCCCGGATGATACCGATGTGTCCGCGTTCTCAACGCTGGTGATCCACTGCGAGCAGTATTCCAAGCTCTGGGGGACCTCGATTATCCGAGAGGGGCGTGTCATCGCGAGCGCACCCTCCTGGATCAAGAAAACCAAGCGAACACGGGGTGGATACGAGATCGTCACTCGTGAGGATGGCCTGTTCCTTCGGTTCGGCGATGACTTCAGGACTCCGAAAGCACCCGAGCCATTGCGTGTCCTGTTGTCGACTCAGAGTGCGAAGGAAGCCACGAACAAGAGCGCCGAGCGTGATGCGACTCTTGTGGCAACCACTTCTCAGTACAGCGGCGGGCAGGAATTCAGATTGCCGGAGGATATCGATCTGAGCAAGTACAGGTCTGTGTTACTCAACTGCCTGAAATACACCAAGCTGTGGTCGGCAGCACCGCTGGAGTGAGCGTTCGGCGATTCTAGGGCACGTTGAGAATGAGATTCACATGTGGTCTGTGGGCCAGCAAGACAATCGTCAATCTGGTATCGAGATGGCTGTGCCTCAACTAGACTCTCGCTGATCGGATGGCAAGGAGCGTGCGGCATGTCGACTGAGCGAATCGATGAGAACTCCGAGAGCAGTACCCACAGACACACCGGGTGTCATTTTGTAGACATCATGGAGGTGGTAGGTGGCAAGTGGCGGGGCACGATCATCTATTGCCTGATGAGCAGATCGATGCGATTCAACGAGCTCAGAGGAGAGATAGGAACGATCTCATCGAAAGTGCTCACGACGGAGTTGCGATCGCTCGAACGGGACGGCTTGCTCGAACGAGTATCAGCGGACGGGGTGTCGGGGCATGCTTTATATGGGCTTTCTTCTCTTGGTCATGCGCTCGTGCGTGTTTTTGAGCGTGTAGAGAGTTGGATGGAAGAGGTGCTGCCGGAGATCTACAGGTCGAGAGAGCTCTATGACAGGCAGAATCACTCATGAGCGGCGGTTACCAGGAAGTTCCTTGATGCTGAATGAGCGTGCCGATACCGTTCAGCTTGTCTTGGGTTGGGACGCACGGGATACACAGGGAGGCATAGCGCAACGTGTTCAGAACAGTATCTAGAGAGTATTGTGCGACATCGGTTTATGATTTTGTGGCAAGCTACTCAAATGATCCAAATAAGTGCACGCGAAACTACAGGCATGTCTCGTCGACAAGACTTGCTAATCGTATGCTGCTTGCATCAATGATGAGTGTGGTGCTGGCGGGCTGCTCGCAGGCACCGCGGACGCCTGACCTGGGCGTCATCTACAACGAGGCCGCTCAGAACGTCGGAGACGATCGCAACCCTGTGATCGTGATCCCGGGTGTGCTTGGAACGAAGCTCGAGTCGAGTGAGACTGAAAAACCTGTCTGGGGCGCGTTCATCTATGGTGCCGCCGACGCTGATACCGCGGAGGGCGCTCGACTTGTCGCGCTCCCGATGGAGCAGGGGCGTTCATTGTGGGACCTGCGTGACGAGGTTACGCCAACGGAGGTGCTCGACACCCTCACGCTCGACATAGGGCTGATACGCGGTGTCGAGCTCGGCGCCTACGTCGACATTCTCAAGACGCTCGCGGTCGGAAAGTATCGGGATGAGACCCTCGGTCAGTCGGGGTTCATCGATTACGGCGGATTGCACTACACATGCTTCCAGTTCCCCTACGACTGGCGACGGGATGTCTCGGAGCAGGCCGCGGAGCTACACGAGCTCATCCTCACGGCGATCGACTATCAGCCCGAGAGCGGAAAGCGTGTGGATGTCATCGCGCACTCGATGGGTGGCATGGTGCTGCGATACTACCTTCGCTACGGCCCCCAGCCGCTGCCCGAAGACGGGTCACTCCCTGAGTTGACCTGGGAGGGAGCCCGTCATGTGGATAGCGCGATACTGATCGGCACCCCTTCTGCCGGTTCGGTGCTGGCACTCAAGCAGCTCGTGGAGGGTGTCAACTTCGCCTCGTTCATCACGCCGACGTATCGCCCCGCGGTGCTCGGAACGATGCCATCGTTGTACCAGCTGATGACCCGCACGCGGCACAATCGTGTTGTCGACGCTACGAGCGGTGAGGCTATCGACGTGTTCGACCCTGATGTGTGGGTGCGCTACGAGTGGGGTCTGGCGGATCCTGACCAGGATCGAGTGCTGCGGCAGTTGCTTCCCGATGTGGCGACGCGAGAGGAGCGTCGAGCGATCGCGCTCGATCATCTCACAAAGTCACTCAGGCGGGCGGAGCAGTTCCAGAGGGCGATCGATGCGCCCGCCTCACCCCCGCCCGGAACCGAGATGCATCTCGTGGCGGGCGACGCGATTCCCACGCCGGACGTCCTCGAGGTCAGCGAATCCGGGAGATTGCGAGTCAGGGAGCATGGTCCTGGTGACGACACCGTGACGCGCGCATCCGCGTTGATGGACGAGCGCCAGGGCACTGGGTACCAGCCTCGACTTCGCTCTCCTGCCAGGTTCTCCACCGTGTACTTTCTGACATCCAACCACATGGGGCTCACAAAGGATCCGGTGTTCGCGAACTACATGCTGTACACCCTGCTGGAACGCCCGCGTGATCCAGCGATGGCGGACGATGGGGGTGATCGATGAAGAAGGTCATGGTCGCACGCTGGGACGAGCTGGCTCCGTCCACACCGGTGCACGCTCTGGTTGCGAATGTCGATCTGGTGGTGACACGCTACACAGATGATGCTGGGCAGGAGACCGCGTCGGTGCTGTACGGTCGCTGTCTCCATCGCGGCGCTCTGATGGCTGATGGCCACGTCACCGGTATGAATCTCATCTGTGGATTGCACGGCTGGGATTATCGAGTCGACACGGGCATCTCCGAGTACAACAACGAGGAGCAACTGCATCGGTTCTCATCCTGGATCGAGGAGCTCGAGGGAGCTCTTGGTGTTGTTGTCGATGAGGACGAGATCGCAGCCTGGGAATCAGGAAGTCCACAGCCGTACGACAGGAACTCGTATCTAGGCACGTACCAGGACATCCACGGCACTCCGGAGGAGCCCCACGTCAAGCTGATCCAGGATCTGGCGTCTCACGGGCTCTCGAAGTTCGGCCACCATGGCCCCTCCGCCGCGATGGGCGTTCCTCGACAGGAGCTCCCTTCCTGGGATGACTTGCAGTTCGTCACCGCTCAGCTGGCAACCAAGCCCTTGCTCGACGATGCCGAGGTTGGCACCGAGGTCATCATCGGGGCGCGTGCGACGAAGCCGCTACGCCTCGAGATTCCGATCTTCGTCAGCGACATGAGCTTCGGCGCTCTCTCGCGCGAGGCCAAGGTGGCGTTAGCTCGCGGAGCCGAGATGGCGGGCACCGGGATCTGCTCGGGGGAGGGTGGGATGCTGCCAGAGGAGCAGCAGTCGAACTCGCGGTATTTCTACGAGCTGGCCTCGGCGCGCTTCGGATACTCGCTGGACAAGGTCGCACGCTGCCAGGCGTTCCACTTCAAGGGCGGGCAGGGAGCCAAGACAGGGACCGGCGGGCACCTGCCGGGCGAGAAGGTAGACGTGACTATCGCGACGGTGCGCGGGATCGAGGCGGGCACGCCCGCCATCAGCCCAGCGACTTTCCCGGATCTCCACACGCCCCAGGATTTTCGCGCGCTCGGCGACGAGGTCCGCGGAGCGACAGGGGGCGTGCCTATCGGATTCAAGCTCAGCGCGCAGCACATCGAGCATGACATCGATTTCGCGCTCGAGGCGGGTGCGGATTACATCATCCTCGACGGGCGAGGAGGCGGCACCGGCGCGGCGCCAACTCTCTTCCGTGACAACATCTCCGTGCCCACGATCCCGGCGCTCGCGCGAGCACGCAGGCATCTGGATTCGACCTCACGGAACACGACGCTGGTGATAACGGGCGGGCTGCGCACTCCCGCGGACTTCGCCAAGGCGATGGCGCTTGGCGCCGACGCGATCGCCGTCTCGAACTCCGCCCTCCAGGCGATAGGGTGTCTGGGGATGCGCGCGTGCAACACGAACAACTGCCCTGTGGGGATAGCAACCCAGAAGGATCATCTGCGTGCGCGTCAGATCGTCGAGGAATCGGCACGGCGTCTCGATCGCTTCTTCCGGGCATCGGTGGATCTGATGTGTGTGCTCGCGCGAGCGTGCGGGCACGACCACCTGAGCAAGTTCAGCACGAGCGACCTGACGACGTGGACTCGTCAGATGGCCTCGCTCTCGGGCGTCCGGTTCGGAGGTGTGATCGATGGATGAGATAAGCCAGTCGGTTCTCCAGCAACTGATCACGCCCGTGGCGATTATCCCCGCGTGCGGCCTGCTGTGCCTCTCCACCAACGCACGCCTCACAAGCGTGCTCGGTCGGATACGCACGCTGCATCGTGAGCTGCTCGACCACGCGGATCGTCTCGAGCGTCGAGAGAGCACGGGTGTCCAGGTGCGCACGCTCCGATTGGAGGGCCTCGAGCATCAATCTCACAGCCTTCTCAAGCGCGCTTCCATGCTGCGAACGGAGATGATCCTGCTGTTCTTCGCGATCATCTGCATGATTATCACCGCTCTCGTGCTCGGCCTGAGCACGGTTGCTCGGGGGCTTGAATCCGCGGGTGCTGTCACTCTCGCACTCGGCCTCGTCAGCGCCGGAGTTGCCATGGGTATCGCGATCGTCGAGATGAGTCGGTCTACGCAGAACGTGCGATACGAGCACGATCGCATCGAGGAGCTCGTCAGATCTCTTGGAGAAGAATCATGAGACTGCTCGCGGCCGGTGCGCAGGCGGGGTCGGGCTTCGAGGGGGTCGTGCACTCCGTATTGCATCACAGCGCGATCGTGGTCGGAGTCATCGGCACGCTGGTCCTGCTCTGGGGCGTGCTGATCACGCTCACGATCCTCCTTCGAGCCGAGGCGTGCAGAGTGCGGGGGCAGGATCCGAGCGAGCACCAGGACCGGGTTCGCAAGACGCTGGCTATGTATCTCCTGCTCGGGCTCGAGCTCCTGGTCGCTGCAGACATCATCGAGACGATCATCGCGCCCGATTGGTCGACAGTGGGGGTGCTGGGCGTGATAGTCGCCATCCGAACGCTGATCAGCGTGTCTATCAACTGGGAACTCAACCAGCACGTCAGACGGGAAGGGGCGACACATGGCTGAGCGGAGTCATGACTCGTTGAGCTGGCACCGGATCGCGGGTGTCTCCGAGCTCCCCGAGGGTCGTGTGATGAGCGTGTCGGTGGCGCTTGGCGACTCGACGAAGCAGATCTGTCTCACGCACGTGGGCGATCAGTACGCGGCCTTGGATAACGCCTGCCCACACCAGGGCGGCCCGCTGGGAGAGGGCTCGATCGAATGCAACGAGCAGGGCGAGTGCTATCTGCGCTGCCCGTGGCACGGCTGGGACTTCGACCCTCTCACCGGGAAGCCGCCAGGCGGGTACGACGACGGTGTTGCGACGTACCCGATCGAACTCAGGGAGGACGGCATCTACGTTGGGTTCGAGGCCCAACACGAGCATGTCGAGACCGTGACCGACACGATCGCTCGCACGCTCGTGAACTGGGGGCTGACACACGTGTTCGGCATGGTCGGCCACTCCAACCTCGGGCTCGCGGACGCGCTGCGCCGGCGCGAGGCAGATGGTCAACTGGGATATGTTGGCATTCGACACGAGGGTGCCGCCGCGTTCGCGGCATCCGCGTTCGGAAAACTCACGGGTCGCCCGGCCGCGTGCCTGACCATCGCTGGCCCTGGCGCCACGAATCTGCTCACGGGGTGCTGGGATGCGAGGGTCGATCGAGCGCCGCTCCTGGCGCTCACCGGGCAGGTGAATCAGCAGGTGTTCGGCCCGGGCGCGTTCCAGGAGCTGCCGCTCAAGGAGGCCTTCAGCGCGGTCGCTGGTTTCAGCCATCTGTGTCTGCCAGGGTCCAACCACGCAGAGCTTGCGTCGCTGGCGATGCGGAGCGCGATTGTGATGAGTTCGGTCTCGCACATCATCTTTCCCGATGATGTGCAGACGAGCGAGGCGAGAGCGAAAGCGGGCACGCCGGATGGGCGACTCGCGCCAGCGGCCATCAACCCTCCCGAGGAATCTCTGGATCATGCGATGCAGCTGCTTCGACGCTCCAGGCGCCCGGCCATCGTTGTCGGGCACGGTGCAAGGTTCCACATGGACGAGGTGATCGCGCTCGCCGAGGAGCTGCGTTGCCCGGTCCTGACCACGTTCAAGGGCAAGGGGCTGATCGGCGATCACGGAGCCAGATCGGGTGGTCATTCATTCGGGTGTGGAGTGCTCGGTCGTTCGGGAACACCCGTCGCGAGCTGGTTCATGAACGAATGCGATCTCTTGCTCGTGTTCGGAGCCAGCTTCTCCAATCACACCGGCATCACACCCAAGAAGCCCACCATCCAGGTCGACCACGAGCGGATGCAGATCGCTCGATTCCACGCGATAGACGTGCCCGTGTGGGGCGACGTCGGAATCTGCGCCAGAAGATTTCTAGACGGGATACGAGGCGCCCACCAGTGTGAGGATCAGTCGGCTGAGATCAACCAGCGATGGGCGATCTGGCGCGAGGAGAAGGCGTCTCGACTCCGAGATGGCAGGGGCAAGGGTGTCAGCTCGATCGCGGTCTTCGATGCGATGAACGCCATGATCCCGCATGATGCGATCATCTGCGTTGATGTGGGCAACAACACGTACAGCTTCGGACGTTATTTCGAGGCCTCGGGGCACCAGAGCGTGCTGATGTCTGGGTATCTCGGCTCTATCGGGTTCGGGTATCCGGCAGGGCTAGGAGCGTGGGCGGCTACCCAGGCGCACAGGTATTCACCCGACGAGCACTGGAAGCGATTCGCTGGCAGGCCGGTCGTGGTCGTGACAGGCGATGGGGGATTCGGGCAGTACCCGTGGGAGGTGAACACAGCCGTCAACCATGGCATCAACCTCACGCACGTGCTGCTCAACAACAACGAGCTCGGCAAGATATCGAAAGAGCAGCGCGCGGGACGCTGGCAGGTGTGGCAGACGTCGCTGACGAATCCCAACATCGCGGAGTATGTCGAGAGCTGCGGTGGCAGGGGGATCCGTGTGACAGAGCCACCCGGTCTGCCCGGGGCGATCGAGGAGGCGCTGGCCTACGATGGCCCGTCGACGGTCGAGGTCATGACCGACGTTGAGTTGATCTGAGCGCACACCTGATTGAGGAGTCACGCGACATGGGCACGCACAACCGGCTGGAATCACTCGTCGAGGCAATCAAGGGTGGGGACATCATGGGCGCGTTCGAGGAGTTCTACGACGAGAACGTGAGCATGCAGGAGAACACCAACCCTCCGACGCTGGGCAAGGAAGCGAATCGTGCGCGAGAGCAGCAGTTTCTTGATTCGGTCAAGGAATGGAAGAGCCTCTCCATCGACGCCCACGCGGTCGAGGAGATGGGCGATGGGGCCGTCTCCTTCATCGAGTACCAGTTCGAGTTCGTGAACAACGATAACCAGCCGGTGCATTACCAGCAGGTGGCCGTGCAGCGTTGGCGTGGCGGCAAGGTTGTGGCCGAGCGGTTCTATTACGGCACCGAGTAACCACCGCACGACATGAGACCATGCTCACACTGCTGACATACATGCTGGTTGTGACAGGGCTTTACCTGCTCGTTGGAGCGGTGTTCGGTGTTGTGTTCGTGGTCTGGGGGATCACCAGAGTCGATCCCGTCATCGACGACTCGAGCCGGAGTGTCCGTCTGTTGCTCTTGCCTGGTTGTGTCATGCTCTGGCCCCTTCTGGCGCATCGCTGGGCACGAGCCCGTGGCGCATCGCAGAAAGAGAGCGCGTGATGTCGCGGCGTCATCGGATCGTCCATCTCGTGATGTGGGCCGCGATGCTCCCTCTGACGATCGCGATCCTGCTGCTGGCGCTCGAAGCAAGGCCGGACTCGGAAGACTCATCTGGCACCTCGCGGAATGACAACACTCGCGAGGTGTCGCCATGAGTGTGCAGTATCGCTGGGTGCAGTGGAATCGTCACAAGCGCGTGTACGACAGGATCCTCATAGGCGCTGTGGTCGCCTATCTCGTCGTGTTCATCGTCGTCGCGATGGTGGTGTACCAGCCGCCCGGCGAGATCGCGGTGCCGGTGCTCATGATCCGGGCGCTGGGCACCTGCGCGATTGCCTTGCTTCACGTGATCCTTGCGATAGGCCCGCTGGCACGCCTGACCCCGTTGGCGGCACCGTTGTTGTACAACAGACGTCACATGGGCGTCATGTTCTTCGCGATCGCCCTTCTGCACGCGCTGCTCTCGATAGGGTTTTATGGTGGTTTCGGGGATCAGAATCCTGTGGTGGCTGTGATAGCTGGGTACAGCTCGCGGTCTGCGACGGGCATCCCGTTTGAGTTCTTAGGGTTCTTCGCGCTTGTCATCTTTGCTCTGATGGCCGCGACAAGCCATGACTTCTGGCTCAAGAATCTGGGGCCTTCGTTCTGGAAATCGATGCACATGATGGTATATGTGGCGTACGCGTTGGTCGTTGCGCATGTCGCCTTCGGCGCGCTCCAATCTGAGAAATCGATCGTCTACCCCGCGCTGATACTTCTAGGCGTCGCAACGCTGGCGACGCTCCATATCGTGGCAGGTGTTCGTGAGTTACGTACGACATCACGTGATGCCCGAAAGAGCGATTGGGTGCCCGCCTGCAAGCTCACCGATCTGCAGAACAACCACGGCCACATCATCAGCCTCGACGTGAGTTGCCGAGTAGCGATCTTCAGACAGGATGACGAGATTTACGCTCTCTCGAATGTGTGCGCGCATCAGGGCGGCCCGCTGGGCGAGGGCGCCATCGTCGACGGATGCGTGACCTGCCCGTGGCATGGCTATCAATACAAACCGGAGGACGGCCAGTCTCCGCCTCCTTACACCGAGAAGATCGAGACGTACGCCGTAAGGATCCAGGGAGAACAGGTCGAGATCCGGAGAGCACCAAACGCACCCGGCACGCCCCAGCAGCCGGCGCGTGTGAGCAGACCGAGCGAGGCTGACGATGAGTGATTCGTCGCGTGGAACAGGCACCGAACTCTACGTGGGGTACCTGCCTCTGCCAGCGCGTCATAAGCGTTTCCTCAGAATCATGGTGCCAACATTTCTCTGGATCCTCGTGGTTGTCTCGGGAGTTGTGGTTCTTGGCATGCGTGAGCCGGGAGAGGCCGTTTGGGATACAGGCCAGCAGCGATCATGGTCGGGGCTGCTGATGATGGAACCGTATCCCACGCTGCACACCGATGATGGCGCGTATCTGATTGTGGAGATGGGCAAGATGGGAGCCCACCACCGCCTCGTGTCTCACGACGGCACGATGATCACCGTCTCTGGATGGCGTCTCCAGCGTGAGGCCCGGAATATGATCGAGCTTGCGCCCGAGGAGGACGCCATCCAGCCGGCAGACGGGCTGCCGACTCTCGCGCGCCCGTCGTTCGTGACTGCCGGTCAGTTCGAGCTGGTGGGCGAGATCGTCGATGGAAAATGCTTTCTCGGCGCTATGAAGCCGGGCGATGGGAAAACACACAAGGCATGTGCCGTCCTGTGTGTCTCTTCCGGGCTCCCGCCGCTGCTTGCCACGAGGAATGAGACCGGGCAAACAGTGATGTACCTCGTGGAATTGGATGGGCACGTCGATGGCGACTACCCGAGGGGGTTTCTGGATCTCATCGCCGAGCCCGTCACTATCGTTGGTGAGATTGGCAGCATCGGCGATCTGCCATTGATACGTGCCGGTCTGGACGGGATCGCGCCTGTTGGAAACTGATTCTTGGTTGCTCGAGCTCCGGTGGCATGCGCTCTCGCGCTCAGCACGAAGGTATGTCGAGATCGGTTCCTGGTATCCAAGTACCCTCCGAGAACCTGCCTTCAGAGGGTTGCCTCACGGATGTATCACTTCGGAGCAGCCTTCCGGTAGAAGCTCGTCAACGCGGCTTCCTGGAGTTTCAGACTGTCTGATGCCCCGGTATAGATGGTCGTCATCCAGATCTCGAGCATCTCGTCCGAGCTCTGCCAGCCCCACTTGATATCGACCGGTGGATCGTGCGGATTGCCGGGATTGTCTGCGCTGTTGTCGTAGCTGAACCACGCGTCGATGCGGCTGCCAGCGGGAATCCTGACGGGCTCCGGGAACTGGTAGAGCGCCTGCCACCTAAAATCCCAATCGTCGATCTTGAGAAGTGGTATCGTTGCACCATCGGGTGTTGTGGCCTCGGCTTTGACACGTGTCCCGAGATAGTGCATGTGCGGGAACATATCGATCAGCTCCATGTCCACGGGCACATCCATGTAGATGTGACGCTTGTAACTGGCGTCTCCGGCTTTGATCGAGACGTCCAGCGAGCCCATGAGCAGGCCGTCCGTGTATCGCTCGACCGGCTCCTTGGCGGTGTAGAACGCGATGCTGCTCTGATCGCTCGTCGCGACACCATTGAGGTGGTAGTGGACCTCGACCATGATGTCGCCGCCAGCCGGGAGGAGCAGTCCGACACCGTCCGGGAGCTGGTACCCACGAGCCCCCGGCGCCCAGCCGCCAATGCCGAAGCCCTCGGTCTCCCATTCATAGGTTGCCTGCATGCCGCCCTTGTCGCCGAAGGCGTCGTATCCGGGGCCCTCGTCAAGGGCGGCGCGCTGTCGTGCTTCACCGGTTCCGTCGTAGAAGATATTGGCGTGATGCACAACACCCGGATCGCCCGGCTTGAAACTGATAGCCGTGATCGTGGTCGGCTCATCAAAGGGCGACTTCATCACGAACCGGCGATACTGGTCTACCCCTGTGGCCGGCAGCTTGTACGGCTCCTCCATGGTGACGATCGCATCCGGTTCTCCCAGCGGCCAGTCGGTTGTGCGCTCCGGAACAGCCAGAGCGTGCGCATCGTCGCCACGCTGCTTCCCGGTCTCTGTCCACGCCCGGATGAGCTCGATCTGGCGATCGGTGAGTGTGCGCTCGCCCCGGAAGCGACGATATTCAGGATCGCCTGGCCACGGCGGCATGATTCGCTCGCGAGTCACATAGCTGATCATGGCGGCTCTTCGCGCGGTATCGCTGTAGGACTCGAATGAGAACGGCGCGATGCCTCCGTCGACGTGACACTCCATGCAGTTGGCCGCGATGATCGGCTGGATGTGCTGGGTGTACGTGACCTCGTCGGGCAGATCCGAGTCCCAGGCCTCGAAAACACACCCAGTGGGCTCGGTTCTTGCATTCTCGACGGGTTTGCCAGACGCCACAGCATCAATCGCCTCGAGCAGGTCGTGACTCGTGACCTTCTGGCGCATCCTCCCCACAGACGCGAAGCGGTTGTCGATTCGTCCGCTATAGAGCACCTCGCCATGCACGCCAATGACGAAGGCCTGCGGAACCGTCGTTGGCTCCAACGCCAGTGCGAGGTCGCCGGTGGCGTCAAAGAGAACCGGATACGAGAGCTCTCGATCGTCTCGAAATGCCCTGGCTTCAGACGGTGTCGCCATCGGGTCGGAGATAACACCATAGAACACGATGTCCGCCTCGATCGCGCGCTCGTGAAGCGTGTTCAGCTCGGGCGCATATCGAGTGGCGATCGGACAACCGGTGTCCAGGAGGACAATAACGGAAGCCTTGCTCGCGCTGTCCCCACCGACACGCAAGATGTTGCCATCCACGTCCGGGAGTCTCATACCGACGACAGCCGTTGTCTCTACGGGCGTGGTTCGATCGACAGCCGGCTCCTCTTGATCTCCCGGCTGTGTTGAAGCGATGACGAGTGCGCCGCCAGTGACCGCTGTGAGCATGACACACACACACACCATGAGGCTGTTGGAAATCTTATGTTTGTTCATGGTTGCACACCTTTCAGCAACGTTCGCATCAGGAGCGAGGAAGCACCTCGCTGGGCGATATGGCCAGTGGCGACAAGGCTCCACGCCGTGTAGATCAGAGAATCGATCGCAGAGACAATCCAGGGAGTCGGAATACTGGCGTCGATCGCGCCTTCCGATTTACAGATCTCGATGAGCTCCCCAAGGGATGAGAGCTGGCGATCAAGCTCGGCACTGAGTGTCGGGTCGGTCGCTGCCCACGTTTCATTCGCCAGGAAGTGATATCGATCGCCGAAAGGAATCACCGCCTCCACAACAAGCTCCAGGAAGTGGAGCGCGGAGCGCGCCTGGTCCTCGAGGCCTGCGACCGCCTCGTCGATCTCACGGATCGACTGCTGAGCAAGCTCGCGAATCAGGTCCTCTCGAGTGCGGAAGTGGCGATGGAGCGTGGCACGCCCCACACCAGCGCGCTCGGCAATCAGCGAGAGCGAAGCCCGTGGATTAGAGGCAAGCTCAGCGCAGGCCGCATCCAGGATTGCGGAGCGAGAATCAGATCGCGGTTGTCTTGCAAGGCTCTGCATGAGACATTATTGTATCATATGAGACAATAGTGTCAAGCGACTGCGTCGGAATTTTGTAAGGATTATGTCAGGGTGAGCCAATGGGCCAGTTATCACAGTGCGAAGAGCGGTGAGGATTGAGGGATGGGTTGGTAGTGAGGACGCGCTGCGCAGATAGATAGGAGCTTGCCGTGAGGACAGACAATCCGTTTTCGCTGGGTGCATTGGTCAGGCGCTACTGGCGCCGGACTGCGTTGACGTGGGGATTGGTGCTGCTGGAAGCGCTGGCGTTGGTGGCGTTCCCTGTGGTGATCGGCTGGGCTGTGGATGGCTTGCTCAACGACAACTGGTCGGGCGTGTTCAAGCTGGGCGGTTTATGCCTCGTACTGCTGTTGGCGGGTGCTGCGCGTCGGTTCTACGACACACGGACCTATGCCCATATCTACCGCACCGTGGCGGACGAAGTAGTCGAAGAGGAACGGAGGAAGCAGAGCCCGCTCTCTGCCGTATCGGGACGCGTCTCCTTGTTCGGGGAGCTTATTAGCTTCCTGGAGGAATCGATACCGTCCCTGCTGAACGAGTTTATAGGCTTGTTCGGCACGCTGGCTCTTATCGCGACGATTGATGTGCGTGTGTTCTTCGCGTGTCTCGGTGCAGCGGGCGTGACCGTCGCGGTCTACTGGCTGAGCGAGGCAAAGATATTCAAGCTGAACAGCGGGCTGAACGACGAGATCGAACAAAGAGTGGCGGTGCTCGAATCCGGTGACCGTGCGGTGGTGCGACGTCACTTCGGTCTTCTGACCCGTTGGCAGATCCGTATGTCGGATCTGGAAACCGTCAACTACTCGATCATCTGGCTAGCGCTCTCCGGCGTCGTGGTCTACACCGTGGTCACGGTCGCGGTTTCTGGCACGGCGACGATGGGTGAGGTGATCGCTGCGGTGATGTATGTCTTCGGATTCGTCGAGGCAGCGCTTGTCTTCCCGCTCCATTACGCCCAGCTCATCCGTCTCCGAGAGATATCGTCTCGCTTATCGCAATCGGATGAAGGACGCTAAGAGGCGATGTGTGTGTATAGATAAGACCTGTTGCGTCCGTGCAGGATCCTCAACGCTGCTCGCCATCGGCTTGACTGCCTCGAGATGGGTTTGGGTTTTCTCATTTGTCGTTCGGCGGCGCAGCAAGAGCGCGCCAGCGCTCCGCCTCGTCCTCGTCACCCCGAGCCTCGGCGATCTTCGCGAGAATGTCTGCGCTGCTGATGGCATCGGGGCTATTCTCATTGCCACGCGAGAGCGCGACATCGCGCGCTTCGAGCGCGAGAGCCTCGGCCTGATCGAACTGCTCGAGCCCGAGCATCACCTCGGCGCGTGTCTCGATGAAGGCGTAGAGAAAATCATGCCCCGGCGGCAGGACGGCGCGGGCGGTAGAGAGAAGGTCCGCACTGCGCGAGTCGGCGCGAGCGAAATCGCCAATATCGATGGCTCGGTAGACGACGCCGAGGCTGACGGCGAGCGTGTTGGGGTGCTCAGGGCCGAAGATGCGCTCGGCGAGCGCGGCGCTCTCCTCGGTGAGTCGTATCGCCTCTTCGTGCTGACCCAGGCCCCACCTGGCGTCGGCGAGGTAACGCAACGAGAGGAGCGTCGACGGCGTCTCCTCCCCGACAGCGCGACGGCTTCGTTCGAGCGAATCCTCGAGGATGGCCTCGGCTTGCTCGAACTCGCGGAGTTGCACGAGAAGGCGCCCGAAGTTAACAGCGGTCGAGAGTGTCTGGGCGTGATCGGGCCCGAGCACCTCACGCATGCCCTCGAGACACTCCTCGTACAGTGCCTGGGCGTCGTCCAGCCTCCCGAGTCGTCGATAGAGAACGGCGAGGCTGTTCATAGAGTTGAGTGTCCCTGGATGGTCATCGCCGAAGATGCGGCGCCGCTCGTTGAGGTTGAGCTCGTTGAGCGTCAGGGACTCGTCGTGGCGTCCGAGCTCTCGGAGCACGCCCGCCAGCGTGTTGCGAGCGATGAAGACGGTGGGCTCCTCGGGATTGAGCTCGAGGCGTTTCTCGTACGCGTCGCGGATGAGATCGTGCGCCTCCTCGGTGCGCCCGACCTCGCGATATATGCCCGCGAGGTTCTGCTGGCTGGTGAGCGTCAGGGTGTCGAGCGGGCCCAGAGTCTCGGTGCGCTGCTCGAACACTCGTACGAACAACTCGAGCGCCTCGTCGAGTTCGCCCTGTGTTCGCAGGTCGCTGGCGAGACGATTCATGGTTGTGAGTGTCTCGCCGTGATCGTCTCCGAGATGCTCGCGCTGGATGGCCAGAGCATCGCGTAGAACCGACTCGGATGCGTCGAGATCACCGAGTCGCCAGAGTGTCTGCCCGATGGTGGAAAGGATCGCGGCGCGGATAATCGGCTGGTCGCCGAATCGCTCGTCGAGGCTGTCCAGCGCGTGCTCGATTGCCTCGCGCACCGTGACATCGCGACCGGCGGCCTCGGGCTGCGCGGACGCGAGGATGTCCTCGTTGAGGAACTCGTTGACGGCGCGAGCGATGTCCGCCTGGTTGCGCGCCTCCGTCGCCTGAGCGGTCGCCAGCGACTCGGCACGTGTCGCGCGGACGGCTTGCGTGGCAGCGACGGCAAGGCCGAGAACGAGGGCGACAACGACGACGCACGCGGCGCCGACGAGAGCGCGATTGCGACGCGCGAACTTGCGTATCTGGTAGATCGCGCTCGGGGGGCGCGCTGCGATGGGCTCGTCCGCGAGGAAACGTCGTATGTCGGCGGCGAGCTCGCTGGCGGACTGGTATCGCCTGTCACGTTGCTTCTCGAGAGCCTTGCGGACGATGGTGTCGACATCACCCGCCAACGAGCGAGAGAGCGATGCGAGGCTGACGGGCTCGGACTCTTGTATGAGACGAACCGCCTCGTGGAGCATGCGTCCCTTGAGATCATACGGAAGCCGATCGACAAGCAACTCGTAGAGAACGACCCCGAGGGCGTACACATCGCTCCTCGCGTCGATGGCGTTGGGATCACCCGCGGCCTGCTCGGGGCTCATGTAGGGGACGGTGCCAAGGAGCTGGCCCACATCGGTTCGCATCGTGGTGGCTTGGATGTCCGCATCGGTTGCGCGGGCGACACCAAAGTCCAGGATGCGAGCCTGACCGTCTTCGTCGACCAGAATGTTCGCGGGCTTGAGATCGCGATGGATCACGCCACGCTGGTGGGCGTGGTGCACCGCGTCGCAGATCTCGGCCATAAGCTCGAGTCGCTGCTGTACGGAGAGCCGTTTCTTGGCGGCGTAGCGATCGAGAGAGTCGCCGCGGATGAACTCCATCGCGAAGAAGGGCTGCGCGCCGGCATCGTCGTCGAAGATGCCGGCCTCGAAGACCTGTGCGATCCCGGGATGCTGGAGTCGCCCAAGCAGATGAGCCTCGTGGACGAGCCGTCGCGTCGCGGCGCCAGCGGCAACGCCCGGATTGATGACCTTCAGCGCGACGGTGCGACGAGGAGAGTCCTGCTCTGCCTCATAGACAACGCCCATGCCGCCCCGACCGATGCAGCGAACGATGCGATAGCGACCGATGCGCTCGGGCAGCGGAAGTGCGCGTGTATCAGATCGGATCGTGTTCAGGTCTATCGGCGTTCCGAGAGCGGGTCGATCGAGAGCTCCCTTGGAATCCGCGTCCTCGTCCAGCAGATCCAGGACCTCGCGTGCGAGCCGGTCATCTCCGTCGGCGCACTCTCGAACGAATGCCTCGCGCGAATCGGGTGGCTCCCGGAGGGCCGCTCGAAAGAGCTCATCGACACGTTGGAAGCGTGTGTGATCGCTCATGGGCGTCTCACTCAACCTCTTCGCCTGGTCTGGTATCGCGCAGCTCTTTGTGGAGCCATGCGCGCGCCATGCGCCAGTCCTCGGCGGCGGTGGTTCGGGAGATATCAAGCAGTTTGGCCGCGTCCTCGCTGGAGAGACCAGCGAAGAATCGCAGCTCGACGAGGCGAGCCTTGCGCTCATCGACCGTGGCAAGCCGCTTGAGGGCGTCATCGAGCGCGATCATGTCGACGATCTCGTCGCCGCGTTCTCCGGCTCCGAGGTCGCGCTCGACCGCGTGCAGGGTGAGTTCCTGCCAACCCCCGCCTCGCTTCTGCCGGCCGCGTGCGCGTGCGTGATCGACAAGGATGTTACGCATGGCCTTGGAAGCTATGACGAAGAACTGTGCCTGGCTCTTCCACTCGATGGAGGACTGATCGACGAGACGCATGTAGGCCTCGTGCACCAGAGCGGTCGGCTGGAGGGTGTGGTTGTCCCTCTCGTTCCGAAAGAAGTGCTCGGCGAGAGCCCTGAGCTCGTCGTAGACGAGTGGGAGGAGGTCCGCGGCGGCGTCGACCTCGCCGGCGCTGGCGCGATTGAGCAGGCGCGTGGCGGTGAGCTGTTTCACGGTCGGACCCCTCGGCGTCCCCACGTGGGCGCGCATCCTGATTGTAATGGCATCCACCGGCTGTGCGGTCTGTTTTTCCTCTTTTTGCATCCGATCTCCACGCTGGAATGGTGCCACATTTTCAGGGCGTCATCGGCGCCCTGCGCGCTCGCTTCAAGATTTACAAAAAAAAACGATTACCAGCCCGGGCGCGCACGGCCGGAAAGACGCCCTGACAGGTGTGCTAGCCCATCACCACATATGGAGAGACGCCATGACGCGACACTCACGACCAGCAACAACCATTCTCCTGTCTCTGCTTGCCCAGTCAGTCGACGCGGCTGTCATCCAGGTTCCTGCGGATCAGCCAACCATCGCATCAGCGATGCTCGCGGCCGCACCGGGCGACGAGATCGTTGTGGCACCCGGTGTGTATTCACATGGCGCGCAGCCGCTGATCTCCAGCGGGTTCAGCGGGGGAGTGGATCTGGTGATCCGCTCGAGCGACGGGCCGGGCGTCACGGTTCTCGACGGGCTGGGCACCGCTCGGCTGGTGGAGCTGTACTCGAAAGAATCGACCAGCTTCGTGATCGAGGGATTCACGATGCGCAACGGCGCCTTCCCGACGAACTGGGGCGGCGCGATGCTGCTCTGGAACGCCTCGCCCACAGTTCGCAATTGCGTGTTCGAGCTGAATATCGCGGACTACGGGGGGGCAGTAGCGAACTACGAGGGTGGCAACGGCGTGTTCGAGTCCTGCGAGTTCAGGAACAACACTGGGGTCATCGGAGGCGCTGTCGCGAGCCTGAACAGCTTCCCGCGGTTCGTCGACTGCGTCTTCGAAGACAATCTGGCGGACGATCCAACGATCTACAACGAGGGCGGCGGAGCGTGGGACGGGGGCGGCGTTGGGAGGTACGAGCGGTGCGTCTTCCGAAACAACACCGCGCAGACCGGCGGCGGTGTGTTCGGCAAGGGAGCGACCACGGGGATCGAGCTGATCGATTGCATTCTTGAGGGCAACACCACGACCACGAGCACGGGCGCGGGTGTCGCGGCTGTCGGTGGCACGGTCGTGCACGCTGTCAACACCCGGTTTCTAGGCAACGTCTCCCAGACCTGGGGTGCGGGCGCGTTTGTTCAGCAGTCACCGGGATCCTCATTCGTCAACTGCGAGTTCAGTGGCAATCGATGCACCACAAGGAACGGTGCGGGGGTGTACGCGAGCCACGACTCGATCATAGAGGTGCGGAACAGCACGTTTGCAAACAACGCCGCATCGTCCACAGTGGGTGGGGGATTCTCCGCGGTGGTCAACTGCACGGTGACGATCGCCAACAGTCTGTTCTGGGGCAACACGGGAGCCTCGAGCAGCCCGGCGCCCACTATGGACGAGAACGATCAGATCCACGTGACGACCCCGCTGTCGTTCACCATCGATCACAGCATTGTGCAGAATCTCGCCACGCTTGCCGGTACCTCCCTGACGGATGAGGATCCGCTCTTTAGTGACGCGCGCGGTCCCGACGGAATTGCCGGGACGATTGACGACGATCTGCGCCTCTCGAGCGCATCGCCGGCCATCGACGCGGGTGACAACCTTATGGTTGGCGCCGACGCGTTCGATCTGGATGCTGACACCGACCTGGTTGAGAGTATCCCATTCGATATCAGCGGCGAGGATCGATTGATCGACGATCTGGCCACGACAGATACAGGCTCGGGAGCAGCGCCGATCGTGGATCTCGGTGCGCACGAGACGCCGAGCGGGGCAATTCCCTGCCCGAGTGATATGTCCGGTGATGGACTGACGGATGGCGCGGATCTGGGATTGCTGCTCGGGTCCTGGGGAGCGCCCGGCGCATCGGATCTGAACGGCGACGGTGTTACAGACGGCTCGGATCTCGGGCTGCTTCTCGGCGCCTGGGGCGCGTGTCCCTGATCGACTTTCCATCGGGATAAACCCGGGCGCAGGGCACACGGATGTCGCCCTGACATATGAGACCCCTCACGACATACATCATTGGCATCGGCCAGCAAAGGAGAACGAACCATGCGAACGAAGAACATGACAATCGGCACTCTCGTTGCCCTCGCTGGATTGGCGAGCACAGCCGCGAGCGCGCAAGAATGGATCTCATCGGCGCCGGGGGAGTGGAACGACGCCGCGAACTGGAGCACGCCGAGCGCTCCCAATGGGGTTGGTGTGCCCGCGACGATCTACTCAACGATCACCGGAGGCTCGCTGAGCAGCTCTGGCATCATCTCCTTCAACTCACCGGTGACGGTTGGTGACATAGTGATCGATCTGGGGGTCGCCGGGCCAACCCTTTCGCTCGCGACCCAGACGCTGACGCTCGACAATGGTGGCGGCACCGACATCCACATCATGACGTATTGCGCTTACCCGATAACCATCAATGGGCAGATCGTGCTCATGGGCGACCTCGTCTCGAACTGGCGAGCGAGCAACGGAGCGATCAACGCCAGCATCAGCGGGAGCTACGGCGTGATCCACGACGCGGACTTCGAAGGACGATTGCGCCTCTACGGCAACAATACCTACATCGGCCCGACAATCGTCCGGCGCGGGCGCCTGAGTATCCAGTCCGCATCGAATCTGGGTGGCCCCGAGAGCGCCACGATCGTGGAAGCTGCGGGCACGCTCATCCTCGAGACAAACTCGAACCCGACAATCAACGCCGAGCCAGTCGAGATCCAGGACAACGGTCGATTCTGGATGCTGTCAGGAAATTGGACGAGCCCGATCACGATCGTCAGCAGCGCACGGTTCACGCCGTGGTTCGACGACAACGAGGGTGAGATCAGCGGGCTTGTCACCGGCGCCGGCGTCTTCAAGAAGATGAGTGCGCAATCATGGCAAACAAACGACGACACGAAGGAAACAATCCTGACTCTGTCAAACAGCGCCAACGATTATACCGGTGGCACCGTGATCGAGGGAGGCGTGCTGCAGATCCTTGACGATGGCGCTCTTGGCGTTGTGGGTACCAGCGTGACCTTCGACAAGGACGGCTTCAACGAGGGATCATCAGCGCTGGCAACGATGTCTGACATGACCGTCGCACGCGACATCGTCATGGTCGACCCCGGCTGGCTGCGCGCTGGCGCTGCCACAACCGGCACCTACACTGGCGTGGTCTCGGGTTCGAAGTCTCTGGACATCGGCTTTCTCGATTGGAGCGGCATCGTCGCGCTCGCTGGCGATAACACATACTCCGGCGGCACGGTTGTGCGCGCCGGCACGATGCTGGCGATGAACTCGACGGGCTCGGCTACTGGATCTGGCAACGTGGTCGTCGATCCGGGCGCAACCATCGGTGGCACGGGTACTGTTTCCGGAGACGTCGTCCTCGCAGGAGCGACCGTGGCGCCTGGCGCAAGCGCCGGCACACTCACGGTAGGCGGACTGTCGATGGACGCGTCCTCGTCGATGGACATCGAGATCGGTGGCTCCGGTACGGGAGAGTTCGATCGACTGGTGTCAACCGGATCGATAGAGCTGGCAGGAACACTGACCGCCTCCCTCATCGATACCTACGAGCTGCAGGATGGCGATGAGTTCGAGATCATCAACGCTCCCTCTATCACAGGGTCGTTCGACACCTTGAACCTCGGTCCAAATCTCAAGCTGACGATGACAACAACGACAGTGACGCTCAGCGCGATCAACATCACGCCGGCGTGCGACGCGGACCTCAATGGGGACTCGCTGGTGGACGGTGCCGACCTGGGTCTCCTGCTTGGCGCCTGGGGTGGAGCGGGCTCCGCGGACCTGAACTCCGATGGCACGGTCAACGGATCGGACCTGGGTTTGCTTCTCGGCGCGTGGGGCGCGTGCCCATAACACACACGGCCCTCCCAATGGGAGGGCCGTTTTTTTTTTTTCTACTGGTAGTAATCGTTCTACTCGTCTGTCTGCTCGACGGTCCCTGGGTTGGGCAGTTGAGTCGATATGGACCCTGCGAGAGTGGCCTCGTCGATGTGCGCGGTGAGCATCCTGCCGTCGATCGACACGATAGCGTGTGCGTGGATCGGGCTGCCATGGTGAGTCATCACGCCTCCCTGGCCACGAGCATAGACGCCGACGATTCGCACATCAGTGACATTGTCTCCTGACCATCGCCAAGGCTCCGTGCCGGGTGATTTGGGTGCGCCGCTCATAGGACACCGCCCGTTGATGACATGAAGTGACAGGTCGGCGGAGTCAGCATCAATTATGAATGGAAAAGGACTGTGGAGATCAAGTCCGTTGTCGTGGGCGAGCGACTCGATGAACGCTCTCAGGCTCTCCTGCGCGGTATGCGATTCTTCGGTGCTCCATGCTGGAACGGTGATGGCCGTGAGAAGGGTTGCCTTGTCTTCGTCGACAACGTCGGGCCCCGATGTCTCGGGCGCTCCCTCGGACACCCTCGTAACCCAGACATCCTCTCCGACAATCGTGATCTCGCCCTCGAGCCCGGCGATCGCACCCACCGCGATGAAATTGTTCTGCCCTGAGATCACATCAACGAGAGCCACTCTCGCTTCGGTTTGACCATCCCGAAGCGTTTCTCTGATGCTTCCGTATTGGGTCACACCACTGGCTGGTTCTGCCGGCTCATCGTTGCGCAGTCCGACAGCCCAGGCATGCCACGTGCCAGCCATGCCGAGTGCTGTTAGGCCGTAGATCAAGAGACGCCTCATGATGAATCTCCTTGCAGATTAGCTGGTTGCTCTGTCTGTGATGTGTTTATTGATCGCACGCGATGCTCAAACTCCAAAATCCAGCTATACAGAATGGGAACGACAAACCACGTGCATGCGGCAACCGCCATGCCACCGAACGCAGGAATAGCCATCGGGATCATGATGTCCGAGCCTCGCCCGGTGCTGGTGAGCACTGGCAACAGTGCGATGATTGTGGTGGCGCTCGTCATGACGGCCGCGCGGATGCGGAGCTTGCCGCCATCGACGACAGCCTTGCGTATGGTCTCGATGGAGTGTGGCTTCTCCTCAGCTACAGATTGTCCGATGCGCGTTGCCATGATGACCCCGTCGTCTGTGGCGATGCCGAAGAGCGCGAGGAAGCCTACCCAGACCGCGACGCTGAGGTTGAACGGACGAACCTGGAAGAGCTCGCGAAGGTTCGCGCCGAATAGCTCGGTGTCGAGGAACCACGGCTGGGCGTAGAGCCAGAGCATGATGAAGCCGCCGCCCCACGCAACGAAGACACCGGTGAAGATCATGAGCGTCACGCCGACCTTGCGGAACTGGAAGTAGATCAGCAGGAAGATGATCGCGAGCGAGAGCGGCAGAACGATGCTCAGTCGCTGCGCCGCGCGGACCTGATTTACGTACGAGCCGGCGAACTCGAAGCTCACGCCGGCCGGCACGAGCAGCGTGCCCTGGTTGATCTGATTCTGAATGAACCGCTGCGCATCCTGAACGACCGTAACCTCCGCGAAACCCGGCTGCTTATCGAAGAGCACGTAGGCAACGAGGAAGGTGTCCTCGCTCTTGATCATCTGCGGCCCGCGTCGGTACTCGATTTGCGCAACCTCCCTCAACGGGACCTGTGTGCCCGAGGGTGTTGGCACGAGGATGTCGCCCAGTGTCTCGGGCTGGTCGCGGAGCTCGCGGAGGTATCGCACACGCACGGGGTAGCGCTCTCGCCCCTCGATCGTCATGGTGAGTGGCTTGCCACCGATCGCGACCTCGATGACTTCTTGCACATCCGCCACCTGGAGCCCGTAGCGCGCGATCTTCTCACGGTCGATGTCGATCTCGAGGTATGGCTTGCCGACGACCCGGTCGGCGAAGACCGCCGCGGGCTGAACACTCGAGACCTGCTTGAGCAGGCGTTCGAGCTCCAGACCAAAGGACTCGATGCTCTCCAGGTCGGGTCCGTAGACCTTGATGCCCATCGGGGCGCGGAAGCCCGATTGCAGCATCACGATGCGCGTCTCGATCGGCTGGAGCTTTGGGGCGCTCGTCACGCCGGGCATGTCAGCGGCTTCGACGATCGCGTCCCAGATGTCTTGTGGTGACTCAACCTCGTCGCGCCACTGGCGGTACGCCCGCCCGTCCTCGTCGGGGATCAGGTTGCCATTCTCATCCCGAGCGAATTGGCCAGCGTCCTCGTCGTATCTGTAGCTGATCCGTCGCCCGCGATCATCGGTCCGGTACTCGCTGTGATACTGGATGATGGTCTCGACCATCGAGATCGGCGCGGGATCCAGCGGGCTCTCGACTCGCCCGATCTTGCCGACGGCGATCTCGACCTCGGGCACACTCATGATGCGACGGTCGAGTTCGGCGAGTATGTCTGTCGCCTCGCCGATCGACGCGTGCGCCATGGTGGTTGGCATATAGAGGAACGCTCCCTCGTCGAGCGAGGGCATGAACTCGCTACCAAGGCCCGGGAAGGCGTGGGCAATCTCCACGACGGTCTTGTTGTCACGGATCGACTCGGGCAGCCAACCGAAGACACGATCGAAGCCGAACCAGATTGTCGTGCCTGTGATGATGAGCAGGGCGGCGGGCGAGAGGGCAACGACCTTGTGGCGAAGCGCCCAGCCCAGCACCAACGGGAACGCCAGACGGATGAGCCAGAACACGAGAAGCAGTACGCCAACAACCGCCCCGATGAAGACCGCGTTGCCGATCGTCCCATGTATCGGGCCGAGCGGCTCCCAGGCGTCGGCCAGGATCGTCAGCACCACAAGCACCGCGACCAGATTCGCCGACCACTGCGCACCCTGAGCAACGACATCTGGCAGCCATGGTTTCGTGAGATAGAAGACACCAAACGCAGCGATGATGACGCCTCCAATCGGGTGCATGGAGATCAGAAGCCCGATGCCGGCGAGTGTGAGCAGGGCAGCGCCCGCGGTTCGGATGATTTCTCTACGCGGTTTCCAGCCCGTGAGCATGTGCGCGGCCGGCGGCAGGATAGTGAGGGCGATGATGATCGACGCGATGAGGGCGAAGGTCTTTGTGTACGCGAGCGGCTTGAAGAGTTTTCCCTCAGCCGCTTCCATCGTGAAGACCGGCAGGAATCCAACGATTGTTGTGGCGACGGCCGTGAGCACAGCCCCGCCGACCTCCGTCGTGGCCCTGTACACGACCTCCAAGCGGTTCTCGCTGTCATTCGCCTCATCAAGACGGCGGAGGATGTTCTCGCTCAGAACGATGCCCACGTCCACAATCGTGCCAATCGCGATCGCGATGCCTGAGAGCGCGACGATGTTCGCGTCCACTCGGAAGAGCTTCATACCGATAAATGTCATTAGCACAGTCACGGGAAGCATCGCGCTGATGAGCAGGCTGCTCCGCAGATGCATCACCATGAGCACGACGACGATGATGGTGACGAGCACCTGCTGCGAGATCGCGGAATTCAGTGTCTGGAGTGTTTCCTTGATGAGTTCCGTTCGGTCATAGAAGGGAACGATGGTCACGCGGCTCTCCGTGCCGTCAGCCAGAATCTTCGACGGGAGACCCGGCGCGATGTCCTCGATCTTCTCCTTGATGCGCCGGATCGCTGCCATGGGGTTCTCGCCATAACGGACGACAACCACGCCGCCCACGGCCTCCTCGCCGGCCTTGGTGAGCACGCCACGCCGAAGCGCGGGACCGATCGAGACCTTCGAGATGTCGCCGACGAGGATCGGCTGGCCGTCGCGCGCCGTGATGGCCGTCTGCTCGAGGTCGTGAACGCTCTCGATGAATCCGAGACCACGGACTATGTACTCCGCTCGGTTGACCTCGAGTGTCCGAGCGCCAACATCGAGATTGCTTTGACGTACTGCCTCGATGATCTGCTTGAGTGAGATCCCGGACGCCCGCATGGCATCAGGGTTCACGTCGACCTGATACTCGCGCACGAAGCCGCCGATGGACGCAACCTCCGCCACGCCCTCGACACCGGCGAGCTTGTACTTGACGATGAAATCCTGGATGGATCGGAGCTCATCGGGATCCCAGCCCCCGGTCGGATTTCCTTCGCCATCACGCCCCTCGAGCGTGTACCAGAAGACCTGCCCCAGCGCGGTGGCGTCTGGTCCCAGCACAGGCGTCACGTCATGTGGCAGCGTTCCTGCCGGCAATGAGTTGAGCTTCTCCAACACTCGCGAGCGCGACCAATAGAACTCCACGTCGTCATCGAACACGACGTAGATCGTCGAGAAACCGAAGACCGAATAGCTCCGGATGTCCTTGACGCCGGGCATGCCGAGTAGCGCAACCGTCAACGGGTAGCTGATCTGGTCGTCGATGTCCTGCGGGCTGCGGCCGGGCCACTGGGTGAACACGATCTGTTGGTTCTCGCCGATGTCAGGGATCGCATCGACAGGCACCGGATCTCGTGGCAGGCCGCCCAGATCCCAGCTGAAGGGAGCGACGAGCACGCCCCACAGCAACACGCCGACCAGTCCGATGGCAACGACAAGCTTCTGCTCGAGGCAGAATCGAATCACACGGTCGAGTGGGCTGGAGATTCCCGCATCACTCATCGTCATGGTCCTCGTGTTCATGTTCCGAAGGCAATTCCGTGTTCAGCGGTGGAAACTGACCACGGATCTCACCGCAGTGCAGCATGCTGGCGCCGAAGTACGGGTTGTTGATCTGCGTGCCGCGCTGGAGCCACTCTGCCCCTGTGTCGTTGAACGCCATCGGGCAGTAGGCCACGTGCCACGTCTCATCGGCGCTATGCCCAAATCGCTTCTGGAGTGCGATCACCGCGTTACTCATGCTTTCAAAACGCGCGCGGGCGAGCTCGATATCCGTGACAGGATCCTCAATGCGGAGATGAGATTCGGCGTCTCGCCAGGACGCCAGCGGCTCGCCAACGAGGCCGGTCTCCTCTACCGAGCCGATCGCGGTCTTGAGATCGCTGGCCGCCTGAACGAACCGCCCCAGATCATCCGAGGCCAGGGCCTCCTGCGCATCGAGATACGCCGCGTACACGGGATCCAGCCCGCGCACAAACGTGTCCGAGACTCCTGCCCGCGCCGGCTGAGTGTTCTCGACACCTCTTGGTGCGCCATGTCCTGCGTGGGCGTCCGTGCTGCCACCACCAGGCGACATCATGCTCGGCTTGGCGGCGATCTGCATCGCGCTGTCGATGCGGAATGCCCCGTTGACCACGACCAGCTCGCCCTCGCGAAGCCCCTCACGGACGAGATAGAACTCACCGGCCCTTGGCCCGAGCAACACCTCACGTCCCTCATAGGTCGGTTTCTCAGCATCAGGCACAGCGACATAGACAACAGAGCGTGCTCCCGTAAACAGCACGGCTGAACGCGGGACGACCAATGGCTCCTGGTACGTCGACGGATCGCTCACAACGCCGAGCGCTTCGGCCGACACAAGCTCCATTCCGCAAATGTCGCACTCGCCCGGGGCATCCTTGACTATCGTTGGGTGCATCGGGCTCACCCAACGCCCTGCAAGCTCGTCGCTGACGATTGCACCACCCTCAGCCATGCGTGGCTCGACGACGGCAGACGCGAACATCCCCGGCTTGAGACGAGCACCGGAGTTGTCGACGGCGACGCGTACAGCGGCGGTCCGCATCTGTTCATCAATTATCGGTTCGATAAACGAGATCCGACCCTCAAACACCTCGCCGGGGTGGGCTTCAACGGTGAACGAAACACGCTGGCCCCAATGCAACAGGGGCAACTGCGACTCATACGCTTCCAGATCGAGCCAGAGACGTGAGAGATTCGCGACCGTTGCGATGGGAGTGCCCTCATCGATGTAATCACCTTCTCGCACGGTGATGTGTGTGACGATACCTCCAATAGGCGCGTACACAGTGAGGCTGTCTGAGTCGTGCTCGCCACGTTCCACCGCCGTGATCTGCTCTGGGGTGAGCCCGTAGAGACGGAGCTTGTCGCGAGCCGCCGCAAGCGTGTTGCGTGTGGCGTCTCTGACGATCTCGCTCATGTCAGCAGAGTCACCGCTCGACTGAGCCGCCTGGTACAGCTCCTCGAATGCGGCGAGCAGATCAGGGCTGTAGACCTCGGCGATGTGATCGCCCTCGGCAACGTGGATGCCGACGAAGTTAGCGAACAGGCGTTCTATCCGTCCCGGAAAGTACGCGGTCAGCCTCGCGACCGAGGTCTCGTCGTAGGTGACCTTGCCGTACAGCCTTGTTTCTGCGACGGGGAAGAAACGAGCTACCGGGGCAGTCTCGATGCGGCTCATCGCCACTGCGGACTCGCTCATCACGACCCGCAACTCGCTGCTCTCGCCGCTGTGCCCGGCGACGGGGATGAGGTCCATGAAACAGATAGGGCACTTGGCGTTCGGGTCCGGGAGACGGACTGATGGATGCATAGAGCACGTGTACATCGGCTGCTCGCCGACTCGAGCGTCTCCATCCGTCAGCGCGATCTGGGGCTCGGGCTTCGGTATGGCGCGCCCGAGCCGGTACCCGATGACAAGAGCGACTGTGATCAGGACGATGGCAACACCAGCGGACGTGTGCTTCCACACCCATGCCAGCACGCCGCGAGCTCGTTGATTGGCACGGCTCATGGATCTACCTCGTTTTCGTTGAGAGGTGTGGTCACCACCTCAGAAGGTTGTGTTGGCACGGGCTCTCCGACGAGTGTGTTCAGACGAGCGAGAGCTTTACCGCGATCGGCTCGCGCGCGCTCGGCGGCAACCGCAAACTCAAGCAATGTTCGCTCTGTATCCAACAGATCAAGAAAGCTCACCTCACCCGCACGAAATCCTGCGAGCGATGCACGCAGTGATTCCTCCGCCTTCGGGATCAATGTGCCCTCGTATAGGCCGACGCGCCGGTTGGCATCGGTGTGCTCGAACCATACGCGCTGGATCTCCGCCGCGATTCTGTTGGCTCGATCGGCACGCTCGTGAGCCACGGCAAGGCGGCGCGCAACCGACTCCCGCACACCAGCGTCGTATTTGTCTCGCCAGAGTGGGACGTTGATACCGAATCGCAGGAGAATCGGGTCGTCGCCGCTTCCAGGTGTTGAGGGGCTGATGGCGTCGCCGGTGAACACGTAATCGACCCCAATGGTCAGGTCCGGGAGACCCTGTTTTCTCGCGGCATCGCCCAGGGATCGCTGCTGCTCGATCTCTTCGTCGAGCGCAAGCAGAATCGGGTTCCGTCGACGGGCGATCTGAGACAGCCCCGTCGCATCGATCGTCGCGACACGTCCTTCGATGTTCACGATCCGTGGCACCTCAGCGTCGATCGTGCGGTTAAGCGCGGCATTCAGCTCGGCGACATATGGCGGACGCATGGCTTCGAGTTGCGTTACTCGATCTTCAACCTGCCCCAGCTCCACCTGAACCCGAACGAGCTCGGGATGCGAGCCCGAACCGACGCGATATCGAGCTCGTAGCACCTCCTCAAACGACCGGAGTAGATCCAGGTTCTCTCGGGTGATCGCTACTGTTCCGTCCAGGTACGCGAGGTCGTGAAGCGTGGTGATCACGCGCTCGGTTACCGATAGGCGGACCGACTCGAATTCACGCCACGCAGCCATCGCCGCCCTGGATGCGGCGTCCTCGCGGTCTTGTAGCGTGCCGGCCCATGGGAGGGTCTGCTCGATGCCGACACGCGACTCCTGCGGACCTGTTCTCGTCTGGACCTCATCCACGTAGTAGCCAAAGGTCAATCGAGGGTCAGGCAGCGCGGACACCTGCGGTAGGCGCTCAGAAGCGGCCCGCCAGCGCTGGAACGCGGCCTCGACTTCCGGGCTGTGAAAGAGCGCAAATCGCACGTATTCATCAGGTGTCGCAGCCGAAGAGAGGGTTGCTACTTCGGTCGGCGCACTTGCTCTTTGCGAGCGGTATTGCGAAACCAGCTCCCGGTCGACGTCGTCGGGAAGAGCGTGGCTAACTACCTTCGAAATGTCACGAGGATGATCGACCGAGGATGCGCATCCCGCGATCATGCCCGTTGCCGTGATGCATATTGCGCACAGGGCGATTCGCCATGCCATAGCGGCCTCCTGGATGTCTGAAGCGAGTGAATCCGAGTCTCTGTCGGGAGGAGTGGCGCTGGTTGCTCAGCGCATAACATCCCTACGAAGCTCGAGATCTACGTTCGCCAGACTCCCAGGAAAGCCTGTACCTCGTTATTTGTTTTGGTGCTGAGTAGCCCAGAATCGAGCGCGCTCGGCAAGCGATGACGCGCGCTCACGTCTGGGTACCTGACGAAGTGGGGCGTCAGAGCAGGTACTGCTGTGAGAGAATCCCGGTCGCCGCGTGGCAGCGGGGCTTCGGGGGCTGGCCCCGGGGCATCGCTCGGCGACATGCCGCAGAGACACCGTCCACCATCGGACATGCCACACTTTTTAAGAAGTTGGACATCAGGCTTACTGCAACAGGGCGACTCCTGCACTGCTTCGCAGCAGGACATAGCCGCGTACTCGGCCTTGGGTCTGGCTGGTGTGATCGCGCCCCAGAGCACAAGGGGTTGCCAGGCGACAACCAGAATGAGCAGCAATCTATGGAGCATGCTTCTGTACTCTCTAAGGTCGCAGAGCTGTCCGGTTATTCCAGACAATTCTACCATACTCGCACGTCTGTTGTAAGCGTTTCCCGGTATGCGAATATCTACTTATCGGCCTCCCAGACATCTGTCTGTATGTATAAATAAGATTGGTGCCGATCCAGCGAATTTGGGATTCATCTGGAGCTCAGGGGTTGTGCGGCCCTGGAAATTCGCCCGCGTGGAGCTGGCGTCGAGGTGTATTGCGGAGCACACGCGAGTCCATCGCATCCAGACTCAGCTTGTGCAGCAGTGCCCCCCGTCCTGCGGTGACGATCGATGTGCCGTCCTGCATCAAACGAATGGCGAAGAGCATATCCTCGCTGACCTCGTGTGAGGCTACGGCACGACCAGTCGTAGTGTGCCATACCATCACACGTCCCTGACGACCCGCGGAGGCGAGCAGCTGACCATCCTCCGAATAGTCCAGTGCGAACAACCCCTCGGCATGCCCTGTTAGCGTGGAAGAAGGAGCCCACGTGCTCGTGTCATCCAGATCCCATGTGCGGATGCGAGCATCATCACCTGCAACAGCGAGCATGCTGCCATCCGGGCTGACAGCCACAGACCGAAAACCGAACGCGCGCTCACCATCGAGTATGACGGCTGCCAATCGCAACTCGTCGTCGTCCGCCAGATCAATCTGGACCACATCAGACTCGGGATGAGTACACGCGATGAGAGACCGGCTGTCAGGCATCCACGCTATCGAGGGCACGCGTGATGTGGACAGATTGACAGTGGAGTGCACAGCCCCATCTCCGGCCTGGAGCAGATAGACCAAGCCGCCGTCGCAAGCTACGGCAACATAGCTGCCGTTCGGTGCTATCGTGAGTTGATTGGGCCTGTGCTCGAGCACTGTCGCCCATCTCGTCACCAGGCGCCTTCCGATGCGTTCGAGCTGCACGACCTGACCACCATACGTGGCTGCGTACCAGATTTCGGCTCGGTCATCGTGTACGACCGAGCACGCTGGGTGTGTTAGGGTCTCGCTCTCCGCTATCGGGTTCAATGCGGAATCGAGCACAACGACGCGGTTGCGCGCGTCGTCCATGGCTATGCCTGTCTGGCCAGTAGCAGGATGAATGGAAAGGTCAAGAGCGGTGCCCGCGCCGAGCGTACGAGCCATGGTGGCCTGGGGGGCAGGGTCGAGCGACCAAATACGAATCCGAGATCGCTCGTCGAAGGAGACGATATGTGGGCGGCCTGATAGAGCCAGCAGATGAGTGGGTCGTCGGCTGAATGCCGTTATTTCGAAGAGCGGGCGGGCCGGTGAGAGCATCAGCGCGCGTAACACATAATCGGCTGATGAGGCCAGGACCGCCGCCTCGGATCCGATCTGTGTCACACAGAGCGACGAGATCCAGCCGTTTGTCATGATCGCGGCGGACAGGTCTTCATCGCCATTCTCGTACACCGTGACCGAGCGGTCGTGTGCGACTGCAACAAACCGCCCGTCGTCCGAGGTGGCCACATGAGTGGATGAGAGGCCGAGTGTGGATTGTCGCGTTCGGACGAGCTCTCCATTGTCGGCCCGCCACCAACTCAGTTGACCATCATCAAACAGCGTGACGATCTCGTGCTCGCCCGCGAATGCGACCCTGACTAGGCGCGCATCACGAGACGGTTGTATGGCAATACTCCGATCTGTCTCGAGGTCCAGCACACGCAGCCCCGCACCGCCGTGGCTCCAAAGCCGTTTGCCAGTCGACGAGAGACCGAACGAGCGAGACGCATCACGCCTTCCGTTCGTGTCGATCTTCATGGCGATTAACGTGGCCTGCTCGAGGTTCTGCATCGACGCTAGGCGGATTGTTCCCTCCTCATCGGTCCACGCGATCGTCTCTCCGACGAGATTAGAAACGATATCTTGCACGTATCCGAGCTCGGGCAATCTCCGGCTTGTGCCCCGCTCTGGATCCAGAAGGTGGACGGATCGATCCCTCGCATCAACGACGAGCAACGTGCCGTTTGGTCCACGGCAGGGAGGGGCTCCAAGTTCGAATGAGAGCTCGAGGGATGCCTCAACAGGGATGCTCGAGTACAACTCACGCAGGCCCCACCAGGGGAGTGTTACTTGCCTTGTGGTGGGCTCTGTCTGCTTGTGCTGGCGCCACAGTATCTGCTCGGCGCCGACGAGGTTGCCGGTGCGTCCGAGCAGGCGAGCGCGCTCGAAGGTCTCACCGCTGAGCGCGAGTTCTAGCGCTTGATTCCGGTGCTCGAGCACGCGAGATTGGCGCATCGCGTAGAACGCGAAGGCTGCACTGGCGATGACGATCACCGACGCGGCCAGGATCGGGACACGCCGTATCCTCAGTTCTGACATGACCTGATACCACCGGCTGTCCGATCGTGCAGCAACGGGGCGACCCGCCTGGAACCGTCTCAGATCGTCAGCCAGGTCACCGGCCGAGTCATATCGTCTCCCCGGCTCGCGCGCCATGGCCTTCAAGATGATCGCGTCCATGTCCGGAGGGATCCGGGGATCGTGAGCCGATGGTGGTTTTGGGCGACGCTCATCGATCCGCTTGAGCAGTACGGGAAGGGAGCGTGTGTCGCCGTGGGGGAGGTGGCCTGTGAGCAAGTTGTACAGAAGAACGCCTATCGCATAGAGATCGCATCGGGTGTCGGTAACGGTGCCGCCCTGCAGCTGCTCCGGGGCCGCGAACGCCAGCGTGCCGAGAAACTCTCCAGAACGTGTCAGGCCCGCGGTTGCTCCGTCCGGGTTGAGTATGCGCGCGACTCCGAAATCTAGGACGACGGGGCGTCCGTCCGTAGTCACAAGCACGTTGTGGGGCTTGAGGTCGCGATGCAGGACCAGACGCTGATGGGCGTGCTGGATCGCGTCGCACACCTGGATGATAAGGTCGACGCGGTCGTGGATGCTGAGTGATCGATCGGCGGCGTACCGAGTGATGGGCACGCCATCCACGAATTGCATTGCTATATAAGGAGTGCCTCCTTCCGAGGTGCCGACATCAAGCACGCGCGGTATCGCGGGGTGATCCAGTGAAGCCAGGACACTCCATTCTCGTCGGAATCGCTCGGCGGTCGTGCGCGCTCCTCTCTTTCCAGACAAGATCGATGACCTTACAACCTTGATGGCTACTTCGTGATCGAGCTCACCCTCGGCCAGGCGGGCACGGTAGACAACGCCCATGCCGCCGACGGCGATGAGTCCCTCGATGCGGTATCGCCCGACGAAGTCGCCAGGAGAGAACGTCTCATCCTTGAGTGTGGGCTGGCAAAGTTCTTCGGGTGCGATCGCACCCGCGATGGGATGCTCGAGCCAATCGGCATCGCCTTCGGCGCACGCGAGCATGGACCGGACCCGCTGGCGAACTGTCTCTGGGACATCTGCACGCGCAAGCCGCTCGGAGTGTTCTTCGGTAGGGCGTGCACGCAGCTCGTGAAACAGCCGCTCGATCGCTGCCCATTCCTCAGGGGTCATCAGTCTGCTCGTGGAGTCGGCTTGTGAGGTATGCTTTCGCGGCTGTCCAGTCTCGTTTCACTTGAGAGAGCGAGATACCAAGAACGTCGGCCGTCGCCTGGGCGTCCAGTCCGCCAAAGAACCTCAGCTCGACGACACTCTCCTTGCGTTCATCGACACACCTGAGTTCTTCGAGCGCCTCGTCCAGCGCGAGAAGATCGAATGTGTTATCAATCGTGATCGGTGTGTGCAGATCGTCGAGAGACTTGGGGTGGCCTTTTACCCCGCCGCGCTTGAGCCTGTTGCGATCACGGGCGTGATTCACAAGCACGCGTCGCATTGCCAGCGCAGCAGCGCGAAAAAAGTGGGCTCGATCGTTCCACGCCGGTGACGTCGATCCAGCGAGTCGCAGGTACGCCTCATGGACGACGGCGGTCGGTTGGAGCGTATGGTCAACACGCTCCGACTGGAGATACGCAGCGGCCAGGCCCCGCAACTCCTCGTAGACGATCGAAAACAACCGATCGCCAGCCTCGCGGTCCCCATCTCTGGCCATGGACAGCAGTTGGGTGATGTCCTCGGGCACAAAAAAATCCTGACTAGCTTGAGCCTCAGCAGCGCGAATGGTGCTCCTCCTTGAGGATACCAGAAACCTTTCTCTCCTCGAAGGCGAGGGGGGATCGTGAAATCACACCCAAAAAGGAGGGTATGAGATGCGTCAACACAAGCTTTATTGGACCATTCTTCTCGCTCTGTTCGCTGTCACGAGCACGTCCACGTCTGCCCAGCCACTCACGGGGTCGGGCGCCAACCTCCCGATTCCGACGCCGAATCCCGGGGCCCCCGCAAACCAGGCGCGCTCCATCACCACAGGTGGATCTGGTTTTACTGGCACATGGACCGCCCCGGCGCTCACGCCATGGGTCGGCTCGTTCTCAGCCGTAGGGCCTGTCCCCTCGGGCATTTCCAACCCCACCGGCATCACCGTCTACGACTTCACGAGCATGCCCACTGGCGTGCTGCCGGTCGGGACGTACTTCCGCTTTGGTGATGTCGATCAGGGATCCACCACCACCGAGACGTTCATTCTTCAGGCGTTCGACTCGTCGGGCATGGTGACGTCGCCCTGGTTGGACGCTCCGATTGGTGTGACCGGGACGGGTATCGGCACAACAACGATGCCGGGATGGAGCTTCAATACCACGACCGGCGCGTACACGATCGACGGCTCAACCGTCATCGGGAATCCGAATGTCGCCTTGTATCTCCCGAACAACACCGCGCTGACCATGCTTGAGATACAACGGACCAGCGGATTCGCCAACTTCAGCCTCCACGCACCGATCCCGACTCCGGGCAGCCTCGGCCTGCTTGCCGCGGGCGGCTGGTGCCTGGCCCGACGTCGTCGGTAAGGACAGAGCGATTCATGCGCGCTCGATAGCGGGAACGCCTCGGGCACGCTTCTGCACCCACGCACTATCCACGGGGGGTGCGAAAACTCAGTTCAGGCACTTGGAGCCCGCCGTGGCGATCAATCCGACGCTCCGATTCCTGACGCCCTGACACGATTCGACCCAGAGTATCCAAAATCATCGGATCGTCGACGGATCAGGGCTCGCAGAGCGTCCGTATCCCTCAGGGTGCTTTTGTCCACATGTGTTGCGTCACCTTCCGAACACAATCTCGTGGAGTCCATGAATTATGCAGAGGTCATTGATCGCGGGGATGCTTACCTGTGTCGGTGCTGTCTGTGCGCTGCCCACTCTGGCGCAGCACACCGCTGGCGACCTTACAAAGGAGTTGGATCGGCTCACGGTGGGAGTAGAGGTTTGGCCGGGTTATGACCCGCAGGCGATCCCGCTGGCTGTGTACGACGGTGAGCAGACATACTTCTTCCGCCATCCGTCCCCGCCGGAAGATTCGGTCGCGATCGAGCTTGATGGCATGTCGGTCTTCGTCATGGAGGGACGACATCCGGCCATCGTCGCGAACTCGAGCACGGAGATCGGCGGTATCACAACGGCAACGATGCTGCTCGATCGTATTGACAAAAACCGATCCCTGACCGATCTGGCGGCAATCGCCGCGCACGAGGCGTTTCATGTATTCCAGAGTGCGCGTCAGCCAGGCTGGGGTGCGAACGAGGCGGACCTGTTTATTTATCCAGTAGACGATTCGGGGCTTCTGGCGCTACGGCGTCTCGAGACAGAAGCGTTGCGGAGAGCACTCGAGGAGAACGACGCCGAGCTCAGCACCTGCTGGGCCCGAAAAGCGATCGAGCTCCGGCACGAGCGCTACGAGCAGATGCCCGAGCAATTCGCCGCGTACGAGCGAGGCACTGAACTCAACGAGGGCATCGCCTCGTACGTCGAGGCGAAGGTGGCCGGGCGGCCCACCGTCACTATCCCGGAAGGGGGATTTGGCGCGACCGATGTGCGCATTCGGTGCTACGCTACCGGCACAGCTCTCGGGCTTCTACTCGATCGGTTCAGCCCAGGTTGGCCAGCGTCATTCGTACAGGAAGACTCTCCGACGCTTGATGAAACACTACAAGACGTGCTGGGGCATGCCGACGCAGAAAACTGCGTGTTCTTCACAGATGGTGAGCTCACAGAGATTCGGCGCACAGCAGAACAAGCGATCGAGCAGGTTGCGATGGATCGCGCGTCAGATCGAGCATCGTTCGACGAGACCCCTGGGTGGAGAGTGAGAGTGGAAGCCGCAGATGGTCGCCCGCTGTGGCTTCAAGGTTTCGACCCACTCAACGTGAGGCAGGTCAGCGGCGGAATACTGCACGCTCGGTTCCTGCGTCTCGGCAACGAGGCTGGAGACATCGATATCATGGATTCCGAGCACGCCGATCTCGCGGCGCTGACTATTGGTGCTGGGGCGCACCCACTGTTCAACGGCGTCCGGCGTGTTGAGATAGTGGGTCTGTCCGAGCCAGAGATCGAGACGGCCAATGGCTCCGTGACACTGTCGGCACAGGGGTTGACATTAGAGTTTCGATCGGCAGAGATGGATCGAGATGCTGACTCGGTCGTCATCAGGCTGGAGTAGAGAGCTGTGTGTCTAGCTCGAGCATTGTGGGATCGGCGACACGAACCTAGTCCTCAATCATCTGCTCGAGTTCCTTGAGCAACCGATCAACACTGTCGGGAGGCTGAGCACGATCGCGCATAGCATAGCGCGCTCGTTCAAGTGCCTCTGCGGCCAGCTCGGGCCGCCCGGTGCTGGCGTACAGCATACCCAGGTAGCATCGCATGGCGGCTTCGGGCGGACCCCCTTCGGGGTTCAGCTCGATGCTGTCGTCGAGCGCCGCCAATGCGAGGCGCTCGGCGTCCTCATAGTGCTCAAGCCCGAGCATGATGCGCAGGAGCGTCGCGGTTGCCCACAGCGTCCGCTCGTGCACGCGTCCAAATCGTTCGACGTATAACTCGTGCGCATCGCGGTAGTCGACGTAGGCTTCCTCGAACCGCTGCTGATTGTTCATCAGGCGTACAAGTGAGGTCAATGTTGCGAGCGTGTTCGGATGCGAGCGTCCCATACGCTCCTCTAGGAGAGTAATAAGATCTCGGTAGACGGCCTCCGCCTCATCAAAACGCTCTAGTCGCTCCAATATCGTTGCGTGGCGCTTCTTCCACGCGAAGAGGGCGGGGGGGGACGCTGGAAACGCCATCGCCCCTACGCAGGCTTCTCTGATCAGACTTTCCGCTTCCTCGAGTCTCTCGAGTCTCATAAGGATTGTGCCCAGATTTGCCATGTAGACCAGCGTGCCGGGATGGGCTTCGCCGAGCGTCTTGCGCGAGTGGGCTAAGAGGTTGCGCATGAGCGGCTCGGCGTCTGCATAACGCTCCTGATTAAAATACAAAACACCTAGTTGTCCTCGGGCCCCGACCGTAACCTGGTGATCGGGGCCATACGAATCTTCGATAAGCGGGAGGATCCGGTCGTACAATGCGGCTGCCTCATCCAGACGTTTCTGGTGGACGAGCAAGCCACCGAGTGCTTGGCTTGTTGCCAGAGCGTGCCTGCTGCCTGCTCCGAAGAGTGTTTCCCTGACCGCGATAGCCTCCCGATAGAGGTGCTCGGCCTCATCATCTCTATCGATCTCCACCAGCCCGTTCGCATATAAAGTGGCGAGGAAGGACCAGGCGTCATCCTTCCCCTCGAACTGCTCGTACTGGGGCAGGTATTCTGCTACGAGTGTTACGGCGTCGTCGATCTGAATCAGATAGAGCATCGCCTCGATCTTGCTCCCGAACACCTTTGCTGTGTCTTTGTGCCACCTGCCAAGATGTGCCACACTGAGGTTGTAGGCGTGATCGTATAACTCCAAACTCTCAGTCGGCCATCCTAGGTTGTAGTATGTCGCACCGAGCGATAGCAGCAGCTCGATCCGTGCGTCCGGCCCAAGCGACTCGACATCGAGCTGAGGAGTCGATGCCTCGTGCTGGAGTGCCTCCCGCGCTGGGTCAAGGATGCCCCCTCGCAGGATGCTTCGACCAAATTCGACGGGCTCTATGTGATCGAGGGTGAGGCTGGCCACGGATTCCTCCGAGCCGTCATCATCATTGTTCAACTGACTATGCAATGTGTGTGCCGACTCGATGGCATGCGTGCCGAGGGCCAGAGGGTCGATGGAGGAGATAATCTCGTACTGAAAACTCGACACCTCCTCCAGATTGGCCAGAGCCTCCTCCGCTGTCTTCAGATTCTCGGTGGCCAGAATAGTCTGGCGCGCGGTAGCCCCTACGCCCGTTACAAGAGCCAGTGCTAACGAGGCCGCGAGTACCGTGAAGATTTTGTTACGCCTTGCGAACAAAAACGAGCGGGAGACTGTGCCCCGAGGACGTGCGGACACCGGCCTGGACTCAAGGAACCGCTGCACGTCATCGTGCAGGTCCGATGCAGTCTGATACCGCTCCTCGGGATCATCGGCACGCGCACGACGAACAATCGCCTCAAGATCTTTGTGTGTGGTGTCTCGTCGTTCTTCTCGTCTCGCAGATTGCTCCATGAGCAATTCGGAGAGGATGACTCCAAGTGAATACACGTCCGATGAAGCATCAGCGCCTCTCCCCACAAGCTGCTCTGGGCTCATGTACGCCAGGGTGCCCGCGATCCATTGCTCCTCCTCGAGCATGGTGCCCTGAGAAACAGCCTGCCCTATCACACGGGCGATGCCAAAGTCCAGGATCTTTGGGACCCCTCCCACACCAATCAGAATATTGGCAGGCTTGAGGTCTCGATGGATAACTCCCTTGCGATGGGCGTGCTCGACTCCCGCGCAGATATCGAGAAACAGCCCGAGCACATCTCTTGTGTCGGTCAGCGAACTCGCGTATTGCAGAATATCCTGGCCTTCTACCTCCTCCATCACGACATATGTCTGCACACCGTTGCCAATATCCACGGCTCCTGCCTCATAGACCTGAGCGATGCAATGATGGCGCAGACGCGCCAGCGTCTCTCCCTCGATTGCCAGACGTGTCTGAACCTCCGGTGTGGATGGGGTCGCGTCAACCAGCTTGAGCGCCACCTTCCGGTTTGTCCCGTCCTGGATGGCGCGATAAACGACCGAGCTGCCTCCCTGGCCCAGAACACAATCGAGCACACAGCCTCCTATGCGAGTTCCGGAGGGGAGCACATCCCGTCGGGTCGGTGCGCACTCGATGCCGCGAGCGAGCAACTCCGTCAGTGGCGCACGGATTGTCACTGATGGCTGGTAGTGGCTCAGCAGGTACGTGACGTGCTGAAACAACGCGCGATCACCCCCGCACCTGGACGTTATGTAGTCGAGTCGGGCGCTCGGGTCTCTCTCGACCGCCTGCTCGAGGATGTCGCGAACGGCGGGCCAGTGGTTCTTCATGCTAGTCAGCATTGGCTGTGAACTCCGCTCTGAGTCGTGCTTTCGCTATTGACCAGTGGCGCCTGGCCGTGCGTGGGGATATCCCGAGACGAGCGGCGATCTGCTCGTGTGTCAGCTCCCCGAAGATTCTGAGCTCGGCGATCTGCCCTAATTCGGCATCGAGACGTTCCAAAGACTGAATCGCATCATCGAGATCGATGATGTCAATCATGTGATCTGTGTCGGATATACCGCTCAGCTCGATTCGCTGGCCTCGATGCTCCCCTCCGCGTTTCAATCGCCCGCGTTGCCTGGCGTGATCGACGAGTATCCGTCGCATAGTCCTGGCGCAGATACAAAAGAATTCTGTTTTGTTGTCCCAATTCACGTCTCGCTGCCCACGCAGCCGCAGAAAGAGCTCGCCAATCAGGGCGGTGGCCTGCAGAGTGTGCCCGCGTCGCTCCCGCGTGAATCGTCGCACGGCGAGATCGTGCAGCTCGTCGTACGCCTGCTCGAACGCTCGATCGAGTGGCTGGATTTTTTTTATAGAAGCATGGCCGTTGGCGGTGACAGACAGCGCATCTGATTGAGAGTCCCTTTCACCCATCCCAAGTCCCCTAGCCCTCGTTCCTCCGACCCCACAGAAACACTGCAGATGCTGAAAGACGCAGATTCAGCGTCTCGGCACCTATCAGGCTCATGGCTGTTACTACATACGGCGTGAACAATAGAAGGTATCCGTGAGCGGCACTTTTTTAATACAAATCCCGGGATTGACACTCAATGCACGAGTAGTGCCAAGCCTTGGGCGTTCTCGAGTCCTGTGGGCCCTATCACAGGCGTGCGGGTGTGGTGTCCGCAGCACCATCCAACTCCACCATCTCGGAGCGAGTAGCGACAGGCGTCACACGCTCGTGCTCTGGTCTCCCGGTGGATGCCGGAGATCGAAGGCAAACATTTCCCAAACGCACTAAACAAGGAGATTCACTATGAGATTTGGACAAGCAGCGATCCTGGCAATCGTGTCCGGGCACGCTCTCGCCGTGCACGCCGCACCGGATATTGCGTTCACTCCGATCGCGATCACAGGTGATGCCTCGCCTCTGAGTCGGACCTACACCTCGCTCCAACCACCAGTTCTCAACGAGAGTGGGAACGTCGCGTTTCATGGGACAGATAGCAACGGTATCGCGGTCTGGTTCAGTGAGTTGCAAGGATCGGTGTACACCACCTCTGTTGCTATCGATCGTGGTGATTCGATCGAACCCGTCGAGGTAGAACCAACCGATGTCAATTACTCTGGAAACTCGATCGTTTCGGGTGCTTACTTCGCCGCGCCCATTCTCAGTAACTCAGACCACATAGCGGTGCTCAGCCGATATTCAGGGTTGCCGGCCTGGACGGATGGTAACGACAGTGGCACGGTGCCTAGTTCATCGAGCGCGTTGCAGGCGTTGCTCCGAATCGACGCCGGCGCGGCCACTCCCTCTCTTGAGTGCTTTGCGATGACGAATCTTCTCATCAGAACCGATCCTGGCGGTGGTGGCTCACCACCGGGTGGCGATGAAGGCACTGGCAAAAATGCGGTGTATTATCTAAGTCGTGCCGCCGAGCTTCTCTCGCGATCGCCACAGATTGCGCTTACCAGGAACGAGTCAGGCATCAGCACGCTGGCGTTTTATCTCAAGGGGACCCGCACAAGCGGTCCTGCACAAGCCGGAGGAATCTGGTGGGCACCGAGCCCCGCCATGTGGGGCACGGTTATCCGGGAGGGTGATTTCATCGGAGGGTACGAGATAGGTGAGGTCCCAGTAGATTTTGAGAATGCGTTCTCGATGCACACAATCAGCAATCATCATGACACGGCATTCGCTGTCCAATCGATTGACACAGGACAGCCCGACGCATGGCATATCGCGAGAAAACACGCAGCCGACCCCGGTGTTCTGTTGGCTCGGGAGGGTGTTACCGATGCACCGGGCGTGCCGAACAACGCCAAGTTCGACAACCTTCATTTCGCACCCGTCGTGAATGACAACGCGCACGTTGCATTTCGTGCGCAGACCGATGACACGAGCAAGTGGGGCATCTGGGCTGAGCGTGATGTGTCGGGCTCGTCAGTGCTGCAGAACGTGGTCTATGCCGGCGATGCGGTTCCTGGAGCGGCAGGCGGTGTGGATGATGAGTTCACGAAATTCGGTGATCCGGTGATAAATGCAACAGATCATGTTGCGTTCGTCGGTGAATACCAGGACACCGTCACAAGCGTCGTTCGCCGCGGTCTCTTCCTGGCAGATGCGAGTGGAGCTGTGAGTGATCTGGCCTATGAGGGCATGGTGGCGCCCGTGCGCCCAGGCACTTCGACCAGTCTCGGAACCATCGACAGCGAGTTCGCAGATCCGAGCATCAATGACACAGAAAACGTTGTGTTTCGGGCCACGGTTGACATCACAGAGAGCACGCTCAGCAGCCGGCTCACAGATGTTGTGAATGCCGGGACGAATCCTGGCCTGGTAACCGAGGAAGCCATCTTTGCGACAGATCATAATGGGGATCTGTTCACAGTGGTCGCAAGCGGTATGACGATGGCGGAACTCGGAGGGGATGCTTCAGACAATAGAGTGGTAATCTCCACCACCTACGTCGATTCAGATTCCGATGACATCAGCATAGACGAATCGCTGACAGACGAAGGAAACGGATCAGGACATCAGGACGGTCGCCGGGTGGGGATGACGAATACAGTGACGGAGATCGTCACCGTGGAAGGCGTCAGCACGACGTACAAGCGATACAAGATGGGCTTTCGAGTGCGGCTCAGCGATCTGGATAACTTCGGAGCTCTCTCATATGCCAATATTGTTGCCGAAGCCAGCGAGGCACTCTGCCCGGCAGATCTGACCGGTGATGGACAGGTTGATGGTGCGGACCTTTCTGTTCTACTCGCGTCATGGGGTGCGTGCAGTGGCTGCCCTGCAGATCTCGATGGCGATGGCCAGGTCGATGGAGCAGATCTCTCGATTCTGCTCGCGGCGTGGGGTGCCTGCCCATAAGCCTTCGTTGAGATATCTATCAACTCCCTCTCACGACAGCCGGAGGATGGTGTCCTCCGGCTGTTTTCGTTCGACAGGGCCTAATCTGCACCTGAGTATGTCAAGTCAAGAACGCAGAGATTGATTCGTAGTAGTTCAGATCACGCCTATCCCACGGGCTTGCGAATAGGCGTCGGTCTGCTCGCGGAGGTCTCGAATCATGCTCTCGAGTTGGTCGAGCGCCAGATTCCCTGGCGCACCGAGCGAGATCCGCGCGGCGATGCTCGCGTGCGCATCGCAGTCTTCGATGTCATCGAGACTCGACGCCACCTTGTGATACGCGTCACGAAACGCCTCGCCGTCCAGGGCTATGCGAGTAGCGCGATCTGTGGCGTACATCTCCGGATCGATCGAGTCGTGCATCCGATCCAGATCGAATTCCATATTCCGAATCATGCTCGGAGCGAGCTCCAGCGCATCGAGGATCGCCATGCTCCCACGTACAAGCGACGATTTTGTCCTCTGCAGATCGCGATGGTATCCGCTCGGAAGAGCCAGAAGCTGGTGGAGCTCGACAATACACGCACTCACCACCGGCGCCACACCACGCAGAAGCTCCACGAGGTCCGGGTTGCGCTTGTTCGGCATAATAGACGAGCCAGTTAGCGCATCCGCCGGCATCGTGACGAACAAAAACTCTTTCGATGTGAACAGCGAGAGATCCCAGGCCAGACGTCGTATAGTCTGCGCGACCTGCCAGAATGACGCGAGCGTCTGGGCCTCGTATGCGCCACGCGTGGCCTGAGCATGCATCGGATTGATGAGGACACGCCCAAACCCCAGACGCGACGCGTTCTTGACACGCTCGAGATCCAGATTCACACCATAGCCCGCCGCGGTGCCGAGCGGGCAGTCATCGATCCAATCGAGCGTCTTGAGGAGAAGGGACACGTCGCTCGCGAATGATTCCGCGAACGATGCCATCCATAAGCCCACGCTTGATGGGACCGCACGCTGCAGGTGTGTGTACCCGGGCATTGGATCGAACTCGTGCGCACGAGCCCGCTCGAGAGAGGCCGATGCCGCATCCAGACCGAGAGATGCGCCACGTACAAGCACATCTTTCATGTACATCCGCAGCGCCACCAGCACCTGATCGTTACGGCTGCGTCCGAGGTGGACACGCCTTCCCAGCTCTCCAAGCCTCTCGCTGAGGTAGTGCTCGATAGCCGAGTGGCAGTCCTCATATCGGTTATCGAGCACGAACGAGCCGTCGACAAACGAGTCTCTGAGTGCATCAAGTGACTCGTTGATGCGCCGCAGAGCGTCATTCTCGATTGCGCCGATATCAACAAGCCCCTGGATGTGCACTCTCGAGGCCTCGATGTCGTAGAGCATAAGACGACGATCGAGCTCGATATCCTGATCGCACATGAATCGCATCGCGTCCGTCGGGTCAGATCGGCTGTCTTTCGTCCAGATGGGCGTGCTCATAGAACTAGTCCAGCCTCAGCAAGATGGCCTAATGCGATATTGATGTTCTGCATCGCCTGGGAGGCGGCGCCCTTGAGCAGGTTGTCAAGAACGCACACGACTGCCGCCCGGGTTGGGTCGGCTTCATCAACAGATACCCCGCCGATGATCGCGACTGGTAGCATGACCACATCCTGCACTCGCGGAGTTGTGCGCCCGGAGACATGGACAAGCTGAGCTTCTGAATACCAGTCGTTATACACACGCTCGAGCTCATCAGGAGTCGTTGGTGCTTCAAATTCCAGTTGAGCCACCAGCGTGATCCCGCGTGGATACCCCGCAACCGCAGGAGTGAACCGGACACCGGCACCGATGTGATGACTCACCTCGCGCTCGTGTGTGTGCTCTACAAGTGAGTACGGCAGGACGCCTCTACGAAGCTCCTGCACGTTGTTCTTCTCGCTCGGCGAGCTGCCCGCGCCGGTGTACCCCGAGAGCCCAAAGCAATGAGGAGCAGATCGCATGCCACGGATCACAGGGGCGAGAGCCAGATGCATCGCTGTCGCATAGCAGCCAGGATTCGAGATGCGAGACGCGCCTCGAAGACGACCGGCATGCAGCTCGGGAACCGAGTACACCCACCCGTCATCAAATCTGTGGTCAGAGCTCAGATCAAGAATAAGCCGAGGGGTAGCGCCCGATGCCTCAATCGCGTCTACCGCCCCGCGCGCATGACCATCCGGCAGCCCCAGAACGATGATGTCCGGGCAGGCGTCCAGGTGCTCGTCCAGAGTTGGCGTGAATCGAAGATCTCCATCGCGGCATCCGGTCGCATCACCGACAGGATGCCCAGCAAGCTCGCGCGAGACGGCGGCTGTCACACGATAATGTTCGCTGTCGTGCAACAGGCGAATAAGCTCGCGTCCCACGTGTCCTCGTGCGCCGATCACACCAACTGAATACGAGCTCGTGACCATCTCAGCCGCCAACACCAATCTCCTCTGGTTTCGTGGCAACCGGCTCGAGAGAGATATTTTTTGAAGCAGCAAACCGCACGGCACGCATGACGAGAGACGGATCGTGCAAGCCAGTCCAGAACACTATCCAGTCGTCAAGCCGTTGCATCCCATCGGCCCGAAGTGTGTACCACGGATTGATCGCGTTGCTCGCACTCGAGCGCCAACACAGTGATGGCCTGATGTCGATGACACGGTTCCACAGCGAGCCCGCGAGCCCGAGTCCCTGAGCCTCGCGAGTTACCACGAACTTATCGAGGTACGGTACTGGCCCATCCGACGTGAGAATCGCCGCGGCGGTGTAATCACCCGCGATGAGGATCGTATCGAATGGTGTTGTCTCAAAATAGCTCGCGTTGAGGGGGCGTTTGAAGCTGTGCGAGATCAGCGCGCCTAGTCGGTCGGTATCAAGTGTTGCGATGCTGTCGTGGACTTGTATGGGCAGACCCTTGCGAATCAGCGTGCCCTTTCCACGGTAGGTAAAAAGCTCGCCCACAAGATGCTCTGGGGAGGTGATGGCTACCGATCCGTTATCTCCCATGGCGTCGAGCAGCGACCGGATCTCACGAAGCTTGAGCAGCATGCCTCCCTGGATCCACCGCTTGTCCATAAGCCGCTCGTAGTCACCCGTGATGTTGACAACGGGGATCACACTGCCGTCACCATCCAGCAAGCCACCGGTTGACGTCATGTACACGACCTTGCTGGCCCCCGTCTGAATGGCTAGCGCCCGGGCAACCTCATCGGCGTTAACATTGAGCACCTGTCCGTCTGCATCACCCGTGAGCGAGTATATGATCGGAATCACACCCTCTGCGCGCGACGTCTCTATCAG
>JBICIA010000030.1:0-32650 GCA_043101425.1 Phycisphaerales bacterium JB043
TCCCACCCCCCGTGAGGTGATACTCCGCGCGCACCGGCCTCGCCTGTGTCACCACGTGCTCCACCAGACACGCCTCCTCCAGCACGCCCAGCGTCTGGCTCAGCGCCCGCGGCGAGCACTCCTCCACCAGCGTCTGGATCTGCGTGTACCTGCCGTCGCTCACCAGAATCGCCACCAGCACGGGCAGCGACCACTTGCGACCGATGACAGACGGGTCCGTCTCCGTCGCCTCGATCACGTCCCACACGCCCTGGCACGCGTCGCCTATCTGCTCGCCCCAGGGCGTCAGCAGCAGCTCGGGACGCAGCGGGTGCCCGTACCCCGGGTTGGGCATCACGTAGTCCTCGTCCGTCAGCCACCCGATCGCCCGCCTGAGCGTCTCACGCGCGATCCCCAGGCGATGACGGATCATCGCGTACCGACCGCCCTGCCCCGAGGCCATCACCGCGATGACGGGGATCGACCAGCGATGGTGGCACAGGTGAACGAGGTGACGCATCGCGCCCTCCGGAAGAGACGGGGCGTGCTTTTTTCTGGAACGAACCATTGACACAAGAGTATAGTCACTATACATTCGTGTCAAGCCGGAGCATCGGATTCCGGTACACATTCTCAAAGGAGCATCCACCATGACCGCACCAACCCTCGCCCCCGCCGCCGAGAAGCTCGGCTTCAACGCCGGCCTCACCTGCTCGATGCAGTGCGCCGACCTCGACGCCACCATCGGCTGGTTCACCGACACCCTCGGCTTCACCCTCCTCTACAAGGTCGACGAGATCGCCTGGGCCGAGATGGCCTCGCCCGTGCCGGGCGTCAACGTCGGCTTCTCCCAGGTCGAGAAGCCCGACGTCAAGGGCGGCTGCACGCTCACGTGGGGCGTCGACGACGTCGACAGCGCACGCGCAACACTCGAAGAGCGGGGCGTTCGCTTCGATGGTGAGACCGTCACCTACCCCGGCATGGTCAAGCTCGCCACCTTCTTCGATCCCGATGGCAACCACTTCATGTTGTACCAGGACCTCTCGCAGGGCTGAGCCCTCACAAGGAGCGAACCATGAAACGCACAACCGCCGTCCTTCTGGGGAGCGTCACGCTCGCGACCACACTGCTCGTCAGCGGCGCAGACGCGCGCGAGCACCACGAGCAGCATGTCGAGTGGCAGGGGGGCATGCTCCTGGAGACCAGCGTGCACGACGTCGAGCAGGCGATCGACTTCTACACCAACACGCTGGGCTTCGAGCTCGACGCCCACATACCACAGCTCAAATGGGCACGCTTCAAGACGCCCGCCGGCGTCATCCTGGGCACGAAGCAGGTCGCGTCCGACGAGCCCACCGGCACCGGGACGATGTCGCTCAACCTCACCGTGCCCGACACCGACGAGGCACGCGCGCTCCTCGAGGCACGAGGCGTCGAGTTCACCAGCGAGACGTACACTATCCCCAACATCGTCCGCCTCGCGACGTTCACGGATCCGTGGGGCAACCGCTTCAAGCTCGCGGGCCCGCCCTCCGAGGGACAGCCCGCTCGATAAGAGGGGATTCCGCCATGACCCGCACGCTCTCCACGCTTCTGGCCATCTCGATCGTCGTCCATCTGGGCATGGCTCTGGCGGTACACTCCTCCAGCGCGATCGCGCTGACACAAGAGGAGGAATCCGGGATGCCCCAGTACACCGACAGGCACATGAACTACGTGGAGTTCCGTGTGAGCGACGTCGAATCGCTCAACTCGACGCGTGACTTCTTCAGCCAAGCCTTCGGCTGGTCGTTCCAGATGTGGGGCGACACCTACACCGACTCGCACGACGCGGGGACATCCATCGGCGTCACGCTGGGCGAGGCGGGCAACCTGACACCGCTCCCGGGCATCTACGTCGACGACATCGACAGCGCCCTCGAGAGCGTCACCAACGCGGGCGCGACCATCACCAAACCCATCTTCGAGTTCCCCGGAGGCAAGCGCTTCCAGTTCCGCGAGCCCTCGGGCAACGAGATCGCCGTCTTCACAACCACTGGCGAGGAATAATCCATGACACGCTATCTGATCGCACTCATCATCGCATGGCTCTTGGGCGCCACGCTCTCGCTCGCGCCCACGCGCGCCGACTCACCCTCCGCTCACGAGTTCTCCATCAACGACCTCGCCTTCTTCGCGGGCCACTGGAAGGGCGAGATGTTCGGAGGCGTCGGTGAGGAGGCATGGATGGCACCCGACGGCGGCTGCATGATCGGCTCCTACAGGCTCGTCTCGAACGACCGCATGGTCTTCTCCGAGTACTTCATCATCCAGGAGACAGACGAGGGCATCATCTTCCGCTTCAAGCACTTCAACAACGACTACTCCACGTGGGAGGACGCCAAGGGGGAGCCACCGATGACCTGGAAGCTGGTCTCGCTCGAGAACAACACAGCCCGCTTCGATGGACTCCTCGAGCAGTCGCACCAGTACATGGTGTACAAGCTTCTCGACGACGGGCGCCTGATGATCAAGGTCGCGCCCCACGATCCCGACGACAAGGACCAGGGCTTCGATGTCTATCTCAAGCGCCTGAGCTGAAATCGACGCGTCACAAAACCGAGCAAGTCCTAGGTACGCTATCCGTGCGCTTCAACCCAAGGAGGCTCCCATGCTCGCTCGTCTCACGGCTCTCTCGATCGCTCTCGTCCTCAGCACTCCGATCGCACTCGCCCAGTCGCCCGTCGCGGGGCTGGAGAGCGAGTCGCTCGCCGCCGGCCCGATGCTGCAACTGCAGTTTCTCGTCGGCGACTACGAGATCCAGGACAAATCCCTCGACGCCGAGGGCAACGTCGTCGAGGAGAGCAGCGACGGACGCATCTCCGTCCGCCCCGGGCTCGACGGCAACTACCTCTTCCTCATCGGCAGCTCCACCGACCCGACCGACACCGACAAGCAGCTCTGGCTGCTCACCTGGCACGAGAACAACGGGTACTTCGTCGCCACGGTCTTCGAGAGCGACGACCCCGATTCCGGGCGACTCAGCGGCACGCTTGATCAGGAAACACGCACGCTCACCCTCACCAGCGAGCCCTTCGACCTCGGCGAGGGACGCTCCTTCCAGTTCCGCCTGAGCATCACCACCAACAACGACGGCACGCTCTCGGGAACGCTCGAGCGAGGTCTCAACGGCGAGTGGACCACCTCCGGCACGTCCATCTGGAGCCGCGTCAAGGGCCAGTGATCTAGCCCAGCTTCTCTCCCGCGAACTCGCGCGCCCGCTCGAGCGCCTCGTCGAGCTTGCTGGCGTCGGTGCCGCCGCCCTGCGCGCTGTCCGGGCGTCCGCCGCCCTTGCCGCCCAGCACGCCCGACACCTCGCGCACCCAGTCGCCCGCCTTGAGCCCCGCGCCGATGGTGTCCTCCGTGCACGACGCGACCAACGCGACCTTGCCCGACTCGTCGTCGACGCTCGCGAGCATGATCGCCGCATCGGGTTTGTTGCCACGCACGCAGTCCAGCGCGGCGAGCAGCGCCTGTCGGTCACCACCCGCCGGAATAGCGCCGACGATAATGTTCCCGGATGATTGCTCCGCCAGGGCGCGAGCCGCGTCCACGGCGCCCGCCTTGCCGGCCTTGGCTGATTCCTTCTGTGCATCCTTGAGTGTCTGGCGCAGCCGATCGAGCGACTGGCGTATCTCGTGCGCATCGAGCAGCGCCACCGTGCGTGACTCCAGATCGCTCTGGATCGCTGATATCTCGTTGGCGAGGGCACTGGCGCCAAGTTGCGACGCCTCGTGCGCGCGCGCCTTGAGCTGGTTGCCGGACTCGATCGCGTTGTCGGCGGCTTGCCCCGTCACCATCACGATGCGGCGCACGCCCTTGGCGATGCCCTCCTCCTCGACGATGGCGCAGGTCTGGATCTGGCCCGTGGACTCCAGGTGCGTGCCGCCGCAGAACTCGATGGAGTAGTTGGTCCAGTTGCTGCTGGAAACATCCTTGAGCAGGTCGGGAATCGGCACACCGACGCTGACGATGCGCACGGGATCGGGATATACCTCGCCGAAGACGGCACGTAGGGAGTGGATCTCTTTGGCCGTGGCCAGTGGGGCGGGCTCGGCGTAGACGGGCAGGTCGTCGTCGACGATCTTCTCGATGTGCGCAGTCGTGCGCGCCAGCTCGTCCTGGGAGATGGGCGCGTTGTGCGAGAAGTCGAAGCGGAGGCGGTCGGGCGCTACGAGCGAGCCCTTCTGGTCGACATTGGGCCCCAGAACATCACGCAGGGCGTGGTTGAGCAGGTGCGTGCAGGTGTGGTTGCGCGCGATGGCGTTGCGTCGAGGCGCGTTGCGCGAGAGCGTGACGTCGTCACCCACTGAGAACGAGCCTTGGGTGATGGTGCCGACGTGGAGGATGTAGCCTGCGCACGTTTGGGTGTCCTCGACGTCGATCTGGGAGTTGTCGGTGGTGATGGTGCCGGTGTCGCCCACCTGTCCGCCCATCTGGGCGTAGAAGTTGGTGGACTCGCAGATGAGGGCGACGCGCGCACGATCGGGGGCACTGTCTGCGAATCGGGCCCCATCCCATATCGCGCAGACACGCGATTTGTGCTCGTTCTGACCAAAAACACCGTCGTTTTGCGTGGTTTTGATGCCTCGATTCTGAAGGTCCGCGACGTGTTCTGTGCCAAGCGTGCGCACGGGATCGTGGGCGCCATCCTTGCCGCCGGCACGCGATTTCTCACGGGCTTCTTCCATCAGACGCTCGAAGCCAGCCTCGTCGACGGAGAGCCCACGCTCCTGGGCCATGAGCTTTGTCAGGCCGATGGGAAATCCGTAGGTGTCGTGGAGGCGAAATGTCTCATTAGCCGGCATGGCAACTTCACCTAAATTATATTTTTTGATAATCGATGGTATGCCGCCAAAAGGAATGTGGATAGATTCTATCTCATTATTAGCGTCATCAGAAATTCTAATAAACAACTCTAGGGCCGTATCGTCTTCGTCTTCGGGATCGTAGATGTCGAATTCCCATCTCGCGGTTAGCCCCTTTTTTAGTGTACGATTGAATGCTTGGCATATACAGTCAGCGAGAATCCGCTTGAATTTCTCCCAGCCAGATCCCAGAGTCTTGCCAAAAGCTGATTCTTCGTCAGCAATAACTTGGATGATTCGTTCTTCGTTAGATTTTAGTTCTGGAAAGAAGTCTCCCATTTGCGAGACTAATGTAGGTACTAGTTTGTGTAAAAATCTCTCCGGTGCTTGTAGATGGTATTGCCCATAAAAAACTGCGCGACGGAGTATAGATCGTAGAACATATCCTCTTCCATCGTTAGATGGTTCGGCTTTATCAGCGATCGCAAAAGAAAGCGTGCGTATATGATCAGCCACAACTCGATACGCAATGTCCCTTGGGTTATCAATCGAACCACGATATTTCTTCGTTTTGGTTAGCTCGTGGATCTTATCGAAGAGCGATTGGAAGAGGTCGGTGTCGTAGTTGGAGGTGACGCCCTGGAGGATGCGCGTGATGCGCTCGAGGCCCATGCCGGTGTCGACGTGCTTGGCGGGCAGGGGGTTGAGAGTGCCCGGCTGGCGGTCGAACTGGATGAAGACGAGGTTCCAGATCTCGATGACCTGGTCGTGGTCCATGTTGACCAGGTCGCGCCCGGGGGTCTGTGCGATCTCGGAGTCTCGGCGCGAGTCGTAGTGGAGCTCGGAGCAGGGACCGCAGGGCCCGGTGTCGCCCATCTCCCAGAAATTGTCCTTCATGTCGCCCGGGAGGACGTGGTCCTCGGGGAGGTAGCGGAGCCAGAGGTCGCGCGCCTCGTGGTCGGGCTCGAGGTTCTCCGACTCGTTGCCCTCGAAGTACGTGGCGTAGAGGCGTGAGGGATCGATGCCCCACTGGTCGACGAGGAGCTCCCAGGCCCACTGGATGGCCTCGGCTTTGAAGTAGTCGCCGAAGGACCAGTTGCCGAGCATCTCGAAGAAGGTGTGGTGGTAGGTGTCCTTCCCGACGTCGTCGAGGTCGTTGTGCTTGCCCCCGGCGCGGATGCACTTCTGGGAGTTGGCGGCACGCTTCCAGGTGGCCATCTCGGAGGAGGGGTCGGCCTGGCCCAGGAAGATGGGCTTGAACTGGTTCATGCCGGCGTTGGTGAAGAGCAGCGTGGGGTCGTCGTGGGGGACGGCGGGGGACGATGGCACGAAGGTGTGGTCGTGCTTCTGTGTGAAGAAGTCGATGAACTGCCGGCGGATGACCGCGGCGGAGAGGGATGTGGTCGATGGGGGGGTCACGTGGGGGATGCTCCTTGGGGGGACATTATAAGGAGCAAGCCTTGATACGGATGCTAGGGGCAGGGCCCCCACTGGCTGAGTAGGGTGCCCAGGTCAAAGCCATTTGTTGTGCCATCGTTGTTGAAATCGGTGATACCCGGTTCGTGCCAGTTCGCCAGCAAGACACCGAGATCCTGGCCGTTGACGGATTGAGATGGCTGGCCGAACGCGATGATGTTTGCTGGGCAGCCGAACGGCCTGTACGCGTACCTGGCGCTCACGAACAAATACCCCAGATCAAAGGCGACGGAGCGTCCGATCGTGTGTTCGGTCGCGTGGATCGAGTTCTCCAGCAGTGGTGCGGGATGGTTGTTGGTATATATGTGCACGCTGCCGCGCTCGTTGTTGATCGATGTGAATCGGTTCGGTTCGCCGATAGTGATATATTCATCATCCATGTATATAGAATCACCGTATCGGGCTAGGGTTTGTGTGATAGAAGGCGAGTGAATTTTTTCACTGAGCACGTAGTCTGACCCCACTTTGTCAAAGATGTATGCAGCACCCGATTCCGTGCTTTGTAGTGGTGCGCCGATTACAACACGGCCGGAGTGGATATCCAGCGATGTGCCGAAGTCGTCATACTCGAACGGCTCCGGATGCCAGATCGTGTCTTGCAAGGACCACCACCCGGAGACGTCTTGGTATATGTACACCATGCCCAGCCTGATGGTCTTGCCTGGGAGATGTGGTGGTGGATTCGCTCGGGTTCCGACCACTACGGTGCCATCATGAACAGCGACCTGGACGCCAAACGTCAGGTTGGAGTTTGGCAGGGGAGGGGTTATGAGTGTCTTGAGCGTCCATTCATTATTTATATGTTCAAAAATATAAACATAATCTGAGCCAAGATACGACGATGTGCCAACCGCGATGATGCCGTCATGGATGTCGACCGCAACCGGCTCGAAATAGTATGCCTCGACGGGGCGAGCGATGGATTGTTCCCAGGTCCATGTGGTGCCGATGCGGCGGAAGATGTGGACCATGCTGGAGGAGGTGATGCACGCGATATCGTTGTCGATTGCGATGTGGAGGCCGAACTGACTATCGCTTGCGGGGGAGGTCAGTATTTGCTGAACCCGCCAATCCGTGCCTGAGTGAGTCATCACATAGACTCGGCCGATCCAGTTGTAATAGGGCGCCTCGGGTTGCGCGAGCATGATGGTCCCATCAGACACGGCGAGGGTTGTGCTATCGTGGTAGTCAGCTGTCTCGGGAGACTCGAGAATTGAATAGCCCTGAGCGTGCGATGTGGGGGTAGGCAGCGTCGCCAATGGCCATACGCAAGCGAGCATGACTAATTTAAAAAAACGCTGTTGCGTCATGGTAGGTTGAGTATATCTCTACGTGCGTCCAAATCAACGATTCTTTACGAGGACGGTGTACGTCAGGACCTGATCAAACGGCTGCAGAGCTGTGGTGGCACCAGCGTGTGCGTGGCAAGGCAAAGCAACTGCGGAATTGTGGGTCGTAGACGACTCGCTCCGAGTGTTTTAGCTCACCTTGCGGATGGCCTCGTCGAGGAGGGGCTTGGATCGCTCGATGCACTCCATGGACTGCTCGAGGTAGCCGTCGGCGGCGGCGGCCCATGCGCGGTTGATCTGTCGCTCGGCGGCGGCGAAGGAGTCCATGATCGAGGCGAAGCCGGACATGGAGTACTGCCCGATGAGGCGCTCGCGCTGCGTGACGAAGGGGTCCATGCAGGAGGACTGCACGTCGGAGAGATTGTTGAGGATGATCTGGCACATGCCCTGCTCGGACTGCGCCACGGCGGTCTCCTGCGCGAGGTTCTCGATGGACTGCTTGGCGCTGGTGAGCAGCTGGGAGGGGGTCAGGGTGGGGCCCAGCTCCTGCGCGTGGGCCTCGTGCTCCGCGTTGACCGCGGCCTGGATCTCGGACTTGGTGGCGCTGCGCACCATCATGGCGCCGAGGAAGATCGCGAGGCAGGAGCCGAGGAAGGCCCACCAGTAGGGCCAGCGGAGGAAGCCGAATTCCTTGACGTGGACGTACTGCACGTCGGTGCCCTGGATGGGCGCCAGGGTCTCGGGCGAGGCGACGGGGTTGTCGCTGGTGGTGAGGATGGGATCGAGCGCGTCCTTCTGGTTGAGGTACTGCTGGGCGGAGATCTCACCGGCGTCGTATTGGGCGCGGAGGGCGGCGCGCTCCTCATCGGACTTTGCGGTACCGCCAACGGGCTGCGAGATGGAGAGGTAGTTGTCGGTGGCGTCGTCGTTGGTGGAGTGGATGAAGGTCGATTCGGGCGAGTCTGCCGCGACGAGGTAGGAGGTCGAGGCGGCCAGGAGACCGACGACGAGCCCGAGCGTCATGAGGAGGTTTCCGATGAGTTTCATTGGTCGCTCCGTTAGGCGTTGAGGACGAGGACGAGCATGTTGACGGAGAGTCCGAGGAGCGCGTCACCGACGATGAAGCCGGCGGCGAGTGGGACGCCCCATTCCTCGGCCCACTTGGGGCCCTTGATCTTGGCGACGATCATGTTGATGACGCAGCCGACGCCGTAGGTGGCGATGTACTGCATCGGCAGGTACATGGAGAGCCCGACGAGGACGCCCAGCCCGGCGAAGGAGCCGACACCGAGGAGCAGGCCGAGGCCTGCGCCGAGGCCGTAGAGGGCGTAGGGCATGGCGCCGCCCTGGACGCCCGTGATGACGGCCTGGAGTGCCTGAGCCTGGGGCGCGGTTGTGTTCGTGCCGGCGCCCATGGGTATGCCGAATCGCTGCATGTTGGAGGCGGCGATGATGAGCAGGACGCCCATGGTGATGACGGGGCCGATGCCGGTGAAGATGAGCTCGACCATCTGCTGTTTCTTTGGCACGGCGCCGATGATGTAGCCGGACTTGAGGTCGGCCATCATGTCCGCGGCGCAGGTGATAGCGACGCAGAGAGCGGCGCCGATCATGATGGCGGAGATCTCGGCGCCGACGCCGGCGAGGGTCATGATGAGCACAACGGTGATGAGCGCCATGCCTGAGATGGGCGACCAGTCGGTCATGCCCGTGCACTGGGCGATGATGATGCCGGCGAACCATATCCAGAGTGCGCCTATGAGCGCGATGATGATGGCGCGTGCGACGGGCGGGAGCGATGCGAGCAGGCCCGGCTTGTCGGCGTTGAGGGAGGTCAGGTAGTCGGCGCGCTGGTCGTCGGTCCAGTCGTCGTTCCAAGTGTTGAGCGAGTCGGTTGATTCGAAGCCGATTGTGTAGCCGTTGTTCTCTAGTGTCTCGGAGGCGACCTCGAAGGCGTTTGCGGTGACGGGGTCGGTGAGGTTGATGGGTTTGTTGATCGCGAACTGGGAGGCGAGGAAGAGGAAGATGACGGCGCCGATGACGGCGACGAAGAGCACCTTGAGCCCGAGTTCATCGGAACCGCCCTTGACCTTTCCGGCGGCGGCGATGGATTTGAGTGCGCCGCGGATAGCGGGCAGGGAGACGATGATGCCCATGAGGGCGCCTCCGAGGAGGAGGCCGATGCCGAGCGGGCGGTTTATCGAGCCGTAGCCGTAGCCTGGCGCCTGGTGTGGGAGGATGGACTCGGGCATCCAGCCCATGGTGTAGAGGATTGGATTGAGGACGACGTAGGCGAGGATGCCACCGGCGAGGACGAAGAGCCCGGCGCGTCCTGTGAGGTATCCGGCGCCGAGGGCGAAGGGCGCGATGGCGAAGATGAGTTGGATGGTGTCGGGGAGACCCGCGATGCGTCCGGCGTCGATGCCGGTGTCGGTAACGAGCAGATCGGGCTTGCCGTTGCGGTCGCGATCGACGGAGATGTCGAGGACGGGGTCGTCGGTGCCGGTGCCGTTGTAGGCGAAGTCGACGGTTTCGCCCGTGGCGTCGGCGGTTGCGGGGAGGCGGACGTCGAGGTCGGAGTATCCGAAGAGCGGTTTCTGCGCCCAGCCGGTCTTGGGTGAGCGGAGTGAGGACCACGCGCGATGGTTTGCGTCGCCATCGGGAAGCGTGGCCTGGTAGGCGCGGAGGGCGAGATCGGCCTGGTAGGCGGTGACGGCGTGGACGCCCGTGACGGTCTGGCTCTGGATCTCGCTGATCGCGGACGCCTGGGCGGTCGCGACGCTGGTCTCGAGCTGCTGGATCTCGGCGAGGAGATCGTCGTGCTGGGGGGTGCCCTTGAGGGTCTTGAGCTCGGCGCGCTTGGTGCGCATCTCCTGTATGAGCTGGCCGTGCTGAATCAGCGAGTCGGGAGCGGACTCGGTCTCGATCCAGGAGTCGATGGCTCGGGTGAGGTGGACGTCCTGGATGGTGATTTTTTCGTTTGCCAGGAGGGTGTCGAGCTCGTCGACGGAGGCGTTGCGTGTGAGCGCCGGGAGCTGGGCGGGCAGCGCGATGAGTGCCGAGAGGACGATGCCGATGACGAGGACGATGGATTTCTTGGCTCCGGCGCCGGGGGACTTGAGGATGGCGCCGACGGCGGTGGCGGAGGGGAAGCGGAGGCGCTCGATGTCGAGCATCTGCTTGCGGAGCGGGACGATGAATGCGCCGCCGAGGATGGCGCCGGTGACGCAGGCGAGTGTGATGAGCCAGAAGTTGGTGTTGGGGATGGGCAGCCCCATGAAGGTGTCGGCGTCGGGGTTGATCAGCGGGATGCCTAGGAGAAAGAGGACCGGGACGGTGAAGATGACGCCCGAGTTTGGTGTGTTGACCGCCGAGCCGATGGTCTGGGCGATGTTGACCTCGGTGATGGTGCCCTTGCGGAGAACGCCCCTGAGGACGCCGAAGCCGAGCACGGCGCAGACGGAGGAGCCGACGATGGTGAAGCCGATGATCAGGCCGGCGTAGGTGATGGCGGCGTTGAGCATCGCGCCGATGATGATGCCGAAGATGATCGAGGCGAGCGTGATCTCGCGGTAGTTGCGTTTGGCGGGAGGGTTCGGCTTGTCATCCATGCTGCGGGTTCTCCACTGGCAGAGCGATCGAGCGTGTGTGCGTCGATGGGACGATCAGATGGTGACGGAATGTGTTGTGATCCACAAGCGGTGGTTGACGCCATGGCTCGATTCGGTCGTCGGAGCCGTCATCAGGCCGCTTGTTCCTCGTCCTGGGGCATGTCCGTCTCGCCGGCTGTCTCGGCGAGTTGGTTGAGCACATCGTCGGCCCCGAGGTCGGAGTCGTCCTGCTCGGAAGTGCTCGCCTGCGAGGCGATGGCGGACTGCTGCTGCGCCTGGGACGCCAGGGCGTCGAGGCGTTCCTGGATGTCGCCGATGTAGGAGATCTGGATGCCGAAGTTCTCGCCGACCTTGACCGCGATGCCTGTGGCGATGGTCTTGTTGTTGACGTTGAGTTCGAGCTCCTCGTCGGCGCCCTTGGTGAGCTCGATGATGGAACCTGTGGAGAGCTGGAGGACCTCACGCAGCGGCAGGTGGCGTGAGCCGATGTCCACGATGATGGGGACCTCGAGCTGCAGGATGTCCTTCGGGTCGGCGACCATGAGGTGGATATCGACCCGAGAGCGGGGATTGGAGTAGAAAGGGCGGGGCGCCGGCTACGGCTGGGGCCTGCTCGGGCGGGATCAGCCCTCGTAGCGTGTGGTGATGAGGGTGACGTTGTGTCCGCCGAAGCCGAAGGTGTTGTTCATGGCGGTGTTGATGGTGCCCTCGCGTGCGGTGTGGGGCACGAAGTCGAGGTCGAACTGCTCGTCGGGGTTGTCGCAGTTGATGGTGGGGGGGGCGACGTTGTGGCGGATGGCGTTGATGCAGGCGATCATCTCGACGCCGCCGGATGCGCCCAGGCAGTGCCCGTGCATCGACTTGGTGGAGGACATCAGGAGCTTGCCGCCCTTTGACCTAAGGGCGTGGTCGCCGAAGAGGGTCTGGACGGCGGCGACCTCGGCCGGATCTCCGAGGGGTGTCGAGGTGCCGTGCGCGTTGATGTAGTCGATGTCCTCGGGGTTGCAGCCCGCGGAGGTGAGGGCCAGGCGCATGGAGTTCATCGCGCCCTTGCCGGAGACGTCGGGCGCTGTGATGTGGTGCGCGTCGGACGACGCGCCGCACCCGGCGAGTTCGGCGATGATGGTTGCGCCGCGTGCCCTGGCGTGCTCCTCGGTCTCGAGGACGAGGATGCCGGCGCCCTCGGCGAGGATGAAGCCGTCGCGATCGACATCGAACGGGCGGGATGCCTTCGTTGGCTCGTCGTTGCGTGTGGAGAGGGCCTTCATGGTCATGAAGGCGCCGAGGCACAGCGGCGTGCACGCCGCCTCGGTGCCACCCGTAACGATGACGTCCGCCTCGCCGCGCCGCATGATGTGGAACGCGTCGGTGATGGCGTGCCCGGCGGAGGCGCACGCGGTGGCGTGGGCTCCTGATGGCCCCTCGAAGCCGTGCTCGATGGAGATGAGCCCGGCGCAGGAGTTGACCATGAGTCGTGGGACGGTGAAGGGGTTGAGTCGATGGGGGCCCTTGTCCTTGAGGACCAGGACCGACTCTTCGATGGTCTGGATCCCGCCGATGCCCGAGCCGATGATGACGCCCAGGCGGGTGGGGTCGGTGGCGGCGTCCTTGACGCCGGATTGTGTGATGGCCTGTGCGGCTGCGTCGAGCCCGAGGATGGCGCATCGATCGATCCGTCGTGTCTGACGCGCGTCGACAACGGAGAGCGGGTCCCATTCCTTGATCTGGCCGCCGATCTTGACAGCCCACTTGTCGTCCCACTCGTCGAAGGAGCCGCCCTGGATCGTGGAGATGCCCGATCGCCCGTCGCGCATGGATTGCCACGTGTCGTCGGGGTTGCAGCCGAGGTTGGTGACTGCACCGACACCGGTGATGACAATCCTGGGGTAGGCGTCGGCGCGGGGATTCATGGGGTGGCCCTGGAGATCTCGTGTGCGTGGCGTGTCATGCGACGACGAACGCCGAGTGCGATCGGCGGGCTCGAATCGCGCGGGGCTGACTCGAGACGCGTGCGATCAGGCGCTCTGCGAGGACGCCTGCTTGATGAAATCGATAGCCTGGCCAACGGTCTGGATCTTCTCGGCGTCCTCGTCGGGGATGGAGGTCTCGAACTCGTCCTCGAGTTCCATCACCAGCTCGACGGTGTCGAGCGAGTCGGCGTTGAGGTCGTTGACGAAGCTCGTCTCACGCGAGATCTTCGACTCGTCGACGCCCATCTGCTTCGAGACGATTTCGGTCACCTTCGCTTCGATTTCTTGTTCTGTCACGATTGATCTCCAGCCTATGAGCGGGCGTCGTGCCCGCGTGTGGGGTGTATGGTAGTCCAGCGGTGGTCCCGATGCCAGACGAATCGCGTCTGGGACCCAGAGAGAGGGGATCGGCGGCTGCTCAGCACATGGTCAGTCCGCCATCGACGCAGAGCACCTGCCCGGTGAGGAAGCCCGCGTCGTCCGAGGCCATGTACGAGGTTGCCGATGCGATGTCGTCGGGGATGCCCAGTCGTCGGATCGACTGTGCCTGCTTGATCTTGTCGGTGACGGCATCGGGGAGCGAGGCGGTCATGTCGGTTTCGATGAAGCCCGGCGCGATGACGTTCGCGGTGACACCCTTGGCGCCGAGCTCGCGTGCGATTGACTTCGTCATGCCGATGATGCCGGCCTTGGCGGCACAGTAGTTGGCTTGCCCGGGGTTCCCGATGACGCCCGAGGTCGAGCTGATGTTGATGATGCGTCCGAAGCGGGCGCGCATCATGTGCTTTGCGGCGGCGCGGCACGCGGCGAAGACCGATCGGAGGTTGATGCTGATCACGTCGTCGAACTCCTCGTCTGACATGCGGAGGATGAGGTTGTCGCGCGTGATGCCGGCGTTGTTGACGAGGATGTCGACTGAGGAGTGCTCTTCGACGATGGAGTCGATCGCGGTCTGGATGGCGTTGCCATCGGAGATGTCGAGTTGGCAGACCGATGCGCTGGCGCCGTCGGACGTGATCTCGTCGCGCAGCGACTCGAGCGCATCGGTGGATCGAGCGGCGAGCACGACGTGCTTGCCGTCGCTGGCGAGCCTCCTGGCGATGGCTCTGCCGATGCCTCTGGATGCTCCAGTGACGAGTGCGATTCGTTGATTGGTCATGGTGTGCTCAGCGTGTGCGTCGTCCGCCGCCCGAGGGTCGTGCGGAGGAGTCGTCGTTCTGTTCCCGTCGGGGATCGTTTGCGCGTGGATCGACGGGTTCTGGTTCGGGCGCGGCTGTCGGGATGGCTCGGAGTGCGATGATGGCGCCGTCGAGCTCTTCGGCGGTGCGTGCGGTGCGCGGCTCGATGGCCAGGCCCGTGAATGTCCAGGCGTTGGCGTTCGAGCGACCCTCCCAGGCGAGCAGATAGGCGATGTCCGCTTCCTGGATGGCGAGACCGAATCGAGGGGTGGGGGAGGAGTCGTCCATCGAGACGACCCTGATCGCCTCGATCGTGTCGGTCGCGTTGGACCAGAGCCCGTTCTCCACGAGGGTGTCGAGCACGCTCTGCGATTCCTCAGAGAGCACGCTCGACATGGATTGCACGTCGCCTGTGATAAGTGAGTTGGCGAGTGTCGCGATGGATTCGGTGAGGATGTCGTCGGAGGGGCGGTAGGAGTCGGGGAACGTGACGCCGCTGGCCAGGTCGAGCTCGGCGCGACGATTCTGGACGGGCTGGCTGGCGAAGTTCTGCTGCTGGAAGGCGTCCGAGGTCTGCGTCGGAGGAGGCGGTGGTGGTGGCGGGGTCTCCTCTGAGCAGGCGGTGAGGATGGATGACGACGTGATGGTCGCGATCAGGATCGGTGCGTGGGAGTGTCTACGGTTCATCGTGCGCCTCCACAGAGATGGACTTGTCGATGCGTCGCATGAGGCCCTTGAGGACCTTGCCGGGTGCGAGTTCGTGGTACTCACCCGTGGCATTGTTGGCGAGCCACTGGCAGTTTTCGATCCATCGGACGGGCATGGTGAGTTGTTCGACGAGGCGTGCGCGGATGGTGTCCTCGAGGGAGCGGTCGCCATCGGGCGCGTGGGGCTGGCCTGTGACATTCGAGAGCACGGGGCACGTCGGTGCTTTGAATTCTGTGTTTGCCAGTGCCGATTCCAGGCGATCGGCGGCGGGCTGCATGAGTGGGGAGTGGAACGCGCCGGCGACGGCGAGCGACGTGGCGCGGAGCGAGAGATCGGCGGCGGCATCGATGGCACGAGCGCACGCCGAGGCGCTTCCGGAGATGACGATCTGGCCCGGGGCGTTGAGGTTGGCCGGCTGGAGGACGTCCTGCTGGCGTGCCGAGTCGCAGAGCTGCTCGGCCTGCTCGAGGGTGGCGCCGATGACGGCGACCATGGAGCCTTCCGAGGATTCGGCGGCGTCCTGCATGGCGCTGCCTCGGAGGGCGACGAGCTTGAGCGCGTCGGTGAAAGAGAGCGCGCCGGCCAGATGGAGGGCGGTGTATTCGCCTAGCGAGAGCCCGGCGGTGGCGACGGGTGGCTCGGCCCAGCCCGCGGTGACGAGCGCCTGGTGCGAGGCGACGGCGCAGACGAAGAGCGCCGGCTGGGCGATGTCGGTCCGATTGAGCTGGTCGTTGGGCCCGTTGAAGCAGATGTCGGAGAGGGGTCGGTCGAGGGTATCGCTGAGGATCTCGTCGGCGGCGGCGAAGGTCTGTGCCGCGACGGGGGAGGACTCGAACCACGCGCGACCCATGCCCACCTGTTGTGCGCCTTGTCCGGGACAGAGAAGGATGCGGTTGGTGCTCATGGAGGTCTCTCGTGTGCGCGTCAGATCCGCCAGAGGCTTGAGCCCCAGGTGAGCCCGCCGCCGAAGGCGACGAACATGACGAGCTCGCCCTCCTGGAGGCGTCCCTGCGTGCGGAGCTCGTGGAGGCAGATGGGAACGGAGCCGGCGGACGTGTTGCCGAAACGATCGATGTTGACGTAGAGCTTCTCCTCGGGAAGCCCGAAGCGCTCGCGCGCGGCCTCGAGGATGCGCGCGTTGGATTGGTGGCAGATGAACATGGAGATGTCGTCCGAGCTGAGCCCGGCCTCGTCGAGCGTCTCCTGGATGATCTGGGGAAACGTTTTGACGGCGAAGCGGAAGACCTCCTTGCCGTGCATGATCATCAGGCCATTCTTGTGCTCCTGCGGATGGCCCGTCTCGGGATAGTCGCGCTCTTTTCGCGGGATGTAGAGGTCGCGCCACTTGGAGCCGTCGCCGTACATCTTTTGTGCGATCACGCCCTTCGTTGCGTCGTCTGTGGCGGTGAAGACGGCGGCACCCGCGCCGTCACCGAAGATGATGGCGGTGCCTCTGCCGTGTGTGTTGTACTCGATGAATTCCGAGAGGACGTCGACACCGACGACGCCGATGGTCTTGTAGGCGCCGGAGCGGATGAGCGAGTAGGCGCTGTTCATGCCGAAGACGAACCCGCAGCAGGCGGCGGTGAGGTCGTATCCCCCGGTTGTGCCCGCGCCGATGAGGTCGCCGACACGGCACGCGGTGGAGGGGCATGTCATCTCCATGGAGACGGTTGCGATGATGATCAGGTCGAGTTCCGAGGGTTCGAGCGAAGCGTCCTTGAGGGCGTTCGTGAGCGCCTCAGCGGCGAGATAGGTTGCGGATTCCTTTTTGTAGGGGTCTGAGCGTCTGCGCTCGATCACACCTGTTCTCTGGCGGATCCACTCGTCGGAGGTTTCCATGAGCGACTCGAGGTCACTGTTCGAGAGGACCTCCGGCGGGAGCCCGAGCCCTGTGCCGGCGATGCGCACGCCACCCATGAAGGGAGCCTGTGGCATGGGGATAGATGCGGGGTTTGGAGTCGCCATCGTTGGAGGGGATCCGTGTGGTCAGGCTGCGGGGTCGGCGGCGGCCGAGGCCGCGAACGCTTTGAGGTGCGGCTCGACCACGGGCGTGACCTCTGCGAGTCGTCTGACGATGGAGTCGTTGACGTGCTCGCGGACGTACTGGCTCGTTGTGCGAATCGCGTTGGCGATTGTACGCGATTCGCTGGAGCCGTGGCAGATCATGCAGACGCCGTTGACACCCAGGAGCGGGGCCCCGCCGTACTCGTGGTAGTCGTTGCGCGAGAAGAGCTGGCGTGCGACCGGCTCGAGCTGCGCTGCCATGCCCGGGTCGTTCTCCATGATGGCGTGGAAGACGTTGGAGATGAGCGAGCGTGCGAGCCCTTCCGCGAGCTTGAGGACGGTGTTGCCGACGAAGCCGTCGGTGACGACGACGTCGGTGGCGCCGTCGAACAGGTCGCGTGCCTCGATGTACCCGATGTAGTTGATGCCTGGCGCTTCCTTGAGCAGGTCGCGCGTTTCCTTGATGGTGCGGGTGCCCTTGGCCTCCTCGGAGCCGATGTTGAGGACCGCGACGCGCGGCTTGTCGATTCCCAGCGCGTTGGCGGCGTAGGTCTCGGCCATGACGGCGTACTGGAGCAGGTGCGAGGAGCGTGGCTCGGGGTTGGCGCCTGCGTCGCAGACGACGACGGGGCCGTGGAAGGTCGGGAGGGTCACGGCGATGCCTGGGCGATGGACGCCCGGGAGGCGTCGCATGAGCATGGTGGCTGCCGAGACGCAGGCGCCGGTGTTGCCGGCGGAGATGACGGCGTCGACGGGTGTCTCGACCTTGTGCGACGCGAGCGTGCACATGCGCACGAGGGAGGAGTCCTTCTTGGTGCGGACGGCCTCGACGGGGCTCTCGTCCATGGCGATGACGTCGGGCGCGTGCTCGACGACAAGGCGCGGGTCGTTGATGGATTGCTCGCGCAGGATCTCGCTGATGTCGTGCTCGGGGCCGACGAGGGAGAGCGAGTCGCCCTCGCCAAGGTGCTGGAGCGCTTCGATAGCACCCAAGACGATGGCATCCGGGGCGTTGTCGCCTCCAGAGACGTCAACGGCTAGGCGCATCGTGGATCAGCCTTTGGCTAGGTCGAGCTTGAGCCCGGGGCGGACGTAGCCACACTCGACGCACATCCTGTGGGGGATTTTCGGGGTGCCGCAGTTCGGGCACGGCGGGGACTGCGACGGGCGCAGGGCCAGGTGGCTTCGTCTGCGTCTGGTGCGTCCCTTGGAGATTCTGTGTGTGGGGTGCATGATTGGGATCCTGGGGTCGTGGGCGATCGTGCGTGACGATGGTGCCCCCGGGAGTGTTCGGGGTTACGAGTCGTTTCTGCAACGATTCCGTGAGGGGAGAGGGTATCCGGCGTGTGTTGGGGTGTCAACGGAGGGGGCGGTTGGAGGGGTATCGGATCGGGCCTGAGAGGGCGTGGGGAGGGGTTTCTTGTGGAGCCGGGTCAGCGTTGGTGCTCGACCGAGGAGTGATATCCAGCCCATGCCGAGAGCACGTGGCCCAGGTACTCGGCGTCCTGCGTGTTGGAGACGAGGTGGTCGGCGTGACCCAGGGAGAGGAAGCTCTTGGGGTGACGAGCCGCGGTGTAGATCCGCTCGGCGTTCTCGATGGCGACGATGGAATCGACCGGCGAGTGGCAGATGAGCAGGGGCATTCTGAGTGAGGCGATGGTCTGCGCGGGATCGTGTGCTTCGAGGTCGTCGAGGAATTGCTTGCCGATCGTGAACGGTCTGCCGCCGATGGACACCTCGGCCTTGTCATCCTCATCGAATGCTGCGCCGGTGAGCAGGTGTCGGACGTGGGCGGGGTCGAACGGGGCGCCGATCGTGGCGACGCATCGTGTCGAGGGGATGGATCGCGCGGCGGCGAGGACGGCGGCGCCGCCCAGACTGTGACCCGCGAGAATGGTGGGGTGCATGAACTCGTTTGTGAGGTGTTCGGCTGCCGCGATGAGATCCGAGATGTTGGTTGAGTATGTCGAGTCGTGGAACTCGCCCTGGCTCTGGCCCAGGCCGGTGAAGTCGAAGCGGCAGACCGCGATGCCCTCGTCGTTGAGTTGTTTGGCGATGGTTCGAATGCCGTTGAGTGATTTGCCGCAGGTGAAGCAGTGCGCGAAGAGAGCCAGGGCTGCGGGGGTCGTCTCCGGCAGGTCGATCGTGCCGGCGAGGGTGTGGCCCTCGCGGTTCTGGAATCGGATGGTCTCTGTGGGCATCGAGCGGGTCCGGGATGGAGAGGTGAGGAGAGGCCTGGCCGAGTGTGATCGCTGATACTTCGGCGTGGCGGGGGTTTTGTGGTGCTCGCGAGTGGTCTGGATTGGAGAGTCTTAGTATAGTTAGGCGATATCGGGTGTCCCGCCTCTGCGGAAGTGGGTATCCGAGTGCCTCCCTAGCTCAATCGGTAGAGCAGCTGACTCTTAATCAGCGGGTTACAGGTTCGAGTCCTGTGGGGGGTATTTTTTATTGCGCGGAATGTGCAGTGTTGCTTGATGAACTCAAGGTACGCGATGACTGCTTCTCGCCCCCCAGCAGTGAGCCTCTCGAGATTCTCAGGAGTGGTTCATTCAATGTGTGCGTCGAGCTCGGTGTTCGCGCGGCGATTTGTTCTGTGCTATCGTCTGTTGATTCGGCTTACAGCCCAAGGCGCGGCACCCAGTTCGTTTTCGAATCTCTCGCCAGCCGTATCCACTCACGCAACTTTATCGTCACGCGAGCACCAGGGTTGAATCATCGCACCGAGTCAAGCGAATCAGACACTCGACAACTTGTCCGCATGTGATTGGGAACTCTTGCGCATTCGGGGCGACACTGGACGGCTCTGTCTGCCGCGTGTCAGTCTTGACCCTGGAACCTGTCAAACACAAGGTGCAGTTCTCGGCAAACCATGGCATAATGGCCACTCTATTCTAACAATTCTGCACGTTTCAGAGGGAGGCGAAGGGACAACACCCAGCACAGCAGCATCTATCAAATTGCAGGAGCGGTGACGCCATGAAGGAAATCCAAGGTAGAGCCAAGAACATCCGCGCGCTCCTCGCCAGCGCGAAATACGCCATCGACTACTACCAGCGCGAGTACCGGTGGGAAACCAAGCAGATCGTAGAGCTCATCGAGGATCTTGCAGAGATGTTCCTGGGGTCATACGAGGAGGGGCACGAGCGCCTCGCAGTCGAGTCCTACGGTCACTATTTCCTCGGCTCGATCATCATCAGCGACAAGGACGGCCACAAGTTCATCATCGATGGGCAACAGAGACTCACTTCGCTGACGCTCCTGCTCATCTACATTCATAACAACCTCGATGACGAGCAGCAGAAGGGTCAGGTCGCCGAACTAATATTCTCGCAGAAATATGGAAAGCGTTCGTTCAATCTTAACGTCGACGAGCGCACCCCATGCATGGATGCGCTGTTCAACGAGAGGTCATTCGATGAGGCCGATCAGCCTGAGTCGGTCGTCAACATCCTTCACCGATTCGCGGATATCGAGGAGCACTTTCCGGAAGATCTCTCCGGGGACGTTCTTCCATACTTTGCAGACTGGCTCATTGAGAATGTGTATCTGGTCGAGATCACCGCGTTTTCGGATGCCGACGCGTACACCATATTCGAGACGATGAACGACCGCGGGTTGTCCTTGACGCCCACGGACATGCTCAAGGGTTATCTGCTGGCCAACATCAGTGACCCGTCGCTCCGCAAGCAAGCTAGCAACGTATGGCGTGCGCACATCGTCAAGCTCCAGGAGATCGGTAAGGAAGAGGACGCCGATGCCATCAAGGCCTGGCTTCGCAGCCAGCACGCCCAGACCATTCGTGAGCGAAAGAAGGGGGCCGAAGCGCGAGACTTTGATCTGATTGGTACGGAGTTCCACAGGTGGGTTCGCGACCACGAAGGCAGTCTGGGGCTCACCACGAACTCGGCCTTCGCACAGTTCATTGAGCGTGACTTCGCATTCTACTCGCGTTGGTACCAGCGGCTGCGCGCGGCAGCGAGGTCGATGACCGATGGGCTCGAGGAGGTCTTCTACAACGCCGAGTACGCGTTCACACTGCAGTACCCACTGCTCTTGGCTCCGCTGCGCATGGACGATTCTGATGAGCAGATTCGCACGAAGCTTCGCATCGTGGCCAGGTATATCGACATCTTTATCGCTCGAAGAGTCTGGAACTGGCGTGCCATCAGCTACTCGACCGTGCAGTACTCGATGTTCACTATTATCAAGTCGATCCGTGGTCTGGCCGAGCACGATCTGGCCGACTATCTGATTGACAGACTCAAGGAGGAAGAGCTCACCTTCTCTTCGAACGACCGCTTCTCGCTCACCGGGCAGAACCGGAAGCACATCCGGCGCATGCTCGCGAGGATCACTGATTACATCGAGACCAATTCCGGTCGTGAGTCGAAGTACGCCGATTATGTGGCGCGCGGGAAGAAGGGCTATGACGTGGAGCACATCTGGGCGAACCACCCCGACCGCCACACAGATGAATTCTCCCACCCGGCGGACTTTAAGGACTACCGCAACAGAATCGGTGGGCTGCTCCTCTTGCCACGTAGCTTCAATGCCAGCTATGGCGACGAACCGTACACAGACAAGCGAGAGCAGTACGTCAAGCACAACATGTTGGCGCTGAGCCTGCACGAGCGTGCGTATGAGAAGGATCCGGAGTTCAGGCGTTTCCTCGAGCGCACCGACTTGCCGTTCGAGCCGCACATCGAGTTCAAGAAGTCCGATCTCGATGCAAGGCAATCGCTCTATCAGAAGCTGGCTGAGCAGGTGTGGGATCCCTCCAGCCTTGTGTCATGCGTGCGGTAACCAAATGGCAGAGAGGTGTGTCGGTAGTAGCCCGTTCCGGGCCGGAGATACATGAGACGAAGCACTTGCCGAATTCGTCTCCGCTGCGCTCTCGGCCTCGGGCTCGCACCTGGCGCTACGAGCGACTACATCCAGTTCGATAGCGGCAGGCCTGATATTCTCGCCTCGCACTCTCGCGTTAGTGCGAGATGTTGTCCCAGGCGCCGGCTCCCACGGGCGTGTTGACCTCGGTGCCCACCTCGTTGCCGCCTGCGAACGTGTAGTTGTCGGCCAGTCCGGCCCCGTTGTTTGCGCAGCTGTTCCTGGCGATCAGGTTGTCGGTGCCTCCGATGCTGATACCCCACTTCACGTTGAAGGAGCACATGTTTCCCTCGACTCTGCCGTCGTCGCCTGTTACGCGGATGCCCGCGCCTGCGCCGGCATCCCCGTTCTGGGCGCAGGCGTTGCCGCGGATCATCGTTCGATGGTCACCCTGGATGCCATTCGTATCATTGAATCTGGCGACGCAGTCGATCACGGATGAGTCGTCATCGACGCGGATGCCCGCAAAGGAATTGGACGAGGCGGTACACGCCCGCACCAGCGAACCCTGTGCGCCATCTATGCCGTTCCCTGTGTTGCTGGAAGCCTCGCTGTCGGTGATTGAGGATCCGATCCCCATCGCGAAACCATCGCCCCCGTTGCTGCGCGAGGCGCTCGTCGCGATCACACAAAACGCATCGACCTTGATGCCGTCACCCGTGTTAAACGCGGCTACGGCTCGACTGATAGTGCACCCGAAGCTCGTCTCGATCCCCACCCCATCATTGCTCCACGCCGTGACATTCTCGAGCACGCAGTCCACACTCGTGAAGATCCCATAGAGCCCGTTGTCATTCGCCGTCACGTCACGGATCACGGAGGCTCGCCCGGTGAGCACCCCGCGACCGTTCGCGTTGACCGTGCACGAGACGACCATGGCATCCGTGCTTGTCTCGATGCCGACCTGCGTGTTGGAGAACACGGTGCACCGGCGCACCACCCCGTACGCCCCTACCTGGATGCCGCGCCCTGAGTTGTTCCGTGAGACGATGTCTTCGACCGTCACGCCAATCGCTCCGAAGTCTCCATCGATCCCGGCGAACAGCGCGCCGTACACGGTGCCGTTGCGGATCACCGAGCCATCGGAGAAGGCGTCGAGCTCGATGCAGTGATCGGCCTGGGCGACCTCGTTCGAGCCCTCGATCGAGAACCCCATCAGGTCGAGATGCACATCTTCAGCGGCGATCGAGATGACCGCGGAGAGCCCGATCGCGTTCGCGGCCAGATTCTCTGTCAGGTAATACGACCCGGACTGCAGGATCGTCAGCGGCACATCGGCCTGCGCGATCGGCGTGCGGGGCTCGACCTCGTCGAGCGTTTTCATTGTCGGATTCGGCGCGCCTGGGGGTGTGAGTGGGCCGGCGATCGCGCTGGTAGTTCCGAGAATACCGAGTATTGCACATCCTAATACGCGCATTGTGACACCTCCGGTTAGTGGATACAGCTAGGATAAAACCGATTCCCCGCCAGACCAAGAAAACAACTGGAAAAACTCACTGAGACGTCATCAGCGTGCACAAAAAAAACCGGAGCCACGAGGGCTCCGGTTGCGTGTGTTTTGATCTCTGGAAGGTCTCGTTCCCTGCCTGATCAGTCCTCGTCGTGGATGCCGAGGTCGTAGTCGAGCGTGGGTGGTGGCGGGTCGCCGCCGGTGCCCTGGAGGTAGTGGTTCATCCAGCGCATCATGCGGAGCGAGTAGTCATAGCGCGACGCGGCGCGTCGATTGCCGTGCCCCTCGCCCTTGTAGAAGACCAAGCGCGTGGGGGGCGGATTCTCCTGCAGTGTCAGGTATCGATAGAGGATCTCGCTCTGGCGCGGGTCGACGCGGGGGTCGGCGTCGCCGTGCATGATCAGGATTGGTGTCTTGGCCTGCTGGACGTAGCGGAGGGGGCTGGCGTTCTCGAAGCGGTCCCAGTCTTCCCATGGCCAGAAGCCGTAGTGCACGTGGTACATCTCGCGCGGGATGTCGGTTGTGCCGAACTTGCTGAACATCTCGCTGATGCCCACGAACATGACCGACGCCGCGAAGCGCTCCGTGTAATACGTCGCGCCCCACGCCGAGGCGTACCCGCCGTACGAGCCGCCGGTGATGCCAACCTTTGCTCCATCGACGAGCCCCTCGTTGATGAGATGATCGACACCGTCGACCAGATCATCGAACTCTTCCATGGCGGGGCGTCCCTGGCTTGTCAGCGCGAACTCCACGCCGCGCCCGGTCGAGCCGCGGTAGTTCTGGAAGAACATGAAGTAGCCTTCTTGTGCGGCGGGCTGTGCTGGCAGGGTGTATCGAGAGAGCCAGCCGTTGGAATAGTGGCTCTCGGGCCCGCCATGGACGGCGAGGATCAGCGGATAGCGCGTGCCCTGCTCGTAGTCGAGTGGATAGACGAGCATGCCCTCGATCGAGAGGCCGTCGCGCGCCTCGTACGTGACGACCTCCTGGCGAGCCAGGTCGACGTCATCGAGCCATGGGTTCGAGTTGGTGACGCGCTCGGGGATGGAGCCGCCATTGCCGAAGCGGTACACCTCGGTGGGATGCTGAGGTGTTGAGGCGAGCAGTGCTGCGCGCCCGTTGTCCGCGATCGAGAAATCCGTCCAGATGGGGCCGCCCAGATCGAGCAGCGTGGTCTCGTTGCGGGCGTTGTGCCCGATCTGCCCGAGGCGGGACTCCACACCCTCGTGTGAGATGAACATCACGTTTTGCGAGTCGTGCCACCCGATGGCGCGCACGTGCCCCAGCAGCTCGGGCAGCAGGTTGGTCATTGTGCCGCCGTTCTTGCCGGCGACCATGAGGCGCCCGGCGGCGGTGTCGTTGAGCGACTCGGCGGCAATGAAAGCCAGACGCTCGCCATCCGGGCTCCAGGAGAACTCGCCGAGCTTACCGGGATTCTGGATGTGGCCGAGGTGATCGCCCTGGGGCGAGACGATGTGCAGCTGCTTGAACATCAGCGTGTCGTCAACAAGCTGGCGGGGCGTCAGCGCGACGGCGATGCGGTCGCCCGTGGGGGACCACTCGGCGCTCTGTGCGGAGCCTTCGAGCGTGAGCATCTGGGGCTCGGCGTCCTCGTCCGTGAGGTCGAGGGTGTAGACGCGTCGAGGCTTCCACTCCTCCTCGAAGACGTACTGATTGAACCCGAGTTCCTTTTCTTTCTTTCTCTCGGCGTCCTCGGGCTCGAAGGCGAGCAGCGCCACGGATGTGCCGTCCGGATTGAGTGTGTATGAGCTGATCGATGTCTCGAGCGTCGCGATCGGCTGTGCCTCGCCGCCATCGATGGGGATCATGTACAGACGGGTGTGATCGTCGCCGTCTCGTTTGGAGAGGAACGTGATCGCGCTCTCGTCGGGCATCCAGTCGATCGAGCGGATGTTTACCTGTCCGGTGATGAACGGGCGATGGTTGCCGAGCGCGTCGATGAGATGGAGCTCGGACCATGCCCCTCCATCTTCCTCGACAACCAGCTCGCGCGGGACAGAATGCGTGTACGCGATCATGTCACCGGTGGGGCTTATGGCGGTGCTGGTCACCGACTGCAGTTCCGCGAGTTGCTTGAGGCTCATGCCGTCGGCATGAGCGAGCGACGCCCCAGCGAGCGTCAGTCCTGCGACGGCGAGTGAGAGAGTGAGTCTGCGCATGGGGTGCCTCCTTGGGTAAGTCCAGGGTCTCCCTTAACACGAGGACGTGCCACAATTGTAGCGGATCCGGTCGTTGGGAGGCCCGGGAGCACGCGTTTGTGCGGTCGATGGAACCCTCCATGCGTGTCGATTCCGGGTGTCACTCTCGGGCTTTGAGAGAGTGCGTGCCTGTTGCGGTGCTTGCGTGGCGTGCGGGTCGACGATCTGACTGTGTGTCTGGAATGCGCGAACGGCATCCATTACTGTGATTTCTCTTGTAGAGGAACTCGCACGCGACCAATCGCACTGGAAACGCTCATGATCATCCATCGAAATTCTCGGCGCCTGACTCCCTTCGTTCTCGCTCTTTCGTGTTTCTTTGCAACAGCTCAGGGTGTGACTGGTCAGGAGACGACAGCCGATGTCGAATCCGATGAGCCCATGAGCGCCAAGACGTTCGCCGGCTTGGAGCTTCGCTCGATTGGTCCTGCGCTGATGTCGGGTCGTGTCTCGGATCTGGCGGTGCACCCGCATGATCAGAGCACGTGGTACGTCGCGGTAGGGAGTGGCGGTCTGTGGAAGACGACGAACGCGGGCACCACCTGGGAACCAATCTTTGACGATCAGGGCGCCTACTCGATTGGTTGCGTCACGCTCGACCCCAGGAACCCGGAGACGGTGTGGGTGGGGACCGGTGAGAATGTTGGCGGGCGCCACGTTGGCTACGGCGACGGTGTGTACCGGAGTCGCGATGGTGGCACGTCGTGGGAGAATCTCGGGCTCGGCGACTCGCAGCACATCGGGATGATCGTGGTTGATCCGCGCGACTCCGACACTGTTTACGTCGCGGTCGAGGGGCCGCTGTGGTCTCCTGGGGGCGAGCGCGGGTTGTACAAGACCGCGGACGGCGGCGCGAGTTGGGAGAAGATCCTCGGCGGTGGCGAGTACACCGGTGTCAACGAGCTGCACCTGGATCCGCGTGACCCCGACGTGATGTACGCGGTCACCCAGCAGCGATTCCGGAACGTTGCCGCCCTGATCAACGGCGGGCCTGAGAGTGGCATCCACAAATCGATAGACGGTGGTGGCACATGGCGCGAGCTCACCAGGGGCATCCCCGAAGATGACAAGGGACGCATTGGTCTTGATGTCTCGCCGATCGATCCGGACATCGTGTATGCCACGATCGAGCTGGCGCACCGTAAGGGCGGGTTCTATCGCAGCGATGATCGCGGCGAGTCCTGGACCAAGGGCGCGGAGTACATCTCCGGTGGCACGGGGCCGCACTATTACCAGGAGATCTTCGCGAGCCCTCACAAGCTCGACAGGGTCTATCAGATGGATGTGCGCATCCACGTCACGGAGGACGGCGGCAAGACGTTCAGCCAGGTGTCTGAGACGCACAAGCACAGCGACAACCACGCGATGGCATTCAATCTCGCTGATCCCGATTACCTGCTCGTGGGGTCGGACGGTGGGTTGTACGAGAGCTGGGATCTGGGAGAGACCTGGAGGTTCGCCGCGAATCTTCCCGTCACGCAGTTCTACAAGGTCGCGGTGGACTACGACGAGCCGTTCTACCACGTCATCGGCGGAACACAGGACAACGCGACGCAGTACGGCCCGTCGCGCACCGACAATATCCACGGCATCCGCAACTCGGACTGGAGGATCACCGTCTTCGGTGACGGGCACCAGCCCGCGATCGACCCAACGAACCCAGACATCATCTACTCGCAGTGGCAGCAGGGGAATCTCGTGCGCCACGATCGCCAGACCGGCGAGATCGTCTACATACAACCGCAGCCGGGCGCCGGCGAGGAGACCGATCGCTTCAACTGGGATGCGCCGATCCTCATCAGCCCGCACGACCCTGCTCGTCTCTTCTTTGCGAGCCAGCGTGTGTGGCGCAGCGACGACCACGGGAATTCCTGGGAGCCGATCAGTGGCGATCTGTCACGCGGTATCGACCGGCTGACCGCCCCGATGATGGACAGGGTGTGGAGTTTCGACGCCCTCTGGGACCTCTACGCCATGTCGAAGTACGGCACGGTGACGTCTCTCTCGGAATCGCCCATAGAAGCCGGGCTGATATACGCGGGGACGGACGACGGGCTGATCCACGTGACCGAGGATGGCGGCGAGAGCTGGCGGAGCATTGGTCCCTTGCCTGACGTCCCAGAGTTCTCCTTCGTCAACGACATCAAGGCCGACCTGCACGACGCGGACACTGTGTACATCTGTCTGGACAACCATAAGGCGGGAGACTTTGCGCCCTACGTTCTGAAGAGCGTCGATCGCGGGCGCACGTGGACATCGATAGTCGGCGATTTACCCGAGCGACACCTGGTCTGGCGGCTGGTGCAGGACCACGTGAAGCCCGAGCTGCTCTTCCTAGGCACCGAGTTCGGCGTCTTCTTCACGGTGGATGGCGGAACTCGCTGGATCGAGTTGACGGGTGGCGTGCCGAACATCCCATTCCGGGACCTGGCGATCCAGACGCGTGAGAACGATCTGGTCGGAGCGACGTTCGGTCGCGGCTTCTACATCCTCGATGATTATTCCGCGCTGCGCCATGTCTCGGAGGGGTCGCTTGAGGAGAAGATGGCGTTGTTCCCGGTGCGCAAGGCCTGGTGGTACGTGCAGCGCCGGACACTGGGCTACGGTCAGAAGGCCTCGCAGGGCGATGCGTTCTTCACCGCGCCGAACCCACCATTCGGTGCCGCGTTCACGTACTACCTGAAGGACTCACTGAAGACTCGCAAGGAGATTCGCACGGAGAATGAGGCGGAAATAGCCAAGACTGGCGGCGACACGCCCACGCCGGGATGGGACGCGCTGCGCGAGGAAGAGCTCGAGGAATCCCCCGCTGTCGTGCTCACCGTTCGTGATTCGGCAGGCAATGTGGTTCGCCATCTCACCGGCCCAATCACGCAGGGTATCCATCGCGTGCACTGGAGCCTGACCTATCCCTCTACCGACCCTTGGGAGCCGTCGCAGGAGCAAGAGGAGGACGATATCTTCGCCGCTCGCGCCAGGGGTGATGGCATGCTCGTGGCGCCTGGCACGTACAGCGTGCACCTTGCGACACGAGTCGATGGCGAGCTCGTCGACAGCGGACAATCTCAGCGGTTCGAGATCGTGGCGCTGCGCGAGGGGGGCACCCTGCCAGGCGCGGATCCGAGCGACATGGTCGCGTTCAGTCGGGACTTTGGCGAGACACAGCGGGGCGTGACCGGGGCTCGTCGTGTCCTGCAAGACACGAAGCAGCGACTCGTGGCCATCCGAGAGACGCTGGACCGCTCGACTGTCGACGGGACCGCGTTTGGTGCGGAGGTCAGGGCGATGGAGAGGCGTGTCTCCGACATGCAAGAGAGGCTCTCGGGCAACGCCAGACGGGGCATGGCTAACGACCAGGGACCAGTCTCGATCTCGCGGAGACTCAGCGTGGTGGAGCTCGGCACGCAGTACTCGCTGCACGGCCCCACAGCGACGCATCGCGAGGTGTACGACATCGCCCGTTTGCAGTTTGCCGAGCTCAAGGAAGAGTTGGATCGGTTGGTCCTGACGGAGCTCCCGGAGCTGGAGCGCCGGCTCGACGCGGCGGGTGTGCCCTGGACACCGGGACGCGCGGTCCCGGGTCGTTGATGGCGGAGTCTGGTCGTCCGCTCTCTGGAACGAAAGGCAACACGCCATGATGCCAGATTATCGAAGGCGCTATTGGAGGCGAAATCTCCTCTATGTTGGCCTGCTGCTCTTTGTCTGGTTTGCGGTGTCGCTTGGTTGTGGAGTGCTTTTTGCCGACTGGCTTGATCAGTACCGCGTTGGTGGGTTCCGTCTCGGGTTCTGGTTCGCTCAGCAGGGCGCGATCTTCGTCTTCGTTGCGATCATCTTCGTGTATGTGGTGATCATGAATCGCCTCGATCGTCGGTTCGATGTCGATGATGCCGACTCGGGGGACCAGCAGTGAGCATCGAGGCGTGGACGTTCGTGATGGTGGGGTTGTCGTTCGCGCTGTACATCGGTGTCGCGGTGCTGTCGCGTGCCGGGTCCACGAGCGATTTCTACATCGCGGGTGCCGGTGTCAACCCGATCGTCAACGGGATGGCGACCGCGGCGGACTGGATGAGCGCCGCCTCGTTCATCTCGATGGCGGGTTTGATTTCCTTCATGGGGCGAGATGGCTCCGTGTACCTCATGGGCTGGACGGGCGGGTACGTCCTGCTGGCGCTGCTGCTCGCGCCCTACCTGCGGAAGTTCGGCAAGTTCACGGTGCCGGATTTTGTGGGCGACCGCTATTACTCGCAGACCGCGCGCAACGTGGCGGTCTTGTGCGCGATATTCGTGTCGTTCACGTATGTCGCGGGCCAGATGCGAGGCGTTGGGATCGTCTTCTCGCGATTCCTGAACGTCGACGTCGAGATCGGCGTGCTCATCGGCATGGGCATCGTGTTCTTCTACGCTGTGCTCGGCGGGATGAAGGGGATCACGTACACGCAGGTCGCCCAGTATTGCGTGCTGATCTTCGCCTACATGCTGCCCGCGATCTTTATCTCCATCCTGATGACCGGGTACGTGATCCCGCAGGTCGGGTTCGGCAGCGTGCTCGATGATGGCTCGGGGCAGTACCTCCTCGATCGTCTGGATGGGCTGAGCCGGGAGCTCGGTTTCAACGCGTATACCGATGGCTCCAAGGCGCGTCTCGACGTGTTCTGCATCGTCGTGGCTCTCATGGTGGGCACCGCGGGGCTTCCTCATGTGATCGTGCGTTTTTACACGGTGCCACGCGTCTCGGCGGCCAGGTTGTCCGCCGGGTGGGCGCTGGTGTTCATCGCGATTCTGTACACCACGGCGCCGGCGGTCGCCGCGTTTGCGCGCACGAACCTGCTGACATCGATCAACGGGCAGGAGTACTCCCAGGCCCCCGAGTGGTTCCTGCGATGGGAGTCGTCGGGGCTCATCGAGTTCGACGATCGCAACAGCGATGGGGTGATCCAGTACTCGGGCGACGAGGCGACGAACGAGCTAACGATTGATCGGGACATCATGGTGCTGGCGAACCCAGAGATTGCCCAGCTGCCCAACTGGGTCGTCGGATTGGTTGCGGCGGGGGGGCTGGCCGCCGCCCTGTCGACTGCCGCCGGGCTTCTGCTGGTGATCTCCTCCTCGGTAGCGCATGATCTTCTGAAGAAGGGCATCCGTCCTGACATCACCGAGCGGCAGGAGCTGATCGTCGCCCGCATCGCGGCGGGCGGGGCCGTGTGCGTGGCGGGTTACTTCGGAATACATCCACCGGGGTTCGTCGGGGAGGTTGTCGCGTTCGCGTTCGGGCTGGCGGCGTCCTCGTTCTTCCCGGCGATCCTGATGGGGATCTTCTCGAAGCGGATGAACCGAGCCGGGGCTATCAGCGGGATGCTGGTAGGGATCACGTTCACGGCCGGTTACATCGTGTATTTCAAGTTCATCAGCCCTGAGAGGAACAACGCGGACTCATGGCTGCTGGGTGTCAGCCCCGAGGGCATCGGCGCGGTGGGCATGGCGATCAACTTCATTGTTGCCTGGTGCGTGTGCTTGATAACACCTCCGCCGCCGGACGAGGTCAAGCGCCTGGTCGAGGACATCCGCATTCCTCGTGATTCGGGAGTGTCGCATGAGCTCAGCGCGTAGGTCGGGAACATCGCTCGATTCAATTTCATTCGTCTATGGGAGGCAGCTCGCCAACATCGCCCGTGATCAAGCGAGCGCCACGTTGAAAGGTTATGTATTGCCACACCCAGCCGAAGAAGACTATGAAGCGATTCCTGACGCCAATGAGAAAGAACAAATGGATTACGCTCCACGCGGCCCATGCGAAGAATCCTGCGCAACGGATCCTGCCAAAATCAGCGACCGCGGCTGATCTTCCGATTGTTGCCAGCATCCCTTTGTTTCGATAAACGAACGGCTTCGAATCTTGCCCAGCAATATTTTTGATAATGCAACGAGCTGCGTGCGAGCCCATTTGTATGGCTGCGGGTGCGACGCCCGGCACTTCGCGACCGTGTGATCGTACTGCTGCGAGATCTCCAACAACGTGGATGTTTGGATGCCCTGGAATCGACAGATCGGGGTTGACCTTTACACGGCCAAACTCATCGAGGGGGACCCCAAGTGTGCTTCCGAGCGATGATGCGGCCACGCCAGCAGCCCAGATGACGGTTCGTGCTGCGATGCGCTCATCGTCAATGGACACGCCGCTTTGATCGATATCCGTGGCGATGGCATCTGTCCTGATCTCTACGCCTTTGGACTGCAACAGCTGTGCTGCGCGCCGTGACAGGCTGTCGTGATAGTCTGACAGAACGTTGCCTTGGCCTTCGACAAGCACGACACGAACCGATGTTGGGTCAATACGTCGAAAGTCTTTTGCGACGGTCCGGCGACCGATCTCCGATATTGCCCCGGCTAGCTCCACTCCTGTCGGGCCTGCGCCAACGACAACGAATGTGAGCCATTGTTCTTTCGCCAGCGGGTCGTTCTCTCTCTCAGCCGCCTCGAACGCGAGGAGCACTCTGCGACGGATTTCGATTGCGTCTTGCACACTCTTGAGACCGGGAGCGTGTGGAGCCCAAGCGTCGTTGCCAAAGTACGCGTGCGTGGCACCGGTGGCGACGATGAGGTAATCAAATTGCAATGTGCCTGATTCAAGATTGACACGAGAATGTTCAGGGTCGATGCTGCGGACTTCGCCCAACAGGGCACGAGCATTACGTTGGGTTCTCAGCGCGGCTCGGATTGGGAATGCTATGTCCCCAGGGTTCAGTGCTGCTGTTGCCACCTGGTAGAGCAGCGGCTGGAACAAGTGGTAGTTGTTGCGATCGATAAGGGTGACCCGAACGGGTGCCTTCCGGAGCATACGAGTTGCCCTGAGCCCACCAAAACCACCGCCGACAACGACAACGTGGGAGAGAGTCTCATTTGGAGTCTTCGTATCAGGCTGACTCATCGAGTCATTGTATGCGCGTAGCACCCCAGCACTTCTACTATTGCCTCATGGACGCGCCTGTGTGGTTGCGAGCTGCGTGCGCCCTTATAAAGGCTAGCCGTTCCGGA
>JBICIA010000031.1:0-14573 GCA_043101425.1 Phycisphaerales bacterium JB043
CGCGATCTTGAGATCCGGAGCTGACGCCGTCCGAAACGAATCTGTAAAAACCACAAACGCTCCGCTCTCGCCTCTGTCCTCGAACCGCCAACCACCCACAATATCTTCGGAGGCGTTCTTCCATAGCGTGCTCGAATGGGTGACTATGCTGTCGCCTGATGAGACGGTCTCCTGTGACGACGCGAGCAATGATGGCCTCGAGCTCGCGCTCATCACGAGTATTCCAATCGCGATCGCAATGATTCGATTCATTGTTCGTCCTTTCGTTTCCAGACCGGTCTTTGCACACGCACAGCGCGCACGAGCTTTATGCATCGACACAGAAACGCGGTGTGTGACGTGCGATGGCACGTGTGTATCAGAGCAGGCGGTTTGTTGTGAATCCCTCCACGCGGGATCCCATCACGACTTCTGCATGTCAAACGATGTGGAATCGTGGGTTATTCCCCACTAACAGAATTTTCCTATCCGTGGGCGAGCAGCGGCTCTGGGCTGATTCGGACACTGACACTCTCGTGGCATCTCACGCCATACGCCCCGATGAGTGCGTGGTGCTGGATGAGTGCTCGTGAGAAACCCGCGAGAACCCACCCGGTAGCAGTCCTGGATGAGATTGCATTCCAACGCTTTCGGAAAGCATCTGCGTGTTCGCGAGCTCGGAGCGTGGCGACTCACGGTTACTCGATACAGCGCGTTGTCCTCAACACGACAGCATGACCACCCGTTTGCCTGTGCTCACTGGGTGTGCGATGGGCGATTCGTCGAGATTATCGATGGCGCGCTTTGTGCCGCCGAGCGTGGCACGCTTGTTCTGAAGCGTGGGGGCGCACCACATTTCAATCTACTCGGGTCTCTGGACACCCTCTGCCTCCGGATCGAGTGTCGGTCAGAGGCAATGCACTGGTTTCCGGCGCATCCCTATGCCCTTGGCATGACACCGCATCAGGACCTTGCACTCGAACTCGAGCGGCTCACACATCTGGTCCGTGCCGAGGCGCCCGATACCGATATGCAATGCTCGCTTGATGGCGTGCTGGCATCACTGAAAGGATCCGACTTCGCTCCTCAGGCAGACAGCGAGCCCCCCGAGCTCAGGGCGCTGCGACTGCTCGAATCGCGAAACAGCCCGTCGCTCCCGATTGGCTCGATTGCCAGCAGAGTATTCGTGGACCGGAGCCACCTCGCACGTCAATTCCAGATGCGATTCGGGTGCTCGATGCAGACCTACCGGGTCAGGATCCGATTGAGGCAGGTCGCGCAGGACCTGCTTGAGGGTATTGGCTCGATAGCCGAATCGGCCTTGAATGCGGGGTTCTACGACCAGAGCCACTGCACAAGATTTTTCACAAGCGAGTATGGGCTGCCCCCCGAGACCTGGTTTCGCACTGTGCGCTCGCTTGGATTTCAAGGCGCAACATGAATACAAGCAATTGAGTTCATGATATGGCAAGGTGCCTCCAGCACCGAGTAGCACCACTGGAGGTACCGCGCCATGAGAACTCCGATCACCTATCCATTACGCACCGTGCGCCTCACAGTTTTTGCATGCTGGTTTACTCTGCAGATTGGCTCCTCGTTTGTTCAAGCACAGCAAGCCGACAAACCCGATCCTGAGCAGGCAGCCAGAGAGAAACTCGTCGAGATGCTGGACGGAACCGGGCTCGATGTGTCGAGTCTTGAACCAGAGCTGTTGAACGAGCTGGTGCGCTACCAGGTGCTTGTCGATAGCGATCATGCCTCGTTCGAGGAGAAGGTGCGCGCGCAGGAGGGCCTCATGATTGCTCTCTTCGAGCGGCTGGGGCAGCCAGTTGATAAGGATCAGATAAGAAGATATGCGGAGCAAACAATACGGTCCTTGATGCCAGACGATGGGGCTCCCACCATGGAGGAGCTGCTCGAGAGCCCGGCGCGCGAACCGCTTGATACACCTCTTGCCCATATCGAGACCACGGGAACTGGTGAGAGACACCTGATTTTGATTCCAAACTTCGCCCAGGACTGGACGGCCTGGAGCACATTCATGGAGCACAACACCGATCGTTTCACCATGACGGCCGTGACTCTACCGGGATTCGGCGGGTCGACAGCGCCACCACTGGCTGACGACAGGGACTATCGCGAGTTTTATTGGCTCGATAACTCGATCAGACAACTCCGCGCTCTGATTGAGAAGAGTGACGCCCAGGCTCCAATCCTGGTCGGACACGGCGGAGGCTCGTACGCCGCGGTGCGGCTCGCCTCGGAGCACCCGGATCTCGTAGGGGGCGTCGTGGTGATCAACGGGCGTATCTTCTCTAACAAGTCCGTGCAGGCTGACACACAGGACGTGCGTCTGAGAACCGCGACACGATTCAGAAACTGGATGCTCTCGTTGAATAGCACCGAGTTCGACGACTTTGTCACCCGGACGATCGGCGTGTCGTGTGGTGATCCCACAAGAGAACAGGCGCTCGAGACGGTCGCGTTTCAAACACACCGAACAGTCAACATCCGGTACTTCACAGAGATTATGTCCTCGAGGCTAGAGCCGTTTTTGGAAACCATGACCTGCCCGCTCCTCGTCGCTACCTCCGTTGGGGACAACGCTGAGCACTGGTCGCAGGGTATCGGCGACACACACGATCGGATTGTCACCGAGTTCGAGGGCGCCGGCTACCTCATCATGGAAACGAAACCAGACGAGCTGGGCCGAACGATCGAGACATTCTTTGAATCTCGATGATTCCGCTCGTCAGCAATGGCACCGATCAGAGCGGTACAGGCTGGCCGACGATTGTGTGACCTAGAAGCACACCGCACATGTCTCTCTACTCTCGTATCGGTGGGCGCTGGTGGAGCAGCGGCATGAGTTCAAGATAAGGTCTTATCAGCGGCGAGTCCGATGACTCGAACTCGGCATATGTCCCATCAAAGAAGACCTGCCCCTTCGACAACATCACAATCCGCGGCTCGATTCGCGCGAGCAAGTCCTTGTCGTGCGTGACTACCAATGATGTTCGTGGTGCACCGTCCGCCAGTGGAAGTGCGTGCGTCCTGGCCAGCAGCTCGTGGATATTCGCCGTGTGCTGCGGATCCAGTCCTGTTGTCGGCTCATCGTAGAACAGCAGACGCGGGTTCATCGCGATGCCACGCGCGATGGCAACTCGCTTGGCCATTCCCCCAGAGAGGTCATCCCGGTCCTTCTCGGCCACATTGTCATACGACAAACCCACCGCCTGCAGTGCTTCCTCAGCACGTCGTCGGATCTCTGCCTCAGGGGCACGCTCGATCTCCCGAAGCCATAGCGCAATGTTTTCGTAGACGGTTCCTGAGAACAGTGCGTTGCGCTGGAACACGACCGCCCAGTGACGTCGGATCTCGTCCATCTGATTCTCGTCGAGCTCGCTCAGATCAAGCAGCGGATCGCCAGGACGCTCGTGATCAGCGATCAGCACTCGCCCCTCGTCAGGCGTCAGAAGCCCCACAATGTGGTCCAACAGTACGGTCTTGCCACACCCGGATGGCCCTACCAGCACTACGAACTCGCCGCGACGAATCGTCAGATCTATGCCGCGCAACACATGGTTTGTTCCGAAGGACTTGTGCAGCCCATCGACCACGATCTCCAGTGGCGCGTCGCTTGTTGTGTGACTGTTGATGCCCGGCACTCGGCGCAAGTATACCTGGCTGTCTTGCCTCCAACCACGGCACGGGCTTCAGACTGAGGGATGCCGATTGGATTCACAGGCCACACCGCTGGACCCTGTGACCCAGGTGCGCCCGACTGTGGAGTAGCTTCTCCCACGGTGGGTTCCACCGATCGGACGGCTTGTGACAATCGGGCAAGATGGGCAATCCTCGATGCGAGCGTGATGCATCCGGGCAACATGCCGTCCGAGCTACAGAGCTGTTGCAGATCAACGTGTGAGCCAGGCTTTTCTATGGCACCGATGGCGGGCGGATGATGCTCGTTCATGCTGTGAGTAGCACAATCCCAATACACGGAGTTTGCCCATGCGTCCACGACCCGATCAGCGAATCCAATTGTCGAAGAGCCTGCTGCTGAGTGCGAGCGTGTTTTCCATCGCTCTGCTGAACCCGATTGGCACACCCACGAGCCTCGCGGTCGTGAAGGACCCCGACGTGGTCATGATCCCGGCGGTGGTCCGCGACTTCAACGAGACGCATCCGGACTTCGGCGTCACCGACAGCTCGGAGCACGGGCACTACACCAGGCTGGTCGGCCCGCAGCTCGATCTCGAGGGGCGCCCGATGTTCACCGGCTTCGGCGTGGAGGTAGCCCAGCAGTGGTACGACAAGGACGGCAACCCGATCGCCCCGTACGGCGATCTGGGGCTCTTCGGTGGCCACTTCGACGTGACCTTCTGGGACAGATCGGGCACAACGGACTACCGCTTCCACCAGCACATGTACGACGACATGTACGACGTCACGTACGTCGATCTAATAAACGACCATATTCTCGAGTTCAACGACATCATCGGGCCCAGCTACCCGAACGACATCCGTGTCGAGATGGTCAACCAGCACAACCACGGCGGCGGCTGGGTGACGTTCGAGGCCGGCGGCGTGCGTGAGATGGAGTACACATCGCGCTGGAAGGACCGCACGTTCTCCCCATCGCAGCTCACGGAGTTCCGCATCGATTTCATGTCGTTCGACGACATGCTCGCCTCGACACCCTGGGACGTGTGGCAGGATCCCATCAACAGGAACGACTCCTGGATGCTGCGGTTCTATGACGACAAGACCAACAAGCTGGTCTACGAGATCAACGTGTACTACCACTACAAGGAGAGCGATGGACCGCTGGACATCCCGGTGCCAGCGGCGGTCAGCGGCGTGGACAACTGCGGGGTCGCGTACAACGACTCGCCGGGCCTGTACGGCACCGCCGGCAAGGGGGGCGTGACCGATGTGAACACGTTCCACCAGTGGTTCGCCGACATCCCGGGCGTCAACGTCTCGGGCCTCGCGAGGGTCCCGCTGACCCGCAACGGCGCTGGCGTGTACGAGCACATCAGCGATGACTTCTTCCCAATCGACGGCCAGCTGCTCGGCAACGATCTGAGCGAGCACAACGAGCTCTTCACGATGCACATGTCGATGGCGTTCGAGTACAACAAATGCACGGATATGTTCTTCGAGCTCGAGAGCAACGACGACGCGTGGGTCTTCATCAACGGCGAGCTCGCGCTCGATATCGGAGGCCTGGCGACACCCTCGAAGCAGTACGTCGCGATCGATCGACTGAAGCTGATAGACGGAGAGGTTTACACCATCGACATCTTCTACGCCCGTCGTCGTCAGGCACCGACCTCGGTATTCAACCTCCGAACGAATATCAACTTCCTGATCGGCGAGATGCCGACCACCTCGGCTCTCTGGGACTGATCGGGACGCACGCCAACATTCCAGTCACTTACGCGGGCGCACGCCCGCTTTTTTCTGCGCGCACAGGCCTAGTCGACGTGGGGCAGGTAGGCGATGCGCTTCCCGGCGATGTCGAAGACCAGCACGTAGCGCCGGATGAGATCCACACCCACGATCCCATCCCGCAGGATGTCGGCGCCGGCTCCCTCGTGCTCGGTCAGGAACAACGCCGGCACACCATCGAATCTCTGGCCGCCCCAGAGAACGCCGTCCACAGCACCGCTGCGTGCCGCCACGCTTCCGCCCGTCCCGAACGCCGAGGTCCGCTTCGTGATGCGATTCCTGAGCAGCTTGTAGCGATCCACCACGTGAGGTCCGATGATCATTCGGCCCGGCGCGCCCGTGTCGATCACGAAGAGCCCCGTGTGCCCCTCGTACTCGAGATGGACGCCCGGCTTCCCGTTGTGAATAGGCATTCTCACCCACTGGCCTCTGGGTAGCTCGTAGGTATCGGGAACGTGGAACGCGATCTCGACGTCGCGCTCGTCGTACTCGATGATGCCGTGGGTCAGCAGGTCTATGCCCAGGTACCCCCCCACGTCCATTCCCATTGTCCTGTCCATGTGGCTCAGGTCGCGTGCGACGAGCGGGACATCCGCGATGCGTACGCCAGCCAGCTGCATGCTGTCGGCTCGCCTGATCTCGGACAACTTCGACCCACCGATGCCTGTCGAGTCGATGCGCCCGAACGAGGGAAGACCGAGTTTGTCGGCGACGCTCGTGTCGATCACGGTCCCGTTGGCCCCGGTGTCGAAGAGGAACCATCCGACGTCCTGCCCGTTGATGCGGGGCCTGACCCAGATGTGCCCGCCGCTCGCTCGTCTTGCCTCGAGGGCAGGATCGATCGAACGATCGTATTCGACGACAAGAGGCTCTCGCGGTTTCGAGAACGAGGGAACCTGGTCCGCCACCTCGACACTCTCAAGAGTCCAGCTCACGCGTGGCTCGCCGTCGTCGCTGACACGCATGCTCGTCGGGATCGCACGCTCGCCTACGCGACGCTCCCACTCGATCGTGACCTCCATCTGACGCCCGAATTGTGTCGTCACGAGACTCGTGGGGAGCCACGAGTCGGTGTCCAGATGCACCGTCGCCGTGGCGCCGTGTCCGGCGTCTATAACAACCCCAAGCGAGTCACGATCTCCCGAGGACGAGAGTTCGATGTACTCGATCCCCGATCGAGCCGAGAGCCAATATCCAGTTATGTACCAGTTGAGCATGCGCTGGAAGTTCGCGTTGCCATCCTCGAGCGAGCGCACGATCCCCGATGGGGATTGTTCCCATGTCTCTTCTCCGTCGTATCCCTGGATCTGCGCCAGCTCTCCGGCGAACTCCGCCCGGTACCGCCCGTGGCGATCGAGCTCGATGGTGCCAACGAGCCGCATGTCGAAGAGCGACGCGGGTCCAGTGAGTCGAGCGTGCTCGAACGCCTCTTCAACTTCATCATCTGAACCGAACATCGCGACACGAGCCCGGGTCAGCGCTTCTTTGAGTGTGATCCCATCGTGCGACGATGCGCGCGTGCCCTGGGCGACACTCGTCGCGACGACCACGATAACCATGCACCCCAGGATCCAGAGTTGTGTTCTCATCAGGCGTCTCGATCCCATAGCGGTGTCTCCGAGTCTCGATATCAGGGTCCTGCGTGTGCGCACGACGTGTGCGCGAGCGATAGGCATGCGAATTATTCGGATTGAATCGTGGCGGGGTATCCGATACACGACAGACCCGAAGTGAGCGCTCCGCGTGAGAGCGTGCTCGGGAGCCGGTGGATGGTGCTCGAACTGAGTACGATGACGCGTCATGCGATCACTTGTCTGGTTCAGGAGCGATCTGAGGGTGCGGGACAACCCCGCGCTGCACGAGGCAGCGCGTGTGTCGGATCACGGAGTCGTTGGATTGTTCGTGGTGTGCCCGCGCCAGTGGCAACAGCATGACTGGGCGCCGATCAGGGTCGATTTCGTGCTGCGGAATCTGCGCGAGTTCTCATCGGATCTTGAGGGGCTCAATATCGCGTTACGAGTCATCGAGACGCCGGATTTCACAGATGTGCCAGAAGCGATCCTTGGTGTGGCGCAAGAGCATGGGTGCGATCGGCTGCTCTTCAACGAAGAGTATGAGGTCCACGAGCGACGTCGTGACGAGGACGTCACCGATTTGCTCAAGCGCCACGCCATCGGTGTGGATACATTCTGCGACCAATGCGTGATCGAGCCCGCCACGCTGCTGACCGGGAAGAGAGAGTTCTACAAGGTCTTCACACCCTTCAAGCGTGCGTGGCTCACAAAATATGGCTCCAATGTTTCCACGCGAGCACCTCTCGACGCGGTGCCCGCGCAGGACGCTCTGGTTGGCAGACCGGACGAGGTCCCCGCGCGAGTGCCTGGATTCGAGTGTGGAAACGCACGTGAAGACCTCTGGCCGGCGGGCGAGAGAGCGGCGCACGAGCGGCTCACCGGCTTTCTGCAAACCCGGCTGCACGCGTACAAGCGTGATCGAGATGTGCCAGCTCTCGACGCGACGAGCACGCTCTCTCCCTATCTGACAAGCGGTGTGCTGTCGACACGACAGTGCGTCCACGTCGCGGTAGAGGAGAGCGGCGGGCAATTAGATTCCATGGCGGAGGGCTGTGAGTGCTGGGTCACCGAGCTGATCTGGCGAGAGTTCTATAGGCATATTCTCGTCGGCTTTCCGCGCGTGAGCATGCATCGCGCCTTCAATCCCGACACGGAGCGGATCAGATGGAACGAGTGCGACGACCACTTCGAGGCTTGGCGCGAGGGACGCACGGGCTACCCGATCGTGGACGCGGGGATGCGTCAGCTGCGCGAGACAGGCTGGATGCACAACCGACTTCGCATGATCCTTGCCATGTTCCTGAGCAAGAATCTGTTCCTCGACTGGCGCCGGGGCGAACGATTCTTCATGCGGAACCTGATCGATGGCGATCTCGCCTCGAACAACGGCGGATGGCAATGGTCGGCCTCGACTGGGTGCGACGCCGCCCCCTACTTTCGGATCTTCAACCCGTACACACAGTCGCGCCGCTTCGATCCAAACGGTGAGTTCATACGCCGACACGTACACGAGTTGCGAGATGTGGAAGGAGACGATGTCCACGATCCCGAGATGATGCCCGAGTTGCCGCGATCACAGCTGGACTATCCTCGACCGATCGTGGATCACTCAACGACACGCGCGCACGCGATCGAGGTGTTCAAGCAACTGCGACGCGCGTGAAAAATCCCCCCGATGACCCGGAGAGAGGGGTGACTCACCTCGTCTCCGGGCCAACGAAAGGGATCTCGGGAAAGGCGCCCGCACGGGTGGAGCACAGCCGCACGGGCACGATGAACAGAGCTGTTGCTGGCGGTCAGGCCATGGCGGGCGAGCCGATGTTCCAGCGCTTCCAGATGGCTTTCATCGAGATCGCCTGGTAGATGGCCGACAGGCCGACCAGCGTGTAGACCACCTTGGCGAGCACGGCTGTGTTGCCACCGGCGATGGCGGCGACCAGGTCGAACTCAAAGGCGCCCCAAAGGCCCCAGTTGAGCCCGCCGACGATGAGCAGAACGACCGTGAGTGCGTCTATGGCTTTCATGTTCGTGTACCTCGTGGTTGGGTGTGTTGCTTGAAGGGTGCTGGCGCGCCCGGAGGTTCTCGTATGGGCGCGCCAGCGTGTGGGGGTGATATGTGAGAAGAGAGCTGGTTACTCGGGGAGTAGCACCGTGTCGATGACGTGGATCACGCCGTTGGACGCGTCGACGTCGGCACCGATGACCTTCGAGTCGTTGATCTTGATCGTGCCTCGATTGGCGCGGATACGGAACTCGGAGCCCTCCAATGTGCCGGCACTACGCAGCGTGGCGGCCTGATCGGAGTAGACCCGCCCCTCAACGACGTGGTAGAGCAGAATGCTCCTGAGCTGATCGAGATTCTCGGGCTTGAGAAGGTTCTCGACGGTGCCCTCAGGCAGCTTTGCGAACGCCTCGTCTGTCGGTGCGAAGACCGTGAACGGGCCGTCGCTCTGGAGCGCCGAGATCAGGCCGGTCGCTTCGAGTGCCGCAGCGAGCGTTGTGAATGAGCCGGCGTCGACAGCGACATCGATGATGTCGCGCGACTCGGGGAGGATGACGGAGTCGATGACGTGGATAACGCCATTGGACGTGACGATGTCGGTCGCGCTCACGCTGGCCTTGTCAACCATGACGCTCGAACCGTTGACGCTGATGTCGACGCGCTGGCCGTTGACGGTAGTGGCGCCATCGAGCGTGACGACCTGGCTGGCGCGGACGTCGCCCGCCACGACGTGATAGGTCAGGATGGAGGTCAGCAGCTGCTTGTTCTCAGGCTTGAGCAGCGTCTCGATGGTTCCCTCGGGCAGCCTGGCGAACGCCTCGTCCGTGGGCGCGAAGACGGTGAAGGGGCCATCGCCCTTGAGCGTGTCGATCAGGTCTGCGGCCTCGAGCGCCGCGGCGAGTGTGTTGAACGAACCGGCCTTCACAGCCGTGTCGACGATATCGGCTTTCTTGGCGTACCCCTTGGATGAGTGCCCACCCGCGAGCGCATTGGCCGAGAGGAAGAGTGGTGCGACGAGTGCGAGACGATGGAGCTTCATGGTGAGTCCCTTTCCAGTAGGCGGCTGTGTTGTGTTCTCCTGGCGACACGCCACGGGAGCTGAATGCCGCTGTGTGGTGGCGATTTCGGGAAGACTCGCGTCCTGGATTCACGACCGTTCAAATTTTTTGCCCTGAGAATTTTTTGAGCATGGGTGCATCTGACGGATCGCAGAAAGCGAAAACCCGGGCGGTGTTCGGTCTCGGGACTCTCGACTGGACATGGAAGGACGCGCTCGCCATGATCGTGCTGACGGACGGGGCGGCGCTCGGATTCAGGCCCACCCCTCGGGGCGCACTCTCGATCGCGAGCGTGCGCGGGAAAGGACCACCCCACGTGTCGAGCGTGAGTTCAACCGAACAACCTCTCCTGCCGCTCGTTGCGCAGGGGCACGAGGACGCGCTGCGTGACGCCATGCGGCGGTACGGAGGTCTTGTCTGGTCGATCGCCCGACGCCTGTCGCGGAACGAGACCGATGCCGAGGAAGCCATGCAAGAGGTGTTTGTTGATCTCTGGCGGAGTGCGGAACGCTTCGATCCCGCAAAAGCGAGCGAGAAGACCTTTGTCGCGATGATCGCACGCCGGCGCGTGATCGACAGGCTGCGGAAGCAGACCCGCATGCTCGATCGCAGCTCCGAGCTGGGCGACGAGTTGAGCGCCACGATCAGCGCCCCCACGCAGGAATCAAGCTACGACTCGAGCGAGTCGGCACGCATGGCATTCGAAGTGTTCGAGCAGCTCCGCCCCGAGCAGCAGCAGGTTCTGCGTCTGTCGCTCCAGCACGGGATGACGCACGAGGAGATCGCTGAGGCGCTCTCGATGCCGCTGGGCACGGTCAAGACCCACGCACGACGAGGGCTCCACAGCGTCAGAACGAAATACGCGGAGCGATTCGGAATGGAGGTGGCATCGTGAGCGACCACACCACTCCGAACCCAGATCGTCTGCACGAGCTGCTCGCCGACCAGGCACTCCGCACCCTCTCCGAGGAGGAGACGATGGAGCTCGCACGACTGCTGGACGGCTCGCGCGACGAGAGCTATGAGCTGGCCGCGGCATCGCTCGAGCTCGCCCTGCACGAGCACGACGACGCACCTCGCGATGTGATGGCACGCGTGGAGAGCGCGGTTCTGTCGCGCGTCACGCAGGAGCGCTCACCACGACCGGACACGATGGGCGAGCCGGATGCCTCGGTCGATGTCGTGTATCGATTCAACGCGATTCCCTGGCTGGCGACCGCCGCGGCGGTGCTGTTCGCGGTGATGGCATGGCTGCCAGGCGCGCAGCAGTCTCCCATCGACCAGCGTGGTGCGCTGATGGCCAGCGGCGTGTCATACACCCAATGGAACTGGGGCGCCATCCATGCCGACGATTCAACCCTGAGCGGGTACGTCGAGGGCGATGTCGTCTGGAGCGACGAGGCCCAGGAGGGCTACATGCGATTCGTCGGGCTCGCGATGAACGATCCAAGCGTGGAGCAGTACCAGCTGTGGATCTTCGATTCGAGCCGGAGCGCCGAGCGCCCCGTGGACGGCGGCGTGTTCGACGTGACCGAATCGGGCGAGGTGATCGTGCCGATCGATGCCAAGCTGTCGATAGACGAGGCGACGATGTTCGCGATCACGGTCGAGCGACCGGGTGGCGTCGTGGTCTCGGACCGATCGCGCCTGCCGCTGCTGGCTTCAGCGCCGCCGAGTTGATCACATCAGAGCGAGCTGACCTGTGTGGAAGCGTTGATCGTCTCGATCAGCACATCGGTGTGGAGACCGCCCGAGGGTGAGATCGACTGCAGGATGCGTTGCTCGGTCTCAAGATACTCCTGACCGCTGAGCCCCATGCCCCTGAGCTTGTCCAGCAGCGTGCCGACCTGGGTGAGCACGAGTGCCGTCTGCTCCTGCGCCGGGTTGCGATCGATCCAGAAGCGGAACGCGACCGGGTTGACGTCCGTGATCTGCTCGAGCGTCATCGATGATGTGTACTCATCGAAGGCACTCCCAAGCATCTGGGCGATCTGCTCGTTGCGCCCGGAGTCGGGCTCACCGAAGACCGCGTCGTACGCCTCGCGGGCCTCCTCGATGGCGCGAGCGTTGAGCCGGTAGGCGCTGGTCGTGCGCGCCTGCGAGTCAGAGGCACGATCGCTGGGCATGTCGTTGAAGCGCGAGTTGCCGCGCTGCGACGCAAGAATCTGGCTCGATGAGGGGGCCTGCCCAAGAATCGAGAGACGCTGGATCGCCGTCATGTCGTACGAGTCGGGCTTCACCGAGTCGGTGAAGGGGATCTCGTCGGGGTACGAGCCGGCCAGCAGGTCCGAGCTCGGTGGCGGGGGTGGCGGCGGCGGCGCGCAGTGGTTCGAGGTGGCGTTGTCGTCCACGCCCGGTGTGCCCTCGAACTCGAGCAGGCGACCCATCATCGATCCGTCGAGCAGAATCGTGCCCGCGGCGTCGATGTTGCCACCGGTGTTCATGACGACCAGGCCACCGGCCTCGCCACCCGAGACGTCGATCTCGGCGTGCGAGTACATCTCGATGTCGCCACGCGCCAGCAGCGTGACGCGACCGCCTCGTCCTCCGCCGCCATAGTCATAGTCGTCGCCGTAGGGATATCCCTCGTAGTCCCCCTCGGCGCCCGCGGCGGAGAGCAGCGAGTCGCACTCGAGGATGATGTCGGAGAGGCTCGAGAACGTGATGTTGCCGGCACGCTCGTCGCCCGAGTCGGCGCGGACCTCGCCGTGATTCGTGATGGTGTGCGCCAGCACATTGATGTTGCCGACGGGGCCGTACTCGCTGCTGATATCGATGGAGCCCTCGTTCACGAAGTCTCCATTGTTCGCGATGATGTTGACGTTGCCGCCGTGGGCCTCGATCGAGCCAGTGTTGGTAATACCGAGGGAGTAGGCGTCGCCCGCGCCCAGCGGTGCGCGAGTTCTGTTGTAGTTGTACGGGTTGACGCCGTCCTCGGTCGTTCTGGAGCCCACGTTCACGAAAACGCGTGATCCGGTCTCGCCGACCAGCGGCCCGCTGTCGCTGTACAGCGTCACCAGCCCCTCGTCCGCGATGATCTGCCCGTGGTTGATGATGCTCGAGGCGATGAGCTTCACGTCGTTGGCTGTGATCATGCCCTCGATCGTGATCGCGCCGGCGATTCCCGTCAGCGTGCTCTCATCAAGATCGAAGAAATCGTTGCTCAGGTCCGCGGCGGCGGCGAGAAAACCACCGGCGTCGAGTACCGACGTCGCGCTGAAGATCCAGCCGGCGGGGTTGACGAACAGCAGCGTGCCGTTGCCCGTGACAGTGCCGTCGATCTGGCTGGGACCGAGCCCTCCGGTGACGCGGTTGAGAACGACGGACTGCGCGTCGGGCTGGATGAACTCGACCGACTCGCCGAAGCCCACGTCGAAGGTGTACCAGTCGATGATCGACTGATCCGACGCCTCGATCGTCATGTTGGACCCGGCCTCGTTGATGGTGACCGTGCCGGCGGTGACCTGATCGATGACGGGGTTCGCGTGAGCGAGGCTTGTGTGGAGGCACGCGGCTGTCCCGGCGAGCAGTGTCAGAGCGCACGCGCGTGATATCGAGGAACCCGGGTCGGTCTTCGATTGCATCTTGTATCTCCCTAATCTCGAGCTGAATGCTCGATCGCCTCCGTGCGCTCTGAGTCTAGCATATTCTCGCTACCCACAACCCTGAATTCAATGATTCAGGGCTTCAAGGGCCCTTTTTGTTCGTGTGACAGGGCGTTCAGGATCCCTCCGAGAGAGTCTGCGGACGCGTGAGCTCGATGAGCAGTTCGGTATCCAGTCCGCCCGATGGCGCCAGGCCCTGGAGCAGACGGGCACGTGTCTGACGGAACTCCGTGGGGCTCAGCCCCAGCCCGCCGAGCTTGCTCAGCAGATCCCGGATCTCTGTGAGAGCCTGATCGGTCGCCTCCTGGCCCGGGGTCTCGGCGATCCAGGTACGCAGCGCGACGGGATCGACCTCGTCGAATTGCGTGATGGACATCGACGTGGTGTAGGCATCGAAGGACTCACCCAACTGGCGTGAGATCTCGGGACGCTTGTCGAAGCCGGGCAGCCCGAAGAGCGCATCGTGCATCTCGGCGGCCTCCCGCGACGCCCGATTGTTCAGACGCAGCGCGTTGGTTGTGCGCGGCGCCTGATCGGACGCGCGATCGGCGGGCATGTTGTTGTAGCGCGGATTGCCACGCATGCCCTGCGAGATCTCGTCCACCGTCGGCTCCTGCGCGAGGATGGCCAGACGCTGCAGCATGCCAACGTTGTAGGAATCGGGACGAACCGAGTCCTCGAACGGGATGTCGCCCGGCTGCGCCCGCGCGATCGCGTCCGTCGGCGGCGGCGGTGGCGGCGGCGGCGGTGGCGGCGGCGGCGGCGGTGGCGGCGGTGGCGGCGGCGGCGGCGGCGGCGGTGGCGGCGGCGGCGGTGGCGGCGGTGGCGGCGGTGGCGGCGGGCTCTTGCAGTCGTTGCAGTTGCCCTTCTCGATCAGCTTGATCTTGCCCCTCTTGTA
>JBICIA010000032.1:0-11477 GCA_043101425.1 Phycisphaerales bacterium JB043
GACTCCGCAGGCCTCGTCGCCGCAATTGGGGGGGACGATCGGTCGCCATCACACGCACGCGCCAGTGCGCGTTGATGCTGCTCGCCTCGAACCAGCGTGCCCCCCGGCCCCAGTCGACGGCGCCCGTGATGAGCGTGTCCGTCCGCTGATCGAGGCGCCACCTGCCGCTGGCGACACGCGCCACGTGCCCTCGATTCCCCTCTATCTCCCCCTCGTACGTGAGATAATCGGGGCGATGGTCGCGCAGGCGCAGCGCCACGAAGGCGGCCGCCGATGGCAGACAGACCTCCACGTACACGCGGAAGGCCAGCAGGCTCAGCGCACCGCGACCCGACTCGTCTCCGGCGGTGGCCAGCAGCCAGTCGTAGTGCCAGCTCCCATCGGGGAGCGTGTGCTTGAGCAGGACCATCCGATGCATAGCCCAACAGGATACCCGCCAGCAATTCGCCGGTCCTCACGTGGGAGATTCGCTGGCGATAACCCACAACACCGGGCGTCAGACGGTACACTGCCCGCAACCAGTGGAGATGCTGGTGTGATCGGCCACGGAGGTGCCCCAATGACGAATACGACGCGCGTGCTGATGATCTGTGCGATGGCTGGACTCGTTTCCGTGTCCGCCTGCTCCAAGCAACGACAACTGGGCCAGGTTCGCGAGGACGCGACGATCAACTACCAGGAGGGCAACTTCGAGGATGCTCTGGCCGACTGGGGCGAGGCCGTCGATCGCGACCCGGGCGACTATCGCGGGCGTGTCGGCCTGGGCAAAACGTTCCTGGCGCTCGATCGCCCCGAGGCGGCGCGCGAGCAGTTCGAGCTCGCCTACGAGCTGCGCCGTGACGACCACGCGGTGCTCGATCTGCTGTGCGAGTCGATGATCGCGGCCAACCAAATTGGTGACATGCACAACCTGCTCGAGGATCGCGCCCAGACGCGCCAGACGCCGCGCGAGTGGCACTTCTTTGGCAAGTGGAGCGCCAACGTGGGCGACATCGACACCGCCGAGCGCGCGTTCCTGACCGCGGCCCAATTGGATGGCGGCAGGAACGCCGTCTTCCAGCTCTCGCTGGCCAACTTCTATGAGGGCCTTGGCGACGCCGACGAGGCGCTGCGCCGCCTGCGCATGGCGATGTATCTGGATCCCGAAAACCTGGCGATCCACGACCGCATCCGTGCGATGGGGCAGGTGCCGGGACCGAGCTACGCGCTGGTGCCGGACGAGGTCGAGCCGGACTAAACACGTAGGGTTCTGATAACCAGGCCATTTTTTATCGTCATTGGCTGTCATAGCGCGCCTTTTCCGCATACACTGTGAGTAACTGGGAGTCCCCAGCCTCTGTCGAGCCGCCAGCGTTTGACGTGCTGCCCGGTACCACCACATCTCACCCCGATACCGCTTCCACGGAGGCTATGACGTGACCACCATGACCACGACCGAAACCCTTCCCTACAAGATCAAGGACATCGAGCTGGCCGACTGGGGCCGACGCGAGATCCGTCTGGCCGAGGAGGAGATGCCCGGCCTGATGCAGACCCGCAACAACCACGCCGCGAGCAAGCCGCTGGCCGGCTCGCGCGTGATGGGCTCGCTCCACATGACGATCCAGACGGCGGTGCTCATCGAGTCGCTCGTCGATCTGGGCGCCGACGTTCGCTGGGCGTCGTGCAACATCTTCTCGACGCAGGACCAGGCGGCGGCGGCCATCGCCAAGGCCGGCGTTCCCGTCTTCGCCTGGAAGGGCGAGACGCTCGAGGAATACTGGTGGTGCACGCTCCAGGCGCTGACGTTCCCCGTCGACGAGAACGGCTCGCAGGGGCCGACGATCATCGTCGACGACGGCGGCGACGCGACGCTGATGATCCATGAGGGCGTCAAGGCCGAGGCCGCGTTCAAGAAGGACGGCACGCTGCCCGATCCCGAGAGCGGCTCGAACGTCGAGGAGAAGGCGTTCCTCAAGGTGCTGCGCGGCAAGGTCGAGGAGGACCCGGACTTCTTCACGAAGATGGTGCCGTATATCCGCGGCGTCTCCGAGGAGACGACGACGGGCGTGCATCGCCTCTATCAGATGACGGAGCGTGGCGAGCTGCTCTTCCCGGCGATCGACGTCAACGGCTCGGTCACCAAGAGCAAGTTCGACAACCTCTACGGCTGCCGCCACTCGCTGGTCGACGGCGTGATGCGCGCCACGGACGTGCTGCTGAGCGGCAAGAAGTGCGTGGTGTGCGGGTACGGCGACGTGGGCAAGGGCTCGGCGCAGTCGCTCATCGGACAGAAGGCGCGCGTCTTCGTCACGGAGATCGACCCGATCTGTGCCCTGCAAGCATGCATGGACGGCTACGAGGTCGTGACCGTCGAGGACATGCTCCCCACCGCCGACTTCTTCGTCACCACGACGGGCAACAAGGACATCATTACCGTCGATCACATGTCGAAGATGAAGGACAAGGCGATCGTCGGCAACATCGGCCACTTCGACAACGAGATCGACATGGCCGGGCTCTTCCAGTGGTGCGACGAGGGACGCTGCGAGCGCGTGACCATCAAGGACCAGGTGGACGAGTTCCGCTTCAAGGCGGATCCGTCGCGTGGCGTCGAGGAACACAGCGTGATCATTCTGGCCGAGGGCCGCCTGCTGAACCTTGGCTGCGCCACGGGCCACCCGAGCTTCGTGATGAGCAGCAGCTTCACGAACCAGCTGCTGGCGCAGGTCGAGCTGTGGAACAACCACGAGAGCTACGAGAACAAGACGTACCAGCTGCCCAAGAAGATCGACGAGGAGGTCGCCCGTCTGCACCTGGACAAGCTGGGCGCCAGGCTCACGGTGATGAGCAAGGAGCAGGCGGACTACATCGGCGTGCCGGTGGAGGGCCCGTACAAGGCGGAGAACTACCGCTACTAAGCCCGCCTGACAACACGATCAACATCACACCCCCGCCCGATTGGGCGGGGGTGTTTTATACTTTATCGATGGCTCACAAACTCAAACTATTCGACGTGTTGAAGGCTATTGATCGCCGGTTGGATTCCAAGGATTGCAAGATCCACCTCGCGAGTTGGAACGGGCGAGACGAACCACTCGATGTGTATTTTGACGGCGATTTTGAGAACTGGCAGGGGCATCAAAACCAGAAGAACTTTACTCGACCGCTCATCCTTAGTCTTATTTCGATGCCCGGACGTCACAAGTGGCTTTTCGAGGGCGTGCATCGTGTGATCCAGGTTGAGGACTTTTATCGCAAGAAGCGTCGGAGGTGGGGGTACTTCTACACGACCGAGCGATGCCGCCGCTTTGACGACGTGGCAGGGCGCACTGTCGTACATTTTGAGCGAACCAGCCGACAATCATATTTAAACGCCGACAGATGGTCCGATCGCTTGCTCGTCGATGAGATCAAGACCGATCGAATGCAGGCGTTAGATTTTCCAGGTTACTTAAACGTGCTTCTGACCAAGAACCAACTGGACTCTCTGGTGCGGCAACAGAACGATTCCTGGAGGAGCGCCTTGTCGAGTGTCAGCGGTGTGTACGTGATTACGGACAGAACAGATGGCTGCATATACGTCGGAAGCGCGACGGGTGAGCGTGGCATATGGGGACGCTGGTCGTCATACGCTCGTACCGGGCACGGCGGCAACAAGGATCTCAAGCGGCTGCTCCGGGACCGGGGTGATGAGCACGCCGACAACTTTCAATACGCGATTCTTGAAACTGGAGATTCACGCGCAACACAAGACGAGATCATGGCGCGCGAGTCGCACTGGAAGCAGGTGCTGCTGACTCGCGAATTCGGGCTCAACAGCAATTAGCCCGACGTGTCCTCGTAGATCATGATGAGGTTGCCGCAGGTGTCGTCGAGGGTGGCGGCTATGGAGGTGCCCATGTCCGCTGGATCGCCCCTGAACTCGACGCCGTTGCCCTTGAGCAGCTCGTACTCGCCCTGGCAGTCGTCGACCTCGAACGCGGCGAACGGGATGCCCGAGTTGTAGAGCCACTCCCTGAAGGTCTTGACCTCGGGAACCATGCCGCAAGGCTCGAGTAGAAGCTGCGCGCCATCGGGGTTGTCGGGCGAGACCAGTGTGAGGAGGCGCGTGTCGCCCATGGGTATGTTGGTCTTGACGACGAAACCGAGCTTCTGCGTGTAGAACGCCTCGGCGCGATCGAGGTCCTCGATGGGAACGCTGGTGAGGTTGATGTTTAGGGCCATGGGCGGTCGCCTCCGTCGAGAGTGTGGCGCCCATGGTACAGCCCGAAACGAGCGCACGGAGTGTCCCCCGCGCGCCCGCGAGAAAGAGCCTAGGCCAGCGCGGGAGAACCCACCCGCTCCGGCTTGCTCAGGGAGACGACGGTCAGCACGGCGAGACCGTTGACCCAATAGAACCACGCGTCGAGACCCTCGAAGCCCAGCACGAAGGGCGCGGCGACGAACGTGACGCCGACGAGACCGTCGACGAGCACGTGGAACCAGTACGGCAGCACGCGCACAAGCCCGAGGAAGTGGTCGGTAAAGATGGTCAGGAAGAGCGCGGCGACGCCCGTGAGCACGCCCAGCCACAGGGCCAGCGGGCTGGAGGCGCCCAGCCCGAGCACCCAAGGGGCGCCAAGGAGCATGAGGGCGACGGGGTAGTCGAGCAGCGCGTGGATGTTCTTGGTGACGAATCGGGGATCCATGTGTGTGTCCTCGTGGTGATCGCGCGAGCGCGTGCGCCCGCGCGAGGGGAGTGTGTGGTTGCGTTGGATGCGATGAGGTGATCGCGCAGAGCACCATTCGGCATCGAGTGCCGAGGCGTGATCGCGCAGTATCAGAGCGGGGCAGGACCTGCGGGTCAGAAGAGCGTCAGGCCCGTGCCGTTGAGCCCGGCTTGCATAGGATCTCGACGATCGTTGCGTGACGATCGCGTCGGAGCTCGCCTGGATGAGATTTCGAATGAGATCGTCATTCCGTCCTCACGATGGGGCAGATTCCGCCCTGTGGGGAATGCCAACCGCTGAAACAGACAGAGTATTCCACCCAAATGAACGTTTCTCTGGCTCAAGCCCGACGCTCGGCATGGATCATGATGATCGACAGGTCAGCCGGCGTGACTCCCTCGAGGCGCGAGGCCTGGGCGTAGGTCTCGGGCTGGAATTTCAGCAACGACGCGCGCGCCTCGTTGCGCAGACCCGGAACTGTCTCCATGTTGAGATGACGCGGGAAGCGTCTGTGCTCCATCTTCTGCTGGCGTCGCGCGTGCGACTTCTGCCGCGAGATGTACCCCTCGTACTGTCGCTCGCTCAGCACCGTCGTGAGCAATCGATCGGGATACTCACGCAGCGAGGACGACGCCTCTCGAAGATGATCGATGGAGTAGCCCGGACGCTTGAGGATGTCGGGCAGCCTCCCCTCGGGGAGTGACGTGGACTCGATGATCGCCTCCGCACGCTCGCGCTGCTCGACGCGCTGCTCGTGCACCCCCCATCGCTCATCGTCGATCAACCCCAGCTCGCGTGCGCGCGGCGTCAGGCGGTCGTCCGCGTTGTCCGCGCGCAGCGACAGCCTGTGCTCGGCGCGGCTGGTGAACATGCGGTACGGCTCGACGGGGGTCTTCGTGACCAGGTCGTCCATCAGCACGCCGATGTAGCACTCGTCGCGCCCGAATCGCACCAGCTCCTGCTCAAGCACAAAACGGATCGCGTTCAATCCCGCGAGCAGACCCTGTGCGCCGGCCTCCTCGTATCCGGACGTGCCGTTGATCTGCCCGGCGGTGAACAGGCCGGCGATGCGCTTGCTCTGCGTCGTGGCGTCGAGCTGGTGGGGCAGGATGGTGTCGTACTCGACGGCGTACCCCCACACGAGCACATCGGCGCGCTCGCACCCGGGCATCGTGCGCACGATCTGGGCCTGCACCTCCGAGGGAAGCGAGGACGAGATGCCGTTGGCGTAGACGCGGTTGTCGCGATGGGACTCGGGCTCGAGGAAGACGGTGTGCTCGGTGCGATCGGGGAAGCGGACGACCTTGTCCTCGATGGACGGGCAGTAGCGCGGGCCTGCGGTGGTAATCTGCCCGTTGTAGATCGGCGCGCGATGCAGGTTGGCGCTGATCAGCTCGTGCGCACCCCGGGTCGTGTTCGTGAGGCGGCAGTCGAGCTGCTCCAGCCTGGGGAAGTCGCTCGCGTCCGTCATCGCGCTGAAGGGCACGGGCGGATCGTCGGAATACTGGGGCTCGAGGGAATCCCAGTCGATGGACTCGCGCGCGAGTCGTGGCGGCGTGCCGGTCTTGAGTCGCCCGAGCTCGAAGCCCAGATCTGTGAGAGCCTTCGAGATGGGGTTGGCGCTCGACTCCCCCACTCTGCCGCCCGGGGTCTGGGACTCGCCCGTGTGCATGAGCGCGCGCATGAACGTGCCCGTGGTGAGCACGAGCGCTCGCACGTGGATCGGGTATGGCTCGCTCTCCTTCGGGCGGATGAGCGCACCGGCGATGGCGTCGTCCTCGACGAGCAACTCATCGACCGCGCCCTCGATGATGGTGATGCCTTCTCGCGCCTGGATAAGGCGCTGGATCTCCTCTGAGTACGCGTGCTTGTCGCACTGGCAGCGCGGGCCGCGGACGGCGGCGCCGCGCGAGGCGTTGAGCACCTTGAAGTTGATGCCGGTGTTGTCGGCGGCGATCCCCATGATGCCGCCCAGGGCGTCGATCTCGCGGACGATCTGCCCCTTGGCGAGCCCCCCGATGGACGGGTTGCACGACATCACGCCGATCTTGGATGGATCGAGCGTGACGAGGGCGACGGACGCGCCGAGGTTGGCGGCGGCCCACGCGGCCTCCGTCCCAGCGTGCCCCCCACCGACGACGAGAATGTCGAAGCGGTCGTGCATGAGGTTCTATCGTAGTCATCGCGTTTCGCCAACGCGTACAATCGAGGTTTGGAAAGGACCATCCATGTCACGACTCGAATCCGGTGCGCACGCCGATCTGGCCAGCGAGCTGACGTACACGGGGTACCTCGACCTCGACACGCTGCTCAGCGCCCAGAAGCCGCTGTCCAGGCCGGCCCACCACGACGAGATGCTCTTCATCATCCAGCACCAGACGAGCGAGCTGTGGATGAAGCTGCTGCTCCACGAGCTCGAGGCGGTCGTGCGGATGGTGCGGGATGACGAGCTGGAGGCGAGCTTCAAGGTGCTCTCGCGCGCCAAGCACATCGTCTGGCAGCTGTTCAACCAGTGGATCGTGCTCGAGACGCTCACGCCCAGCGAGTACGCGCAGTTCCGCAACGTGCTGGGGCACGCCAGCGGCTTCCAGTCGCCGCAGTACCGGGCGCTGGAGTTCGTGCTGGGCAACAAGATTCGTGAGATGACGCGCGTCTTTGCGCACGACACCGAGCGCCACGCGCACCTGACAGGGCTGCTGGAGCGACCCAGCCTGTACGACGAGTTCTTGCGCCTGCTCGCACGGCGCGGGCACGTGATACCCGCTGACGTCGTCGAGCGAGACTGGTCGGTGAACCGCGAGATGAGCGAGGACGTGATCGGCGCGATCCTGGCGATCTACGAGCACCCCGAGGGGCACTGGGACGAGTACGAGATGTGCGAGAAGCTCGTGGATCTCGACGAGCAGGTGCAGCTGTGGCGCTTCCGACACATGAAGACCGTCGAGCGCATCATCGGCTACAAGCCCGGCACCGGCGGCACCGCGGGCGTCTCCTATCTGCGCGACATGGTCGACAAGTCCTTCTTCCCCGAGCTGCTGGAGGTGCGAACGAGGATTGGAAGAGGCTGAGGATCCTGATGGCCTGAGAATGCGTAGACCTGTGTGCAATGGACATCAAGAAATCCAAGCGTCGATGGATAGCACCAGTTGTCATCATTGCTTCGATATCACTGGTTTATTTTCACGATGAATTGACGGTCGAGTACCCCGGTGTTACGACAAACATTCGTTTCGACAGGGCATATCTTCGTCTGGATGAGCAAGAGCTGATCAAGCTTGCGATGGGGCTCGAAGAAGTCCCTTCGGTTGCCCCTCGGAAGCAAGCGATTCAAGCACTCGAACGAAAGGGTGTTTCTGAGGATGGCCTGATGGAACTGGCAACTGCATTCGCGACTCTGCAGACCGATGGGGCTCTTCTCGACGATAGAGTCCAAGCCGCACGCATAGATCTCTACAAAACCTCTCCAGGTGCATGGCCGTTTGGAGATGAGCGCGTGGTCCATACTTTTGTGAAGCGATTACTCGATGGCGACAAGGTCCCGGAGAGTGTTCTGCTAGAGACGCTTCCGCTGTTGCATAGCGAAGGAGTTGATTACTTCGGAGGCCAGAGACAGCGTTTTCTTCTTGGCGTCATTCCACTTGGGGGTGGAGCAAAATGGCATGGATATACTCGTTCGATCCGGGAGATACTCCTCGGAATATTGAAGAAGCGTTTTCACGTCGACCACGGCTATGACATAAACGCCTGGCGCACGCACATCGAGTCGCTTCAACCAGTTGAAAATTGACCACTTCGGTTACGGACACGCCCCCCACGCGCCCAGCAGCAGTCCGAGATCGGCGCCGTCGACGAAGCCGTCGCCGTTGAAGTCTGGCACGCACACCCCGCAGCCTCCCCACAAGCCAAGCAACAAGCCCAGATCGGCGCCGTCAACGGCCCCGCTGCCATCGAAATCAGCAGCGCAGTTCCAATCTCGCTCGGTACGGCTGAGCCCTCTGTAGTCGCCAGGCACTGACAGCGGAATCGTCGCCAGCGTTGCACGCGTGACGGGGTCGATTCTGTACAGCGTCGTGCCTGTGATGCCGACCAACTCGCCGTCCGACATATCGGTGTCAACGGGCACATATGCACCGCCAAAGACTGAGCCCTGGAAGACGTAGGACGCGGGGGCGATCTCAACGAGATACAGATTGGACGTGACCTGGAAGACACCATCGATGTTATAGATGTTCCCCGTCAATGGGTCGTGGGCGATCTCGTCCAGATCGGCGTTGCTCGCGAGAGACGTCGCGTTCGTGATCGCGCCATCCAGTGCAAGATCTCCAATGGCGTCGGAATCGAATGGGCCCGACACGCTCGTGTGAAAACCAATCAGCAGGCCATCGCCGGTGCTCACGAGCCCCTCGGCGAACTCAACAGAACTCCCCGATACTGTTACCTCGATGTCGCTGAATACAGTGCCCGTCAAAGGCGCGATACCTATGAGGCGGGTTTCGACACCGAAGTCGTATCTGAGGGCATAGAGCGAACCTTGGTGCAGCCTGAGTGCGGCAACCGGCGCCATAACCGGAACAGAGAGATTCACGACCGGCACAACCTCGCCTGTCTGGCCGTTGATCCGTATCAGCGTGTTGTTGGTGTGATCCACCGAATAGAGCCACTCACCTCTCGCGAGCACCGCGGGGAGCGATCCGAGGATGGCAACGATTGTAAGCGATAACATCGTTTTGTGTGCGCACATGAATCTCTGGATTCCATACATCAATTGTTAGATTACTCTCGGGAATGAGATTAGGCAATATTCCATACAACTTATAATCGATTATTTTTCTACTGATTTGTCTCGTTTTTAGATCGATGGTCTCCCGGCTGCTTCTTCGGCAGTGCGATGGTGAACACCGTCCCCTTCTCCAGCTTCGATTCCACATTGATCTCGCCGTGGTGCGCGTCGATGATGCGCTTCGTGATCGGCAGCCCCAGCCCAGCGCCGCCGGGACGGGTGGAGAAGTAGGGCATGAAGATCTGGCGGCAGGTCTGCTCGGACATGCCCGGGCCGTTGTCGCGGATCTCGAACTCCACCTTGTCCGGGTCGACGTGCTGCACGACCGCCAGACTCAGCGTGTGGTGCAGGGGCGAGGCGCTCTGGTCCATCGCCTGGATCGCGTTGAGCATCAGGTTCAGCAGCGCCTGCTTGAGGTAGCCAGGGTCGATCTCGGCGGTGATCGTGTAGGACGGCTTGATGAGCTCGAGCTCCACGCTCAGGCGGTTGGCCTGCGGCAGGAAGAAGTCGGTGATCTCCTCGAGCAACTCGACCAGGTTCGTCTCGACCGGGCTGATCTGGATTTGCCCGGCGTAGCGCAGGAAGTCCTCGAGGATCCCCTTGAGACGCTCGATCTCGCGGCGAAGGATGTTGAGGCGCTTGTGCAGATCCTCCGTCTGGCCCGCCTCGAGCGGCAGCTCGTCGATTGACTCCGTCAGCAGCTGCGCGTTGAGCCCGATGGTCGAGAGCGGGTTGCGGATCTCGTGGGCCAGGCCCGCGGTTGTCGCGCCGAGGCGCGCCAGGTGCTCGGTCTCCTTGTCGTGCTGGTCCTCGCGAGGCTTGTTGGTGGCCACGGCGAAGATGATCCAGAACGTCGTCGCCGCCATGACGCCCAGGATCAGCCCGTACCAGAACCACTGCATATCGCCCATCACGCCACCATAGCGTCACGCGGATCGGATCGAGTTGGAAGGGAACTCATCGAGCGTCGGTCAGCGCCTGGGCGAGCGGGCGGCCTGCTGCGGGCGGACGTGGATCTCGGCGTCGTCAGTGCGGGTCACGGAGGTCGCGTGCCAGCCCTTGGGGGTCAGCTCGGCGGAGTACCTCACCGGCGCCCCGTCCTTGAGGACCCTGAAGCCCTCACCCTGTATCGACGTGTAGTGGACGAAGATGTCTTGCCCGTCGGGACCCACGATGAAGCCGAAGCCCTTGCGTGGATCGAACCATTTGACATTGCCCTCGATGTTCTCCAGGGAATTGCCGGCGGTCTCTACCTGGTCACTCATGCACCACCCCATTCTGCAGATGGTTCATGATGCGCCTCAGGGAAGCCACGCATGGATCGGGCTCCCTGACGCCCGGCGGCGTCATCACAGACCGTCATTGCCCACCGTACCAACGGTGCTTACCGGACACAATACGAAAATTCGAACTTTTCGCTGCGACACGAAAGTCCCGTATTGGGGGGATTTCAGAGCCCGGGGACGGGTGTTTGCCCCTGCTTACTCCGCTGCAGCGGGTTCTTTTTCTTCGCTCATCGCGGCCTTGCGCGACAGCTTGATGCGCCCCTGGTCGTCGACCGCGAGCACCTTGACCGTCACTTCGTCGCCCACGTTCACGATATCCGTGACGTTCTTGACGAAGCCTGTGTCGAGCTCCGAGACGTGGCACATGCCATCGGTGCCCGGCGCCAGCTCGATGAAGGCGCCGAAGTCCTTCACGGAGACGACCTTGCCAGTGTAGAGCGTGCCGACCTTGATCTCGGCGCACATCGCCTCGACCTCCGCCAGCGCGCCCTCGGCGGACGGCCCGTCGGTGCCGGCGATGGTCACACCGCCGTTCTCCTCGACGTCGATCGTCACGTTGTAGCGCTCCTGGATCGAGCGGATCGTCTTGCCGCCCGGCCCGATGAGCTTGCCGATCTTCTCTGGGTCGATCATCACGGTCAGCAGGCGCGGCGCATTGGGGCTGACCTCGTCACGTGGCGCCGGGATGACGGACTCCATCGTGTCGATGATCTTCAGACG
>JBICIA010000033.1:0-302621 GCA_043101425.1 Phycisphaerales bacterium JB043
GGCGGTATCGAGGCCGAGGCCTGCATGCTCGGACAGCCCATCTCCATGCTCACGCCCGAGGTCGTCGGCATGAGGCTCACCGGCAAGCTGCCCGAGGGCGCCACCGCTACCGACCTTGTGCTGCGCATCACACAGATCCTGCGAGCCCACGGGGTCGTCGGCAAGTTCGTCGAGTTCTTCGGCCCGGCGCTGGGCACGATGAGCGTGCCCGATCGCGCCACCATCGCCAACATGGCGCCCGAGTACGGCGCGACGATGGGCTTCTTCCCCGTCGACGAGAAGTCGCTCGACTACTTGCGCCTGACGAACCGCGACGAGGCGACCATCTCGCTCGTCGAGGCATACTGCAAGGCCAACGGACTGTTCTGGACGCCCGACGCGTCCGAGCCGGAATTCACCGACGTGCTCGAGCTCGACCTCGCCTCGGTGCAGCCAGCGCTGGCGGGGCCCAAACGCCCCCAGGACCGCATCGATCTGTCGGACATGCGCCCAGCCTGGCGGAGCGCACTCAAGGACACGTTCTCCAAGTCCGACGCGCCGACGTCGCGCGTCGAGAACAGAGGAGAGTCCTTCGATCTCACCCACGGCAGCGTCGTCATCGCCGCCATCACCTCCTGCACGAACACCAGCAACCCAGACGTGATGATCGCCGCTGGACTGCTGGCAAAGAAGGCGAACGCGCTGGGCCTGACGCGCAAGCCCTGGGTCAAGACCTCGCTGGCACCGGGCTCGAAGGTGGTCACCGAGTACTACGAGAAGGCCGGCTTGACCGAGCACCTCGAGGCGCTCGGCTTCCACACCGTCGGCTACGGCTGCACGACGTGCATCGGCAACTCGGGCCCGCTCGACGAGCCGATCGTCGAGGGTATCAACACCCACGACCTCGTCGTCTGCTCCGTGCTCTCGGGTAATCGCAACTTCGAGGGGCGCATCTCGCCACACATCAAGGCCAACTACCTGGCCTCCCCACCGCTCGTTGTCGCCTACGCCATCGCGGGCACGGTGGACATCGATCTAGCCAACGACCCGATCGCGCAGGACGTCAATGGCAACGACGTCTACCTCCGCGACATCTGGCCGACGCACGAGGAGGTCATCTCCACCAAGAACAACGCCATCGGCCCCGAGCAGTTCGCGACCGAGTACGGGCACGTCTACGACGGCAACGAGACGTGGAATGAGGTCCCCGTCTCGGGTGGCGACCTCTACGAGTGGAGCGAGTCGAGCACCTACATCCAGGAGCCGCCCTTCTTCGTGGACATGTCCCCCGAGCCGGGCGAACTGGCGTCCATCACCGACGCGCGCTGCCTCGTGAGCGTGGGCGACTCCGTGACAACCGACCACATCTCGCCAGCGGGCGCGATCGCGAAGGACTCGCCCGCCGGACGGTTCCTCCAGGACCAGGGAGTCAGCGTCAGCGCGTTCAACTCCTACGGCTCGCGACGCGGTAACGACCGTGTTATGACGCGCGGCACGTTCGCGAACGTCCGCGTGCGAAACATGCTCGCTCCGGACACAGAGGGCGGCTGGACCACCGACTTCACCGACGGGCAGGTCAAGTCCATCTATGAGGCGAGCCTGGAATACAAAAAGGCTGGCACGCCGCTGGTCGTGCTCGCGGGCGTCGACTACGGCATGGGCTCGTCACGCGACTGGGCCGCCAAGGGCACCTTCCTGCTCGGGGTCAGAGCCGTCATCGCCCAGAGCTACGAGCGCATCCACCGCTCGAACCTCATCGGCATGGGCGTGCTCCCGTTGCAGTTCAAAGACGCCGAGTCGCGTGAGACGCTCGGGCTCGACGGCACCGAGACCTTTGACATCGAACTCCCCTCCACAGTCGAGCCACGCTGCGACGTGCGTGTCAGGGCGACACACCCGAGCGGGAAGACAACCCAATTCACGGTCACGTGCCGCATCGACACGCCCGTGGAGATCGAGTACGCACGCAACGGCGGAATCCTCCACACCGTTCTCCGCAGAATGGTCAACGAGTCTCGCCAGCCGGCGGGGGCCTGAATCGACCACGCACCAGCGGGGGTGTCCATGAGGCGACACACTCGGAAAGTTCGCAGATTCCTCGGCGTGCGCATGCGTCCACTCCCGACGTCGATCGCGCTGATCGTGTCGATCGCGCTAGTGGTCGCAGGCCTGAACACGATCCTCGAGAACGGACGCACCTCCCTCACGCTCGACCACGACGGGTCGCGCATGGTCGGCGTGCTCGTACCGAAACAAAAGCACCCAGACGATCGGATCACGTGGGAGCGTATCGATCACGACACCACACCCGATCGCCTGGTCGTTCTCGTGCATGGGCTCGACGAGCCCGGCACCATCTGGGACGACCTGACACCCATCCTGCTCGACAACGCGTACGACGTGGCGCGCTTCGAGTACCACAACGACCGATCGATCGCCGAGAGCGCCGAGTTCCTCGCCCAGCACCTGCGGAAGCTGCACGATTCGGGCACCACGCGTGTGGATCTCATCTGCCACTCGATGGGAGGGCTCGTGGCACGCGACTCGCTCACACGACCGACGCTCTATCCCCAGAGCGCGAGCCTCTACCCGCGCGTGGAGCGCCTGATCACCATCGGCACACCCAACCACGGCTCTCCCCTCGCACCGCTCCAACCAATCTCCGAGGTGCGCGAGCTGCTCGTGCGATGGGCGATCTCCTTCGGCGACGCCATGCCAACGGGATCGACGATCGGAGAGTCACAGGCCGCACTCGATCTCGAGCCGGGCTCGGACTTCCTCGTGTCGCTCAACGCGCGCCCCATGCCCGCCGACATCCGCCACACCATCATCATCGGAAAGTTGCTACCAATCGACGACGATGCGGCGCGGGGCGTGCTCAACGACCCGACACTCCAGGCGCTGCTCACGTCACCCAACAGATCAGTCATCCACGCGCAGCTCAGCGCGCTCGTGCAGGGCGTCGGCGACGGCGTCGTGCCACTCGAGTCCGCCCTACTCGAGGGCGTCGACGACACTCTCGTCCTCGAGGCCAACCATCGCGCGATGCTCAAACGCTCCGCTTTCGAGCACGAGCTCAATGGCGACGCGCTGGCGCCAGCGCCGGCGATCCCGATCATCCTCGATCGTCTCTCACGCGACGGTGCGCTCGACGAGCCACCAGCCGACGACGGCGCAGACTAGCCCACCAACGTTCGAGGCCACCACGTACGCCAACGCCATCGATCGCTGCCCCTGCGCCCACAGCGCCATGGCGTCGAGCGCGAACGTCGAGAACGTCGTGAACCCACCCAGCACCCCCACCATCAGCAGCAGATGGTGCGTCTCGACGATCCGCACGCCGTATCGCCCGGGCGCGTCGTGCTCTCCCTGCGAAGCGAACCACGCGGCGCACACACCGATCAGCAGGCAGCCGAGCAGATTGACCGACAGCGTCGCCCACGGGAACCGCCCCGACTCGCCGGTGCGCATCGCCAGCGACACGCCCCAGCGCGACGACGCGCCTATCGCGCCCCCCAACGCCACCGCCCCGAGCTGTGCCAGCCATGACATGCGCGCAGCCTAGCCGCTGCACGATCCTCGTGTCATGTCTCGATCTCGGGCACGCGATCCTCTGGATCATCCTCGGCGTGCGCGCGCCGATTCACCGTCTCGACGAAGAGGCTCTCGTCGCCATCCTGCTCGATCACATAGATGCGCTGCGTATACGCGTGCTCACCCGCGAAATGCTGCTCGACGCGATAGCGATGACGCTCGCCGTCGCCCGTCGTGGCGTTCCAGTCCCAGCTGAGCGTGTTGGTGGCCTTCAGGGTTATGACGCCGGTGGCGACATCACCGCCCTGGCTCACGTCGACGAACCGCACCAGCCCCGTCGACGGGTCGAGCCATATCTGCTCGCTTGAGTGATGGAACTCACTCTCACCGTTGCCCAGCCACCCCGTCGCGATCAGCGAACGCCCATCCGACGCGTGCTCGACCACGCTTCTGGTGGTGAACCGCGATCCGTCGGGCATCTCCTGCGAGGAGGTCCACTCGCCTCCCGCGAGGGTACCCAACAGGCGGAGGACGTCCTCGCTCTGCGCGACGATGTCGGGAGCCTCGAGATACTCGCGCAGCTTGCGCATCACGAAGTCGTTGCCCTGATTGAAGAACGCGCGGACCTGATCCCATGTGCCGCCGCGCCCGTAGTTGCACGACGTCAGGCGCACGAGCGTCACATCAGGCGAGAGCGCCTCGAACTCGACGACCCCCCACGTCTCCATCACGAGACGCTGGAACTCGCTGACCTCGTCGTTGAACGGGAAATCCACCCTGCCGCTGTACATCCGACCGGGAATCATCGTCAGGATCGTGTGACGGATGGTCTCGGGATCGCCGATCACGCTGTCCGGTCCATAGTGCGTCATCACCGCGCCGCCCACACGCAGATCGACCTGGGCGTGCGAGGCCATGAACCCCTCGATGCCCTCCTCCGTGGTGAACGCGTCCCACACACGCGAGACCGGCGCCGAGATCACGTACTCCTGCACGATCGTGTCGCGCTCGTCCTGCGCGACCGCCGGAGCGGCGAGGAACACAAGCACCAACGTCATCAATCGATGCATCATCATCGTGACAAACTCCTTCTTAATTTCAGCTCGTCGCGGGGATCGCGCCCGCCGCCCCGCTCTTCTGCCAGGACGCAAGAATAGCCCCCGCCGCGAGCAGGCAGAGCAGCCGATACGACGAGTCGATCGCGAACGCCTTGATGGGCACGGACGACGACAACGCCCATCCGACATCGTAGGTCAGCGAGAAGCCGATCCACACCAGAAGCCCGACCTGCAGCCCGCCGCCGAGCCCCTCGATCCGCAGCGACTGGATCAGCAGCACGACGATCAGCGCCCGCACGAAATCGCCCGCGAGTATCGCCACCATGTTCAGCGCGAACCGCCCCTGCGCCGCGTCCAGACGAGACTGCGAGAACCCGTGCAGCTCGGGCCATGCCTTGGCGAAGACGCCCGCGTACCACGCGCCGCCGATGACGAACATCACGATCGTCGTCACGATGACCGCGAGCCAGTTGATGCTCCCAAACTGAATGTCCATTCGAAGTACCTCTCGGTTGTGTGATGATGTGAATCGTTATGACTGCGCGCCAACGCGTGACGTGGCGGGCTGCTCCATGAGCAGACGCAGGTACTCACGCAGATGCGCAACGCCGTGATCGAACGGCTCGATGCGCTTCTCGGCGCGAGCCTGCATGATCCCCCCCTCCATCACCGTCAGCACGAAGCGCGACAGCGCCTCGGTGTCGGTGCCCGTCGGAAAACGATCGCTCGCCTCGTCGAGCCACTTCTGGATCTCCTTGCACCACCCGTCGAAGTTCCACTCGATCCAGTTGCGGACCTCGGGCAGGTGGTCGCTGACCTCCAGCGCCAGATTCCCGATCGGGCACCCCAGCGAGCAGCCCGTCTGCTCGAGCCCCAGCCGGTACCAGCCCAGCAACGTGAAGATGCGCTCGACAGGGTCGTCCGGGGTGGCGGCACGCTGCGGCGCCATCACCACCTCGTCGAGCATCGACGCGTACGTCTCCAGCACCGCCTTGAGCAGCTCCTCCTTCGAGGAAAAGAAGTGGTACAGGCTCCCCGCGTTCACCCCCGCCTCGCGCAGGATCGTCGACACCCCCGTCGCCGAGTACCCCTGCTCCAGGAACAGCCTCATCGCCGCGTGGATCAGCCTCTCTCGCGTCGTGATGTGGATCTCTTCGGGTGTCATTACAGCTCCTTGATTGATCGTTCAATACAATTTGATCGATCACTCAACACCTGTCAAGCCCTTCCCCGGATATTTCTCAGCGTTTTTCGTAGCCTGCACCCATGGACGCCCCCAATCCGCGACCGCCGGCGCGACTGTCGGTCATCTGCGGCCCCATGTTCTCCGGCAAGACCACCGCCCTCATAGAGCGCCTGATCGAGCACAGGAAGGGCGGACGCGACGTGATCGCCGTCAAGCCCCGCCTCGACGATCGCTACCACCCCACCGACCTGACCACGCACACCGGCGTCAGCCTGCCGGCACGCACCATCGACGTGCCCGACAATCTCGACGAGATCCACGCCGATCTCATCGGGCTCGACGAATGCCACTTCTTCGAGACCGGCCTGCACGACGCGGTGCAGCGCCTGCTCCATCGCGGCACCGACGTGATCCTCGCTGGGCTCGACCGAACCTCGCTCAACGAGCCCTTCGCCGAGATGGGGCACCTGCTCGTCGAGGCGGACGAGATCGTCAAGCTCACGTCACCATGCGCCATCTGCGCACAGCCCGCCGTCCACACGATCCGACTCTTCGATTCCGACGCGCCCATCGTGGTCGGTGGCGAGGGGATGTTCGAGAACCGATGCCGGCTCCACCTGCACGACCCGCCGCCACGCATCAGGCCCGACGAGGAGCTGCCGCCCGACCTGGTGCGTTGAGCGCCGCCCCACGATAGGCTCGTCCCGCTGCGCATCGTCCCAACGGAGACCTCACGTGGAACGATTCATCGCGATCCTCGGCATGGCGACGCTCGTCGCGATGGCATGGGGACTCTCCGAGAACAAGAAACACTTCCCCCTGCGCCTCGTGCTCACCGGCGTCGCGCTACAGATCGGCATGGGCCTGCTGCTCCTGCACGTGCCGGGCGTCGTGGACGCGTTCGAGTTCGTCGCGCATCTCGTCAACGCCGTGATCATCAGCGCCGACTCTGGGATCGAGTTCGTGTTCGGGCAGGAGCTGAGCGATCCCAGCGGCCCGTGGGGATTCGTCTTCGCCATCCGTGTTCTGCCGGTGATCATCTTCTTCGCCTCGCTCATGGCGCTCCTCTACCACGCGGGCATCATGCAGCGCCTCATCGCGGGGCTCGCCTGGCTGCTGCGCCGCTCGCTGGGTGTGACGGGCACGGAGGCGCTCGTCATGGCGTCGAACGTGTTCGTCGGACAGACCGAGGCGCCCCTCTGCGTGCGCCCCTACCTGGACAGGATGACGCGCTCGCAGTGGTCCACGCTCATGGTCGGCGGATTCGCCACCATCGCGGGCTCCGTCCTCGTCGCGTACGTGGGGCTCCTCGCCGGTGCGGGAGACGAGAACGAGCCGGCCCGTCTGGAGATCATCAAGCACCTGCTGACCGCCAGCGTCCTGTCGGCACCCGCGGCGTTCGTGATCTCCAAGATCATCGTCCCCGAAACGGAATCACCAATCGACGAGGGCCTCAAGGGCGGCACATCCGACGACAGAGCAACGAACATGCTCGACGCGGCCGCAGCAGGAGCGTCCGAGGGGCTCAGGCTCTCGCTGAACATCGGCGCCATGCTCATCGCCTTCCTCGCGCTGCTGGCGCTGATCAACATGCCGCTGACCTGGCTCGGCACGCTCGAGCCCATCGCGCCGATGCTCGACCGCGCGGGCGTCGAGACACTCGACCTGCAGACCATCCTCGGGTGGCTCTTCACGCCGCTGGCATGGCTCATGTCGGTACCGATGAGCGACGCGCCCTTCTTCGGCTCGCTGCTCGGGCAGAAGCTCATCCTCACCGAGCTGGTCGCGTACGTGTCGCTGGGCGAGGTGCTGCGAGATCCCGAGAGCACCGCGCTCAGCGCTCGCTCGGGGCACATGGCCGTCTACGCGCTGTGCGGATTCGCCAACTTCGCCTCCATCGCCATCCAGATCGGCGGGCTCACCGCACTGGCACCCACGCGCAGGCAGACCATCGTCACCCTCAGCCTCAAAGCCATGATCGGCGGCGCGCTTGCGTCGTGGATGACCGCGTGTGTCGCGGGACTGGTGCTCTGAGACACCTGAAGCCTCTCGCCATCGCGTATACTGCGTTCTCGGACTCTCGTGAGGTCGGGGGCTCCGTGTCGATCCGTGCCTGAAAGGAACCCAAGCGCATGCAACCCCTGGTCATCGGCGGCATCATCGTTGTCGGGCTGATCGTCCTGGTCATCTTCGCCATCCTCATGCAGTACCTGGGCCTCTGGTTCCAGGCGCTGCTCTCCGGCGCCAGCGTCAGCCTGTGGGATCTCATCGGCATGCGCTTCCGAAAGGTCGACCCGCGCACGATCGTCCTCTCGCGCATCCGCGCCGTGAAATCCGGCCTCGATATCCCCACGTCGCAACTCGAGACGCACTATCTGGCAGGCGGTCGCGTGCCGACGGTCGTCACCGCGCTCATCGCGGCGGATCGCGCCAAGATCGATCTGCCCTTCGGCACCGCGTGCGCTATCGACCTGGCAGGTCGCGACATCCTCGACGCCGTCAACACCTCCGTGAATCCCAAGGTCATCGACTGCCCCAACCCGGCATCGGGTGGGCGCTCGACCGTCGACGCCGTCGCCAAGGACGGCATCCAGCTCAAGGCGCGCGCACGCGTGACCGTGCGAGCCAATATCGAGCGACTCGTCGGTGGTGCGACCGAGGAAACCATCATCGCGCGCGTCGGCGAGGGCATCGTCTCGACGATCGGCTCGGCTGACTCGCACAAAGCGGTGCTCGAGAACCCCGACCAGATCTCGAAGTCTGTACTGGCACGCGGGCTCGACTCGGGCACGGCGTTCGAGATCCTCTCCATCGACATCGCAGACATAGACGTCGGCGAGAACATCGGCGCCAAGCTCCAGGAAGACCAGGCACAGGCCGACAAGCGCCGCTACCAGGCCGAGGCCGAGAAGCGTCGTGCCATGGCCGTCGCCCAGGAGCAGGAGTTCAGGGCGGAGATCGAGAAGAACCGCGCGCTCGTCGTGCTCGCCGAGGCCGAGGTGCCAAAGGCCATGGCCGACGCGTTCCGCCAGGGCAATCTGGGCGTCATGGACTACTACAACATGCGCAACGTCATCGCCGACACCTCCATGCGCAACTCCATCGCGGGCGAGGGCAATCCCGACGACACAGGAACCGAGGGCTAACGCCCCATGAGCTGGGAGTGGACACTGCTCCGCGCCGGGGCCTTCAAGCTCGACGGCGGCGCGATGTTCGGCATGATCCCACGCCCGGTGTGGCTCAAAACCGTCACGCCAGACGAGCGCAACCGTGTCACCCTGCAGACCAACTGCCTCCTGCTCCGCGGGCATGGCAAGACCGTAGTCATCGAGGCGGGCATCGGCGACAAGATGTCCGACAAGCTGCGCGACATCTACGACGCCGAGCCCCGATCCATCGAGGACGCGCTGCGCGAGAAGAGTATTGATCCATCGGACGTCGACTCCGTGATCATCTCGCATCTGCACTTCGACCACGCCGGTGGCCTGACACGACTCCCACGCAAGGGCGAGGATCCCGGCGCGCACAACGCCGTGGTGACCTTCCCAAACGCCGAGATCATCGTCCAGAAAACCGAGTGGGAGGACGCGCTGGACAACAAGTCCACAATGCACTCGACCTACCTTCCCGAGCACCTCGAGCCCATCGCAGATCAAATCCGCTGTGTGGGTGATGGCGACGAGATCCTCCCATCCATGCGCGTGCGCTCCGTGCCCGGTCACACCTGGGGGCAGCAGGCGGTCCTCTTCGAGGACACATCGGGGCGAACCGTTGTCTTCACGTCGGACCTGCTGCCGACCCGCTGGCACGCCTCAACCACCTGGGGCATGGCATACGACGTCGAGTCGTACACATCGATGGTCCAGAAGAAGGCCTTCCTGCACGACGCCCACGAGCACGATTGGACGCTCGTGCTCCCGCACGACCCCCAGCACCCGATCACCAGAGCAGCTCCCAACGAGAAACGCCCCGGAGAGCACCTCCTGGTGCCCGCGGATGCCCCCTGAGCACCGGTCCACCAGCACCCCGCGCCGGCGCGGAGCGGCTACAATCGCCCTCACTACTCCCGCGTCGATCGAATCTCAGGGCCAGCCTGTTCTCACGCACCCGTCCCCGGGTGCTCGACGTACAACCAGACGAGACTCAGCGTGAGCAACAGCGTGATGGAGCAAGCGGATCAGCCGGCCATCGTCCCCCAGGACGCGACCAATGCCGCACCCGCTCCATCCCCGCCCCCGAGCAGCGTCCAGCGCAAGAAGCCCTTCTGGGAGCGCGTCGAGGCATACCTCTCCCGACTGAGCACCAGGAACAACTTCTGGCATCGCGTCTGCTCGCTCATCTGGCTCCCGATCGCGTTCCGCTCGGGCATCCGCATGAAGCGGGTCGACAAGCAGACGTTCACCGCCGTTCTGCCCTTCCGTCGCTTCAATCGCAACTGGTACAACGCCATGGCCGGCGCCTCGCTGCTGGCCAACTCAGAGATCGCCGGTGGCATGTACGTGTTCGGGTACTGCGGCGGCGACTACACCGTCGTCTGCAAGGAACTCAACTACAAGTTCCTGCGCCCCTGCTTCGGACCGGCCATCTACACCATCACCCCGCGCCAGGACATCGAGGAGCTCGTCAGGAGCGGCGGCGAGTTCAACATCGACATCGTGCTCGACGTCAAGCAGCAGCTCAAGAAGCCGGGCGACGGGCGTGAGCGGCGCGTCGGTCGCTGCTACGCGACGTTCCACGTCACGCCCAAGCACCACCACAAGTCGAAGCGCAAGCTCCGCCAGCAGATGCGACGCGAGCAGCAGCAGGCCGCCAGGGCCGATGCAAAGAGCACCATCGCGACGCCCGACAGCGAGTGATCGCCCCCACCTCATCCAATCAAAACGACCTGCTGGGCGTGGTTCCCTCCGCGACCTTCCTCGCGTGCTCGTGGACATGGTGCATCGGGATGTACCTGCCCGTGTTCCTCATCGGTGACTTCGGATGGCCCGCCTGGGTGTCGTTCGCGATCCCCAACGTGTTCGGCGCCATGCTTGTCGGTTTCGTGCACACCACACGAGCCAGCGCGTCTCATTTCGCCGAGCGCCACGCGAACGCCGTCCGCCTCTTCTCGCTCGTGACGGTGCTCTTCCACGTCGTGTTCCTCAGCTGGTTCCTGACGCTCCCGCTGGCGACGCTCCTCTCGCTGCCCGCCTGGGCAAGCCCCCCCGCCGTCGTCGCGCTGCTGCTGCTGGCCCTGGCGCTCTCGGAGTTGTCGTTCCATCGTCTCTGCGCCCTGGCACCGATCGTGTGGATCGCCTCGGTGGCGCTGCTCGTGCTCGCGGGAGCCACGTCCAACTGGCAATCGATTCAGGCGCCACCGCCACTCAGAGAGGAGATGATGGTCGCTCTCGCATGGCTCACACCCGCTCTGGCGCTGGGCTTCATGGCCTGCCCGCACCTGGATCGCACCTTCCTGCGCGTCTGCGAGCACACACCCGACTCGAGACGACGGATCGTGTTCGTGCTCGGGTTCGGCGTCTTCTTCCTGGCGATGATCGTTGCCACCATGCTCTACGCGCAGGGCTTCATCACGTCGCGATCGCTGAGCCACTACGTCTTCGCGCACATCGTCCTCCAGTCGGTCTTCACGATGGGAGCGCACCTGCGCGAGCTCCGCCTCTCGGGCTTCGTGCTGGCACGCCCCGATGCCAACGCGCGTCGCCTCTGGATCGATCGGCTGGCCCTCGGAGCACTCATCGTGCTCGGGCTCTCGGTCTTCAACTCGCGCGACAGCGACAGCCATCGATTCGTCTACGACCTCGTGCTCTCCATGTACGCGCTCGTCTTCCCCGCGTACGTATGGATCGTCGCCATCAACAGATCGCGCGCACCTCGGCAGCCCATCTCCATCCTCATCGCGACCGTCCTGCTCGCCTCGCCCCTCTTCTGGCTCGGCGCGATCGAGCGCGACTGGTTATGGCTCACGCCGGGTGTCGGGCTCGTTCTGGTGGCACCGCTGGTCGCCCGACTGCTGCCATCGAGACGCTCCTCTGACCACGCTCTGACGCCGCTCTGAGCCTGTGTTTCAAGGGGTCATCGGGCACTCGCACACCAGCCCAGCGAGCCCCCTTCCGCTACAATGTGGGCTCGTATCGACACCCTCACAACAGGCCTTACAGACCCTTCCGTCACGCCTCCACGCAGCTGGAGCGCCACGAACACTCCATGAGCAACAACGACGACACAATCACCCCCGAGGCCGACGCGCAGCCGGCGCCCGAGGGCAACATCATCGAGCAGCGCATCGAACGCGAGCTCCACACCAGCTACCTCACCTACGCGATGAGCACGATCATGGATCGTGCCCTCCCCGACGTGCGCGACGGGCTCAAGCCCTCCCAGCGACGCATCCTCGTCGCCATGCACGACCTCAACCTCCGCCCCGGACGAAAGCACATCAAGTGCGCCAAGATCGCCGGCGACACGTCGGGCAACTACCACCCGCACGGCGAGTCGGTCATCTACCCGACACTGGTTGGCCTCGCCCAGCCCTGGCGCATGCGCGTGCCGCTCATCGACCCGCAGGGCAACTTCGGCTCCATCGACGGCGACCCCCCCGCCGCCATGCGATACACCGAGGCGCGCATGTCACACGCCGCCGTCGACATGCTCGAGGACATAAAGCTCGACACCGTTGACTTCCAACCAAACTACGACGACCGCCTCTTCGAGCCCTCCCTCCTGCCCGCCAAGTTCCCGAACCTTCTGATCAACGGCGGTGTGGGCATCGCCGTGGGCATGGCGACCTCGCTGCCACCCCACAACCCAGGCGAGATCTTCGACGCCATCGACGCCGTCATCGACAACCCGGACATCGAGCTGGGCGAGCTCATCGAGATCGTCAAGGGCCCCGACTTCCCCACCGGGGGTGTCATCGTCGGGCGGCGCGGCATCGTCGAGGGCTACTCCACCGGGCGCGGCAAGGTGTACGTGCGCGGCAAGGTCCACGTCGAGGAGGCCTCCGCCAGCAAGCAGCAGCTCGTCATCGACGAGATCCCCTACAACCTCATGCAGTCCACCCTGGTCGAGCGCATCGTGATGGCGATCAAGGAGGAGCGCATCAAGGACATCGCCGACGTCCGCAACGAGTCCGGACGCAACGCGCGCACGCGCATCGTGCTGGAGCTCAAGCGAGGCGCCGACCCGAGCGTCGTCGAGAACCAGCTCTACCAGTACACCCCGCTGCAGCAGACCTTCTCGATCATGAACATCGCGCTGGTCAACCGCCAGCCACGCACGCTCTCGCTCAAGGAGATGCTCCAGCTCTACATCGACCATCGCGTCGATGTCATCACGCGTCGCACGCAGCATCTGCTTCGCGAGGCCAAGAAGAAGGCCCACGTGCTCGAGGGCCTGATCTACGCCGTCTGCGATATCGACGAGATCATCGCGCTCATCCGCTCCTCGCGCACGCGCCAGCAGGCCATAGACCGCCTCATGGAGCACCGCTTCCGCATCACCCCGGACCACGAGCACCGCGGGATGATCCCAGAGCGTTTGCTCAAACAAACCGACGCCGCGTCCGACGGCGTCCTGCTCACACGAGTCCAGGCCGACGCCATTGGCGCCATGCGCCTCATCCAGCTCGTCGGGCTCGAGATCGAGAAGCTGGTCAACGACTATCGCGCCCTCGTCGAGCAGATCGAGGAGTACGAGGCCATCCTCGCCGATCGCGCCCGCGTGCTCGCCCTCATCAAGGACGACTGCGCAGACATGCGCACTCGCTACGCCTCGCCACGTCTGACCGAGATCGAGGAGTCCGACATCGACATCGATATCGAGGCCCTCATCAAGGAAGAGGACATGGCCCTGACCATCTCTCACGAGGGCTACATCAAGCGCGTGCCACTCGACACCTACCGCTCGCAGGGGCGTGGCGGACGCGGCATCAAGGCCTCAGACTCGCGTGACGAGGACTTCACGGAGCACGTCTTCGTCGCCTCCACACACGACGCGCTCCTGTGCTTCACCGACACCGGACGCGTCTTCAAGATGAAGGTCTACGAGGCGCCGCAGATGTCGCGCACCGCGCGCGGACGCCCGCTGGTCAACATCATCGACCTCCGCCCCGAGGAGAAGGCCGTCGCGTTCATGCCCATCTCCGACTTCGAGAAGGGCGAGCACTTCCTGGTCTTCTCGACACGCCAGGGGCTGGTCAAGCGCTCCAGCCTCAAGCTCTACCAGAACGTCAACCGCTCCGGCCTCATCGCCGTGCGGCTCAACGAGGGCGACTCGCTCGTCAACGTCACCTGGACCACAGGCTACGACCACCTGCTGCTCGCCACCGAGCAGGGCATGTCCATCCGCTTCCGCGAGACCGATGCCCGCCCGATGGGACGCTCCGCCGCGGGCGTCAAGGGCATCGAGCTGCGCAAGGGCGATCACGTCGTCGGCATGGTCAAGGTCCCCATGCACCCGCCCGACGAGGACGAGCGACAGACACCCCTGCGCGAGGACCTCGACCTGCTCACGCTCACCGCCAACGGCTACGGCAAACGCACCGACCTCAACGAGTACCTCGTCCAGTCGGGCGACGAGCTCCGACCACAATCGCGCGCCGGCAAGGGACGCATCGACATCAAGCAGTCGACACGCAACGGCAAGACCGTCAGCGTCAAGGCCGTCGATCCGAGCGAGGATCTCGTGCTCATCAGCTCGGGCGGCATGCTCGTGCGCATCCCCGTTGATTCCATCTCACGCATCGGACGCGCCACGCAGGGCGTCCGCGTGGTCAACCTCAAGGAAAACGACACCCTGATCGCCGCCGCACCCGTCGCCGACAGCGACGACTAGCCCCCGGCCAAGACCAAACACCCATCGCGCCGCGCACGCGAGCGCACGACACCGAACGGAGCAGACATGTCCGCCGACTGGAACGACGACATCGCCATCGCAGAACTCGCCGACGAGCCGGCGCTCTCGGAGGAACTCTCGGACCTGCTGGCGCGCGTCGAGACGTGCGAGCCACAGCAGACGCCGCACATCGTCCTCAACTTCCAGGAGGTCACCTACCTCAACTCCTCCAACATCGCCCAGCTGCTCAGGCTGCGCACGCTCCTCTCCGGCGCTGATCGTCACCTGCGCATCTGCAACCTCGTGGACGCCGTCTGGTCCGTCTTCATGGTCACCGGGCTCGACAAGGTCTTCGAGTTCTTCCCCAACCAGGCGGTCGCCATCGCCTCGCTCCAGATCGAGAAGGCCGAGCACGACACGCCCCAGTCGTAGCCATCAACCCGCGGACAGACTCACGCCGACATCGGCGACTCGCGCAGCGCTCTGGGATGGCCCTCGAGCGTCCAGAGCATCACGCCGCCCGACGTCACCGCCTTGGCCGCGTACAGCGCGCTGTCGGCGTGCTGCAGCATCTCCGCCGGCGTCGCGGGCGTGCTCAGTCGCATCGACGACACACCGATCGAGATGCCCGCGTGCAGATTCGACGGCACGATGCGACGCAGACGACGCTGGAACGTGTTGCGCACCCTGAACGCCAGCTCCGCAGCGGTCTTGGCGGACGTGTGGGGCAGCAGGATCACGAACTCGTCGCCCCCGTACCGCGCCCCCACGTCCGACGCGCGGATCTGCTCGTCGATGATCTTGCCCACCTGCACCAGCACCGCGTCGCCCGTCGCGTGCCCGAGCGAGTCGTTGATGCCCTTGAACCCGTCCAGATCGAGCATCAGGCACGAGAGATCGTGCCCGTAGCGCATCGAGTCGGCGAAGAGCGTGTGCAGCTTCTGCGTCAAGTTGCGCCGGTTCGCCAGCCCCGTCAGCGTGTCCGTCGTCGCCAGCGCCTCGAGCTTGAAGGTCTGCTCGGCCAGCTCCTGGTTCTTGCGCTTCAGCTCAGCCAGCGAGCTGGTCAGCGCCGCGTGCAGGCGACGGTTCTCCGAGCGGATCGACTCGATCTCGATGTTCTTCTTGATCTCGAAGGCGACCGTCTCTAGATACTCGTCCGTGCGAAAGATCACGTCCACCACACCGGCCCGCAGCGCCTCGCGCAGCAGCTCGGCGTCCTCGACGGGCAGCAGCATCACGATCGGCACCGTGTTGCACTGCTGCTGGATGGCGCGCACCACGTCGAGCGCCGTGGCGTCCTCGATGTGATCAAAGCACAACACGATCTCGTACTCGTAGACGCGCGCCCGCTCCAACGCCTCGAGCGTCGTCGCGCGCGAGATGTTGGCCGCCCCGAACCGCTCCTCGAGCGCGCTCGACAGCACCGACGCGTTCTCCTCCCGCCCGCCGACGACGAGCACGCGCGGGGTCACTCTCGAGTTGGAGATTCCCTTCTCGGGCACCTGGGATAGGGCCTCCTGCGCAACCACAACACACCGCGATCGTCTACAACGACGATCACGCTTCTCTAGATGACGATTGGATCGACCCTCCTCCAACACCGGTTCACCCAGACATCACAATCCACAACGCCTTCAGCACGCATAATCTGCATTCGAGTGGTCCTACGCATGCCCTGACACGTCCGAGAACACGCTTCGCGCACCCCGTATGCCCACGATCGCGAACCACCCAGAAAAATCTCTCCGGGCGACCCGACACGGGCCCGTTCGCGTTGCGGAAAGCCCGATCTGGGCCCACTCCATATCGAGTTATCCACAATATTTCCCCATTGTGAACGAGGAGATCATCGACTTCCCACCAATCTCTGGTAAATTCAATAAACCACTGTCAAATGGTCACATAGAAGATTTGACGAACTTCTCTCCCGCGGGCGTTGACCCTCATGGACGGGCGGATACCCTATGGAAGCATCGATTTCGGGCTGGAAATTCAGCCGATGTACTCATTAGCCGCCACATCGTGATGCTCGCATCACGATACATGCCGCTGGGCGTGTCCTCGGAGCACATGTCCAGCGGTTTTTTGCGCGCGTGCGCGCCCTAACGCGCACGTGGCACGAATTTTGTTTATCGACAAGTTATCCACCGGACGCGCTGGTCTTCTTCCCACGCGTCATGCGCGCCACGACCTCCACCAGCAACCACGCCTCTAACACCAGCGTCAGCGCCGACACCACGATCAGCACCCAATTCCCCGCGCTCCACCATGACTCCAGGTTCTCGCCACCGAGGAACGCCTGCATCACCAGCGCCCAGCCCGGCAGCACCAGCATCAGAATCGCCGGCAGCACGATGAACCACACCGGCTTCTTGGTCGCAATGAGCCACGCGCCGATCACCAGAAAGCTCATACCCCCCAGCAGCTGATTCGTCGCGCCAAACAGAGGCCACAGGATCAACCCCCCCGCGCCCGCATTCGCCAACCCCCACGTCTGCCCCGGCGCAGGAATGAACGCCAGCAGCGCCGCCGTCACCACGGCAAACAAGGTCGCACCGTGCCTCGTCGCCAGCCACCTGAACGGGTTCAACACGCTCGCGTGCTTCTCGATCGCGTCGTCCTCCAGCGCTGGCGCGTCCGGTTCCTCCGGATGCCCACCGAAGTCGATGCGCCACTCGTTGGGATGGTTGCACTCCGGACACGGTGCGCCGGGCTCGAGCCCGCGCAGGCTGTAGCCGCACCCTCGGCATGACAACGCCGGGGGCCTTGGCAGGAACGTGCGTGCCAACTCCTGGATGACGTACCGCTGCAGCCTACACGCCGTGTCCATCGTCGTCCCCGCAAACGACGCCACCAGCACGCCCATCAGCGCCACCGCAACAGACCCGGGCACACCCGTCGATTTGATCAGATTTGCCGAGCCATCGACGAACGCGCCGACCTTGGCGCTCAACGCCCCGGCTTGCCCCCAAGAGGAATATTTTAAATTAAACGCTTCAGTGCCCGTGATTGTGAATACTGACATGCTACCTGTGGCAGCGGAGAACTGTTGCACTCCCAGCCCAATCCCCGCAGCACATGAGAGGATCACCAGCGTCGCAAGGAAGCCCTCGGTCAGCATCGAGCCATAGCCGATCGCCTGCGCGTCGGTCTCCTTGGCCAGTTGCTTGCTCGTCGTGCCCGACGACACCAGGCAGTGGAACCCCGAGATCGCCCCGCACGCGATCGTGATGAACAGGATCGGGATCATCGGCGGCGCGCCCTCCGGGTGCCAGTTCACCATCGGCGCCACGATTTCCAGCGGCACGCGCTCGACCTCACCCGTTGCCATTGCCGTTGGTGATGCCATGCCTACGAGCTCTCTGGGTGCTTCAACGATCCCGCCGATCAGCCCGGCCACGACCAGCCCCACGACCAGCAGCCCAAGCGCCGTGATCAGCTGCAGCGCGTTGATGTAGTCCCGCGGCTGCAGAAGCACCCACACGGGCAGCACGCTCGCCACGTACGAGTACGCCAGCAGCCCGACCACCCACATCCACGTCGGCTGCGCCGCGAGAAAACCGTTGATCACACCGAGGTACCCGACGTCGCCCCAGATCACCGACGCATACATCAGCCCCAACGCCACAATCGAGGGCAGCACGATCGACCCACCCCTCTTGTGGATGAGCGTCCCGATCACGATCGCCAGCGGGATCTGTATCACCACCGGGGTGATCGCCATCGGATACTGACGCAGCACCGCCGCCACAACCAGACCGAAGATCGCCAACACGACCCACAGCGCCATAACCAGCACCGCCAGAAAGATCAGACGCACCCTTGGCCCGAGCAGATCGCCCGCGATGTCACCGATCGTCCGCCCCTTGTTGCGCAGCGAGACGACGAGCGAGCCCAGATCGTGCACCGCGCCGATGAAGATCGACCCCACCAGCACCCACAGCACCGCCGGCAGCCACCCCCACATCACCGCGATGGCCGGCCCCACGATCGGCCCCGTGCCCGCGATGGACGTGAAGTGGTGCCCGAACACGACGCTCTTCTTCGTCGGGCAGTAGTCACAATTGTCGTCGAACTCGACGGCGGGTGTCACCGCGTCCTTGTTGAGCCTGAAGACCTTGCGCGCCACCCACCTGCCGTAAGAGAAGTACGCGCAGATCAGGCACACACCAACAACCAGGGCCAGGCCCAGAGCTTCCATCCGGGCATCATAAAGCAGAACCGGCTACCGCAGCCCGAATTCCTTGAGCTTGCGATAGAGCGTGCGCTCGCCGATGCCCAACAGATTGGCCGCCTGCTCACGGTTACCGTTGGTCAGCCTCAGCGTCTCGCGGATGGCGCGCTTCTCGAGCTGCTGCAGGCTCGCGCCCGCCAGCGAGCCGACACTCGCGCCCGACTCCTCCGGCTCGTCGCCGCTGCGCACGCTGTCGGGTATGTGTTGCGTGTCGAGCGTCCCGCCGCCCTGCGCCAGCGCCTGCACCACCATGTTCTGCACAACGTTCAGCAGCTGACGCACGTTGCCGGGCCAGTGGTAGCTGGTCAGCCGAACGAGCGCCGCGTCCGTGATGTCCATCGGCGAGGTGCCGGGCGACGTCTTCTCGACGAACTCCGCGATCGCGTGGCGGATGATCCGCGGGATGTCGTCCCTTCTCTCTCGCAGCGGCGGCAGATGGATCGTCGCGCCCGCGATCCGAAAAAACAGATCCTCACGGAACGACTCGTCCCGCACCGCCTGGTCGAGATCCTTGTTCGTGGCGCTCACCAGGCGCACGTCCGTCGAGCGAGGGTCATTCGAACCCAGCCGCACAACCTCGCCCGTCTCCAGCACGCGCAGGAGCTTGGCCTGCATGCTCGCCGGCATGTCGCCTATCTCATCAAGAAACAACGTGCCGCCGTTGGCGTACTCGAACACACCCTCGCGATCCTTCTCCGCGCCCGTGTACGCGCCCTTGACGTGCCCGAAGAGCTGATCCTCCAGCAGCGACTCCGTCTCCGCCGCGCAGTTCAGCGCCACGAACCGCTTCTTGCTGCGGCTCGAGACGTTGTGCAGCGCCCGCGCGATCAGCTCCTTGCCCGTGCCGCTCTCGCCCGTCACGAGCACAGGCAGGCTCGAGGCGCCCATCGTCTTGACGGTGTGCAGGATCTTCCGCATCGGCTCGGAGCCAGCGATGATGCCCTTGAACCCCTCGTGCTGCACCAACTCGTCCAGGTGCGCCTCGGGGTCCTCGACTGTCTCGTGGCGCAGCAGCACGGTCTCTGCCGCGCGATTCACCAGCGAGCGGAACACCTCCAGGTCCAGCGGCTTCTCGATGAAATCGAACACACCCTGCTTGAAGGCGGTGCGCGCCGTGCCCACGTCGCCGTGCGCCGTGACCATGATCGTCTCGGCCATCGGCTGGAGCGTGCGCACACCCTCGAGCACCCTCAATCCCGCGTCGGCACCATCGCCGCACGTGCCGTGATGCCCCGCCGACGACGGCATGCGCAGGTCGGTGATCACGATGTCGAACGCGCCGCCCGAGAGCTCCTCGTAGGCGTCGTCCACCGTGTTCACGATCGTCGAGACGTGCCCCGGCTTGCGCAGCGCGTCGGCCATGACGTCGGCGTGGTCGGCCTCATCCTCGACTATCAGCACCTGCGCTCGTGGGGTCTCGACCGTCATGCGTGACAGTGTATCGAGGCGGGATTCTCAGGTGGTCGCGCTCGCGTTGGACGCCTCGATCATCACGCGCCTTCCATCGGTCATCGCGATGGCCAGCGCGTCTGTCACGTCCACCGGGCTGGGCGGCTCGCCCAGCCCGAGCTGCGCCGCGACCGACAGCGCCACCTGCTGCTTGCTGGCGTGCCCGTTGCCCGTCATCGCCTTCTTGATCTCCGTCGCGTTGAGCTCGTGGAGTGTCAGCCCCGCCCGACGCGCACACAGCAGCACGACCCCACGCCCGTGTCCCATGATCGCCGCCGTGACCGGGCGTTTGTAGTGCGCAAAGAGCTTCTCGACACAGCAATGGTCTGGGCGAAGCGAGTCGATGACGCCCATCAGATCGCCCTCAAGCTCGACGAGACGATCCGCCACGGAATCTCGCTCGCGCAGCTTGATCGCACCCGCCTCAACCAGCTGAGGATCGAACGAGCCGTCGACGAACTCCACGACCGCGTAACCGGTGATGCGCAATCCGGGATCGACGCCAAGGACTCTCATGCCACAGAGCGTATCGGGCGGATCGCGGCGCGTCGTCGAATCACCCGCTCGGCAGCGTGTCGACGTCCACAAGCCCGTCGAGCAGACGAATAACACGCTGGCAGCGCCCCGCGATCGACTCGTCGTGCGTCACCATGATGATCGTCATGCCCTGCTCGTGGAGCTCCTCGAACAGCTGCAGGATCGCCTCGCCCGTCTTCGAGTCCAGGTTGCCCGTCGGCTCGTCGGCCATCAGCACCGCCGGGTTGCCCACCAGCGCACGCGCGATCGCCGCACGCTGCTGCTGCCCGCCCGACAGCTCGCGCGGCCTGTGCCCCACACGATCGCCCAGGCCCACACGCTCGAGCACCTCGATCGCGCGCGGACGACGCACACGCTTGGGGATGCCCTGATACAGCAGCGGCGTCTCCACGTTCTCCTCCACCGTCAGCTGCGAGATCAGATTGAACGCCTGGAACACGAAGCCGATCTTCTGCCCGCGATAGACCGACAGCTCCTCGTCCTCCATCGTCGCCACGTCCCGACCGTCGAGGAAGTAGCTCCCCGCCGTCGGTCGATCCAGGCATCCCAGGATGTTCATCATCGTCGACTTGCCCGAGCCCGAGGGCCCCATGATGGCCAGATACTGCCCGCGCGGGATGGACGTGTCGACGCCGCGCAACGCCTCGACGAGCACCGACCCATCGGGCTTGTAGTACACCTTCGTGATGCCCTCGAGGCGCGCGACGGAGTCCGTCTGCATCGTGGCCATCGACGGGGATCCGGGATTGGTGGCGGCACGTGTCACGACCCAAGTCTACCCGCTGGCTGTTCGAGTGTTGCCGCCGATCAACCGAGCCGCTTGCGCGTCATCGCACGCTCGATGTCGCGCTGGTGCTCGCGCTTCCGCAGGTCCTGACGCTTGTCCACGCGACTCTTGCCCCTGGCCACGCCGATCTCCAGCTTCGCGTACCCGTTCCTGAAGTACATCTTCAGTGGCACGATCGTCACGCCCTTCTCCTCAACCTGCGTCAGCAGCCGCCTGATCTCACGCTTGTGCGCGAGCAGCTGTCGCGTGCGCGTCGGGTGGTGCTGGTTCGTCGTCCCCGCAGGCTGGTACTCGCCCACGTGTATCGCGTGCAGGAACAACCCCAGCGGCTCCGCCTGCACGCGCACGTACCCCTCCTGCAGGCTCGCCTTGCCCGCGCGAATCGACTTGACCTCCGAGCCCCGCAACGCGACGCCCACCTCCAGCGTCTCGAGGATGGTGTAGTCGTGCCTCGCCTTGCGATTGACGATCTGGATCGAGTCGGGATTATCTTTCTTCTTCGCGCCCTTGGCCATTTCTCAAGGGGCTACGCTATGCAGGCCGGACCGATGCCGCAAACGATCCGACGGAGACGACGATGCCCGACGAGCCCATCACACTCACCATCGCCCACTCGCCCGATCCCGACGACGCCTTCATGTGGCGCCCGCTCGGATCCGTGGGTGGCGACGTCGAGCCCTTCGAGCCCTCCATCGACACCTCCCCCTTCCGATTCCAACCGGTGATGCTCGACATCGAGTCGCTCAACAGACGTGCCATCGAACACGCCGATCTCGATATCACCGCCATCAGCTTCCACACCTACCCGCACGTCAGACACGCCTACGCGCTCACCTCCTGCGGATCCTCGATGGGCGAGGGCTACGGCCCAAAGATCGTCTCGCGCCAGGTGCGCGACATCGGCTGGCTCGCCTCCGACATCACCATCGCAACACCCGGCACGCACACCACCGCCCACCTGACGCTCCGCCTCCTGCTCGGACGCGACTTCAACGCGATCGAGGTCCCCTTCGAGGAGATCATCGAGCACGTCGCGCAAGGCAGGTCAGACGCAGGCATCGTCATCCACGAGGGCCAGCTCACCTATCCCGACCACTCCCTCCGTCTCGTCACCGACCTCGGCGCGTGGTGGACGGAGTCCACGGGCCTGCCGCTCCCGCTCGGAGCCAACGCGATCAGGCGCGACCTCGACGCACGACACGGCACCGGCACCTCCACCCGACTCGCACGCGTGCTGCTCGATTCGATTAGAGCCTCGCAGGAGGATCGCGCCGCGAGCCTCAGCTACGCCGCGTCGTTCGGTCGGGGCATCTCGGAGCAGCGCAACGATGAGTTCGTCACGCTCTACGTCAACCCGCTCTCCGAGGACATGGGCGAGCGGGGCGCCACCGCCGTCCGCGAACTGCTCACTCGCGCACACGACGCCGGGCTCTGCCCCGATCCGGGTGGTATAGACGTGGTGAGGCCCGAATAGCGCAGGGGCCCACACCCTCGCCACACCGGGCGGAATTAGTGCTTGGAATCGCCCACCACGCATGGTACGGTCACAACGTGCCGCTCGGCACGATTCTCTCGCATGAACGACGCCCTGAATCCGTTCTCAACACTGCAGGGGTACGAGGCACCCCACGTCACCCAGTACTCAGTCTTCCTCGACAACAAGGTCGGGAAGCTGCTGGAGATCATGCGCGCCTTCGAGCACGATCACACGTGCCAGATCGTCAGCCTCTGCGTCATCGAGAGCTCCGACCACGCCGTCGTGCGCATCATCACGTCGAACGCCGCCTGCGCAAAACGCGTCCTCAGAGAGAACAACTTCTCGTACTCAGAGCTCGAGGTCCTCGTCGTGCTCCTCGAGGGCGACCACTCCATCCTCTCCATGTGCGCCACGCTCATGGGCGCCGAGCTCAACATCCATTTCATGTACCCGCTGCTCTGGCACGACCATGGCGGCGCGTTCGCGCTGGCGGTCGACGACCCGACCTTCGCCGGCCAGGTGCTGCGTCGCAAGGAGTACTGCCTCCTGGGTGAGGCCGACTTCAACACCTGATCGACCGCCATGCCCCCCCCAGCCTCGACACCATTCGAGATCATCTCCACGCCCAGGGAGCTACTGCGATACCCGCGATCCATCTTCGTGCCAACCATGGGGGGGTTCCACGAGGGGCACACCTCGCTCATCGATCTCGCGTCGCGCCTGGCCTCGCAGCGCACACCCACGCCGCCGGTCCTTGTCTCCGTCTTCGTCAATCCAACGCAGTTCGACGAGCCCGACGACTACGAGCGCTACCCGCGCGTGCTCGAAAACGACGCGCGACGATCGCGCGAGCACGGCGCCTCGTGCGTCTTCGCCCCCGACGTCGAGACCATCTACCCGAGTCAATCCGACATCACATCACCGCCCCCACCCGATTCCATCAGAGGCATCGGGCTCGAGGACACCTATCGACCGGGCCACCTCGAGGGTGTCTGGCAGGTCGTGCACCGCCTCTTCCGCCTCATCCAGCCATCCGTCGCCGTCTTCGGTGAGAAGGACTGGCAGCAGCTCCAGATGATCACCCAACTCGCCGACCTGATGCGCACCACGGGCGAGGCCGACGTTCGCATCGAGCCCGGACCCACCATCCGCGAGCCCGACGGGCTCGCCATGAGCTCGCGCAACCGCTTCATCCCTCCCGACCTGCGTCCCAGCGCCGCGTCGCTGTCCAACGCTATGCGCGTCGCGCAGACCATCGACAACCCGGACGAGGCCTCCGAGACGATGCGAGACCTGATGCTCGACGCCACGATCGACGTCGAGTACGCCACCATCCGCGACGCGCGCACGATCCGCCCCCTGCCAGAGAGCACACGACGCAACGACAGAGGGCTCGTGGCGCGCTCCTTCGTCGCCGGTCGCCTGGGCGACACACGCATCCTCGACAACATGCCCTGGTCGCCCGCGACCTGACCGCTCCCTCGCACTTGGGTATCGTGGTGCCCCACACCCGCCAGGAGATCACACGTGCTGCGCACACCACTCTACGACTACCACCTCAGCCACGACGCCAACATGGTCGACTTCGCCGGCTGGGAGATGCCCATCCGATACGGCTCGATCATCGAGGAGCACAACCGCGTGCGCACTTCGGGCGGCCTCTTCGACGTCTCCCACATGGGGCGCCTGAGGATCAGGGGGCGACACGCGCGCAGGCTTCTCGAGCGACTCTGCACCCGACGCGTCTCCGACATGCAGCAGGGCCAGTGCCGCTACTCGCTCGTCTGCAACGAGCAGGGCGGCGTGCGCGACGATGTGCTCGTCTACCGCCTCGACGACGACCTCTTCAATCTCGTCGTCAACGCCTCGAACAGACAGAAGATCCTCGACCACATCGAGGCCATCAGGGGCGATCTCACGCTCACACTCGAGGACCAGACCACGTCCACCGCGATGGTCGCGCTCCAGGGCCCGAGAGTGATGGACCTGATCGCCAACGTCTCCTCGGAGGTCCCCTCGCTCAAGCGATACCGCTTCACACAGAAGAACCTCATGGTCATGAAGCTGCTCATCTCACGCACGGGATACACCGGCGAGGACGGCGTCGAAGTCATCCTCCCCGCCAAGATGACATCAATGGCCCTCAAGATGCTCAACGCGCAGGACGGCGCCGACGAGATCCTCGCCCCCGTCGGGCTCGGCGCACGCGACACGCTCCGACTCGAGGCCGGCATGCCCCTCTACGGGCACGAGCTCGGCGAGGACATCCCGGCACTCGCCTCGGGCCTCGGCTTCGCCATGAACCTCGACAAGGACGGAGACGAGAACGGCGAGCCATGCGTCGGCCTCGACGCCCTCCGCAAGCAAAAAGACGAGGGCACTCCCACGACACTCGTGGGGATCGTTCTCGATGGCAAACGCTCCGCACGACAGGGCATGAGCGTGCAGGCCGCCGGCACCACCGTCGGCACGATCACCAGCGCCTGCGCGAGCCCCACACTAGGCAAGCCCATCGCCATGGCCTACGTCGGTCGCGAACACTCGGAGCCGGGCACGAGTGTCCAGATCGACACCGGCAAGACCACGCTCGAGGGCGCCGTCACCGCGTTGCCGTTCTACAAGGCACCGAAGAAATAAACCCGTCTCGACTCAGATCGCGCGTCGATGACCGTCGCGCTCCTCCGCCTCGATCTCCGCCCGGATCACCTCGAGCGGATCCTTCTTGAAGAACCGGCTCGGGCAGTCGTCCTCGAGCTGCTCCTGAAGGCGTTTGAGCGCCTGGATCTCGATCTGGCGCACACGCTCGCGCGTCAGACCGATCTGCAGCCCGATGTCCTTGAGCGTCATCGGCTCGCGCCCGTCGAGCCCGTACCGCAGACGCAGCACCTGCGCGTCGCGATCGTCGATCGCCTCGAGCAGCTTCTTGATGATGTGCAGCTCGTCGCGCTTGAACACCCGCTCCTCGGGGTTCTCGAACCGCGTGTCCTCGAGCATCTGCCCGAAGTCGACGGCGTTGCCGTTCTCGTCCTTCGGTGCCTGGCTCGGAGTGTTGTACGCGCGCACCGCGTTGCGGATGATCTTCACCTTCCGCACCGGCAGCTGCATGTGCTCGGCCAGCTCCTGCACGCTCGGCTGGCGATCGAACTTCCGCTCCAGCTCGCGAGACGCCTGCTTCCACTTGGCGATCAGCTCCACCATGTACGCGGGGATGTGGATCGGCTGCACCGCGTTGATCAGCGCACGCTTGATCGCCTGCTTGATCCACCACGAGCCGTATGTGCTGAATCGCGCCCCCTGCGCGGGGTCATACCCCTCGACCGCGCGGATCAGCCCGATGTTCCCCTCCTCGATCAGATCCGGCAGCGTCAGCCCGCGATTGGCGTACCGCTTGGCGATCGCCACGACCAGACGCAGATTGGCGCGCACCATACGCTCGCGCGCCTCGGGGCAATTGTCGTTGATGATCCTCCACCCCAGAAGACGTTCCTCATCGGCGGTCAGCAGCGAGTGCTCGGATATCTGGCCGATGTAGGAGGCCAGATCCGATTGGAATTCTCCACGCTGACTCATACCCACGCCTTCCAAGTCGCCTCTCGGCGCCCTTCCAAGGGGTCCCCTCCCACACCTGTCAGTGCGCCACACGTGTCTCGTGTGACACACCACCCGTGCGAACAGCAGAACCGTCACACTATCCGGCTCTCATCGACAGACTGTTCCTCGCCCTTGAGACACTCCCCCAAACAGACGATATCACCAGGCGTCATGCATCCCGTGTATCCGTCAATCTCATCCACCGCCACGCGCCACACGTCCAATAGCACGACAACCAGTCGATCCGTCCTATAGTGAACTCAACGCACCATGTCCTACGACCTCACACAACTCCTCAAGGAATGGCCCTACCAGACGGGCCAGCTCGCCGTGCGCATCATCGAGGGCGAGGACGGCACGCCAAAGATCCAGATGCGACTCGACCTGGGCATCATCCAGATGGAGATGGACGGACGACCCGACGGGCAGCGCATCGAGGGTTTCGAGAGCTTCCTCGACCTCGTCGAGACAAGCATCGATGAGTCCGGCGTGCAGCCCGGATCGCCCGAATCGTTCCATCTCTCCCCCGACGACTGCAAACGCCTGCGCGAAGAGGCCGTCCAGTACTACCAGCGATACGTCGCGCTCTTCGTGCTCGAGGAATTCGACGGCGTGGTGCGCGACACCTCACGCAACCTCCGCGTGCTCGATCTCTGCCAGCAGCACGCCGAAGACGACAACGACCGCGACGCCGTCGAGCAGTTCCGCCCCTACATCATCATGATGCGCGCCCGCGCGCTGGCCGTGCAGGCCATCGGCGCTCGCGAGCCCAAGGCGGCACTCCTCCACCTCGATCGCGCCCTCGTCGAGATCCGCGACCACATGTCAGAGCGCGGGCAGGCCGACGAGTTCGAGAGCTCCTCCGAGGTCCAGCTCCTCCAGGGCATGCGCGACGCCCTCGTGCCCAAGCTCCCCTCGAGCCCCAAGGCCGAGCTCCGATCCCGACTCCGCCAGGCCATCGAGCAGGAAAACTACGAGCTGGCCGCCATCCTGCGCGACGAACTCAAGAATATGCCCGACTAATCGGACTCAGATATCCGATTCAGCCGCGCCACCCTCTGCCCTCGCCCGCCCGGGCTCTCGGTTTTCCATGACAACCGCCCCACGCAGGGCTAAACTTTGAATGATTCTAAGACGCAATCGCAGACGTCCGACATCTCGGGTGGGACCGCAGATCGACCGCAAGGAGCTAGCACACGATGGCACTCAACCTGCCTCTCTACTTCGATAACGCCGCCACCTCGCGCACCGACCCGCGTGTCGTCGAGGCCATGCTGCCGTACTTCAGTGAGAAGTACGGCAACTCCGGCTCACGCAACCACTCATTCGGCTGGGAGGCGGAGGACGCGATCGACACCGCTCGCCAGCAGGCCGCGGCGCTCATCGGCGCCACACCCAAGGAGGTCATCTTCACCTCCGGCGCAACCGAGTCCAACAACCTGGCCATCAAGGGCGCCGCGGAGATGTACGCCAGGGCCCCTGAGGGCCAGCCCGATCGCGGCCACATCATCTCTGCCGAGCACGAGCACAAGGCGGTGCTCGACCCGCTCAAGCGCCTCATCAAGCGAGGCTTCGACGTCACGTTCATCTCCCCAGGCGAGGACGGCATCATCACCCGCCAGATGATCGAGAACGAACTCCGCGACGACACCATCCTCGTCACCGTCATGTGGGCCAACAACGAGATCGGCACCATCAACGAGATCCCGCAGATCGGCGCGCTCTGCAAAGAGAAGAACGTCATCTTCCACACCGACGCCACGCAATGGGTCGGCAAGATGCCAACGAACGTCAACGACGACAACGTCGACCTGCTCTCTTGGTCGAGCCACAAGATGTACGGACCGATGGGTGTCGGCGGGCTCTACGTCCGTCGCCGCAGACCACGCGTGCGACTCGTCGCCCAGCAGGAGGGTGGCGGCCAGGAGCGCGGGTACCGCTCGGGCACACTCAACGTGCCGGGCATCGCCGGCTTCGGCAAGGCCTGCGAGCTCTGCGCACAGGAGATGGACACCGAACGCGAACGCCTCCTGGCACTCCGCAAGAAGATGGAGAACGCGCTCACCGACGCCATCGAGGTCTCACAGGTCAACGGCCACATCGATAAGCGCCTCCCCCATCTGACAAACATCTCCTTCGGCTTCGTCGAGGGCGAGGGGCTCATGATGCGCATCAGCGACATCGCCTGCTCCTCCGGCTCGGCGTGCACGAGCGCCTCCCTCGAGCCCTCCTACGTGCTCAAGGCGTTAGGCGTCGGCGACGAGCTGGCGCACTCCTCCCTCCGACTCTCGCTCGGACGCTTCACGACCGAGGAGGAGGTCGACTACGCCATCGAGAGCATCACCAAAGCCGTCCTCCACCTGCGCGAGCTCTCACCCCTGTACGACATGTACAAGGAGGGCATCGACGTCTCACAGATCGACTGGGCCGCCCACTAACCACGCACACACGGATCATCAGGAGATCCACCAATGGCATACTCAGAGAAAGTCATCGACCACTACACCAACCCGCGCAACGTCGGCAACTTCGGCTCCTCCGATGAGGTCAAGCAGCGCAAGGACATCGGCGTCGGCATGGTCGGCGCGCCCGAGTGCGGCGATGTCATGCAGCTCCAGCTCAAGGTCGACGAGGACACAGGCACAATCCAAGACGCCAAGTTCAAGTGCTTCGGCTGCGGCTCGGCCATCGCCTCGTCCTCCCTGGCCACCGAATGGATCAAGGGACGCACGCTCGACGAGGCAGAGGCCCTCAAGAACACCGAGATCGTCGAGGAACTCGCCCTCCCGCCCGTCAAGATCCACTGCTCCGTCCTCGCCGAGGACTCCATCAAGGCCGCCATCCGCGATTACCGCGAGAAGAACGGCATCGAGCACGATCACCACCACGAGCACGACCACGCGCACTAATATCTCCCTCCCCTATCGAACGGAGCAAACCAATGACCGAGACGACCACCCAGGCCTCACCCGTCACGCTCACCGAGATCGCCGCCAACGAGATCTCTCGCATCATCGACGAGCAGGAGCTCGATCGTGACAAGGTGTGCCTGCGCGTCGGCGTCAAGGGCGGCGGGTGCTCGGGCTTCTCCTACATCCTCGACCTGACCGAGACAAAGAAGGAGCACGACGAGGAATTCAACCAGCACGACGTGCGCCTCATCGTCGATCCCAAGAGCCTGCTCTACCTCACGGGCGTCACCGTCGACTTCAAAGACGAGGTCATGGGGCGCGGCTTTGTCTTCAACAACCCCAACGCCACCGCCACCTGTGGATGCGGGTCGAGCTTCTCGGCGTAAACACCAATCAAAGCGACGCAGTTTCACCCGCGTCTTGCTCGGTCAAATCCGAGCCTGAAGCGGTGGTCGAATCTCTGGACGAACGCCATCCCAGCCCACACTCCGGACACATGTCCAGATCGGGCGTGCTCTGCATGTCGTACCCGCACCACTCGCATCGCCCCGCATACCAGCGCCTCCGACGACGCGACACCACCGGCACCACGATCGCCGGCCCCATCGCGATCAGACCAATCGTCCCGGCCCACAGCATCGTCAGGAACGTCGATTCCGCGCAGTAGCAGTCCGTCCGCCGGCGCACCATCACGTCCAGAGGCAACACCGCCAGGATCTCGACGACAGATCCCGTCAGCAGCACCGCAGACACACGCCCGAGGAAGGTGTCCCGTCGATAGCTCCTCGAATAGCTCCACAACAGCGGCGTGAACAGCAACCAACCAGGCACAAACGCCAGCAGCACGAACCACCCAACGATGTCGTGCTGATCCCAGATCATCTCCCACACCCCCACGAGCTCGATCAGCAGATACAGCGCACCCAGCGCAAGACCGCCCGCGCACAACGATGCCGCACAGATACTCATAAACAGCGACGAGCCCCTCTCGCTCCGTGGTGCCGGGCGTCGCACGGGAAACATCATCACGCTCGACAGCAGCATGACCGTACCCATCACGATCCCACCGAGCGTCCACCACTCGGGCTCATCAAGAAGGTCGACAAGATCACGAAACGAGAGCGCGTCATCCGCCGCGAGCAGCAACAGCGTCCACAGGCACAACGCCAGGACACCCTGAGTGAGAATCACCCCCACAACCACCAGCCGTCGACTCAGCCTCGGCGCGTGCACGTCCATGCCAACCTAATAAGTCGGCTATCTGGCGCCACCAAGACAATCAGCGGCTCAGACTCCACACATATGACGCCAGCGCGTTGAGCTGGTTGTGGTTCAGCGACATCTTCCCCATCGGATACATCTCGAACGGGTATTCGTCCCCGACATGGCTCTTGGGCACGCCCAACGCGATCGTGCGTCGGATCCCCTCGAGGCTCCCGTCGGAATACGCCCACGCGCTGTCCGCGAGGCTCGGCGCTCTGTCGCCGCCCACCCCGCCGGGGCGATGGCACTTCGAGCAGCTCCCCTCGTCGAAGAGCTGCTGGCCCGAGACGATCATCTCGTCAGTCGCCTCGAACTCCGCCACGAGCGCCGTCACGTACCTGTCGCCCTCGCCGCGTGTCGAGACCTCCTGCGTCTCGCCGGTCGACGCGCACCCTCCAACGCCCAGGCAGACGCCCGCAACACCAATCATCATCATCAATCGCATCGGATCGCCCTCACGTGCTCGCCCACGAGAACTAGGAATCCAGTTCTTGGGTGCTACAAGGGCCATGCTATCCAAGTTGCGACATCACCTCGACCCGAGGATCGCCTCTATCCGCTGCTCCATCTCCGCCAGCTGCTGCTCGTGCAACTCGGGAGTCGCATCAGAAGCAAATCCAGAGTGAATCGCCTCGACCGTGCCGTCACGATTCACGAAGATCGTCGTCGGATAACTCCTAAAACTCGTCAACTCGGGCAGACGCGCCGCGGCATTCGACTTGCTCAGCTCGCCCGCCGGGATGATGTTCCACGAGATGCCATACCGCGCCTTGAACCGCTCGATCTGTCGCATCGATCGCTCGTAATCGTCACTCCGCTCGTACGCCAGACCAAGAATCTCCAGCCCGCGCTCGTGATACCTGTCGTACAACGCCCGCAGGTACGGCGCCTCGGAATGACAGTTCGGGCACCACGTGCCGAACGCCACCACGATCGTTGGCGCACCCGCGTACGGCTCATCGCGCAGCTGCTCCAGCCCCAGCCTCGTCTCGCCGGGTCGGAGCGTCACACTATCGAATGGATTCAACGGCTCGTACGGATCGCTCGCCTCGATGCGCTCCGCAACGAACGTGTCGTGAAAGTACCCGCCCGAGTTGAACACACCATTCTCGATGCGCTCCCCGTCGTCGCTCAGACTCGCCGTGAAGAGAAACGCGTGCGAGCCGTCGAAGACCGACAGATACGCCGTGTCGCCCACGACCTCGCCCGCAAGAAAGCCGAATCCACCCGTCCACGTCCAGATCGTGCCTGTCAGCGTGCCATCGTCGCCCTGGGTGAACTCGCCCCGCGCCTCGCCCTCCTCCACGAACGACATCTTCCAATGGCCCGTGAAGTCAACGCCGGCCTCGCCCTCGATCGCGAACCTGTCAAGGATGGTCGGCTCATCCGCCCCCAGATACTGCATACGCGCCGGCATGTCGCCCGTCGTCGTTGCCGAGCGCACCTTCGAGTACGTTCCCTCGTACTCACCCGTGCCCACAGACGACAGCGCCACACGCGCGTCGAAGTGCGGAAAATCAAGAAGCACGCCGCCATCGGGAAAGAGACTCAGCTCCGTCTCCAGAATCTCCTCGTCGTTGCGGATCCTCGCGGGCGCATCCGTCTCACCAGGTATCTCGACCAGGAACGGCATCGGCCCGTCATCGCTCTCGAGCGTCACGCGATACCAGCCCGCCCGCGGATCAGCAGACGACGTGCCGTTCCCCCCGCGCGACGCCACAAGCTCGTCACGATTCGCGTCGAGCACGAGCCACAGCCCGCCGCCCATCACGATGACCAGCGCAAAGAACGCGATCAGCACAACACGCCCCGACAGCCCTCGTGTCTCGCTTGGGTGCGCCACGTCTGGCTCAACTCTCACGCGACGCCATGTAGCGCAGCATGTCCACGCAACGGCTCGCGTAACCGTACTCGTTGTCGTACCAGCTCACGACCTTGAAGAACCTGTCATTGAGCTCGATGCACGCGCCCGCGTCATAGATCGAGCTGTGCGGATCGCCGATGAAATCGCTCGAGACGACCGCCTCCTCCGTGTACGCCAGCACGCCGCGCATCGCGCTCTCCGACGCGTCACGCATCGCGGCGTTGATGTGTTCCAGACTCGTCGACGTGCCCGTGCGGAACGTCAGGTCCACGCACGACACGTCCGCCGTCGGCACGCGGAACGCCATGCCCGTCAGCTTCCCCTTCAATGACGGGATGCACAGCGCGACAGCCTTGGCCGCCCCCGTCGACGCCGGGATGATGTTCGCGTACCCGTTGCGCCCGCCACGCAGATCCTTCTTGCTGGGCCCGTCCTGTGTCGGCTGCGTCGCCGTGACCGCGTGCACCGTCGTCATCAGGCCCTCCTCGAGACCGAACGAGTCCTCGATGACCTTCGCCACCGGCGCCAGGCAGTTCGTCGTGCAACTCGCGTTCGACACCACCGTGTCCGTCGCCGGATCGTACTCCTCGTGGTTCACGCGGAACGCCAGCGTCTTGACCGTGTCCGGATCCTTCGTCGGTGCCGAGATCAGCACGCGCTTGGCGCCGCCGGCAAGGTGCTTGCTCGCGCCCTCGTGGGTCGTGAACAGGCCCGTGGCCTCGAGCACGTAATCGACACCCAGCTCGCCCCAGGGCAGTGCCGACGGATCACGCTCGGAATACGTCTTGATCTCGCTCCCGTTGGCAATGATCGAGCTGTCCGTCGAGTCTACCGTGCCGTCAAAACGCCCGTGCACCGAGTCGTACTTGAGCATGTACGCCAGGTTCGGCGCCGGCACCAGATCGTTGACCGCCACCACCTCGACGTCCGACCCCTGCGCCGCGCGCGTCACCAGACGCCCGATCCTGCCAAATCCATTGATCCCAATACGGATCGTCATCGCGTGTGCTCCTCTCGATTTCGCCTGGGATGACCTCCCGAGCCATCCTCCCGACCGCCCGGGAACGGGAGCCTACGCCCCCTCGCCCCGCGGGTCCACCGCTCACTCCCCTCGCATCAGCGAGGCCAGAATCTCGAGCCCCGGCTCGAGCTTGTCGCGCGATGTCGCGAAGCTCAGCCGAAAGTGCGTATCGCGCTCCGAGAACGCCCCACCGGGGATCACCAGAACGTTACGTGCCATCGCCTGCTCCGCGAACTCACTCCCCGTGATGCCCAGCGCACCGGGAACCTCCACGAACGCGTAGAACGCCCCGCCCGGCCTCGGGATGCTCGAGAGCCCCCCGAGACGCTCCAGCACCATGTCGCGACGCGCCGCGTACTCGCGCACAACGCCCGACATATCCACACCGAACGCGTCCGCGCACGCCCACTGCGCCATCGACGGCGCGCACACGAACGAGAACTGCTGCATCTTGGTCATCTCGCGCACCAGCCACCCGGGCCCGCACACATACCCCATCCGCCAACCGGTACACCCATACGTCTTGCCGAAGCCGCGTATCACGAGCACGTGATCCTCGGCACCCGCGAATCGCGCCGGGCTCGGGCAGGCCCCCACCCTCCCCCGCACCGGGCTCGGGTCCAGCTCCTCCTCGAACGCGAACTCGTCGTAGATCTCGTCACTCACCAGCACCACACCACGATCCCGGCACAGCTCCAGCAGCTCGCGCGCCTCCTCGCGTGGCGTCACGACGCCCGTCGGGTTCGCCGGCGAAACCGACAACACGAACTTCGTCCGCTCCGTGATCAACGGCTCCACGCGCTGGGCCGTCAGACGAAAATCCGGGTACGTGTCGCACGCCACCGCACGCCCGCCAGTCAGCTGCCCGATCGCCGGGTACAGCACGAAGTACGGGTCTGGAATGATGTACTCGTCGCCCTCGTCCAGCGTTGCCAGCGCCAGCAGCAGCAGCGCACCCGACGTACCCGACGTCACCAGCACGCTTGGACGATCCGCGTCCTCGTGCGTGCGCAGGTCGCTGTCGATCTCCCACCCGATGTCCGTGCGCAGATGCTCGACGATCCGCGAACGCAGCTCCGGGATGCCACGCGTCACCGTGTACCCGTTCCTGTCCGAGTCGATCGCCTCGTGCGCCGCTCGCTTCAGCTCATCGGGCACGGGAAAGTCCGGCTGCCCCACCGACAGATTGATCGGGTCCCTCAGCCTCCCCGCGGCCTCGAAGATCTTCCGAATTCCCGAGACATCCATGCCGGACGCCCGGCGCGCAATCACAGCCTCACGATCCATCAACACACCTTACTTCTGATACACCGCGGACGCCCGATGTCGCGATCAGCGACCAACCTTGCGGTTCGACGTCTTCGGAAGACCCAGCACCGGCTTCTTCTTCGGGTCGTACGTCGTCGTGTCCTGCAGCTTGGCGATCCGCTCGGCACGTGTCAGCACGTTCCGATGCTGCGAGAGCGCACCGCCAGCAACTTTCAGACTTCTGTCAAGACTCATGGTGTGCCTCGCTTTCCACAACCCCGCCCGGAGCCTCCGCAGGCCGGTCCCACCGGGGCCGAACATCATAGCACGTTCTCAGAATCGGTCCAGATTCGAGCCCATCAGGGCCCGGATCCCCCTCAATTCGAGTACCTGGCCAGATAGCAATCCGAGAAATCCGTCGTCCCACGATGGTCACGCTTCCACAGACGCCCGGCCTCCTGGATCCTCGCCTTCAGATCGCGGGCCGCCTGCCCGCTCGTCTGCCCCGACGCGAACGCCTCCATCGCCACCACCAGTTTCCGATCTGCCCGCCCCGTCGACAGCGCGCTCGCCGTAATCCCCTGCTGACGCAGATACGTCGCCGCACGCACCGCCTCGTCGGGAAGATCTCGCGCGATGATGTAGTAGTTCATCCCGGGCACTCGCGGATCCGTCTCGGGCGCGATCGCCACGATCGCATCCGTCAGCGATGCCCCGCCATCATCCGAGATCGATGGCTCGTTCGACGCCGCGATCGATCCACCACGCTCGCCGGGCGGCGCCTCGAGCAGCTGCGGGTTCAGCGGCGCCGTCCGTACCAACGGGTCGTTCACCTGCGAGTCCAGGTCGCGCGCCATCTCCTGCCCACGCGTCACGCGCTCGCTGGCACTCCCGCGCGCGAACCCAAAGAAGTATCCGCCCATCACCAGCGCAGTCACGACCGCCGCCGCCACGAACAGATACCCCGTCGGGATCTTCACGCTCGGCGGCAGGCTGAACCCCTCGCCGTCCACGGACTCATCTCGAGACGGCACACGCGGCGCACGCTCCGGCTTGACCTTCCTGGGCTTGGGCTCGGCGCGTGGCCTGCCCATCGACGGCTCCGTCGGCGGATACCGCCTGGACAACTCCAGCAGCGTTGGTGCTCCACGCTTGGCCATGCGCACATAGAGTATCAGCCCAAACCGCCGCCAGCACAACGCGCAAGAAGCGCACGATCACGACCCCAGCGCGATCGCCGACGCCACCGCCACGCCCCCCGAGTGCGTGATCGACAGCATCCAACGCCCCACACCCATCTCCTCCGCCCGCCTCAGCGCCTCGCCGTGCAGCTCAACCCTCGCCGGCCCATCCGCCACGGGCACCACCTCCACGTCCGTCCACAGGATGCCCCCGCTCCATCCCGTGCCCAGCGCCTTGAGGATCGCCTCCTTGGCCGCGAACCGACCCGCCAGGTACTCGTCCAGCCCCGCACGACGCGACTCCCGCCCATGCGCCAGCTCGCGCGCGGTATAACAGCGTTCCTCGAACCGCTCGCCGTGCTCTGCGCGCATCGTCGCGATCCGCGCCACCTCCACGATGTCGATCCCGTGTCCGATCAGTGTCATGGTCCGATCGTACACGACTCGACTCGCAAGCCATGCTCAGCCCGTCCAGTTGGCCAGCAGCACGCCCAGGTCCCCACCGTCGACGTTACCACTCCCATCCAGATCTCCACTGGTGTCGCGCGCACCCCACTGCGCCAGCAGCAGGCCAAGGTCTATCGAGTCCACCTCATTGTCACCATTCAGATCGCCGAGCGAGCCGAAACGCAGCATCACACTAGTATCCGTGTACTCAAGCTCCCAGATGAGTCCAGAGGGCACCGTCTCGGGCATGCGCGCGACCTCGAACTCATCTATCACCTGCCCAGCCTGAACGAACATGAATGAGTCACCAGAACGCGGCACATACGAATCACCGAAGCGAAACTCAACGACCCCGCCGAGCATCGCCTCATCAGTCACGATCAGACGATCAGCTTCCAGCGCGCCCCCGGTGTCTCTGTGCAAATCCACGCACAGAAGCCCGCCAACCACATAGCCCTGCGTCAGATTCCAAGGGTCGGCCAGGAATGTCCTGTTCAAGAGGTGCTGCGATCGCTGGTCGTACGATCCTGTGACAACCACAACACTGCGCCCCTCCGAAGCGGGATCCACGATTCCAAAATTGATAAGAGTCCCGCCAAGAACACCCCCACCCGCAAGCCTTCCCGGCAACTCATAAAACATGAACCCGGAGCCCTCCTCTCCAAGAACGAACCACTCTGTCTCGATCGGCATGTCGAGATTCAATTCCAGTGTGCCGCGCTCGAGAAAGAGCAAGCGTGTCTGGATGGGAGACGGTGTAGCACTCGTGTTGCGCACAACAAACCCATCGAATACCAGCAGGTCGGCATCGATGGCCACGCCGTCTGCGAGATTCAGTTCGGGCTGCGGAAACATCCCCGTACCGGATCGAATCGTCTGCCCGTTGAGAAAGCGAACCCCGCCAGCAAGCCGATCACCGAAAAAACCGCCCTCAAACAAAGCCCTCCTCTGGTCAACGCGCGTGCCAGGCCCACTGATAGAGATGTCCCCCTTCTGCGCCAGAAACCAGAGCACGCCATCTACCGAGATCTCCGTACCCTCCTCCACCACAATGCTGTTCTCAGGAGGGAGCCCACCAATAACCACATTTGATCCATGAGGCGGACCAGCATTCGAATCTCTCATAACGGATTCGAGCGTTGAATCTGAAAGAACCACCGTCTGACCCAATAAGACCATATTCAGTCGATTTGGACTCAACAGGGGCGGTTCATCGGGCTCCAGAACCCGGAGCGAGCTGTTCTCGATTCGGACGCTCGACCCTTTCGAGTAGTCCATCATGTCACGGATAAGCAGCTCACTACCGCTAAGCACGAGCAGCTCACCCGTGCCCGAGAGGGTGTCGAGTGTCAGCGCTGAATTGAGAACGGAGAGTGATCGCGCGTCACCGGCGAGAGTCTCACCATCGAATCTGTCCTCGCCAATACCAGTGATGCCGAGCAGCCCGCCGCCATTGCGAAACACCAGCCCGTACGTTTGCAAGCCGGGAATATCGGAAGGAAGAATTCCATCCGGGAACTCACCTGACAAAAAAGCTCCGTCCGCCACCTCTATCGATACATGGCCCTCGCCGAACTCGGGCACGGAATCCATATGCAGCACCGAGCCCTCTCCCTCGACGAGCACACTCGCGATCGAGCCCTCATTGACAGCGAATCGCGCAGACTCGACATCGACCATCGCCCCCGCGCTGATCCGAAGTGAGCCAACATCTTCCTGCGCGAGCGTGAGCATCGACACATACCCGTCATCAGCAGCGCCAACAGATCCGTACGACTCCTCGCCGTAGAACCACATCTCGCCATGTTGCTGAATGAGTGTCCCATGCTCATCCAGCAACAGCACATCGAGCCCGCCCACATTCACGTCTCCAGTCGCGAGAAAATCATCCAAAAACACCATCCGCGCCTGTAGCGACATACCCACGAACGCATCGTGCGCAAAGACAGAGAACCCGGTACGAAGAGACGCTTCCGATGCCAGACCACCAACCATCAACCCGGGAGGATTAAAAGGCTCGTCCTCGAATAGCTGCAGAAACTCATACACAGCAGCAGACGGTGTCTTGCCCAGCAACACCGAGCCACGCTCAACCAGCATGCGATTAGCGCCGTGAAAACCCTCGAGCCACACGCTGTAACCTTCATCGAGCGAGAAGATCATGTTCTGCGGTTGATTCCACGGCCCCGGGTCATCCAAAAACGTCCAGTTCTGTGGATCCAGGAGATCGCCACCCTCGGGGTTGTTCCACATCGCCGTCTGCCCGCTCGCGCACAAGCCGACGCTCGCGCACCCGACAACGATCCCATACCACAACGCGCGCACCGGCATAGCGCACCTCCCTGAGAGAAGTGTGAATCCCTGCTTATCATGTCCAGTGCGCGCCACATGCAGAATGTGACACTCTTTATTGAATTACCGCACCCGCACCATCTCGATAACAAATCGAATACGTGAGTCTTTTGGAATCACACCGCCATACCCGCCGTTGCCCCAGTGCATCTCGGGCGGAAGCGTCGTCTCGCGAACCCCGCCGGGTCTCATGCCACGCACAGCGATGTCGATGCCCATGATCACCGACCCGTCGCCCACGTTCCACACGTGCGCCCTGCCACGCCCCGTCTTGCGTGTGTTCATGAACTCCGTGCCGTCGGGCAGGTACCCCCGATAGTGGCACGCGATCTGCGTGCCCTCCACCGCCTCGTTCCCGTTGCCCACCCGGATGTCCGTGAACCGCACCGTGCGATCACGCTGCCCCGCGATCGCCACCTCGGGCTTCTCGCACGACACACCCATCGCGCCGCAGCACACGCACACACTCGCCAGCATCACTCGCACAATCCGTTGCATGACGGCTTGATCGACACCTCGCGCGCCCGCGTGCACCCCGATCGCACTCACACACCCCAAACCGGGCACGCACCCTTCCGCTTGGAGGGATTGCGCCGCCTCCCGCTACACTCGAACCATGACCGCCACCCGCATCGCCTCGCTGTCGCAACTCGACGACGGCGCCTTCCGCGCCATCGCGAACCAGCTCGACACCTACTTCCGCCTCTTCCTCGAGCGCTCCGACGACGCCGTTCGCACGGACGACCACCTCCTGGTCGTCACCGACGAGCCCCACCCGCTCGGCAGCTTCGCCTTCCTCCCCGAATCTCCATCCATCGCCTCGTCACGCGATGTGATCGCCCGACTCGGCGCGCTCGACCGCCCCTCCGCCGTCATCCTCCATCGCGCGCCCGATAAGGCACTCGCACCCCTCCTCGATGAGCACGCCTTCGTCCTCGCAGAACCCATGCCCGCCATGGGCGCCGACATCGAGTCGCTCGCCACCACGAGCCTCCCCGAGGGATACACACTCCACGAGCTCGACGATCCCCAATCGCACGAACAATCCGACGAGTGGTCGCGAGCATTCGCCAACGGCTACGAGCTGCCCCAGCCCGTCGCCGATCTCTTCGCCCCCAAGCTGCTCGCCGGATCAGAGCACAATCGCGACGTCTGCTTCTTCTGCGTCAGGCACAACGACCAGATCGTCGCCACCTCGGCAATGCACCTCGATAAAGGCATGGCGGGCATCTACTGCGTCGCCACGCACCCCGACCACCGCGCCAAGGGCCTCGGCGCGCACCTCACCGCCGCGCCGCTCCAACGCGCGCACGACGACGCCTACCGCGTCGCCATCCTCCAGGCCTCCGCGATGGGCACGCCCGTCTACGAGCGCATCGGCTTCCGCTCCTTCGGCGACATGATGCTCTACGTCCGCATACCCGAATAGCACGACAGAGCCCGCTCAACCCGATCCAGAGCTGGTAGCAGTCGCTCGATAACGAGCTCAGGCGGTCACCACTCGCCCGATCGACTCGATCACCTCACGCGCGATCGTGTCCTCATCCCGGCAGGCGTCGATAACCACGTGACGCGAGGGTTCCTCCCTCGCCATCCTGCGATACGCCTCGCGCACGCGCTGGCGATACGCCACGTCGCGCTGCTCGATCCGATCTCTATCCCCATTCATCCGGCTCGACGCCGTCGCCTCGTCAACATCAAAGATCAGCACGAGGTCCGCGCTGACCTCCTGGCACACCACGTCCGCCACCCGACGGATCTCGTCCCACGACAAGCCCAGACCATTGCTCTCGCACGCGCCCTGGTAGGCGATCGTGCTCTGCACGAACCGATCAGCCACGACCACCTTCCCGGCGTTGAGCGCCGGGCGGATCACCTCGTGCACGAGCTGAGCACGACTCGCCATGTACAGCAGCATCTCGCACCGTAACGACATCTCGTCGTGATCCGGGTGCAGCAGGATCTCGCGAACACGCTCCCCAAGCACGGTCCCACCCGGCTCGCGCGCCTCGACAACATCGACGCCCCACCCCCGACAGGCGTCGACAAAGCGGTTGTATTGCGTGGTCTTGCCCGACCCGTCAGGCCCCTCGAAGACGATGAACCTCCCCGAGAGATCCGCCATCCATGCCGGCACTGGTGTCGCATCGCCTGTCATTGTCGTCACGCGCGCAAGACTACACCATCACCCCACGCCGTGCGAACACCATCAGCTTTTCCACACGGAAGACGCGCTCACTCCTCGTCCTTGTGACCCTCGAACTGCGCCGCAACCTCGCTCACGATGTTCGCCGGCGCGGCCTCCTCGTGGGAGAAGTGCAGCGAGAAGCTCCCCTGCCCCTGCGTGATGCTCTTGAGCTGCGTCGTGTAGCTCATCACCTCCGCGAGCGGCGCCACCGCGTGGATGCAACACAGATCGCCCGGCAGCATGTCCGACCCGTTGATCCGACCGCGCTTGGCGATCAGATCGCTCGTCAGATCGCCCATGTAGCTCGCCGGCGCCGTCACCTCCATCTCCACGAACGGCTCCAGCAGCGTCGGCTTCGACTTCTGCACCGCATCAATGAAGGCCTTCTTCCCCGCCGTGATGAACGCGATCTCCTTGGAGTCCACTGGATGGTGCTTCCCGTCGTACACGCTCACCTTGACGCCGATCATCGGATACCCCGCGATCGCGCCATTCTCCAGCACCTGCTTGATGCCCTTCTCGATCGCCGGCATGAACTGCTTGGGCACCGACCCCCCGAACGTGTCGTCCACGAACTCGAAGCCCGTGTCGTGATCGCTCGGCAGCGGCTCCACACGCAGGAACACCTCCCCGAACTGCCCGGCACCGCCCGTCTGCTTCTTGTGCCTGTGGTGACCCTCGCCCTTGCCCGAGATCGTCTCCTTGTACGCCACCTTCTGAGGCTCGGTCTCCACCTCCACGCCGTAGCGACCCTTCAGACGCTCCATCATCACGCGCAGGTGCAGGTCGCCCAGCCCGCGCGCCACCGTCTGGCGCGTCGCGCTCACCCGCTCGACCACGAACGTCGGGTCCTCGTCCATCAGCTTGTGGATCGCCGAACCCAGCTTCGTCTCGTCACCACGCGCCTTGGGCTCGATCGCAACACCAAGCATCGGCACCGGCATCGGCAGCGGCCTCAGATGCAATCCGTGCAGATCCGACGGCTCGTGCAGCACGTCGTTGAGCTTGATCTCCTCGATCTTCGCCACCGCAACGATGTCGCCGGGGATCGCCTTGTCGGTGTCTATGTGCTCCTTGCCCTGCAGCTTGAAGATGTGTCCGATCCGCAACGGCTTCTTGTCGTCGTTGCGGATGATCTGGCTGTTCGCCTTCACCGTCCCCTGGTGCACGCGAAACACCGCCAGCTTGCCCACGAACGGGTCGGCCGACACCTTGAACACGTGCGCCACCGCGTGCTCGCCCGCATCGGGCGTCGCGTGCCACTCCTGTTCCTCGCCACCATCGCCGTTGGACGCCTCGAACGGACGCGGATTCCCCTCCACCGGGTTCGGGCACCAGTGCGCCACGAAGTCCACGAACTCCTTCGTGCCCACGCCCTCACGCGCCGAGACGAACAACATCGGCACGAGGTGGCCCTCGCGCAGCGCCTGCTCGAACGCGTCGTGCAGCTTGTCCTTCTCCACCGTCCCGCTCTCGAGATACTCGTTCATCAGATCGTCGTCTATCTCCACGACCTGATCCAGGATCTGCGTGTGCGCGTCGGCGACCGACAGGATGTCCGTCTCACCCTCCTCGGCCTTGATCACGTCGATCACCCCCGAGCCCCCGCCCGTCGGCAGATTCGCGCACAGACACTCGTTGCCGAACGTCTCGCGAAGGTGCCCCACCAGCTCCTCGAGCTCCTCACCCGAAGCGTGGTCGATCTTGTTGATCACGATCAGGCGCGGGAAACGACGCTCCGAGGCGATGCGCATCATGCGACGCGTCACCGTCTGGATCCCCTTCGTCGCATCGATCACAACGCACACAGTGTCACACGCCGGCAGACACGGGATCGCCTGTCCCAGGAAGTCCGGCATGCCGGGCGTGTCGACCACGTTGAAGTGCATGCCATCGTGATCGAAGTTCACCAGCGACGCCGACAGCGAGTGCTTGTGATGACGCTCCTCGTCGGAGAAATCCGACACGGTGTTCCCGTCCTCGACCGTCCCCATCCGACCGATCACCCCGGTGTCGGCAAGAAAGCGCTCAGTGAGCGTCGTCTTGCCACCACCGCCATGCCCGACCAGCGCGATGTTGCGGATCTCGGTAGTTGAATACGCCATACGAGCACACTCCAGTCATCGTTGGGACACGCCTCGGCGTGTCGAGTCACCATCTCCCGTGGGGCTGTCCTTCGGGCACGCGTCGGTCGCCCGCTCGCGTCCTGCGCGTCGTCGGGCCACCGCGATGCCTGTTAAGCACCCGGGCCCCACCGCCCAGGCACCGACACCAGTGTAAACCCACCGTGACCGTTCCGTGAAGCCCCCGTCAGGAATCGCACCCAGCCCCCAACCCCCGTGGTACCCTCGACGCACGCCAATGCCTCCCAAAAAGAAAAAAGACGCCAAACCCCTCGACGCCGACTGCCGCATCGTCGTCCTCCACGGCAACGAGGACCTCCTCACACGTCTCCACACCAAAAACCTCGCCGACGCGCTCACAGAACGCTTCGACGAGATCGAGACCATCACCCTCGACGCCGAGACCACGTCCCTCGCCGACGTCCTCGACGAGTGCCGCTCCTTCGGGCTCCTCCAGCAGCACAAGCTCGTCATCGTCGACAACGCCGACCAGCTCGTCCGAGGAAAATCCGAGGACGAGGACGACGACGCATCCCCATCATCGGACAAACGCCGCATCCTCGAACGCTACGCGCAGAACCCCGTCGACGACGCCACGCTCCTCCTGCGCGCGCCCCGCTGGTATCGCGGCAAGCTCGACACCCACATCGCCAACGTCGGCACGATCATCAAGTGCGAGGAGCTCACCCAGCCCACCGCTACCACCTGGGTCCACAAGCGCTGCCCCGAGCGACACGACATCCCCATCGACGAGGACGCCGCCGACAAGCTTGTCACGCGCGTCGGCGTCGCGCTCGCAAACCTCGACGCCGAGTACGCCAAGCTCGCCTCCGTCGCCAAGGCGCGCGCGCGCTCCTCCATCACCTCCGACCTCGTCGACGAGATGATCGCCGCCACCGCGCAGGAGCAGTTCTGGGAGGTCCAGAACCGACTGCTCTCCAACAACCCCATCGTCGCCGTCCAGGGCGTGCGCGACGCGCTGGGCCCCTGGCGCTGCGACCCCGTCATGGTCTCCTGGTCCATGCTCGATCTGGCACGCAAGACCCACACCGTCGCGGCCCTCCACTCACAGGGCCAGGACATCAACGCCGCCGCCAAGTCCGCCGGGCTCTGGGGCCCCTCACGCAACGCCACCATGGCCCTCGCCCAGACCCTCGGCCCGAACCATGCCGCCGACCTCCTCGCCGCCACCGCCGCCATGGACGCCCGCTACAAGACCGGCAGGCGCGACCCCGCCCGCTGGCTCGAGTCCCAGGCCGTCGAGTTCGCAAGCCAGCGACGAAAATAGGTCGATACGACCTCCTGAACCCCATCCGTACCCCTGCGCAGGACGCGCAGGCTATCCCGCGCGGAGGCGCACGCAATGCCCAGATCAGCAATCGCTCTCACATCTCTCTTAGCGCTCGCCGGCTGCGCCACCCAGCCACAGCACCGCACCATCGATCGCATGGCGACCGCCACCCCCTCCCCCGCGCAGAACACGCCCAGCGACGACGCGCAGCCACAGCAGGACGACGCCACCACGAACGACAACCTCACCGACGTCTTCGCGCAGAACGCCGAGGCGCTCCAGAACGCCTCGCTCGACACGCCCGAGCAATCACCCCCGAAGCCACTCGAGGCCAACACCGACCCCATTCCCGAGTCCACCACCCTCGACGAGTTCGCCCTCGACACCACGCTCGCGGCGCCCGAGCGCACCATCGAGCCACCGGTCTCCAACGAGCCCTCCACACGCATCATCGAGCTCACCGAGGAGGAGCAGCGCGCACAGCTGATCGAGGAGCTCGCCTCCATGCTCAGGCAGGACTCGCGCACCTCCGCCACACCCGCAGAGTCGCTCACACAACTCGCCGCGCTCGAGCTCCTTGAGCCCGGCATCCTCACCGACTCCACGCTCAGCGCCCCCTCCCTCACCCAGCGCGAGACCGAGATCGTCACCGCCTTCCGCGACATGCTCCGCGCCACCGCCGAGGGCACGCGCTCCAGCGCGGGCGACGTCTCTCACATCTCGAACACCGTCCACAACGCCTCCGACGAGCTCGCCAAGGGCGACCCGCTCGCCATCGTCACCGCCGCCCTCTGCTCGCGCGTCGAGGGCTTCGGACGCTACACCGAGCTCCCGCAGAGACTCCTCGCCGGTCGTGCCCACCCTGCCATCGTCTACGTCGAGCTCGAGAACTTCGCCTCGCGCACAGGCAGCGACGTCCGCGGCAACAGCGCTCACATCGTCGAGATCACCCAGGAGCTCTCCCTCTACCACGACGCCGACGGATTGCTCGCCTGGAAACAACCCCAGCAGCTCGTCACCGACACCTCACGCTCCAAACGCTCCGACTTCTTCCTCGTCCAGCGCATCGACCTCCCCCAGACCCTCACCGTCGGCATCTACCGACTCAAGGTCACCATCAAAGACCAGGTCTCCGGGCACGCCGCCGAGATCATCCTTCCATTAGAGGTCGTCGCCGACGCGAATCTGATCAGGAAATATCGCTAACGTCTGCGCTGCCGAGGAGCCAACAGCGTACCTCCTATGAAAATCAGCGCGCCGCCGGGAGAGGGTACGGTGCTGAATTCGTATCCAATCACATCCCTCGCCGTATGCATCTCGGTGCCATCGTCATATCGAGTGCGGATCAGAAATTCTTTTGTTGTATGCAGATTAAAATAATATAGATGATGAAACATAGTATCGTCCGACATCGGGCTCGCATCTCTCGAATCCCCAACGAGCTCTGTACCGAATACCTCAAACGGGAGGATCTCACCATGCGCCGTACCCGCGGTGCCTGTTGTAATGAATGTAGTGTCGTAGTGATCGCCAGATCTATCATTACGTGCAACGACGTTCCCTCCCGTGGCAACAAACTCGATGCCCTGGTGATAAAAACGCGTCCAACGCACCGCGTCTTTGAACGATCCGGTGTTCGAGTCGACCGGCGCGCCGTCTTGAACACGTGGATCTATGACATATCGAACTCTGTTGAATGGCCCCGAACCATCCGACAGAGTCAGGTCGACCTGATACAAAATATCCTGTGCCGGCACACTTGTTGACACGCACATTAGTGATGCAATCACACAAAGAATTCTACAGATCACGTCTGGCTAGCTCCTCGATCCCCATCGTTAGGATACAACCAGACCACCCCGCATCCAAGAACATTCCTCTTGAGCGCGTAGTGCATGATCCGCATCGCCGCACAGAAGAAAATAAGGCGATGCTCACCCAACAGCCCGCTACAATCCATTTTTATGAGAAATCTCCTCCAACTCCGCGGCATGCCCGCCTCTGACCTCCGCGCTCTTCTCACCCACACACACGCCCTTAAGCGCTCTCCCCCAACCGATAGCCCCCTCGCGGGCAAGATTGTCCTCAACCTCTTCCTCGAGGACTCCACGCGCACACGCGTCTCCTTCTCCATCGCCGCTGCCAGGCTTGGGGCGCACGTCTTCGATCTCACCGGCATGGGCTCCTCCGCCTCCAAGGGCGAGACTATTACCGACACCGCGCGCGTCGTCGAGGCCCACGGCGCCAACGCCATCGTCATCCGCGTCAAGGAGGCCGGTGGCCCCCAGCTCGTCGCAGAGCACGTCAGTGTCCCTGTCCTCAACGCAGGCGAGGGCGCCAGCTCCCATCCCACCCAGGGCCTGCTCGACGTCTACACCATCGCCGAGGAGTTCAATCTCACCGACTCCTTCGACTTCGCCTCCCTGCGCGTCGCCATCGTGGGCGACCTGCTCAACTCACGCGTCGCCCGCTCCGATGTTGCCGCCCTCACCACCCTCGGTGCCACCGTCATCGCCGTCGGCCCGCCATCGCTCGTCCCCGACGATTTCGCCTCGCTCGGCTGTGAAATAAGCCGCTCTCTCGACGACACACTCCCCACAGTCAACGCTGTCCAGATGCTCCGCGTCCAGCGCGAGCGTGGCAGCGCCACAGACGACGATTACATCGCACACTTCCAGCTCAACGAGCAGCGCGCAGCAACCATGCCCCAGGGCGCCATCGTCATGCACCCGGGCCCCATGAATCGAGGCGTCGAGATCGCCTCCCCCGTCGCCGATGGCCCGCGCTCGCGCATCTTCCAGCAGGTCGCCAACTCCATCCCCGTCCGCCAGGCCTGCCTCCTGCGCGCGCTCGCGTGACACTCACGCCGCGATCGACATCACGCCACCGCTCTCGCTGTGCAGGCGATCGCGCGTCTCGATGAACTCCTCCTCGATCCACTCGAACGCGTCCACCACATCCGGGTCGAAGTGTCTGCCACGCTCCGACGTGATGATGGCAAACGCCCGCCCGTGGGGCATCGCCTCCTTGTACACACGCTTCGAGGTCAGCGCGTCGTACACGTCCGCGAGCGCCACGATCCGTGCCGCGAGCGGAATCGTCTCGCCCTCGAGCCCGTAGGGGTACCCGCCCCCATCCCAGCGTTCGTGGTGCGCTAGCGCGACCTCGCACGACATCAGCACCAGCCCGTCGTCCTCGAACTCGCGCAGCAACCCAATCAGGCAGTCACCAGCGATCGTCGTGTGACGCTCCATGATCGCGCGCTCATCATCCGTCAGGCGTCCCGGCTTGAGCAGCACGCTATCGGGGATGCCAACCTTGCCGATGTCGTGCAGCGACGACGCCAGACCCAGACGCTCGATCCACGCGTCCGTGATGATCTCCGGGTACTTGGTGCGCATCTGTCGTGCCAGCAGCTGTGAGTAGCTCTTGATCCGCTCCAGATGCAGGCCCGTGTCCGTGTCGCGGTTCTCCGCGAGCTTGGCCATCCCGAAGATGATCGCATTGCGTGCACGCGAGGCCTGCTCCGTGCGCGTGGCCACCGTCTCCTCCAGGCCCGCGTGAATCCTGGCTATCCGCGCCATGTACCGGCGCCCCACGAACCACACCATCCACGCCGTGCACGCCACGATCAGCACACCCGCCAGCGCCAACACGGCCACAACGCCACCGCTCGTGTCGCGCGTCGCCGCCAGGAGCCCCGACTCGGGCTGGTGCACGAGGATTCTCGCCGCCAATCCCTCCAGATCCTGCGCCGCAATAAAGTGCGTCCCGTCGAGAAACGACGACGTGCCAACCGAGCTCTGCGAATTACGATTCCCCAATGTCGTGCTTGCCCCATCCGCCAACGCGAACGCCTTCGATCCCAGGTTCACACCGCGCAGCGACGGATCGTCACGCAGATCGGGATGGCAGAGGATGTTCCCATCCTCATCGAGCAGGCACGCGAACGCCTCGTTGGGCAGACGCAACCCCTCGAAGAGCGCCTGCATCCGCTCCCAGTCATCCGTCTGGTACTCGAGATCACGCAGACCCATCTGGTGGATCGAGTCCGTCAGCGAGTCCGCGATCCGGGCGTTGTCCTCGAGAATCCGCTCACGCAACGCCTCGCCGAGCCCCGAGCGGATCATCCGGTAGGCAACGCCGAACCCCAGCGTCAGCGACACGCTCTGCGCAACCAGTATCGCCACCAGCAGCCCACGCGTCGTCGTGATATGCGGACACAGTCTCATGGTTCACCCCACACCCCCCCAGAGAACACGGTGTGCGGAACCCAAGCCGAGATATCATCGTCCCACGTCCGACAACACTTGAATCGCACCAACATCAAGCCGGGTGAATCCACGCACCTGCCACTATCATGCGCCCATGAACGATCCAGAATCCCACGACCGGGGGATGCTTGTCTTCTTCTCAGGCCCCTCCGGTGCCGGAAAAACATCCATCACGCGCGCCATCCTCGAACGCCTCCCCGACGCCGAGTTCTCCGTCTCAGCCACAACCCGCCCGCAGACGTCCGCCGACACCGATGGCGTCGACTACCACTTCCTCACCGACGAGCAGTTCGACCAGCACGTCCGCAACGACGACTTCCTCGAGCACGCCGCCTACGCCGGCAACCGCTACGGCACGCTCCGTTCCCAGATCAACGACGCCCTCACACAGGGCAGACGCATCATCCTCGACATCGACATCCAGGGCGCACAGCAGATCCGCGCCGCCATGCCCGAGTCCTTCGGTATCTTCATCCTCCCACCCTCCGACGACGCCCTCCTCCAGCGCCTCCGCGCCCGCAAGCGCGAGCCCGAGGACGTCATCCAGCGACGCTTCGCAGAGGCCCAACGCGAGATGCGCGACGCACGCGACGGCACAACCTTCAACGTCTTCATCACGAACGAAGACCTCGACTCCGCCATCGACCAAACGCTCGACGCCATCACCGCCGAACTCTCCAGACGCGCCGCGACCACGTAACCACGACCTGCCATTTCGCGCGCCGTCACCCATATCTGACACCCTGGCAGGCATAACGTCCTATAAAATAGATTCTATTGGCCACAAGCAGCCACTTTCTTCTGGCATCCCCCTTGTATTACCTCTTCCCGGAGGTAATCCATGAACCCCGATCGCTACACCACACTCGCACAGCAGTCGCTCGCCGAGGCCCAGTCCCTCGCCATGCAGCGCACCCACGCGGAGGTCACACCACTCCACCTGCTCGGCGCGCTCCTCAGCGACGCCAACTCTCCAACCGCATCCATCCTCCAGCGCGCGGGCTTCGACGCCGCCAACACCTCCCGCGTCGTCGACGCCCAGCTCGCGTCCCTCCCCACCACGTCATCCTCCGCACCCCAGGCAGGACGCGCACTCATGGAGGTCCTCTCCAAAGCCGAGCAGGAATCCTCCTCCATGGGCGACGCCTACATCTCCTGCGAGCACCTCCTCCTCGCCATCGCGCAGACCACCTCTCCCGCGAAGGACGCGCTCGCCACCCTCAACATCACACCCGACTCGCTTCGCGACGCCATCGCCGACATCCGCAAGACCTCCGGCGTCGACCACATCACCGACGCCAACGCCGAGTCAAATCTCGAGGCACTCAAGAAGTACACAATCGACCTCACCGAGAAGGCCCAACAGGGCAAGATCGACCCCGTCATCGGGCGCGACGACGAGATCCGTCGCTGCATGCAGGTCCTCTCGCGGCGCACAAAGAACAACCCCGTACTGATAGGCGAGCCGGGCGTCGGCAAGACCGCCATCGCCGAGGGCCTCGCCCTCCGCATCGTCGCCGGCGACTGCCCCGAGTCCATGCGCTCCGCGCGCATCGCCGCGCTCGACGTCGGCCAACTCCTCGCCGGCGCCAAGTACCGGGGCGAGTTCGAGGAGCGCCTCAAGTCCGTCCTCCGCGAGGTCGCAAGCGCCGAAGGTCGCATCATCCTCTTCATCGACGAGCTCCACACCATCGTCGGCGCGGGCCAGGCCGAGGGCGCAGTCTCCGCCGGCAACCTCCTCAAGCCCGCGCTCGCACGCGGCGAGCTCCGCTGCATCGGCGCCACAACGCTCAACGAGTACCGCCAGCACATCGAGAAGGACGCCGCCTTCGAGCGACGCTTCCAGCCGGTCTTCGTTTCCGAGCCAACCGTCCAGGACACACTCACCATCCTGCGAGGCCTGAAGGACCGCTACGAGACGCACCACGGCGTGCGCATCCTCGACAACGCGCTCATCGCCGCCGCGCAGCTCTCGCACCGATACATCTCCGATCGCTTCCTCCCCGACAAGGCCATCGATCTCATCGACGAGTCCGCCTCGCGACTCTCCATCGAGATCGACTCCATGCCCACCGAACTCGACGCCCTCCGTCGCAAGATCATGCAGCTCGAGATCCAGCGCGAGGCCCTCAAGCTCGAGAACGCCGACGACACGTCCACACTCGAGTCGATCGAGAAAGACCTCGCCTCGCTCAACGAGCAGAACGACGCGCTCAGCGCGCGATGGGAATCAGAAAAACAATCCCTCGACGCCGTGAAATCCATCAAGAGCGCCATCGACGCCAAACAGATCGAACAGCAACAGGCGCAACGACGGGGCGACCTAGAGTCCGCCGCCCGCATCGAGTACGGCGAGCTCCCCGAGCTCCGCCAGCAACTCGAGGACGCCGAGAAGCACCTCGACGAGCGCGCCGCCTCGGGCGAGCTCCTCGTCAAGGAAGAAGTCGACGCAGAGCAGATCGCAGAGGTCGTCGCCTCCTGGACCGGAATTCCGGTGGCTAGATTGGTCGAGTCCGAGCGCGACAAGCTCCTCCGTATGGAGGACCACATCGCCCAGCGCGTCGTGGGCCAGTCCGAGGCCGTCCGCGCCGTCTCCGACGCCGTGCGCCGCAACCGCGCAGGCCTCGGCGACGCCGACCGACCCATCGGCTCATTCCTCTTCCTGGGCCCCACGGGCGTGGGCAAGACCGAGCTCTGCAAGACCCTCGCCGAGTTCCTCTTCGACACCCCCGACTCCCTCGTGCGCGTCGACATGTCCGAGTACATGGAGAAGCACGCCGTCGCGCGCCTCATCGGCGCGCCCCCCGGATACGTCGGCTACGAGGAAGGCGGACGCCTCACCGAGGCCATCCGCCGTCGCCCCTACTCCGTCGTCCTCCTCGACGAGATCGAGAAGGCGCACCCCGACGTCTTCAACATCCTCCTCCAGGTCCTCGACGACGGGCGCCTTACCGATGGCCACGGCAGAACCGTCGACTTCCGCAACACCATCGTCGTCATGACATCCAACCTCGGCTCGCAACAGATCCAGGAACTCACCTCGAAGGGCGCCGAGGACTGGGAGATCGAGGCCGCCGTGCGCGACGTCCTCAAGTCGCACCTGCGCCCCGAGCTGCTCAACCGCATCGACGAGTCCGTCGTCTTCCACCAGCTCAGGCAGGAGCAGATCCGCTCCATCGTCACCATCCAGCTCAACCGGCTGCGCGACCGCCTCACCGAGCGCGGCCTCCACGTCACCTTCGACGACTCCGCCATCGACCAGATCGCCACCGACGGCTGGGACCCAACCTTCGGCGCACGACCGCTCAAGCGCGTCATCCAGCAGCAGATCGAGAACCAGCTCGCCTCCCAGCTCCTGGCCGGCAACGCCAACCCGGGCGACACCATCACCGTCTCCTTCAACGGCTCCCGCTACCACTTCGAAACAAACCCCAACGGGAATCCCGCTAGTGTCTAAGGCGTTCGCGATTAAAAGTTGAGCCCCCTGCTGCATTTTGCTTATAGTGTCCACAAGAAGCAGTTATTTTTCGACTGGAGGGTTATGTGATGGCGCTAATAACAAAAAATCTTGGGATAGCCATCTCTGACCACGATGCAAAACGTATCTCAACAGAACAATTAATGTCAATTTTTCAAGATGCAATAGATAATGGTGATATTTTAGAAGAGAGTAACGAGATGTGTGTTGTGGCTGCTGTATTTCCATTGATTGACAACGGGCATCTCCGTAGATCGGAGCACGTATCAACATTTGAGCAACGAATGAATGCCAAAATGCTTGACTATGTACGAGAGCAACGCAACAAGCGCAAGCCATGGTGGAAAATCTGGTAACAAGGGCCCGCGAGCCCAACGCGATTGGAGAGTTACTATGACAACTATCTGGATTGTCTTAGCCCTGATCGTTGCATTTCTTGTGGTACTGAATGGCAACCTAAACGGAACTGCGACTCATGTCGCTGAAGGTGTCTTGGGGATATGTACCTTTGGCATCTGGATATGGGCCTTTTTCTTGTGGCCATGGACAACCGCTTTGCTAGCCATTCTGGGGACAATTGTGTTCGGTGCCGTGATGACGCCAGTTGCAAAAGGTGTTGCGAGTTTTCTTCGAGGATATTAATCCCCTACGCCGCGCTCGTCGTCAGCACACGCGCGCTCGAACCCGTCCCCGACTCCACGCGCACCTGCACATCCGCCAGCGCCTCGACGTTCTCGACCTGATCCCATACGAACTCCGCGTCCACGCCGCTCATCCGCAGCACCGCGCGAAGCCTGTTCTCGATGCTCCGCTGCGCCTGCGCCGCGTAGCGCGCGTCCGCCTCCTCGAACACCTCGACCGCCTGCTTCCGCGCCACGTCCATCAGCGCCGCCTGGCGCTCCGCGTTCATCGGGATCACGTCCACCAGACCCAGCACGCGCCCAGCCTGGATGTCGTACGGCGTCAGGCTCAGCAGCCGCAGCGAGCTCTCGACCCGCGGCATATGGATCACAACGCGATCATTCCCAACGCGCTCGATGTCTTCCTCACCCAGGCGCGACAGATCCACCGCGTACTGCTTCTCGAACTCGAAGATCATCGCCACCTTCGCCTGCGTAAAAAACAGCGCCGGCAGCATGCCCCAACCCTGCGTGCTCGTCGCGATCTCCTTGGCGCGCACGTCCAGCCCAACCAGTCGCCCCGTCTCACGCACGCGATCGATCACCGCGTGCGCGTGGATAGTCGTCGACACCCGCTTGCGCGACAGCGCACGCTTGAGCACGAACAGGCCCACCAATCCGGACCCGAGTCCGATAGCAAAAACAATCAGAATCGTCGTAACCATGGCTCAAAGCCTCCTTACGACCCCTTATTCCGCACTCCCCAATGGGGATTTCAGCCCTTCCCACGAGCGCCCACGCACGCAACCCAGCCATGCCACGCTCCTATCACGACTCGGGTGGCTTCCTCGCGTTCTCCTCTCTCGCAAACGCACCTCTCAGGAGCTCGACCACGCCATGCCATCCTCAACACCACTCAAACCGCTCGTCGTTTGTGCGCTCCTCGCGTGCCCGCTCACCAACGCACGCGCACAAGACACCGACACGATGGACCGCGTCGTTCTGACCCTGCCCGACGAGAACGGGCACGTGCTCCACCTGCGTCAGGCACCCATCCCCGAGCACAACGAGGACCAGATCCTCGTCGAGGTCCACGCCGCCGCGATCATTGGCTACGAGTGGAAGGTCCGCAAGCAAGTCAGAGAGGAACCCCCCGAGGGCGTGAAGCCCGACGACGAGTTTCCCCTGGGCTACGACATCTCGGGCGTCGTCGTCTCCGTCGGCGACAACGTGACCGACTTCAAACCTGGCGACGAGGTCTTCGCGTACACCAGCATGAGCGGCGCCTACGCGCAGTACGCCGTCGGCAACCCCAGCAACTTCGCCCACAAACCCAAGGAGCTGACCCACGAGCAGGCCGCGAGCCTCCCCGTCTCGGGCATCTGCGCGCTCCACTCTCTCCTCTACATGATCGACATCCAGGAGGGACAGTCGATCCTCATCCACGGCGGCGCCGGTGGCGTCGGGCACTTCGCCATCCAGATCGCAAAGAACCGCGGCGCAACCGTCTACACCACCGCCTCGGGCCACCACCTCGACTTCGTCAGAGAGCTCGGCGCCGACATCGCCATCGACTACAGAAACCAGACCTTCGAGGACATCGTCCCGCCCGTCGACTACGTCGTCGACCTCATCGGCGGCGAGGTCCGCGAGCGCTCCCTCAAGGTGCTCAAGCCCGACGGCTTCCTCCTCACCTACACGTCCGTCCCCGAGGAGTCGTACTACGAGGAAAACAACATCAAGGGCGCACACTGCTACACACCCGCCGACGAGCCGGAAAAACTCCTCGAGCTCGCGCAGATGGTCATCGACGGAACAGTCACAACACACATCGACGCCGTCTACCCGATGGCCGACTTCCGCGAGGCGTTCGACTTCATCGAACACGGCAGCGCAAAAGGCAAGATCGTTCTGAAGGTGCGCTAACAGAAACAGGCTGTGCTACACAGAGCTCGTGGTCGCGTCGTGCGACTCGCGCTTATTCTCTCGCCCCCTCGCCACCTCGACACCGATCTCGAACGCCCGGATCAGGCAGTGCCCGCTCGCCGAGATCAGCCCTATTCCCACCACCGTCGCCACCGCACCGATGAACACCTGCACCAGCACGTGCAACCCATCGAACACGCCGCGCACACTCCCAACGCCGAACCACAGCCCAGCCGCGAGCACCACGGGCAAGCCGAAGCCGATCCCCTTCACCAGCAGCGGCACAGACCGCCCGGGGTCGCGCATCAGCAGCACAAGACCGGCCAGCGCCCCCAGCAGCGCCGCGATCAGCATCCGCCCCACGAAGGGCAGAAAGAGGTCCACACCCAACAACTCGCCGTGCGCCCCGATCAGGCGCCCACCCAGCAGGATCTCGCCCCCGATCGTCACGTACCCCAGCAGCGAGCACGTCGCCGTCGCGCCCCCCAGGCACGCGATCGCTACCGACGGCCCGTCGTTGAACCTCCCCAGCCCGATGAAGATCCCGATCAGCGCGCTGGCCACGAGCACCAGCTCGAACCCCGCCATGTAGTACTCCTGGGCCACCAGCGCGCCGACCGATCCCGCCAGCGACGAGAGCAGCAGCACGATCGCGCACACGAGTGTCAGCACCAGGATGAAACGTGCCGGCGGATGCATGACGTCAGAAATTCTACCAGCCCCCTCTTCAAATCCTCGTTCCAATAGTGGATACGCACATCCTGTTTGTGTACGATATCCCTCCGACCCAACGAACCACACCGCAAGGAGCAGCCATGCCCGCCACGCGTGACGTTTCTACCGCCATCGCCTCCCTCGTGTTCACCTCCGGCGCGCTCGCACAGCATCACGGCGCCGGCGCGCAGCAGGAACACGCGCCCATCGACTGGCACAACGAGGAAGCCGCTCTTCTCTCGGACCACGTCCAGCTCACCTTCCCCGATCAGTTTGAGAAGGCGGGCGAGGCGTACTTCTCCCCCGACTCGAAGTGGATCGTCTTCCAGGCCATCGCCAAGCCCGTGCCGGGCGAGCAGGCCGAGGCCGACTACCAGATGTTCGTCGCGCCCGTCGTCTACGACAGCAACAACAACATCACAGGTCTCGGCGACTCGATCCAGATCAGCACCCCCGGGTCAGCCAACACCTGCGGCTGGTTCCATCCGCTCGATCCCTCACGTGTCATGTTCGGCTCCACGCTCGTCGCGCCGACAAACGACGACCGCCCCGGCTACCAGCGAGGCGAGTCGCGCTACGCCTGGGTCTTCCCCACCGAGATGGACATCGTCGAGGTGATCGTCCCCGCCATCGCCGACGCGAGCCGTGCCAACGAGGCTGTGCCATCCGCCACACCACTCTGGAAGACACCCGCATACGACGCCGAAGGCTCCTGGTCACCAGATGGGCGTTACATCCTCTTCACGCACGTCGACATGATGACGGAGGACGCCGACATCTTCATCCGTGACATGACAACCGGTGAGCTGTGGCCCCTCGTCGTTGCCCCCGGATACGACGGCGGCCCCTTCTTCTCCGCCGATGGCCAGCGCATCGTCTACCGCTCCGATCGCGCAGGCAACGACCTGCTCCAGGTCTACGTCGCCGACCTCGAGTTCGACGCAACCGGCAAGCCCGTGGGCATCTCCCACGAGCACGCCATCACCGAGAACCGCCACGTCAACTGGGGCCCGTTCTTCCATCCTTCAGGAGAGTTCCTCGTCTACGCGACCTCCGAGATCGGCCATCGCAACTACGAGGTCTTCGCGCGCCAGATCCCACCAGCCGGTCAACCCACACCCACCACCAGCCTCGCGTCGCGTCGCATCACGCACGCCACCGGCTTCGACGGCCTCCCCGTCTTCTCGCCCGATGGTCAGTGGATGATGTGGACCTCACAACGCGCCGGCGCCGAGCCCGGACAGGAGCGACCCTCCTCACAACTCTGGGTCGCGCGCGTCGGAGACATCACGCCACGCTGACACGCGTCTCTGCAAACGTATCAATATCATCGTCTTGTGCTGAGCGCGCTCAGTCGCTCGCGCTGCGCTCCAGCACCGCGAGCAGGTCGTCGGCACGATACGCGCCCTCGAGGTGCTCGAGCACCTGACCATCCCGGATCACGATAGTCGCGGGCAGCCCCCGCACGCCCAGCGCCACCGCGGCGTCAGGCTCATCGTCAACATCTATGTACACAGGAATCGCGTTGTCGCGCAGCCACGATGTCACGCCCTTATCCACGAGCGCCTCACGCTTGTACACCTGGCACGCGCCGCACCAGTCCGCCGTCGCAACCGCGACGACGACCTTCCCCTCCTCCTCGGATCGCTCGACCGCCTCGAACAGCCCCGCACCGTTCGCAAACACATCGGGCATCGGCGCCGTCCGCCCCATGTACCAATAAAAACCAAACAGCAGCGCGATCATCACGACCCAGAACCAGTCGATACGACCCCGGGCCCTCGCTCCACCACCACGCTCGTGTGTCAGATCTTCCACGGTTCACAACTCCCTGGGCACTCCCCACACCTATCTCTATCGAACCACCCCGACACACACATTATTCCACGCCCCCACAGCCCGCACGACCCGCACAATCCCGAGCCACCTGTCACCCAATCCACCACTTCCGACGACACACGCCCCGCCCTCGCTCCGATACACACACCACGCCATGCGCATGACCCGCAACATCATCCCGATGATCGACAGGCAGTCCGGGAAGCGACCCGCGCAGTCGCAACGAAAGTTCGGACGCATGCACGTCGAGGGGCTCCGCTGCAACCGTGGCAAGATCGTCGATCTCTCCAAGAACGGCGCCAAGTTCATCACACGGGCCCCCTGGCGTGACGGCCAGAAACAGCAGGTCGTCATCACCGGCGCACGCGTTCGCGTCTGCGTCCCCGCCGTCTGCAAGCACGTCCACAAGATCGGCTGGCGCAGGTACCTCGTCGGCGTCGAGTTCCAGGGCATCGACACCAACCTCGCGGGTGCCATCAAGGAGCTCGTCAGAACACACTGCCGTTTCCTCGACGAGCCCGATCTGGCAGCCTGAACCAAAGCTCTCATACACTCAGCGCAACGGGACGATCTGCAGCTCGCCCTGACGCTGTCGCACCACGTGCCACGGCGCTACCGACTCCGTCAGGTGCACGTTCGCCGAGATCACGCACCCGTCGCCAATCACAGTGTCCCCACCGAGAATCACCGCGCCCGCGTAGATCGTCACGTCGCTCCCTATCGTCGGATGACGCTTGATCCCGCGGATCATTCGCCCCTCCGCGTCACGCTCGAACTTGCGCGCACCGAGCGTCACCCCCTGGTACACCGTCACGCGATCGCCTATCTCCGCCGTCTGACCGATCACAACGCCCGTGGCGTGATCGATGAAGAACGCGCGACCGATCACGGCACCTGGATGGATGTCTACTCCGGTCCGCGTGTGCGCGCGCTCGGTGATCATCCTCGGCAGGATTGGCACACCCAGCTCATGCAGCGTGTGCGCAACACGGTACGCGTACACAGCCTCGATCCCCGGATAGCACAGGATGATCTCCTCCAGACCCTCCGCAGCGGGATCCCCGTCGTACGCCGCACGGATGTCCTCCTGCGCCAGGGCCCGCAACTCCGGCAGACGACCGATGAACGTCTCCGTCACACGATCCACACGCTCGTCCAGGCCCGTCCCGATCTCACGAGAGCCAGGACCACCACACACCTCTCCAAGCACCGACGCGCGGATCAGCCTGTCCAGCAACTCACGCAGCTCCACCAGCTCACCAAGAAGCTGACGCTCCAGCGCGCGACCCTGCAAGGCCGCCTCACCGAAACACCCCGGAAACAACAGATTCCGCACACGGCGATGCAGCACGTCGATCTGCGCCATCGTGGGAGGCACGACGCTCGGCACTCGACCGCACTCGTCCTCCAGCGCACGACGCGCTATCTCACCCGCGACACGAGCATCGACCTCGGACGCCTCCACAGACGCGCCAGAGTGCATGGAATCAACCTCGTCGTGCGAACCACTCACTCACCCATACTAGGCATTCCAACAATCCGCGCACAAAAACATGCCCGGCCACCAGGTGCATGCTCGAACCCTCGCTAATAGGTGGTTGCCTCGCCCCGGATCCCGACCTTCCACTCAGAGGAGGCATGGTCTTCGCCCAGAGCTTTGCGAATAAGGCATCCGCAAGGGTCGCATCGGTTCGAGCATAAACGTGAGCGACCGGACATGATCTCGCGGGACTCGCGTCCCACACCCCGAGCATACACCCGGAGGGAACCCCAAGCGATTGTTTTCCGAAGATTCTCTTGAATCCTCACCCATCCCTACCGATTCCCCAACACCCACACTCGGGCTTGACCCCAACGCCACCACGATGTACAAGCCTGTCCCGGAACGATCTCCCAAGGAGCCATGTCTATGAAACGCCGTGCAATCGCCCTCTGCGCAATCACCGCCGCAACCGCGTCCATCACACTCGTCGGCTGCGGCTCGACATCAACACGCCTGGGCGCCATCCGCTCTAACCCGGCTCCCGAGCTCCATCGTCTTGCGCTCACCCACAACGAGGCGAAGAACTCGCACGCGATCACACGATCCACGAACATCCGCAACTTCCGTTCGACGCTCACGCGAGCTCTCTACCTCGATCGCCCGACGCGTCTGACTCCCGCTCCCATTCCCTACTAAGCACGACAACCCACGCATTCCAACAACCCGCCCGGATTCGGGCGGGTTTTTTTGTCTTCGCACGCAAGCGCGCCTACAACTACACACACGGAGGCGCACACCACCCGCATGATCCACGCCCGAAAGCTCCCATTCATATCCCGGGCGCTCTACAGGCAGGAACTCCGTGCACTCCCCAAGCTCGTCATCATCGCCGCGTTCCTCGAGCCCGAGATCATCGCGCCGCTCGCCATGCGCTTCTTCGACGCCGGCGCGATGTCCGTTGCCGCACTCACCGCAGCGCCCTTCATCGGCTTCCTCTCCACCCTCGCCACCACCTCCCTCCTCCGCGGACACGACCGATCCTCCTCCCTCGCCTGGCTCTACTGCCTCCTGACAACCCTCGTCATCGCCCTCACCCTCCTGCCCCACACGCCCGGCGCCCTCATCCTCTTCGTCTCGCTCGTCATCGCAGGACGCTGCATCCTCGCCATCACCTTCTCGGCACGCACCGACATCTGGCGCGCCGCCTATCCCATGCGCCTCCGCGCGCGCGTCATCGGCACCTTCTCCATCATCGGCGCCCTTATCTACTCCGCCTTCTCCCTCGCCCTCGGCTGGACCATCGACCTCGCCGACGCGAATCCCCTCCTGGGCGCCATCTCGGGCGACGAGATCGCTCGCCTCTGGCTCCTCCTCGCCGCCATCCTCGCCCTCTGGGGCGCCTGCCAGTACAAGCACATCCGCTGGCGACGACGGAACCACATACTCGCCCACGAGCGCGACGAACGCGACGCCGGCCTCCTCCACAACATCCGCGCCGTCGTCGCCGTCCTCAAGCACGACAAGACCTGGCGCGCCTACATGATCGCGCAATTCGTCATGGGCATCCCCAACCTCGCCGCCATCGCGCCGCTCGTCTACGCCGTCCAGAACCTCTACGAGGAATCCCAGACGCTCGTCTTCACGCTCACCGTCGCCATCCCCATCGCGACGATGCTCTTCTTCACACCCCTCTGGGCGCACCTCCTCGACCGCGTCGGCATCATCCGCTTCCGCGTCTTCCACGCCTGGACCTTCGTCGGCGCGCACGTCCTCCTCGCCCTCGGGCTCCTCAACGAATCACTCACCCTCCTCATCCTCTCACGAGTCGTCCAGGGCATTGGCATGTCGGGCGGCAAGATCGCGTGGTCCATAGGCCACCACGAATTCGCCCCGCGCGAGAAGGCCGCCCTCTACATGGGCGTCCACCTCGCCCTCACAGGGCTCCGCGGCTTCCTCGGCCCCTTCGTCGGCATCATCCTCTTCGTCGAGACCTTCAACCTCCTGGGCACCGACATCCCGGGCCTCAACCTCCAGGGCTACACCTTCATCGTCTTCGCGATCCTCTCCGTCGCCGGCGCGCTCCTCTTCGCACGCCTCAACCGCCAGCTCAAACGCGGCATCCTCGACATGCCAACGAGACGGAAGCGGTGACGCTCAGATAAGCGATATGAGATATCTGTACTCCTCGCCCGTGTCGTCTCTGGATTCCAATGTCTCCTCCACCACATCTTTATAAATTGCTAGCAACCTCTTCTTGACGACCTGAATCGCCGCTCCTGCGCCGGCGGACGTACGAAATCCGTACTCAGCGTGAATCCTCACAAGAGATGGCGCCGGCTTCTGAAGCCGCGCGGGCCCCAGAACCCTCGCCTCGAAGAGAGACCAGTGGCGCTCTCTGCCCGTCCGCGCAAAGTGATCCGCGCATCGCTCAAGAGCCTCGTCCAGCATCACCAGCGCCCAGCGACGATCGAACAACTCGTCGCCAGCGCTTGCCAACTCATCCAGCACACACTCCTCGGGATCGATCGCGTCCAGCGGGATCGCACGAGCCCCCGTCTCTCCTCGCCTGCTCTCATGCCGAGACACGTCTATCAGGAAGCGCTGCAGGCTCGTGAGCATCAGCGTCCGCAGCTTCCCCCGCTCACTCGAGGCACGGTCGAACAAGCCACGCCCCAGAACAACCCCCACAAAAAACGACTGCGTCAACTCAGTCGACGCATCGCGTGAGTATCCCGATCGCCGCAACCACGAGTACACCGGGGGCCAATATCTTCTGATGAGTAAATCTCGAGCCCAGTCGCGCCTGGTCTCGTCCTCCGCGTGGAGCGCCGCAATCAGCGACCACCGAGTCGCATCGAACCCGGCATGACTCCGCTCAAGGCGCATGAAAGCCCTCCAATCATGCAAAAACATTATACATACGATCAATGATCTTCATAGAATAGAATTCTTCGGAATTGTAGACTCTCGGCTCGACCCTATGCCACACTCGCCCCAACGTATCCAATCATGGATGCGTCCCGCCAACCACGGGGCGAGTGGTGTCGCTATGCATGATCACGCCCATAACGCGAACCCAACCGCACCACTCACACCATCCGCGGCTCGCCTACTTATCCGGGAGCTCCACGCGAAGGACGAGACAGACTTACCGAGCCCATGCCCGGTCGACATCGACGGCTACACAGTCGACCGGCTCCTGGGCACCGGCGCGTCGAGCGAGGTCTACCTCGCCCGGCGCGATGGCTCCGAACAGCGAGTCGCAATAAAAATCCTGCGGAGCCAACCCCAGGATCGTGATCGACAACCACGACTGTGGCGAGAACTCGACATCCTCTCACAGCTGCGCCTCGAATCAGTCCCGCGACTCCTCGATTACGGCCACGCCGACTCGCGCGCCTTCATCGTCACCGAATACGTCGAAGGGTGGCCAATCGATCACTACTGCCAACGATTCCACCTCGATCGTCGCCAGCGGATCCAACTGCTCATACGAGTGGCCGAGGCAACGCAGACGCTCCACGAGCACGCCATCATCCATCGCGACATCAAGCCATCGAACATCGTTGTCACCGCGTCAGGACAGCCCGTCCTCATCGACCTGGGCATCGCCACACTGACCACGGGCCAGCACGCCCAGACACTCACGCACGACGGCGCACCGCTCGGAACCCCGGCATTCATGCCGCCCGAGCAGGCCCGAGGACAGAACGCTTCCGTCTCCTCCCGGTCCGACATCTACGCGCTGGGCGCCACCTCCATGCTCGTGCTCACAAGGAGGCCCCCCCACAACCTCTCGGGCTCATCACTCATCGAGGCCATCCACACAATCGCGCACTCCCCCGCACCAGACGTCCGCACCACCGATCCAACTCTCAGCAAGCCGCTCGCCGCCGTGCTCAACAAGGCACTGCACTTCGACCATGCACAACGCTACGCGTCGTCGTCAGAACTCGCCGATGACCTCCGCCGAGTGCTCAAGGGCGAGCCGGTACACGCGTCGCCTCCCTCGCCCTGGCAGCGTGTTATGCGCGTCGCCACGCGACACCCCATCGCCACGACCACGTGCGCGTGCCTGCTGCTCTTCTTGTCCACGCTCGGCGCCACCGCGCTGTCCGTGTGGTGGTGGAACGCGCAGCCCTCCCGGATCGAGTTGAGCCCCGACCGCTCAACACTCCGCCTCCTCGCACGCTCGGGGCGCGAGCTGCACATCTGGCACGCCAGATCAGAAGGCGATCTCGGCTTCCGGTTCGCCGAACTCGTGGAGATCCCCGCTCCTATGGGTGGCGGCAGAGCCGTTGTCATGCTGCGCACTCACGAGCAGGACGCCACTGTCGACAGACAAGTGAGCATCTGGCATCTCTCGGATCTCACCACGCCGATGTGGCGCACGAATGAGAGCGATCCAACACTCAAGGCCCCACCACCGCACGAGAACCCCGAGGAGACGTACGACGTCAAGCTTGTACGGGTCGAGGACATCTTTCCCGACATCCCCGGCCACGAGATCGTTGCCGAGCACACCTCCTCCGACCACCCCAGCGCGCTCCGCGTCTACGACCTGCAAGGCAACGTGCACTTCGAGGCGTGGCACTACGGCTCGCTGGCGGACTGGGTCTGGCTGCCAGACGCCCGTCGCATGGTCATCGCCGCAAGCCATGGGCAGGACTCGTGGCCCTCGCTCGGCGCGGAGAACCCCCCGTACCGATGGCCGCTCTGCGTCATGGCATTCGATGTGCATCGCGGTGCGCGCCACAGGTGGATCGAAGAAGGCTCGCCCAACGCGCAGGACCACCCACTCTGGCACAAGGCGCTGCTGCCCGTAGAGATCTACAGCCAGTGTCGCCTGGATCTCACGCCGCCCTTGCAGCGAGCGCTCCAGGGCGACCACTTCCAGGTGGTGGTGCAATTCAACCAGCACGGGCTGGGCGGCGTCGGGTGGACCCTCACACGCGACGGCGAGATCCTCCCCAAGCCGTACTCCTCAGGCATAGGGGACGGCACCTATCTCAATCTGACGTCGTTCTTTGGTGAAGGCGTGCAGCCCGAGGACATCCGCCTCGTCGATATCGCGGAACTGACGAAAAAATAGACATCACACCCTGCGCTCGGTTTGAATCAGCGTATCCACCCACGGACACGCCTCGCTGTGAATGGGCACAGCCATCGGACGCGTCCAGAGGATGGTGTAGACATGATGTCATCTCGCACTCTCGTCGTGCTCCTTGCACTCGCGCTCGCTGTCGCAACGACTCCGTCGACGCACGCCGGCAGCCTCACGCCACCGCCGGGCCCCGTGCAGGCAACGAATCGCGTGCAACTCAACGCGCAATCGATAACGCTCCCCTACACAATCTCATCACCGGGCTCCTACGTGCTGACAAGCGACCTTGTCGGAGTCACGGGACAGCACGGGATCATCATCGATGCCGACAACGTGACACTCGATCTGAATGGATTCACGATTAAGGGTGTGCCTGGAGCCAAGAGTGGTATTTATGTGCCAACCGCACGTGTGAATGGGACGATTCTGAACGGCACGATCGATGGCTGGAACACGATAGGAGACGGTGCTGTTCGGGCTGAGAATATGACGGGCGGAGCATATAGAAGTCTGTCTGTCACAAACTCGGGCAGCGGGCTTTTTGTGGGTGTAGGAAGCAGGGTGGAATCGTGCTTCGCGTCGGGCAATATCGGCGATGGATTCACACTGCAAGGATCGAGCACGATTGTCAATTGTGTCGCTCGTCAGAATGGGCACAATGGATTCGCGGGAGGGCAATATTGTGTCTATGAAAACTGTGTGGCAGAAAATAATACGGGGTTTAGTTTTTCTGATGGTTTCGGAATCAGCGAAGGGAGCACATTATTCAATTGCTCCTCGATTGGTAACAGTGGTCGTGGATTTTTGTCTCGATCATCCGGTAACCAGACCCCAATAATACTCTCAAATTGCTCAACATCTGGAAACTCTCTCGAGGGTATCTTCGCAGGCCCCAATACCATCGTCACAAGCAGTCAGTCTCTCAATAACATCGGTGTGGGCATCTCTCTCGGTGACGGCAGCCGAATCAACGATTGCACTGTCGAGGGCAACGGGAGCCACGGCATTCTGGCAGGCGCCAACTCGGTGATCTCGGGCTCGATCATCAGGAACAACACATCCAACGGCATCGAGACGAGCAACTCGATTGTCAAGCTCTGTGTCTCGCTGGCGAATGGCGGGACGAATGTGAACAACGCTGGCGGCATGACGCTCGAAACCATCAACTAAGTGACAGTAGAGGAGATGCCATGAATATCTCATCACAAATGACGCGGCTCGCGCTACTCGTTGTGGGATTGATCGTGATCCTGGTCTTGGCATCCAGTACGTTCGGGCAGGAGACAGTTCAAGCACCGAACCAACACTCGTGGAGCGAAAATGGAGGCTGGATGATGTGGAGAGAATCGCCACCAAGCGACGAGGTGCGCCTGCACGCCACCTTCCTCGAAGGAAAGGTGTGGTGGGAGAACCACGGCTGGATGGACCTGGGCGATGGCGATCCCTCCGATGGCCTGCACTACGCCAATAGCGACGGACTCGATTTTGGTGTGAATGTCGATCCCGCCACGGGCGACCTCTTCGGGCTCGCATGGCAGGAGAATCTCGGGTGGATCAACTTCGATACAACCGCCCTGGGTGTCGATCGTGCACGCTACGATTCCAGCACGAATCGCCTGCGTGGCTACGCCTGGAGCGTAAACGCCGGCTGGATCAATCTCGACGACGTATCGCACTTCATCGCATTCACATGCCACGTCGATCTGAACAACGACGGCGCTGTCAACGGCTCGGATCTCGGAATCCTGCTCGGTTTCTGGGGCCTGGCCGGCCCTTCCGACCTCAACAACGACGCCACCACAGACGGCGCCGACCTCGGCCTCCTGCTAGGCGCGTGGGGACCGTGCCCATAAAAAAACACCCCGCCTTCACAGCGAGGTGCTGATATCAACTCATCTGGTGAATCGCTCACTTCGACGTGTACACGCCTCGACGCACCCGCTTGAACTCCTTCGGGTGGTTGCACAGCGTCTGGTTCACGATGATCCGGAAGTTCGGCGACGTGGTCTGGTACCCCATCTCACGCACCGCCACAACCGCGTCCTTGATCGTGCACTCCTTGCCACGCAACGCCCTCTTCAGCGTCTTGACAAGATTCTGATTGTTGCGGAAGCGCTTGCGTCCGGGCGGCGGCGGCTCGCTCGCATCACCCTGCAATCCCAGCAAAACCTCGAGCCCGTCCAGCTCGCCGTCGATGCCCTCGATCTCCTCAATCAAACGCTCGCGCCGCGTCAGCAGCGTCCGCCGCTGCTTGCCCGCGGCCTTGATCTGCGCCAGCGTCGGCGTCGATCTCTTCCGTCGAGTTGTCGTCCGTCGTTTCGCCAATTGTCACTTCCTTTCCACTCGCGTGGTGCCTGATTCGCCCGGGCCCCGACAACCCCCAAAAGGCCCATGAACACAACAATAACAACGCAATGTCGTACTCACCGATGAACAGAACATCATACCGAGCCGGTTTAAGAAGGGTCAACCGCGCCAGCGCGAAAACAACACTATCGTTCGCGATATCTCCGGCGCATGCTCACGAGCGGAACCCGATACGCTGCAACAGGCTCTCGAAGTGATCCAAGTCATAAAACGCCAACTCCAGGCGCCCCTTGGTACCACTCGATCCAGTACGTAGTTGTACGCGTGTGCCAAGATACTCACCCAGCCGCTGCTCCAGATCGCGTTGCGAATCACTCTTGAGCGCGCCCGAGTCGGGCTTCGATGCGCCCGTGTCATCACCCTTCTTCATCGCACGCGCAGACTGCTCCAGCGCACGTATGCTCAGCCCCTTGCGGACCGCACGGCGCGCCAGTCGCACGCGCGCCTCGCCGGGAACCACCGTCAGCAGCACCTTCGCGTGACCAAACGACAACGTGCCGTCACCCACCCACTCACGGATCGCCGCCTCCAGGTCCAGCAGACGCAGGTAGTTCGCCACGCTGGCGCGATGCATCCCGACGCGCTCGGCGATCTCGTCCTGTGTCAGCCCGAACTCACGCTGCAGACCCGCGAACGCCTGGGCCAGCTCCAGCGCACCCAGGTCCTCCCGCTGCAGATTCTCGATCAGCGCCCACTCCGCCGCCTGACGCTCCTCGAGCTCCACCACGACGCACGGCAGCTGCCTCACACCCGCCAGCAACGCCGCCCGCCAGCGACGCTCGCCCGCCACCAACTCCCACTGCGCGGTCTTGCCAGCCCGCCCCGCCTCCTTCCACCGACGCACGACCAGCGGCTGCATCACGCCCTCATTCCGAATCGACGACGCCAGGGCTTCCAGCGCCTCGTCATCGAACTCGTCACGCGGCTGGTACCGATTCGGCGTGATGTCCTCCGTCTCTATATACTGAAACACAGATTCAATATTTTGTGATTGTTCGACGGCCGCCCGCTCCCGCTCCCCGCCGCCGATCGTCGCGATCGCGCCGTCGCCGCTGCTCTCGCTCCCCACCCGTGTGCCACCACCGGCACGACCAGCGCGTGCCTTCTTGGATTTGTTATCGGACCGTGTTGGCTTCACCTCAACCGGCACATCGACCGACACCGGCTCCGACGACATCAAGCCACTCAATCCTTTGCCGAGCCTGCGCTTCGTCTCTTTGGGCATGTTTCCCTCATTCCGGGGGCAATCGTCCTGCGTCCCCGATTCTGGTATCGGCTAGTGTGTGCGCTCCCATGCACACCCCACCGCCGAAGCGAATCGAGTGTATCGCCCGTGGCGTGCTTGCACAGCACGATCGCGTCCTTCTGTGCCAAAACGCGCACAAACGCTATCACTACCTCCCTGGAGGCCACATCGAGCCCGGGGAAACCGCCGCCCAGGCGCTCGCCAGAGAGTTCCTCGAGGAGACCGGCCTGGTCATCGCAGTGGGGGATTTCCTCCTCGAGAGCGAGGCACTCTTCATCCAGGACAGCACACCCAGACACGAGTACACCAAAGTGTTCCACGTGGAACACTCTGGCGCACAGGGCTGCCCCCCACCCGCCCCGCTGTCCGATGACGTGCCCTCCCTCGAGGCGGACATCGCGTTCCAGATGATCCCGATCGAAACGCTCAGCGAGCTCGATCTCCGCCCCGCGTCCATGGCCAGATGGCTGATCTCGTATCTGGCTGACCCAGATGGAGCACCCGCCTGGATCAGCGTAGACGACCGCTGAGGCGATGCTCACACCCTGCTTTGAGGCCTGAATTGATGCTCCGAATGGGTCGATGGACCCGTATCCGGAGCGATCACGTGGGCGATCACCAGAACACAGACCAGGTCCAGACCCTCGCAAGCGTCCTGAGCCAGATGGACGCGATGGGGGCTCGTCTGGACCTGCTTGATCGTGCCGTGACGAGGAATCAACGCCTGGCGACGCTTGGCACGCTCTCGGCGGGCGTGGCCCACGAGCTCAACAACATCCTGACACCCCCCGCCAACTACGCCCGATTGGCGCTGAAGGACCCCGAGAATCACGAGCTGGTTCAGCAGGCGCTGGAGCGGATCATCCAGAGCTGCGATCGTGCCGGGCGTGTGGTGGAGGCCGTGCTGGGGTACTCGCGCGAGCGGGGGGAGGCGGATGAGTGCCTTGTGGCGGACGCGGTGAGCGTGGTGTGCGACTGCGCCCAGGTACACGAGCATTGGAAGGGAACCCGGGTCGAGGTTGACGTCGATCCGTCGCTGAGGGTAGCGATGGGCCAGGGCGATCTGGAGCAGGTGCTGCTGAACCTGGTGCTCAACGCGCTGGAGGCGCTCGGACGGAATGGGCGCGATCAGGAGCGGGTGCTGCGTATCACTGGAAAGTGTTCCACGTGGAACACTCTGAGCAGCGTCGGCGAGGATCCGTCGGCCCTGGTGGGGGAGATCTGCGTGGAGGATTCCGGGCCCGGGGTCGCCCCGGAGCAGCGAGAGCGCATCTTCGAGGCCTTCGTGTCGATCGGTGAGAGTAATTCCCCGAAACAGGGGACGGGATTGGGGCTGGCGATCTGCCGCCAGCTGGTAGAGCAGACGGGCGGCGAGATGGGAGTCGGGGAATCGGAGCTCGGCGGCGCGTTGTTTACCACGGTGCTTCGCACAACGATATACTAATAAATATCAATTATATTATAATTTATGCGTTTGGTAGCGTGACGATGCGTGACGGGTCAATGGAGAGGGGGACGGTGTCGCTCTCGCTGAACGATCGCGTGCCGACGTAGAGGACGTGGGCGTTGAGGTTCGGCGCGAGCTCGACGGTAAGCTGCGTGGTGCTGCCCAGGAAGATGGCGTCGAGAACCTTGGCGCTGATGGTGTTGTTGTTGGCGGGGGTGTGGTTGATGAGGATCGCTTCGGGCCGGATGGAGCAGGTGACAGACTGGCCCTGCGAGAGGGTGACCCCGTCGGGATGGTTCGTCGACGTGAGCGCGCCCGCGGGTGTGTTGAGCCTGATCGTGTCGCCATCAACAGACTCGATCGTCGCCGGGATGAGGTTGGTCTCGCCCAGGAAGCCAGCGACGAACTGCGAGTTGGGTGCACGATAGAGGCTGGTGGGGGAGCCGATCTGCTCGACGACGCCGTCGCGCAGGACGGCCATGCGATCGGCCATGCTCAGCGCCTCTGCCTGGTCGTGCGTGACGTAGACGGTGGTGATGTCGGCTTCTTTGCAGATGCGTCTGATCTCGGAGCGGAGCTCGATGCGGAGCGCGGCGTCGAGATTGGAGAGGGGCTCGTCGAGGAGGAGAACGTCGGGCTTGATGACCATGGCGCGCGCGAGGGCGACTCGCTGCTGCTGGCCTCCCGAGAGTTGTCCTGGCTTGCGGTTCTCGTATCCGTCCATGTGGACGGCGGCGAGGGCTTCCTTCGTGCGCGCTAGCTGTTCGTCTTTCTTGACCTTGCGGACCTTGAGCCCGAAGGCGACGTTCTGGGCGACGGTCATGTGGGGCCAGAGGGCGTATGACTGGAAGACCATGCCGACGTTGCGCTTGTTGGGCGCGACCTTCGTGACGTCGCGGTCACCGAAGCGGATGGTGCCGGCGGTCGGGTCGGTGAGCCCGGCGATCATGCGAAGGAGCGTGGACTTGCCGCAGCCGGAGGGTCCGAGGAGGAAGTAGAGCTCGCCCTTGCGTATCTCGAGATCGATGGCGTTGACGGCGGTGGTCTCGGCGAATCGCTTGGTGAGTGACGAGATGGTGATGGGGGTGGACATTGGGAGGGACAGGATACAGGAAGTGCGCACCACGGAGTCATGGAGAACACGGAGCGGGCAGGGGATGCCCCCGAGGGAGGGGGATGACGAGTGTGAGGGTTGTGTTCAGACGGGCGCGGGTGCCTGATCTGATGGAGTGGCCTGCTGCGCGAAGTGTTGCGCGATGATCCGCTGTCGATGCGTGAAGATCTTTTTGAGATCGTTCCTGACAATCAGGGTGTTGGCGATTGGCCCCGTGAGGACCTTGTAGCGGATGGCGTCGGAGCATCGGACCGTGTTGCGTGGGAGTTGCTCGAAGGTGTGGGTGTGCTCCCAGAGGCGGTAGGGACCTCGCTCCTGGATGTCGGTGAAGGAATGCGGGGGGTTCCAGTTTGTGATGCGGGTGCGCCATCGGATTGGGATGCCTCGGACGCGGAGTCTATAGTTGATGAGGGCGCCTTCATGGATATGGACGCTGCCGGGATCGATGATCCTGAAACGTAGTAGTGGGGGTGTGATGCGTTCGAGGTTGCGTGGGTCTTCGAAGAACGCGAAGACATCCTCGAGCGAGCCCTGTACGTCCTGAGCGGCGCGGAGGAGGAACGCGCCATCTTCACACGAGAAAGTGATTGATTGCGTGTGCATCGGTGGGGATTATCGTTCCAGCAGAGATTTGATCTCGAGCGCCTGTGAGGCGGAGTAGCCGAGGTCGGAGAACCAGATGATCGTGCCCTTGTCGTCTAGAACGAGTGCACGGGTGTTGCGCTTGTTCTGGTTGCCCGTGAGCTTCGCGACGGGCGTGGCGTTGGATCGGTAGAGGGTGACCACGGCGGCCCAATCCTGGGGTGGGATGCCTGCGCGCATGCCGTCGTCGATCCACTTCGAGACGGGTGTGGGCACGAGACCTGGGATGGTGGGTATCTCGAAGATGCGCGCGCTGACGTCGGCCTGGAGAAGCCCCAGGAACCAGCGGTCGATGTCGAACTGGGTTCCCTGGGCGTAGCCAACGAGAAGAATGGCGGGCTCGCCCAGGATGTCGTCGGGGAGGCGGACGGTTTCTTCTTCGAGGCTCTTACCAACGACTGTGGGGAAGCGCTCGCCGAGAGGCGTGCGATTGGGATAGGTCTTGGCGCAGCCCTTGGAGAGGAGGACACCCGCGAGGGCGAGAGCAAACAGGAGTGCGGAGAGCGAGCGCGCGCGCGGGATGGGCACGAGAGATCTCATGCCGGGAATTTCGATGTGCGTGAGGCGATGGATTCAGAATAGTGGGAAGATTGATAGCAACGGGACATGAAGAGATAACAGACCCTCGGGCGGATGGCCCGAGGGTCGGTCGGTGAGGAGACTCGGCTGTGTGGGGATCAGTTGCTGAGGAGCGCGTCGATGAGGGTCTGCTTTGACTGCACTCCGACGAGACGCTGGGTTTCCTCGGCGTTGTTGAAGATGGCGATGGTCGGGATTGACGTGATGTTGTATTCCCGTGCGATCTGTCTTGCTTCGTCGACGTTGAGCTTGGCGATGAGCGCCTTGCCCTCGAGCTCCTGGGCGAGCTTCTCGATGGTTGGGTTCAGCGCCTTGCATGGCGGGCACCACTCGGCCCAGAAATCGACGAGCACGGGCTTGTCGCTGTTGAGGACCGTGGATTCGAAGTTGTCCTCAGTGAGACGGGTCGCGTGAGTGTGTGATGTGGTTGTCATGACGGAGTCCTTTCGGTGTTGTTTGTTGGAGTGTTGTGTTTCCGTCAGTGGTTTGATGCGCCGGGGAGCGATGGTCTTACTGTGGGTGTTTCACGGTTTGATCGAGTGTGTGGATCGTGAGATGGTGTCGAGGGAGTGAGGCCTCAGCTCTCTCTGATCACGCTTGCAGGGGTGGAGAGAGCGGGGTGTGGTTCCCACGTTGGCGAGTGTGGTTTGTGGATCCTGCGGTTCGGCGGACGAGCGTGATGAAGATGTGGGCGTGGGTGACGAGCAGGAGCGGGACGAGGAACGTGGGTATGAACCACGTGGCGCCGAATTCTTCTATGACCCGCTCGTGTGAGAGGGCGTAGAGCAGATCGATCGTCCCGACGGTGTTGAATGTCCAGACGAGCGGGATCGTGCCCTTGAGATTTGCTTTGAGGGCGAGCAGCGCGAGGAGCGCGAGTGAGCCGGCTGCGAGATCGCCGTAGGCGGCGGAGGTTGCGAACCCGGCGTCGAGCGCGCCGGCGTTGAGGGAGGGGACGAGGAACGCGAGCCCGATGTGGCGGAAGGCGTGCGGGAGTGTGAGCCAGAAGAGCTTCTGGGATCGCGTGGCTCGGTTGAGGTGTGGGATCAGAGTCGTTTGGAGGACGACACCCCACACCACGATGGAGAGCATGAACTGGAGAGTGAAGATCGATGTGGTGTTCATGGCGCAGCTCCGTGGTTCGTGGTGTGGGGGTCGGGGACCCTCTTTCGTGTGTCAGGCTGTGACTGGTTGCGAGACGTCGAGGTCGACCTTGGGGAAGTCGACGTCGGTCTGCGCGGCGCGGTTGAAGTAGTTGGTGAAGATGTTGAGGACGACGTTTGAGATGATCTCGGCGATCTCTCCATCGCCAAAGCCCGCGTCGCGGACGGCCTGGACGTCTTCATCGGAGACGGCGCCGCGCTTTTCGATGATCGCGTCGGCGAAGGCGATCGCGGCGCTATCGGTGGCATCGGTGGAGACACCCTGGCGGGCGTCGGTGATCTCGTTGTCCTGGAGCTTGACCGACTTTCCGATAGCGGTGTGGGCTGCGAGGCAGTAGCCGCAACCGTTGACCTGCGCGGAGCGCAGGGCGATCTTCTCTCGGAGCTGCGGGGTCAGAACCCCTGACGCGACGGCGCCCGAGAGCCCGAGGTAGCCCTCGAGGACCGAAGGCGAGTTGGCCATGGCGCGGGTCATGTTGGGGACGATGCCGAGCTTCGACTTGACTGCGTCGAGCAGCTCCTTGCCCTTGCCCTGTGCTGTCTGGGGGTCGATCTGGGTGAGGCGTGGCATGGTATTTCTCCTTGTGGTGTGTTGCTGGCGGTTTTGGGCGGCTCGTTGCCGCGTCTGTGAGTTTGATGCGGTGGGTGGTGGGTTCTTACACCGGGGCGGCAAAAACCGGGTGATGTTTTCTGGTGGGAGGGCGTAGACTGTTGCCATGGCAAGCGTTACGGGAGAGCGCACGAACGAGCAATGGGTTGAGGGACTGCGCGGTGGCTCCCCCGAGGAGGCGGTGGTCGGCGATCTGCGAGAGTTTCTTGTGCGAGGGCTGCGGTCGGCGTTGCGGGGGCGGTCGGACGTAGGGGAGTCCGATCTCGAGGACTTCGCCCAGGACGCGACAATGCGCGTGGTGGATAAGCTGGATCAGTTTCGGGGGCAGAGCAAATTCACGACGTGGGCGATGGTGATCGGCGTGAATGTGGCGTACGCGGCGATGCGTCGGAAGAGCTGGGGCGACAGGACGATGTCGGATCTTGGGATCACGACGTCTGATCCGGTCGTGGGAACGGGTTCGATTCGGGGTGGGGAGGCGCTATCGGGGATGGTGCGGGACGACGTGGTTGAGATGATGCGCCGCGCGATCGAGACTCGGCTATCGGGTCGTCAGCGGGCCCTGCTGCTGGCGGAGCTGGCGGGGATGCCCCAGGAGAGGATTCTGGAGGAACTCGATACGAATCCCAACGCGATGTACAAGCTGTACCACGACGCGAGGAAGAGCCTCCGGCGTGTTCTGGAGGAAGAAGGATTGACCCCTCAGGATGTAATAGAGGCGCTCGAGGGCGCATCAGAGTGATGATGGAACCGACCGAAGCCCAACTCGAGGCGCTCACCCGTCTGCTGGCCTGCACGGAGGACGAGGAGATCGACTGTCACGCGTTTATCGAGTCGCTGTGTGAGTATGTCGAATCGGGGGGGGCGGTCGATGGGAACGAGGAGTTGAATAAGCGCTTGCGCCTGGTACGCCAGCACATGGATGTGTGCCCGGCGTGCAGGGAGGAGTACGACGCGGTGATGCGCGCGCTCGGGTTGGATTGAGCCGGTCTATCGTTTGGGGAGTGGTGACCAGGCCATCCCGTCGGGCTCCTTGCCGGCGGTGAGGCGTCCTTTGATAGTTCGGGATTCGATGTCGACGACGGTGATGACGTCGGCGTTGGTGTTGGCGACGTAGGCGGTCTTCGAGTCGGGCGTGATCTGGATGCCGACGGGGACGGGGGAGCTGCCGAACTGGTCTGAGAAGAGCCGCTGATCGGCGTCGCCCTTGGCGACAGCGTTCATCGAGAGGCGTCCGAGCTCGGCACGCGTCTCGACATCGAAGAACGTGATGTCGCCGGAGCGTGCGTTGGAGACGATGGCGGTTGTGCCGTCGGGGGTGATCTCGAGCCGGATGGGGAAGGATGCGCACTCGAACGTGTCGAGGATCTCGAGTGTGTTGGTGTCTACAACGGAGACGGAGTTGCCCGCGCGATTGGAGATCCAGACCTCCGGGCGGGTGGGGTGTGTGGCGACGCCCTCGGCCTGCTGGTCGGTCTTGAGCTCCTTGATGAACGAGTTGGTCGCCAGGTCGATCGCGGTGACGGAGCCCGAGCCGAGGTTCGTGGTGAAGGCGCGGGACTCGTCTGGGGTGACGGCGACCATGTGGGAGCCGCTGGCGTTCGTGTCGATGGCCTGCTCGATGTCGCCCGTCTGGATGTTGACAATAAGGAGTTTTCTGGATCGCTCCGTGGTGACATAGACACGCTCGCCGTCCGCGGAGAAGACGATGCCATGCGGGCGTTGGTTGTTGCCCAGGTCGATCGTTTTCGTGACGGTCTGCGACTGGAGATCGATGACGGAGAGGGTGTTGCCGTGCGTTTGCTGGCCGTAGTTGCAGACGACGACGGTGTTGCCATCGGGTGAGACCTCGGCCTCGTGTGGCCCTGCGCCGACGGGTATGACGGTGTCGGTCTCGCCCGTGTGGGGGTTGAGGAGGGAGGCGGATGCCTCGGCTTTGTTGAGGACGATGAGTGTCTGTGCGTTGGTCGCGGTTGTGAGGAGTGCGGCCGCGGTGATGAGAGGCGTGCGCATGGATCGAGCTCCTGTGTTCAGGCCCCCAGCGATTGTTCGAGGTCGCTGATAAAGATATCGATGTGCTCGGCGGTGGTTGCGAACGAGGTCATGAGTCGGGAGAGGGACCACGAGGGGGGGCCGAAGGGATAGAAGGCGTGGGCGCGTTCGTGGAGGTTGCTGACGGTCTGCTCCCTGAGGCGCACGAATATCGCGTTTGCGTCGACAGAGAAGGGGATCTCGAGATCGAGCGCACGGAGCCGGTCGGCGAGGTGCTGCGCCGTGGTGTTGGCGTGGTGCGCCAGATCGGTCCATGTGTTGTCGGCGAGGACGGCGTCGAACTGTGCGGCGATGAAGCGGTGCTTCGAGAGCAGGTGCGCGGTTGATTTGCGGAGGAAGGGAATGGTCTCGATGGCCTGGTCGTGGCGATCACGATCGTGCTGCGGAAAGAAGAGAATCGCTTCTGCGCCGAGCAGAGCGTTCTTGGTGCCCCCGAAGGAGAGGGCATCGACACCCGAGTCGCAGGAGAGCTGTCGCGCGGCGTCGTGCGCGGAGCTGCCAGAACGCTGCATCCATGCGGCGGTGGCGTTGGCGAATCGTGCGCCGTCGATGTGGAACGCGAAGCCGAGAGAGTGCGCGGTGTCCGCGAGTGCGCGGATCTCGTCGGGGGTGTAGAGCTCGCCGAACTCGGTGATGTTGGAGATGGTCAGGACGCCGGGCTGCGGCTGGTGGACGCCACGAGTGGTCTGTCCGAATTCGCGGACGAGGTCGGGCGTGAGTTTGGAGTTCGACTCGTGGTTGTGGGGGCGGATGGGCGTTGCGCGGCAGAGGGTGAAGCGCTCGGGAGTGTTGGACTCGTCCTCGTTGAGGTGTGACTGCTCGGCGCAGAGGATGCGCATCCAGGGCTTCGTGAGGGCGGCGATAGCGAGCGTGTTGGCGGCGGTGCCGGTGGAGACCAGTGTTGCGTGCGTGTCTTGTGTGAAGATGGTGCGGAAGTGGCTCTCGACGCGCTGGGTGAGCTCGTCCTCGGCGTAGCCGGCGACGAATGACTCGTTGGCTGAGGCGATGGCCTCGATGGCTTGTGGACACGCTCCGGCGTTGTTGTCGGATGCGAAGAAACGTTTTGTGTTTGTTCTTGTCACGCGGATCTCCGAGAGAGGATTCACGATACCCGAAAGACGATTCTCGGAGAAAGGTGTGGCGGCGTGGCGGCGGTGTTGTATTGTGGGGGTCGCTCTTGCTGAAAGGATGAGCCATGATGCGAGGTGTGATCCGGGTGATGGTGTTGGCGGTTGTGTGCCTTGCCTCGTTTGGGGTGTTGGGCGATACGATCAGGTTGAAGGACGGTCGTGTGTTCGAGGGGCGCGTGCTCAAGGAGACGCGCACGAGCGTGGAGTTCGAGGCGCTGGTGTCGAACATCACGACTGTGATGACGTTCCGCAAGAGAGAGATCGAGTCGATCGAGCGGGGCGAGGTTGTCGTGCCCGCGAGGCGCGATCGCGCGGGCACGCCAGAGCGATCGCGTGGGAGGACGACATCGCGCCGTCCGAGCGCGTCTCCCGGTGGGGACGCGGTGCGGTATCTAGAGATTCCGCTGGAGGGAACGTTTGGCGAGGATATCGCTCCGGAGGGAGTGCGCGATGCTCTGGATTTTGCGAAGAAGCGGAAGATCGAGCATGTGGTGTTTCGTCTGAAGAGCCCTGGCGGGTACGTGTGGGCTGCCAACGAGATTGCCGACGTGATGAGTGAGTTCCATGAGGGTTTGCGGTACTACTGCGTGATCGAGGAGGCGATCAGCGCGTCGATATGGGTGGTGTTCGGGTGCGATGAGATCTTCGCTCTGCCCGATGCGCGCGTTGGTGCGGCGGTGGTCTTCTCGCAGGACAGGACAACAGGCGAGGCGGAGGTTGACGCGAAGATGAACTCGGCGATCGCGGGGACGCTTGCGGCACGGGCGCACGCGAACGGACACTCGCCCGAGATCGTGCGCGCGATGGTGCTGCAGGAGGCGCAGGTCTTCGCGATACGGGAGGGTGAGGTGTACCGGTTTACGGATCAGCTGCCGGATGTTGGGCACGAGGTGCTGGACACATCACAGACGGTGCTGACGATGACGTCGGACGAGCTGGTTCGGTACGGCGTCGCGCGCCCGCTGGCGGATGATGGCGCGTTGGGCAATGCGCTGGGCCACGAGGGGTGGACGAGATTCAATAACTATGGGAGCGCGTCGATGCGCAAGGCTGCGCAGAAGCTCCAGAAGGAGAAGGCGGAACTGGAGCGGTTGCTGGGCACCGTCGGGCCGTTGGTCGCGGCGATCAACAGCGCGATCGAGGAGGTGAACCAGTACGACCCCCGAATGGGGAGTTACAGCTACTACGAGGACTCGGGCGGGTTCACGAGCCAGTCGTTGCGAGAGTGGCGGAGCCGGACGGAGACCACGATCGGCGCGTGGGAGCGTGCGATCGATGGGTGCCAGAAGCTTCGGTACATCATGAAGAAGTGCGAGGAGCACGGTGTCGACTTCGAGGACGAGACCGGCGGGGGTATGAAGATCGACGCGATCGAGCTCGAGAAGCAGGGCCGGCGCGAGATCCAGTGGCTGCGGGACAACATCAATAGGAATTCGTTCTAATCGGCGAAGCAGGTGCCGACGGCTCGTGCGGCTTCGAGGAGATCGTTGTCGAGGCCGATGAGACGCTGCTTGTTCGCGGCCTCGACGAGGCCGATGTCGGTGATCTGCCCGTTCTGGACGACTGCGAGTCGTGATTGGCGCCCCTTCATCATCTCGTCGACGGCGTGGTGCGCGAGCTGTGTGGCGAGGACGCGGTCCTCGGCGCAGGGCGTGCCTCCGCGCTGGACGTGTCCCAGAACGGTGGCGCGACAGGCGAGGTTCGTGACGCGCTCGATGTCGTCGGCGAGCTGCTCGCCGATACCACCGAGGCGGATGGGATCGGGTGAGGTTGGGTCGATGCGGTCGACGACCTGGTTGCCGCCGGCGGGTTTTGCTCCCTCGGCGACGCAGACGAGCGAGAAGCGTTTGCCGATCTTGGAGCGGTGCGTGACGAAGTCGCAGATGGTCTTGAGGTCGTAGGGGATCTCGGGGAGGAGTATGACGTCTGAGCCGGAGGCGACGCCGGCGTGGAGGGCGATCCACCCGGCGTTGCGGCCCATGACCTCGACGACCATGACGCGGTGGTGGGACATGGCGGTGGTGTGGAGGCGATCGAGCGCGTCGGTGGCGATCTCGACGGCGGTCTGGAAGCCGATGGTGACCTCGGAGCCGTGGAGGTCGTTGTCGATGGTCTTGGGGACTCCCATGACGTTGATGCCGCGCTGCGCGAATGGTTCGGCAACGGTCATCGTGCCGTCGCCCCCGACGACGACGAGTGCGTCGATGTTGTGTTGCCTGATGTTGTCCATGCACTGGTCGGTGCGGTCCTCGAAGATGGGGTCGGCGTTCTGGTCGTATCCGACGGCGTACTGCGAGGGGTTTGCCTTGTTGGACGTGCCGAGCATGGTGCCCCCCAGCGTCATGATGCCCGAGACGTCGGCGGGTGAGAGCGGGCGGATGCGGTTGTCGATGAGGCCTTGGAATGCGTCCTCCACGCCGAAGACCTCGAGGTCGTGCTGGTACATGGCGGTCTTCGCGACGGCGCGGATGGCGGAGTTGAGACCGGGGCAGTCGCCGCCGCCGGTGAGGATGGCGATGCGTTTGGGGGTCGGTGGCATGGGTGTTCTATCGGTCTTTTTGAGGGGGTGGAGGGAGCGAGATTGGGATTGAGTGTTGTTGTGAAAGGACCGATAGATGGGGAGAGGGGCTTGCTGTGGCCCCGGTGCGCCCGAAGGGGGTACGACGTGATGCGATATGGCATGAAGCGCAGAGTGTTGATGGTTGTTGTGTTCGTGGTTGGCGTGATGGGCGTCGCGGGGTGCTCGGGCGAGCCGATGGCGAGCGGGGATATCAGGGACCGGTACGCGATGGCGTTCGTGGACGGTTTCTGGGTTGGGTACAAGTTCATCCAGGCGAGCGAGTACGACCCGGTAACGGGCGATTTGATTGACGTGCGCGTGGAGGACGGGACGCGGATCATCCACGCGGATCGCGCGCAGATTTTGATTGATGAGACGGCGCAGACGGTGGCGCTGCGGCTGGTTGGGATCGTCGGCGCGGACCCTGAGACGGGGAGCCTGATCGAGATTCCGGAGTTCACGACGGAGCCCGGGAAGATCAAGATCAGCTCCGGAGAGTAGGGCCAGCTCGGACAAGCGGTGTCGGCACGGCTAGGATCGAGGACATCGATTCACGCTGTTTGTCTGGAGGCATGGCTGGGATGGGGCTGAGCAAAGAGCAGGTGGTTTCGGCGTTGCGGATGGTGCATGATCCGGAGGCTGGGGAGGATCTGGTATCGCTGGACGCGGTGCGCCGGGTGGCGGTGTGCGACGACCATGTCGGGATCACGGTGAGCCTGGCGACTCCGGGCGCGGCGGCGAGGGATGCTGCGCGCGAGCGGATTGTTGAGTGTGTGAAAGAGATTGCCTCGCAGGTTGGCGAGACGGAGCCGGTTGTCGGGGTGGAGTTCGTGGTGTCGGCGGGCGGGCTGGGCACGGGCGCCAAGCCGGCGAGCCCTGGGGGGGGTCGCGATGCGCGCGACGGGGGGCAGAAGAGCGCGCCGCGGATCGATGGCGTGGAGACCGTGATAGCGGTTGGCGCGGGCAAGGGTGGCGTTGGCAAGAGCACGATCTCGGTGAATCTTGCTGTGTCGCTGGCGCGCGGGGGCAAGTCCGTCGGTTTGCTGGACGGGGATATCTATGGGCCGTCGGCGCCGACGATGATGGGTCTTGGCTCGATGGAGCCCAACGTCGTGGGAAAGATGCTGCAGCCGTTCTATGTGCATGGTGTGAAGTGCATGACGATCGGCAAGCTGGTGGACCCGGAGCGCCCGTTGATATGGCGCGGGCCGATGGCGCACGGGGCGTTCAAGCAGCTGATCGAGCAGACGCAGTGGGGCGAGCTGGATTACCTGATTATTGATCTGCCGCCTGGCACGGGGGATGTGTGCCTGACGTTGGCGCAGACGATCGCGTTGGATGGGGCGGTGATCGTGTGCACGCCGCAGAAGGTGGCGCAGGACGACGCGGTGCGCGCAGCGAGGATGTTCCAGCAATTGGATATCGATGTGCTGGGTGTCGTGGAGAACATGAGTTATTTCATTGGTGATGACGGCAAGGAGTACGACCTGTTTGGCAGGGGCGGTGCCGAGCGGATGGCGCAGCGTCTGGGGCTCGCGTATCTGGGGCAGGTGCCGATCAACACGGCGTTGCGTGAGAACAGCGACAGCGGGGATCCGAGTGCGAACTTCGAGGATGCGCAGCTTGAGAGGGCGTTTGGGGCAATGCGAGAGATAGTGGAGAAGCAGGTGATGGTGCGGGCTGGGAGGAGCACGGGGCCGACACTTACGGTTCGCTAGTATCATCTCTCGATGCACTTAGAAACTCCCGAGCAGGTTGAGGCGGCGATCGAGCGGTTTGGCGCGGACGTGGGGCGCGTGCGCGAGCAGGTGGGTCGCGTGATCGTCGGGCAGCGCGAGGTCGTGGACGCGGTGCTTGCGGCGCTGATGTGCGACGGGCACGTGCTGCTGGAGGGTGTGCCGGGGCTGGGCAAGACGCTCCTGGTGCGGACGCTGGCGGAGGTGCTGGAGCTGGAGTTTGCGCGTGTGCAGTTCACGCCGGACCTGATGCCGGCGGACATCACGGGCACGACGGTGGTGCACGAGGTGGGCGGGACGCGCGAGTTTCGGTTCGAGCGAGGGCCTGTGTTCACGCAGCTGCTGCTGGCGGACGAGATCAACAGGGCGACGCCCAAGACACAGAGCGCGCTGCTGGAGGCGATGCAGGAGCGGAGCGTGACGGCGGGCGGCGAGACGCACGAGCTGCCCAGGCCCTTCCTGGTGATGGCGACGCAGAATCCGATCGAGCAGGAGGGGACGTACCCGCTGCCGGAGGCGCAGCTGGACCGGTTCCTGATGAAGGTGGTCGTGCCTGGCGTGTCGCGCGAGGAGCTGGGCGAGATTCTGGACAGGACGACGGGGGGTGAGGCGATCGAGCCCGAGCGCGTGCTCGGTGCGGAGGAAGTGATCGGGTATCAGCGTCTGGTGCGACGGTGCGCGATCGCGGAGCACGTGCGTGACTACGCGGTGCGCCTGGTGCTGGCCACGCAGCCCGGGTCACGGTTCGCGTCGCCCATGGTGGAGAAGTACGTGTCGTTCGGGGCATCGCCGCGCGGTGCGCAGGCGCTGGTGCTGGCGGGCAAGTGTCTTGCGCTGCTTGGCGGGAGAGCGACGGCGTCGATGGACGACATCAGGTCGATGGCGCGGGAGTGCCTGCGTCATCGCGTGCTGATGAACTTCGACGCGCAGGCGGAGGGTGTCTCGTCCGACGACGTGGTGGAGAATCTGCTAGAGACGGTGCCCAGAGAGGTAGACGGGCTGTGAGGCGTCTTGCGGGGGATGTGCTGGATCTGATTGGGAGCACGTCGATGGTGGCGCTGCGGAATGTCGTGCCATCGAATGGCGCGCGGATTCTGCTGAAGATGGAGAGCGAGAATCCGACGGGGAGCATGAAGGACCGGATGGCGCTGGCGATGATCGAGGCGGCGGAGCGCGATGGTCGTCTTTGCCCCGGCGGGAGCGTGGTGGAGTACACGGGCGGAAGCACGGGCGTGTCGCTGGCGCTCGTGTGCGCGGTGAGGGGGTACCGGCTGCACATCGTGAGCTCGGACGCGTTTGCGCGCGAGAAGCTGGATCACATGCGGCACCTGGGCGCGGAGGTCGAGATCGTCGAGAGCGACGACGGGAAGATGACGGAATGGCTGACACGAGAGATGATCCGACGCGCAGAGGCGCGCGTGGAGCACGAGGGGAGCTATCTGACGGATCAGCTGAAGAACGAGGCGCCGATCGCGCGCTACCGGATGATGGGCGAGGAGATCTGGGAGCAGGCGGGGGGGCGTGTTGACGGGTTTGTGCAGTGCGTGGGGACGGCGGGATCGATACGCGGTGTGTCTCAGCTGCTGCGTGAGAAGAATGGGGGCGTCGTGATCGTGGCGGTGGAGCCGTCGGAGTCGGCGGTGTTGTCGGGTGGGGAGACGGGCGCGCACAAGATAGACGGTGTGGGGGCGGGGTTCGTTGTGCCGTTGTGGGGGGAGGGCGTGGCGGACGCGATCGAGCGTGTGTCGACGGAGGAGGCGGTGGCGATGGCGCTGCGGTTGTCGCGCGAGGAGGGGTTGTTCTGCGGGGTATCGACGGGCGCGAACGTGATCGCGGCGCTGCGCCTGGCGGGACGTCTGGACGGTGATGCGACGATCGTGACGGTGATGTGCGATACGGGGATGAAGTATCTGAGTGGAGAGCTGTATCGCCAGGGCGCGAGAGAGAGCCGGTCTTAGTTCTCGATGCGGATGTCGACGTCGATGGTCGCCGCCTGTGCGGGGAGGCACTCGGTGTCGGAGCAGACCTGGTAGGAGATGGTCAGCTTTGGATTGCCTGCGATGAGCGCGACTGGCTGGAGCGTGATGGCAAACTCGACGGCGCCGGCGTAGACCATGAGGCGCTCGGGTGCGTTGGGGTCGGCCGCGATTCCCTCGTAGAGCTGCGGCTCGGGATAGGTGACGATGGCCTCGAGACCCACGACGTCCTCGATGTCGATGGTGAGCGGGTGGAATTCGTCGTTGCCCGGATGGTTGGCGACGACGTGGTAATTGGGCTCGATCTCGAGCTTGATGGCGAATGTCTCGGGCTGGTCGTTCGTGATACGGACGATGGGCTTGGAGGAAAAAATGCTGATGGGGTTTTCGGTGCCCGCGGTGGACTCGAACTCTTCGAGTGTTGGCGCGTTGGGGCCGAGGGTGAAGTCGGTGAACATCGAGGGGTGGTCGGCCATCATTCTGATGAGGGCGCGCGTGCCAGTGACTGCGTTGACTGGTCGCTGGGCGATGGCCTGAGAGAGTGATTCCATGAGCGTGCCGGCGCGGTTGTAGTAGACCTCGCCCGAGGTGATCTCGTGGAGGTCGAGGAGGTTGTGCGCCATGGTCGCGGCTGGAGAGGGGACCGAGGCGTCGTCGACGGCGCGGGTGCGCATGGGGAGGAGGGAGTGTCCCGACGGGGTGTCGAAGTAGCCGCCCGATGCCGGGTCGCTGAAGTGTTTCTCTGTGAGAGCCGTGAGGGCGATGGCCTGGTCGAGTGCCCAGAGCGCGTCGGGGGAGTTCTGGGGGAGCGCCTTGTGGAGCGCGAGCATGGCGTGGATGGCGTAGGCGTGGTCCTCGAGGAGCGCGGGGGTGGTGGTCGCGTGTCCGAAGGAGATGCGCAGGAGCTGGTTGGGATCCTGGAGGAAGGTGTCGATCCAGGCTCTCGCGGACTGGAGGGCTGGCTCGAGGTAGGTGGTGTCGTTGGTGAGACGCGCGGTGTCGGCGAGGGCGGCGATCATGAGCGCGTTCCACGACGCGATGGCCTTGTCGTCGTGATATGGCTGGGGGCGTTTGTTGCGCGCCTCGAGGAGGGCGTCGTCGATGGCGGACTTGCGCTGGCGGAGCTCGTCGGGCGAGAGGTTGAGGGTGGGCGCGAGGGTGTCGAGGGAGTCGGACAGGTAGAGAACACTCGCGGGAGGGATCGAGGCGTCGTGGGGATCCTGGAAGTTCGGGCCCTGGTCGAGGTTGTAGAGCTTTATCGCGATGGCGAGCTGGTCGTCGTCGAGCGCCTGGGACATCTGCTCGATCGTCCAGAGGTAGTTCTCGCCCTCGTGGTGGTTGACCTCGGCGTCGAGGGCGCTCGTGAAGAGCGCGTCGGGGCGGCGCATTGTTTCGAGAACGAAATCGCATGTTCGCTGCGCGATGCGCGCGTGCTCGGGGTTGTTGAGCGTGTGGGACGCGCTCGCGAAGACGGAGGCGAGGAGGGCCTGATCGGTGAGAAGCTTCTCGAAGTGCGGGATGCGCCACTGGGCGTCGACGGCGTAGCGGTGGAAGCCGCCGGCGACGTGGTCGTGGATGCCGCCTCGTGCGATGGCGTTGAGTGTGGTGCTCAGAACGTTTGCGGCTTTGCTCTCGGTTCCCGGATCGGAGGCGAATGGGTAGAGATGGAGCAGGAACTGGAGGAAGGGTGCGTGCGGGAACTTCGGCGCGGAGGAGAAGCCGCCGTTGGTGTTGTCGTGGAGACGGATGAGCGTGTCGGCGGTGCCCTTGACGTGACGCGGACCGATCTGCACGGGTGACGTGCGATCGAGCAGGAGCTGGTCGATTCGGAATCGGAGGCTCTGGGCCTGCTCGAGGATGTCGTCGCGTCGGTTCTCCCAGGCGTTGTGCATGCCCTGGAGGACGTCGGGGAAGGCGAGGATGCCCTGGCGTGGCTGGGGTGGGAAGTACGTGCCGCCCCAGAATGGCTCGAGCCCGGGGTCGTCGTCTGTGCGCGTGCCTGGCGGCGTGATGAAGACGTTGAGCGGCCACCCGGCTCGTCCTGTGAGGGCTCTGATCGCGGTCATGTAGAAGTGGTCGACGGCGGGGTGCTGCTCTCGATCGACCTTGATGGGAACGAACCACTGATTGATGAGCGACGCGGTCTGCGGGTCTTCGAAGGACTCGCGCTCCATGACGTGGCACCAGTAGCAGGTGGAGTACCCGATGGAGAGGAGGATGGGGACGTTGCGCGTGCGGGCTTCCTCGATGGCGTCGGGTCCCCAGGGTCGCCAATGGACGGGGTTCGAGGCGTGCTGCTGGAGGTAGTGGCTCGGGGAGCCGGCGAGGAGGTTCTCGGGTGGAGATGTCTGGGCGGAGAGGCGCATGGGCAGGAGCACCAACATGAGGGCGAAGAGTGCCGTGCTGGGGGGTCGACGAGCAGGATTGGGGACGATGCGTGCCATTATGACGATGAGCGAGGAGGAGATGTGCGTTGTGACTTTGTATGGGTTTTGCTTGGGATCGGTTGCCCCAGGTGGGTATGTGTGTAGACTATGCGGCCCGATCGGGAGCGACGCGGGTGGGCTGCCTGCTCCTGCTCGGTTCGTTCGAGACTGTATCCGTGATCCAAAGAGGAGGCCTGCGATGCCTCGTGAGTGCCATTTCACAGGGAAGCGAACGACGTTCGGCAAGACGCGGACGTATCGTGGTCAGAAGATCAAGAAGGGCGGCTTCGGATTGAAGCCAACGGGCATCACGCGTCGCACGTTCAAGCCGAATCTCCAGAAGGTCAACGCGATGATCGATGGTCGTCCGCAGCGGGTGCGTGTGTCGACGAAGGCGATCCGCAGCGGGCTCGTGGTCAAGCCGCTGAAGCGGAAGTACGGGTACACACGCCAGCTGAAGGAAGCGGGCGCGTAGGACGTCGCTGTTCTCTAACATCCGGCTTCGAGGCGAGCGCGGTCAGTCCAGGCGTTTGACGTGGTATTCCTGCGTGAAGTGCTTGCGGTAGATGCGCAGGCCGAGGGGATCGACTTCTTTCGGTTCGAGGATGGCGTGGGCCTCCAGCGTGAGTTCCTCGGTTCGCTTTTGCGTGTCGTTCCAGCGTGCGTGGCCTCGTATGTTCTGTTCGAGGAGCCCGAGCTCCTTGAGGCCACGCAGGAACTCGTCGACATCGCGCATGTCCTCGTAGTGGATGGAGCCCTTGATATCGATATCCCAAACCGGATCGTCCGGGTTGCCGATGGTGTAGCTGGGTTCGATGTGGATGAAGCCGTCGGGTCTGAGGTAGAAGGGGAGCATCTCGCTCCACTGTTCCGGCTTGTCGGCCGCGAGCGAGTAGTACCAGCGTATGCAGCGTGAGATGAGTCGTTCGTTGATGATCTGTTTGAGGAACTTGGTGTCGAAGCTGGCGGTGAGTATCTGCGAGATTGGTTGGACGAGGTCTGGATCCTCGCCGCTGTGGGGGAGAGTGAACTCGAAGGTCTTGCCCTTGAGGTCCTCGACGTTGCGCAGGTGGATGTAGAGGTCGGGGTCCTGCTTTGATTCGTCGGTGTGGTAGGCGAGGGCGTAGCGCTTGTGCCCGATGTCTTCGATGGAGGTGTAGCCCGCCTCGTCGATCCTGGCGGTGATAAAGGTGGCGTCGTCGGCGATGTGCTTGATGAGTGTCGTGAGCGTGAAGGAGACCTCGATCTGGACGACCTCGGAGTTCTGCTCGGGGCGCTCGAGCTCCGTGATAAAGCGGGCCATGACTTCGAAGGTGTCCGTCGTGCCAACGGTGAGGTGCTGGCGGGCGAGGCTCGGGAGGGTGATGAACAGGGCGACGAGTGCCGCGGTGAGTCTGAGTAGGTTCATGGGGATTCGTCTTTCGGAGAAGTGGGGAAAAGGGTCTCGTGCTGTGCACGTATCGGCTGATGTGTTGGTATACAGTAGACTCCGTGATGGGTGCGGGATGTGGGATCTGAAGATTCACTGCGAGATTCTCGGCTGGTATTGGTGTGCGTCACAGAGGCTTCAAACACGTTCTGGTTGTCATTCTGGGCGTGGTGATCACGTGGCGTGCGAGCGGTGGTGAGGGGGACGATCCGGGGTCGGCCGAGGACTCGACGCCACCGACGCTGGTTACCGGACAGAAGAGGGTCACGGCGCATCGCGTGGAGGAGGCGCCGAGCATCGACGGTGTGCTCGATGAGGACGCGTGGGCGGAGGCGCCGGTCATCGACGACCTGCTGCAGTATCTCCCAGACGAGGGCGTGACGCCCACGGAGCACACGGAGATACGGATCTTGTACGACTCGAAGAATCTGTATTTTGGCGTGTGGAACTTCGATCAGGATCCCAGCGCGATCAGGGCGACGCAGCTCCGTCGTGATGCGGGGATGTTCAGCGATTCGAGGATCGTGATAACGCTGGATCCGTTTTATAGCCGGCGCGACGGGTATCTGTTCGAGGTAGGTGCCGCGGGTGCAAAGCGTGATGCGCTGATCGAGAACAATCGCAACTTCCGTTTCGATTGGGACGGCATCTGGTTTGCAAAGACGTCACGGGATGATCGCGGGTGGTACGCGGAGGTTCGGATTCCGCTGAATTCGTTGTCTTTCGATCCGAACACGGACGTGTGGGGGGTGAACTTTACGCGCGTGATCAAGCGTCGGAACGAGTTTCTGCGTTGGTCGACACCCCTGCGGAACAGCGGAGACCAGCGGCTTGTTGACGCTGGACGTCTCGAGGGGCTCGAGGGGCTGGAGCAGGGTATTGGACTTGACATCAAGCCCTCGATGACGGTGACGTTCGAGGAGGAGGGCAAGAGCCTGGTGGGCACGCCGAGCCTGGACGTGTTCTATCAGTTGTCACCGAACGTGACGGCGGCGCTGACGTTGAACACGGATTTTGCCGAGACGGAGGTCGATGATCGTCAGATCAACCTGACTCGATTCCCGACGTTCTTTCCCGAGAAGCGTGATTTCTTCCTGCAGGACGCGGGGCTGTTCAGCTTCGGGAGCATTCGGAGAAGCCCGCTGCCGTTCTTCTCGCGGCGCATCGGGATCGTGAGCGGTGAGGAGAAGGACATTCTTGTCGGCACCAAGCTGACGGGGCGGTCGGACGCGTGGTCGTTCGGCGTGCTGAACGTGCAGATGAAATCCGACGACACGCTGGGCGACAAGAACCTGAGCGTGCTGCGGGGCAAGTACAACCTGACGGACACGACGGCGGTGGGGATGATCGCGACGAACGGCGACCCCGCGACGCGCGGCGAGAACCACGTGTACGGATTCGACTTCGATTTTCTGGACTCGACGTGGTCTGGCGACAACACGCTGGAGGCGGCGGGATATTTCCAGCAGTCGTTCACGTCGGGCACGGACGAGCCGGGCGCCGGCGACGACGTGGCGTTCGGGGCGCGCATGGCGTATCCGAACGAGCCGTGGAGCTTCAGGGTCGTGTTCGATCAGATCGGGGAGGAGTACAACCCGGCGTTGGGGTTCGTGCGCCGACGCGGGGTGCGTCAGTATTTTGCGAACGCCCGGTACAGGCACAGGCCCGAGGACTCGTGGGTGCGTCGGATGGACTTCCAGGTCGACGGCGAGATCACGACGACGCTGCAGGACACGGTGGAGTCGTCGGAGTTCAAGCCGCTGGAGTTCGAGCTGGAGAACCAGCGTGGCGACGCGGCGGGGTTCTGGGTCGAGATCGCCCGGGAGCACCTGTTCGAGACGTTCGAGATCAGCGATGGCGTGATCCTGCCCGTGGGGGATTACGACTTCGTTCGCGGGCGTGTGTTCGGGAGGACGACGAGCAGCCGTCCGCTCAACGTGTATGGAGGCGTGACGGCGGGCGAGTTCTACAACGGCACACGCGAGGACTACAACTTCGGGCTTGGGTGGCGTCCGTCCTCGCGGTTCAACTCGAGCTTCGATTTCTCGCAATCGGAGGTTGATCTCGATCAGGGATCGTTCATCACGAGGCTCGCGAGCGCGCGCGTGGACGTTGCGTTCTCGACGGACGTGTCGTGGTCGAACCTGGTGCAGTACGACAACGTGAGCGACACGGCGGGGATCAACTCGCGAGTGCGCTGGATTGTCACGCCGGGGAACGACGTGTTCGTTGTGTACAACCAGGGATTCGACGCTACGAGCGCGACGTTCGAGCCGCAGCCGGCGGAGTTCACCGTGAAGGTGGGTCTGACCTTTCGGTTCTGATGGCGTCGGAGGGAGTGGGGACGGGAGTGCTCGTCGTGTGGGTGTAGACGCGTGGGAGGGTGAGGTTCTCTGGGTCGAGGTCTTTGTTGATCTGGAGGAGCTTGATGGGTGTTGCCTCTGTGAGTGGGATGACGAGTGGCTGGGGGTCGTTTGTGGTGACCTGATCGGTGTGCGCCGGCGAGTCGGTTGATGTCGTGGTCGAGAACGACATCCACAAGGCGACAGCAACGATGGCGAGCATGAGTGGGGTGGCGGTGAGCGCTGTGGTTGTGAGATCGCGCTGGCGTCGGATCGCGCGAGTGCGCGCGGTGATGGCGTCGGGCAGGGGCGGGGTGTCGGTCGGGGGCGCGAGCGCGTCGAGCTCGTGTTCAAGGGGGTCAGGCATGGGATGCCTCCGTGGATGGGGCGTGGCGGGCGCGGAGCTCGTCGAGTGCACGCTTGTAGCGGGCTGCGAGCGTGTTGCGGTTCGTGCCCAGGACCTCGGCGGCCTGGTCGAAGGTGAGGGAGCAGGCGTGGCGGAGGGCGATGATCTCGCGGGCGTCGTCGGAGAGGGCGTCGATGAGTTCCGTGAGTGACTGCTTCGGGCTGGTCTGCTTCACGTCAGTGTCAGTGGTGATGGGGATGTCGGCGGCGGGCTCTCTAGCCTGCACGCGCTGGGTGTTGCGCCGGAGCTGGAGCGCCTCGTTGCGTGTGACGGTGAGCATCCAGGCGCGCGGGTGCTTGACGGCGCGGACTGTTTTCGTCGGCGTGGAGAGGAGGCGGAGGAAGGCGTTCTGGACGGCGTCGCTGGCGAGGGCGTCATCGCGGAGGATGGCGCGTGCGCACGCGTGGAGGGCTGGGTAGAGGGTGCGCCACAGCTCACGGGATGACGCGTCGCTTCCGAGGCGGCATTCCAGGAGCAGCCTGCAAAGATGTGGCGCGGGTTGACTCATCTGCTGATGAGATCGTGGATCGTCTTCACGAGCTCGCGGTGCTCCTGCTCCTGCTCGTGGATGCGAGTGATGCTTGGAGCCAGGATTCGTGCGATAGGACCGAAGGAGCCTCTGGTGATCTCTCGCTCGAGGATCATGAGATCGAGCTTGCCATCGGGAGACGACCAGGCGGTGTCGATCTGATGCGAGAGGGACTCGTAGAGTTCCAGATAGCTCATTACAGTGCTTTTGTCCGGCAGCTCTGCTTCGTGTTCATCATCGCCGGCGGTGTCGTCGGGTGAGGAGAGTGCTACCTCCCTGAGGAATTGGCGTAGCTCTTCGCCGTCTTTTGCGGCGATTTGCTTACGCAGCCAGCCAGAGATGATCGCGACTTCGTTGACGAGTGTGTGCCGCATCTGGAAAGGGTCGGTGTGTGGAAAGAGTGTGATCCCACGCTTCAGGACACGTCGATGGTCTGTCGTGAGCTGTGTTGTTGGGATGCGCTCGAGGATGCGCTGGGCGTGCTTGAGTTCGACCACGGCTACGAGCTTGGAGATAAGGTAGGGATCGGCGCCGTTCATGTGGTTGGCCATCCTGATGATTGCTGCCGCGTTCTGAACGGCGCCGTCGATGTCTCCGTCGTCGATTCGGATGATGGCATCGAGGTGCAGGAGGCGGACGAAGAACCTGTGCGGGCTGAGATGAGGCAGCAAGGTGTTCGGTCCGTCACGTTGGTCGACACCCCAATCGCAGTTCGGGAGCAGTGATGCCTCTCGAAGACGCGCGATCATGTCTCGCTGTTCAACGATCGTCTGCTTCTGCTCGATTGTGATCTTGGGATCTGGACCGTCGCTCTGGCCTGGCGTGATGTTCTCCAATCCCGCGGAGATGGTCTCCTTGAGCTCGGGCGTGAGGAACAACGCCTCGCGCAGGTAGTCGAGGGCGGCGTTCTGATCGGCGTACCTGGCAACGTTCGGGTCGGTGTGCTGGGCGAGAGTGGTCGTGGCGATCCCCAGAAGGGCGGCGACGAGCAGGGCGTGTGCGGTGCGCATGGAATGTTCTCCCGGATATGGGTTCGTGCAGGGTGCGGGCGGAGATCACGCCCGTCTGTAAGAAAGATGGCGGGAGGAAGGGTGTGTGTGCGTCAATATTTGGAATTGAAAGAAAACCGGTTACGTCTCGGGATACGACATAAACCCGAAGTGCATGGCGCAGTGCTTGTTGTTGAGGGCGATCCACTGGTCATGGGTGAGGGGGCCGAAGATGGCGCTGGGGTGGGTCATGGTCTCGCCGTTGATGAGTCGCTTGAGCTGGGCGCGCATGTTGGAGAGGCCCTGCTCGAAGGTGGTGGTATCGGGCGGGACGAGGGCCTTGGCGGGCGGACCTTTGAGTTGGATGCCGCGGGACATCTCGCCATTGAGTGCCTTCTTGCGGATGGGCGGGAACTTCAGAAGGAGGCGGATCAGGAGCGGGCCTTTGAACAGGGGGCCGTCGAGTCCCATGAGTGGGAGCTTTGCGCAGTGCTCGAGGATCTGGCCCGGAGACCAGTTGCCGGAGTGCACGAGCGTGCCGGCGTTGTTGGCGGCCTCGAGGAGGTCGAGCTCGTCGAGGATCTCCTGCGGAGAGTTGAAGGTGAGCTCGCGATGTGGTGCGGTTTTGGTGTTGATAGTCATCGTTGATGCTCCTCCATTCGAGATCGGATTTCACTGGGCTTCATCTCAATCACCATACCTCCGCACTGTGTACTCACCTTTCTTGGATTATCTGATTCTAGATACTCAACTGTAAGTCTATTCACTCCGTATGGGGATGCAGCGATGCGTCGATGAATATATTTAATCACCAAACCGAATAGCCACCACATTTGATACTTAGTTGTAGTGACAGCCCCTAAAATATTCTTCCGGCCCTCAATCAAATGAGAGTCGTTCCACACTCGGTCCTCAGCTCCTATCGCGTATGAATTTGAGATACTAAACTTGGAGTTATGCAGCCATTTACTGAGCAACTCGTATCTAGTGCGGGCCCTGTCCCACTCATCATGACCCAAATATTTCTTAATAGTCTCCCTTGATCGAGAGTGAGCAATAATTTGATTGTTATGCCACCGTTGAACCAGAGTGTCTTTGTTGTGCCTTTGCTCCAGCCTGAGGGCATACGACAAATCTGCTGCTTCCATTGCGCATCTCATTAGTCTGCATGCAGCACGGTGGTCTTCATTATCAGCGAGTTCATGAACACTGACTGCCAATTCAACAGCATCATATCCCGTCATCCAAATTGCCATTCCGGCCGTGTTAACTGTCCATTCATAACACACGTTCCACGAGCTATAGCACTGACGCCAATAATCGAGAATTGACTTAATCTCTCGATTGATCATGCGCATAGATTCATGATCGAACCTGAACGCAGAGGATTCATCCGTTAGCTCATTCCAAGTTGGCGATTGACACCTGATTGACGCTCTTCCAGGAACCCGCCTGATAGCCTTCAATATCCACTGGTTGTGTCGATCAAGATCGATCATGCCACCGCGGCACAGACTTTCTGGGCGGCGTCGGCGATGTCGGTGGCGGCCTGCATGGTGGGGATGTCGGACCTGGCGGCTTCGAGGATCTGGCGCCCTTCTTCGACGTCGGTGCCCTCGAGGCGAACGACGAGGGGAACGGTGAACCCGACTTCTTTGGCGGCGTTGGCGACGGCCTGTGCGATGACGGCGCAGGACATGATGCCGCCGAAGATGTTGACGAGAACGCCGTTGACCTTTGGGTCGGCGAGGATGATGCGGAAGGCCTCGGTGACGGATTCCTCGGAGGCGCTGCCGCCGACGTCGAGGAAGTTTGCTGGTGAGCCGCCGAAGTGCTTGGTGATGTCCATGGTCGCCATGGCGAGTCCGGCGCCGTTGACGAGGCAGCCGATGGTGCCATCAAGGGCGATGTAGGAGAGGCCGGCCTCGTCGGCGCGGATCTCGTTTGGGTTCTCCTCGGAGGTGTCGCGGAGGGCCTCGATGGACTTCTGTCGGAAGAGGGCGTTGTCGTCGAAGTTGAATTTGGCGTCGATGGCAATGACCTGGCCGTCAGGGTGGTCGTCGGTGGGTGCTGTGACGATGAGGGGATTGATCTCGGCGATGGTGCAATCGAGCTTGGTGTAGAGGTTGGCGAGGGCCATCATGATCTTGACGGCCTGGTTGACCTGCTTGCCCTGGAATCCGAGCTCGAAGGCGAGGCGTCGCGCCTGGTGTGGCTGGAGGCCCGCGACGGGGTGGATGTGCTGCTTCTTGATGGCATCGGGGTTGGAGGCTGCGACCTCTTCGATCTCGACGCCGCCCTCGGATGAGGCGATGAGGACGTTCCTGCGTGTGGCGCGATCGGTCGTGATGGCCAGATAGTACTCCCTGGCGATGTCGACGCCCGCGGCGACGAGGAGCGTGTTGACGTCGAGGCCCTCAGGGCCGGTCTGCTTGGAGACCATGCGGTTGGAGAGCATGAACTCGGCGGCGTCGGTCGCCTCCTGCGCGGAGTGGACGAGCTTAACGAAGCCGGCCTTGCCGCGACCGCCGGCGAAGACCTGTGCCTTGACGACGGCGAGCCCACCCTCACCGAGGTTGGCCTGGTTGATGACATCGTTGTAGGCGTCGGCTGCGTCGGAGGGCGAGGCGATGACCCTGGCGGGTGGGACACTGACGCCGGCAGAGGCGAGGATGTCGCGTGCCTGGTGCTCGTGGATTTTCATGGCTGCTCCTTGTGGGGAGGAGGATAGCAGGGGAGGGAGCGGACGTAGCGAGCGCATGAAAAAACGCCCGCGATCGTTCGCGGGCGCATGAGATTGACGGGGGCTGTGTGCTGCTTATCTGTCGGCGGTGTTGACGGAGCGACCGACGCGGCGCTGGCGGTTGATGAGCTTGCGTCCGTTGCGGGTTCGCATGCGGGCGCGGAAGCCGATGGAGCGCTTACGCTTGATTCGTGAGTTTCGTCGTGGGTAGTGCATTGGTCGCCTGCCGGATCGTTTGGTTTGTGTTTGGGTCCCTTTCGGGTCGAGTATTGTACCTGTGAGGGCGTGTTTGGCAAGGGAGGTGTTGGCGGGTGGTCGGAGTATCGGAAAAGAAGTGGTAATGGGGGCGTGGTGTCGTAGAGTAGGTGTGCAGCCTCGCCCGTGTCAGGGGGTTCGTGAGAGAAGGCTGCGCCTGTACTCGGTTGTCGTCGGGCATGGAGCGACGAGGACCGAGTCCACGCGCAGGACCCCGAGCCGATGAGGAAGGGCTGCACGACCCGCTGCGCGGTGGCGGGCGTTGTGTGGTTCTGTGTTTGGGGTTGAGAATCGGTGTCGAGCGAGCAGATTCTGCGTGAGATCCAGGATCGGATCGAGTATGAGTTTCGTGACCCGGGGTTGCTGCGCACGTCGTTGCAGCACGCGTCGGGTGCGACGAGCCGCATCGATTCGAACGAGCGTCTCGAGTTTTTGGGTGACGCGATTCTCGGGATGGTTGTGTGCGAGTATCTGTACGACAACTTTCCCAACGCGCTGGAGGGCCAGCTGACGAAGATCAAGTCGGCGGTGGTATCGCGCCAGACGTGCGCGGAGATTGCCAACGCGCTCGACCTCGGTGGGTTTCTGGAGATCGGCAAGGGGATGCAGACGCATCGCGAGCTGCCGCTGTCGCTGCTGGCAGCGCTTGTGGAGGCGATCATCGGCGCGATCTTCGTGGACTCGGGGCTGGAGAGCGCGCGTGTCTTCATCATGGAGCACTTCGGGCCGATCGCCGATCGTGCGGCGCGGAGCGGCCACCACGAGAACTTCAAGTCGGTCTTGCAGCAGTACGTGCAGGAGTTCCACCAGGACACGCCGGTGTACGTTTTGTTGGACGAGCAGGGTCCGGACCACGCCAAGTGCTTCGAGGTGTGCGTGCAGATCGGCTCGACGCGTCACGGGAGCAGCTGGGGTGCGTCGAAGAAGCAGGCGGAGCAGCAGGCGGCGCTCAACGCGCTGCGCGAGCTGGGGCTTGCGCGCGAGGATGAGAACGGCGAGGTGCGCATCAGCTGGGAGCGCGACATCGTGCCGTGATGTGCTACTCCGGAACGGGGATGCGGAGGGTAGCGCTCTCTGAGAAGGAGCGTGAGGCCTTCTGGATGCCCAGGTCGTAGAGCACCTCGGCGAACTTGCCGGGACGCAGGTACGAGATGGTCGCGCTGAACCTGTATGGGGTGTCGACGCCCTCGATGGCGTTGAGCGTGGTGGTGTCGATGACGACGGGGAGCCGGAGGCGCTGCTGCTTGTTCGCGGGGAGCGTTGCCTGCGCGTCGCGTGTGGTTGTGACTGGTGTGGCGGAGTCGATCGCGAGGGTGTAGTTGACGTCGCGGAGCTCGAGCGGTGTCGAGGAGTTGTTCGTGCCCACGATCTCGACGGAGAGCACAGCGGCGGAGTCGGATCGCTCGGTGATGGTGAGAGAGCCGACCTCGAAGGTCGGTGGTTTGGTCTGTGTGCAGCCCGTGAGGAGCAGCGCGAGAGCCAGGGGTGCGACGCGAGCGATCATGTCGTGACCTCCATGGTCGGGCTCGAGTTGTGAGAGGGGTGATGGTCCTGGAGTGCGCTGACGGACCAGGAGCCCGCGCGGAGGGCTTCGATGGCGTGGACGGCGGCGATGGCGCCGGATGCGGTCGTGATCATCGGCACGCCGAGGCGGACGGCGGTGGCGCGGATGTGGCCCTCGTCGGTGTCGAAGCCGGTGCGGGTGGGCGTGTTGATGACGAGGTCGATGTCGCCATTGGCGAGCATGTCGAGGACGTTGGGTCGCGCGCCCTCGGCGATCTTCTTGAGTGTGTTGGCCTGGATGGAGTGTTTCTGGAGGAACGACGCGGTGCCGCGCGTGGTGTGGATGGTGAAGCCCATGGCGCGGAGGGAGCGTGCGACTTGGGTGAGTCGTTGCTTGTCGTCGTCGCGGACGGAGAGGAAGACGTTGCCCTCGGTGGGGAGCTTCGTGCCGGCGGCTGTGAGCGCCTTGGCGAACGCGATGGGGAGGGAGGCGTCGACGCCCATGACCTCGCCCGTGGAGCGCATCTCCGGGCCGAGAACGAAGTCCGTGTTTGGGAATTTCTTGAATGGGAAGACGGGTGCCTTGACGGAGTAGACACCCGTGTCGGGTCGCTCCTCGACGTGCTGCTCGTCGAGGGAGTGGGCGAGCATGCAGTGCGCGGCAACGCGCGGCCATGCGACACCCTTTGCCTTCGAGACGAATGGTGCTGTGCGCGAGGCGCGCGGGTTGACCTCGATGATGTAGATGTCCTCGTCGTGGACTGCCAACTGAACGTTCATGAGCCCGTTGACGTGGAGTGCGCCAGCGAGGTCTCGTGCGATCTGGCGGATCGTCTCGATGGTGCGTCGCGAGAGCGAGCCTGGTGGGATGGTGCAGGTGGAATCGCCCGAGTGGACGCCGGCGTGCTCGATGTGCTCCATGACGCCGCAGACGATGGCTTTGCCGTTGCCCTCAGAGTCGAAGTCGGCGACGACGTCGACGTCGATCTCGATCGCGTTGGCGAGGAACTTGTCGATGAGGACGGGGGCGTCGGCCATCTCGGAGATGTTGACGGCGTTTGCCATGTACCTGGTCATGGCGCGCTCGTCGTGGCAGATCTCCATGCCGCGACCTCCGAGGACGTAGCTGGGTCTGACGAGGACGGGGTAGCCGATGTTGCGCGCGATCGTGATGGCCTCTTCGAGGGTGTGCGCGATGCCCGACGGTGGTTGGCGGAGGTCGAGCTGCTCGAGGAGTTCCTTGAAGCGTTTGCGGTCCTCGGCGAGATCGATGGAATCGAGAGGCGTGCCGATGATGGGTGCGCCGGCGGCGCTCAGGCCGTGCGCGAGGTTGAGCGGTGTCTGCCCGCCGAACTGGACGACGAGGCCGTGGACGGTTGACCCGAGGTACTCGACGACGTTGAGGACGTCCTCGAGCGTGAGGGGCTCGAAGAAGAGGAGCGTGGAGGTGTCGTAGTCGGTGGAGACGGTCTCGGGGTTCGAGTTGATCATGACGGACTCGAAGCCGAGGTCGTGGGAGGCGTATGCGGCGTGGACGCAGCAGTAATCGAACTCGATGCCCTGTCCGATGCGGTTGGGGCCGCCGCCGAGGATGACGACCTTGGGTGTGTCGGAGGGGGCGAGCTCGTCGTCGAGGATCTGCGCGTCGTTATCTGTGAATGGACGCTCGTACGTGGCGTAGTAGTAGGGGGTGATGGCCTGGAACTCGGCGGCGCAGGTGTCGACGAGCTTGTAGACGGGCTTGATGTTGCGTTCGGTGCGGTGTTGGCGGACGGCGAGGATCGATTGGGTGGAGATCGTGTGTGTGTAGAGGTAGGCGAGCTGGTGGTCCGAGTAGCCGAGCCGCTTGGCGCGTGCGAGGGTCTCGTCCGGGAGTGCTTCGAGCGAGTCGTGCGAGCAGAGGACATCCTCAAACTCGACGAGTTGCTTGAGCTCGTCGAGGAAGAAGGGATCGATCCGCGTGAGCGAGTGGATGCGCTCCAACGACCAGCCCTGCTTGATGGCGTATCGGATGTAGTAGAGGCGTCCCTGCGAGGGGACCGCGAGTTTTCGGATGAGCTTCTCTTCGTTGATGGGATACGGTTCGTCGTCGGCGGGGTCGCCGGCGTCGAGGAGGAACTTGTGGTTGATCCACTTGTCGTTGGTGTCGAGCCCGAAGCCGAAGCGCTTGACCTCCATAGAGCGGATGGCCTTCTGGAAGGACTCCTTGAAGGTGCGCCCGATGGCCATGGCCTCGCCAACGGATTTCATCTGCGTTGTGAGTGTCTCGTCGGCCTCGGGGAATTTCTCGAAGGTCCATCGGGGCATCTTCGTGACGATGTAGTCGATGGTGGGCTCGAAGCAGGCGGAGGTCGTGCCGGTGATGTCGTTGCGGAGCTCGTCGAGGGAGTAGCCGACGGCGAGTCGTGCGGCGACCTTGGCGATGGGGAAGCCCGTGGCCTTGGACGCGAGTGCGGAGGATCGCGAGACGCGTGGGTTCATCTCGACGACGAGCATGCGCCCGTTCTCGGGGTTGACGGCGAACTGGACGTTCGAGCCGCCGGTCTCGACGCCGACGCCACGGAGAATGGCGATGGCGGCGTCGCGCATGGTCTGGTACTCGCGGTCGGTGAGCGTGAGGATTGGCGCGACGGTGATGGAGTCGCCCGTGTGGACGCCCATGGGATCGATGTTCTCTATGCCGCAGACGATGATGCAGTTGTCGTTCTTGTCGCGGATGACCTCGAGCTCGTACTCCTTCCATCCGAGGATTGACTCGTCGATCTGGACCTGGCTGATCATGGACTCTCGGAGTCCGGAGGAGATGAGGTCGTGGAACTCGTCCTTGTTGTAGGCGATTCCGCCGCCCGAGCCGCCGAGCGTGAAGGCGGGTCGGATGATTGCCGGCAGGCCGATCTCGTCGAGGAACGAGTTTGCTTCGTCGAGTGAGGAGACGACGCGTGCGCGCGGCATCTCGAGTCCGATCTTCTCGCAGACGTCACGGAACTCCTGGCGGTCCTCTGCGCGATGGATGACGTCGCGCGAGGCGCCGATCATCTCGACGTTGAGTTCCGTGAGTGTGTTGTTGTCCCAGAGCTCGCACGCGCAGTTGAGCGCGGTCTGCCCGCCGAGCGTGGGGAGGATGGCGTCGATGGGCGTGCCCAGCGAGGCTTCCTTCTCGATGATCTTGCGGACGGAGTCTGGGGTGATGGGCTCGATGTAGGTTCGATCCGAGAGCCCCGGGTCGGTCATGATGGTGGCTGGATTGGAATTGACCAGGACGACACGGAAGCCCTCGTCCTTGAGGGCTTTGCAGGCTTGTGCCCCGGCGTAGTCGAATTCGCAGCCCTGTCCGATGACGATGGGCCCGGACCCGATGATCAGGATTGTGTTGATGTCGTCACGCTTGGGCATTCGTGTGGTGCGGGGTCCTGCGTGTGGGGTGCGCGCGGGTTTCCAGATCGTAGCGTGAAGAAGGGTGCGAGGGGAGTGGTAGCTAGTACTCGCTACCATGCGTGGCATGTCTCTCGTCGTGTGGATTGGCCTGGGTCTGTTCGTGTGGCTGGGGTGGGCGTGGGTGTCGCACGTGGTGGTGTCGCTCTCGGTGCGGGGCACGCTGGATTCGGGCGCGGCGATGGCGTTCATGCGGGTGTACGCGCGACTGGTTCACGGGCTGGTGGTCGAGAACCGCGAGAGGATCCCTGAGAAGGGATCGGGGGCGACGATCGTCGTGTGCAACCACACGGCTGGGGTGGACCCGCTGCTGGTGCAGTCGGCGTTTCCGTACGAGATCACCTGGACGATGGCCCAGGACATGCGTCTGGCGTGGGCGGAGCGATTCTGGGAGTGGTCGGGGATCCTCTTCGTGGATCGGCAGGGGGGTGGATCCAGTGGCGCGAGGAAGGCTCTGCGAGTGCTGGCGGATGGCGGCGTGCTGGGCATCTTTCCCGAGGGGCGGCTCGAGCGACCCCACAGGCGGCTGCTGCGGTTTCATGCGGGGGTTGGGCTGCTGACGATCAAGTCGGGCGCGCGTGTCGTGCCGGTGGTGATCGATGGCACGCCCGATTGCGAGAGCGCGTGGGGAAGTCTGTGGAGGATGAGTCGGGCGCGTCTGCGGGTGCTTGAGCCGATCGTTTACGATGAGGGCACGCGCCCTGGCGAGGTGGTGGCTGATCTGCAGCGTCGGTTCGTCGAGGCGACGGGCTGGCCCGTGGTTGATGAGCGTGAGGAGTCGTGATGATTGCCCGGATCGACGGGAGCCTGGTGTCAGTGGAGGAGGGTCGGGCGACCATCGATGTCGACGCGCTCGGGATGTGGGTCGAGGTGATGGTGCCGACGTACCTGGCGGAGGACTTGCGTGGGCGGGTTGGTCAGATCGTTCGGCTGCACACCCTGCTGCATCTTGATCCGGTGGGGCAGTCCGGGTCGCTGTCGCCCAGGTTGATCGGGTTCGGCGAGGCGCAAGAGCGGGAGTTTTTCACGCTGTTCACCACGGTCAAGGGTGTGGGCGGCAAGCGGGCGTTGCGCGCGATGGTGGAGCCATCGGGCGAGATCGCCGGGCACATCGCCAGGCGCGATCTGGCTGCGCTACAGAGGTTGCCCGAGATCGGCAAGCGTCTGGCGGAGACGATCGTCGCGGAGCTGCACGGGAAGGTCGATCCGTTCGTGGAGCTGGACGTTCGTGTGGCGGGTGAGAAGAAGCGATCGTCATCGAGCGCGCCGGTGGAGCAGGCGATCGAGGCGCTGGTGCGCCTCGGCGAGAGCAGGAGCGAGGCGGAGCAGAAGGTCCGACGGGTGGCGGAGCGGGACGCGAGCCTGACGAGCGCGGGGCAGCTGCTGTCGGCGGCGCTGTCGCACAACGGGTAGGGGAGATCGATGCGTCACGCGATGATCATGGCGGGAGGCTCGGGGACGCGGCTGTGGCCCTTGAGCACGCGCGACGTGCCCAAGCAGCTCGCGCCGCTGGTGGATGGTCGATCGCTGCTGGAGCTCGCGTACGAGCGGGTCGTTGACGTCGTCGGGAGCGAGCGGGTGTGGATCTGCGCGGGCGAGGCGCACCGGGAGGCGATCCTGGCGCAGCTGACGGGGGTGAGTGGGGAGCGTTACCTCGGCGAGCCGGTGGGGCGGGACACGGTGAACGCGGTGGGGTTTGGCGCGAGCGTGATCGGCGCGCAGGACCCGGACGCTGTTGTCGCGGTGCTGACGGCGGACCAACTGATCACACCGACGGAGCGATTCCACGCGTGCCTGGAGGAGGCGTTCGCGGTCGCGGAGGGCGGGGTGGATCGGCTGGTGACGTTCTCGATCGCGCCGACGCACGCGGCCACGGGGTACGGGTACATCCAGCGAGGCGAGATGCTGGATGGTTTCGAGAGGGCGTACGGCGTGCACGCATACGTCGAGAAGCCGGATCGGGCTACGGCGGAGGAGTACGTGGCGTCCGGTCGGTACAGCTGGAACTCGGGGATGTTCGTGTGGCGTGCGGAGGTGCTGATGCGCGCGATCGAGACGTTCGCACCGGACCATCACGATAGGCTTCGGGAGATCGGCGCGTCGTGGGGTGGCGGATCGGGGCGCGAGGTGCTGGAGCGCGTGTACCCCGAGCTGCCCAGGATCAGCGTGGACTATGCGGTGATGGAGCCGGCGTCGCGTGATGATCGGTTCGAGGTGTGCACGGTTGTCGCCGACGTTGAGTGGCGCGACGTCGGCAGTTGGGAGAGCCTCGCGGAGATCATGGATGCCGATGGCGATGGGAATCGGGTCGCGCCGGGCACGCGTGCGGAGCTGCTTGCGTGCGGGGGGTCGTTCGTGATGAGCTCGACCGACGATCACCTGATAGCGCTGCTGGGCGTCGAGGACCTGGTGGTCGTGCGCACCGAGCGGGCGACATTGGTGATGCACAAGGATCGGGCAGAGGAGCTGAAGCGGCTGCACGCGGAGGTGGACGATGCGTTCCGATAATGCGCCGGTGGAGTGGTGTCTGGGTGACGCGGATGGGAGTGGATTTTTTTCGCGCGTGGTCGCGCTGGGTGCTGGTGCAGCTGGTATTTTCTGGGTGTTCTATGAGTTGGTTCGTCTCGCGCTCGTGATGCGTATGCGGTTTGGTGGTGCGTACTGGCGCTGGCGGATGGAGACGGCTTTCGGTCGTGGGCTGCCCAGGTCACGGTGGGAGCTGGTGTGCTCGCTCGTGGAGTATGGGCGCTGGGTGCATGAGATTCGTTGCGGTCGCTGATCGGGCGCTGCCCGATGGGCCTGGATTGGGAGTGGGTTGATGAGCGGTGGCATGATGGCGTCCTGCGACGGTGTGCGCACGGAGAAGCGGGTCGTGTACTTCGACAACGCGGCGACGAGCTGGCCCAAGCCGCGCGAGGTGGGCGAGGCGATCGCGCGCTTTCTGGCGGAGGACGCGGCGAATCCGGGGCGGAGCGGGCATCGCATGGCGAGCAGCTCGGCTGAGATGATCGAGCGAGCGCGCTCGATGCTGGCGGAGCTGGTTCGGGCGCCCGCGCATCGGATGGTGCTGACGCACGGATGCACGGACGCGCTCAACATAGCGATACACGGCTATCTGCTCGCGGCGCATGACAGCGGGTCGCGGTTCTCGCGTGCGCATGGCGAGGGGGCTGTGCCGCACGTTGTGTCGACGATGCTGGAGCACAAGGCGTGCGCGCGTCCGCTGTCGGATCTGGCCGATCGCGGCGTGATCGAGCTGGATCTGGTGGGATGCGGCGAGGACGGGATCGTGGACCCCGATGAGATCTTTGCGCTCGTGCGCGACACGACTGCGATAATCGCCGTGACGCATGCGAGCAACATGGTCGGCACGATCCAGCCGGTCGGGGAGATCGGCGCGAGGATCCGGCGCGAGTGCCCGGAGGTCGTGTTCCTTGTGGATGGAGCCCAGACGGTGGGTGTGATCCCGGTGGACGTGGAGGCTCTCGGTGCCGATTTTCTGGCGTTCCCTGCGCACAAGGGGCTGCTTGGGCCAACCGGAGTGGGCGGGCTGTACGTTGGCGAGCGTGTGTATCCGGAGGGGCACGATGGGTGCAGCATGCGAACGTGCGTCCAGGGTGGCACGGGGGGCGGCGCGCCGACCATGGAGATGCCCAGGACGCTGCCGGGGCGGTTCGAGGCGGGGACGCCCAACACAATCGGGCTTTCGGGAATGATCGCTGCGTTGGAGCACGCGCCGGGGAGTCGGATCGATCACGAGCGTGCGTGCGTTGGGAGGATCATCGAGTGGGCCGATTCGGTGGACGGAGTGCGCGTGGTCGGGACTCGTGACGTGTCGCGGAGGATGGGCGTGGTGTCGTTGTTCTTTGAGGACGGACGAGATCCGAAGGGCGTGGCGAGCGAGCTGGATGAGCGGTTTGGGATAGCGTGTCGCGCGGGCGATCACTGCGCGACGAACGCGCACGTTGCGATGGGCACGAGCCCGATGGGCACGCTGCGGTTCAGCGCCGGGCCGTACACGACGGACGAGGACGTCGAGACGTTGCTCGAAGCGCTGCGCGAGATTGTGGGGTAGGGATTAGGGCGAGGACTGCGAGAGGAGCTGGACGAACTTCTCCTCGGCCTCGTTGTATTGATCGAATTTTTCGGTGAGCTGCCTGATGAGGTCGGCGACGGGCTGGCCGTCGGCGGTGGTTGCTTTTCCTGTCTCGTCGATCACGGAGAGCGCCTCGGATGCTGCGCGGAGGTCGGAGACGGCGGAGGCGTATGCGCGTGTGGCGTCGTAGAGGAGCTCGAAATCGAGCTCCTTCTTGTCGGGGCGATGGAGGAGACGCCATGGCGTGCGTCTTACCTCGCCGAGGGTGAGTCGGAGCTGGTCGGAGGCGAGGCGTGCGTTGGCGAGCGTCTTGCGGATCTCGGGCGTCTGCTCGACGAGGAGCGCGTCTACCCGTTCGATGGACTCGCGCGCGTCGGCGACGCCTTCGCGCCCCTGCTCGAACATGTCGTTGATGACAATGAGCGTCTCGTCCTCGAAGGTGGTGAGGATGCTGTTGAGCTGGTCGCCGGCGTTCTCGAAGTTGGTGATCGCCTCCGCGATGACGGGCTGGTTCTCTGCGACGACCTGATCGAAGCGTGCGAGGAGATCGCGTGCCTCGTCGACACCGGTGTTGACGCCTTTGGAGGCGTCCTCGACCTCGGCGGTGATGGAATCGACTCGATCGAACCAGACCTCGGAGCGGTCGGTGAAATCGGCGACCATGGTGTTGACTCGATCTGAGAGGTCGTCGGCGCGCGCGAGGATGTTCTGGACCTGGGTCGCCTGCTCCTGTCCGTAGCCGGCCTGCGCGAGGAAGTCGGGGGCGGCGAGTTCGCCCTGGATGATGGCACCGGTGTCAAGCATAGACGCGGATTCGTCGAACCGGACCGCGGCGAAGTTGATGGTGGCGCCGGAGCCGAGAAGGGGGCGTTCGAGGAAGCCGATGGTGTCGTTGTAGAACTGGACTTCACGATCGACGGCGATGGTGACGTCGACATAGGTAGGAACTCCGTTGTCGGACGTGAACACGATCTTCTCGACGAGCCCGATGGAGCGCCCGCCGAGCGTGACGGCGGAGCCTTGCTCAAGTCCCTTTGCGCCCTCGGTGAGGTCGTAGCGCACGACGTACTCGTGTCGTGAGGCGAAGAGATTCTGGATGCCTCCGAGCGTGAAGACGATGGCGAGGGTGACGGCGAGCGTGGCGACGACAAAGATGCCGGCCATGATGTTCTCTGATGATCGTTGCGTGCTCATCGTTGTTGTCCTGTGCTATCTCGTGGGCTGGATGGAGGGCGTGCTCTCGAACGAGGTTCCGCCCAGGAGATCCTCGGCGTAGCCGAGGTTTGCCTTGCGTTTCGTGATCGGTCCCTCGGCGTCGCCCCGGAGGAACTGTCGGACGAGCTGTTTTTCTTCGGGGAGCTTGAGGGACTCGTCGTGTGAGAGGTCGCGGAGGTGCTCGAACCACTCTCGCTTCTCGATGAAGAGCATCTTGCCCCTGTCGAGCATCGCCATCCGGTCGGCGATGGTGAAGGCGGAGTCCATCTCGTGGGTGACGACGACGGTCGTGATGCCGAGCTTCTTGGAGAGGTCGATCATGAGCCTGTCGATCTCGGCTGAGGTGACGGGGTCGAGGCCGGCGGATGGCTCGTCGTAGAAGACGATCTCGGGATCGAGTGCGAGTGCCCTTGCGAGCCCGGCGCGTTTCTTCATGCCGCCGGAGATCTGGGCGGGGAACTTGTCGGCGTGCTCGCGCAGACCGACGAGCTCAAGCTTGATCTTGACCTGGATATCGATGATGTCCTGAGAGAGATCTGTGTGCTCGCGGATGGGGAGCGCGACGTTCTCGGCGAGCGTCATGGAGTTGAAGAGCGCACCGGACTGGAAGAGGACACCGAACCTCTTGCGCATCTGATCGAGATCCTCGCCCTCGAGATCGCAGAGGTTCTTGCCGAACATGATGATGCTGCCCTGGTTGGGCGTGAAGGTTCGGATCATGTGTCGGAGGAGGGTTGACTTTCCGGAACCGGAGCCGCCCAGGATGACCATGACCTCGCCCTTGCGAATGTCGAGATTGACGCCCCTGAGAACCTGCTGTGTGCCGAAGGTCTTGCAGAGATTCTGCACCGAGATGGCCAGCTCGGCGTTTTGGTCGTCGGGTGATTGTGTGTGCTCGGATTGTTGTGGTTGTGTGTCCACGCTACCTCACCCGAAGACGATCCCCTGTGCGAGGGGAAGTGTTGCGCCCCGGTTGATGGTGACGGTCTGGCGACGCATGTAGTGCTTCCACGCGTCGGAGCCGGACTCGCGCCCACCACCGGTGTCCTTTTCACCGCCGAACGCTCCTCCTATTTCGGCACCTGAGGTTCCGAGGTTGATGTTTGCGATGCCGCAGTCGGACCCTCGCTCGCTGATGAATGTCTCGGCGTCGCGTGTGGATGCGGTGAAGATCGCGGAGGAGAGGCCCTGAGAGACGGAGTTCTGCATCGAGACCGCCTCATCGAGGGAGTCGATCTCGAAGACGTAGAGGATCGGCGCGAACGTCTCTTCCATTGCGATGTCGAGTGACGCGCCCTTCGGGACACGAATGATGGCGGGCCTGACGAAGTTGCCCTCTCGTTCGATGCGCGTGCCGCCGGTCAGGAGTGTCCCGCCCTGCTGCTGGGCGGCGTCGATGGCGCCGAGGAACATGTCGGCTGCCTGCTGATTGATGAGCGGGCCGACGAGGGTGGCATCGTCGAGCGGATCGCCGATGGAGGCTGACTCGTAGGCAGGGACGAGCTTTTCGATCATGCGATCGATGACCCCCGACTGGCAGAGAAGTCGTCGGGTTGAGGTGCAGCGTTGCCCGGCGGTGCCGATGGCGCCGAAGACGACGCCCGGGACGGCGATGGAGAGGTCGGCGTCGTTGAGGATGATGGCCGCGTTGTTGCCGCCGAGCTCCAGCAGCGAGCGTCCCATGCGTTCGGCGACGACCTTCCCGACGTGGCGTCCCATGCGGCAGGAGCCGGTGGCGCTGATGAGCGGGAGGTTCGTGTCGCGGATCATGCGCTCGCCGACCTCCGTGTCGGAGCCCATGACGAGCGTGAAGAGGTCGGGGTGGCCGGCGTCGGCGGCGACGCGAGCGCAGATCTCGTGTGTGGCGATGGACGTAAGCGGAGTGATGAGAGAGGGCTTCCAGAGGACGGAGTCGCCGCAGACAGCCGCGAGCATCGCGTTCCAGGCCCAGACCGCGACGGGGAAGTTGAACGCGGTGATGCAGCCGATTGGTCCGAGCGGGTGCCAGAGTTCCATGAGTCTGTGCTCGGGTCGCTCGGAGGGCATGGTGAGCCCGTAGAGCTGGCGCGAGAGCCCGACCGCGAAGTCGGCGACGTCGACGGCTTCCTGCACCTCGCCGATGCCCTCTGCCTTGATCTTGCCCATCTCGAGGGAGACGAGCATGCCGAGCGGCTCAAGATGATCGCGGAATGTGTTGGCGAGCTGGCGGACGAGCTGCCCTCGCTCTGGAGCGGGGACGACTCGCCACTTGAGGAAGGCATCGCGAGCGCGCTGCGAGAGTTGATCGTAGGCGTTGGCGTCGTCGAGCGCGACGTGCGCCAGCGACTGGTTGGTGGCGGGGTTGAGTGTTTCGACAGAGCCGCCCGGGCCCTCCGCGTTGATGCGCGGGTGATCGGCGATGTCGAGGCGGGAGAGGAGCTCGTGCGTGATCGAGTCGGTGGTGGTGGTCATGTGAGCATGGTATGCGAAGTGTGTTGGGATTGGATTGTGATGCAATACCAACGGGTGGGGGGCGTTCTGGGAGTGAGGCGAGCCACGGGGGCTCGCGAAGAGAACACTCCGCATCCGGTGCGTTGTGCGAGGGCACGCGTTGCTGTGGGTGCGCCTACCCGTGAGGACAGAACGATGAGACTGAGCGTGATGAGAGCTGGTGTTGTTGCGTTGGTGGCACTCTATATGACACCGATGGCGATTGGTGAGGCAGATGGGCCCTCGGCTGCAGAGATCGCGCGTCGGTGCGTGCACGAGATGGGCGAGACAACGAAGCGGACATGCGAGGTGATATCGGATGTGCGGGAGCGGGGGATTCGTCGGATAGTGGTGCTGGCGCGTGAGGGCGCACCGCCACGAGTGCTGCACGAGGTGGCGTCGGAGACGAGCGAGCGTGTTCGTGGTGTGGCTGATGAGGGTCGCGATCGAGTGAACAGGATCGCGGCGCGATGTCTTGGCGTGCTCCGAGACATTGGTGCGCCCGATCGGGCGATGGAGGTTGTGCGGGAGGCGCGAGCGAGGGCTGTCGCGGCAATCGGGTCGTGCGCGCGTCGATCGTCGGGTCATGTGTGGCGTGTGTTTCGGGCGATCACATCGGATCGAGCTGCGCCACAGCTGTCGACGTGACGTGTGACGACAACGCGATAGCGTGCCGCTCCCCGAGGGATCGGGGAGTGTTTTATGCCTGCGAGGGCGCGCGGAAGGCGAGGAGTTGCAGCGAGTTGGCGACGACCAGGAGCGTCGAGCCCTCGTGTCCGATGACACCCACGCCCATGGGGATGATGCCCAGCACGGAGCAGACCGCGAGCACCGCGATGATGGACATCGCGAAGATGAGGTTCTGGAGCATGACCGTGCGGGCCTGCCTGGCCAGGCGGAACGCCCAGGGCACGGAGTCGAGAGTGTCGCGGAGAACGACGACATCAGCGGTCTCGAGCGCGGCGTCTGCGCCGATGGCGCCCATGGCGAGCCCCACATCGGCGCTGGCGAGCGCGGGGGCGTCGTTGACGCCGTCGCCTATGACGGCGAGTCGCCCCGGGTGCTCGCGTTTGATGCGTTGCATGTGCTCGACCTTCTGCTCGGGCAACAGATCGGCGTGGACCTCGTCGAGGTCGAGGTCGCGTGCGAGCTTGCTGGCGATGCGCTGGTGGTCGCCCGTGAGCATGGCGACGTGGGTAACGCCCGCCTCGCGGAGCTGAGAGACGAGGGACTGGGCGCCGGGGCGTGGCGTGTCGGCGAGCTCGAAGACCATGGCCTTGTCGCCCCAGGAGAACGCCGCGACGACCGATCCACGCTCCTTGGCGTCGTTGATGACGGGCGTGATGCGGGTACGCATGGACTCGACGAGTTTGGGCTCGATGTAGCCGAACGATCCGATGGAGGCGTGCATGTTCTGGCAGTCGGCGTCGATGCCCTTCCCCGGGACCATCTGGACGTTCTGGATGTCGCAGGGGTGCGCGCTGTGCTTCTTCGCGTAGCGAACGATGGCCTGCGCGATGGGGTGTGTCGAGCGTTCCTCGATAGCGCGCACGACGGGGAGCAGATCAACCTCGGAGTCGTCGTCGGTGATGTCGGTGGCGATGACCTCTAGCTTGCCCGTGGTGAGCGTGCCGGTCTTGTCCAGTGCGACGGAGCGGACGTTGGCGAGGCGTTCGAGCGCGTCGCCGCCCTTGACGAGGAGCCCACCGCGTGCGGCGCGGTTGAGCCCACAGAGTGTCGCGGTGGGTGTCGCGATAACCAGCGCGCATGGCGAGGCGACGATAAGAAGCGTGATGGAGCGATAGGCGGCGTCCTGCGTGGGGAGCTGGATCGCGAGCACGATGAAGACGATGATTGCCAACGCAAAGACGCTGAGCGTGTACGGGGTGGAGAAGGTGTCGATGACGCGCTGGAGTGGCTGGCGCTGCTCCTGCGCCTCGATGACCAGGTCGAGGATCTTCTGGAGACTGGACTCCTGGATAGGACGCGTGACGTCGAGCTCGAGGGCGCCGTTCTGGTTGAGGGTGCCGGCGTAGACGCTCTCGCCGGGCTCGACGGGACGGGGTATCGATTCGCCGGTGAGGGTGGACTGGTCGATGGTGGAGCGTCCGGTGACGACGATCGCGTCGGTGGGGATTGTCTGTCCGGGCTTGACGAGGATGCGGTCGCCAGGTGTGAGATCGGAGGGGGAGACGGTTTCCCAGGCCGAGCCATCGTCTGTCGATGCCTGACGGAGCGCCTCATCGGGCATGAGCTTCGAGAGACGAGAGACGGCGTCGCGCGCCTTGGTGAGCGCGCGATGCTCGAGGGCGCCCGCCAGCGTGAACATGAAGAGCAGCAGCGCGCCCTCTGCGGGGTGGCCGATCCACGCGGCGAGCCCGGCGCCGACGACCATGAGGACGTCGATGTTCGGCTCGAACTGGGAGATAGACTCCCAGGCGGCGCGCAGGCCGTGGACGGCGCCGAGCGCGAGTGATACCCAGACGAGCGTCTTGCCGGCGGCGATGAAGGAGTCGCTCCACTGTGCCGGGGAATCTGGCTGCCAGGAGTCGAGGGTGAGCTGCTGGAGCGAGAAGCCGATGAGCAGCGCCGTACCGCAGGCGAGGGCGAGCGGCATCTGCCATTCGTCCGAGACGATATTGCGCAGGAGTGATCGCGCGGAGATGTCGTCTGTGCTCATGGGGTAAGGGTAGGCGAGATTGGCGTGCGACGGCTGAAAATGCGCGAGAGAGAGTGGGTCTCAGAGCTCGATGAGCGGCATGTCGGACTCACGTGGGGAGGGCTGCTTTGGCATGTGCACGTCGGTTGTGAAGCGGGCGAGCTGCGGGTTTGTGTCCGACATGATGGTGCGCGTGTTGGACGCGTTGAAGAGCGCGGGTGGCGTGTCGGCGTTGCCCTGCGCGAGGTGCTCGAGGTGCGTGGCGATCTGGCCCTCGGGGAGCGATTGCTCGAGCGGGCGGATGGCCTGCTCGAAGGCCTGGAGTCTGTTGTTGGCATTCTCGAACGTGCCGGCCTTCTCTGCCCACGTGCACGAGGGGAGAACGACATCTGCTGTCTCGACGAGGGGTGACGCGAGCGTGTCGCAGAGCGCGACGAAGAGGTCGTCGCGTCGAAGCTGCGCGAGCAGGTCGTCGGTGTGCCACTGGGAGGGGAAGTTACCGGTGAGGAGCACGCTGCCCGCGTCTGCGAGCCTGGTGACAAAGGCATTGAAGTCGAGAACGGGCTTGCCCGCTGAGAGCGCCTCGAGAACCCGCCTGACGCCACGCGCGTTGGGGCACTTTTCCGCACGCTTGACGAAGTGGTTCGGGTGCGACTCGTCGGCATTCGGGGGGAAGGTCTTGTCCTGGCCATCGATGGGAATGGGGCCGACAGCGAGGATGGTGTCGGGGTCGAGCGAGAGGCACGCGCTGGCGAGGAGGTAGGCGTCCTCGCAGGTGAGCATCGGTGAGACGAGGAGCGCGAGGGGCCTGGATGACTCGTGGGTTGCCTCGACGAGGTCGGTCAGCGCGCGTGCCCACTGCGTATCGGCGAGGGCCCCCTCGCGTCGGCGCTGTGGCGCGGGCAGACGATCCGTGGAGTGGATGAACTTCCAGCCGTAGCGGACCTCGTCGGTGATCCACCACTTGTTGACGTCCATGTTCGTGCGTGGCTTGAGGCGGTAGATGGTGTTGTCGGCGTGCTCGATGGTGATGTTATCGCCAGAGGACGTGATGCCGTCGATCGATGGAGTGATCGTGAGATCCCAGACGCGCTTGGCAAAGAGGAAATCCTTGTCGAGGAGCGCGCCGACGGGGCAGAGGTCGATGACGTTCGAGGCGAGGTCGTTGTCGAGCGCACGCCCGGGGAAGACGTCGATCTGCTCCTGGTTGCCACGACCGTCGACGATGAGCTCGTTTGTGTGCGTTATCTCGCGTGTGAAACGGACGCATCGTGTGCACATGATGCAGCGGTCGGCGTAGAGCAGGATGTTGGGCCCGACGTCCTTCTTTGGCTGCTTGACCTTGGCCTCCTCGAATCGCGAGATGCCTCTGCCGTGGGAGTACGAGTAGTCCTGGAGGAGGCACTCGCCGGCCTGATCGCAGACGGGGCAGTCGAGTGGGTGGTTGATGAGCAGGTACTCCATGACGGACTTGGAGCCCTGTGTTGCCTTTGGAGAGTCGGTGTAGACGACCATGCCATCGGTCGCCTGTGTCTGGCATGTCGGAACGAGCTTCGGAATGGGCTCGAGCGTGTTGTCGTTGCGTGGGTTTGGCGCCCATACCTCGGCGAGGCAGATGCGACAGGAGGCGACGATGGAGAGCGCGTCGTGGTAGCAGTAGGAGGGTATGTGGACGTCGTTCTCGTGGGCGACCTGGATGATGGTCTTGCCCTGCTCGAACTCGCAGGTTTTGCCGTCGATGGTGATGGTGGGCATGGCTGAAGAGATGGTGTTGTTTGCTCTGAGACGTCGCGGCGTCCCCTCACGGGACGCCGGGGCATGGTACTGGAATCGGGAGCGGTTTTGGAGTGGGTTCAGTTGCTTCGGAGTCTGCGCTGCCCCTCCGAGAGAGCCACCGCGTCATCCATGATCTGCTGGAAGCGGGGTTCGTCGCGGAATGGATTGAACGCGGGGCGTGAGTAGAGGGCGTTGGGGTCGATCATGCGTTGTTCGAGGGCCAGATCGAGCGCGTCGTACATGGCGTCGCGGTTGCCAATGAGCGCCTCGTAGCGAGCCATGCGGTTGAGTGTGTCCTCCGGGGGTGAGCCCGAGAGGATTGCCGGGTGGGCATCGTAGATACGGTGCGCGGCGAGATCGGCGAGATCCGAGGCGCCGACGTTTCTTGCGCGATAGACGAAGAACTCGAGGTAATCGAGATACTCGACCTTAGAAGCGTCGGGGTCGTGGGGCTCGATCTGGTCGAGCACGTCCCAGATCACGAGTGTGACGCCGAGTCGGATCTCTGGTTCCTGGTTCGGATCCGTGCCCCTGGCGTATCCTCCCCACTCCTGTATAACCGCGAATGGGCTGTTGTCTTCGAGGAGATCGTTGTTGAGTTGCTTCCAGACACGGATGCCCTCGTCCATGTTGGAGTTGTTAATCCATGTGCGTCCGATTGAGCGGATGAGCGCGCGCGTGTTCTGTCGCTGCTTGCGCGTGAGTGTTTTCTCGATGTGATTCTCGAGATCGCGCAGCGCGCTCGCGCAGCTCTCGACCCGGCGGACGCGCATGGCGGAACGAGCCACGTAGAGCCGATCCCAGAGTGTTGCGTGCTGCGGCGTGTTGTCGACCAGCGACGAGAACCCGTCGAGGGCGGTCTGGAACGAGCTGTGCGCGAGCTCGTCGCGATCCTCTACGAGGAGCTTGACGCCGAGGTAGTACGCGACGAACGGCTCGCCCCCGGTCTTCTCGAAGAAGGTGCGCAGCCACTGCTTGTTCTCGTCGTCGAGGACCGGGTTGCCCTCGCGATCGACGATCGAGTCCGGGTCGTTCAGAGCGAGCGATTTCCATCTCTCGATCGCTGTAATAGGGTCGTCCACACCCATGAGGGCGTCGGAGATTCTGTGCCAGCCGCCATGGTCGTGGTAGTGATCCTGCTGGAGCGCGGTCGCGATGACAGCTGCCGCGATGTGGTTCTTGTCGAGCCTTGCTCTGTTGAAGTGGTTCTCGAGCACGAGCTCCGGGGTGCTGGTGAACCGGCTCTGGCTGGATGGCGCGGGATATGTGATCAGTCGCCATGCGAACGCGATCACGCCCACCGCGATTGCCAGCTTGAAGATCCAGTCGTCACGCATGCGAGGCTCCCAAGGCGTGAGGTTGTACCGGAGGGTACGGGCGCTGGTGGCGTTGTGTTCCTCCGGGCGAGTCCGAGAGGGTAGTCTGTGGGGCATGGGATCCAAGAGCGGCACGACCAGGAGCTCGGGCGGCGCGATGCAGAGCCCGCGAGGAACGCGCGATTTCTACCCGGACGCGATGCTGCGTCGGCGCTGGGTGGAGGACACGTGGCGCAGCGTGGGTACGCGCCACGGGTTCGAGGAGATCGACGGGCCACGGTTCGAGCATCTGGATCTGTACACGGTCAAGAGCGGCGATGGGATCGTCTCGGAGCTCTTCAGCTTCACGCGCCATGGCGGCAGCACGATATTCGCGCTGCGCCCGGAGTTCACGCCCACGGTGGCAAGGATGGTCGCGGCGAGGGCGAGCGGGCTTGCGCGACCGACGAGGTGGTTCAGCGTTGGGCCGTACTTTCGTGCCGAGCGTCCACAGCGAGGACGCCTGCGAGAGTTCCTCCAGTGGAACGTCGACATCTTTGGCGACGGGTCGGCGCGAGCGGACGCGGAGCTGGTGGCGTGCTGCGTGGACCTGCTGCGATCGCTCGGATTGACCGAGGATCGCGCGTGCATCCGGTACTCGCATCGGGGGTACGTGCAGCGGCTGCTGGTGGAGTCCGGCGTCGCGGAGTCCGACATCGAGCGGGCGCTGGGCGTGCTGGACAAGCGCGAGAAGCTGAAGACGGACGCGTTTGCGCGCGAGGCGTCGGACGTGGGTCTCGATGTCGAGCGATTCGATTCGCTGTGCGACGGGGGAGAGCCGGAAGAGCTTCGAGAGTTCGAGGGGTGGTGCGCGCGATTGGGGATCGGGTCGTGGTGCCGGTTCGACGCGTCGATCGTGCGCGGGCTGGCGTACTACACGGGCATGGTGTTCGAGGTGCATGAGAGCGGCGGCAAGGAGCGCGCTATCGCGGGTGGGGGGCGATACGACGATCTCGTGGGACTGTTCGGGGGCGCGTCGATGGAGGCCGTCGGATTCGCGATGGGAGACGTCGTTCTCGGCCTGGTGCTCGAGGACAACGGGCTTGTCCCGTCGGAGGACGAGCTGCGCGAGGCGACGGGGCAGCGCGTGGACGCGTTCGTGATCGCCAACGAGGAGACGTCTGAGCAATTGTCGCCCACGGTGGCGCGTCTCCGCTTCGAGGGATTGCACGCGCGCCACTCGTTCAAGGCGACGAGGAATATCGGCAAGCTGATGCGCGAGGCGTCGTCGAGCGGCGCCCGGTTCGTGGTGATTCTCGAGACCGACGACGAGGCGACACTCAAGGACATGGACAACGACGGCGCCCAGGAGCGCATGGAGACGAGCAAGCTCGGCGCAGCGATCAAGGCTCGTCTCGAGGGTGGATAACGAGCGACCATGAGCGAGCGTCTGGTTGATCCCGAGAGGCAGTCGCCGGAGTATCAGCACGATGTGCTGGCGGGCGACGGCATGGAGCACGACGATGCGGGCGCGCGCGCCAATGATGTGCGTGACCTGCTGGCCGGTCCCGAGTCGCGCCTCAAGGAGGCGTTGAGGGTCGTTCGCATCTGCCTCGAGTTCATCAGGGGTTTTCGGAAGCTGCACTTCACCGGGCCGTGCGTGACGGTGTTCGGCTCGGCGCGGTTCGAGCCGGGGCACGAGTACTACGAGATGGCGCGCGCGGTCGGCGGGGCGCTGGTGCGTCAGGGCTTCACGGTGATGACGGGTGGCGGGCCCGGCGTCATGGAGGGCGCGAACCGGGGTGCGCGCGAGGCGGAGGGGAGGAGCCTGGGGATCAACATCGTGCTGCCGCACGAGCAGGACGCGAATCCGTACGTGGATAAGGTCGTGACGTTCAAGTACTTCTTCGTGCGCAAGGTGATGCTGGTGAAGTACTCGTACGCGTTCATCGCGCTGCCCGGTGGGTTCGGGACGATGGACGAGATCTTCGAGACGGCGACGCTGATCCAGACGGGGAAGATCGAGCGATTCCCGCTGGTGCTGATGGGCACGAAGTACTGGGGGCCACTGATCGACTTCGTGCGCGAGACGATGCTGGAGGAGGGGACGATCGGCGCCGAGGACATACAGAACGTGCTGATCACGGATGATCCGGAGGAGGCGGCGCTGAAGGTGCGCGAGTATGGGATGAAGCACCTGGGCCTGAAGGAGAAGGGGCCGCGGAGACCGCTGGGCTGGCTGTTCGAGAAGCGCTGAACGCGAGCGGAATCAGGCGAAGGGATCGCGCTGGATGGGCTCGGAGCAGTAGATGCACTTGTTGAATCGCGGGGAGACGGCGCGCGAGCACTTGGGGCAGGCGTTGGGGCCGCCCGAGGCCTTCTTGCCATCGAGCTTGCCGTCGGCGAGATCGATGAGGTTGATGCGCTCGCGGAGCTCGTTGTCGGTGAAGTTGTGGTAGTCGCGGAGCATGGTCCAGAGCGCCTCGCAGACCAGGGAGAGGCGTTCGAGGCGTGCCTCGAGCTGGAGGGCAAGGGTGTGGGCGTCGCCCCGCCCGACGGTGGACTGCTGGCGCATCGCCTCCGTGTCGGTGTAGCGGGCGGGGGAGTCTGAGAGGTCGAGGAAATCGAAGTCGGACATGGTGGAACCTATTTTTTAGTTTGTGGCGGAGGAGCGACAGTGGTCGTCTTGATCTGGGTTGTTCCGTCCGCATCGATTGTGGTCCACGCGACCATAAGCTGGTCGCCGATGTGTATGAGTTTGGGGAAGCCGGTGGCGCGTCCGCGCGGGAGCGACGCGATCACCTGGGCGTCACTCAGACCGGAGTTCTGGTCGACTCTCCGCAACACGACTTGTGCCCCGCCGCTGGTTAGGTCGTCGCGGAGGTATGACACGAGAGCGGATTCGTCGTCTACGACAAGATCGATACGCCCGACGGGGTGGAACTGTTCGCTCCGCGCTTCCACTGTGACTGGTCTGCCAAAGGTGCGCCCGGCGTCATGCGAGAATATGGTGTTCACGGCGAACGCGCCCTTGCCCGCTGTGAACCACGCGACTGCAACGAGCTGATCGCTCGCGTCGATGGCGGGGCCGTTGACTGGGCAGGCCGGGATGATCCAGTTGTCGGGCCAGATTGTTGTTGGGCGCGACCACCCATCGCCATCGCTCCTGACAACCGCGATGTCTCGTGTCTCGTTGTGCGAGCGATCCCGATAGATGACCACCGGGCCACTGGGAGTTATGGCAAGGTCTGTCGCGCAGCACTCACAGGTACGATCGTCGAGTTGCTTCGAATCAATAAAAGCCCCGTCGCGGTAGAGCGCGGTGCGAGCTGTCATGCTGCCGCCTGAGCCGTGATTGGCGTGGCCACCTTCGCCGGCGGTCATATTGCGACCATCGAGCCAGATGAGGCGGAGCGCATCGTCGTCTGCAGTCATCGAGACGAAGCCGTGCTCTGACTTGACGCCGTCGTCGTGGATGACACCGAGATGATTCCATGTGGCGCCTTCGTCATGCGATGTGGCGGCGTGGATGTCGTAGGTGTAGGTGCCGGGACCCGATTTCTGGAGCCATGTGATCAGCAGCTCGCCCGATGGCGCGCGTGCGACGCAGGGCGTGTCCGCCCAGTTGACGAAGTAGTCGTCACGCGAGTCGATGGTGACGGGTGATGACCACGCGCCATCGACGAATCGCGAGACATTCAGATCCCATGTGGGTGGAACCCACTCACCCTCGGCCAGCTCCGGTTGCTCTGCGGCCTTCTCGTGCCAGATGAGCAGGGCGGAGTCGTCGCCATCGGCCACGAGGCGGAAGGCCTGGGAGTCGGGTCCGGCGGGGGATGGGATGCTTGTGAGCTGTGCTGGAGCAGATTGGTGCAACCCGAAAGCGGCCACGATGACGACGATGTGGTGCATAGGAATAGTGTAAGGGGAGCTGTTTCGTGTGGGAGCCAAAGGGTAGTGGAATACATTGACGTGCCCAGTGATACTATGGGGTGGCGCCGAGCGATGGGTGCCCGGGTTTCGATGCACACCACGTTTCCAGGAGCGACAGCATGCGCACGCAACGGCACACGAAGATGGTTGGCCTTGTGGGAGTCTTGGCATCATGTGTTGCGCTGTCGGGGTGCCAGAGCAGGGGGCAGACGGGCGCGCTGGTGGGCGCGGGTATCGGCGCACTCGTGGGGCAGGCGATCGGGGGCGACACGGGCGGGACGCTGGTAGGCGCGGCGGTCGGGTCGGGCGTGGGGTACGTCATCGGCAACGAGCAGGACAAGCAGGAGGCGCGCGAGATGAGCCGGGGCTCATCGTCCGAGACGTTCCCAGTGCACAATGACGTGGGTGTGCTGGGTGGGACGCGCTGGATGGTCGAGAGCGTGACGCCGCGGGACTACGTGGATCCCTTCACGTCGAAGATCGTGGAGTTCCGCAACGACGGTCGTGTTATCACGACAACGACTACGCCTGACGGCGCGGTGGACGAGACGGACGAGACGTACCGCGTGGTGGGAAGCACGCTGATCATCAATCGCCCTGGGTACCTGATTAATGCGCGCTACAGCGTGTCCAACGACCAGTTGGTCGTGAGCGCGGAGGAGTTCAGCGCGGTGCTACGAAGGTTGCGGTAGCAGGTGTGTTGAGTCTTACGATCGCTTGGCGAACAGGCGATCGTGCATGATTCAAACGCATCGTGAAGAATGGAGCCGGGGGGAATCGAACCCCCGTGCCGGGACAGTCAGCACGTCACCTCCGTGTCGGTGTAGCGGGCGGGGGAGCCTGAGAGGTCGAGGAAGTCGAAGTTGGACATGGGAGGATTATAGGCGGCGAAGTCAAGATCTGGTTTTTCGTAAATGTACGAATACTGCTGCTATTAGCTGGCGAGAAGGGCCGAGATTAGTTTCATATACTACTCACGTTCTAGTGTAATGATGCCAGCCAAGCATAAAGGTGTAATCACGTGAAGGTTCCAACACTTGTAACGCCAGCGCTTCTGTTCGATCAAGGCAATCGATATGTTGCTCCCGTCTTTCAGCGATACTACGTGTGGGACGCAACCCAATTGGATTCGCTGTTCAATGATATCGATCAGTCAATTGAAGACATGGATTCCGACAAAAAAACTTTTTTAGGAGCTATTGTACTACAAGATCGTGGACGGCAGGGACCCACAGAGCCGCATGATTTTCTGATTATAGACGGGCAACAACGTCTTACAACAATTTATTTAATCTTATCTTGCTTCGCTAAATTAGATCTTGAATTCGATAATGGAGATCGAGCAAATATAATCATGACTCGTTACTTGGCTGATGGCGCGCCCGGGCCACGGCTCGGCAAACCCAAACTCATCCCAACACTCCAAGATCGACACTCCTTGTGGTCATATCTCAAAACCCACCTTGCGAGCATGGAGTGGAATTTTGAGACCGATAGGGGCGATCGGTCTAAGGGCAAATGTATCACACCTCAACTCGATCGAATTGAACGGGAATTGAAAGATCGTCTTTTGGGGACTGGGGATTCATGGGATTCTGATTATGCCGATCTACTATTGATGGCTATTCTAGAGCACCTAGAGTTTGTGAATATCCAACTTGATGCAAGCGACGATGCAAATGAGACATTTCGCAAATTAAACTTTGAGGGAACAGATCTTGGTATTGCTGATTTGGTGCGTAATGATGTATTCTCCCGCTTCAACAAACCGACAGACGCCAAGAATTTCTATACGGATAAATGGGTCAAGTTCGAAGAAGGCTTTCCGGACGGGGAATTAGACAAATATTTCTATCCCTTTGCTATCATAAAATTCGAAGGGGCCGCAACGGTCAGCTCTGCCTTTCCCCAACTAAGATCTGCGTGGAAAGATCACAAGGCCAAAGATGTCTTGGCTGATCTCAAAAAATACCAACAATTCTACTGTTCATTATGTCGCAGAAAACAACTAAGTGGGTTATCTGCGGAACTCAATGCATTGGTGTATCGCATGAGCCGAATGCCCAGGACCAGGGTGGTCTGGCCATTCATCATCCAGGTCCTTGCCGCAGTTCGGTCTGGAGATCTAGGAGATGATCTCGGTGTTGCAGACTGCTCGATTGTTGAATCATTTATGGTTCGGCGAGCTCTCACTGGCAAAGAGCCGACTGGCCTGCACGCTGTGTTTAAGGTGCTTTGGAAAAAGAGTGGCGGAGATCCTGGCGAAGTTATAGACAACATTGTGTCGAAAACGATCGAATACCCTGATGACAATCAGCTTAAACACTCGGTCACGCGAGATGCCGTAGATACACGTACAATTCTGCCGTACGTATTACAAGAGCTCGAATTTTCACACCGAATATCTATAGGATCTGACCCGCTGTCCGCGGAAGATATCGAGAACCAAACAATCGAGCACGTGCTGCCGCAAAAACTAAATGTGTCCTGGGGCGGAGCGTTTACCCAAGAACAACATGAGAAGTTGGTTGGCACAATAGGCAACCTAGTTGCATTGAGTGGTAAGCAGAATAAATCTCTTAAGGCAAAGCCCTGGTCAGATAAAAGGAGCCGATACGCTGGATCGAATTGGCAAACCACGCAAGAGGTAGCGAAAGCTGGCACGTGGGGACCTGCGTCAATCAAAAAACGCACCCGGGAGATGTGCGACTGGATCCTAGATCGTTGGCCCGAACTTGACCATTTTGTTCCCTAGAAAATCCAGAATGGAGCCGGGGGGAATCGAACCCCCGTGCCGGGACAGTCAGCACGTCGCCTCTACGCGTGTAGCTCGATGGAGTGATTCGGGGTGCGCTCATCATCGAGCACCCTTGCGCATCCCTAGCCCCTGAACTGTTTCGCGCCATCACCCACGGGCGAGATGATGGTCGCTGAGCCCGATGTCGTTGTCCCGCCCTCTATCGGGCGTCGAGAACGGGACACGCGGCATTAGGCCGCGAGAGCAAACTGCGGTTTGGCAGTTATGAGTGTGAACGCTTGATAACGCGGGTGCGTTCGCCGCGACGCGCCACGACGGGCCTTCCCTGCCCGGTCGAAACCGATCGGCCCCAGATGTCAAAGAGCGCCCTCGCATCGGATGCGTGGGAAGGAAACTGTAGGCGATTGGCCATCGTGGGACGACCTGGCGTCGTGTGTGTAGGCTCTGGGGATGAAGATGGGCGTGATCATCCCCGCGGCGGGCTCGTCGAGCCGATTCGGCGGGTCGAGCAAGATGGACGCGGACCTGGGCGGTCGTCCGGTGCTGCATCGGACTGTTGACCTGTTTGCCAAGCGTGATGACGTGGACGCGATCGTTGTCGCCGGGCCATACGAGGAGAGCGCGTGGGGCGAGTTCCGATTGCGCCACGGGGACACGCTGGGGCTGCTGGGCGTGACGCTGTGCCGAGGCGGGGAAACGACGCGCACGCAGACCGTGCGCGCGTCCCTCGAGCAGATGCCCGAGGACTGCACGCACATCGCGGTGCACGATGGGGCGCGACCGGCGACACCCATCGAGCTCATCGATCGCGTGTTCAAGGCGGCCCAGACGCACGAGGCGGTGATCCCGGCGATCGAGGTGGGCGACACCCTGAAGCGCGTGGACGCGGACGTGCAGGAGGAGAAGGAGATCGATCCGCTGGACGCGATCCTCGGCGGGGGGGGAAAGCAGAACGTCAAGGTTCGGACGGTGCAGGAGACGGTGAGCAGGGAGGGGCTGGTGCTGGTGCAGACGCCGCATGTGTTCGAGGCAGAGGTGCTGCGTCGGGCGTACGCGGGAGATACGGAGGGAACGGACGACGCGGCGCTGGTCGAGGCGATCGGCGTCGACGTGGTGGTGGTGGAGGGGGATCCACGGAACGTGAAGATCACGCAGAAGGACGATGTGGACCTAGCGATGCGGATCATGGGCCTGCGTGCGTCGAGGGGGCGTGAGTCGCACAAGCGATTCTGAGAGGTTCTGATCATGGGGTGCCCGTCGCCTAGGATTGTGATGTGAGTCAGCCGACGGAAACGATCCAGGTGAACTTCGGCAATCCGATGCCGATCTTTCCGCTCAGCGGCGTCGTGCTGCTGCCTCACTCGGTTCTGCCGCTGCACATCTTCGAGGAGCGTTACTGCCAGATGGTGGGCGATGTTCTGGACGGCTCGGGCCAGATCGCGATGGCTGTGCCAGAAGATGGCGCGATGAAGGACGTGCACGGGCGCGTGGCGGTCAGGCCAGCGGTGTGCATCGGACAGGTCGCGCAGCACGAGGTGCTCGCGGACGGGCGATACAACCTGCTGGTGCGCGGCGTGTGCAGGGCGCGGATCGTGGAAGAGGAAGATCCGGAGGAGGGTCGTCTGTATCGGGCGGTGCAGCTCGAGCCGATCGAGTGCCCCCCGCCCAGCGCGGAGGACCTGGAGACAACGGAAATGATGGCGTTGCGGTCGCGTCTCGATGATTTATTCGAGGAGGGTGAGTCCCTTGATGCGCTGGCGATTGCGCCGAACATCCGTGAGCACCTGCGCGGTGACGAGCTGCCGACCGTGGCGATCCTCGAGCTGCTGGGCATTACGGCGGTGAGCGACATCGCGACGAAGTACCGCTTGCTCGAGGAGGGCGACCCGGGGCAGCGGGGGGAGATCATCGAGAGCGAGCTTCGCACGCTCGACCGGCTGTTGCGGAAGGCGACGAGCCAGATCGACCCGGGGGCGCCAAAGGGTGTGACCTGGAACTGATTATTCGCTCGTGTGCGATGTGTCCTCGCGCAGCGACTTTGCGATGGACATCTCGTGCATCGGGACGGAGGCGTGGTCGAGCGCGTTCTTGGCGCTGGCGAAGTCGTCTGGTGGAACGGAGCGCCAGTCGGAGGACGCTCTCTCGATGAGCGTGTCGAGGTGGAAGAGGTGGTTGTCGAGCGACTCGCGCAGGTAGGGGGGGAGCTCTGAGCCGAGGCGGGCCATGGCGTCGCGTGTCCACTTGGCGTCGAGGCGTGCGTTGGTGATGAGATCTGCGACGCGATGGCGCTGCATGTCGTCGCGCGCGTGCTCGAGGGACTCGGCCTCCATCTGCGCGACCTCGTCGCGCGTGAGCCCGTGGTTAGGGATGACCTGGATGGATGCTCGCTTGGAGGAGCGTCTCTCGACGGCCGAGACGTTGAGGATGGCGTTGACGTCGACGAGGAACTCGACCTCGAGCTGCGGGATGCCGGCGGGCATTGGTGGGATGTCGCGCAGCTCGAAGGTGGCGAGCGAGCGGCAGTCGGCGGCCATCTCGCGCTCGCCCTGGAGGACGTGGATCTTGATGTTGACCTGCCCATCGACGGAAGTGGTAAAGGTCTCGGTGGCTCTGGCGGGGACCATGGAGTTGCGCATGATCATCTTGGCGAAGCCGCCTCCCATCGTTTCGACGCCCAGCGAGAGTGGCAGGACGTCGAGGAGCACGGCGTCGCTGGCGTGACCGGCGAGGATCGACGCCTGGACCGCAGCGCCGAGCGCAACGACCTGGTCGGGATCGAGCGCTGTGTAGGGCTCCCTGTCGAAGAGCTGCCTCACGTGCTCTCGAACGATGGGCATGCGTGTGGATCCTCCGACGAGAATGACCTGGTCGATGTCGTCGACCTCGAGTGACGCGTCGCGCAGGGCGCGCTGGCAGCAGCTCGTCGTGCGCGCGAGCCAGTCGGCGGCGAGCGTCTCGAGCTCGTTTCGTGTGATCACACGCTCGAAGAGTCGGTCGGAGCCGAGATCGATCTGGATCGTGGCCGACTCGTGCTCCGAGAGACGGATCTTGGCCGACTCGGCGAACTGGCGGAGCGTCTGTCGTGTTTGCGGCGGCAGGTGCTCTGATGCGAGCTCGTCGCGCTCGGGGAAGAACTCGGATCTGATCTCGCTGAGCAGCGTCGACATGAGCAGGTGGTCGACATCATCGCCACCCAGGTGTGTGTCGCCGGCGGTTGCGAGAACCTCGAAGCAGTCTGCGACGTCGCCACCGGGGATAAACGAGAGCACCGAGACATCGAACGTGCCGCCTCCGAGATCGAAGACGATGATGGTCTGCTCGGCGGTGGGCCGCGTGCCCATGCCGTACGCGAGCGCAGCGGCGGTGGGCTCGTTGAGGATGCGCACGACGTCGAGTCCTGCGATGCGCGCGGCGTCGCGCGTGGCCTGACGCTGGGCGTCGTCGAAGTAGGCGGGGACGGTGATGACGGCTCGAGAAACTTCGCAACCGAGTTGTGTCGTCGCGTGCTCGCGCAGGTGCTTGAGGATGACAGCGCCTACCTCGGGGGGAGAGATGGCGCGTTCACCGACCCGAGCACGCGCGGTATTGGCGGGCCCATCGATGACCTGGTAGGCGAGAAACTGGAGGTCGGGCGCAACGTCCTGAATGGAGCGCCCCATGAGACGCTTGGACGAGAGGATCGTGCGATCGGGATGGGCGATGGCGCCCGCGCGTGCCTCTGCACCCACGGCCTCGACAGAGGAACCGTCGGGTGAGTAGCGCACGGCGCTGGGGACGGTCGGCGAGCCATCGATTGTCAGGATGCGTGGTGACGTGTCATCAAGGATGGCGACGAGCGAGTTCGTCGTGCCGAGGTCGATGGCCAGGATGGGCTCGGTGGCGGGGGGCATAGAGTGGAAGGGTAGGCGTTTGGTGCAAGGAGGCATAGCACCCAATCGCGAGGTGCTGAGTGTGTATCCTCTGGACATGAACATCTCTGTGCGATGGCTGATGGAGTATCTGGACGGTCCCGCGATGGGCGTGGATGAGGTGTGCGACGCGCTGACACGGGCGGGCTTCCCCATCGAGGAGGCGACATCGCTCGAGAGCGGAGACACGCTGCTGGATGTGGAGATCACGTCGAATCGCGGCGATTGCCTGTGCCACGTCGGGCTGGCGCGAGAGGTGTCGGCGGTGACTGGTCGTGCGCTGCGGGTTCCTGCGGTCGCAGGCGTGGGATCGGGGGATATCGGGTTCTCGATCGACATCCGGGTTCCCGAGTTGTGCCCGCGCTTCACGGCGCAGCTCATCCGCGGGGTGGCTGTCGGTCCCTCGCCCGACTGGATGCGCGAGCGACTGGAGGCGGTGGGGGTGAAATCGATCAACAACGTCGTGGACGCGTCGAATTATGTGCTGTTCGAGCTTGGCCAGCCGAGCCACTGCTTCGACCTGGCAAAGATCGAGGGCGCTGGATTCGTCGTGCGTATGGCGCAGAAGGGCGAGAGGGTTGTCGCACTCGACGATGAGGAGCACGAGCTCGTCGAGGACGACATCGTGATCGCCGACGGATCGGGCGTGGTCTCGATCGGTGGCGTGATCGGCGGGAAGCCGACGAGCGTGACGAAGTCGACGACGGATATTCTCGTGGAGGCGGCGACGTGGTCGCCCGTGCACGTGCGGAACACGTCGAGGCGTCACAAGATCGTGACAGATTCGGGGCACCGGTACGAGCGGATCGTCGACGCGCGCGCGATCGACTCGGCGCGCACGCGTCTGGTGTCGTTGCTGCTCGAGATCGCTGGGGGCGAGCTGGTCGATGGCGTCGAGGACGTTGGCAACGAGCCTCAGGCGCAGACGAGGATCGCGTTGCGTCCGGCGCGATGCGAGAGAATCCTGGGCATCGAGATCCTGCCGGAGCGGATGTGCTCGCACCTGCGTGCGCTGGATATCGAGGCGGACCCGAGCGGGGACACGATCGAGTGCGTGGTGCCAGTGAACAGGCCGGACCTGGTGCGAGAGATCGATCTGATCGAGGAGGTTGGTCGGATCGAGGGATTCGACAGCTTGCCGATACACGACTCGTTCGGTGTGTCGTTGCGCCCGACGCAGCGTGACGTGCAGGGTCTTCGCGAGATGTCGCGGATCCTGACGGGCGCGGGGTTCTACGAGACGGTGACGGTCAGCTTCGTCACACACGACGAGGCGACGCGCTACATGCCCGGAGGTCTCGATGTGCTGGCGGTGGACGAGGAGCGTCGCAAGGGGGCGCCAGCGTTACGCCCGAGCGGGATAGCGAGCCTGTTGCACTGCCGGAAGGCGAACCAGGACGGTCGTGTGGAGCGTCCGAATGGGCTGCGTTTCTACGAGACGACCGCTGTGTTCGCCGAGACCCCGGATGGGCAGACGATCGAGAATCGGAACCTGTGCCTGCTGGCGGACGCCCCGGATGCGCAGGAGGGCCTGCGCCTGATCACGGGCGTTATCGAGTCGCTTGTGCGCTCGCTCGTTGGTGCGGGAGCGCGTGTCGAGTTGGCGCCCTCGACGCCGCATTGTGGCGTGTTCCGCGAGGATGGGTTCGCGGGTGTGTCGATCGATGGCGCGCACGCGGGGTACGTGGGCGTGCTGGCGGATGAGGAGTGTGATCGCTACGACCTCACGGTGGGGCAAGTGGCGTGCGAGATCGGGCTTGGCGCGCTGCTGGGCGGGTACCCGCCCAAGGCGTCCGTGGTGCGACCGGCGTCGTACCCGTCGATCGAGCGCGATCTGTCGGTGGTGCTCGACGAGGGCGTGCGCTGGGAGGCGCTGCGGTCGGCGGTGCTCTCGAGCGAGCCGGCGCTGCTGACGGGCATCGAGTACGTCGGCACGTTCCGGGGCAAGCAGGTCGGAGCGGGCAAGAAGTCGGTCACGATGCGCCTGACCTTCCAGGATGAGACCCGCACGCTGCGTCATGAGGAGGTCGATCCGCAGGTGGAGGCCGCGGTGGGCGCGCTCCAGAGCGCGGTGGGGGCGGTTCTGCGAGCGTAAACGTGGTTTCTGAGCCTGTAGCGGGGTTGTCGAGGGTGATCTTGGCGACTATCTTGCTATTGAGACTCATTCTCAATAACCACGACCGCGAGGCCCTCGATGAAGAACGCTGTGAAAAAGCTGGGTGTGATCGGATTCACGTTCTTTCTCGTCAAGGGCCTGCTGTGGCTCATCGTGCCGGCGGTGCTGGCGATCGCGGCGACCTGAGCTACACAACAAAGGAAATCAGAGATGACGACGCTCGATGCCCCGGTGGGGATTGTTGACCAGACGGAATCGCTCTCGTCGGAGCTGAAGCGCTCGACGAGCGAGCTGCACACGTTAGCCGAGCGCTCGCCGCGCATGGCGTCGCTGGTTCGTGGACAGATGGGGCGTGACGGCTACGCGGCGCACCTGGGGCAGCTGTACCTGCTGCACGAGGGGCTGGAGCGGGCGCTGGCTGAGTTCTGCGCGAGCGAGCCACGCGTGTGCCGGGTGATCGACGAGTCGCAGTTCCAGGCGCCGAACGCGCTGGAGGATCTGGCGTATCTCGGTGTGTCGCTCGGCACGTTCAGGGCGTGCGGCCCGGTCGAGCGGTTCCTGTCTCACATCGAGTCGTGCGCACAAGAGTGCCCGTGGAAGCTGCTGGGCATGCACTACGTGCTCGAGGGCTCGAAGAACGGTGGGCGATTCCTGGCGAAGATCGTGCGGAAGGCCTATGACCTGCCCGAGGGTATGGGCGATCGATACATGGATCCGTACGGCGATGCGCAGGGAGAGCTGTGGGCTCGGTTCAAGGCGTCGATGGACGCGTTGGAGCTGGCGTCCGATGAGCGCCAGGACGTGCTGGATGGGGCGCACGACATCTTCGAGATGATGGTCGAGCTGGGCTCTCTCTGAGCGGCACTCTAAGGGGCATTCGGGCTACTATGCGGGCATAGCAAGGAGTTGTTGCATGCCCGCGACGAGCACGAGACAGGTCTGGATTGACGGCGATCTGAAGCCCTCCGAGGAGGCGTCGGTCAGTGTGTTCGACCACTGCCTGCTCTACGGGGACGGCGTGTTCGAGGGCATCCGCGCGTACAACGGGCGTGTCTTCAAGCTGCGCTCGCACCTGAAGCGCCTCATGCGCTCGGCTGACTCGATACGGCTGAAGGTGCCGTACTCGATCGACGAGCTGGCTGGCATCATTCGTGAGACGCTCGACGCGAACGAGATCATGGATGGATACATCCGCCTCGTGGTGACGCGCGGCGTGGGAACGCTGGGGCTGCACCCGTTCAAGTGCCCGACGCCGACGGTGATCTGCATCACCGACACGATCGAGCTGTACCCGCCCGAGATGTACGAGGAGGGGATGCCGATCATCGTGGCGGAGAGACCGCGGATCCCGGTGGAGTGTCTGGATCCGCGCATCAAGAGCTGCAATTACATGAACAACATCCTGGCGAAGATCGAGGCGATCGACGCGGGGGTGCTCGAGGCGCTGATGCTCAACACGGACGGGCAGGTGGGCGAGTGCACAGGCGACAACGTGTTCATCGTGAGCGAGCAGTGCGTGTTCACCCCGCCGCCCGAGGTGGGTGTGCTGGAGGGCGTGACGCGCAGCTTCGTGATGGACCTGTGCACGCAGATGGACATCCCGTGCAAGGAGGAGGTTCTGAGCCTGGAGGACGTGCTCGACGCCGATGAGGTGTTCCTGACGGGCACGGCGGCGGAGATGATCGCGGTGACCCAGATCGACGAGACGACCATCGGTGATGGTAAAGAAGGGCCTGTGACTAAAAGGTTGCGCGAGCGGTTCCGCGAGATCGTGAGCCAGGACGCGCCTGAGGATTAGTCCTTCAGCGGATCGGGTCGGAAGATCTTTGTGCCCAGGCCCCAGTGCTTCTCGGTGAAGTTGCCGCCCAGCGAGAAGGAACGCTTGATCTGCGGGCGCCCGGCGTCGAGCGCCATGATGGTGTGGGCGTCGAGCTCATCGATGTTGGCCACGAAGATCGCCTCGGGCGATGCGGGGATCTTGGCCGCGCCGAACTCCGGCTTGCCGTGGTGCGAGATGATGATGTGCTGCAGGATGGTGATGGCGTTTGCGGGGATTCGTTGCCCCGAGCTGACCATCGCCTGCTGCGCCTTGTCGTGGAGCATGATGGCGCCCTCGACGAGGTGCCCGATGAGCTCGCCACGATCGGTGTAGCTGAAGCCCTCGTGGTAGGAGAGCTCACGCGTCTTGCCCAGGTCGTGGAGGAAGAGGCCAAGGAGCACGATGTCGCGGTTGATGCGCGGGTAGAGGGGGCAGAGCTTGTCGGCGATCTGCATGAGGGTGAGCGTGTGCTCGAGCAGCCCGCCCAGGTAGGCGTGGTGGAGCATCTTGGCGGCGGGTGTGGTGCGGAACTCATCCATCAGACGCTCGTCGTTGATGTACTCCTGCGCCAGGGCCTTCATCGAGGGGTGCTCGAGTGAATCGAGAAGCGCGACGACCTCGTTGTACATCTCGTCGATGTCGCGCTGTGTGGTTGGGAGCAGCTCGCGGAGTTGCTGGGACGTCGGCGTGATGGGCTGGATGTTCTGGACGATGAGCTGGAGCTCGCCCTGGAAGGGCTGGGTGTCGCCCTCGGCGAAGACGAAGCCGTCGGTGGGGAGCTTGTGGAAGTACTCCTCGGAGATGGACCACATGCGTGCGGGGAGCTGGCCGGTTTTATCCGAGAGGAGGGCGCGGAGGTAGGGCTTGCCGGCGCGGGTGGTGCCCAGCTGCGCGTTGGCGATAGTGAAGGCGCCCTCGAAGCGCTCGGCGGGGCCGAAGTCGGCGATGTACTTGCGATCGGTCATGGTGGTCATTGGTAGTCCGTTTCAGAGGGAGTGCGATTGGGGATTGTAGGGGATCGATCGTCGGGTTGTCCTGATTTTCTTGGGCTAGAGTTCTTCGTTGCCATAAAGCAACCCAACCTGGTCTCCACATTCGGGACATAGATATTGGGGCGGTGACTCGAGTGTGTAACCGCATCGTATGCATTTTCTTCTCGATCGGCGATGGATCCCTACTACATGCGATGCCAGGTGGGCTGCGGCGATGTGTGTGGCACTCCAGATCACCAGTGCTATGGCAGACACAAATCCAACAACAAAGAGACCGCCAACAGACTCTGGTGCAGATACTTCAATAGACAATGAAAACAGAACAGGAACCCAGATGATTGCATGCGCTGCGGTGTTCGCTATTCCAACCAGAATCAGAGTGTGAAACCGCAGAATGTTATTTGTTCTCAGCATTTCGAATCGATTGTATGTACGCCAGTCGCTCTTTCAGTGTTTTCTCGAATCCGACGTCTTTTGGTGCGTAGTAGGCCTTCTCGACGCCGAGGTAGGACTCGTCGGTGATGCCGCCTAGCGGTGTCTGCGTGCCCTGGGTGTGGGAGTACTGGTAGCCCATGCCTTCTTTCGTGGAGCCAGCGCTGGCCGCCTTGTTGGGGTCGCGCAGGGCGATGGGCACGGGAAGTGTTCTGCCCTCTCGAACATCCGACATGGCTTCGTTGATGGCCACGTATGAGGCGTTGCTCTTTGGTGCGAGCGCGAGGTAGATGGCGCACTGTGAGAGCGTGATGCGCGCCTCGGGCATGCCGACACGCTCGATGAGCGACCAGGTCGCGTCGGCGACCATGATGGCGCGCGGGTCGGCGTTGCCGATGTCCTCCGAGGCGAGGATGGCCAGGCGTCGTGCGATGAAGCGAGGGTCCTCGCCGCCCTCCAGCATGCGAGCGACCCAATAGACGGCGGCGTCGGGGTCGGAGCCTCGGACGGATTTGATCATCGCGGAGATGTGGTCGTAATGCTGATCGCCGTCGCGGTCGTAGAGCACCGCCTTGTGCTGGATGGACTCGACGGCGTCGTCGAGCGTGATGCGCATGTTGCTCTCGTCGGATGCGGAGAGAACGGCGACCTCGAGCGCGTTGAGGGCACGCCTGGCGTCGCCGTCGGCGATGCGCGCCCAGTGTGCGATGGCCTCGTCGTCGACGGTGAGGCTCTTCTTGCCGAAGCCGCGCTGCTCGTTGCTGATGGCATCATGGAGGAGCTGTGCGAGGTCGTTCTCCTCGAGGGGTTCGAGCTGGAGAACGGTGGAGCGCGAGACGAGCGCAGAGTTGACGGTAAAGAGCGGGTTCTCGGTGGTGGCGCCTATGAGGGTGAGCGTGCCGCGCTCGACGTCGGCGAGAAGGACGTCCTGCTGGGCCTTTGTGAAGCGGTGGATCTCGTCAAGGAAGAGGACGGTGCGACGGCCCGAATCGGTGAGTCGGAAGGTGGCCTCATCGATGATCGTGCGGATCTGCTTGACGGTGGCGCTGGCGGCGTTCTCACGCACGAAGTGGGCGTCGATGTGGGTGGCGATGACCTCGGCGAGCGTCGTCTTGCCGGTGCCCGGCGGACCGTGGAGGATCAGCGAGGTGAGTCGCCCGGCTTTGAGCATGCGATTGAGGAGCTTGCTCTCGCCCAGGATGTGGCGCTGGCCCCGGACCTGATCGAGCGTGCGCGGGCGCATGCGCATGGCCAGCGGGTAGGAGGAGCGCAGTGCCTCCTGGCGCTTGGTGTCCCAGAGGTCGGGCATGGGGAGAGTATAGGTGATCGGGTTGTGTTCGGGTATCGTTTGGTGTGGGGGTGGTCGGAGCGTCTGAACGTGCGACAATGGTGGATCGCTCGTCGATGTGGGGGCGACCCTGCGTCGATGAGGAGACGTAGAAGCGTGATCGGGAGTGGGCGCGGGTGGTGTCCCACGACGGGTGAGGTTGGAGGTTTCCTATGTGTGGCATCATCGCGTACGTGGGCACTCGTGAGGCGCAGCCGATCCTGATCGAGGGGCTCAAGCGTCTGGAGTATCGCGGGTACGACTCGGCGGGTGTGGCGATCCTCAACGGCGACGTGCGCGTGGTCAAGACCGTGGGACGCGTGTCGGCGCTCGAGGGAGAGATCGAGAAGGAGGGCGAGCTGCCCGGCACGATGGGCATCGCGCATACACGCTGGGCGACGCACGGCGCGGTGACGCATCCCAACGCGCACCCCCATCTGGACGACTCGAAACGCTTCGTGATCATCCACAACGGGATCATTGAGAACTACGCGTCGCTGCGCACGTGGCTGAAAGAGAAGGGGCACGAGTTCTTCACTGAGACGGACACCGAGGTGCTGATCAACCTGATCGCCGAGTTGTACGACGGAGATCTGGAGACGGCGGTGCAGAACGCGTTGCGCGAGGTAACGGGCGCGTACGCGATCGCGGTGATGTGCAAGGACGAGCCGGGCACACTGGTTGTGGCCAGGAAGGGGTCGCCGCTGATCGTGGGCGTGGGCTCCGACGAGTACATCGTCGCATCGGACGCTTCGGGCATCGTGGCGCACACGTCGCGTGCGATCACGCTGGAGGACTATCAGGTCTGCAAGCTGACGCGCGAGGAGTTCCGCACGACGACGATCGACAACGTGCCGGTGACGCCGAAGATCATGGAGCTGGAATTCGAGCTCGATCAGATCGAGCTTGGCGGGTACGAGCACTACATGCTCAAGGAGATCTTCGAGCAGCCGCAGTCACTGAGGAACTGCATGCGCGGGCGTGTGGATCGCCACGAGGGCCAGGTCGTGCTTGGTGGCGTGGGCGAGCTGGCGCGCGACCTGGTGAAAGCGAAGCGCTACATCATGCTGGCGCAGGGCACGGCACTGCACGCGGCGATGGTGGGTGAGTACCTCTTCGAGGACTTCGCGACCGTGCCGACGGAGGTGGACTACGCCTCGGAGTTTCGGTACCGGAACCCGATCATCGAGGAGGGCTCGGTGGTCATCACGGTGAGCCAGTCGGGCGAGACGGCGGACACGCTGAGCGCGATGACGGAGGCGAAGTCTCGCGGTGCCACGGCGCTGGGTGTGGTCAACGTGGTCGGCTCGACGATCGCACGCGACACGGACGCGGGCGTGTACCTGCGTGTTGGCCCGGAGATCGGCGTCGCGTCGACGAAGGCGTTCACGGGGCAGGTGTGCGTACTAACGATGCTGGCGCTGTTCCTTGGGCGTCGTCGCTACATGAGCCCCGAGCACTGCCGCGCCGTGCTGGAGCACCTTGAGGCGGTGCCCGACAAGATCGAGCGCGTGGTGCAGCAGTCGGACACGATCAAGGCGATCACGGAGAAGCACGTGCATCGCGAGAACTGGCTGTTCCTGGGGCGCGGGTACAACTACCCGGTGGCGCTGGAGGGCGCGCTGAAGCTCAAGGAGATCTCGTACATCCACGCCGAGGGCATGCCTGCTGCGGAGATGAAGCACGGCCCGATCGCGCTGATCGACGAGGGCATGCCTGTTGTGTTCATCGCCAATCAGGGCGCCCAGTACGAGAAGGTGCTTGTGAACATCGAGGAGGTCCGGAGCCGGGGCGGTCACGTGATCGCGGTGGCGACGGAGGGCGACACGGACATCGCGACGCTCGCCGACGACCTGATCTACGTGCCCGAGGTTCCGGAGGCCCTGAGCCCGATGGTGACTGTTGTGCCGCTGCAACTTTTGGCGTACCACGCCGCGGTGCTGCGAGGGCACGACGTGGACAAGCCGCGGAACCTAGCCAAGAGCGTGACGGTGGAGTGACCTGTCTCGCGGGCCGTTTTTTTCGACATGTCGTCGTGACGTGGATTCCCAATACTGTATGGGTGCGGGCGTGCGCCCGCCGATATGTGTGTTGAATGAAGGAGGTATCCGATGGGCGGACTCGTCTGGGGCATCATCGTGCTCGTGGTGGTTGTCGGCATCGTGGGCTTCATCATCGCGGTCTACAACGGGCTGGTGCGCAAGCGCATCCTGTGCGACAACGGGTGGGCGCAGGTGGACGTGCAGCTCAAGCGCCGGTACGACCTGATCCCGAATCTTGTCGAGACGGTCAAGGGTTATGCGTCGCACGAGAGCGAGACGCTGGAGGCGGTGATCGCGGCGCGCACGCGCGCGGTCGACGCCGGCTCGATCAGCGAGCAGGCGGAGGCCGAGAACATGCTGACAGGCGCGCTGGGGCGCCTGTTTGCGGTTGCCGAGGCGTATCCGGATCTGAAAGCGAACTCGAACTTCGCATCGCTGCAGGAGGAGCTGTCGAGCACGGAGAACAAGATCGGATTTGCGCGTCAGCACTACAACGACTGCGTAGCGCAGTACACCGAGGCACGCCAGACGTTTCCGAGCAACATCATCGCTGGCATGTTCAACTTCGCGGGTCGCGAGTACTTTGAGATCGAGGAGGCGGCGGCCAAGGACGCGCCGAAGGTGTCGTTCTGATCTCGGATGAGAACAGCTGATGGGGGTCATCCACACAGAGCGCGAGGCGCTGAAGGCGTACCCGGCGACGGTTACGTTCCGAGACCTGATGCGGAAGAACCGACGGCGCAGTGCGATGCTCGTGGCGGTGATCATCCTGATCGCCGTGGGACTGGGCGCTGCGGCGGGAGCGCTGGTTGGATCGGCGTCGGGCTTCGAGGGAGTCGTGGTCGCCGCGGTGCTCGGATGCCTCGTTGCGTTCCTGATCGCGTCGGGGGCGTCGATCTGGTCGTGGACGAGCGGCGACAAGGCGGTGCTTCGCATGGCCAGAGCGATCCCGATCGATCAGCAGGCGGATCCCGAGTTGTTCAATGTTGTGGACGAGCTGCGCCTGGCGGCGGGCATCCCGATGCCGCGGGTGTACGTGATCCCCACGGACTCGCTTAACGCGTTTGCGACCGGGCGATCTCCGGAGACCGCGTCGGTTGCGATCACGGCGGGGTTGCGGCAGCAGCTGACGCGCGACGAGCTGGCTGGGGTGATCGCGCACGAGCTTGCGCACATCCGCCACAACGACGTGAAGCTGATGATGCTGCTGGCGACACTGGTTGGTGTGATCGTGATCGCCTGCGACGTGGCACGCGAGTCGCTGTGGCATGTGCGTGTGGGCGGCAAGTCAAACAGTAAGAGCAAGGGCGGCGGCGCCGCGGTGGCGATCGCCCTGGTCGTGTTCGTCGTGCTGATCATCGTGTCGCCGATCCTCGCGTCGATGGTGCAGATGGCTGTCAGCCGCGAGCGAGAGTTCCTGGCGGACGCCGGGGCGGTCGAGCTGACGAGGTATCCCGAGGGCCTGGCGTCGGCGTTGCAGAAGCTCATGGAGGCAAAGACGCCCTACAAGAGCGCGAGCAAGGCGATGTCGCACCTGTTCATCGTGCCTCCGAAGGGGGCGGCGTTCATGTCGAAGATGGGAGGTGTGTTCCGGACGCACCCGCCGACGGAGGAGCGTATCCGTCGTTTGCTGGCGCTCACGCGATAAAAAAAACGCCTCGCGTGATACGAGGCGTGTGCGTGAATGACCCCACGGGGATTCGAACCCCGGTTTCCAGGATGAGAACCTGGCGTCCTGGACCAGGCTAGACGATGGGGCCGTGGTCGAGCCGCGTATTGTACCTCGTGGCGAACGGGGATCAATCCCTCGACTGGAGCTTCGCCAGCAGGTGCAGGATCTCGATGTAGAGCCAGACGAGCGTGACCAGCAGCCCGAACCCCGCGTACCACTCCATGTGGCGCGGAAGTCCGGCCTGTGCGCCCCGAACGATGAACTCGAAATCGAGTAGCAGCATAAACGACGCGAGGCCGATCACGACGACGCTGAACCCGATGCCGATGGGCCCGGACGAGTGAATGAACGGTATCGACGCTCCGAAGAAGTGCATGATGATGTTGACGAGGTAGAGAAGCGCGACAGCACCAACGGCCGACATAAGGATCATGGCGAATCTATCGGTGACCTTGATAATCCCCGAGCGGTACACCGCGAGCATCACACCCAAGATGCCGAAGGTAAGCACGAGCGCGTTGAACACCATGCCGTAGTTAGGAGCAAACGTGCTCGTGTCGCCCGAGGCCAGCGCGCCAGGGTTTTCCACCACCGCAAACTGTAGCGCGTACACCGCGCTCAGGCTCCCAAGCACGAGACCCTCGAGGAGCGCATAGATGGGTGCGGTGAACGGTGAGGCAGAGGGCTTCAACCATGTAATGAAAAAGAACACGAGACCACCGAGCATTCCCCCAATGAGGAACGGGAACGGGCTCATCTTGGGTTCGATACCCTGCGCGGGGACAATCATGCTCCACGTAAAGATCGCGGCCGCGGCACAGAGGCCCAGGAGCATGAACGTCTTGTTCGCGGCGCCTGCGGCGGTCATGGTGGTGCGGACCTGGGCGGATTCTTTGGGGAGCACCTCGGCTGGCTGGAACGCGCGATCGCTCAGTACCGGGTTCGAGGAATGGAACACGTCTCGACTCCTTTGCGGTGTGTGTGTGACGGAACCATAGGGCCGACAGGGGGTTCAGCCAATATCGACGAGCGTGTGCGTGGTTGCACGAAAAAAAAACGGCCGCTCCAGCCCCCGGAGGGTCTCTGGAGCAGCCGACTTGGGAGGGCGTGTGAATGCTGTTCTTAGAGGAGTTGATTCTGGGCCCTGAACGGATTCTTGCCGAGGAGGAGATCGGCTTCGCTGATTATTCGGTCTCGTGTGGTGCGGGTTTCAGGTGATCGGGTTAAAAGCCGGTTCAGAATGTGCGGGACGCGAATTTTCTGCGCGGATCTTGCGCGATCGCGTCGTGGTGCGGGATCTGTGAGGGGCATGGGCGTCAGAGCTTGTCGGCTGCGAGCGATGCGAGTTCTGAGCGTTCGCTCTTGAGCAGCGTGACGTGCCCGACGAAGCCTGAGCCGCGCATACGATCGACACAGTAGGACAAGCCGTTGGAGGAGCTGTCGAGATAGGGGTTATCAATCTGCTCGATGTCCCCCGTGAGGACGATCTTCGTGCCCTCGCCGGCACGCGAGATGATCGTCTTGACCTCGTGGGGCGTGAGATTCTGTGCCTCATCAACGATGATGAACTGGTGCGGGATGGAGCGCCCTCGGATGTAGGTGAGGGCTTCGAGCACGAGCTTGCCATCGGCGAGCAGTCGCTCGAGGCGCTGCTCGGTCGTGAGAGATTCGGCGTTCTGGTAGTGCGAGCCACGGGTGCCCATCAGGTAGTCGAGGTTGTCGAAGATGGGCTGCATCCAGGCGGAGAGCTTGTCCTCCTTCTCGCCGGGCAGGTACCCGATGTCGCGTCCGAGCGGGACGATGGGCCGCGCGACCAGGAGCTTGTCGTATCGCTCCTCCTGGAACACCTTCGCCATGCCTGCTGCCAGCGCCAGGAGGGTCTTGCCGGTGCCGGCCCCGCCCGTGAGCGAGACGAGCTTGACCTCGTCGTCGAGCAGAAGCTCGAGGGCCATGGTCTGCTCGACGTTGCGTGCCATGACACCGAAAACGGGTCGCTTGGGGCCCGTGACGGGCACGAGGTGGTCGGTGTCTGCGAGGCGTCGCGCGATACCGGAGTGGCTCTCGTCGGTGGAGTCTTTGAGCAGAACGAATTCGTTTGTCTCGATCTCGTGTGTGTAGGAGTTGCCCTCGTCATCAGTGGTGGTGAGCGCGTCTGCGAGCGACGCGATGGGGAGCATGCGCTGGTCGTAGAGCTCGTTGATCAGGTCGCCCATCGCATCGACGGTCGTCTGGCCCGTGTAGAGTCGCTCGGCGTCGACCTTCTGGTTCTCGAAGTCCTGCGAGTCGACACCCAGGGCGTCGGCCTTGATGCGCGCGTTGATGTCCTTGGAGACGAAGACCGCGTGCTCGCCCTGCTGCATGAGCGAGTAGGCGACGGTGATGATCCGGTTGTCGGGGCTGTCCTTCTCGAGACCGATCGGGCGCTCGCCGTCCTGTACGTGGATGCGTATCAGGCCTCTCGACGTGTCATCCTCTGGCGCGCCCGATATCCCATCCGACGTGGGTGCCCATCGGACACCTGTGTCGAGCCTGCCGGACCTTCTGAGCCGGTCGAAGTGGCGGATGCATTGTCGTGCGTTTCTGGCCAGGTCGTTGGAGCCGCTCTTGAAATCATCGAGCTCCTCGAGCACTGCGAAGGGGATGACGACGTTGTTGTCCTGGAAGACGAAGAGCGAGTTTGGGTTGTGCAGGAGCACGGAGGTATCGAGCACAAATGTCTTGATCGCGTTGGAATTCTCGCTCACGTGTTCGCCTCTCGGGGACTGATTCGCTGATGTGTGTACGACATGAGTGTACAGAGTTGTCGTGGGTTTCCAATGATGCGAGCGTGTATCCTGTTGCCAGACTCAGGAGCCACAGCATGCAGGTTCACGCACTGCTTGACGCGTTGGAGACCATAGCCCCGCTCTCGTACGCCGAGGACTGGGACAACGTTGGGTTGCTGATCGGCGACCCGGACGATGGGTGCGATGGCCCGGTGGTGTTCACGATCGACTGCACGCGCGACGTGGTCGACGAGGCCTGCGAGGAGGGCGCCTCGATGATCGTGTCGTACCATCCGCCCATCTTCCATCCGCTGACTCGCATCGCGGGCCCGCGCGAGCGCTCGCGGGTCGTGCTGCGAGCCATCCGGGAGGGCATGAGCGTGTACAGCCCGCACACCGCCCTGGACGCGACCGACGGCGGTGTGGCCGATTGGCTGTGCAACTCGCTCGCGCCGACGGGGAGCGAGGAGTCGACATTCGGTGATCGTCGCGCGATCGAGCCGCTGGAGGTCGCGGCATCGTCCGAGCAGTGCAAGATCGTGACGTTCGTGCCGGCGGATCACGCCGATACGGTGCGGGACGCGCTGGCGAGCGCGGGTGCCGGACGCATAGGGCAGTACGAGCTGTGCTCGTTCCGCGTGGAGGGGATTGGGAGCTTCCGTTCCACGGGTGACGCGTCGCCTGTGGCTGGTCGAGCGGGCGAGCTCGAGCACGTGCCAGAGGTGCGCCTGGAGATGGTGTGCTCGCGCAGGAGCCTGGCGATAGCGGGGGAGCTGCTGCGTCAGTTCCATCCGTACGAGGAGCCGGCATGGGAGGTGTACTCCCTGATGGCTAGGCCCAATCGGTCCAAGGGCGCGGGGCGGGTCGTCACGCTGGATCAGAGCGTGACGGCTGCGGAGCTGGCATCGAGGGTGAAGTCGGCGCTCGGCGTCGATGCGGTGAAGCTGGCGTCGGCCTCCGAAACGCCCGTGCAGCGCATCGGCGTGTGCCCGGGTGCCGGCGCCTCACTGCTCGATGGCGCGATCGAGGCGGGTTGCACCATGTTTCTCACGGGAGAGATGCGCCACCACGAGGTGCTGGGAGCCATAGAGCGTGGATGTGCGGTGCTGCTGTGCGGGCACACGAACACGGAGCGGGGATTTCTTCCCGAGTATGCGCGTCGTCTGGAGGATGTGCTGCCCGGTGTGGAGACGATCATCAGTCGCCGAGACCGGTCGCTCTTTCAGACGATGTGATCGCGGACTCAGTCGTGGAGCAGCACGGGATGTCGCAGGACGATCGAATCCCGTATTGGTCCGTAGGCGCCCGGTTCGACACGGATCTGCAGCATCGAGCCGTTGAGAGGCACGAGCAGCTGGGCCACACGGTTGTTCTCGTGCATGTGGTGGCGTGCTACCTCGAAGCCGTCGACCATCACGACAACCTCGCAGTTACCCCATGGCGCAGTCTCTTCGGGCAGCTCGAGTGTTGTGCTGAACGTGAGGCGATCGCCTGGCAGCTGCCAGTCGATCTGCATGGGCGCGGGTATCACGAGATCGGGCACGATCAACGATGAGTCGTACATCGAGACGGGTGAGGAGGCGAGTCGAAGCGGCTCCAGGAGGCGGGGCCTCCCGATCGGGTGCTGCTCTGTCGGGAGAAGCGACGCGAGTGAGGTGATGTCTTGTGCGCGCATCATGACGGCCACGATGTCCTCGAGCGGGACGATCATGCTTGTCGAGGAGGTTCGGATCAGCTCGACGGTCGTCGCTCCTGCGCGCTGGATGTCGATGAGCCTCGTCACGGTGCCATCGGCCAGCCACACCACGATGCCCTCGAGCATCTCGGGTGGGTTCGCCACGCGCACCCACGCGACACGATCGAGCGCGACATCGACGAGCTCACCGCTCTCGGTTTCTATGGTTGCGTCGACACCCAGGTCGATGATAAAGCCGGAGAGCGCGTCGCCATTGGTCAGCGTGAGCGTGTCACGCGTCGAGATGCCTGACGGAACGCGCGAATCGGGCTCGAAGATGACGGCCTCGAGCTTGTCGAGCGCCACCGAGAGTGATCCGAAGCCGTCGTGCTGCCACTCGATGGAGTCCTGCGCGTCGGAGGCGCCTGAGAAGGAGCCCGGGAACCGCTGGCCGTCGACCAGAAGGAGCATGCTGCTCGATGTCTCGGGGGACGAGTGCTCCGAGGGGATCATCGCTCGCAGCGAGTGGAGTGGTGCGATACCCGACATGCCGAACTCATCCGTGTACCGGAGCGTGAAGCCGTCGAGTGAGCCGACGTTGATGGCGACGGGATCGGTGTCCTGTGTGAGCAGGATGTGCGTCGGCTCCAACGCCTCAACCGTGGACGCGTTGGCAGCCGCGATCGCACAGATCGCGTGTGCAAGGGAACGAACTCGTGCTTTGGTGTTGAGCATTACTTCTGAAAGATCGGTAGATACCGCTTTGGCATCTGCAAGATAATCAGGGCCATCGATGTACCATAGGAGGACCCGGCGTGGTTATCAGACCACGAGCCGTCGGAGGCCTGCTTCTGGAGCAGCTCCGTGCGGACCGCGGGCCACCACTGCGCCCAGTGCTCGCCGCCCGCCAGGTACATGGTCTGGACGGCGTAGTAGTGGCCATAGAAATAATGCGCCCCCTGAGACTGGCGTCTACCGGGAAACGCGGTTCGTACGAGATATTCGAGTCCCTCCTCGATAGCGTTGTCCTCGTAGATGCCCGCGTAGTACAGGCTGGCCACGCCGGCCGCGGATCGGGGCCAGGCCGATCCGCCCGATGTGAGCTGGTACTTGAAGCCCCCGTCCGGGTTCTGGCATGAACGCACGTACTCGACGGCGCGATCGATCGTCTCTGAGGGGACCTCGATCCCGGCGTTGCGCGCCGAGCGCAGCGCCATGATCTGGCAGATGGTCACCGAGATGTCCGCGTCGTACGGAACGGGGTTGTAGCGCCAACCTCCCTCGGGGTTCTGAGTCTGCACGATCAGGCGGACGGCCTTGACGAGCGCGTCGTGCAGACGATTGGCCTGGGTGGTGTCGGGCCCGCCTGCGGTCATGCCGTAGATCTCACCGAGGAAGAGTGTCGCAAATCCGTGACCATACATCGGGCCGTGCGAGGTGTCCGCGGCGATGAGCCCCGTCTCGTTGACGTTCTGGAGAACAAACTCCAACCCCCGCTCGACGATGTCGCCGTACTGCCCACGCCCCGGCATGTGGCCATCCGAGAGGTACGCGAGGCAGGCGAGGGAGGTGATGCCGACGTGTCGTCCATACCGCCCCCCGCCGAAGGAGCCGTCGTTGTTCTGTTGATCGCGCAACCAGGTGAAGGCGGTGCTGATGGCGCCGCCCATCTCCGGGATGATCTCGGACTGTATGGGTGCGTTCTCCGCCGAGGCGCCCGTGCGTTCGATCTGCGCGTGCGAACCGATCGTTGCGATCGTGGCAATCACAATGGCGAGTTGTTTGCTCATTGCTGGTCCTGATTGTCCTCGGCGAGACGCCGGTAGTACGACTCTGTGAGCGACTCGTAGAGCGAGCTGAATCGATCACGGGAGCCCTGGAGCAGCGTGTCGCGGATGCGCGGTGGGAGCGACCCCCATGCCGCCTGCGTCGCCTCGAGTAGAGACGTCAGCTCGCCAGACTGCGAGCCCGGCGGGGTCTGCGCCTGGGAGGGATCGGAGGATGCTGATCGTTGCTCGGCGCCCGTCTGCTGCTGTGGTCCCTGCTGCTGTTGTTGTTGCTGCTGTTGCTGCTGCTGGGAGGCGGAGGACGTCCCGCTCTGCGAGTTCTGCTTCGCCTGCTCGATGAGCGCGTCGAGTTTTCTCAGGATGTCCTCCTGCGTCCGTTGCGTGGCGAGCCCTGGGTCGAGGTTGTCGGTGAGCGAGAGCGCGACGTCGTGCATCTGCGCGACGGCCTGCTTGAACTGGTCGCTGATCTGCTGGTTCGTCAGCGCACGCTCAAGCTCGTCGTCGTCGCTGTCGTCATCGCTGTCATCCGATGGGAGCCCTAGCAGCTCGTCGAGATCGGGCAGCGGGTTGACGACATCGGGGTCCTTCTCGTCCTGCTGCGTCTCTTCCTGCTGGCTGTCTTCCTGTCGGCTCGGCTCGTCCTGCGCGTGCGTACGCACGCACGTGAGCGCGAGCAAGAGAACGAGCGATGTGATCCAGATCGCGTGCCTCATGGCTGGTTGCCCCCGGGGGAGTTGTTCTCCTCGAGCTTTCTGATGAGTTCCTCGCCTATCTCGGCCAGATCGCTTTGTGTGGTGCCGAGCTCGCGGACGGTCTCGTCGTCGGGTGTGTCCTGTGTCTCATCCAGCCTTCGTGTGCGCTCGTAAACGTCCTGCTGGAGCTGCTTGAGCAGCTTGAGCTCAGCGATTGGCGGGATGACCTGTTCCTGCTGCTCTCCGGATCCACCAGACCCGCCACCCGAGGCGTTCTGGCGGAACTCGTCCTCTTCCTGCTGATCCTCCTGCGTTGCCGCGACGAGCCCGCGCAGCAGCTCGATTGCTCTGATCTGGCTGGCGTCGGCATCGTTAGGACGACCGTCCCGGAGCGCTCCGGTCGCGTCGGCCAGGAGCGTGTCGAGCTTGTCGTGTGCGTACTTGAAGATCGAGGCGTTGGCGATGTCCTCGATCTCGTCTCGCAGCTGGACCAGCTGCTGGGCCAGCTCGTGCTGCTCGTCACCCAGCCGACGCAGGTTTAGCCGGTCTCGTCTCGAGAGCTGGTCGTCATTCACGTAGGGCGAGGTCTGATCGTGGATCTCGATCTGATGCTCGAGTGCCGTCTCGTACGCCTCGCGGAGCTGCTTTTGCTTGCGGTCCTGGATGCGCTCGGCCATCTCTTCCTCGAGCGATCTTGCCTGCTCGAGCGCCTCTTCAAGGAGCTCGAGCGCGCTGCCCTCCTGGACCAGCGCGTCCTCGATTGATGGTGGATTCTCTCGGAGCGCCACGATCGCGCGCGACTGTGCATCGGACGCTCTCGTCAGACTCGACGCCACAGACGCGAGTTCGACACCCCCGGCGGCGGCCTGCTCGTGGACACCGAGCGTGTTGGTGCGGAGCCGGATCATGGCGCGATCCCTGCCCTCGTGGCGACCATCCCGGAGGGACGCGATCTCGGATTGCTGCGACGTGATGAGCGACTGGATCGACTCAATAAGATTCAGCAGCAGTCGCTGGAGCACCTCGTCGCGCTCCTCGAGCGCCTGGTCCATGGCGTCGAGCATCTCCTGGAGCGATTGCGAAGCCTGTTGTTGCATCGACATCGCGCGCGACGTGCGGTTCTGCTCGACCTGCTCGGCTGCCTGCTCCTGCAGCTCCTGCGTGTTGCGCTGCTGCGCTGTGCGCAGCGCCTCTTCGAGCCCCGCTGCCGCGACGGAGTCGTTCTGCCTGAGTTGCTCGAGGCTATCCCGCATGCCCTCCAGCGTTTCCTCGGTCTGCTCCGAGAGCGCCCGCTGCTCCTCGGCGATGCGATCGAGCTCCTGCTCCTGCTGTGAAGTCAGCTCGTCGCGCTCCTGGCCGGTTGTGGTCTGGCTTATCTGCTCGGTCTGCTCGCGGAGCGACTCCTGCGCCTGGATGAGATTCTGCAGTCGTCGGCGCTGGACCCATGTGTCCTCGCCGCGATCCAGGAGTTCCGCGAGCTGCTCGAGCTCTCGATGGACGTTCTGCTGCGCCTCGCGCGCTTCCTCTCGCAGCGGAGAATCGGTCGTGTCGTCGCCCTGCTCCTGCTGTGTGAGCAGCTCGTCGATGGATCTGGATGCCTCGGCGGACTGCTGCCCTGCTCGCTCCAGAGTGGACCGGGCCGCCTCAAGGAGAGAGGAGAGCGACTCGTCGTCGTACTGATTCCGCTCGACCGTGTCCTGGAGTGTTTCAAGCTGCTCGATGATGCGGGTGATGCGATCGCTCACGACAGCCTGCTGGCGACGCGACATCGAGTCGGGCGGCTGCTGATCGATCATCTCTCGCGCGCGCGCCTGCTGCTCGTCGGTCGCGATCGAGGCTTGACGCGCCTGCGACAGCCCCCCCTGGATGCGCTCAAGAAACTCTTCTTCGGTGAGCACACGAAAGCGCCTGACGATCGACTCGGACGGTGCGCGCATCGACGAGGACCAGGCTCCGAGCGTGTCCACGGCGAATGCCTGCACGTGGACCTCGTGTCCTGGTTGCGCGCCAAGTTCCTCGAAACGGATGTGTGTGCTCAGACGATGGAATCGCTCTCGCAGCGTGCTCGCGATCGCGACCCGCTGCGGCTCGTCCTGGAGTGGTCGCAACGCGCCGCCCGGGCCGCTGGGGTGGGACTCGCCCGCTGGGATCATGTGCGTGAGCGCGATCCAGACCGAGTCGAGTCCGACATCGTCGATTCCCTCTGCGACGAGCGGCGCGACTGCCTGGGGCAGCACCTCCATGTCGCGATCGGGATCGATGAGAGAGATGATCGGCGCGCTGTCTTCTGTTGAAGGGAATCTGAATGTGGCGTCCTCGTTCGAGTGGATGCCGTACTCGTCGACGAGTGAGATGGGCACCCGGATGGACTCGTGCAGCTCGAATGACACCGTCCATCGTGTGCCCTGGGAGTCGTCGGACACGATCGTGGGGTGTGTGTCGTTGAGCTGCTGACCGAATGTCTCGACGACCCAGCTCTCGTCATCTGGTTCGAATCGCGATGGCTTTGTGAGCTCGAGGGTCAGCTCGATCGTCGATCCTGCCAACGACGTTGGCGCGATGGCCCTGTCGTCGGCGCCGTCGCCAAGTGGGTGGATCCGCGGTCTGAGGTCCGACGCCGCGTTGGTGTCGGTCTCCTCGACGTACGGCGGAGGCACGATCATCGCGCGCGCCTCCTGGATCGCAGGCGGATCGATGAACGTGAGAGTGGCCCAGGGGGTGGTGTCGTCTTCTGTCTCAAATCGGTACACGATCTCGTCGTGCTGGGGATCGAACAGACGCTCGAACAGTTGCGCCTCGATGGTGAACGCGCCGCTGTTGATCCGGGATGTCTGGCGCTGCCATGTGAGCAGCATGCGCTCGCTCTGTGAGCCCCCGACTTCTCTCCACCTGACGTACACATCGGTCGAGGCGAAGTCCCAGTTCGAGCGGATCAGCCCGGCACGGAACGCGACGGCGCGGTCGGACGGGTGAACCGCGGATGTCATCAGCGACTCGATATCGGTGCGCGCGGGCCATCGGGCGTCTACCCACGGCAGGAGCGTCCTGGTCGCGCCGATGCGCGTCATCTCCTGTTTCAGCAGTGTGAGCGAGAGCACTATGGCCAGGATCCCGGAGAGAACAACACCAGAGCGAACAAGCCCGTCGAGTCGGACAAGCCTGGGGTGCTTGCGTTCCGACCAGCTCCTGGCCGCGCGCTCGACGACCCTGCTCGTGAGCGATCGTGTTACGGGTGTGTCCGAGGGGTCGTCCGAGAGCTCGATGCCGCTGGTCAGCAGGCCGCGCCAAGAGGACTCGAGTCTCTCCATCCGCAACGCTACCGACGACAGGCTCGGCTTGAACCGCATGGCTGGTGCGATCCATCGCGTTACTACATACGCTGTCGCGCATACCCCTACCACGAGATTGAAGGCTCTGATGGCGGGCGGCAGCCGGATCGCGTAGTCGATGACCGCGAAGAAGAGCACGCTGGCGAGCACGATGCTCGCGACGCTCATGATTCGCTGAGAGGAGAGCACGAGACGGGCCCTGCTCCTGAGATGGCGGAGCGATCGCTTCACCTCATGGATGGACGGATTGTTGTCGTGTGTGCTCATGCTCGATGGTGGCGCTGCTCGTGGGCGTACCCTCAGATTGATCGGCTCGATTGATTGTACGAGTCCGCCTTCGGGTGGGTGCGTTTCAGATAAGGCGGACCAGACGCCTTCCCACCCACTCGATCGTCACGAGCGAGAGCACGAGAAGGAGCGCAAGGGGTGTGTCCCAGAGGGGCTCCGAGTCCTCTTTGATGAGGCGTTGCCTTCTGTTTGGCAGCAGGTTGGGAAGCGACTGGAGTGAGTCCCCGTCCAGGACCCGCCCGCCCGTGTCGCGGCTGATCTGCTCGAGAACAGTGTGATCTGTGCGTGGATCGCGGAACTCGCTGTTGGGGTGCACGACCTCGAACGACACAGTTCCCGAGTCTGTCGATCGCAGGAACTCGCTCGCGTCAACGGTCCATGTTGCGGGGCTGGTAGGCAGCCACGTTCCCACGAACGTGTCCGCGTCGGGTGATTCCCTGCGCAGCTCCATTTGCACTGGCGCGATGTCCTCGTCTCGCAGGGATGGAATCAGGCGGATTGGGATCGCGTCGGGCGCGCTGGACACCAGCGATTGATCGAGGAGGGTGATCTTGATGCGCACCGGCTGCTGGAGCGTGGCGCGTGAGGGATTAACCTCGAGTATTGCTCGCCTGCCGTCGGACGCGAGGCTCTGACGTCCGACCATGCGAATCAGTTGCAGCCAGAATCGCTCCGGCAGCACCTCGCCCTGACCGTATCGCCATCTCCAGATCTCGTCTGTGGCAACGTAGACGACTCGCCCGGAGCCGTACCGCATCGAGATGACCGCGGGCCAGGTCTCGTCGCTGGTTGTGTCGTGAGCGAGCGCGAGCGCCTGCGATGCCGGCTTGAGAACGCCCGGATCGATGCGCTGTGACCATCGCAGCACCGACCATCCGGTGGCCGGGTCGGACAGAGCAGCCGGCCAGGGAGTCTGCACATCTCCGAGTCGCATGACACCGAGGTCGAGCGACGTGTTCGTGGGCGAGAGTGTCACGGGGACCGAGCCTGGGAGTGTGCCAGCGGGAGAGGGCGCGAAGGGGATCAGGTCGGTGAGCGAGGTGTCGCGCCACGCGTTGGGTGTGAATCCCGAGCCACCGATCCACAGAAGCCCGCCTCCCCTTGCCGCCACGTGGTCCCTGAGGTTGAGCAGTTGGTCACGCGAGAACACATCGGGAGAGACGTCACCCAGTATCACGACGTCGAACTCTGCCCACTCCTCGGGTGACACTGGGAGGGAGTAGATCTCGTCCTCGCTGTCCTGCAGGAACCGCCTGTTGGGCGCGAGCAGGATGTTCGACGAGCGGATTGTCTGCTCGCGCAACAGCAGGTTCTTGACGTAGCGTTGCTCCCAGCGCGGGTAGCCATCGACGAAGAGCACACGCAGCGGGCGATCGACGATCTCGACGGCCACTTCTTCTGAGTTGTTGATCTCGACAAGGTCCTCGCCGTTGGGCACGATCTGCACCGTCCAGTTTCGTTCGCCCGGTTCGTCGGATTGCTGGAGAAGGGTTATCGACGCGTCGGTCTGGCCCGGTGACCAAACGATGGTCTGTTCGTCGAGAACCTCGCCTGTTTGCGTGTTGAGGAGGCGCGCTGTCGCCTCGCGTCGGTCGTTGGTCAGCGCCCGTGTGACTCTCACGCCGATGGGTGTGATGTCACTGGCGAACGCGGACTCGGGAACGGTGATGTTCTGGATGGCCAGATCGTCGATGGATATCTCGCTGCCGAGGGGCACGGCAAAGACGGGTACGAGATCTCGCTGGAGCCTTCTGAGCGCGGCGCGTGAGGGGAGCTCAACGGCGCGACCATCGCTGAGCACAACGACACCCGCCAGCGGGCGCGCCAGCGATCGCTGGAGCGCGTCATCGAATGCGGTGGCCAGATTGGTTCGCCGTCCATCGGGAGTGTCGAGGGATGGCCCGTCGAGTGTGAGCGCGAGATCTTCTGTGTACTCGTGGAACCCGAGCCAGACGACAACCCGCTCCTGCCGCAGATCCTCCCACATGGGCCACGACGAGGCGATGGTGTTCCGGAGTTGCTCATCGCGGGTAATGCGGCTCGATGGGTCTCCCGCGTCGGGGAGCTGCATCGACAGCGAGCGATCGACAAGGACGATGATCCAGTCCTTCTCGGTGTGTTCGGTGCGCTCGACGAGTTGCGGCTGAGCGATCAGCATCACGATGAGCGCGAGCAGCGTCGCGCGAACGATCGCCAGTGTCGCGCGTGCGCCCCCGTTGCCCTGCAAGCGCGCGTAGCTCCAGGCAGAGAAGGCGAGGGCGGCCACGATGATGCCGATCCACGCCCACGTTGGCAGGTCCATTCCGAACCTGAAAACGACGTTCTCGTCTCCCCATGAGAGCGAGTCGAGATCGAGGAGTCTGTCGATAGCACCGCTCACGATGCCACCTCACGAACCGGGGTCGATCGGCTCTCTCCGATCGTTGCGTGGCTGAACAGACGGGCAAGGAGAGTCTCGATGAGAGCCGTGAGAAGTGCGCACATCAGCAGCGTGATACTGAGAGTGGACGACGATTCCTGGGTTTGCGTGTCGATGCGTTCTCGTGTGTCCTGCTCGTTGTGTGCGAGACGCTGGATGCTCGATGGATCGATGCCGGAGTCGGAGATCCACTTCGAGATCTCCTCGTCCTCGACGCGCGTGGTCAGCGAGCCGTCTGTGTCGGTGTTGACCACAAGTATCGCCTGGGCGTCACCGAGATCGTCCTCAACGGTGTACACGCCGCTGTTGCGAACAGGGCGATCGGCGCGCTGCTCGGCGATGGCGGACACCGGCGTGCGGGCGACGAGCCTGTGTGAGTCGGAGGTGATCACAGGCGCCTGACCAGCAATGATGGTTTGCGCGTCTCGCCCCGAGTCCACTCCCTGACGAACGATCTCCTGCATCAACGGAACCATGAGTGGCATCGCGGGGAGGTTGGTCCAGCTCAGATGCGTTGAGGATGACAGATACAACAACGAGCCGAGCGAGGGCGGGGTGCCATCCTCCTGTTCGTCCGGAGACACATCGAGCCGGACGAGCCACGGGGAGTTGTCATCGAGGGTGAGAATCGGAGTCGCCTGTGATTGGTTGTCGACGATGGGGAGGACCTTGTGAACACGCACCGGCTGGAGAAGCGTCTGCAGCTCACCCTGCAGGAGCGCGAGCGTTCGTGACTGGCTCTGCGTGGTCGACACGCCCCTGGATGACTCGAAGATGGACGACTCGCGCGCAAAGCGAGTGTCGAGCTCGAACGCGTCCACGATCGCGTCGGACCAGAGATGCACGTCGTGCTGCTCGGGCGGCATGACCATGAGCATGCCACCCGCGTCAACGAATCGTCTGAGACGTGACCATCCCTGCTCGTCAACGAGGTCGGGGCGTGGCAGCAGCGCGACATCGAGCCCCGAGAGCACCGATGAGTCGACGGTGGACGGATCGATCTGGCGCACATCGATCGGTGAGTTGCTGCTCGGCACGAGAGAGAACCGCAGCCACTCGTCCGCGCCCAGCTCTCCGACCGAACCGGTGCTGCCGAATTGTCTTCGTGTGAGAACACCAACGCTGATCACCTGACGCACCGGAAGGGGGGCTCTGCGTATGTTGTCGTCCTCGAGCGCGTCCCTGTCGATCTCCGCGACAATCGTGGTGTCGTTGTGCTCGCGCGCGAATTCTTGCGATGGGAGCTGGAGTGTAACGATCGCCTCCTGCTGGCCAGGCTGCCAGCGGACGCTCGCGGTCGCCGGTGACTGTGTCAGTCTCTCGCGCTCGACCCACACACGAAGCGTGGTGACGCTGTCGTCACGCTCTGCGCCTCCCGTGCGCCGGAGTGACAGCGATACCTGCCCGCCGCCGATGAGCTGGTCTTCCCCTGTCAGCAGCATGGCTCTGAGCGGTCGCACCGACGTGATCTGTGTGTTCGGTATCGACTGGATCTCGGGATCGAGGATCACGAACGTGGTGTCGGGGAAGCTCGCGAACCCGGAGGGGAAGGGATCGGAGAGGTCGATAGCACTTACGAACTGCGTGCTCGCCAGCACGATAAGTGTCTGCTGGGTCTCGGCCGACGGGCTCGTTCGCATGTCGTCGAGCACGATGCGCAGCGCGTCCTGAAGGTCTGCACCGGACTGTGTGGATGCACTCTGGCTCACGAGGGTGCGTATCGTCTCGATGTCACGTGTCGGTGGTACCACCACACCCTGGGAGGGCGAGTCGAGGGTCACGAGCGCCGCCTTGTCCGTCTCACGGAGCGAATCGAGGAGTGTCTCGACGGCGTTCTTGATGGCATCCATCGCGGAGCGGTCTCCATCAATGCGTGCCGACGATGCGACGCTCGTGTCGAGAAGGATGTAGACGGACCGCTCACTCGCGGGCGCCAGCGCGGAACCAGAGCTCAGCAGCGGGCGCGCGATAGCGAGTGCGATAAGAAGGATCACGAGGCAACGGAGGAACAGGAGCAAGAGCTGCTCGAGCCTGATACGCGATCGTTGCTGGCGGTACGCCTCAACCACGAAGCGCATGGCGCCGAACATCACGGGCTTGCGTTTTCGACGCAGCAGCAGGTGTATCGCGATGGGGATCGCAACCGACGCGATGCCGAGGATCGCTAGCAATGGGTGAACGAACGCCATCAGCTGACCTTCGTGCGCTTAAGGATGTTGTTTCGTCGGGCCAGGAATGACGCCAGTGGCGGGCCAAGCCAGTCGCTGGTCTTCGTCGTCATGGTGTCGAAGCCGAAGGCCCTGGCCATGCGCCGGACCTCGCGTCGATGGGTGTTGATCGCGTCGAGGTAGTTGTTTCTGAGCGCCCTGGGGTCGACACGCAGCCTCCCCTCGCCCTCGTATCCCTCGAATGGCACGGCGTCGGTGTACGAGAACTTGAGTTCCTGCGCATCGAGCACCTGGAAGAGGATCGCATCATGGCTCCTGTGCTTGATACGCGCCATCGCCGCACGGAGCACACTGAGATCCTCGAAGAAGTCGCTCAATATCACGATAAGGCAGCGGTTGTTCAGCTTCGCGACGACCTGGTCCACGACGCGTCCGATGTTCGACTCTTCCTCGACCGCGTGCGATGTCAGTGCACGGACGATCTGTCGCCACTGCGCCTGCTGACTCGATCGACGCACGAGTGCTCTGATCTCGTCGGCGTAGACAGCGAGCCCGACCCGGTCGCCCTGTCGCAAGGCTATGTATGACATCGCGGCCGCGAACGCGGTGGCGTGATCGAACTTCGACCAGAAGACGTCTCCCCTGGGGCTGCGTTGCTTGCCGGCCCCCGACGCGTCGGCGAACGAACGTGTGCCGAAACGCATCGAGCCGGAGGAGTCGACCAAGAGCATGAGGTCGAGGTTCGTCTCCTGCTGGTACTCCTTGAGATAGAGCTTGTCGGAGCGCCCGTAGACCTTCCAATCGAGGTGCTTGATGTCGTCACCCGGCGCGTACTGGCGGTGCTGAGCGAACTCGACGCTGAAGCCGTGGTGTGGCGAGCGGTGCATACCGCTCATGACACCTTCGACGATGTGCTTTGCCCGCAGCTCGAACGACCCGAGACGCGCCAGCGTCTGCGGGTGCAGGTACAGCGAGGCGTCCACACGCCCGTGGGACATCTGAGTGTGTGCTTCCCGGTGTGTCACGCGGGATCCCTCGTCGCTGACGTGCCTAGTTCAGGATCGTGTCCATGGTCCGCTGGTCGCTGCTGGAATCTCCCTCGTGCGAGACCTCGTCCAGCAGTGTTTCGAGCACGTCGTCGGTTGTGACACCATCTGCCTCGGCGTTGAAGTTGGTGATCACACGATGACGCAGCACGGGTTTGGTGACCGCACGCACGTTCTCGGGTGTGACGTGGAACTGTCCGTTGAGGATCGCGTTGGCCTTCGCGCCGAGAATAAGGTACTGGCTGGCGCGCGGCCCAGCGCCCCAGGCGAGGTAGTCGCGCACGATCTGCGGCTTCGGGTCCGTGTCAGAGGATTCCTTGATGCGCGTGGCACGCACGAGGCGCAGCGCGTAGCGTATGACGTGGTCCGGCACAGGTGCAGAGCGGACAAGGTCCTGTACCTGTCGCACGTCGTCGCCATTGAGGACCGGCGAGACCGTCATCTCGAAGGTGCTGGTCGTTCTCCGGATGATCTCCTGCTCCTCCTCCTCGGAGGGATAGCCGATCGTGATGTTGAACATGAATCGATCGAGCTGCGCTTCGGGGAGTGGGTACGTGCCCTCCTGCTCGATAGGGTTCTGCGTCGCGAGCACAAAGAACGGATCGGGCAGCTTGTGACGCTGGCCACCAGCGGTGACCTGGTGTTCCTGCATGGCCTCGAGGAGCGCGGCTTGCGTCTTGGGCGGTGTTCTGTTGATCTCGTCGGCGAGTATGACGTTCGCGAAGATCGGCCCCTTGACGAAGCGCAGCTCCCGGTGTCCTGTTGTCTTGTCCTCCTCGATCACCTCGGTGCCAGTGATGTCGCTGGGCATGAGATCCGGGGTGAACTGGATGCGGCTGAAATGCAGGCTCAGCGTCTGTGAGATCGTGGAGATCAGCAGCGTCTTTGCCAGCCCGGGCACACCCACCACGAGCGAGTGACCCCGACAAAACATGCTCATGAGCAGCTGCTCAACGACCTCATCCTGACCAACGACTACCTTCGATATCTCACTCCTGAGCGTGTCGTACGCGCTCCGGACTTTCTGGATAGCCTGCTCCGCTTCCTGCGGCGTGATCGATCCGCCAGGATCCTGTGGCGATGGCATAGAACAACTCCTTGCGTGCATGGGTCCATTCCCGCACACAGGCCATACTACCGATGGTGGGGGGTCTCGGTGCGATGGGAATCGGCTGAATCCGGCTCACGGCAAGTCTATCCACACACCTTTTCCACAAGCTGAAGTGGGAGAAAATCGGAGTTTAGGTAGCCAAGTGTGTTCGCCCCTATTCCTGAGCGAAGGGGTGTCTTAGTACTGATGTATGGAATGAAATACTTCATCGTCGTAGTAAGAGCACATGATTTGTGGACGAGCAGGCCAGAAAGCGCACAAACCACTGAAATACAGACGTTTAGTGTCTGTGTGCTCCACTAGAAATACTGGCGATTGCGTGTCGATTCGTGACACCAGGATCATGTGGCGGAGTATGCCGCTGCGATACCTCGCATTCTCGAGGATGTGAGACCAATGGATCGAACATCGAGTGACACCTATACCCACAATCTTTCCACCACGCGGTGGACAGGGCATCATGGGGTTATGCGGATTTTGTTCGGGATCCGACGAGGATCTGCTCCAGGTGGGCGATCATCCCTTGTAGCTCGGGGTCGGACTTCTTGTTCGTAGCGATCGTGCGGACGGCATGGAGGACGGTGGTGTGGTCCCTGCCGCCGAAGTACCCGCCGATCTCCTCGAGGGAGTATCGCGTGTGCTCACGTGCCAGGAACATGCAGATCTGGCGTGGGAGTGCGATCGAGCGGTGGCGCTTCTTTGATTGCAGGTGTGTCAGCGGTACCTGGAAGTACTGCACGACCGCGTCCACGATGCGATCGAGCGTGAGATGCGTCACGTTCGCGGTGGCGGAGTCCGCCACGCCCAGCGAGCTCTCTGCGAGCGCGAGATCGAGCGGAACCTTCTCCAGAGCGGAGATGGCGAGCACCTTCGTGAGTGCGCCCTCAAGTTCTCTGATGTTCTTGTCGAAGTGGGAGGCTATGTAGCACGCGACGTTCTCTGGCACGTTGGCCCCGCGGACACTGGCCTTGTTCTTAACGATCTGGACTCTCGTCTCGTAGTCGGGAGGCTCGATCTCAGCAACCAAACCCCAGCGGAAACGGCTTACCAGGCGCTCCTCGAGGTCGGGAATCTGATCCGGTGGCGCGTCGGATGAGAGAACGATCTGTCGTTTGGATTGGTACAGGCTGTTGAATGTGTGGAAGAACTCTTCTTGCGTTCTGTCGCGTTTGGCCAGGAAGTGGATGTCGTCGATGACGAGCAGATCGACGTCTCGATACCGATGGCGGAAGTCGCTCATCTGGCCCGCTTGGACGGACTCCATAAATCTTGAGATGAAACCGTCGCAAGATATGTAGAGGATGGACGCGTTCTCGATCGTGTCGTGGATCTGCTGGCAGATCGCCTGGAGCAGGTGGGTCTTGCCGAGTCCGACGTCGCCATGGATGAAGAGCGGGTTGTACGCCACCCCTGGATTCTCGGCGGTGGCGATCGCCGCCGCGTGGGCGAGACGGTTATTCGGGCCGACAACAAAGTTCTGGAATGTGTGATCTGGCGACACCGCGAGCTCGTCGGGTGCGCTGGGCGTTTCCAGAGAGGATCTGTGGACGTGCTGTTGTGATGGCTGAGGCTTCGATTCGACAACGACCGCGTCCTCGCGCGTCTTGGAGCGCGTGTCTCCGGCGATAGCGTTCCTTTGCGAGGCCTCCTCGGGGCTGACGAAGTGCACGCTCAGCAGACGACCGGTCACACTCTGCGCGGCGTCGTGGAAGTACTCCTGGCACTCTCTGGTGAGATAGCGTCGGCGCAGATCGTTTGGGACGACGAGCTCAACAACGCCGGCGTCCACCTTATGGAGGCTGATCTGATCGAACCAGTGGCGACACGCCTCGACATGATTGGTCCGCAGGTGGTCGTGCATTTGTGACCAGAGCGCGTGGGTTGGCTCAGTCATCGGATGCGGACCTCCAGAGCGGCGCGTGCACACCGACGCAGCGCGACGTGTCACACGCTGTCACCGGTTTCGACAAGATTCTTCATAGCCCCACCTGTGTGCTCTGAAGAACACGGTGAAGGTACGAACCGGCGGGCTGGCTGTCAACACTCTTGGTGAACATTCACTCGCTGTCGTCACTCGCCTCCTCGAGTTGGTGCTCGTACGAGGCGCGATTTGTTCGGTGATCCATCAAAAAGTGGATGGCGGTCGCATCTGGAGCGCGATCGATTTTCTGAAGCAGCTTGCGCGCGGTGGCGATGTTCGACCGTCTCGACAGATGTGTCAGTATTAGCGCGTCGGCACGGAGCAGTGGGAGCCACTCGACGATGTCGTCCAGGTGCATGTGACGCCCGATCCGTGCCCGCTCTCGGTGCTCCTGCTCGACGAATGTGCATTCGCTGATCACGACCTTGGCGTTGAGCACGTCCTCGCGCAGCAGCCATGGCCCCGGCAGCGTGTCGCCGAGGTACGCTACAAGAGGCACTTCGAGGATGCGTGTGATCTCGGTGCCTCGCTCCTTGAGCTCTCGCAGCTTTTCCTGCGGGAAACCAACAAACTCTTCCTTGAGCTTGCTCCGCCTCTCAATCACGCTGTAACCGAACGCGGGGCCTGCGTGCTCGACCTCGAAGGCGCGCAGGTACATCGTGTTCTTGATCTCGATCTCCTGTTCCGGCTCGAGCGCGATGATGTTGAATGGTGTTCGCTGCTGCTCAAGCTCGACATATCCCATCAGCATGCGTTGCATCGCCGATTCGATGCGCTTGTCGCAGACAATGGTGCCGACCCCCATGCCCTGGAAGTGTCGCTGGGAGCAGAAGTACGCGAGCCCGCCGATATGGTCCATGTGTCCATGGGAGATCGCGACGTGCTTGCTCGAGAGCAGCGCGCGCGGGCACGCGCCCATGTCAAAACCCAGGTCGAGTTCGGGGATTTGTATCGCGGTTGCCTCACCGGCAATCGACGTGCCCTGCACGCGATAAGGTGGGATGAATAGAAAACCGAGTTGGCCCTCGCGGGGCGGCGGCTTGGGTAGCATCGAGCAACCTCCAACGCGGGGCTTTCACCCCGGTTAGTGTGAATCGTGGAAAATATGCTAGAGCCCGTCGTCCCCGCGTGCTACCTTGCGTGCATGCCGGAAGCCGACCATCTGAGTCTCGAGCAGACACGCAAGGTTGCCCGTCTCTCGCGTCTTGCGCTTGACGAGGACCAGCTTGAAGAGCACCGAAAGGGCCTTGATGCCGTGCTCGGCTACATCGAGAGGCTCCAGGAGTTGGATCTCGAGAGTGTTGAGCCCCTGGCGAATCCGGCCGAGGAGACCGATCGGCTGGACGAGGACACCCCCCGAGAGGGGCTTGCCCCCGAGACGCTTGCCAACATGGCCCCGGAGTCCTTCGGCGCGTTCGTCAAGGTCCCCAAGGTGCTTGGCGACGGTGGCGGCGCGTAGCGCTCACGACGACGACTCCCCGATAGTCAATGAGACAATGCCGTGATCATTCGAGGTAGTCGGCGCGCGCTTCCCGCAGTCTGCGCAGTCCATCCTCTCGCACGAGCAGGGCGAATCGAGGGTCGTCGCGGCGAGCACGGGTGAGTTCTGCTCACGCTCGGCGATCGAGATCAGTCCGACGATGAGGGACGAGCAGGCTATGAGCCCCAGCGCCGGGAGCGCGGCCTGCGCGAACATGGCCTCTTCCATAAAGCCCCACACACGAGTCGAGAGCGTGTGCACGCCGGGGGGCGCAAGGAGCAGCGTCGCGGGGAGTTCCTTCATCGATGAGAGGAAGACGAGTGTGCCGCCCGCGATAATGCCGGGGCGGATCATCGGCAGCGTGACACGAGCGAACACCCTGGAGCCCGATGCGCCGAGGGATGTCGCGGCGTCCTCGAAGACGGGTGGAGCGCCGGAGAGAGAGGCGCGGAGTGCGCCGGCCGATTGCGGGAGGAACAGGATGACGTACGCGAGCACGATGAGCGCCCAGCTCTGATAGAGACCGAGTCCGCTCAGCCTGAGCGCGCCGGCGGCCAGGCCGAGGGCGACGACGATTCCCGGGAGCCCGAATCCGAAGTGTGTGGTCCTCTCGAAGATGGTCGCCAAGGACCCGCGCATGCGCGCCGCGATCCACGCGGCAGGATAGGAGGCGACCACAGCCGCCACGGCGCCGCCCATTGCCAGGAGCACCGAGTTCGATGCTGGTGTTATGAGCGAGCCGGCGAATGCCTCTGGCGCGCCACGCCCGGCCCATGACACGAGCTCGAAGACAACAAAGCCGCTCGTCGCGAGCACAAACAGCAGTGTGACTGCGCACGCGGGCCATCGCCATCGCCCCAGTCGGATCACCAGCGAGTCCTCGCAGCCGGAGGCGCAGCACGCGTCCTTTGTTCGACGCGCAAGTCTCTCGGATACAACCATGACGGCAATGATCAGCATGACGAGCACGAGGCATGTCACCGCGGCCGACGAGCGATCGAACGAGGATTGGTACTGCTGGTAGATCACGCGCGTGAAGGTGTCGAGCCTGAACAAGGTGACGGCGCCGAACTCGGCGAGGGTGTATAGCAGCACCAGAACGACGCCCGTGATCGCGGCGGGTGTTAGTTGAGGCACCAGTGTTGTGAGTGCGCCTCTGGTGCGCGACGCGCCGGATGAACGCGCCGACTCATACTGGCACGCGTCGAGACGTCGGAGCCCTGCCCGGAGCGGAAGCAAGGCATAGGGATACGTGAAGCACGTCAGCACGCACCAGGTCCAGAGAAAGCCCTCGGGGCGAGATGGTGAGCCGATTCCGATCGCTTCCATGAGCGAGCGCACGCTTCCGTTGTGGCTGGTCGAGGCGATCCACGCCGACGCCGCCACATAGCAGGGGACCGCCAACGGAACGATCACGAGCACGCCAAGCGTTCGTCTTAATGGCAGATCCGCTGCGACCGTGATAACTCCCAGCAACGCGGCGAGCAGGAGCGACACACCCGCCACGCAGATTCCCAGCAGCACGCTCCGCAGCAGGAGACGCACCATCGACGAGTGGAACAGAATGTCACTGATCGATGACGATCCCCCCTCGCTTGAGCGGATTAGTAGGTAGACGATCGGAATGAGCGACAAGAGCGCAACCACACCCGCACACGATGTCAGCGTGAGCTGTGTGCGTTGACGAGCGCGATCAATCGTTAGCAGGCTCTGGATTCGGACCCACCTTCCAGAATCGTGTTACGGCAGCACACCGACTCCTCTGAGCAGGTCGAGCGTTCCCGCGAGATCGTCGAGATCACTCAGGTCGATGTTGGGGCTCTCGATGCTCGTCAGCGGCGGGAGGCCCTCGAAGGGCTCGACGCCGTGACGAAGCGGATACTCGTATGTGCGTGTCGCAAAATCGGCTTGGATTGACTCAGAGAGCATGAACCGAATAAGCGCGAGCGCGTGACCACGTGCGTCGTCGTCAATCGCGTTCGAGCGGAGCAATCCGGCACCCGCGACGTTCACCAGCGCTCCGACATCACCCCCGACAAGGAAGTGGTTCGCGGCGGGGAATGAGGGATCCTGCGAGAGAAAGCGGTAGAGGTAGTAGTGATTCACGAAGCCGACATCCGCCTCTCCGGATCCGACCGCCTGCACGATGGCGCTGTTCTTCGGGTATTCCATCGCGCCGTTGTCACGAATCGCCCGGAGCCATTGGCTCGCGGTGTCCTGACCATGAGTCTTGCGGAGCGCCGTGACGAAGGCCTGGAATGAGCCGTTAGCGGGCGCCCACGCGACCCGGTTGCGCCACTGCTCATCGACAAACCCAAGGATTGAGTCGGGAAGGTCGTCGGGCGACACCACGTTGGTGTTGTAGACGACCGTGCGGGCACGCCCCGTGATGCCGGTCCAGACGTTGTCGGGTGAACGGAATCGCGCATCGACAAGATCGGTGACATCTTCCGGAAGCGTCTCGAAGCGCGACTCCTTGGCGAGCGCTCCGAGCGCACCTGCGTCCTGGGCGATGTACAGGGCGGCGGGCGTGCGCGCTCCCTCCTCGAGGAGTAGCGCCGCCAACTCGGATGTCGAGCCGTACTTCACGCGGACTCGAACGCCTGTCTCATGCTCGAAGCGGTCGAACACAGGTTGCATGAGCGATTCTGAGCGACCGCTGTATACGACGATCGAGTCCTGGCCACGAGCCAGAGTTGGTGCGAGACACGACGCGACGAGCGCGATGATGAGCAGGATGGCGTTGCGCATAGAAGACCTCCATATCCAGTTAGTGGCCATACATCTTGTTGAGACTCTGTCTCAATGTCAACCACAGAAGAGGCATTTTCGGGCCAGAATCGACGTTTATTGATACAGTAGGCCGATGAGCGAGCGGCCTCAGACAATCTCGGAGATGCGGGAATCGATCCAGAATGGGTCTCTGGGAGTCTCTGGGGGGGTTGGGGCGTCTGTTGAGCGTGCTCGCGCCGTGAACGACCACTTGAACGCGTTCCTGCAGGTGTTCGAGGATTACCACAAGACGGATGTCTCAGACGGCGTGCTCGGCGGCGTGCCGATTGCCATCAAGGACAACATCTGCACGTCGAGTGGCAGAACGACCTGTGGGTCGAGGATCCTCGAGCGCTACGAGTCACCCTTCAATGCGACGGTGGTCGACCGGCTTGAGCGGGCGGGCGGTGTGATCATCGGGAAGACGAATCTCGACGAGTTCGCGATGGGGTCGTCAACCGAGCACTCGTCGTTCGGTCCGACGCGCAATCCCTGGGACACGGCGCGCTCGCCCGGGGGCTCGTCGGGCGGTTCCGCGGCAGCGGTGGCGGCGCGAATCGTGCCTGTCGCGCTCGGCTCGGACACGGGTGGCTCGATACGTCAGCCCGCGTCGCTGTGCGGCGTGGTGGGCTGCAAGCCTACCTACGGGCGTGTCTCTCGGTACGGGCTGGTCGCGTTCGCGTCGAGCCTCGATCAGATCGGCACGTTCACGGTTTCTGTCGAGGATGCCGCGATCGTGCTGAACGTCATTTGTGGCAAGGACGAGATGGACTCCACGTCTGCATCGGTTTCCGTACCGGATTTTGCGAGCGATTTGGAGATACCAATCGATGGCCTGCGTCTTGGCATACCCAGGCAGATCGAGGGCTCGGGCATGCACCCTGATGTAGAGCGCGCACTCGAGCAGGCCAAAGATGTCTATTCGGGTCTCGGCGCCGAGCTCGTCGAGGTCGATCTGCCAAGCATCGATTACGGCATCGCGGCGTACTACATCGTGGCCACGGCGGAGGCATCGAGCAATCTGGCTCGCTACGACGGCATCCGGTACGGGCGTCGCGCGGATCTGCAACCCGGCGACGACCTCGAGATGCTGTACGCGCGATCACGCTCCGAGGGATTCGGGCACGAGGTGCAGCGCCGCATCATGCTGGGCACACACGCGCTTTCGAGCGGGTACTACGACGCGTACTACAACACGGCGCTCAAGACCAGACGATTGATCAAGAACGAGTTCGACAGCGCGTTCCGTGATGGGGTGCATTGCGTGCTGATGCCCTCCACGCCGGAGCCTGCGTTCGAGATCGGCTCCAAGGTGGACGATCCATTGGCGCTCTATCTGCAGGACGTGTATACGGTAGCCGCGAATCTTGCCGGGCTTCCGGCCATCTCGGTCCCTGCTGGATTCAGCGAACGGGATGGCGGGCGTCTGCCGCTGGGCGTGCAGGTGTACGCGCCGGCGTTCGAGGAGTCGACCATGCTGCGTGTGGCGAGGATGTTCGAGCGTGAGACCCAGTACGGGCTCGAGGCTCCAGAGATGCATTTCTGAGCGTCGATATCCCAACAAGGCCAACAGGAGGCAACGCTCCATGCGCTATCGCGTGTACGGGATCGACGAGGACAACGGCGAGACGGTCGAGCTGACTGTGGAGGCGGACTCTATAGGGCACGCCGAGGAGCGTGCGGCGATGCGTGGATTTACCGCACAGCGTGTCGAGCTCGTCGACGACGCGTCCACAGAGAGCCCGCCTGACTCACCCGAGATCAAGACAACCCAGGCACCTGAGCGCACACAGACATCGCCACCAGAAGAGACAGTGTTCGACGAGCCCGGCGCGAGCACGGATCCCGGGAAGGGCACGAAGGAGCCGGAGCAGGACATCTGGATCGGTGGTCCGAGCCAATGGGTGAACACGAAGCGATTCCTCCAGGCGATCGCCATCAGCGCGCTGCTCTGTGTCGCGGTGTACGCGACGGGCAGGTGGGTGCTGACGGATCACATGTCACGGGTGCTGATGGTCGGCATCCCGGTCGCCCTGATCCCCGGGCTGGGGATCTCGCTGTGGGCGTGGATCCACACGCGCGCCAAGCAGTTCCAGCTCTCGTCGGAGCGCGTGCGCTGCAAGGAGGGCGTGTTCACGCGCAGGATCGAGGAGATCGAGCTGTACCGCGTGAAGGACATCGAGATCACGCAGACGATGCTGCAGCGCATGGTTCGATTGGGCACGATCGTTCTCGTGACGGACGACGCGACGTGCCCGCGGTTTAGGATGGCGTCGGTGCCGCACCACGAGAGCGTGCGTGATCGTGTGCGGGCACTGGTTGAGAAGCGCCGTGTCGAGCGGCGCTTCGAGGTCATAGGGGCGGGAGAGGGCGGTTCTCTGTGAGCAGACGGTCCAACGGGGCTATCCTGTCGCCATGACTAGGGAACGAATCTGATGCAGCATGAGACCGACGAGCCCAAACCGAAGATCACGCGAGAGTCGCTGACGGAGCAGTCGAGCGACGAGCCGGATCTGTGCCCGAACTGCGCCAAGCCACTCCCCGACAGGGACACGCTCGTGTGCCTCGAGTGCGGATACGACATCAAGACCAACAAGAAGGTGAGCACGCGCCTGGGGCAGGTGGAGATCGAGGAGCCCTCAGAGTTCTGCCAGGCGTGGAAGGTTCCATGGCAGGGGTTGGTTGGCGGGGGCGCGCTTCTGGTGCTCGTCTCGATGGTGCTCGCCTGGATCCGAACCCCGCAGGGCGTGAACAATCTGCTCGTGACGCTCCAGGTGCTGGTGTACTCCATCGTGCACTGCGGGCTTGGGGTTGTGGCGATCATCACCACCGCCATGCTGATGCAGCAGCGCGTTGGACGGATCGAGTACGGCGTCGGGTGGATGGCCTGCGCCGTCGGGTTGTTCTTCCTCTCTATAGAGTTCGGGCACATGCTGGGCGCGGGCGACACGGCGCAGTGGATCGTCGGCAGGATGCTCGGCGGCGCGCTGTTCGTTGGGGTGCTCTGGTTCGGGCTGCGTGTCGTGCGAGAGGTGTTGCTGCTGATCGTCGGGACACAGTTCCTCTTCTGGCTGATCCTCTGGGCGTACGCGGCGTTGCACTCGATCTCGACCACTCCCGTTGGGAGCGGGTGATATGCCGGCGATAGTGTGGTGCAACGGGAGCGTCGTCGAGTGGAGTGACGCGAGGGTCTCGGCATTCGACGCCGGACTGCAACATGGTGTTGGGCTGTTCGAGACCATGCTCGCCATCGATGGTGAGGTGTATCGTCTCGACGCGCACGTCGAGCGTCTGTGTGCCAGCGCGCGCGACCTCGGCCTGAGCCACTCCCTCCGCCACGACCCATTGTGCGAGAGCGTGCGCCGGGTGGCGCGTCAGAGCGAGCTGCCACGCGCGCGCGTCCGCCTGACTGTCACGGGGGGTGACCTGAACATGCTCGCACGGGGCCAGGAGTCCTCGCAGGATCCAACGGTGATTATCGCTGCGCAGCCGGCCACGGAATACCCGGACGAGATGTTCGAGAGAGGCGTGCGCGTTGTTGTGGGCGACATGCGCCTGAACCCGCTCGACCCCATGGAGGGGCACAAGACGCTCAACTACTGGTCACGCCTGCGCGCGTTGCAGGAGGCGGCCCGGAGCGGTGGTGCCGAGGCGCTGATGTTGCAGGTGACAAACCATGTTTGCTCGGGGGCTGTGAGCAACGTGTTCGTTGTGCGTGACGGCGTGCTCCACACGCCGATCGCGCGCGGTGAGGAGGAGGGCGGATCGATGGCGTCGCCGGTCCTCCCGGGCATCACGAGGGGAGCGGTGTTCGACCTGGCATCGCGCGACGGGATCGGCTGTAGCGCTCGCATGCTCTCGATGGAAGATGTTCTTGAGGGCGAGGAGGTCTTCATGACCAACTCGAGCTGGGGCGTGCTGCCCGTGGTGTCCGTCGAGGCGGCATCCATCGGCGACGGTGTGCCTGGACCCATGACACGACGTATCAGGGAGATGCTGCTCGATGACATGGCCCACACGAGCGCCGGCGGAGTCAGTCCCGACGGATGACCCGCACGTTCCGCCTGCCCTGGGAGTCTCTGGGTGGCCTGCTCGGCAGCCTGCCACCGATTGACGACGCGATGGCGTTCCACGACGACATGATCAGCGAGACAAGCAGGAACAGCAGTGCCAGGGGCACGACGACCAGCACCAGGAACGCCAGCAGCGCGATCGTGACAACGATGGCAATGAGCTTGCTCCCAAGCCCGGCTCGCCTCCACGATCCACCCACGTGATGGCGGATCACGCTCGACGAGGCTCCGAATGGGAATGGTGACTGGTGTTCCATGGCGTTCGTGGGCAGGCTGGCGATAGCTCGCGCGTCGGGTCTGACAGTGTATTCTTAGGCATTCGAGCGGTGAGATTCCCTGGTTGCGCAGGAGGCGTGGGATGGCAGAACAGGAGGTTGAGACGGCATCGGTGATCCCTCCGGAGCGTCAGTTCGCCCACCTGCATCTGCACACCGAGTACTCGCTGCTCGATGGCGGGAACAGAATCGACAAGCTCATCGCAAGGGTGAGGGATCTTGGCATGGATGCCGTCGCGGTGACCGACCACGGCAACCTCCACGGCGCTGTGTCGTTCTACGAGAAAGCCCGCGCCGCCGGTGTCAGGCCGATCCTGGGGTGCGAGGCGTACGTCGCACCTGGCTCGCGCCACGATCGGACACGCACGGGCGTGATGGACGGCGGGTTCCACCTCGTGCTGCTGGCCGAGACGAACGAGGGCTGGCGCAACCTGATGCGACTGAGCTCTCGTGCGTACGTCGAGGGGTTCTATTACAAGCCGCGGATTGATCGGGAGCTGCTCGAAGAGTGGTCCGATGGGCTGATCGCCATCAACGGGCACCTGGGCTCCGAGCTGGCGTTCCATCTGGTCGAGTACGAGAAGACGCGTGACGAGTCGCACTATCAGAACGCCCTCGAGGTCGCTCGTTGGCACCAGCAGACGTTCGCGCCGACCGATCGCGGCGCCCGCTTCTACGTCGAGTTGCAGCACCACATCGACGAGCAGAACGTCATCAACCCGCATCTCATCCGTCTGGCTCAGGAGCTCGATCTCCCGCTGGTCGCAACGAACGACTCACACTTCCTGATGGCGGATGACCACGACGCGCACGACACGCTTATCTGCATATCGACGGGAAAGCTCAAGAGCAACGAGTCGCGCATGCGGTATCCGAAGGAGCTCTACGTCAAGAGCCCCGAGGAGATGCGATCCTGCTTCGAGTCCGAGTACGGCGAAGTGGGCGCACGGGCGTGCGATTCGACGGTCGAGATCGCAGAACGGTGCGATGTCGATATCGAGTACGGCAACCACGCTCCCGTGGTCCGCGTCGTGCGACCGGATCGGACGCCCGAGTACACGGGTCAGGCCGACGTGAGCGCGTGGCACAGATCGTTCTGCGCGTCGTACGAGGTCGCGCCGGTCGATACAGACGACGAGCACGACGAGGAATCGTTGCGCCGATCGTGCGATCAGGTGCTGCGCGAGCTGTGCGAGGCGGGGCTCATCTGGCGGTACGGCACGAGCGACGACGGCACGGAGAAGATGCGAGCTATCCGTGAGCGGCTCGAGCGAGAGCTCGACGTGCTCGCGGACAAGCACATCAGCGCGTACTTCCTGATTGTCTGGGACTTCGTCAACTGGGGGCGACAGCGCGGCATCCCAGCAAACGCGCGTGGCTCGGGTGTTGGCACGATGGTCGGGTACCTGCTGGGACTGTCCAACGCGTGCCCCGTCGAGTACGGACTGCTCTTCGAGCGGTTCACCGATCCGGATCGCAGTGAGTATCCCGACATCGATATCGACCTGTGCCAGGACGGTCGTGGCGAGGTGATCCAGTACGTTCGGGAGAAATACGGGCACGTCGCACAGATCATCACGTTCGGGACGCTCAAGGCGCGCGCGGGTATCCGCGACGTGGCGCGTGTGTTCGATGTGCCGCTGCCGGAGGTCGATCGTGTCGCCAAGCTCGTGCCCGAGGAGCTGAACATCACGCTCGATCGCGCTCTCGAGCAGGAGCCCGAGCTCAAGACGCTCTATGACGAGGATGCGCAGATCAGGCGGATCATCGACACGGCGCGCACGTTCGAGGGGCAGGCTCGCCACGCGTCGGTCCACGCGGCGGGAGTGATCGTCGCGACGGAGGCGCTCGAGGGACTCGTCCCGCTCTACAAGCAGTCGACAAGCGAGGACATCATCACCCAGTGGGATGGCCCAACGTGCGAGAAGATCGGGCTCCTGAAGATGGACTTCCTCGGGCTTCGCACCCTGAGCGTGATCGAGCGCTGCAAGCAACTCATCCTCGAGACGCTCTCGCGCGAGGCGATCAACACAGCAGTCGGGCGTGACGCGGACGACCCCAACGATCCGCTCGAGTTGGAGCGCCTGGCGTACGACGATCAGAACGTGTTCGAGCTGTTCCGTCGCGCCGAGACGACGGGTGTGTTCCAGTTTGAGTCCGGCGGCATGCGCAGGCTGCTTGTCGAGATGAAACCCGACCGATTAGAGGATCTGATCGCGGCCAACGCGCTGTTCCGCCCGGGGCCGATGGATCTGATACCCGACTACAACCGGCGCAAGCACGGCGTCGAGGAGGTTCCGGTGGCGCATCCCATCGTCGAGCGGTTCACTCGCGAGACCTACGGCGTGATGGTCTATCAGGAGCAGGTGATGCAGATCGTCCACGAGCTGGGCGGCATCTCGCTGCGACAGGCGTACACACTCATCAAGGCGATCTCGAAGAAGAAGCACAAGGTCATCGACGCCAATCGAGCGACCTTCATGGAGGGCGCGATCGAGAAGGGCGTCGACAAGAAGGACGCCGAGGAGCTCTTCGAGCTGATTCTCAAGTTCGCCGGGTATGGCTTCAACAAGAGCCACTCGACCGGGTACGCGATCGTTGCGTATCAGACGGCGTACCTGAAGACGTATTTTCCAAAGCACTACATGGCGGCGTTCCTGACGTATGAGAGCCAGGCGCAGAAGGTGGCAGACTGGGTGCCATATCTGGACGACTGCCGCACAACGACGCTGCCGAACAACAATGTCGGCATCGAGGTGCGTCCACCGGACGTGAACCTCTCCGGCTCGGACTTTACTGTTGTCTACGACGAGAACGAGGCACACGATCCTGTGCATGGGCACATCCGCTTCGGGCTTCGCGCGATCAAGGGCGCTGGCACGCGCGCGATCGAGGCGATCGTGCGGGACCGATTCGAGAACGGTCCATTCGGATCGCTCTACGAGTTCTGCGAGCGCATCTCTACAAGCGCGGTCAACAAGTCGACGATCGAGTCGCTCATCAAGTGCGGCGCGATGGACTCGCTCCACGGACGACAGATGCGCGCGTCGATGCTCGCGTCGGTTGAGTCGGCCATCAGCGCTGGCCAATCGCTCGCACGCGACCGAGAGGCCGGCCAGGGCGGGCTCTTCGGTGGCGATCAGCAGCAGGGAGTGGAAACGCCCGAGCAGGTCGAGGCGCCGCTCGCTCGCGCAGAGGCGTGGGACGAGTCGCTGGCGCTCTCATATGAGAAGGAAGCGATCGGGCTGTACCTGTCGCGACACCCGCTCGACGCTCACACACAGGTGCTGGCCCGCTACACCACGGCAACTGCGCACGCGATATGCGACTCTGGGCAGGACGAGATCGTGAGCATGGGTGGCATCGTGCAGTCGGTGCGACCCATCGTGACGCGCAACGGGCGATCGGCCGGGCAGAAGATGGCGATCGTCACACTCTCGGACAAGTCGGGCGTGGTCGACGCGGTGATGTTTGCCGAGTGCTTTGCCCAGCACGGCAACGACGTCACGCCCGATGCGATGGTCATTGTGCAGGGCAGGGTCGATCATAAACGAGGGAACGCGCAGATCATCGTTGATTCCGTGGTCCCAGTGGACGAGGCCTCATCGAGGATGACAGGGTGTGTCGAGCTGCGATTCGACGAGGATCGCCTCGCGGACTCACGAGCCGAGACGCTCCACCAGGTGGCTGGCATTGTGCGCTCGCATTCACGTGCCACCGGGCAGCAGTCCCCGGCCACGGTCCGCCTGGTCGTGCAGACACACGATCGTCGTGTGGTGCTCTCCTCCCGCGAACTCAGGCTCGTACCCAGCGAGGAGGCAGTCCGCCAGCTCGAGGACGAGCTCGGCGTCGGCAACGTGCGCCTCGTGCCCCGAGAGGTTGAGGTATCGCGTCCTGAGCGCCCGCGTTGGTCCCAGCAGACACCGGCGACCAGCGCGTCCGTGGGTTAGGCGCCGAACTGCTTCTCTAGGAGCGTGTCGAGCAATCCTGCGCTGGCGCACGAGATGACGATCGATCCGGTGTGGCGCAAATCGACGATGATCGGCGCGCCGAGAGTGAGCAGCGAGACGTCCGCCGCCTCGTCCTCGCCGTGCTCCAGCAGTGACGCGTACAGACACGGGATGAAGCTGAAGTCCGGTGGGCCGATCTCGAGTGGGTCGCGCTTGTTCTGATGCAGCGACGCCTCGGCATCGATCTGGAGCCACGCGTCGTTGTCGACGAGGTCGAACGCGGCGATGTTGACGATCGTTCCCCACGTGTGATGGGGGATGAGCATCGCCTCATCGAGCTTGAGGGAGTGGAGCATGTCCTCGCAGAATTCCGGGAGGCGCTCACGCTCGATGTGGTGCGTTCTCGTGCAGTCTTGCGCGGGTTCCTGGTCTTCCGTGCATAGGCACAGGGTCGCGATGGTGCTTGTGTCGAGCATTCCTGGATCGAACTCGAAGCGCACCGCTTCACCGTGCGCTTCGGGGATAACGCCTATCTGCGCGAGATCCTTCCGAGCTCGTTCGAATTCGTAGAAATCCACAACACGCCCCCGCTGGGGCACTCCTGGTGAGAGTCCTGCACGCGCACGCCCGGGGATCGACAGTGAGCCTCGGGTTCCAGTCTATACTGTGACCGAGACGAGCCGTGACAGCAACCTCCACGAAACATGTCCTCTTCGTGTGCACTGGGAATACATGCCGCAGCCCCATGGCGGCGTCGCTGGCGGTGTCACGCTGTCTCGAGGACCCCGACAAGTGGAAGGGATGGGTGTTCGACTCGGCAGGCATCTTCGCGGGGGCGGGCTCCCCCGCGACGCAGGAGGCTGTGGCGGCGGCCACGCGTCTGGGAGCATCGCTCGACCGACACGCGTCGAAGCCGCTGACGCCCGAGATGATCGAGGAGGCGTCGACGATCTACTGTCTGACACAGGATCACGTGCGCCTCGTCAACTCGATCGCGCCGGATGCCGTCGACAAGGTGCACCTGCTCGATCCAGACGGCGAGGACGTGGATGATCCGATCGGTGGGACGCAGGACTTGTACGATCAGACGGCGCTGGCACTCGATCGCATGGTGCGCGCGCGTCTCGAGGAGCTGTCGTCATGAAGATCGCGATAGGTGTCGATCACAGAGGATGCCAGCTCGGGACGAGAATAGCCGAGGAGCTCACGGGGCTGGGGCACACGGTCATCACAAAGGGCGAGTTCTCGTGCGAGAGCTCAGACTACCCGGACGCCGCCTACGAGGTCGCGTCGTCGGTGGGGAGGGGCGAGGTCGAGCGCGGTGTTCTGGTCTGCGGATCCGGTATAGGCATGAGCATCGCCGCCAACAAGGTGCGCGGCGTGCGCGCGGCGCTCGTCAACGACGAGCTCGGTGCGCGCATGAGTCGCGCGCACAACGACGCGAACGTGTTGTGCCTCTCATCCGATCTGATGGGACCGACTGTGCCGGGTGAGCTGCTGCGCGTGTGGCTCGAGACGGAGTTCGAGGGCGGGCGTCACGCTCGAAGGGTCGAGAAAATCGCTCGTATCGAGGCGAAAGAGTCACCGGGGGGTGAATCCGCCCCGGAGCACCAGCCGACCCGGGTCGAATCCTGAGAAAACGAAACAAATCGGCCGATATCGCGTATCAACAGAGGGAGAACCCCTGGCCATCTCTCGCTCATTCTTCGAGGACTCGCGATGCGTGACATCACACGACTTCTGAGGCGCGCCGCCAGACGAGAGGCCTTCAACAGGCTGCTCAATCTCTGGGCCTTGAGCGTCATCGTGATCACGGTGGTGCTGTTGGTGGCCCTGCTCACCGAGCGCCTGCTCGCGTTGGAAGTTCGTTGGATGATGCTGATCGGGATTCTTGCGGCGATCGGGTGTGTCGTGCCGCTCGTCTGGACAATCGCGCGCTGGCCCTCGCGTTTGCACGTCGCGGAGATTCTTGATGAGCGAGGCCAGCTCCGCACCACTCTCAGCACGGCGGTGGATGTAGAGCACGAGGACGATGCCTGGAGCCGCGCTGTTCTCGACCACGCGCGCGGTGTCTCGCAGCGCGTCTCCGTGCGCACGACGCTTCCGATCGGTCTTCCTCGCAGGCTCAGGGGCGCGGTGCTCGCTCCCCTTGCGCTGCTCGTTGCCCACTTCGCGTTGCCACAGTTCGATCTCCTCGCCAGAGACGCCAGTGCGCAGGATCTACGTGAGCAGCAGGATGAGATCGAAGAGGCTCTGTCGCAGGCCGAAGACGCACGGAAGACGATCGAGACCGCCGTCGAGACGCTCGGCCTCGACGACACCACGCCCGACGTGCCGCAGCCAGCTGGCGCCGAGGCGGACAAGCCAGAATCGCCAGAGGCGATCCGCAAGGCGGCGATCCGTGACCTGACAGAGCTCGGCGAGCGCCTCCGAGAGATGCGATCGGGCACCAGGGGCGAGACACTCGACACGCTCGAGCAGCGCCTCCGTCGTCTGAGAACATCGGGTGATGGACCGCTCGACGAGATGATGCGCTCTCTCCAGCGGGGTGAGATCTCGGATGCGCGTGAGCAGCTTCGCTCTGTTATCGATGATTTGGATATGGATTCGCTGAGTCCGGAACAACGCCAGCGATTGAGCGAGCAGCTCGAATCGCTCGCAGAGCAGCTTGGAAAGCTTGCGCAGCAGCAGGACCAGCTCGACAACCAACTGCGTGAGATGGGGATCAATCCGTCCGACGGACAGAACCCGATGTCCGTGCAGGACGCGATCGAGCAGGCGCAGGGGCTCACACAGGAGCAGCGCGAGCGTCTCATGAATCAGCTGCAGAGCATGCAGCAGACGCAGAGTCTGCTTCAGCAGATGCAGCAGGCGGCGCAGAACGCGTGCGAGAGCAACAGGCAATCACAGAACTCGTCGCAGATGAATCAGCGCCAGCCAGGCGAACAAGGCCCGCAAAGTCAGCCAGGCGAACCAGGCCCGCCAGGCCAGCAGGGTCAACCAGGCGAACAACAAGGCCAGCCAGGACAACAAGGCCAGAGCGGCGGCTCCGGTCTCTCACCGCAGGACGCGATGCAGCAGCTTGATGACGCCCTGGCGCAGATGGAGATGCTCCAGCAGGAGATTCAGATGCTCGATGCCGCCCAACAGGAGGTCTGGGGGCAGATGTCCGATCTCTCCAGCTCGCTGGGCGAGGATCCAAATCCGGGTGACGTCGACATGCTGCAGCTCTGGGACAGGCAGGGCACACCACGCGGGCGAGGCAGCGGCGGGGCGCCGGAGGGAGCCAGGCGTGAGGCGCAGTTCAGCCTGACACGCCAGCGCGCCATAGGGCAGGACCACGGCGGGGCGACGATAGCGTCGCGGTTCGTCCAGGGCGAGCAGGTGCGCGGCGAGTCGACCGCGGAGTTCCGCGAGGTGGTGCAGGCCAGCGCCGAGAACGCGTCGGAGGCCATCGAGTCGCAGCGCATCCCACGCGAGTACCATGATGTCATCAAGCACTACTTCGGCCGGCTCGAGGGCAAGGTCGATCCCGAATCGCAGACCCAGGACACCTCGCCGTCCGATGAGGAATCAGATCCCAACGAGCAGTGAGTCGATGCGCAGCACGGAGCTGTCGCGGCGCTCGTTCTTGCAAGCAACGGCGGCGCTGGGCGCGTCCTCGATGCTCGTGTCGTGCACGGGAGCCCGTTCGTCCGGGGAGGAGGTCGTGCTCTACAGCTCCGCGGACGACGCGGTGGCGCGTGAGCTGGTGAACGCCTTCGAGTCCGCCAGCGGGATCAGGGTGAGAATGGTGGGGGATACCGAGGCGACGAAGACAACGGGTCTCGTCCAGCGTCTTCGCACCGAGCGCGGCGCCCCACGCGCGGACGTGTTCTGGTCGAGCGAGATATTCCAGACCATACGGCTCGCCGACGAATCGCTCTTCGAGCCGCACGATGGCCCCGAGGCGCGGGCACGCTCAGAGATGTGGGTCGATCCACAGGGACGGTGGCACGCCTTCGGCAATCGCGCAAGGGTCCTCGTGTGGAATACCGACGTTTTCTCGCAGGACGATGCGCCGAACACGTTCAGGCAACTCGTGCACAGAAGCCTCCGGGGGCGCCTGGTCATGGCCGACCCACGGTTCGGGACGACGCGCGGTCACATGGGCGTGCTGCACGCGCTCTGGGGACCACGGGTGCTCGCGGCGCTCTTCACGGGACTGGGCGGCAACGACATCCGTCTTCTCGATGGAAACGCGTCGGTCGTCGAGGCGGTCGCGTACGGAGAGGCGCACATCGGCATCACCGACACGGACGATGTCTGGAGCGGCCTGCGTAACGGCTGGCCCATCGGCATGTCGTGGCTGCGTCACGACGCGGGCGACCAGGGATCGGGCCCGCGCATGGGAACGCTCGTGATTCCGAATACGGTCGCTCGAGTGCGCGGAGGGCCAAATCCCGAGAACGCCTCGATCCTGGCGGAGTTCCTGCTCAGCGCTCAGACCGAGTCCCTGCTTGCGCAGAGCGATTCTCGCCACAATCCCGTGCGCGCCGACGTTGCTCCCCCGGATGACATGTACCGGATCAGCGATGCCATGGAGATCGATTACGCGCTGGCGTCCGCGCACATGGACAATGCTGTCGATCTCGTCCTGCAGGCGATTCGGGTGTGAGCTCGATGCGGGCGAGCCTCGTCGGCGCGTCGGTTGTGATGGGTGCCTGCACGCTTCTGGTGACCCCGGTTGCGACCCAGAGCGTGTGGTCGATGGCGCACCCCGAGGGGCGCGACGCGCTGGTGTCGCTGTTGCGTGACACCGGCCTGCTCTTCAGAACCGCCGGCGTCTCGCTGGGAATCGGTGTGGGCGCGACACTGCTGGCGTGGCCCGTGTCCTGGTGGGCGCGAGCGTCGAGATCGCCCGCGAGAGTGCTCCTGCTGCTGCCTCTGATCCTGCCCTCCTATCTCGTGACGAGCGCGTACTCACTGCTGCGCGCGCCGGGAACGTGGCTGGGTGATCTCGTGGCACAGTCCTCTGTCGAGACGATCAGGGGCGTTGTGCTCTCGCAGGCGATCGGCGGGATGGTGCTGTGGTCGTGGCCGATCGCAGTCCTCGTGCTGTGGATCGCGATCGCGCTCGTGCCGCGAGAGCAACTCGACGCCCTGCGCCTGGCGGCTGGCTCAAGATCGACACGCCTCTTGCAGCGCGCGAGGCTGCTCCGCGCGGGTGTTCTGACGTCGGTGCTCGTCGTGGCGATGCTTATGGCGGGATCGTCGGTGCCCTTGCACATCGCTGGTTTGCCGACGCACGCGATCGAGGTGTGGCGCACGCTCGACGAGCACACCAGCGCTGTGCCGGCGTGGGGGATGTCCTTGCCGCTCGTGGCGCTCGCGGGGATCGTCGGCTCGCTGCTGGTGGCGCGGGCACGCCGGACGCAGATCGACATACGCAAGCTAGACGACGAGCGACCCTCATGGAGCGGGCGTCTCTCGGCGTGTGCGCTCTGGTCTCTGGCGGTTCTCGTGCCCCTGCTGGCGATGCTGTACTCGCTCAGAATCACGAGCGCCTCGCTGCGATCGATGCTGGGCTCGAATTCGGAGGCCTGGATGTCCAGCCTGCACACGTCGCTGCTGGTGATGCTGGCAGTCTCGCTCCTGGGCATCGGAACGAGCCTTGGTATGTCACGTGCCATGGATGCGACGTCATCAAGGCTCGTGCGATGGTCGCTCGCCCTTCTTGTCGCGATGGCGTTCGTGCCCGGCGTGCTGATCGGCTCCTCACTCCTGGAGTTGTCGATCGCAGTCGATCTGTTCGGCTGGATCGGCACCACCCGCTGGGGGAGCGTGGTCGCCCACGTCGCGCGATTCGGTTTTCTCTCCGTGGGCATCGTCGTCTGTCTCCGCGCGTGGGAGCCTCGGACGATTGTCTTGATGCGTCGCTCGGAGCCTGATTCGTTCAGGTCATGGCTCGCCACCACGCTTCGCCCCGACGCGCTCGCCATTGTGGGCGCGTCGCTCGTCGTCTCGATACTCTCGCTGCACGAGATCGAGTCGTCGGTGGTGCTCGTGCAGCCCGGGTCCGACAACCTCCCACGCCGCTTGCTGAACCTGCTCCACTACAACAGAGTGCAGGAGCTGATCGTGTCCATGCTGATGCTGATGGTTGGTGGGATTGTGGTGCTCGTGTGCGCCACGCTTGTCGGTGCTCGGCTACGGGCGATGTTGGGCGCGCGAGCACGCGCACTCACCCTGCTTCTGCTCTCGTTGTGCTGTGTGTCGTCGTGCGATGGCGATCGGTCATCGTTCCGGTCTGCATCACCGCCGCTTGTTGCCATCGGCGAGCCCGGGCGATCGCCTGGGCAGTTCATCAAGCCGCGCGCCATCGACTCGGACGACGACTCGCTGTGGGTGGTCGACAGGAGCGGTCGCGTGCAGCGCCTCGATTCAGAGGGGAACCAGCTGCTCGAGTGGATGCTCCCCTCATTCGACAAGGGCTTTCCTACTGGCATCACGGTCGGCGGCGACGGACGGATCTATATCGCCGACACGCACGAGCATCGTGTGCTGGTTTGTCGTCTTGATGGCGAGTCGCTCGAGATCGAGCGGAGTATCGGTGGTTATGGCCATGGAGATGGCGAGTTCATCTACCCAACCGACATCGCCATCGAAACGCGTAACGATGCCAAGACACCGTCTCGTTATTTCGTGAGCGAGTACGGCGGCAACGATCGTGTCAGCGCGTTCGACGCCAACTGGGAGTTTCTGTTCAGCTTCGGGCGCGAGGGCCTGGCTGTCTTGCCCGATGAGGTCGTTTTCTGTCGTCCGCAGTCCATGGCATACGACAACGCCAGAAGAGAGCTGCTGGTCGCCGACGCGTGCAACCATCGCCTGGGTCGGTTCACGCGGGACGGCGAGCTGCTCGCCTGGCATGACACCCCACTCCGCCATCCGTATGGACTGACGATCGCGCCCGACGCGAGCGTGCTTGTCACGGAATTCGGCAACAACCGAGTGACACGGATCGATTGGGAATCGGGGAGGACAATCGACATCTACGGGCGACCCGGAAGGGACGAGCAGGGGCTGATCGAGCCGTGGGCGTGCGCTGTTCTTGATGGGCTCGTGTATGTTTTGGACACCGGGAAGCATCGGATCGTGTCGTTCGAGCTGCCGCCCAGACAGGAGGACACTGCACGGTGATCCTGGGACCTTTGCAATTCGGATCCCCGCAGTGGCTCGTGTTGCTTCCGCCGGCGCTCGTCCTGGTCTGGTGGATGTCGAGGCGGTCCATGAGTGGCCTTGGGCGTCGGACCAGGCTCCTCGCCGTGCTGGTGCGCGTCTTCGTGCTTCTTGTCCTCGTCGGCGTGCTCGCTCGCCCCAGCCTGCGTCGTCTCAGCGACGATCTCGCTGTCACGGTGATATTTGACACCAGCCGATCCGTTCCCGTGCGTGAGGCACAGAGCGCTCGGCAGTACATCATGCGTGCCGCCGAGCGTGCGACGGCCCGCGACAGGCTTGGCGTGGTCAGCGCCGCTGAAGAGGCCTTCGTGCAGGCGCTCCCGAGCTCGCGCGTACGCACGGTCGAGCTGGGCCACACGGGTGGTGACGACGCGACGGACCTGGCCTCGAGCGTGCGGCTCGCGATGGCGGTGACTCCAGAGGACGCGGCGGCACGTCTGCTTCTTGTGACCGATGGCAACGAGACCATCGGCAGCCTGCTCGAGGCCGCCGAGCTGGCGCGATCGTCCTCGATACCGATCGACATCCTCCCGGTGCGGTACAGCCACGATATCGAGGTGTCGCTCGAGCGCGTTGTGGTTCCAGCGACGGCGCGTCGGGGCGAGACCATCCCCGTGCGCTTCGTGCTCGAGAGCACGCATCAGACAAGCGGTCGCCTGACGCTGACCATCAACGGACAACCCGTCGACCTGGACACGCAGAGCCAGGCTATGTCGTCACGAGTGGATCTGGTGCCAGGCGTGAACGTGCGGTCCGTGCCGGTCACGCTGCCCGGCGTTGGGGCGCACCGATTCGAGGCCTTCTTCGAGCCGCAGGCGGTCGAAGACGACACTATCGGCGAGAACAACAGCGCGCAAGGGGTGACGTTCATCTCTTCGGATGGACGCGTGCTCGTGTACGCAGACGATCTTGCATCCTCGGGTCCGCTGCTCAACGCGCTACATGCGACGTCTGTAGAGGTCGAGGTGCGCTCGACCGCATCGAGCCACGGGTCGCTCGAGGAGCTGGCGGGCTACGACGCGATCGTGCTGGTCGACACGCCATCGGATGTCTTCAGCTATCAGCAGCAGGATGAGCTGCGCGCGTACGCGCACGATCTTGGCGGCGGACTGATCATGGTCGGTGGTGTGAACTCATTCGGCGCGGGCGGGTGGATCGGCTCCCCCCTTGCCGACGCGCTCCCGATCGATCTCGATCCGCCACAGAAACGTGAACTCCCGCGCGGAGCGCTGGCGCTGATCATGCACTCGTGCGAGATGCCCCAGGGCAACCATTGGGGACAGAAGACTGGTGAGGCGGCGATCGAGGCGCTCACGAGCCGCGATATCGTCGGGATCCTCGAGTACAACTGGCAGAGCGGAGCCGACTGGGTGCACGAGCTCTCGCTGCTGGGTGACAAGCGCGCCGCGCTCCAGGCGATGAACTCGCTGACGTTCGGGGACATGCCCGACTTCAACCAGGCGATGCAGCTTGCGCTCAGTGGACTCAAGCAGGTCGACGCCGGGGCCAAGCACTGCATCATCATCTCCGATGGCGATCCGTCCGGTCCCGGTCCGTCGCTCACGCAGCAGTTCGTTGACGCCGCTATCTCGGTCAGCACCGTCGCTGTCTTCCCCCATGGCGGTGGGCAGAACTCGTCGGATGTGCGCAAGATGCGCTCGCTCGCTCAGGCGACCGGTGGACAGTTCTACTACGTTGGGCAGGGATCAGCACTCCGCGTGACAGATCTGCCGCAGATCTTCATCCGCGAGGCGCGCACCATCAAGCGATCGCTTATCTGGGAGGGCGAGCCCTTCGTGCCCGAGCGCGAGTTCAGCGGTGCCGAGACCATGCGCGCCATCGGGGACATCCCGCCCATCAGCGGCTACATCGTCGCCGGTGACAGAGAGGGCCTCTCCCAGGTCACGCTCCGAGGGCACGAGGGTGATCCAGTGCTGGCGCAGTGGCAGCACGGCCTCGGACGCGTGGTCACCTTCACATCGGATGCCTCGACGAAATGGTCGAGCGCGTGGGTGTCGTGGGGAGGGTTCGTACCATTCTGGGAGGCGCACCTGCGCTGGGCCATGCGCCCGAGCGGATCGCAGTTCGTCTCGGTCTCGACGCAGAACGAGGGCGCCTCGACGAGGGTTGTGGTCGACGCGCTCGACCCCGATGGCGAGCGACTGAACTTTGCGCGATTCATGGGGAGCATCGTCGGACCGGAGTTGGGCGCCCAGCCGATCTCGCTCAACCAGGTTGGACCCGGTCGCTACGAGGGCGTGTTCGAGTCGTCGTCCCCCGGCGCGTACGTAATGAGCTTCCAGTACGACGCGCCGTCGGACAGCGGCCCTATCAGGGGCGCGGTGCAGGCGTCCGTCGTTCGCGCATCGGGCGACGAGCGTCGGGCGCTGACGGATAATCGCGCGCTGCTCCAGCAGATCGCCGATCGCACGAACGGACGCGTGCTGCCGCCCGACCCGCTCCAGGCGAGCCTCTTCGAGCGCGATGGCCTGTCCCGTCCCGTCTCGCTGCAGGCGATATGGCTGGCGGCGGCGGCGCTCTGCTGCGTGGTCTTCCTCGTGGATGTCGCGGTCAGGCGCGTGCGCATCGACCTGAGCGCGATCGTGTCCGGATTCCAGGCACGTTTCGGCTCGCGTCAGGGCGCAACCGAGCAGCAGCTCTCGACACTCCAGCAGATCAAGCGACAGACCCGAGAGGAGCTCGATGAGCGACGAGACACGTCCGGTGTGAAGTTCGAGGCCGACGTGTCGAGCGAGTCGCCCACATCGGCTCTCGAGCTGGAGTCCTCCTCTCCGCCTTCGGACGTCGGTAGTGAGCGTCGCGTGAACGACCAGGAGGAGTCGTCGGAGCCCGGTGGTCTCTCGCGCCTGCGAGAGGCGAAGCGCCGCGCACGCGAGTCGATGGACGACGACAAGGACTAACCGAACCACAGCCATGCCAACACACAGGAGCGGGCGATGACAGGCACCACCGATCAGCAGACACCCGAGCACGTCAAGCGGGCGTGCCAGGAATTCCGCCAGACCTTCGAGGTCGTGCGCAACGAGATCGGCAAGGTCGTCGTCGGCCAGGACGAGATCATCGAGGGCGTGCTCATCGCGCTCTTCGCCGGCGGTAACGTGCTCCTCGAGGGTGTGCCGGGGCTGGGCAAGACGCTCTTGGTGCGCACGCTCGCGCAGGTGCTGCACCTGCCCTTTGCGCGCATCCAGTTCACGCCCGACCTCATGCCCGCCGACATCATCGGCACCAACATCGTCTCGGAAGACCCCGCGACGGGGCAGCGCACGTTCGTCTTCGAGCGCGGGCCCATCTTCGCGCAGATCATCCTGGCTGACGAGATCAATCGCGCCACGCCCAAGACACAGAGCGCCCTGCTCGAGGCGATGCAGGAGCACTCCGTGACCGTCGCCGGCACGACGCACACGCTCGACGAGCCCTTCTTCGTGCTCGCCACGCAGAACCCGATCGAGCAGGAGGGCACCTATCCGCTTCCCGAGGCGCAGATGGACCGCTTCCTCTTCAAGCTCAACGTCGGATACTCCTCGCTGGACGAGCTGATGACCATCCTTGATCGCACCACCACGGGGCACACCTCCGAGGTCAGCCGGGTCCTTGACGGCGCCGCGATCCTCGAGGCCCAGGACCTCGTGCGGAATGTCGTGGCCGCTGAGCATGTGCAGAAGTACGCGGCACGCATCGTGCTCGCCACACACCCCGATGGGCGGTACGCGCCCGACATGGTCAACCGCTATCTGCGCTGCGGGGCCTCACCGCGCGGTGCGCAGGCCCTCGTGCTCGGCTCGAAGGTGCGCGCACTCTCGGAGGGTCGATACCACGTCTCGCACGACGACATCGACGCACTCGCAAGGCAGACACTTCGACACAGGGTCCTGCTTAATTTCGAGGCCGAGGCCGACAGGGTGGATCCCGACGACATCGTGGACAAGGTCGTCGAGTCGACGGAGCGAGTGCCTGTCGGAGTGGGCGGATAATCGCGGGTGGAGCGCAACACGACACAAGCCCGTCCCGAATCACTCGACGATCTGCTCGAGCCGGAACTCGTGGCACGCCTGTCGAGCCTTGATATCACGTCGAGGAAGGTGCTCTCGGGCAAGCTCAAGGGCGAGCGCCGCTCGAAGAAGAAGGGTGAGAGCGTCGAGTTCGCAGACCATCGCCCGTACGTGCGCGGCGACGACCCCCGATTCATCGACTGGAACATCTTCGGGCGCCTCGATCGCCTCTTCCTCAAGCTCTTCATGGAGGAGGAGGACATCTCCGTGCACATCGTGCTCGATCGCTCGGCGTCGATGGGGTGCGGCGAGCCGGAGAAGTTCTTCCTGGCGCAACAGCTGGCCGGCGCCATCGGTTTTGTGGGCCTGCTGAATCTGCACCGGGTCACCCTCAACGCGATCGGTGGCGAGGACGACGATGATCCCGACGCAACCGGTATCAAGACGCTGCGCAACCTGCGCGGGCGTCGGCGCGCCTCCGAGATGGGGCGATGGATCGCGTCGCTGACGCCCGAGGGAGAGTCTCGTTTCGACGATGGCGCTCGAAGGATCGCGCTGACGCGCACGGGCAAGGGCGTGATGATCGTGCTCTCTGATTTCTTCATGAAGGAGGGCTACGAGCAGGGGCTGCGCACGCTGGTGGGGCGTGGGTACGACCTGATGTGCGTGCAGATCCTCTCGCCGCAGGAGATCGACCCGTCGCTCGGCGGCGACCTGAGGCTGCGTGACATAGAGGATGGCGACGTGGCGGAGGTCACGATCTCTGCGCCGCTGCTGCGACGCTACAAGGCGAACCTGTCATCGTACTGCGACGCGCTGCGGACGTTCTGCGCGCGACGAGACATCTCGCTGATGTCTGTCTCGTCGGACACGAGCGCCAGCACCATCATGCTCGAGTACCTGCGTTCCAGGGGCGTGCTGCGATGACGTGGGTCACCCCCTGGCTGGCAATCTGGACAGCGTCGGTTGTCGTGCCGCTGCTGCTGATCCTCTACTTCCTCAAGCTCAAGCGCATCGAGCGTGAGATCTCGACGACCCTCCTGTGGCGCAAGGCAATCGAGGACTTCCAGGCCAACGCGCCGTTCCAGCGTCTGCGGCGCAACATCCTGCTCCTGCTGCAGCTGCTCGTGCTCGCGATGATCCTCATCGCGCTGGCGCAGCCCGAGATCGATGCCTCCCAGCCCGCCTCGCACCAGCACGTGCTCATGATCGATCGCTCCGCGAGTATGCGCGCGACCGACCAGAACGAGCAGGGGACGCGTCTGGAACGGGCCAAGCAGGAGGCGATCCAGTTTGTCGACAACCTGCGAGACCCATCATCGGGTCTCGGCGGGCTCTTCGACAGCACCATCGGCACGCTGACTGGCACCAGCCAGCCGCACGAGATCATGGTGATCGCCTTCGATGGCGGCGCGCAGGTGCGTCAATCGTTCACGACCGACAAGAACCTTGTCAGAGACGCAATCGAGTCGATCGAGCAGACCGACGCGCCATCGTCCATCGACGAGGCGCTCCGATTGGCCGGCGCGTACACACTCCCCGAACTCATCGAGGACCAGGGGCTTGAGCTCTCGCTCAGCGCGGACCTGCACCTGTGGTCCGACGGCAACCTGCGTGACATCGAGGACGCCTCTGTCCCTCCCAACACGACGTTCGTCTACCACGACATCGGGCACGCCAACACCGGCAACCTGGCGATCACATCGGCAAGCGTCGAGCGGGCCTACGACCAGCCCGAGTTTCTCCAGGTCTTCGTGTCCGTGCAGTCGACCGGCGACGCGCCGCGACAGGTCGATGTCGAGCTCGGGCTCGACGGCACCGTCGTGGGCATACGGAGGGTGACGCTCACACGCCCACAGAGCGCCCCCCCTGATGAGCCTTGGAGCGGGGGGGTGTCGTTCGCGCTCCGGTATCCGTCCGGAGGATTGGCACGGATCAACCTGCTCACAGACGACGCGCTCGAGGCCGACAACGAGGCGTTGCTCCGCATCGACCCGATGCGCCGCAACAGCGTCGCTCTTGTGACGGGTGGCAACCTGTTCCTCCAGACCGCAATGGAGGGGATGAATCTCGAGCGTCTCACGGTGCTCTCGCCCGCACAGCTCGACCGCCTCGTTGACGACGACGAGCTCGGAAGCCACGACGTGCTCGTGCTCGATGGCGTGCGCCCGCCGGTGCGCGACGGGCGCGTCGTGTCCGGTCGATTCCTTGTCTTCAACGCGCTCGCGGATGTCGACGGGCTTCGCGCACGCGAGCCCATAGGCGACTCGAGCGTCGTGCTCGAATGGGATCGCGACCACGAGGCGCTGCAGCTAGCCAATCTTGACCAGCTCGTCATCGGCTCGCACCTGGGGTTCGACGCCGAGGCCCCCTCTGTCGAGCTGGCGCGCTCCGAGTTTGGCCCTGTCATCGCCGAGTCGTTCCAGGGCGCCGCCCAGATGCTGATCGTGGGTTTCGATCCGATAGCTACCACCTGGCCGTTCGATCCGGGCTTCGTGCTCTTCATGACATCCGCGATCGAGTACCTGGGAGCACGGGCGAGTGTCGGAGATGACGCTCGTCTCACGCCTGGCCAGACACTCACCTATCGCGCCTCGGGAGCCCCCACGCGCGTGACGCTCCGCACGCCCGAGGCGCGCACCATCGATCTTGTCGCCAGCGAGGGGGGTGAGGTCGCGTTCGGGCCGCTGCGCCGTCGAGGCGTGTACACCCTCCGCTGGCGTGACGCCGGCGAGCAGCGTGAGCATCGGATCCCGGTCAACATCTTCGATGCACAGGAGTCAAGCGTCGCGACGCGCCAGACACTGGAGCTGGCATCACGCACCGTCGAAGCGCAGGATGACAGCGCACTGACACACAGGCGTGAGCTCTGGCCGTGGTTCGTGCTCGCCGCGATCGCGCTCGTGCTGCTGGAGTGGTATGTCTACAACCGCAAGACGATGATCTGACTCAGACGAGCGCCGGTGTCACGATGCCCCGGCACTCGCCGAAGCCGATCCGCCTGTAGCCATCGCGCTCACAAAAACCTCTCATGACGACCTCGTCCCCGTCCTCGAGGAACTTGCGGGTCTCGCCGGTTGGCAACTCGATGGGCGTGCGCTGTGTGCCGGGCACGGGGTTCTGCGCGTCTCCATCCCACGTGAGCTCGAGCAGGCACCCGCGGTTGTGGCGCTCCGGACCCGAGATCGTGCCGCTGGCCAGCAGATCGCCAGGGCGCATGTTGCACCCGTTCGAGCTGTGGTGCGCGAGCATCTGCCCGATTGTCCAGTACATGTCCTTCAGGTTGCCGCTCGAGAGCTTGTGTGGCTCCACGCCCTTGTCCCGCATCTGCTTCGTGGCCAGATACACCTCGACGGTCATATCGATGCCGCCGAATCGCGTGTTGAAGTCGCTCATTAGGTGGGGCAGCGGCTGTGGATCGCTCGCGTCGCGCTCGAACACGGGCACACGGAACGGGGCCAGCGCCTCCATCGTTACCACGCAGGGCGAGACGCTCGTCGCGAAACTCTTGGCTAGGAACGGCCCTAGCGGCTGGTACTCCCACTTCTGCATGTCGCGCGCAGACCAGTCGTTCACCAAGCACAGGCCCAGGAGGTGATCCTCGATCTGGTCCATGTGGATCGGCTGGCCCAGCTCGTTGCCCTGGGCGACATAGAAGCCCACCTCCATCTCGTAGTCCAGCAGCTTGCATGGGCTGAAGGAGGGGCTGCCTCCCTCTTCAGCGGGCGCCTGCTGCCCGACAGGGCGGCGCACGTCCGTGCCCGAGACGACCAGCGAGCTGGCACGCCCGTGGTACCCGATAGGGATGTGCTTGTAGTTCGGCAGAATCGGATTATTCGGCCTGAACATGCACCCGACATTCGTCGCGTGATGGAGTGAGGCGTAGAAGTCGGTGTAGTCGTCTGGTGAGCCCGGTAGACAGAATTCCACCTCGTCTGCAGGAAAAAGCGCGTGTTCTATGAGTGGTTTATTACCTTGCAGTTCTTGATTGTCTTTAGACAGCAGTTCGCTTATACGATTACGTGTATTAGTTCGTTGTTGCACAGATAGCGGCGCAAACAGATTCATGGCATAAGGTGGCTCTCCCTCGTCATTATTAGTGTCTGGCTCAAAAAGAAACGCACCCATGCATACATCCAGATCCAACACAAAATCACCGATACGCACGCCAGGTGATGGGGGCCACGGTTGTCCAACTCGCTTCGATTGTTCTTGCTCAACAGGCGAACGAAATTCGACAAGAGGCAGATTCTGAATCGGAAAGTCCGTGTTTGGGTCGTTGGCGCTCTCCACCCACGATTCCAGATCGGGGTTGTGGGTCGCATCGATGATCGGGGCTGTCATGCTCGCTCCGTGGGACGTGTGTTGTTTGATAGAAGGTCGATGATTCTACAGGAGACGCAGCTCTCGCAGGTCCTCGAGGGGCTCCGTGAAGCTGCACGAGCCGAACGAGAGGGCGAAGTGCTCGCGTGACGCCGCGATCTGTGCGTTGGCGATGTGGTTCTGCTTCCACTTCACGCCCGTCTCGTCGAACACGAAGCACCCTGCGCTGCGCTCGTCGAGCACGCTCTCCATCGCGCTGGCGGTGCAGCCCTCGGTGAACGCCCAGCAGGCGGCCAGGAACACGTTCACGAAGCCGTGCATCGTGCCGCGTGGGGAATCATCCTCATACGTCAGATTGTGCTCGGCACGGATCGGGTGGTGGAGCCCAGCGGTCGCCTTGAAGGGCACGTCCGCGCGAGCGCAGGCGCAGATGAAGCGCGCCACCTCGCCCACACGTGGGATCTCGTCGGCGTTGACGCTACCCGTGCGGATCTTGGCGGCGCATCCCGTGCCAGCGAGCGCGGCCACGAGCCCACGAGGATCATCGCCAACGGGTATCTCCACGAACGCGCGAGCTTGGTCCGGCAGCATGCGCAGCAGGGAATCGATCTCGCGCGTGTCGTCAGCCCTGATCTCGATGGTGTCGATCAGCGCGAGCCCGTTATCCGAGTCGAGATGCTTCGCGTTGAACGCGTCGATCTGCCCGAAGAGCGAATCGAGGTCGGCGCCCGCGATCGGCGGCAGCAGCGCGCTGATCCGCCATGCCATCGCCTCGCCGTCTCTAGGCAGCAGCTCGTTCGCGGCGCTCTCGAACTCCTCGAGACGGCTCAGCGGAACGATCAGCCTTCCGAGCATCCACTCGTGGTCGCTCTCCAGGTAGCTCGCGTAATTCTGAACGACCGGGCCCATGTCGAGCTTCGCCGGCGGGAACAGGCCCGCGTAGTCGATGAGCCCCGACATCAGCGACTGGATGGGTGTCATGACCTCTTCGATGGGCATGGGCGCAGTGTACCGCGCTGTCCAGCGGGGTTCGCGTGCTCAGAGCTTCGAGGCCGTGAACGCCTTGCCAACGACGCGCGGCTCCCAGAGATGCGACGGGCCCTGTTTATTCTCGTAGTAATCCCAGAGCTCGAACCAGTAGCTGCGGAAGACGTGATCGCCGAAGGGCGCGTAGTGCGCACGCACCTTCTTCTCGATGGCCTTGTCGCTGCCCTGGTATCCCAGCACGGTCTTGGCGTGCCGAATGGTCTCGGTGTCGTAGGGCACGTGCCCGTAGCGCCCGAGCAGTTGCATGACGTTGTTTGCGGCGTAGGGGCCGATGCCCGGTAGCGACAGCAGCACCTGACGAACGTCCTCGTCGGGAGAGGATGGGTCTTCGAGCCACTCGACGTCGATCTCGCCCGAGTCGACGATCCGCGCCAGATCCACCATGCGCTGGTCGCGATACCCCACCCGGCAGCGCGCGCGCAATGTCTGCGGGCGTCGACGGCGCAGCTGGGCGGGTGTCGGGAACGCGGGGTTGATCACCTCGCACAAGCGCTGGTTCATGGTGACGGTCGACGGCCACTGCACGTTGCAGCTGGTGACGGTCTTGATCAGATCCTCGAAGAACGTCGGCGATCGGAACAGACGCCCACGCCCAGATCTCTTCCAGCGCGGGTCCGCCTTGTGGAATGAGCGCACGCCATCGTCGTCCAGACGGAGCATGCGTGTGATCTGCGCCCGCAGCGCGAGCTGCTCGGGGCGCGAGAGGGCGCGATCGGCACGTGCCCGCAGTGCGCCCCCCTTCTTGTCATCCGGCTGAGTGAGCACGACCGTGGCGACGCCATCGTCGAGCTGGTACGGACGCGTGAAGGTCCGCTTCGTCGGATTCCAGACGTTCGGCGCGAGCAGAAAATAGCCGTACGAGCACAAATCGCGCGTGAAGAGGTAGTCCCTCGGTGTCGTGATCGTCAGCGTCGAGCCCATCGTGGCTCAGACCGCGATCGTGGTCGACGAGGGCATCAGGTAGTGGGCAATGTTGAGGCACAGGCGATCCGCCCAGCGCGCGAATCGTGGGTAGTGCTCCTCGGCCTGCTGCTCGATGTCTTCCGAGGTGACGCCTGCCCTCTCGAGCATCCCCTCGGCATGCTCGCACAGGTCGGCGATGAGGATGCGGTCGGCCTCGAAGTGGTACTGGAACCCTAAGGTGCGCATGCCAACACGGAATACTTGGTTGGCACAGTTGTCGCTCGAGGCGAGACACTGCGCGCCCTCGGGCAGCGTCGTGATCTCGCACGCGTGGAACTGGAACTGGTGCGACTCCCATCCGATGCCCGCGAAGAGGCAGTCGATCTGCGCGCCAGGATGCAGGCGCACTGGGTGGAAGCCAACCTCGGGTGTTTCCATCGCTTCGACGGCTCCACCGAGAGCATCGGCGATGAGCTGGGCGCCGAGGCAGATGCCCACCGTCGGGAGATTCTGCTCGTGTGCCGACCGGATCAGCTCGGCCTCGTCTGCCATCCACTCCGAGCCGTCGCCCACGTCCTGATGGCCTCCCATGGAGACGACTCCCTCGTAGCCATCGAGATCCGCGGGGAACGGATCCCCCTTGTCGAGGCGACGGATGTCGAGTCTGTGGGCGTGATCTCGCAGGGTCTGTCCGAGCCGGCAGGGAATCCCGATTGCGTCGTGCTGCAGGATGAGTATCGACATGCCCACAGGATACACGCGCGCTCCGCCCGCGGCAGCGGTGTGTCAGGGCTTGAGCATCCCGATCGTCGCATCGTGCCCGTCGAGGTACTCCTGTCGGAATCGGACAAGGTGCGTTCTCTGGAGCGCCCATTCGACGAGCCCCACGGTGTCGAAGCGGTTTGCGGGACCCGTCTCCGTGTCACGGAGCTCTGGGGCGCAGCTGTCCGACAGGAAGTTGAACACGAGCGCCTCGGAGCACGCCCGCCACGCCCGCCCGAGCACCTCCACGGCATGCAACTGCGTGAGCGTGTTGAGCGAGCCGGAGAACACGATGACCTGTGCATCGGGCACGCGCTCGAACGCCGATTGGTCCTGGGCGAAGTCGCACGTGTGCACGCTGACGTCTCGCAGGCTCCGATCCCCGATGAGCTGCGCCATCTCAGGGATCGCCTCGAAGGCGTGGAATGACGAGTACTCGATGGCGTTCTCGAGCAGGTAGGACGCAAAGTCCCCCTGGCCCGCGCCCGCGTCGAGCACGACCTTGCTCTGGAAATCGACCATCTCCGTGAACACGCGGAAGCGCTCGATCTGGAAGCTCTGGTTGCGCCATCCGGTCGCGTCGAAGCCGGGTCCCTTCTCGTCTACGATGGATCGATAGTGCTGGAGATACTCGGGTGTGCTCGAACGCTCAGCCACGCGCCATCTCCCCGGCGGGGAGCGGGACGTGCTCGATGATCTCCAGCCCGAATCCCTCCAACCCGGGGAGCGAGCGGGGGTGGTTCGTCAGCAGACGCAGCCGGCGCAGCCCAAGCTCACGCAGGATCTGCCCGCCAACTCCGAACTGGCGCAGGTCCATCGGCACGGCGCCACCCAGCGCCGAGGGACGGGTCAGATCGGCGACGTCCACGTCCGAGTGGGGGCGTTGGATCGCGAGCACCTGGTCCTCGAGGTCGCCGTCGCCGACTCCCTCCTGGCGCAGGTACACGATCGCGCCGCGCCCCGCCTCCTGGATGGCGCGCATCGACGCGACGAGGGAGTCGCGCGTCGGTCCCTCTGGTGAGGACGACAGGTCGCAGAACACGTCTCCGAGCAGGCGCCGACGATGCATCCTCACGAGCGTCGGCGTGTCGTCCTCGATCGACGTTCCCTCGTCGTCGCAGGCCCCGACCCCTCCGACGCTCAGCACCAGGTGCGGGAGCGCGTCGACGCGGCTCTCGAACACATGCACGTCGAAGATGCCGTAGGGGGTTTCAAGAGACACACCCCGTGGCGGCGTGCGCCGCGAGATGAGCGACTCCTGCTTGAGACGGTGCTCGATGATCTGTGCTACAGAGCACATCTTGAGGTTGTGCAGCTTGCACACCTCGATGAGGTCCGGCACGCGTGCCATCTGCCCGTCCTCACGCATCACCTCGATGATCACCGCCGCGGGGCGAAGGCCAGCGAGGCGGCACAGGTCGACAGAACCCTCGGTCTGTCCCGTGCGCACGAGCACCCCTCCGTCACGCGCACGTAACGGGTTGATGTGTCCGGGTCGCACGAAGTCTGCTGGGGTCGAGTCGGGTTTGATAGCGAGCTGTATGGTCTCGGCACGCTCCCGTGCGGAGACGCCCGTGGTGAAGCCGTGGCGAGGGTGCCCGTCGATGGAGATGGTGTAGGGCGTGCCCCTGACGCTCGTGTTCTCCGTCCCCTGGGGACCCAGCGCCAGGCGATCGCAGTCCTCGCCCGTCAGCGAGAGGCACATGTATCCGCGGGCCAGCGTCAGCATGAAGTTGATCAGCTCGGGCGTGACCTTCTCGGCAGCGAGCACGAGGTCGCCCTCGTTCTCGCGATTCTCATCGTCGGTCAGGATGACCAGACGACCCTCGCGGAGCTCATCGAGTATCTCTGGGATGGGCGAGAACATGGTCTGGCATACTACGTCGAGGCCCTCCGTCGGGGTAGTCTGTAGACATGCGAAATCTCATCCTCACGACGTCGTGCGCCCTGCTGATCGGCGCCTCACTCAACGCATGGGCATCGGAGAAACCCGATCTTCGCCGCCCGCTCCCAAGCGACCCCAACGAGGCGCTCGACACGCTGCTAAACGAGGACCTGGACGCCAGCGCGTGGTTCAATCCGTTGGGCGCCACGGGACGTGGAGACCACCGCTTCGACGATCGTCTTCCGGACGTCTCGCCGGAGGGTTACCAGGAGCGATTCGAGGACGTGCGCGATCGGCTCCGACGCCTGCGCGAGCTGGGCCCTGAGGGTCTCGACGAGACGCGCCGGCTCAACATGGAGCTGCTCCAATACGAGCTGACCGACGCGCTGCGCAGGATGCGCTATCGAGGGTATCGCATGCCCATCAACCAGCTCAACGGCCCGCACATCGGACTTCCATCGTTCGCGCAGCGACTGTCGCTCCACACCGATGAGCATCGTGAGATGTACGTCGACCGCCTCGAGCGTGTGCCCGAGTATCTCGACCAGACAATCGAGAACATGCGCATGGGACTGCGCGAGGGCTTCACGCCACCGCGCGTCACCATGCGCGACGTGCCCCAGCAGGCCGCGCGACACGCCGATCCGACCTATGTCGACACTCCGCGTGAGCACGCCATGTTCCACCCGCTCCGCGATCTCTCCGAGGATCACCCGATCGCGACCAGGGGCGCAGCGGTCATCGCCGAGCGGGTCGTGCCCGCGTTCGAGCGCCTCGCCACGTTCCTGCGTGACGAATACGTGCCCGGCTGCCGTGAGTCGATCGGTGCCTCGGAGCTGCCGCAGGGCGACACGTACTACTCGGTCCAGCTCGGGCACTACACGTCACTGATCATGAGCCCAGAGGAAGTCCACGAGGTCGGCCTGCGGGAGGTGGCGCGTATCCGCGCCGAGATGTTCGGCGTGATCGCACGATCGGATTTCGCACAGAAGGGCACGCTCGAGGGCGACGCGCTGTTCGAGGCGTTCACGACGTACCTGCGCACCGATCCGCGCTTTTACGCCACCAGCGAGCAGGAGCTGATCGACATGTACCGCGTCGTCGCCAAGCGGATGGATCAGCACATGCCCGCCCTCTTTGGCACACTGCCGCGCCTGTCCTACGGCGTCGAGGAGATGCCCGAGTACATGCAGTCGGCGGGCCCCAACGCGTACTACATGTACGGGTCGCTCGACAACGGCACCGCGGGCACGTTCGTCGTGAACACGTCGAAGCTCGACCAGAGACCGACGTACGAGAAGGTAGCGTTGTGCCTGCACGAGGCGGTGCCGGGTCACCATCATCAGCACGCGCTGGCGCGTGAGGGCGAGGAGCAGGGCGTCCACGAGTGGCGCACGACGCTGAGCTACAACGCTTTCGGCGAGGGATGGGCGCTCTACGCGGAGAAGCTCGGGCTCGAGGTTGGATCAGACACTGAGTTCGGGCTCTACGAAGACCCTTACGATGACTTCGGTCGTCTGAGCTACGAGATGTGGCGGGCCCTGCGCCTGGTTGTTGACACGGGCATCCACTCCTTCGGATGGACTCGCCAGCGGGCGATCGACTACATGCTCGCCAATTCGGCCCTGTCGGAGGCGAACATCGAGATGGAGGTCGATCGATACATCGCCTGGCCCGGGCAGGCGTGCGGGTACAAGCTGGGCGAGCTCAAGATCTCCGAGCTGCGCGCACGAGCGGAGGAGTCGCTCGGGAACGACTTCGACATCCGCGCGTTCCACGACATGCTGCTCGTCGAGGGCTCGCTGCCACTGAACGTGCTCGAGCGCCGTGCGCAGGCATGGATCGAGGAGCAGCTGCCAGAGTAGCCGCTCACATGCTTGGGCCGTAGATGATGGCGTTGAGGATCAGGCGCACGGGCGCGTGCATGAAGCCTCGAATGGTCACGTCGTCGGAGAAGCAGACCACGTTGCCGCGCCCGACGCGATGGTGCGCCATGAACGCGGTCTCGCTGATGTTCTCCAGGCTTCGCTCGGACGCGTAGCCTCCGACGAAGGGCTCGTCGTCGAATCGTGCCACGACAGCGCTGGCGTCCTCGAGTTCGATCGTGCGATCGCCACGCTTGAGCGCGCCAACCCACTCGCCGACCCCCGCCGACATCGGGTGCGTGGTGTCGACGCTCGCGCTGAACATAGCACCGGGGATGTTGTCCTCGATGCGCCTATCCTCGCGCTCCTGCCACGAGAGCGTGTTGAGATCGGGGCGCTCGTCCTCCTCCTCGCTCTCGTCTTCGTCCTCGTCACCAGCGACGAACTCCCGGTACGACCACTCAGCGGAGCCGCCGATCGCGACGATCGTCCCTCCGCCACGCACCCACTCGCCGAGGCGCTCGACAGTTCGCTTCCCCATCCAGCGCTCCCACCCGCCAAACGCGCTGGGCAGCACGATCACGTTGTAGCGATCCAGATCGGCGCCGCCGAGATCGAAGGAGTTGACCGGCGTGTGCGGCATCGGGTACTGGATGTCCAGATAGTGCCAGAGCTGCCCGAAGCTATACGGGCTCGTCGGCTCGTCGCGTATCAGCGCGATCGAGGGCAGAGTGAAGTGCCCGTTGTCGTTGGCGCCGAGCACATGACCATCCGTCGTCATGCCCGTATCCGTCAGGTGCACGTCGATACCCTCGTCGAGACACCTCTCGACGAAACCGTCGAGATCGTTCTCCGTGTTGCGCACGCGATACGCGATGAGCGAGCCCATGGCGAACGAGTGCTCTCCGAATGCGATCGCGTCGCCTGTCGTGCGGCAGATCAGCTTGTGCTCCATCGCAAGGCCGATCGCCTTGGGGAAGTCGTGCTGGCTCGAATCGATCACGATCGCAACCTCGCCAGAGCCCGTGAGTTGCCCACGATCGCGTGACCATGTCTCGATGGGACGGGTCGGCAGATCAATGTTCGTGTTTGTGTACGACGCGTCGAGCCCGAAGCTGATCGGGACCGACCACCCCGTGATGTCGTAGGTCTCGATGTGCGTGACGGTGGTCGATCGCTCGAAGATCGCACGCGCCAGGCGCCCCATACGCTGGCCGGCGGGGATCACCCACGTGCCGGACGCCAGGACGTTGTTCTCGCTCGCCTCCCCGGTTCTGTACGACAAGAGCCCTTCGACACGCGTGTCCTGGGTGAGGGTGTGGATCTCGATGCCATGCGTGCGGCAGAGCTCCCATACAAGCTCGAGCTTCGCGGGATCGTTGCTGTCATCGAGGAAGAACGCCTTGGGCCCCTCGTCGTCCCACGACATGGAATCAACGAAGAATCGTCGGAACCGATCGAGCTGCCCTTCCCGATTCGCGGCGGTCGTCTCGAGGTAGCTCATCGACGTCAGGAAATGGTGTCGCGCGCGATCCTGGAGAGTGAGCGTGTTGTCGTCGTCGATGTCGATCGCCAGGCCCGCGAAGCCATGCCCAGCCTGCTCACACAGCATGCCGACGGCACCGTGGTATACGGGCATCACCTTGCCGTAGCCCGGGTAGAGATAGTCGAAGCGCTCCCTCGTGGAGTACACGAGCCCGTTTCGATCGAAGACCTCGGCATTGGCGCTGCCGTATCTTTCGACCCACTCGCGCGTCTCATCGGGGATGTTGGTGTTGTATGGATCATCGCCCGCGCCGAAGAAGTACGGCGAGCGGTATCCCTGCTCGTGATAGTCGATGTGCAGCTGGGGGAGCACCCGTGTGTACGCCTCGATGCGGCTGCGCGACTCCGGATGCACGAGCCACAGCCAGTCGCGATTAAGATCGAAGTAGTAATGGTTCGTGCGCCCGCCCGGCCAGGGCTCGTGGTGCTCGGCGGCGTCGGGGTGCGAGTTCTGGCTCGTGCCGACCACGCCGTTATACCAGCCGACGTACCTATCGCGACCGTCGGGGTTCACCATCGGATCGATCACGAAGACCACATTCTCGAGGACGTCGAGGATCTCCTGGTTCTGGCACGCTGCCATGGTGTACAGGACTTGCATCGCCGCCTCGGATCCCGACGCCTCGTTGCCGTGCACGTTGTAGGAGTGCCACACGATCGCGGGGTTGCTGGCGATGATGCGCCGCGCATCGCCATCGCTCGTCGATGGATCCGAGAGCATGAGGTTGTTCGCCAGGATCTCGTCGAGGCGCGCATGGTTCGCGGGCGAGGTCACGAAGATCGTGTGGAGCGAGCGCCCCGCGTGGGAGGTGCCGTAGTGCGACATGGTCACGCGGTCCGACGCCTCAGCAACGGCGCGGCAGTACCTGATCACGTCGTGATGGAACGTGAACCGCCCGCCGATGGGGTAACCCAGGACGTCCTCCGGGGAGGGGATCGCGTCTGAGTATCGCAAACCATCGAAGTAGTCGAAGCGGTTGGGGGAATCGGAGGGCTGCGCGAGGGTGGCGCTGGCGAGAGCAGCACTCACCGACGTGAGCGGCGGCTGTGCGCTGGCGCTCGCGCAACCGCCAAGGCATGCGCCCGCAACAACGAGTGTCATCATGGGTTTCGAAGCGAATGGCGCTGCTGAATGCATCTCGTCTCCTTCGGTGTTGCGTGCGACCCCACAGGACGCACAGACTAATCTGGTCGATTGCGATCCGAAACCCGCAGGGGGTGAGGGTGTCTGCTACGCTCGTGCCATGCCCTCCGACATCCTCCAGATACCGGAAGACCGCACGCGGGATCACGTCCGCTGGCTGTGCGAGCTGACGAGCCTTCACACGGCAGCGGGCTGCGAGCATCGCGTGATCGAGTGGGTTGAGCGATGGTGCCAGGAGCGCCCGTGGGCGGTGCTCACTCGCGACACCATTGGCAACATGACAATCGCTATCGCGAATGCCGAGGCGTCGGAGCGCCCGATCTATTTCACCGCACATCTGGATCACCCGGCGTTCGTGATCGACTCGATCATCGGGCCGGGCACGCTCGGGGCGCAGTTCCGGGGCGGCGTGATGGAGCCGTACTTTGTTGGCTCGCGTGTGTGTGTGCACACTTCCGGAGGCGGTGTGCTCGGGGCGAGAGTCGTAGAGCACGAGGGGGCAGCGCCGCCCGAACGCGTGTTCGTACGCTGCGTGCTCGAGCTGGACGCCGAGGCAGGAGACGGCGTTCGAGTCGGTGATTTCGCCACATGGGATCTGCCCGAGACGAGCATCGACGACGAGGGCATCGTGCACGCGCGCGTGTGCGACGATCTTGCCGCGCTCGCCGCGGCGTTGTGCGCACTCGACGAGCTGGCACGGGACGATCAGCCTCAGGACGTGCGCGTGCTCATGACACTCGCGGAGGAGGTGGGCTTCATCGGGGCGATAGCCGCGTGCCGGGAGCGAACCATGCCGGAGGGCTCGCGCCTGATCGCGCTGGAGAACTCGCGCGCGATGCCCGACGCGCCGATCGGAAATGGCCCGATCGTTCGTGTGGGTGATCGGCTGAGTACGTTCTCGCCCTCGCTGACGTCCTCGATCGCGAAGGTCGCCCAGAAGCTCACGAACATCCCGGAGCAGCCCGTGGGCTCGAAGAATCCCGAGCCCGACTCGCCATTCAAGTGGCAGCGAAAGCTGATGGCGGGCGGAGCGTGCGAGGCGACGGCGTTCTGTTCTTTCGGGTACGAGGCGACGTGCGTGTGCCTCCCGCTGGGCAGCTACCACAACATGGGCGAGATCGACCGAGTGCAGGACGAGGTGAAGCGAGGGGAGAGGGACATCTCCGCGAGCATAGAGCCCGAGCGCATCGCACTCTCGGATTTCGAGGATCTCGTGCTGCTGCTCGTCGGGTGCGGGAGATGGCTGATCGAGGCGCCGTCGGTGCGCCAGACACTGGACAAGCTCTACACCGAGCGGGCGTTCGTGCTGAAGGGAGTGGACTAGGGATGGGCGAGCTGGACGGGCGTGTGGCGATCGTGACGGGCGCGAGCGCGGGCATCGGGCGTGCGATCGCGGTTGACCTGGCCTCACGCGGCGCGTCGGTGGTTGTGAACGCGCGACGAGAGCACGCGCTCGTCGAGCTCGTGGGCGAGATCGAGGGCGCTGGAGCCAGAGCGACATCGGTCGCGGGCGACGCCGCCGAGCAGGATGTGATCGACGCGACGTTCGAGCGCGCACAAGCGGAGTTCGGGATGCCGGTTGATCTCGTCGTTGTCAACGCGGGACGTGGGCTGGGCGGGAGCGCGGTGACATCGGACGAGTCGCAGTGGGAGGAGATGATCCGCACGAATCTCATCGCGTGCGCGCGCTTGATCCGCAGGGCGGGCGCGCACCTCAAGGCGATGTCGGATCCTGCCGATCCGTGCGCCCGCCAGCGTGACATCGTCGTCCTCGGATCGAACGTGGGACGTCACGTCTCACCCTTCAGCTCGATGTACGGCTCGACGAAATTCGCGGTTAACTCGCTCGCCGAGGCGACGCGCCGTGAGCTGTGCGCAGAGGGAATCAGGGTGACGCTCGTGGAGCCCGGTGTGGTTGTCAGCGAGTTCCAGCGTGTCGCGGGGTACACGGACGAGCTGGTCGAGGGATTCCACGAGCAATTCGGGCCGCTGCTCGTGCCCGAGGACGTGGCAAGAACGATCGGCTTCATCGTCTCGCAGCCGGCGCACGTGCACGTGAACGATGTCGTCATCCGCTCGACGAGACAGGAATACCCGTGAGGGCTGGGAGTTCACGGATGAACCGCTCGCAGGCATCTGCGCACGCGCTGGCGTAGGGCTCCTCGGACCACATGTTGTTGTGCCCTGCACCATCGATCTCGATGAGCGAGGCGTGCGACGCATGATCGACGATCTGTCTGGCGTCGTCGAGGGGGCAGGTGGTGTCCACCGTGCCGTGGATCACCAGCAGCGGACAGCGGAGCGCGCGAGCGAGCGCGAGTCTGGAGAACGAGTTCCAGTGCGCGCCGACGCCGAGCCGAAGACCGAGCAGCGCGAATGCCAGCGACCCGTTGATGCGCCAGGGGATGCCCGACTCGCGCAGCACGTTGTACGCGGGCGTGCGCGCCGCGATGTAGGGGGCCTCGGCGATCACGCCTCGCAGTGGTGTGTCGTCGTGCGCACTCGCCGCGATTGAGATGCCGGCGCCCATCGAGGAACCGTAGAGCACGATCTGTTCAAGCGGTGTGCCCAGTTGTCCGCACAGTTCGAGGAGCAGGGCCGGCTCGTGGACACCCAGTGTCGTGCGTCCGCCGGCCTCTCCCAGCCCCGGTGGATCCCACGCGATGATCCGTGAGCACGACGACGCGAGACGCTCGACGCGACGGAGCGAGCCGACACGAGAGTCGCCCCAGCCGGGCGTGATCACGAGCACTGGGGCGTCCCGATCGAGGCCCTCGATATCCCAATACGGGATGCGGGCACCTCTCCACCAGCCCGATGTTGGCGTGAGCGACTCATCCGTGAATGAGAGCGTCGTGTCGAGTTCGTCGGGTGTCGAGGCGATACCGCGCGACACGGCCCACGCCGCGGTGCGTCGCGGCGGAGTGCGCAGGCGGTGGTAGGTGTACCAGGTCAGCGCGATGATCGAGAGAACGAACCCAGTGCCAAGGAGCAGGAACAGGCCAGGGAGCGCATCGAGCAGGCGGTCCATCTACGCCCCCAGCAGCGCCTTGATGTCATTGAACGTCACGAGCAAGAAAAAACTCGCCAGCACCAGGATGCCGGCCATGGCCGCGAGATTCTGCACGAGGATCGAGACGGGCTTGCCCGTGACACCCTCGATGAGCAGGTAGACCATATGCCCGCCGTCGACGATCGGCAGCGGCAGGAAATTGAGCACCGCCAGATTCGTCGAGATGACCGCCAGGAAGAAGAGCAGCGAGATGAAGCCGTCTCGCGCGATCTGCGTGCCGATGTGCGCGATGCCGACGGGCCCCTTGAACTGCTCGATATGCACGGAGCCCTGCACGAAACGTAGCAGTGTCAGATAACTGAGGGTGATGATCCGCTTCGTCTCAGACAGACCCATGGAGAGCGACTCGATGGGGTTGGACGCCTGGAGCACGATCGTCTCGGGCTCGAACAGGACCGGCGAGAAGGGCAGGTCCCACCCGAGCGAGTGGAGCGCGTCGATGTCGTCGCTTGGGACATCCCATGTGATGGTCTCGAGCGGGCCGCCGTTGGGGATGTCGCCGATGGGCAGGCGCAGCTCGAGCGTGAAGCTCGCGTCCGAGCCGGGAGTAGACCCCGCTCGGAGCGTCTCGCGCACCTGTGTGTAGCTCTCGGTGGGTGTTCCGTTGACCGACACGATGCGTGTGCCCGGGAGTATCGAGAGCGTGTCGGCGGGCGAGTCGATCGAGGCGTCGATCTGGAGCGTCGACGCGATGATCGGGAGAGCGTCGCCCACGCGCGCGAGCGTGATGCCGACGGTCGCGCTGGCGGAGACTCTCGCGTCGAGTGTCTCGTACGCTCCATCGCGCAGCACACGCAGCGAGATCTCGTTGCCCTTGTGACGCGTCAGCTCCTCGCGGAGCTGGGTGAACGAGGGCCACTCGACGCCGCCCGCTCGCGCGATGACATCACCGGGAAGGAGCACATCGCTGTTGTGGCTCTCGAGCGGGAGCGATGAGACCTGTGCCGGGATCACGAGGCCCAGCAGGTGGCTCACGATTCTTGAGTCGTTGACGACCTCGAGCATGCCGGAGGCGAGCGGCACGGTCTCGAACACGAGTCGTTCCGAGCCCGGTCCGCGTGCGAACCCGAGGGCGATCGGCTCGCCACCAGACTCCTGGTAGACGCGTTCAACGTCGTAGAAGGATGTGATCTCGACCTCGCCAGCGCGGACGAGCGAGTCGCCAGGGAGGACGCCTTCGAGGCCCATCCTTGACAGCTCGTGAAGGAGTTGCGCCTGCTGGCCCTTGAGAGGCTGGCCAATGATGTTCGATACGCCCATGCCGACACCGATCTGCATGCCGCGTTGGGCGTCGTCCGATTTCTCGGGGGCAATGTCGTAGAAGATGGTCGTATCGTGCCCCGGCCGCTCTATCTCGAAGCGGAGCGACGAGCCCGCGCGCGCCATGGCCGTGGCCACCTGCACGTAGCCAAACGTTGGGGTTGGCTTTCCGTTAATGGACACGACGCGATCGCCGGTGCGCAGCCCGATGCCTGGATCGATCCCGTCATCGACGACCGGCGTCGCTTGCGAGGCGGGCATGCCATCGACCACGTTGCCCACGACCGACGCGGGCTGCTTGAGCCCGCTCATGAAGACAACGATGAAGAGCAGCGCGGCGGTGATGATGTTCATCACAACGCCCGCGGAGATGATGATCATCCTCTTCACAACCGGCTTGGTCGCGTAGGAGTCGGGAGCCGCCGACGTGTGTGTCGGGTTCGCGTCGTCCTGCCCGAGCATGCGCACGTATCCGCCGAACGGAATCCAGTTGAGCCGGTATTCGGTCGGGCTGACGCCGGGCAGATCGCCGTTGGGGAACGTGTGCCCGATGGCCTTGAGTTGCTCGACGTACCTCGTCTCGGACGACCCCATCGTGAAGCCATAGCCCTTGCGCCACGAGCAGATCGCCTGCCCGAAGCCGATAGCGAACTCGTGGACGCGCACGCCCGCCCATCGGGCGGCCAGGAAGTGGCCCAGCTCGTGCACGAGGATGAGCGCGCCGAAGCCGATGATGACCAGGAACAGGTTGGCTGCGGAGGAGATGTCGGGCATGGTGAATCCTAGGGGCGAACCGTGGTCGGCGTCTTGTCGGGAGAGGCGCAGCGTTCCCAGGCGCGCGCACGGGCGTGGTCACTGGCCTCGAGAATCGCGCACAGATCGTATCTATCGGCGGACTGGTATCGTGGCGCCAGCTCCTCGAGGGTATCGCCCACGACGCGTGAGATGCGACCGAAGGGGATGGATCGGCGCCTGAACGCGTCGACCGCCGCCTCGTTGGACGCGTTGAAGATGGCGCCCGAGAGACCGCCTGTTCGGATCACCTCGTGCGCCAGCGCTATGGCCGGGAAGCGCGCGTCATCGACACGCTCGAATCGGAGTGACCCAAGATCTGACAGGTCGGGCGACTCGACCGGCGAGTCCACGACATGCGGGAACGCGATGGCCTGCTGTATCGGCACGAGCATGGTGGGCGAGGCGTACTGCATGATCGACGAGGCGTCGCGGTGCTGCACGATGGCGTGCGCGATGGAGTCCGGCTGCACGTAGACATCGAGCATCTCGGACGGGGCGCCGAAGAGCCAGTGCGCCTCGATGAGTTCGAGCGCCTTGTTCATGAGCGACGCGGAGTCGATGGTGTTCTTCGGCCCCATCGACCACGTCGGATGGTTGAGCGCGTCCTCGGGCGTCGCGTCGTGGATGCGTTGCGCGTCCCACGTTCGGAACGGGCCACCAGAGGCGGTGATGATCAGCCGTCGCACGTTCTCGGGGAGCGCGGTGCCAGGGAGCGAGTAGCGACCGAGACACTGCCAGAGCGCCGCGTGCTCCGAGTCGATGGGAATCAAGCGGGCGTTGTGCTCGTTGGCGGTGCGTGTGACAAGCGCCCCGCCGGCGACGAGCGATTCCTTATTGGCCAGCGCGACGTCGATGCCCAGCTGCAGCGCGCCGACGACCGAGGGCAGCCCCGCCATGCCGACGATCGCGCCGAGCACGAGGTCAGGGTGGGTGTCGCGGACGAGCTGCGTCGACGCGTCCTCCCCGACGCGCAGGCGGACGCCATCGGGTGCCTTGGTGTCGTGCGTGTGGAGGGCCAGATCCTCGACGCCATGGTGCGATGAGAGCTCGAGCAGGTCGCTCGCGCTCGATCCAGCGGACATGCCGACGATCTCGATGCGCGGAGCGTTCTCGATCGAGCGTGCACGCTCGTTGAGGTGCTCGACAACACGGAGCGCCTGACGTCCTATGGAGCCTGTGGCGCCGAGGATGACGAGTCGTCGTGCGGGCGTGTCGTCGATGCGATGCATAAGCGTCAGAGGTCAGGACTCGGGTGTGCTCGCCGCGGGCTTTTTCTTGGTCGGGCGTCTGCGCCGGGTGGTCTTCTTCTTGGTCGCGCTCGACCCTGAGTCGTCCGCTGCTGAGTCGGCCTTCGAGGTGGAGCTCTTCTTCGAGGAGGACTTCGAGCGTCGTCGGCGCGTCTTCTTCTTCGGGGCGTCGTCGCTCTGCGTCGGTTCTGATGACGAAGAACTTCTATCGACTGCCGGAGTGCTATCGGAGTTAGCTGTCTTTGCTGTAGACGATCTGGATCGGCGCCTTCTGCGTTTGGGAGCATGCGTTTCGGAGGCGTCGTCGTCGGGCGACCCAGCCGATTCAGTCGTCTCTTTCGTCTGCTCCTGAGAGTCCTTCTTGCCATTGCGACGGCGCTTCCTGCGCCGCTTCTTCGCGGGCTTCTCCTCCTCCGATTGCTCGTCGCCATCCTCGGACTCGCCCTGCGAGGGCTGCTCGGACGTGTCCTCTGGCGACGGATCGGCGCGTCGTCTGCGTCGTCGTCGGCGCTTGCGCTTCCTCGGCTGATCGGACTCTTCTTCGAAGAGGGGGTCGAAGTCGTCGTGCTCGCGCAGAAGCTCCTCGTCGAGGGCGGGATCGTTGGGATCGGTGCCCCAGTCATCGATCGACGTGTCCTGGTGCCACGCCGCCAGGTTGGTCGGCGCCTTGAGTGTCGGGATGCGCTCGATGTCGATGTCCGCGCCGCGCTCGTCATAGGCGTAGTAGGAGACGTGGTCGGAGGCCATGGTCTCCGAGACGCGCACGTCGATCTGCTTGCCGGTTGATCTCTCCAGACGTGTCAGGAACATGCGTTTGCGCGAGAGGAGGTCGCCGGCGACCTTCGGCGGGACGACGAGTTCGACACGACGAACGGGCTCGTGGTGGATGATCCGTGTCAGCTCTCGCGCCGCGTCGGACGCGAGCGACTCGGGGCGCTGGATGGTTCCGACGCCGTGGCAGAGCCGGCACTCGGTGTAGTTGACCGAGCGCACCGAGCCCCGCATGCGCTGGCGGGTGAGCTCCATGAGTCCGAGCTGGGATATGGGCAGCAGCTTGGTACGTGCGCGATCGTTCTTGAACAGCCGCTTGAACTTGTTCTCGACGTCTCGACGGTTCGAACGGGATCGCATGTCGATCAGGTCGAGCACGACGAGACCCCCGAGATCGCGCAGACGCAGCTGGCGGCAGATCTCGTCGGCGGCCTCCATGTTGGTCTTGAATGAGGTCGTCTCGGCGTCGGAGGACGCGCGGCTCTTGCCGGAGTTGACGTCGATGGCGACGAGCGCTTCTGTCTCGTCGATGACGAGCCTGCCGCCCGAGGGGAGCGGCACCTCTCGATGGTGAATCGCCTGGATCTGCTTCTCGAGCCCGTAGGCGTGGAAGATCGGATCCATCCGGTCGTAGTGAAGGAGGTTCGTGCTCGAGCGGGGCGCGACGATCTTGAGGAACTGCGAGGCGCGATTGAGTGCGAATGGGTGGTCGATTACGATCTCGCTGATGTCGCTGGTCAGTACGTCGCGCAGGCATCGGATCACGAGATCGCTCTCGGTGTAGAGCAGGCGTGGCTTGGTGCCTGACTTGCGTCGGCGCTCCATGTCCTTCCAGAGGCGCTGGAGGTAGGCCAGGTCGCGCTTCAGATCGGTCTTTGTCTTTCCGATGCCCGCGGTGCGGAGGATGAAGCCGAAACCGCCCGGCAGCTCGAGCGTGTCGAGGATCTGGCGGGCCTCCTTGCGCTGGTCGTCGCTCTCGACCTTGCGCGAGACGCCCACGCGATCCATATCGGGCATCATGACCAGGAATCGCCCGGGGATAGAGAGGTAGCTCGTGAGGGTCGGGCCCTTCGTGCCGATGCCCTCCTTGATGACCTGAACGGTGATCTCCTGGCCTCGCTTGAGCGCCTGCTGGATGGGCGGACGATCGCGTCGGGGTGTCTTCTTGCCGACCTTCTCTGTGGTCTCCTCGTCCTCGCCCGGGAAATAGCGCGGGTGGAGATCGGAGATGTGGAGGAAGCCGTTGTGCTCGAGCCCGAAATCGATGAAGGCGGCCTGGATGGAGGGCTCGACGTTGACGACTCGCCCGACATAGATATTCCCGACGTTCGAGGAGTTGCTCAATCGCTCGGAGAAGAGCTCCTCGAGCTTTCCATCGCGTGTGACCGCAACACGGCATTCGTCCCCTGGGACGAAATTGATAAGCATGTTTGACGTTGGCACGTCTGTTTCCTTGATGTGGAGCTCGAGCGCCTCTGGGGCGTGAGCCCGTGCGCAGAACGACCCAGGCCGATCTGATCGGGTGGCGCTGCACGTCGGACTGCCGTGGCTTTGGCCATGGCTACTCGAGCAGGGGTGTTTCGGGTCGCCGATCGAGCCTGTCGCTTCCTCGCCCGGCTGAGTGCGCGGGGGGTCGGCGTGGTGGGGCCTGATCTGGCACGGGACGCCGACGGCGTCCCGACCCGACGTGGATTGTTCTCGAGGCGTGAGCCGCCCTCGGGCGGGCTCTACTCGACGGAACGACCGTCGAACACCTCAGGGATGCTTGTTTGCGCCTTCTCACGCAGGAACGCGGTGATCTGGCGCTCGGAATCGAACGAGCCAACCCGTCGGGCCAGCCGCTCGCATGTATCTATATCGACACTCCGGACGAGCCTCTTAACAGAAGGAATCAGCGCCGGAGACACCGAAAGGGTACGCAGCCCCAGCCCGATGAGCAACATCGTGAACTCGATCTGCCCTGCGGCCTCGCCACAGACAGAGACATTCACGTTCCGTCGTCTGGCGGCCCTGACGACCTCCTTCATGAGCTTGATCACGGCGGGGTGGGCCGCCGAATAGAGTCCGGCGACGCGCTCGTTCGTGCGATCGACGGCGAGCGTGTACTGCACCAGGTCGTTGGTGCCGATCGAGAAGAAATCGACCTCTCGGGCGAAGGTCGAGGCCATGATCGCCGCTGCGGGCGTCTCCACCATCATGCCCACCTTGATGGACTGATCGAACGGGATGCCCTCCTCGAGCAGATCCTCCTTGACGTCTGCGAGGATCATCGAGGCCTGACGGTGTTCCAGAGGGTTCGTGATCAACGGGAACATCACCCGGATCGGTCCGTACGTCGACGCCCGCAGGATGGCGCGGAGCTGACGCTTGAACTCGGGTATGTGCTGGAGCGAGTAGCGGATCGATCGGGCGCCAAGAGCGGGATTGCGCTCCGACGCGAACCGCTGATGGGGATTGGGCTTGTCGGCGCCGACATCGAGCGTGCGGATGGTCAGAGGCATGCCGTTGAGCAGCTCGACCGAGTGCTTGTACGCCTGGAAGTGGTCTTCTTCGGTTGGCTCGGTCGTGCTCGTGAGGTATAGGAACTCGGTCCTGTAGAGCCCGACGCCGTCCCCACCGTTCTCGAGCACCGAGTTGATCTCCGTTGGGAACTCGATGTTGCCCAGGATCCGGATGCGCACGCCGTCGGTCGTCTCAGCGGGGAGGTCCGTCAGCTCCGAGAGCGAGAGACGGACGGACTGCTGTTGCTCCAGCAGCCTGCGGTACTCGGAGAGCGTCTCCTCGTCGGGATCGAGCAGCGCGATGCCCTCGGAGCCATCGATGATGACCGTGGCGCCCTCTTCTGCCGCGTCCGCGAAGTGCTTGAGACCCACGACCGCAGGAATGCCCAGCGCCCGGGCCACGATGGCAGTGTGGCTCGTGAGACCGCCTGTGTCCGTGGCGAAGCCGACCACTCGATCTCGCTCGAGCTGCGCGGCCTCTGACGGCGTGAGCTCCTTGGCGACGACGACCGCGTTGTTGCCCAGGTGCTCGAGTCGGGTCTGCTTCTCGCCCAGCAGGTGGGTCAGCAGCCGGCGCTCGATGTCCCACACGTCGTCTACCTTCGTGGCGAAGGCGGTGTCCTCCATCGAGGCGAACCGATCGGCGAGCTTCTGGAACTGCTCAGACACAGCGTACTCGGCCACCACGTGCTCCTCGACGATCCGGGTACGGATCGGGTCGAGAAGCGATGGATCGGAGAGCATGCCGATGTGGAACGCGAAGATCTGGGCGGCCTCACGCGAGAGCTCCTGCTGCGTCTTGTCACGCTGGGTCTTGAGCTCGAGGATCGAGTCGTTGACGGCACGGTCGAATCGCTCTACCTCGTCCTGGAGCGCGAAGAGGTCCAGGGATCGTCTCGGGATGCGACGACGCGCGTGATCGAGGATGAAAATACGCCCGATAACAATACCTGGGGAGACCGGGATGCCGAGGAAGCGTTTCATGGGCGCGATCGATGGGTTTGACGAACTCCGGTTGAGTGTAGGGTCCGGTGGGAAGAGTTTGGAATGTACGGGAGGCGTTCAGTGAGTGGAACACGCATCGTACCACATCGAAGAGGGGGTAGGACCACCACGCCCAGGAGTCATTATCTTGACGAGGGGTGTGTATCGTGGTCCAATTGGGGACGCATTCGACTCGGCTGACGGTTGAAAAGCAGCAGAGGCCCGAACGGGGCTCTCCGGCCGAGCAAGCAGCAACAGAGTGTATATGTCAACGTTGACAGGCATCCTTGAATGGCCTGAGCGCGTCGAGGGTCGTGTTCGGCAGTTTGGTGACGGGTTTATCCAGTCCGAGAGTGATCCGTTCGTTCCGGTAGCACTCGGCGAGCAATATCCCCTGCGGAACGCGCAAGAGCTGACTGTTGAGGTGATCCAGAAGAAGCCGCGTCGACGGAGGGGCAAGCCGAACTCCACACGTGTGGCTCGTCCAGTCGTGGAGCAGGTGATCGCCATCGAGGGCCTTGAGCCCGATGAGTACGCCAACCGCAAGGCGTTCGAGGATCTGACGGTTATCGATCCGGAGCCCAGGCTGGGCCTCGAGCACAAGGGCTGCCCGGACGCGTGCCGTCTGATCGATCTGTTCTGCCCGATCGGCAAGGGGCAGCGGGCCCTGATCGTTTCCCCCCCAAAGGCTGGGAAAACCACGTTGCTCAAGAACATCGCGTCCGGCCTGGATGCGAACCACCCCGATGTGACGGTGTTTGCTCTCCTCGTCGATGAGCGTCCCGAGGAGGTCACCGATTTCCGGCGCTCGACGCCGTGCACAGTCATCGCCTCGAGCAACGATCGGGACGTCGAGAGCCACATCGCGGTAGCGATCCAGACGCTGGATCGAGCGCGACGAATGGTGGAGGCGGGCAAGGATGTCGTGATCCTGCTCGACTCGTTGACCAGACTCGGGCGCGCTTTCAACGCGTCCAAGAAGCACGCGAACTCCGGCCGCACGCTGACGGGCGGGCTCGATTCCAAGGCGTTGAGCGTGCCCAAGCAGCTCTTCGGTGCGGCGCGGAACACCGAAGAGGCCGGCTCGCTGACGGTGATCGCGTCCTGCCTGGTCGACACGGGTAGCGCGGGCGATCAGGTGATCTTCGAGGAGTTCAAGGGGACCGGCAACATGGAGCTGGTGTTGGACAGGAAGGTCTCTGAGCACAGGATCTTTCCCGCCATCAATCTGGCAGCCTCCGGTACACGCAAGGACCATCTGCTGCTCAGCGAGCGCGAGCTCAAGACCATGACGGCGTTGCGTCGTCGCCTGCTAAACATGAAGCCGACGCAGCAGATCGAGCAGCTGCTCGCAGCCCTGCAGCGATTCGAGACCAACGAGGAGATGGTCACCGCCGCTGGGGGCGGATAATCGCGCCCGGACCCGCTTCAGTCTTGTGGTTTCAGCCCAAGTGCCGATGTACAGCAGGCACGCGTGGGTCGCGCGCCACCGACTAGCCAGAGGTGTGCCATGATGCGAATGCTATGGATTGGCGTGACGTCACTGATCACGATCATCGCTGCCCTTGCGGTGTATCAGGTGATGGCGACACGTCTGGCGGCGGACATCTATCGCTCTCGACTCGAGACCCTGAGCCACGAGTACAACTCGCTGCGTGATCGTTACAACGAGGCGGTCACACGAACAACGGTCACCGAGCTCTTTGTCGAGGATGGCGTGATGGAGATCCTCGTGCGAACGAGCGAGGGTGTGCAGCAGCGCATCGAGACAAACCTGAACCCATATGGCGAGGTGTACATCGACTACGTCGTGCTGGGTGGACGGCTGCTGATCCGTCGCGTGTTCGATGCCGACACTCCGCCGAGCGATGCAATCGTTGTCGATCCGCATCTGAGTATCGACTGGAGTGATCCACAGGTGAGCGTGGGCAAGGCGGTGTATCGCGAGCTGACCGACGGCAGGTGGGTCGTGTCGGTGACGGGCGACGGCTCGCTCGGTCTGGCCCGAGCGTCCGGTGGCCCGATGGACGAGCTCCCACCACCTCCAGACATCAAAGAGTTCGAGACGATCAGCGAGGAAACCCGCAGGCTGGCTGAGGCCATCTCGTTCGGCGATGTGTGGGACTGGGTCGTCGGATCACACTGAGCAGCATTATCACCGTTATGTGTGGGTCAGTCGTTTGTACGATTTCAAGCGATTTCTGCTCAATGTCGAGAATCATGTATGTGAAATACGGGCATTGAACAGGTAAGTCTACCTATCAGACAGAAATGGCTTGCGTTTGTTGATTCGGATATGCGATACTTCCGCGAGTGGCAGGCTCTGGTCGGTCGTTGACGACTGTGGTCTGAGCGGGGAATCTGTTCACGATCACATGCCGGATGGCATGGGGGAGTTGTTGCTGCTCGCTTACCACTGCTTGGGGTAGTTCGACTTGGATATCAATCTAGACAGCTACATCTATACGGACGGCCCGTATGCCGACCAGGTACGTGCATACTTTGAGTCGCTGCCCGAATCCGAGCTGGCCTTGTACATGAGCAACCACGCCCCTCCGAGGGGACTTATCGATCGTGACCTGCGTGTGCACGGCTGCAACCCGCTGTACGCGGGTTTCTTTGGGTCCACGCCACGCGAGGTCATGGGCGAGGTGTATCACGATCACTTCGGGCTCGAGCTGAGCAACGAGCGGATGCGCTACGTGAGACTCGCGCTCGAGACCGGCGAGACACACTCGTGCGTCGGCTCGCTTGGTGGCGTCCTGTTCAGGTGCTCGTATCAGCCGATCCCGCCGTCGTCCGCATCGGGTCGTCCGGACCTTGTCGGATGCAACTCGGCGCCGTTCATGCTCTCATTTGTAGAGAAGGCCATGCGGATGGAGAACTACCATCTGATGGAGTATCACGACTTTGGCGTGCTCAACGTCCTCTCCCCGGTCGAGTTGCAGGTGCTCGCTCGCCTTTGCAGAGGGATGACGAGCCGGGACATCGCCGAGGAGACCCACCGCAGCGTGCGGACGATCGAGGGGCATCGGAGGAACATCGGGCTCAAGACAGGCCTGAGCGGGATCTCGGATCTTATCTCGAAGGCCACGAGCGCCGGGCTGGGCGTGCTGCCGTACGACAAGATCAAGGTCTCGTCGAGAGAAGAAAAGGTCGCCGTGCGCGCGAGCTAGCGCGCCCCGATGAACAACTCAGATGGTGAGGATTGGCTTGATCGCCTCGCCGGTTTGCATCGCTGCGATCGCGTCGTTGATCTGCTCGAGTGCCAGCGTGTGCGTGATGACTCGATCAAGGTCGATGCGACCCGAGAGGAGCAGGTTCTCCATCTGGTACCACGTCTCGAACATGCGCCTGCCGTGGATGCCCTTGACCGTCGCTGCTTTGAAGATGACGTGACGCGCGATGTCGAACTCGAACGGTTCCGACGGCGTGCCCAGCAGCGACGCGACGCCTCCGTTGCGCAGGGCGGAGAAGCCGTTCTCGAACGCGCTCGGGTGCCCAGACATTTCAAGCAGCGCGTCGGCTCCCTCTCCGCGCGTGGCCTCTCGTACCCGCTCGACCCACGACGCGTCCGTAGCGCTGAAGCACTCGTCGGCGCCCAGCTCCGAGGCCAGCGAGAGGCGAGACTCGTCGATGTCGACCGCGAAGATGCTCGCCGCACCGGCGGCACGCGCCACCATCACGCTCATCAGCCCGATGGCGCCCACACCCGTGATCAGCACGCTCTTGGCGCTGACCTGCGCCTCCATGACGGTATGCACCGCGTTGCCGAGCGGATCGAAGATTGGCGCCCAGCGGTCCGGGATCTCGTCGTGCACGGGCCAGATGTTGTAGGCGGGGATGATGATCCACTCGGCGAAGCATCCGTCGCGATCGATGCCGATGATCTCCATCTCACGCGCGATGTGTGGGTTGCCCGTGCGTGCGTTGAAGTCGGTGCCGTGCCCCTGGTTGCCCTTGGGCCCGACGATGTGCCCCTCGGCGCTGACGCGCTGGCCGACCTCGAGCCCCGAGACGCCCGGCCCGATGCGCTCGATGTGCCCGTAGAGCTCGTGCCCCGTGACGACGCCGACGCGCACGCGTTCGGACGCCCATGCGTCCCACTCGTGGATGTGGCGGTCGGTGCCGCACACGCCGGCCATGGCGACGCGCACGAGCACCTCGCCGGGACCGGGCTGCATGGGGACGCCCGTCGAGCCACATGGCACGGGGTGGTTCTCGACGTATGTGAGCCCGGGCGCGGCGCTCTCCTTGACGACGGCGCGCATCGTCGTGGGCGTGTCTGTGGGCGTGTCGGGCATCGAGGAGGCGATTGTAGTGCTCATGCGAGTTTCCTGAACGGCTCTGGGGAACGGGTCCCACCCCGGTGTCCGTGCACATGATTGTACCGATGGCGAAATATTCTGGCTTCGGGCGGGTTCGACATGTATAACCGGGGCTGGTGTGCCACCTCAGCATGGAGACTCCCTCATGACGTATCGCGACCCGCTCACGATCGACCGACGCGCGTTCCTGTATCTGTCGCTGGCTGGGCTGGCGGCGCCAGCGCTCTCTGCACCACGGCTCGCGTTTGGCGACCACCATGCAGGCACCGATGTGCAGTACCGAACGCTCGGACGAACCGGTCTGAAGGTCAGCCTGCTGGGCTACGGCAGCAATCGGGTTGGCAGCCCCAACACCTCGCAGGACGATCTGGATCGCATGTTCCACCAGGCGTTCGACAACGGGCTCAACAACATCGACACCGCGCCGTGCTACCCCGACTCCGAGGCGCGCATCGGCAAGTCGATCAGGGGCAAGCGCGACGACCTGGTGCTCATCACCAAGGTGGGGCACACGCACGACTTCCGCCATCGGGACAACGAGCGAATCGACTCGGCGGAGCACGCGATGGGCCTCGTCGATCAATCGCTCCAGCGCCTGGGGACGGACTACCTGGACGTCGTGCTCATCCACTCGCTGCCGCTCGAGATGCTCAGGCAGGGCCACTCGCTCGAGGGTCTCAAGAGGGCGCAGGAGCAGGGCAAGGTGCGCTTCATTGGCTACTCGGGTGACGCTGACGCGGGCAAGTACGCGGTCGACTCGAACGAGTTCGATGTGCTGATGACGACGATCAGCTGCGTCGATCAGCAGAACATCGACCTGCTCATGCCCAAGGCCATCGAGAACAACATGGGTGTGATGCTCAAGCGTCCGCTGGCCAACGCGATCTTCCGCTACGCGGACCGCCAGCAGGGAGGGCGACGCGCGTACTGGGATCGTCGGGAGGCGCTCGATTTCGACTTCTTCAGGGATCCTGCCCGGATGGCCTCCGGGCCCGACGGCGCGGCGGGCATCATGCTCCGGTTCGCGGCGATGGTAGAGGGCGTGCACACGCTCTCGGTGGGCACGATGACGCGCGGCAGGTGGGCGTCGAACAACGCGATCCTCAACGAGGGCCCGCTCGGCGACGAGCTCTATCAGCACATCCGCGAACGCTGGCACGAAGTGGCCCAGCCCGACTGGATCGGGATGACCTAGGCCTCCCCACGACGTCGAATGGGGCTAGCATGCGTCCATGAGCGACGCACCCGCCACCATCGCCCCCGTGTCCAACGACCAAAAGTCGATGGACGACATCATGGCGCTGTGCAAGCGCCGGGGCTTCATCTACCAGGCCTCGGAGATCTACGGCGGCATCAACGGCTTCTGGGACTACGGGCCGCTGGGCACGCACCTGAAGAAGAACCTGCGCGACGCGTGGTGGCAGGACATGGTGCTCAACCCGCCTATGGGCCCGGACGGCGGGCCGGTGCAGATCGTGCCGATCGACTCGTGCATCATCCAGAACCCGAAGGTGTGGGAGGCGAGCGGGCACGTCGGTGGGTTCAACGACCCGATGGTTGATTGCAAGGCGTGCAAGGGTCGTTTTAGAGAGGATCACATCCCCGATTCTCAGTGTCCAAAGAAGCCAAGCATGGTGCCGGGGGAGTTCAAGGAATGCCAGCTCACTGAGGCGCGCGCATTCAATCTGATGTTCCCAACAGTTGTTGGCGCCACCGGCGACTGGGAAGAGAACAAGGCCTATCTCCGCCCCGAGACGGCCCAGGGCATCTTCATCAACTTCAAGAACGTGATGGACTCCACGCGCGTGGACGTGCCCTTCGGCATCGCGCAGATCGGCAAGGCGTTCCGCAACGAGGTCACGCCCCGCAACTTCACCTTCCGCTCGCGTGAGTTCGAGCAGATGGAGATCGAGTTCTTCTGCCATCCCGAGGAGGCGGCCAAGTGGTATGTCTTCTGGCGCGACACGCGCCATGCCTGGTGGCAGTCCATCGGGCTCAGCGATGTCAACCTCACGCTGCGCGAGCACGACAGCGATGAGCTTGCCCACTATGCCAAGGAGGGGGCCGGCACGAGCGACATCGAGTACCGCTTCCCCTTCACCGCACCGGGCTTTGGCGAGCTCGAGGGCGTGGCCGACCGGTCGACGTACGACCTCTCGGCGCACGAGGAGCACTCGCGCGCCAAGATGCAGTACCTCGATCGCACGCGCGGTGAGATCGCCAAGAACGGGCAGCCCAAGGGCGAGTGGGTCACGCCGAACGTGATCGAGCCGTCGGGCGGTCTCGATCGCGGTGTGCTGGCGCTGCTGTGCGAGGCGTACACGCCCGACGAGTCGCGCCCCAGCAAGATGTTCATGCGGTTCCATCCGAGGGTGTCGCCCATCAAGGCGGCGGTCTTCCCGCTGGTGAACAAGGACGGCATGCCCGAGGTGGCCAGGAAGCTGGCGGACGACCTGAAGCGCCGGTTCGGTGTGGTCGAGTACGACCCCAAGCAGAACATCGGCAAGCGCTACGCGCGCATGGACGAGGCCGGGTGCCCGTTCTGCTTCACGGTCGACTCGGACACGCTCAGCGACCAGACCGTGACGGTGCGCGATCGAGACAGCGCCGGGCAGCAGCGGATGGCACTCGACCAGGTTCCCACATTCGTACACGACCAACTGACGTCAGGATCTTGACCATGTCCCGATGTGTTTCACACGACGAGATACTCGCACGACTCGAGGCCGGCGGCATCGTCGCGGTTCCGACGGACACGGTCTACGGGCTGGTGTGCTCGATGGACTCCACGGTTGCCATCGAGCGGATCTATGACCTCAAGGGGCGCAACAAGATCAAGGCGCTGATCGCGCTGGTCTCGTCGATCGACATGGCGCGAAGCGTTGTCGAGGAGTGGCCCGAGCAGGCGGACCGGCTGGCGCGTGCCTATTGGCCTGGTGCGCTAACGATCGTGCTGCCCAAGGGGAAGAGGGTGTCCGAGTCGATGTGCTCGGGCGTCGGCACGGTTGGTGTGCGCGTGCCCGCGCACGAGGAGCTGTGCGAGATCATCGACCGGGTCGGCCCGCTCGCCTCGACGAGCGCGAACCGGTCGGGGAACGCGAGCCCCACCGAGGCCGCCCACGTGCTCGAGCAGTTCGAGGGTGTGGATGTGTGTGTGCTCGACGGCGGTCCGTGCGACGGCGGCGTGCCCTCGACGGTCGTCGAGATCATCGAGGGCGACGCGATGGTGCATCGCGCGGGGGCGATCGATCCGGAGACGATCGATCAACTGCTGGAGGTCTAGTCGCTCTCGGGTGTGTCGTCGGGACGCTCGCCGGTCGTGTGGAACCGCTTCCTGCTGACGATGTAGCCTTGCTCGTCGAGCTCGAGGTCGATCGGTTCACCCGCCTGGTGCAAGCGGTGGAGCTCGCGCAGGTAGGGGACGCACCACCCGCACCCCGTGCCCGCGCCGAGGCACTCGGAGATGAGCGACGCGACGGGCGGGTCCTCCCGCTGGAGATACGAGCGGATCTTCCCGAGCGAGACGTGGAAGCAGAGGCAGACCTCGGATTCGGATTCCATGCTCAGATGGTATGGCGGCTGTGTCGATAGAATCGACGGACATGGCCTCGCTGACCTACCACACCGCCGGCGAATCGCACGGGCCCGGCCTGATCGCGCTGATCCAGGGCCTGCCCGCTGGGATCCAGTTCGACGAGGACTTCATCAACACGGAGATGGCGCGTCGCCAGGGCGGATACGGACGCGGGGGGCGCCAGCGCATCGAGACCGACGTGATCCGAGTGATCTCGGGCGTGCGCCGGGGCAGGACCATCGGCTCACCCCTGGCGATCATGATCGAGAACAAGGACTCCCGCCTCGACGATCTTGAGCGGACCCCACCAGTGCATCGACCACGCCCCGGGCACGCCGACCTGGCCGGGAGCGTCAAGTGGCTGACGACGGACTGTCGAGAGACCCTCGAGCGCGCTTCGGCACGGGAGACCGCGGCGCGTGTCGCGTCGGGCGCCGTGTCGAGATGCCTGCTGCGCGCGCTGGACATCGAGATCTTCGGGTTCGTGCGCTCCATCCACGAGGCGCACTGGGATGGCGCGATCACGCCCGCGAACTGGGAGCAGATGCGCGCAGCCCGAGACGCCAGCGACGTGTACTGCCCCGACGAGACGACCTCGGAGGCGATGCGCGCATCGATCCGCGCGTCCAAGGAGAGTAAGGACACCGTGGGGGGGCTTGTCGAGGCGCACGTGTTCAACGTGCCGATGGGGCTCGGCTCGTCGATGGATTGGCGCGACAAGCTCGACTCCCGGATGGCCGGCGCAGTGATGGGCATCCAGGCGTTCAAGTCCGTCGAGATCGGGATGGGCAGGGATGTGGCAGGGCGTATGGGATCCGAGGTGCACGACCCGATCGAGTACGACGCGTCCAGGCGAGATACTCCCTCGCTGGGGTTCGTGCGCACGTCCAACAACGCTGGCGGTCTCGAGGGCGGCATGACCAACGGACAGCCCATCGTCGTGCGGGGCGCGATGAAGCCCATCTCGACCCTGCTCCGCGGGCTCCCCTCGGTGAATCTGAACACCAAGGAGCCCGAGCAGAGCCAGTACGAGCGGAGCGACGTCTGTGCCGTGTCCGCGGCGTCGGTGGTGATGGAGAACGTGGTGGCGTTCGAGATCGCTCGGGCCTGCCGAGAGAAGTTCGGGGGGGACTCGCTGCTGGAGATGCGACAGAACTACGACGCGTATCTCGAGAAGGCCTCGATGCTCCCGTTGGAGCCGCCCCAGACCGAGATCGCGTAGCGTCGTGACTGCTTCCACGCGGCGATCGCGGGCGATAGTATGGTCGCCATGCCCGTGTTCCTGGACAATCTTCTGACCGCTCAGCTCTTCGTGAGCGTCCACGTGATCATCATCGTGGTGCACGTGATCCTCGTGACCGTCGCGTATTCCACCTACGCCGAGCGGAAGATCTCCGCGTGGATCCACGATCGCATCGGACCCAACCGGGTCGGGCCGATCGGGCTGCTCCAGCCCCTCGCCGACGGTGTGAAGCTGATGTTCAAGGAGGATTACGCCCCGCGTGGCGTCGACAAGGCGCTGTTTACGCTCGCACCGATCGCGATCATCATCCCCGCGCTCATCGGATGGGCGATCATTCCCTGGGGTGGCTACTGGGATCTGCCGACGATCCCGCTCCCCTTCGGCATGGGCACCATCGAGGGCGCGCAGGTGCTCGTGGCGGGCGCGGACATCAACGTGGGTGTCATCTACTTGATGGCGATCGCCTCGCTCGGTGTCTACGGCGTCACGCTCGGTGGATGGTCGTCGAACAACAAGTACTCGTTCTTTGGCGGGCTGCGGGCCAGCGCCGGGATGATCAGCTACGAGATCCCGATGGGACTCGCGCTGCTGTGCGTGCTGCTGCTGGCTGGCACCGTCTCTCCGATGGGCATCATCGGGCACCAGATCGATCACGGCTGGATGGTGCTGTCCCAACCGCTGGTCTGTCTGCTGTTCTATATCTGCGTGCTTGCTGAATCGAACAGGGCTCCCTTCGACAACGCCGAGGCCGAGCAGGAACTCGTCGGCGGCTACCACACGGAGTATTCCTCGCAGCGATTCGCGCTGTTCTTCCTTGCCGAGTACGCCCACATCGTCACGGGCAGCGCGTTCTTCGTGCTGCTCTTCTTCGGCGGATTCCACATCCCGTTCGTGACGCTGACGCACGTCGAGAGCACGGGCCTGCTGGCGATGCTCACGAAGTTCGCGGTGTTCTATGGCAAGACGCTGTTCATCATCTTCCTGACGATGTGGGTTCGCTGGACCATCCCGCGTATCCGCTGGGACCAGGTCATGAAGCTGGCGTGGAATGGGCTCATCCCGATCGGCATCGCCGCGCTGATCATGACATCGGTGCTGCACTACCTGGAGTGGACCTCGCTGCTGGCGACACTGCTGGCGAACGTGCTGCTGGCGTTCTGTGTCATCGTCCTGCAGCGTGCCCTCCCACGCGCGAAGATGAACCGACGCGTCGAGCTGGCGGGATCACGATTTAATCCCCTCGAGCAGGGATCGGACGGCATGTCGCAGGCCCCCTCGAGCGCAACCGGTCAGCGGTCGCAGCAGCTCGTCACCACGCGATAGCTTGATGCGTTACCTGGCCATCGACCTTGGCGCCAAGAGAACCGGCATCGCGTCGGGTGACGACGAGACCGGCATAGTGGCCCCGGTGGCGGTTCTTACGGCACCCGTCGGTCACATGTTGGATGCTGCCATCGACGCGCAGATCGAGGAGCATCGTCCCGACGTGGTCGTCATCGGCCTGCCGTTGAATATGGACTCGAGCGAGAGTGCCTCCTCCGAGCGGGTGCGCGCGTTCGGTGATGCGATTGCCGCCAGACACGGGTGCAGGGTCGAGTATCAGGACGAGCGTCTCACCAGCGCGCAGGCTGACTGGGACATGGGGGGATCGGGTCTGACCCACGAGCAGAAGAAGAGCCTACGGGATGCGCTGGCGGCCTCGGTGATCCTGCGAGATTACCTCGCCTCAGGTCGTGATTCTTCCGCCACGGACTGAATACGACGCGACCGGGCGTGCGCGAGTCGATATACAACCGGGGCTACAATCCTCCTCGAAAGGACGTGCGCATGATCAGAGTGTGCATCATCTGTGTGTTGGGGCTGCTGCTCGCGTCATCCGCGCGTGCTCAGGTGTCGAGCGATGCCCGCTCGTTCCTTGAGCAGCTCGAGCGAGTCGGCGACGACATGGAGACCATCCAGGGGCTCCTCCAGTACGACAGGCGCTTCCTGCTGCAGGGCGACCGTCACGTCCGACGGGGCACGCTGGCGATCAGGAGTTTCGAGCTGGACGGCGTCAGGCGACGTGAGTTCGAGGTCCGATTCGACACGCTCCTGCTCCCGATGCAGGGGCGCATGGAGGAGGATGTCCAGGTCTGGGCGTTCAATGGCATGTGGCTCTTCGAGATCCGCCCGAACGAGAAGGTCTACATCGCCCGCCAGCTCGCTCGCCTCGATCAGCCGATCGACCCGCTCAGGCTGGGCGAGGGTCCTATTCCTATCCCGATCGGCCAGAGGGCGGAGGACGTGCTGTCGCGCTACACGGCCGAGATCGTGGAGCCCACAAGCGGGCTCGAGGGTCTCGAGGGCGCCGAGGAGCTCACCTCGTTCGTGCACGGCAGCGTGCAGTTGAGACTCACGCCACTTCCCATGTACATCGAGGATGACGACTTCCGCGAGATCCGTCTGTGGTACGACGAGCAATCGCTGCTGCCGCGCATGTCGATCGCGGAACTGCAGTCGGGCGACATCTCGGTCGTGCAGTTGCTCCAGGTGCGCACGAACGAGCCGCTCGACTCGGACTCTCTCGATCTCGAGCCGCCGTCGACACTGGATGGCTGGCAGGTCCACATCGAGCCGCTCGAAGACGTGGAAGCGAGCGAGGCGGAGGTCGAGTGATGCGATCGCTATTCGCGCTTGCTGTCAGCGTGTGCTCTCTGGGTGTGCTAGCGCAAACTATTGAGGTTGCGCCGCTCGTGAAGAGCGCGCTCGAGGCGGAGTTCCTCACGCCAGAGGAGCGTCGAGATCTGCGCGTGTTCCACAGCGTGTGGGAGGACGAGGATCTCGATGACCCGATGTCGCTCGCACGTGCGGCGCTGCTCGTAGGCGCGTGGGACCATCCGATCTTCGCCGACCGGCAGATCGATCCTCTGCTGCGTGGTGAGGCGCTCATCTCGCGCGGTGATGTCGAGCAGGGCCTCGGCATTCTCGGTGATGATGACAGCCTGCGAGCGATGCGCCTGCGCGTGGAGGCGTACTGGGATCGTGGGCGCTACGACGAACTCGTCGGCGAGACCGATCGTCTGCTCGAGATGCTAAGAGGCGGTCGTTTCGACAGCGCCTCGGATGTCGTCGATAGCGTGAGGATGCTCCAGCTCCGTGCCAGGGTTGCCGGCGCGACTGGAGACACCTTCCAGAGAATGATGGGCATGCTCGCCATGGCACGCGACACCATCGACAGGATCCACTGGCCCATCTGGGCGCAGGAGGCGAGCCTGCTGATGGAGAAGGACAATCGCGCCACGGGCGCCGACGCGCTGCAGCAGGGTATCGCGATGGCCCCGCGGAGCGCACGCCTGCTGGGTCTCCACGCCCGTCTGAGCGTGGGGAGCTTCAACTTCGATGTGCTCGAGCAGGTCTCGGCACAGATGTCACGCGAGCACGCGGCCCTCTATCCCGACGATTTGGATCGCGCGAGCCCCGTCGCGATGGTGCAGGAGGCGCGCGCCTGGATGCGTCAGCGAGAGAGCGATCGTGCCATCGAGGTGCTCGACGAGGTGCTCGATCGGTTCCCGGATCATGCGCGAGCCCGTGCGCTGCGCATCGCAGCGATCTCGCTCGAGTACGACTTTGATCGCACCGACATGCTGCTCGAAGAGTACGACGCGTTCGCGCCGGGCTCGGCGCTGGCATGGCACGAGGTGGGCGCTGTGCTCTCCGAGGCGCGCCAGTACAGAGAGGCGGACGCGTATCTGGAGGAGGCCACGCGTCGGCTGCCAGCGTGGTCCGACCCGATCATCGAGCGCGGGCTGATGCTGATGCAATGGGGGCGAGACGTTGAGGCCAGGGACGTCCTCCGTCGGGCACACGAGCGGGACCCGTTCCATGTGCGAGCGGACAACTCGCTGCGTCTAGTCGAGGAGCTGCTGACGTACGACACGGTCGATTCCGAGCACTTCACGGTGCGATTCAAGCCTGGCATCGACAGGCTGATGGCTCAGGAGATGCTCGAGCCGCTGGAGCAAATCCACGCGCACGTGTCTCGCCTGTTCGACCACGAGCCGAGCGAGCGCACCATCATTGAGCTCATGCCCGATCACGAGTGGTTCGCCGTGCGCATCACCGGCATGTCCGACATCCACACCATCGCGGCGGCGACGGGATCGGTCGTGGCGATGGAGGTGCCCAAGGTTGGCCCCGACCACTTCGGCGAGTACGACTGGGCGCGCGTCGTGCAGCACGAGTACGCGCACACTGTCACGCTCTCGAAGACACGCAACAGGATCCCGCACTGGTTCACCGAGGCGGCCGCCGTCTACGCCGAGGGACGCCCGCGTGACGCGGACACTGTGCGCATGCTTGTCGGTCGTCTGAGAGGCGACGACCTGTTCGATATGCGCGAGATCAACATCGCATTCGTGCGGCCCAGGCGACCCGACGACAGGAGCTTCGCCTACGCACAGGGTCACTGGATGTACGAGTACATCGTCGAGCGATACGGCGACTCCGCGCCGCTGCGCATGATGGACCTCTACGCCGAGGGCGTCTCAGAGAGCGACACGATGCGTCAGGTGTTCGGCGTCGACCAGGATGCGTTCTACGAGCAGTTCGTGGAATGGGCATGGGAGCAGGCTCGAGAGTGGGGTATGGTCGTCGAGCCGTCGCTGGCGTTGCTGCGATTCCGCGAGTCGCTCGCGGATGGAGCGCGTGGGCAGGGCTTGCGTGGGGCGCTCGGCGAGTTCGCCATCAGCGCGTCGAGGGCGACGTCGCTGGGCGGTGCGGTCGAAATGCAGACGCTCGATCTGGTCGAGCTGGATGTCGAGACCATCGAGCGGTTGCTCGAGGAGTATCCGTCTCACGCGGATCTGCTCGAGCAGGGCGCGCGACTCGTGCAGCAGGAGGCTGGCGCCGAGATGACCAGGGAGGTCGCCGACTGGCTCGCCCGCTATTCCGAGGCCCGCCCAAGCGATGACACGCCGCATCGTGTGCTGGCCAGGTTCCTGCTGGAGAGCCAGAACGCCGACGAGTTGCGCCGTGCGAGGCGTCATCTCCGGTATCTCGACGAGCGCGAGCAGTACAGCGCGATCTATGCGCGCGAGCTCGCACGTCTCTCGATGCGCCTCGGCGACCTGGACGATGCCTGGTCGAGTGCCATCCGCGCCACGCAGATCGCGCCGTTCGATGCCACGAACAGAGAGCTCGCGGCAACTGTGGCGCTCCAACGCCGCGACCTGGACGGCGCAGAGCACCATCTGACGGTACTGGCGGATCTCGAGCCCGACAGAGATCGCCACAAGCAGCGACTTGAGGCGCTCAGGAAACTCCGAGAGTCGTCACGCTAGGGTGCCCCGCGTCGCAGTACACTGGCAGGATGGACATCAGCGGCCTTCGCCTGGCCATCGAGACGAGCAACCCGAGCGCCTCCCATGACGACCACGGCAGCCTCGCGCTGGGTGTGATCGAAGACGATCGTCTTGCCGAGGAGATCGCATTTCAGGCGCTGCCCAACACGTCGCGTCAGGACGTCGCTCTGTTTCCCTGCATCGAGGCTCTTCTGAAACAAGCGGGCATGACCCCGCGTGACCTGCGCACCATTGCCGTCTCGCTCGGCCCCGGGGGGTACACATCGGTCCGTGTCGGCGTCGCGTGCGCATCCTCGATGGCGACGTCACTGGGGATAGGCTGCGTGGGAGTTCCGACCTCACACGTCGCTGTTGCGGGCGCACGCCTGCGAGGCGTCGTGGAGACCGACGAGGGAGTGTGCGTCGCGCTGGCTGGCAAGGGAGACACGTCGTGGTACGCGCTGGCTGGCCCGCACTCGAATGTCCCGGATGCGATAGGTGTGTGCGATAGCGAGTTGCTGACGGAACGGATCGATCGTGCTGGTGTCGATGTGCGGGCGATTGTTGCCGATGACTACTGGCCCGATTCACACAGACGCGCGATCGGGAATCTCGGCTGGCGAGTGGGCACGCTGGTGCTCAACGCGTCGCTGTGTCTGCGCGCGTCTTGCGAACACGCGTGCGTGCACCCGCGAGACCTGGTGCCGATCTATCCACGCGAGCCCGAGGCGGTCAAGCTCTGGCGCGCTCGGAAGGGGTAGGCTCACAGAATCTGGACCGACTCCATCTTCGGAGGGGTGGCTGGTGTGCCCATGCTCGGATTCGAGAGTGGGGTCGAGGCGATCTTCTCGACCGAGTCCATTCCCTCGATCACCTTCCCGAAGGCGGTGTACTGTCCGTCAAGGTGGCGGCAATGCTCGCGAGTCAGGCATATGAAGAACTGCGAGCCGGCGGAGTCGGGGTCCTGGGAGCGCGCCATCGAGAGCACGCCTGGGACGTGCTCACGATCGTTGAACTCGGCCTTGACGCTCCATCCGGGACCACCCGTGCCATCACCACGCGGGCATCCGCCCTGGATCACGAACCCCGGCAGGATCCGGTGGAACGTCAGATTGTCGTAGAAGCCATCGGCGGCGAGCTTCAGGAAGTTGTCGGCGTGATTGGGCGCGACATCGTTCCAGAGCTCTACGGTGATCTCGCCCTCGGAAGTCTTGATCTTTGCTTGTGGGAAATCGCTCATGGTGCGGGTCTCATCGCTGTGTGGGTGAGGGATCGGGCGTGGACAGTGGTGACGGTCGATTCGGGTAGGGCGGCGCTGGCACCGTGTGAGCGCTGACCACGAACAACTGATCAACAGGCTTGTTCATGCCCGACTTCGGGTCCTTGCGCACGTCCACACCACCGAGGCTCTGGATGACCTCGGCGCCGCTCACCGCCTCGGCGAACGCGACATACTTGCCATCGAGTGGCGCCGTTCGCTGTCTGGTCAGACAGATGAACAGCTGCGAGCCGTTGGAATCCGGATTCCCCGAGCGTGCCATCGAGAGAACGCCGAAGTCATGAGACAGCTGGCTGGGCTCGAGATCCGACTGATATCCCGGACCGCCAGAGCCCTGGCCGGTTGGGTCGCCGAACTGGATCACGAAGCTCGGTTCGATCCTGTGGATCAGGATGTCGGTGTAGAACCCGCCCTCGACAAGGCTCGTGATCGAGGCGCTCGTGTTCGGCGCATGGTCGGGACGGAGCGCGAACTCGATCTGCCCGTGAGATGTCTCGAAGACCAGGAAGACCTCCTGGAACGCGCGGATCCCCGAGTAGATGCTCTGCCCGGCACCTGGCCAGCGGATGTCGCGCCCCTGCGCGGACGCGCGTCTGGGGGTGAGCATCGGCTGAAGGACGACAGGCGAGCCCACGGGCTGATCATCAGCGATCAGCTGCGCGTACAGCAGCGTCGGGAGCGAGCGTGTCCACAGGATCGGAAAGAGCGTCGAGAGATCCACCCCGCCAACCTCGGCGGAGGCTCGCTCGACGGGCTCCGTGGACTCGGGCGCGTACAGGGCTATCTCGACGCTCGTTGACGCAACACCATCCGGGAGGGTCACGCTCATCGGAATGGAGCGATTGATGCCGTAGAACTCTCGCTCCGGCACGAGTTGCCCAGACGACGCGACAGAGACGAGCAGACCGACTGTGAGGGCGACCAGAAGACGGCACGGGATAGGGGTACGCATGGGCTTCTCCTGACGAGGGGCGGTTAAAAACGAGCGCACCACTATACCGCCGGAGATACCACACGGTTGTTGGACTCTGATTGCGGTGTTACTTCTCGCCGGCGTTGAGGCGATTGTCCTTCTCGCGTCCGTTGTTGGAGGTCGCCTGTCCGACGTCGCCTCTGTCGAGGGCGTACTCAACGGACGCAACATCGAGAGACTGAGCGTCAGGACCATCCGTGCTCTTGGGGAGCAGCCCGACGATGACCATCTCGGGGTCGTCGAGCCAGTCGACGTGGAAGTCCGCCTTGAGCATGTTGTTGCCGACTCTGTGGTTGTAGTCGAGCTTCGTGCGGATCCCGTCGGAGACGAGCGTCACGTCCGAGTTGAGGTTGTCGAGGAAGCGGTTGCCCCGCTCGAGCCAGCGGTAGTGATAGTTGGTCACGATCTCGCCGTCGGGGAATGTCCAGTCTCTCTCGTAGTTGCCAAAGCCGTTCTCGCCATTGTGACTCGGGCAGTAGAACATCGAGGGCGTAGAGAGGTAGCCCTCCGACACCAGAAGGCCCAGCCCATCCCACTCGCCGTACTCGTTATCGAGAAACGCGAGTTGCAGCCTCTTGGGGGTCTGCTCGACGCTGTAATCGTCCGAGTAGGCTACTGGCGGGAGCATGCCATTGTGGTCATTGGCCCAGCCCGAGAGTGCCACACCCGTTTGCTGGAGACCCGAAGCGCAGACAATGCGCCGCGCGTTCTCTGTAACCATCGAGAGTGTTGGGGAGAGCAACGCGAGCAGAATGGCGATCACAGATATCGCAACAAGCACGTCAAGCAGCGTGAAGCCCTTGTGTACGCGATGTGAACGCTGTCTGTGCAGTGTCGTACCAGGCATGAATGCTCAGCCCTCCCTGCAGGCCTACCACACTGTACCACCTGTATGATCGTGAATACAAGCAGAATCATCGCAATTTCAGCGCACTCTGAACAAAAACCTAACACAATCTTGCCGGAGCCTCGATCTGGGAGGAAAAGTAGAAAAAGAGTTCGGATCCGGTCCTATTCGCTGTCGTATAGTAGAGGGGATTTGGTGGGTGAGGTCCGAAAGTCGTTTTTCGGACGGAGCAGGCAGGTTCTCATGGAGACCCAGAAGGCCAAAGACGAGGCCTTGATGGCCCGTATTGCCAACGGTCAGGAAGGCGCCGTTGAGGAGCTGTACGACCGTTTCGGGTCTCTGGTGTATCGGATGGCGTACCAGATGCTGCCCTCCAAGTCGGACGCGGAGGACGCGGTGCAGGAGGTTTTCGTCCGGCTGTGGAAGACAGCCGATAGATTCGACTCGACCAGGGCGGCCCTCTCGACGTGGGTCGTTCTGATCACCAGGCGATACCTGGTTGATCGACTCAGGCGTTCCCGAGTGCGCGTGAAAGCGGCTCTGGAGCTTCAGGAACAAAAAGCCGCCGGGCAGACCGCACGCGAGCTCCCGGTGGACGACGCAGAGATGCAGGAGCGATTCACGCTCCTGATGAGCAGGATCGAGAAGCTCCCGGAACTGCAGCGAGCGGTTCTGACGCGGGCGTATCTCGGGGGACAGACCCTTCGACAGATCGGGCTTGAGCTTGATAGGCCGATAGGGACGATAAAATCAACACTCAGCCGGGCCATGGTCAGGCTGCGAGAGCAATCGGTTGGCGGTGAGGAGCCGGTGACATGACGACACGAGAATTACTGGAAATGGCGACGCTGGACGCTCTGGGACTGCTCGAGCCCAATGAGCGCGAGGCCTTCGAGCGTGCGTTCAGCGCGGCGCCCCCGTCGATCAAGCGTCAGGTCGTGCGAGAGCAACGACGACTCGCCGCAGACGAGAGCCTGCTCCCATCAGTCGAGCCGTCGGCCAATCTGCGCGAGCGTGTCATTGCCGCCGTGCGCGAGGCCATGTCGAGCGTGCGCGTGGACTCCCCGTCGGACGTGCTGGCGCGCATCCTGCCCGATCCCGTCTCCATGCGTCGCAACGTGACCCCGCTCTGGCGCGCCGCGTGCATCGCGTTCGCAAGCGCCACGATCATGCTCCTCCTGGCGGGCTTCAGCCTCCAGCAGGAGATCCAGCGCGCGATCATGGCACAGGAAGACGCCGGCTTCGCCGAGTTGATGACCCGTGATCTGGGTCCCGAGTTCCCCGAGGCGCTGCTCAGCCCCAAGGCAAACCGCGTGGCGTTCTCGATGACGGAGAACACCAACCGCGGCAACGCGGCGCTCTACTTCGATCCAGAGTCCGAGCTTGCCTATCTTGTCTGCCACGAGTTGGACGTCTACGAGGGCGAGTACACCCTCGCGGTTGTTGACGAGAACGGTGACGTGCAGGAGGAGTTGGCGACGTTTGCCTACAACGGCGGCATCTCCGGTCGATCCATGAAGATTGCACAGAAGCTCGCCACCGGCATGCAACTGGCAATCCTGGCGCCGCAAACGGACACGCCGCTGATGGTTGCGACGCTCGCCTGAGTGGCGTCATATCCAGAACAATGACAACGACCCGTCTCGATCGAGACGGGTCGTTTTGCTATCCGGCTAGGGTATGAATATTGCTCAGGCGGCCTCGGGCAGCTGTGAGATGCCGTCGTAGCTGTAGGCCCGCTTCGTGGCGTCCTCGTTGTCCTTGCGGAGCCTGGCTGTCGCGCTGGCGAACGCACGCGACGCCCACACGCTGACGCCCAGCACGAGGAATGTCACTCCACCCCAGATGCCCCCGGCCAGCATGAGCTGGCGCTCGGTATCGATCGGTCGCTCCTCGGCCTGCGGCGCCTGCGTGATCGAGGCAGAGACCGAGCCGCCGTAGGAGGCGGCGGCGTCGTTTGTCACGGACACGAACACAGCGAGATACGTCTCGAGCACGCGCTCCGTGTCCAGATCGCCCATGCCCACGAGCGAGAACTGGATGGTGTCGGGCGAGGGGAACGTGAACTCGATCTGGTTATTGACCAGCTCGGACAGCCTCGGCGCCGAGGCGTACTCCTCGATCCCGCGGCGCTTCATGCGCTCGGCCGCGGTGTCGATGAGACGAGTGTTCGTCAGCATCGCTGTCATGTGCTCGCGCCAGGCGGTCAGCTCGCTCTCGTCGCCCGCCATCGGGCCTCTCGCCTGCACCGTCGCGTTGACGAGGTAGCGGGCGGGCACCATCTTGGCGACCTCCCACGCGCCGAAGCCGAGGATGCCGATCGCGATCGCGAGCATGAACGCGACCCGCGCGATCGAGTTGCGGCGCGCCATCTTGAGGATCTTCGCCTCCCGCTCCCTGAGAGAGGTCCTCTCCTTGGCGATCGAGTTGCGCTGCTCGAGCACCTTCTGCGCCTCGGAGTGCTTCTGCGCGATGGACTTGCGCGCCACCGAGAGCTTCTTGCCCTCCGACTGGAGCAGCTTCTTCATCTTGCGAAGGCGCATCATCCTGGTGGCGGCGTGTTGCGAGTCGGCGGACGTGTGTTGTTGGGACGTCTGCGCCTTGAGCGCCTCACGCTGGCTCTCGACATCCTCGAGCTTCGCCGAGAGCTTCTCGATGACCAGGTCGCGCCTGTCGATCTCCGATTGGAGCGCCTGTGTGTCCGGGTTGCTGTCAGCGTTCTCCATCGACTCGCGCAGCGAGGAGTTCTCCTCCTCGAGCGACGCGATCCTCGATGCCAGGGCGTCACGCTCCTCGGACGCGGATTTGAGACTGCTTGCGAGGCGCTCGACCTCGTCGTCGCACGAGCCCGCCTCCTCCAGCTCGCCGCGGAGGGACTGTGTCTGCTGCTCGAGGGTGTCCCGCTGCGATGTGACCTCGCGCAGCTGCTGCTCGAGCGCATCGAGTTGCTCCTGTGAGCCCGACGATTCCGACAGGGTGCTCTCGAGAGATTCGATAGTCTGTCGCAGGGTGCCCAATTCCTCCTGGGACGCGTCGTTCTGCTGGCGAAGCGAGTCTCGCTCCTCCTGGCTGCTCGCGAGGCTACGCTCCAGCTCGTCGATTCGTTCCGTGCCCGACTGGGCCTCGTCGGCGATGCGCTGGAGCTCCTCGAGGCGCGCCTCGAGAGACTCGATGGATGCCGTGTGGGACTCGAGCTCCGCTCGCAGCGTGTCTCGCTCGTTGCAAATCTGCTCGTGCTCGTTCTGGAGCGCCTCAAATCGGGTGCCGGTCTCGTTCGCATCACGGAGCGAGCTCTCAAGGGATTCGAGGCGCTCGCACAGAGAGCCGTTCGAGAACTCGAGCTCCTGATTGGCGGTTAGCGCGTCGTTGAGCGCCTCCTCGAGCTTCGAGGCGTTTTCTATCGATTGCGACTCTCGCTCCTGGAGATGCGCGAGCCGATCCTCCAGCTTGTGGGACGTCTCCTCGATCGAGTTACGCATCGAGGCCAGCTCGGCGCGAGTTGTGTCGAACTCCGATCGCTGGGCCCGCAATGATTGCTCGCGCTGCTGGAGCGCCTCCTCGCGCAGATCGAGCGAGGCCTCCCAGTCCTGGAGCGATCTGCTCGTGCTCTCGTGGTTCTGCTGCTGGCTGTCGTGCGCCATGCCGAGCTGATCGAGATTCTCTCGTATGGCGCTGACGTGGCCCATGACGTCCGAGCTGAAGTTATCGGGCGTACCGTCGGGATTCTCCAGCGTCTCGTGCGTGTGCTCGCCGTCGATCTGGGCGTCGAAGTGATCCTCTGGGTGATGCTGCTCGTGATCGTTCATGGCACACCTGTCGTCAAAGGGATGTCTGCGCAGGCCGGCACCCCGACGGTGCACCGGCTCCTTGGGAGCATTCGTCACGATGCCCAACCCACTACACTCGGGGATGTGGGAAAGCTGCGAGTTCGAGGCTCAAACTGGGGGTTGTGATGGCTGGGTAACCCAATGGGCACGACCGGCACCCTCGCCACGCGTGCGCCCGCTGGCTAGCCTGTGAGCATGACGAGCACGCTCACAGGCCACCCCGCCCTATCCGATAACGCCAGGGATCGACACCTCGAGCCCATCCGCGATCGTGTGCTCGAGGGGGCACGTCTGTCAATAGAGGACGGAGAGCGCCTGTATGAGACCCCCGATATCTGGGGCGTGCTCGAGCTGGGCGATCTCGTCCGTCGTCGGATGCACTCCGACAGGGTGTACTACAACATCAACCGACACATCAACTACTCGAATGTCTGTGCGCTGTCGTGCGCGTTTTGTGAGTTCTATCGCAAGCGCGGCGACGAGGGCGCCTACGAGCTCGACGTCGAGGAGATCGCGAATCGAGCGAGGGAGGCCCAGGACAACGGCGCCACCGAGGTGCACATCGTCGGTGGGCTCCATCCCTTTCACCCCTTCGAGTACTACACCGACATGATGTGCGCTATCCGTAAGACCGCTCCGCTGGTGCATATCAAAGCCTTCACGGCGGTCGAGATCGTGCATCTGGCGAGGATCGCGAAGCAATACAAGTCGAAGGATCGCGAGGTGGGCATCAGGTGGGTGCTCGAGCGTCTTAAGGAGGCGGGGCTCGGCTCGCTCCCGGGTGGCGGGGCGGAGGTCTTCGACGATCGTGTACACGACGAGGCATTCAAGAGCAAGATCCGCTCCGATGTCTGGCTGGACGTGCATCGTGTCGCGCACGAGATAGGTCTCAACACGAACGCCACGATCCTGTACGGCCACATCGACAGCAGGCGCGAGCGCCTGGTACACATGGACATCCTGCGACGAGCGCAGGACGAGGCGCTCCGTCGCATTGGCTACGATGCGCGCGAGGACGGCTCGGTGAGTCTGCACCACGAGGGCGCACGCCTGCCCTCGCCGGACGATCTCGCGAGGGGCGGGTACTTCCAGACGCTCACGCCGCTGCCCTTCTTCCCCGATGGCAGCGAGATCGAGCATCTGCCCGGGCCATCGGGGCTCGAGAACCTCCGGACGCTGGCGATAGCACGCCTGATGCTCGACAACTTCCCGCACATCAAGGCCTTCTGGATCATGCAGACGCTCCCGATGTCGCAGCTCCAACTGCGAGCAGGCGCGGATGACATCGACGGCACCGTCGTGTGGTACGACATCACCAAGGTTGGTGGGACGACGACCCACCAGGAGGTCAGCGTGCGCGATCTGCACAGAGCCATCATCGAGGCGGGGTGTGTGCCGGTTGAGCGCGACACGCTCTACCGTTCCGTGCATCGAGATGGCGCGACGTGGAGGTTGGCCAGCGAACCGGCTCTCAGCTGAGCAGCTCGCGCAGCATCTGCTGCACGCCCTTGGCGTCGGCCTTGCCGCCCGAGAGCTTCATCACGCCCCCGATGAGACGACCGATCGCGGCCCCCTTGCCTCCGCGCACGTCGTCGACGGCCTGCGCGTTGGCGGGATCGTCGATCACCTGCTGGCACCACTGGCGCAGTGAGCCCTCATCGGAGACCTGCATCAGGTTCGCGCGCTCGGCGACGACCTTCGCGTCGTCATCTGACTCGCACAGCATGCCGAAGAGCTCGTCCCCGGCGCTCGAGCCGATCGCGTTCTGCTGACGCAACACGACGACTCCCGCCACCTGGGACGGGGATATTCCCAGTTGCGAGATGCGCACACCACGCTCGTTCGCACGCTTGGCGCCCGCCTGGAGGAGCATGTTCGAGGCCTGCTTGCCCGCGGCCCCGTGCTCGATGCCCTCTTCGACAATCGCCTGGACGCAGGCGTCGAAGAACTCGGCCACGTCCGGCTCGTCGACGATCGCCCCGGCATCCTTCGACGAGAGCGCGAAGTCATGGCGGAGCCTCTGGTACCGCTCGCCGGGCAGCTCCGCCATGCTGGCACGGATCTCCTCCAACCGGCTTGCTTCGACTGTGACGGGCACCAGGTCGGGGTCCGGGAAGTAGCGGTAGTCGTGCGCGTCCTCCTTCTCGCGTTGGACGAAGGTGGCCTCACGCGTGTCGTCCCACCCGCGCGTGGTCTTGGCGCCGGGGCCCATCACCTTTCCGTCTTCGAGGAAGCGATCGCCCTGGTGCGACGCCTCGTACTCGATCGCGCCCCTGAGCGCGCGAAAGGAGTTGAGGTTCTTGATCTCGATGATCGGCGTCTTGACCAGGGAGCCATCGTCCATGGTCAGGTGCATGTTGATGTTGGGCTCGAACCGCATGTGCCCCTTCTGCATCACGCCGTGCGAGACACCGAGATGCCGACAGATCTGACGCAGGTGCTGCGCGAAGGCGACCACCTCGTCGGCTGACTCGAAGTCGGGCTGCGTCACGATCTCCAGCAGGGGGGTTCCCGCCCGATTGAAATCGACGATGGAGAAGTCGATCGGCTCGCCGCCGGGAGCCTCGTGCAGCAGCTTGCCCGCATCTTCTTCGAGGTGCGCTCGGACGATCCCCACGCGCTTCGTGCGCTCCTGCTTCTGCTCGTCCTCGAACTGGAACTCGACCGAGCCGTCGAAGCACAGCGGCAGGTCGTACTGCGAGATCTGGTACGCCTTCGGGAGATCGGGGTAGTAATAGCTCTTGCGATCCCACTTGGTGCGCGTGGCGATGGAACAGTTGAGCGCGAGCCCGACGCGGATCGCCATCTCGATCGCCTCGCGATTCATCACGGGTAGCGCGCCCGGGAGACCGAGCACGACAGGATCGATGAGCGTGTTGGGCTCGGCGTTCTCGAACTCGCGGTGCGCCGGTGAGCCGGCGCGAGTGAACATCTTCGTTCGCGTCGCGAGTTGGACGTGGACCTCCAGCCCGACAAGCAGCTTCTGGGCGACGATCTGTGGCATGGACGCAGTGTAGCGGGAGCGGGGGGGTGCTCGGGACCGCCCGCCGGAGCGCGGCTACACTGTGCGACCATGTCACGGGACGTCGCCATCACGGGAGTCGGAGTCGTCAGCGCATACGGAGCAGGGCTGGATGCGCTCTGGGAGGGGCTGTGCGAGGGCGTCACATGTATCGCGCCGGTCGAGTCCTTCGACGCCACGGGATTCGCGTGCTCGCTGGCGGCAGAGGTGCCCTCAGACTTTTCCGCACGCGGCTTCGTGCCCAAGTCGTACCGTAAGGCCGTGAAGGTCATGGCGCGCGATATCGAATACGCGGTCGCCGCCGCCCAGGAGGCAGCATGCGATGCGGCGCTCGTGACGCGGGAGAGCGAGGACCAGGAGCCGACGTACCCGCTGACCCGTCTCGGATGCCAGATAGGGGCGGGGCTCATCGCCTGCGAGATGCCAGAGATCGCGCTGGCGATGTCGAACGCGTCCGACGACGATGGGAGCGTGGACATCCGCGTCTGGGGGGAGCGGGGCATGCAGAATCTCACGCCGCTCTGGCTGCTCAAGTATCTGCCCAACATGCTCGCGTGCCACGTCACGATCATCCATGGCGCGCGCGGGCCATCGAACACCATCACCTGCTCCGAGGCCAGCGGGCTGCTCTCCGTCGGGGAGGCCAGCAGCGTGATCCGGCGCGGTCGCGCGGACGCGTGCTTCGCAGGAAGTGCCGAGGCCAAGATCAACGCGATGGGTCTTGTGCGAATGCAGCTCGCCGAGCGCCTCGCGACCTGCGACGCGGACGCCACGGATGTTGTCCGACCCTACTCGCCCGCCGCGTCCGGGAGTGTTCTGGGCGACGGCGGCGGGCTGGTCATTCTCGAGGACGCCCACAAGGCGCGAGACCGGGGCGCACGACTGTACGCACGGGTCGCGGGCTTCGGCGCGAGCCACTCGTCGTCGAGCGAGCCGGGTCACAACGCCCGGAGTCTGACCGACGCGCTGGAGATCGCGCTCGAGGACGCGGGTGTGAATGCAGGCGATGTCGATGCAATCGTTCCGCTCGCGCTCGGTGTGGGCGAGATCGACTCGTTCGAGCGGAGCGCGTTCGAGAGTGCGTTCGGCGATCGACTCTCGGGCATCCCGATCGTGGTGCTTTCCCCGATGATCGGATATCTGTGCGCCGGTGTTGGTGGCGTATCCCTCGGTGTGGCGGCCAAGTGCCTGCTCGAGCAGAAACTGCCCGCGGGTGTCGCGACGGGACTTGGCACGTCGGACCTCTCGGTGTCGGACGCATCGCAGAGCGCATCGCTCGACACGATCGTGGTCTGCAACAGCTCCCATGGTGGACAACACGCCGCTGTCGTCCTGCGGCGCGTATGATCCGTTGGCCAGGAGATCCGATCTATGACGACTACCGAACGTAGAACAACACGGACCGAGGATCTCGACCCCGAGCTCACGGAGGTGAGCAGGAAGGTCATCGGGGCGGCGATCGAGGTCCACAAGACACTGGGACCCGGGTTCACGCTGGACGTCTATCGCGCGGCACTCGGACGAGAACTCGACGCGGAGGGGGTCGGATACACGACAGATCACATCGTGCCGGTCGAGTACAAGGGTGCTGGCGTCGGCGAGCTGACACTCGATCTCTTCGTGAACAACCGGTTTACGGTGCAGTTGATGAACGAGCGTCGTGAGATCGATGGTCTCGACAGGACATCTCTCCGCGCGCGATTGCGCGCATCGAACCTCGAGCTGGGGCTGATCATCAACTTCGCCGAAAGGCGGCTCAAGGACGGGCTCGTTCGGGTGCTCAATCCCGACATGCTCGGCGACACGGAGCACGAGTCGTGAGCACGACGAGAGCGGACGGCACACCACGGATCGTCATCACCGGCGCGGGCTGGGTCACCCCACTGGGGTCGTCCATCCATGGCGTGTGGGACGCGCTCGTCGAGGGGAAGAACGCCATCCACCCTGTCCGACGGTTCGACGCATCCACGTACGCCACGAGCTTCGCTGCCGAGGTGGAAGAGCCCGACCTGCGCGATTACGTGCGCGAAGTCCCTCCAGGCGCGGAGCGATCGGAGCACACGAGGTTCGCGCTGGCAGCCGCCTCTATGGCGTGGAAGGACGCCGGGCTCGGTGATGTCGCGCAGGGGCAGAACCGACCCGATGGTTTCGAGATACCCAGGCGTCGTGTCGGTGTGTACTTTGGGTTCGGCGAGGGCACGCCCGACTTCGAGTCGATGTGCGCATCGAACGTCACGAGCTGGGAGAGCGAATCGCGATCGCTGGACATGCGACGCTGGGCAGAATCATCGGCTCGCATGATGACTCGCGTTGGCGAGGAATCGCAGGAGCCGAGCATCGCGCTGGCACACCTTGCACGCGTTTTCGATGTCGGGGGCCCGTCGTTTAATTGCATGACGGCGTGCGCGGCGTCGACGCAGTCGATTGGAGAGGCGTTCGAGTTGCTTCGTGCCGGAAGAGCGGACGTGATGATCGCCGGCGGCGCACACACGATGATCCACCCGCTGGGGATGACGGGGTTCATCCGTCTCACGGCCATGTCGACACGCAACGACGAGCCGGAGACCGCACCCAGGCCCTTCGACCAGACCCGCGACGGGTTCGTGATGGGTGAGGGGGCGGGGGTGCTCGTGCTCGAGACTCTCGAGCACGCGATGAGGCGTGGCGCCACCCCACTGGCAGAGATAGCCGGCTACGGGTCGAGCGCGGACGCGTTCCGCATCACCGATATCCAGCCCGACGGCATGGGGGCCCAGGAGGCCATGCGGGACGCGCTTGATCAGGCCGGAATCGACCCCCAGGCACGCGATGAGAGCGGTCGACCGCTGGTGCACTACATCTCGGCGCACGGCACCGGCACGAAAGAGAACGACTCCATCGAGTCCAAGGCCATCCGGGGTGTGTTCGGGGACGTGGCTCACGACGTCCCTGTCAGTTCGATCAAATCGATGATGGGGCACCTGATCCAGGCCGCTGGCGCCGTCGAATGTATCACCTGCGTCCAGGCGATCCGGACCGGCGTGCTCCCACCGACGATGAATCTTCACCATCCGGATCCGGTGTGCGATCTGGACTATGTCCCCAACGCGTCTCGGGATGTCAACGATCGTGGCGGTGTGCGGACGACGCTCTCGAACAGCTTCGGATTTGGTGGCCAGAACAATACGATCGTGCTGACTCGCTACGATACGTGACGTGTGAACACTCCAGGTCTCTTCGACAACCCGACGCAGGACGCGAAGGGCTCTCATGATTCGAGGCTGGCGAGTGTCCAGCGCGCACGACTCGCGCCCAGAATGCTCGTGGGCTCGACCCTTGTGCTCATCGCCCTGATGACAACGATGCTGCTCAGCGCGGTGACGCTCATCAACAAGGCGCCGTCGTGGTGGCAGGTGGTGGACACCACCGGCGATCAGACCATCGAGCTCGCCGAGCAGGTCGAGCGAGCGGTCGTGTCGACCGTGCACCGCCATCGCCCGCTCGACGAGCCCTGGACCGTCGCGGTCAGCGTGGAGCAGGCGAACGCGTGGCTCAACATCAAGCTCCCTCAGTGGATCTCCAATCGCTCGGCGCAGTGGCCCGAGCGGATAGAGCAGCTCCAGATGCACTTCTCCGACACCAACACGCTCTCGCTGGGAGCGCGCATCCGTGGGAACGACATGAGCCGGGTCGTGGTGGCGACCATCCGTCCGAGCGTGCGTGAGGACGGCTCCCTATGGTTGCCGATGGACGCCGCCCAGGCGGGTCGCCTCGATCTGCCGCGCGACTGGACGGTCGAGCAGCTGCGTGACTGGATCCCCGAAGAGGTCTCCGAGCGTGTGCCCACGGACCAGCTCCTCGACGCGCTGGCCTCGATAGCGCCGATGTTCGAGGAGCCCGTCCTCAAGCTCGATGACGGTCGCAGGGTCCGCCTGCTGGCCATCCAGCCCGATGGCGGGCGCCTGCTGCTGACGTGTGTCACCGAGCCCGGGCCGGTGTTCGTCGAGCATCCCGACGAGGACGAGTGAGCTCGGGACTCATCGACCGCACGCGCGTGTCGCGTGGGCGGCAATCGCGGACGAGACCATCACGTTCAGCGAATCGATTGTCGGCTCCATCTCGATGCGCACGCGAGAGTCGGCGCGCTCGAGCGCTGTGCTCGTCAGGCCATCTCCCTCGGCGCCGAAACACAGGGCGAGCCTGTCGATTGCCTGCGCCGTTGTCGCGAACTCGGTCAGCGACTGCGCGTCGTCGGACGGTGTTAGCGCCGCGACGTGGTAGTCCATCTCTTTGAGGATGGTGATGCTCTCAGCGGTCGAGTGCGCCTGTGTGAAAGGAACATGCAGCACCGCACCCATCGAGACGCGGATCGACTTGCGGTAGAGCGGGTCGCAGCACCTGGGGTCGAGCGACACGCAATCGACACCGAACGCCAGCGCGTTGCGAAAGATACCGCCGACGTTGTCGTGATTGGCCAGCTCCTCGAGCACGAACACACGCGACCGTTGCCGGTCTCGTCTCCTCGTGGTGATCAGGCGCTCCAGATGCTCTGGCTCCGTCCGAACGCCCGCGCCCAGCACGCCCCGGTGGATGTCGAATCCCACGATGTCGTTCATGGTCTCCTGGTCAACCACAAGCACCGTCAGGCCTGGATGATTCGCCAGGACGTCCTCCATCGAATCGATCTGCTTCTCGCTGACCAGCAGGGAGTGGGTCTCGAAATTGGGACTCGCGAGTAGGGATTCGACGACCAGCCGCCCCTCGCACATGAACAAGCGTCTGGAGCCCCTGAGGTCCGCGTCGCGAACGTTCTGGTAGGGCTCGAGCCTGGCATCTGATGTGGCGGTGATCTGGTAGACGGGCATCGGCTGGATCGCTCCTGTTTCGAGCGGGTACAATGCGCACATGAACACAGCGCGAAGCATACAGCGTCGGATCGGATTCATAGCGGCAGCGCTTCTCTGCGTTCCACTGAGCGTCTCGCTGGGGTGCTCGGAGCAGGGGAGCGACTCTCAGAACGCGTCGAATCGGGGAGAGAGCACGCCCGCGGATCAAGACCAGGGTGCGCAGTTGTCCTCGACCGCACCAACGAACGCGCCGACAATGAGCGCACTCCCGGAGCTCGCACCCGTCGCGTCGGGAATCGAGTGGGACGCGCCCGACGGATGGGAGCAGGTGCAGCCCACGAGCCCGATGCGCGCCGCCATGTATGTCGTCGACGGGGTTGAGTGCATCTTTTTCAGCTTCGCCAACAACGGCGGCGGCTCTGCAGAGAGCAACATCGAACGATGGTCCGGTCAAGTGCTCGACGAGCAGGGTGAGCCCTCCACACCCTCGGTGTCAACATTCGAGACATCGGGCCTGACGATCACGACCGTCGCCCTGCGTGGCACGTACATGTCCGGCATGCCGGGCGGCGGGGCTCGCACGCCGCAGCCCGACTCGCTCTTCTTGGGCGCCATCATCGAGAACGGGCCGGACGGTCCGGTGTTCATCCGCATGGTTGGGCCGTCGAACGAGATCGACGAGGCGCGCGAATCCTGGGAAATGATGGTGCGCTCCATCCGACCGTTCCAGATGTGATGAGCCAGGATCGCGTGAGCGATTTCGACAAGCACACCCTCTACGAGCGTGCCGTCCAGGATCCCGAGATGACGGCACGCTTCCTCGACGCGTTGATCGATGGACACACAGAGTCGCGAGTTTTGGGCGAGGACTTTGCTGGTACCGGAGCCGTCTCTCGTGCGTGGGTGGCGCTGCACGAGCACGCCAGTGCCGTGTGCGTTGATCACGACGAGGAGCCCCTGGAGCGATTGCGCAACACTCAGAGCGTCGATGTGGTTCACTGCGACGTGATGGGGTGCGACATTCCCGTGGATGTTCTCGCCGTGCTGAACTTCTCGATCTGCGAGTGGCACACACGCGGCGACCTGGTGCGCTATCTGACGCACGCGCACGGGCGCCTCCGACCCGGGGGAGCGCTCGTCCTCGATCTCTACGGCGGGCGGAACGCCATGTCTGTGGGAAGCTACGAGGTGGAGTTCGAGCGCAAGGGGGCGATGGTCGAACACCGTGCGCTGCGATACCGATGGGAGCAACAGCACGCGGACACGATCACCGGTCGTGTGCGCAACGCGATGCATTTCCAGCTCGCGGATGGCACATGGGCTAACAACGCGTTCGTGTACGAATGGCGTCTGTGGAGCATCGCCGAGATGCGCGACGCCCTGCTCGAGGCGTCGTTCCGCTCGATCGATGTGCATGATTCACTCGGCGACGCCCTCGAGAACGATGGCACACTGCACCCGCGTGCGATGACATCGGACGATGAGCTCGACGACGACTACGTGGTGTACATCGTTGCGCGTGACGATGCAGGATCGCGGCGATGATGTTCCTGGCTCCACTAGCGGGGCTCGTCGCCGGAGGAGCGTCGCTGCTGGTGCTCATGGGACTGCATGTTCTTCGCCTTCGACGGGTGCCCGTGCGCGTCAGCACAATCTGGATCTGGGACGCGGCATCGAGAGACACGCAGGCGAACGTTCCGTTCCAGCGTCTGCGCGTCTCGTGGCTGCTGCTCCTGCAGGTACTCGGTATAGCGTTGGTCGCGATGTCGATCGCTCGCCCCGCGATCACCCAGGCGCGCCCCGATGCGGAGCGCGTTGTCGTGCTTATCGACACGAGCGCATCGATGGGTGCTCTCGTCGAGGGCTCCTCGTCCACCCGCCTCGAGCGCACGCTCGACATGGCGCGCGAGCTGATCGACGAGTTGTTCGAGAGCTCGACGAATCCGGAGGTCGCGATCCTCGAGGCCTCCGCCTCGGTGCGGGTCTCGCATCCCTTCTCATCGAGCCGGCGCTCGCTCCGGCGCGCGTTGTCGAGGGTCGCTCAGACAGACCAGGCCGGCGATCTGCGCGACTCGATCGATCGCGCGATCACTCTGACCGGCCCATCGTCGGGTGCTCCCGGTGCGCGCGCCACCCGGTTCCTCTGCTTTTCCGATGCTGTGACAAGCTCGCAGGCGTTGCCCGCCTCCGGTATTCCGGATGATGTGCTCTTCGAGCTCGTGCGACCGCAACAGGCCGGCACGACACCAATGAACGTGGGCATCGTGTCGTTCCGAGCGGTCAGGGTGGCAGACGACCCGGGGCGTGTGCGATGCTTCGCCCAGCTGATCAACACGTCCGACCAGGCGATATCGGTTCCGGTCGTCCTCGATATCAACGCCGAGGCGCGCCTGGCGCGAGAGGTCGAGATCCCGCCCTCGTCAGAGGAATCGATTGGGCGTCTCGTGTTCAGCGAGACGATCGATGTCGACTCGCGCGCGATCATCGGGCTCCGTCTCCGCTACGCCGATGCGCTCAGTTCCGACAACGCTGTCCAGGGAGTGCTCGGGGTGCGCCACACGCCTCGCGTGATGATCGTTGCGCCGCCATCCGGTCCGGACGAGTTCCTCGTCCGAGCACTCGAATCTGTTGGCGCGATTGTCGTGCGTGCTGTCGACCTCGCGGAGTACGAATCCGCTTGGGCGAGCCGCCCGGACACGGACGCGATCGTCTTCGATCGCGTCGCTCCCGCGAGCACACCACTTGTCTCCTCGCTCACGTTCGGATCCTCGGGCGGGCACGACGGCGTGGCTCTTCTGCCAGCGCAGCCGTCCACCCTCACGGAATTCACGTTCTGGCGCCGTGAGCATCCTGCTATGAGAGGCGTCTCTCCTGAGAGCGTGTTGTTGGATGAGCCGCAGGTTCTTCAGGTGGATGACTCCATTGATCCCGGGCGTGCGTCGCTGACACTCGCCCGCGTGCCCGATGGCCCCGCCATCGTCGCCCTCGAGAGCGGATCCTCGCGTCACGTGGTGGTGTCGTCATCGCTGTCGTCAACAACCTGGCCTCTCGAAGCCAGCTTCATCGTGTTCGTGTCCAACACCGTCGCGTGGCTGACCCCGGAGCTCACGCCGGTCGCTCGGTCGCACACGACCAGCCAGACGGTGCTCGTCGAGCCACAGGACGGGACAAGCACGATCCGCGTGAGCGGTCCGATGGAGGGCGAGTGGGACGCACCGCCCTCGTCCGCACGCGCCTCGATCGGGCCCCTGGTGCTCTCCGGGATCTACCGTGTCGAGGGCGCATCCCCCGAGTGGATCGCTGTCAACCTCGAGAGCGAGCCCGAGAGCGCGCTGCGATCGGTGCCGCTCGATTTTGCCACGTCGTCGGATCCCCGGGAGGCGCCCGATATATCGCAGGAGGCCAGGCGAGAGGTCTGGCACTGGTTTCTGCTCGCGGGGATCGCCATCCTGACGATCGAGTGGTTCATCTCCACGTCGCGCCTGCGTGCCTGATCAGCGTCCCGCTACACTCTCGTCCATGCGTACAACAGTCTCGACAACGACTCTGCTCTGGTTGATTGTGGCAAGCACACCCGCGCTGGCGCAGGAATCAGAGGCGATCGAGCCGGAGCCCGCCTCGTCATCGCGCTGGAGCAGCTCATTCGAGCTGGACGCGACGTCGGCGTTGCGCGCCCAACTCGACACCGTCGGGCACGTGCAGGCGTCGAGGACGGGCGCTACATGGAACCTGCTCGGCCAGCTCGATCAGCAGCACCTGCTCAATCTCAGCACGCGCTACGAGGCGTCGTTGTACGACATCTCCGGAGCCACGGGGCTCTCTCCGGACGGCGACGTGATCGATTCCGGGCACCAGCTCTCCCTCACCGCCATGTACACCACGATCGTGGACAGCCAGTGGAGCTGGATCCTGGGCGGGGTTGTCTCGCTGGGCTTCGAGGACGGCGCCGACACGGGCGACGCGCTCACGGGTGGGGGGTTTCTGATCGCGCGACAGCAATACTCGAAGAGCTTCTCCTGGATGGCGGGGCTGGGCGTGATATCCCGTCTCGAGGACGACGCCCTGATCTTCCCGTATCTGGGCATCGATTGGGCGATCAACGAGACCACGAGGCTCCACTCCGAGGGGACGTCTGTGCGTCTCGATTCCAGGCTCCGCGACGACCTGACCGTCTACAGCGCTATCGGCTGGACCTCACGCGAGTTCCGCCTGGACGACTCCAACTCCGTCGCGGGCGGCGTGTTCCAGGAGGACATCTGGAGCTGGTCGCTGGGCGTCGAGACGCTGGTGGACAAGTGGACGCTGCGTGTTGAGGGCGGGCTGACGCTCTCGCACCGCATAGAAATATTTAACAGTGGCGGCGCCTCGACCGGCATCGCCGACGCCGATCCGACGGGCTATGTTGGGCTGAGTCTCAGGCGTCCGTTCTAGGCCCGGCGAGATCCGACATCATGCGCACCACACCGACAATCACACGACGCGGCTTCGTCACGGGATCGCTCGCTGCGGCGACACTCGGCGTGCACCAGCGCGCGGACGCCTCGGAACCCAAACCGTCGCGTGCGCGCAACGTGATTCTGTTCTGCGCCGACGGTATCTCGCCCAGCGCCATCGGCATGGCGGATCTCGTGTCACGCCACAGCACGGGCGAGTCGCTCGTGTGGACCCGTCTGCTGCAGGAGACACCCAACGTTGCGTGGCTCCGCACCGAGCCAGCCGATCTGCTCGTCACAGACTCCGCCGCGGCGGCCTCGTCGTGGTCCATCGGCTCGCGTGTGAACAACGGCGCTGTCAGTGTTCTGCCCGACGGATCGACGCCCGATCCTCTCCTGCACCGTCTCTCGAAGGACGGCTTCTTCACGGGCGTTCTGACAACGACATCAATACACGACGCATCGGCTGCCGCGATGCTCGTCAACGCGCGCAGTCGCTATGACTCCAGGGCTGTCATCCGTCAGCTGGCCTGGAGTCGCGTCTCTCTCGCGATGGGTGGTGGGCTCGGCGCGTGGCGCGAGCATGCGCCCCGACACTCGCGCCGCGAGACGCTCCTGACCGAGTGGGAGGACCGCGACCGCATCGATCCCACGGGCCACTCGCAGTTCATGCTCCTGAGCGAGGGCGATGTGCCCAACGCGCTCGATCGCAGGGACAGCGAGCCCTCGTTCGTCCAGATGGTCGCGCAGATGGTCGAGTGCGCTGTCGAGAGCGCCATGTCCCACGCGCTCTTCCTCGAGAACGAGCACACCGACACGCTCTCGCACGCCAATGACGCGGCGGGGCTCGTGCGCGAGGTCTTCGAGGTCGACAACGCGATTCGATACCTGGTCGATCACGTCGCGTCGCGAGACGACACACTCCTGATCATCACCACCGACCACGGGACGTCGGGCCCGAACTTCACGCTCCGCTCGGATGAGGCGCCCCAGCACGTCGAGCGCCTGCTCAACGCCAGACTATCGCTCATCACGATGATGCGCAGATTCAACAGACTCTCGGAGAGGACAGGGCAGGCTCTGGGTGAGCACATCCAGAGCGCACAGGGAGTCACGATCTCGCAGAGAGAAACCGAGCAGCTCGACGCGTGGCTGCATGATGCGCCGGTTGATCTGTTCAGGCTCCGCAACAGGCTCTACTGCCCAATCGCCTCAGTGCTGGGTAACTACTTCGGCACCGCGTTCGTCTCGCACGACCACACGTCCGAACTCATCCCGGCGATCGCGATCGGCCCGGGCGCCGAGGGCATCCGCGGGGCGCAGCACCACGTCGACGTGCATGGGGTTATCACGCGGGCGATTGGGAAGTCTCCGACGACGTAGCCTCCTCGTCCTGGCGACGCGCCAGCGTCTCCTGGCGACGACCGAGCGCGAAGGCGCACACACCCATGGCACCCGCGACAGCAGCGCCCACGAGCGCGATGCCCGCGTTCTGGATTCTCAGGAATCGCATGACGGCATCGCTCCAGATTCCGAGCAGGTCGCCGCCGCGATACACGAACGTGTCGTTGAAGTTCTTTGCCTTGTACTTGTCCTCACGCGAGACAACCGTGTACAGCACCTCACGCGACGGGCGCATGATCGCGTATCGCCCGGAGCGGGTTGCCACCATCGCGATGGCGAGCACGCCCAGCGTCGGGTTGATCGCGAGTGCCACGAACGAGATCACGAACACGATCGGCAGCAACACGATCGTGAGCACCACGCCGGCGCCTTTGAGCAGCCTGCTCACTATGAAGAGCTGGAAGAACCAGGTGATCGCGTTCGTGTACGTGTCGAGCATGCCAAAGAACGAGGAACGCTCATCGCGCGACTCGAACGATTCAGAGACGATCTCGGCCTGCTGGGTGTAGAAGTATGTGTTGCAGATCGTCATCAGCAGCATCAGCGCCGCGATCCCGATGAGGTACGGCGATCGCAGCACGTGCGACACACCGGCGAAGGTGCTCCCTCCGACACTCTTTTCTCGATCCGTCTCGCGCTCACGCACGATCGGCTGTCGCGCGAGCAGCCACACGAAGAGCACGCAGCACTCGAGCAGCACGATCGAGAGCAGGATCATGCTGTCCGAGCCGATGCGCTCCGAGAGATTCCAGGCGGTGGCACCGCCCACGATCGCGCCCACCGAGCCGCCGGAGGCCAGCGGCCCGAACAAACGCTTGCCCTGGTCCTTGGTGAACAGATCGTTCACGAAGCTCCAGAACACCGACACGATGATCACGTTGAACGCGCTGATCCAGACGAAGAACACGTACCCCAGCAACTCGAGCCAGTTGAGTGTTGTTCCGCCGATCGTGATGCCCTCATCTCCGGGGAGAACCTGCACGAGGACGTAGAACACGACCAGCTTGATCGCGAAGAAGTGGTACGTCGCGGGGATGAAGATCCGTCGCGGCCATCTGCTGACGGCTCGCGTGAAGAGCGGGTGCAGCAGGAGCGTCATCACCGCCGTGCCTGTGTAGAGATACGGCAGCGCGTCCGCACCGCGCTCTATACCAAACGTGTCTCGAAGCGGGCGTATCGCGTAGTAGCCGCACAAGAGACAGAAGTGGTAGAGAAACGCCAGCACCACAACGCCCAACTCTCCCGATCGCGCGTTGAGAAGGCGATGGAGAAATGTTGGATGTGCGCTCATGCTCGATCGTGCCCGGGGTGAGGATGCTGGTCCTGATCAGTCATCCACTGATGTGCTCTTTCCACGCCTCGAGCAGGTTGGTCTCGCGATCGCTCTCGATCGCCTCGCGCAGTCGCGACGTGCGATCATCATCGAGCGTCCCCCACCAGTCAAGCAGATCGCGCGTCGTGTCGCGCAGCGGGCGGAACGTCAGTCCCGCACCGATCGCGGCTGCATTGGAGACGTCGCCGTAGCCGCCGTATGGGCCCTCAGGGTTCACGTAGATCGGGAAGAACTCGTCGCGTTCCTCCAGCCACGAGGCGTCGACCCACGTGAAGGTCGCGTCGGATCGCGACACATCACGCATCGTCTCGCACATCGTGCCCATGCCCATCAGATCCCTCGGGCCTACGGCGTTGTACGTGCCCCCCGTGTCGTTCTCGAGCATGTGGAGCGACCACTCCATCAGATCACGCGCGTCGATGAACTGCACCGGATGCTCCGGCGCGCCGGGCACGAGCACCTCGCCGCCCTTGTCGATGCGTGTGACCCAGTACGTGAATCGATCGGTATTGTCCAGCGGTCCGACGATGTACCCCGGGCGGATGATCGTTGCTCGATCACCAAAGACATCACGGCACGCCTGCTCGCAGTAGGCCTTCAGCGGGCCATACGTCTCGCCCGTGATCTCCTCAACGCTCGGGTCGTCGAGAGTGCCCACGGCCTCCCGCTCGGTCATGGCGTGGATCGATCCGTCCGCGTAGACGGAGATGCTGGAGATGAACAGGTAGCGCCCCACGGTGTCACGGAGCAGGTCCGCCGATGCCTCGACGTGTCGCTTGATGTAACCGGAGGTGTCGACAACGCAGTCCCACTCGCGTCCCTTCAGCGGATCGAGTCCCTCGCCGCGCTCCGGATCACGATCGCCGATCAGCGTCTCGAGATCCTGGAACAGGTCGGGGTTCGATCGACCTCGATTGAACAGCGTGATCTCGTGCCCACGCGCACGAGCGAACTCGACGAAGTGTGGGCCGAGGAATCGTGTCCCGCCCAGCACGAGGATCCGCAGCTTCTTCGAGGCTGGCTCGACATCCCGCAGCATGCGCGCCAGCGCGCCGGGAGCACCCAGCGAAACAAGCCCGCCGGTGGCGGCGGCGGCAACAAGAAACTCGCGGCGGGTCGTCGTCATCTGAATCTCCAATCGGGGGTTGATACTACGGAGCTATCATATACCACGATTCGAACCATCGGTTTCAGGACGAGCAGCCGCCGGGCGATCGCCGTGACTCGTGACTCGAAAACGGATCGAGCGTCGCTCGTCGCGCGATCACAAGGTCGCAACGCGCTCCCACGTCGTGCCGTCCGGCGTGTCGGTGATGCTGACGCCCATCTCCTGCAGCTCGTCGCGAATGCGGTCGGAGGTCGCCCAGTCCTTGCTCGCCCTCGCCGCGTTGCGCTCCTCGATCAGCAACCGTATGCGATCCGTGTCGATGCCCTCGGATGATGGCTCCACCTCCTCGAACACCAGGTCGAGCACACCGAACGTGGAGTCGAACAACTCCAGGAGCTCACCATCGGCGCGCGAGGGCTTCTCGCATCGGTTCATCCAGGCCTGGATCGCTCCGATCGCTCCGGCCGTGTTGAGATCATCGTGCAGCGCGCCCATGAACTCCCGGAGCACCCTCTCGTCTCGGGTGCCCGCCTCGCTCGACGCGCGCGCAGCATCAAGGAATCGATGCCATCGCTCGATCAGGCGCTGGGAGTCACGCAGTCCCTGCTCGGTGAAATTCGCGTTCTTTCGGTAATGCGTCTTGATGAGCTCCAGCCGGATCGCCGCGGGGGTGAACCCGCGCGCGCGCAGATCGCGCAGCGAGTAGAAATTGCCCCTGCTCTTGGACATCTTCTCGCCCTCGATCTGAAGGAATCTGGCGTGCACCCACGTGCGAGCGAACTCGGACGCCCCCGTGTAGCAGCGGGACTGCGCGATCTCGCACTCGTGGTGCGGAAAGATGTTGTCCTCGCCGCCTGAGTGCAGATCGATGACACCGTCGCTCGGGCGAAGTCGCCCCAGGCTCATCGCGCTGCACTCGATGTGCCAGCCCGGATAGCCCTCGCCCAGCGACACATCGCGCCCGAGCACCTCGGACGGGTTCCAGCGCATCAGGTGGTTCGGATCAGTTTTCCAGAGCAGAAAATCGGCGGGGTGCTTCTTCTGGCTCTGCGTCGAGGTGTCGACCCGCCCCCCAGCGCCCGAGCGTATCGCATCGATCGTGTTCCCCGACAGACGCCCGTACTCCTCGAAACGCTGGGTGTCGAAGTACACCGCGTCCGCACGCGCGTAGGCATAGCCCCTCTCGATCAGAGCGAGGATGATCTCCAGCATCGCGCCGATGTTGTCGGTCGCTCGCGGCAGCAACGAGGGATCGTGCGCCGACTCACGCACGACACCGATGCCCAGCGCCATGGCGTCCTCGACGAACGCGTCGCGATAGTACGTCGCGATCGCGAGCGGATCACTCGCGTCTATGTCCGCGCCCTCGGGGAGTGAGCCACTCTTCTTGGCCTCGAGCAATCGTCGCGACGCGGCCTCCATCTTGTCCTCGCCGCCGCCGTCGGCGAGATCGTCCTCGGTCATGTGCCCCACATCCGTGATGTTCATCACGTGCACCACACGACGAGGCCCGGTGTGTGTTGCCCCCGACGTGTCGTGGATGATGCACACCGGCGACTCCAGCCACCGGCGCAGCACGTCCGCGAACAAGAAACTCCTGAAGTTGCCGATGTGCGCAAAATCGTACACAGTCGGGCCACACGTGTAGAACAACACCCGCTCGGGGTCGCCCACCACGAAGCGCTCCTCAGACTTCGTGCGCGTGTTGTAGAGCACCTGTGACATCGGGCCACAAGCGTACCCCTGCCACATCTCGATGGCTACACCCGATGTCGATCAGGCCGACCCCGACGCCCCGCCCTCGTCATCGGATGTGCCGAACTCGATCTTGATCCGTCGCACCCGAGTGGGCTCGGCATCGAGGACGGTGAACCGCTTCGTATCAATGCAAAAGGTCTCGCCGGTCTCGGGTATCCGTCCCAGGTGGGTCGTCACGAGCCCGCCGATCGTGTCGTAGTCCTCGCTCTCGGGAAGCGAGTGGCCCAGATCTTCGAGCGTGTCGTTGACATCATCGAGGTACGCGCGCGCGTCGATCTCGGCGCTCGCGCCGGTTGGCTCGACCGCGATCTCGGGCTCAGTCTCGTCCGCGGGCTCGTACTCGTCTCGCAGCTCACCGACGATCTCCTCGACGATGTCCTCGATAGTGATGAGCCCGGCGGTGCCGCCATACTCATCCAGAACGATCGACAGGTGAACCTTCTGGGTCTTGGACTCCTGCAGCAGCTCCGTGACAGGTTTGGTCTCTGGCACGAACCACGCCTCACGCAGAACGCCTCTGAGCTCAAAATTGGACACGTCATGCCCAACGAACGGGAGCAGGTCCTTCGCGTACAGGATCCCCACGATGTGATCCAGGTCGCCCTCGTACACCGGGATCCTGCTGTGCCCGGCAGACTCGATGAACGCCTTGATGGCCTCGATGTCGTTCGTGAGCTCGATGCCCTCCACCTCGGTCCGGGGCGTCATGATCTCACTCACCGATGTGCCTCGCAGATCAACGACAGCCTCGATCATGTCGCGCTCGGTCTCCGCGATGCTCCCCTCGCTTTCCCCCTCCGACACCACGGAGAGGATCTCGCGCTCGAGCTCGTCCGAGCCGTTGTTCTCGTCATCGACACCCGCAAGCCGCTGAACCACAACGTCCACGACGCGCATCACCCGCACGAGCGGGCCGAGAACCACGTACCCCACGTGGACCGGGAGTGCGAAGGCAACGATCATCCTCGGGCCGACATGCTCGGCCAGGCTCGTGGCCAGCACGTGCATCATCAGGTATGTGAGCGTCCCCGACACAAGCGCCGCCCAGAGCAGCGCGGAGATCGTCACGCGCGACTCCTCTCCGAATCCGGTGAACAGGAGCAGGCTGGAGCCCACCAGCACCACCATGCAGACCACACGGACGAGAGACATCGCGAGGGCGTGCTCGTCCTGATGCTCGCAGATCGATCGGATCGATGCGGACTCCCGATCGCGTGACACGCTCCTGATCTTCCCACGCGACACATCACGCAACGCGATGTGCAGCGATGCTGTGACCGCACCCAGCACCAGCGAGACCAGCACCGCGATGATCAGGTACATCATGAGGACACCCCGTCGCCCCTCGAGATCCCGTACACGCTCCCCACGCCCACCTCACGCAGCAGCTCGTCCTCCCGACGATGCATCGCTCGGGCCGCCTCCTCGTCTCGATCGTCATACCCGACGCAGTGGAGCAGCCCGTGCAACGAGTAGAGCAGCAGCTCGTGCGTCATGTCGTGCCCACGATCGGCGGCCTGTCGTCTGGCCTCATCCAGGCAGACGACGAGATCGACATCGAGTGCCTCGCCCGGGTCGCTGCGCAGATCGAACGTCAGCACGTCCGTGGTCGAACCATCTCGCTTGTACTGCTCGTGCAGCTCCCGCATGCGCGCGTCATCGACGATAGCCACCCGGATGTCGTGAGGAGTGCGTGACGAGTCGCAGACTACCTCAACGCACCTGTGGAATCGTGAGCGAATCCAGTCGAGTTGATCAATAGGCATCGAGCCGGTCGCATCCGAGAGATCCAGATTGACCGATGCAGTGGCTTGGCTGTGTGAGTGTGGCTCGTGCGACGTACACGAGCCAGGCTCAGGATCCGCGGGCGGACTGTCAGATTCCATCGTCGACGGGCACCTCGTCGCCATCCCCGCTCGCCCACACCCGGGGCGCACGCGATCATGGTCACATGTAGTGTACGCCACCTCCTGAGTGGGGCAACAGACACAAAAAAACCGTCTCCCGGAAAGGGAGACGGCTTGATCGAGTCTTTACTTCGTGAGGATCAGGCGCGGCGACGACGCGACGCGACCAGACCACCCAGGCCCAGGAGGGCGACGGCACCCGGTGTCGGGATGCCATTGAGAACGATGTTATCGATCGCGAACGCCTCGGTGCCGCCATTGGCGGTCGCGGTCAGACGCAGCGTCAGCGTGCTGCCAGTGCCAGCTATTCCGGCCGAGAGCGTTTGGAACACGTTGTTCAGCTTGATGCCGTCAACGAGAACAGGGTCATTGATGAGGAAAACATCACCGTCGGCCATCGTGTACGTCTCGTCGCTGGCCTCGTCGATCGTGATGGTGAACAGCGAGCTGAAACCGCCACCGTCGATGTCGTACTCAATCGAGTACACATCGGAGGCCTCAAAGTCGCCCATGGCGGCAAAGTCAATGTCCATGGACATCGCGGTCAGGCCGGTGATATCGAACGCCCACGTCGCCGAGACGGGCCCGGAGTTGTCACCGTTCTCGGTGTCAACGACACCAAAGAAGCCGTTCCAGCCAGCCTCGATACCGATGGTGTCGCCCGGGAAACCACCGATCGACAGCGGGATCGCGCTGTCGTCGAGCACCGCGAATGGGATGGTTGCGTTAACGCCACGCTGGTACGTCTCGAATCCGTCGCCGGCGCTAGTGAAGGCACCCGCCCACGTATTCGTGTGCGACAGGTTTTTCATGTTGCCGACGCCAAGACCATACTGATCGAAGCTGTACACCGACTGAACCGCCGCGTTGGCGCTCATGCCGATGGCTCCGACCGTTGCCACTGTCAGAATGCTACGCATCTCTTCGTCTCCTCAGACACTGTGTCTACGAGTCTCCGGGCCGGACACTGCCACCGGCCACATACCATGGAACGCACGCCAGAACAGCCCAGGCGTGCGGAAACACTCAGATGTCGAGGGGTATGCGGTCCCCTCCCTCCAGTACGTGGTGCAAGGCACTGACCCCCGCCTTAGCACATCCCGAGAATATCACCCCAGGCGCTGTCGATCACGCAAAAACTGGGGGATTGGACAATCTTCACAGAACTCGCATGGTGATCCAAACAGAGTAATACAAGGTCCAATAATACACACGAATTCAGCTCAATATCGACCCAATATTCTCCCTATCTCACGATAAGAAAACCCGCTTTCAAGCACAGAGGGGCTGGGGCTCGTGTTGTCCCAACTGAATCAGCCGCTCGCGACAGCGCCCACCGACACGCTCACCGGCACGAACGTAGGCTTGCAGCGCACCTCGAACTCCTCGCGGAACTTGTTCATGATCGTGCGCACGGCCCAGTTGTTGCCATCTGCCAGCCCGCAGATCGTCGTGCCGGGCATCGCGCCCATGCTCGTGGCGATCTCCAGGGTCATGTCTAGGTCCTTCGTGCGTGCATCGCCCTGCTCGATGCGAGTCAGCAGTTGATACAGCCACCCCGAGCCCTCCCGGCATGGCGTGCACTGCCCGCAGCTCTCGTGCTTGAAGAACCGAGAGATGTTCCGCGCCACCGCCACCATGTCGGTGTCCTCGTCGAACACCGTCGGCCCCGCGGTGCCCAGCCCGAGCACGTTGTACTTGCGCCCGATATCAAAATCGAGCTCGGCCTCGTACTGGTCCGTCCCCAGGATGCCCATCGACACGCCGCCCGGGATGGCGCCCTTGAACCGCTTGCCGTCGCGCATGCCGCCGCAGTACTTCTCGACGAGCACGTTCAGCGGGATGCCCAGATCGAACTCGTAGACGCCCGGCTGGTTCACGTGCCCCGAGACGCCCATCAGCTTCGTGCCGTACGAGGGCGGCCCGCCGATGCTCGAGTCGCATCCCTGCTTGCAGAACGCCTCGGAGCCGTGCTCGAGGATGAACGGCAGGTGCGCGACCGTCTCGACGTTGTTGATGATCGTCGGCTTGCCGAACAGCCCCTCGATGGCGGGGAAGGGCGGCTTGTTGCGAGGCCAGCCACGCTTGCCCTCGATCGACTCGAGCAGCGCCGTCTCCTCACCGCAGATGTACGCGCCCGCGCCGCGATGCAGATAGCAGTCGACGACCCACGGCGCGCCGGTCGCGGTCGTGGCGCCGCCCAGGAGCCCCTGAGAGCCGAAGATCTTGTTCTCGTACGCTTCCTTGATAGCGTTCTCGACAACCTTCGCCTGGTGGTGGTACTCGCCGCGGATGTAGATGTACGCCTTGGTGATGCGGCACGCGTAGCACAGGATCGCGATGCCCTCGAGCATCAGGTGCGGATCGAAATCCATGATGAGCCGATCCTTGAACGTTCCCGGCTCGGACTCGTCCGCGTTCACCGCGAGGTAGCGCTGCCCGACGCTGTTCGGATCCTCCGCCTTTGGCAGGAACGACCACTTCAGGCCCGTCGGAAAACCCGCGCCACCCCGACCCCGCAATTGCGAGTCCTTCACAGCATTGGTCACATCGTCGGGCATCATCTTGAGGGTCGCGCGCAGCCCCGCGTACCCGCCGGTCTGAATGTACTCGTCGTAGGAGACGATGTGGCGGTCCCTCGGATTTCCATAGGGAGCGCACGGGATGCGCTGCGTGAGGATTGGTGTGGTTGTCTTGGGTTCCCAGCTCATGCGTGTTGCGATCCGTTCGATTCTTCGGATGTATGCGTGTACTCGATCTCTTCGATTGTGGTCCGACGAAGGGTCATCTCGTGCCCACTCGCGTCCTGGGCGCGCCGCTCCTCGACGTCGCGTCGGATCTCGACCCGATCGCGACCCGAGACCGGGGCTCGTATGCCTCTGGCGATGTGCCCGAAGAAACTCCCCAGGTTGTGCATGAGAGAACGCTGTCCCATGGCTCAGTGATCGTCCTTATCCTTCGCTTCGTCGATGACCCGTCGCATCTTGTCAGGTGTGAGGTTCTCATGGAGCGTGTGGTCCACGAGCGCCACGGGCGCCGTGCCACACGAGCCCAGGCACTCGAGCTCGATCAGCGTGAACGCCCCGTCCTTCGACGTCTGCCCGAGCTCGATCCCGAGCTTCTCGCGACACGCGTCTGTGATCGCCTTGTGGTCGCAGAACTCGCAGGCGATGGAACGGCAGACACCGATGGTGTGCTTCCCTCTCGGCTTGAGCCAGTACTCCTCGTAGAAGCTCGCCGTGTCCAGCACGTCACCCGGCGCGAGCCCAAGAAACTCGGCGATCTCCTCCAGCGCCTGGGCGGGCAGCCAGCCGTGCGCGTCCTGCACCATGTGAAGCGTCGCCAGCAGAGCGCCGCGCGGATCCTCGTAGCGAGGCAGCAGATCGCTCGTGATGACCTGGCGCATCGTCTCGGTCAGATACGGCTCGTCGCGTCGCTCTATCTCGATCGTCGAAGAGGGCTTGGTCGTCCAGGCCATCCGGCATGTTCCTTTCGGGTCAGATCGCCCAACTAATCTCGACGCTGCATCCTCGCGTCGCGTTCGCTCGGCACCAGCCCGGGGCTGTAGTACTTGCCGTCGATTTCGGTGTGCGGCGCCCACTCGCTCGAGGTGCCGATCCTCTGGAAGCTCTCCTCGATCTCCCACGACGACGAGTAGATATTCCTGTTCCTCAAGGCTCGAGGCAGATCGCTCTTCTTGTCGCCCCACTCGACGGCCTCGATCGGCTCGCCATCCGGAGACCAGAGCACGACAAAATCCGCCTCGTTCTGGAACGCCTGCCAGCCGTGCGAGGGATCGATCCGGAAGACCCACGCGTTGTTGAAATGGGGATTCTTCTCGTCCGGGGCCTCGTCCGCGGTCCCGTCGTGTCCGGGTATCTCGTCCGAGCGGAATCCGTTGAACACCACCACCGTCTCGCCCGGCCCGACGATGAGCTCGGGGAACTCGAACTCGAGGAACGGCTCGAACCGACGATCCGCGTCTGTGATCTTGTAGCCCTTGAGATTGATCGACACCTCGTGCGGGTTCATCAGCTCCAGGAACTCATCGCCCGTGTTGCTCCGCAGGCTGTCGAGATTGACGTCGCCCCCGACCTCCAGCGGCGGGATGTTGAAGAGCACCTCCGTCAGGATCGGATGCATCCGCTCGCCATGCTCCTCCGCGCCTGCCTCGCCGGGCTCCTGCGCGACGAGAACAGTCATCGCTATCAGACATGTGAATGGAATCATGAAATACGCCTTCCTGTTAGCGGTCCAACTCCGCCGCGATCACGTTCAGCGAGCCGAGCACCGCTACTACATCGGAGAGCAGGTGTCCCTCGATGAGCTTGCCCATCACCTGGTAGTTGATGAAGCTCGGTGGTCGTGTGCGGGCTCGCCACGGGCGAGGGCCACCGTCCGCCACCAGGTAGTACCCGAGCTCACCGTTCGCGGTTTCCTGGCAGGCGTACACCTCGCCGATCGGAGACTCCCACCCACGATTCGACATGATCAGCTCGAAGTGCTGGATCAGCCCCTCGATCGAGCCGTACACCTCGTGCTTCGGCGGACGGGTCATCTTCGAGTCGGAGTACACGTCCACCGTGCCGCCCGGGATGTCATCGATCAGCTGCTTGATGATCCCTATCGACTCCCACATCTCCTGGATGCGGACGTTGAATCTGTCGTACACGTCGCCATTCTGTGCCACCGGCACGCGGAACTTCACACCGGACGAGCCCTGCCCATCCCAGTTGTCCGCGTAGCACAGATAGGGCTGCTCCTTGCGTACGTCGCGCTCCACGCCAGAGGCACGCGCGATCGGCCCCGAGAGGCTCCACGCGATCGCGTCCTCACGCGAGATGCACCCAACGTCCACCGTGCGATCGATGAAGATCCTGTTCCGCCCAACAAGCCCGACGAGATCGTTGATCGCTCTGTCCAGCTCGACCTCGATGAGGTTCTTGACCATCCTGACGAACGTCTTCTCGTCTGGCAGGTCCTTCATCAGGCCGCCCACGCGCGTCCAGTCGGGGTGGAACCGCTGTCCCGAGACGTAGTCGGCGATGTCGTAGATCTTCTCGCGCACGTTGAACGCGTAGAGAAACCCCGAGAACGCGCCGAGATCCAGCGCCGCCGCGCCGCAGCACAGCAGGTGATCCTGGATCCGCCCGATCTCAGCCATGATCGTCCGCAGCACCTTGCAGCGTGGCGTGATGTCGATGCCAAAGAGCCTCTCCGCAGCGTGGTGCCACGCGATGTCGTTCGAGATCGGGCTCAGATAATTCATCCGCGACACGATCGTCACGTACTGGTTGTAATCCAGGTGCTCGCCGAGCTTCTCGAAGCCCGAGTGCAGGTACCCAATATGCGGCGTGCAGCGGGCCACGCGCTCGCCATCGAGCTCAAGCACGAGCCTCAACGTCGTGTGTGTGGCCGGGTGCTGCGGCCCGAAGTTGAGCACCCACCGATCGCCCGTGTCGATGTGATCCCGCAGGTACTCCGTCGTCTCGATGCCTATGTCATAGGCCTCGTGCTCGGGCTTGAGGGTGTACGTCATCGGGATCCCTTCCAAAGACCGCCCCGCGTGGCGTCCGGGGCGTCGGGCCAGTATAGAACCACCCGCCTACCAGTGACAGGTCGGCAAGGAGCGACCCAATCACGTGGTTCCGCCGCTCCTTGAGCGTCCGGCGACGCCTCTCTGTGACACACCCCAGAGACGTATCACCGCCACCGCCAGCACCGACCACACCACGACGCCGACGATCATTCCGGGGGGCACGGTCGCCTCCGCGGGGCTCAGCAGGCAGAGCATCCCAGCGCTGAGCGACACCACCACCATCGACACACCAACCACCCATGAGCGCAGCGCCACCCCGAACACCACGCTCGTCATGATCCCGCTGACCGATGCGCTCAGCGCGATGTGGTAGGGGGCCGTCATGTCCGAGGAGTGGATGTCCATCGCGTGTCCCTCGACACCCATGCCCGCCAGCACGAAGTTCATGCCGAAGTGCACGACCCACGCCCACCCGGGAAACCCGAGCCCCACGATCAGCATCGTGATGTATCGCCAGTCCTGCGGCAGATGCATGTCGCGCATCACGCCCGACGCGCTGAGCGACACGATCGCCGCCGGGATGATCAGCATCAGGTAGTAGCACGACACGTCAGAGGCTCCTTGGAACCAACGAGCGTATCAGGGATCCGCGATCGCGACCGCGTGATCGTGCCCGCACTCGGGGCACACGCCGTGCTCCAGCCCGCGCATGTCGTATCCGCACCTGTCGCACAGCGGGTCGCGATCGATGTCGTCCTTCTCGTTGAGCGACCACAGCCAGTTGATCAGCAGCCCGCCCATCACGAAGTGCCAGAGCCCCACAGCGATCAGGAACGAGATATTCCACCACGACACCATCGTGTACGGCGCCACGCCGAGCCCGAGCATGACGAACGACACGGCGCCTGTGATCGCACCGAATCGCCCGCTCTGGCAGCACGCGCCCAGCAACGCACCCACGAGCACGCCCCACGCCAGCGCGACGCCCAGCAGCCCCCATACCTCCATCCCATTCGAGTGGAGCGCGTGCACGGGCCATCCCCCCCAGAGCGGTGACGTGAACGCGAACAGCGCCACAACGACACCCGGCCACTTGTGGGGTGCTCGTCCCGTGTGCACCGCCACCGTCGCGTACACCCCGAACGGGAACACGCATACCAGCCACACCATCATGAATGTGGGGAGGTTCACTCTCTGGCTTACTCGTCAACACCCAGGTCGGTTTTCGTGAACAGCGCCTCGAAGAGCACGCCGGCCCCCGCCATCGTCTCCGATGCCCCCTCCTGGCGATCGATCACCGCGATCACCCCGGCCACCTCCGCGCCCTGGCCCCGCAGGATCTCGACCGCCTCCGCCGCCTGCCCCGCCGTCGTCGCCACGTCCTCGAGGAGCACGACCCTATCGCCCTCCTCGAGTACGCCCTCGAGCTGCCTGGCCGTGCCGTAGTCCTTCTTCGAGTTGCGGATGAACACGAACGGCAGCCCCGTCGTCAATCCCGCCGACGTCACGAGTGGGATGCCACCCAGCTCCGCTCCCGCCAGGCGATCGATCGGTCCCGACTCGACTGCGATCCTGTCGATCCGCTCCGCCAGCAGCTTACCGACCCGCGTGAGCAGCTCGGGCCTCGTCGTGAAGCGATACTTGTCCAGGTAGTAGCTGCTCGTCCGCCCCGAGCGCAGCGTGAACTGCCCACGCAGGAGCGCCACATCGGCGATCTCTAGCGCGAGCTGCGCACGATCGATCGCGTTCGTCATTCCACCGGCCTCATGAACGGGAACAGGATCACGTCCCTGATCGACGGCTGATTCGTCAGCAGCATCACGATCCGATCGATGCCCAGCCCCAGCCCGCCGGCGGGGGGCATGCCAACCTTCAACGCCTCGATGAAGTCCTCGTCGAAGTTCCGGAAGGTCGTCTCCTCGTCGTCCAGCCCCTCGAGCTGCTCGCGGAACTTCGCCTCCTGGATGTCGGGGTTGTTCAGCTCCGTGTACGACGGCCCGATCTCCATGCCCGCGATGAACAGGTCCCATCGCTGCGCCACCTCAGGTCGCTCCGGGTGTGGGCGCGCCAGGGGCGACAGCGACGACGGGTACTCCGTCACGAACGTTGGGCGCTCGGGATCGATCGCCCGCTCCGCGATCTCCTCGAACACCTCGTTAACCACGAGCACGTCGGCCATGCCCTCGTGCTTGAGGCCCTTCTCCCTGGCGACCTCTCGTGCGCGATCCACATCGGTAGGGGGGAACCCCAGCGCCCTCTCGAACAAATCGGCGTAGGTGACGACCTCGAAGGGCGAGCCGTAATCGATTGTCAGCTCGCCAAAGGGCAGCCTGACGGTGCTCGGGTCGATGTCCTCGCTCTCCACGTCAGGGTCGGAATTCTCCACGGCGACCCAGTGCGCAAGCTCGCGCAGCATCGACTCGGTCAGCTCCATCGTCGTCTCGATCGATCCGAACGCCTGGTACACCTCGACGCTCGTGAACTCCGGGTTGTGTTGCTTGTCCACCCCCTCGTTGCGGAACAGACGCCCCACCTCGTACACCCTCGGCATACCGCCAACCAGCAGCCGCTTGAGGTGCAGCTCCGTCGCGATGCGCATCACAACAGACATGTCCATCGCGTTGAGGTGCGAGTGGAACGGTCTCGCCGCGGCGCCGCCCGCCAGCGGCGAGAGCACGGGCGTCTCCACCTCAAGGAAGCCGCGCCCGTCCAGGAACCGCCTGATGCGCGACACGATCTGCGCGCGCCGCTTGGCCGTGTGCATCGACGCCGGGTTCGCGTACAGGTCGATGTACCGCTTCCTATAACGCGTCTCGACGTCCTGGAGCCCCGACCACTTCTCTGGTGGCGGCGCCAGCGACTTGGTGCCCATCGTCAGCTCGCTGGCCCAGATCGTGATCTCGCCCGTGCGCGTCCGCGTCAGCGGCCCCGTCGCCACGACGATGTCGCCAAGGTCCACGATCTTGGCTAGGTCGAATCCGACACCGGAGCAGTCACGCTTGGATACCGCGATCTGCAGGTCCTTCCTGTCCTCGTTCTCCGGATCGACCGAGTGATCACGGATCTGCATGAATATCAGCTTGCCCGTGTCGCGACGCAGCATGATCCGCCCCGCGACGCTCACGACCGCCCGCCCGTCGACGAAGCCCTCGTCTCCCTTGTGCTCCTTGTGCGCCTCGTCTGCACGCTCGTCGTAGGCACGACGCGCCTCGGTTACGCTGCTCAGACCATCGAACGCACTCCCGTACGGGTTGATCCCCAGCGCCTCGATCGCGTCGCGATTCTCGCGCCGCTGTGCCTCGAGATGGTGGATCGACTCGCCCTCGCCGTGCGTGGAACTCGGTTCTGTCATTGACTGATCACTCATTGTGGGGCCATGGTACCCGCCGCGACGCGTCGCGTGCGCACGCTCGGGATACACTCACGCGCCATGCCCACTCTCGAAGGACAGATCGTCGTTGTCACCGGAGCGTCCTCCGGCATCGGGGAGGCCACCGCCCAACTCCTCGCCTCGCGGGGCGCCTCCGTCGCGTGCCTGGCGCGACGCCAGGATCGGCTCGACGCGCTCGTCGAGTCCATCGCGTCGGCGGGTGGCAACGCTCATGCCTGCGTCTGTGATGTCACCGACCGCGACCAGGTCGATAACGCGATCGCGGCAGCGCGTGACAGGCTTGGGCCCATCAACACCCTGGTCAACAACGCTGGCGTGATGCCCATCTCGCACCTCGACTCGATCGACGTTGACAGCTGGGATCAGATGATCGACGTCAATGTCAGGGGCGTGCTCTACTGCACCGCCGCCGTCTTGCCCGAGATGATCGAGCGTCAGTCGGGCCACATCGTCAACGTCTCCTCCACAGCAGGGCGGCGTGTCATTCCGGGCGCGAGTGTGTACTGCGCGACCAAGCACGCGCTCCACGCGCTCTCCGAAGGGATGCGCGCCGAGCTCGCTCTCCACAACATCAGGGTCACGATCGTCGCGCCGGGGTTCACGAAGACCGAGCTCCAGTCACACGTTACCGACGAGCGTGTCCTGCAACGCTGGCGTCAGGCTGCCGAGAGATCCGCCATCGAGCCGCTCCAGAGCGAGGACATCGCCGAGTCGATCCGCTTCGCGCTCGAATCACCCACGCACGTCAGCTACTCTGAGCTCCTCGTCCGCCCCACGCGACAAGAGGGATAGCCACCAGCTCGACCATGCGCATCCTCGACCGATACATCGCCAAGTACTACGCCATCAACGTGGTGCTGCTGTGTGTCACCCTCGCCGCGTTCGTTGTCGGTGTCGATATCTTCCTGAATCTCAAGGTCTTCGTGCGTGCCGCGAAGGAGATCGCTGGCGCCGACGCCTCGGGTATCAGGCTTGCGCTCCAGACCTGCCTGAACGTGATCGATCTTTGGGGGCCGCGCCTCCTCCAGCTCTACTCCTACATCATCGGCCTCGTCTGCGTCGCGGCGATGGGCTTCACGCTCGCGTCTCTCGTTCGGCGACGCGAGATCGTCGCCTCGCTGGCCGGCGGTGTCAGCCTGCACAGGCTCATCCTCCCGTTCCTTCTCGTCACGGTCGCCTTCCAGGTCGTCGCGCTGGCCAACCAGGAGCTCGTGCTGCCACGCATCGCGCACCTGCTCCCGCGTAGCGCAGGCGACACGTTCAAACGCAGCATCGAGTCGTTCCCCGTCCACCTCTACCGCGACGGGCAGCAGCGCAAGTTCTACGCCGCGTCGTTCGATCCCAGCACCCAGCGCATGGAGCAGGTCGACATCTTCGAGCGCAACGACGACAAGACCCTCGCTCGGCGAATCCACGCGGACGCGGCGCAGTGGGACGAGCACACCAAGTCGTGGGTGCTCGAGAACGCCGTGATCGAGTCCGCCGATTCCTCCCAGCCGACCAGGATCGATCGCATCCAGACCGATCTCGAGCCAACCGCGATACTCGTCAAGCACCTCCAGGGCTACGCCGCCAATCTGAGCTGGCGACAGGCCACGCAGATGCTCTCCTCTGGCGTGCAGATCGACGAGGCCATGCGTCGGAAGGTCGTCCGCAACATGTACGCCAAGCCCGCTCTCGCCTCCACGAACCTGCTGGCGTTCCTCATCGCGATCTCGTTCTTCCTGACACGCCAGCCCGTCAGCATGGTGGCGCAGTCAATCAAGTGCGCACCGGTCGCCATAGGCGCCATGCTCGGGGGAGCCCTCAGCGCCGCGGCGCCCCCGCCGGGTTTCCCGGTCCAGTTCGGCGTCTTCGTGCCCGCCATGGTGCTCCTGCCTATCGCGGCCGCGTTCCTGATCAACCTGCGAAGCTGAATCGGGGAACGCCCGCGAGTCATCTGAGCGCCGACGGCTCCTCCACGACCCAGCCAAGCCACTCGCTGGCGAGCTCGTTGGCCGGCCCGTCAGGGAGCAGCGTGGTCACGCGACCGTCCTCCATCACGAACATCACGTCGCTCACGCGCAGCTGCTTGTTGGACAACGCGTCCGCGTCGAAGAAGAACCACGCGAACATTTCTTCCTCGTCGATCTCGATCGTGCAGGGCACGGCCTGCGCCGCCGACGGGCCACCCGCGCCGCTTGGGCGCACGCTCGAGCCACGAACCAGCGTCGCGAAGCTGCGCCACATCTCGCCGATCCCGATGCGAACGCGCACGCGCTGGCCCTCCAGCAGTGCGCGCACCTCGTCGTGACGCTCCGGGGTCAGGCGCTCCAGCACGATGGTGTCCCACACAGGAGGATTGGTCTCGAGCGTCGGAGACCCGATCGCCTCGATCGCGCGCACCATCTCCGGCTGCATCTGCCTGCGGTAGTACGTCCAGCTCTGCGCGGCACCGAACAGCAGGAAGACCTGCAACGACGTGGCGATCAGCCCGAGTATCACCGCGGCCTTGGCGGGCCCGCCCCCGCTCAGCCGACCACCCGACAACCCGATCCGACGCAGGCTTAGCGCGCCGAGTATCGCGCCCACCAGCCCAAGAGCTGGTATCGGGCACATCACGCTCAGGCCCAACGCGACCAGCGCCATCAGGCTCGTGCGGGTTGTGACGTCTGGTTCCGCTGCGGTGTCCATGTCGCGAGGGAGCATCCCACTAACTTCTTGAGCCTGCAACACGCCAAAAGACGATCTGTATCACACACGGGCGGAGCGGGCTCCATATCCCCTCGAATCGGCCACCACGTTGTATTCTCGGGCATTGGGAAGCACTCACACGACCTCGAGGCATTCTGTGAACGCACACTCACGAATCGGAGTCATCCTCGTCGCGCTCGTCGCCTCCGCGACGCTCGCTTGGCCGGCTCGCGCGCAGGATCCAAACGCGCTGGGGCAGTCGCTTCCGATCGACCCCACCATCATCCAGAGCACGCATCACTCGGGCCTGCGTGTTGTCATCAAGCCGATCCCGACGATCACCGGCGTCTCCGTCCACCTCAGGGTGCCAGCGGGGACTCTCCGGGAGTCCGACGCGCAGCGTGGCAGCGCCGACCTGCTCCACAGGATGATCGCGTCGCGATTCAACCAGACACGAGACGCGTTGGGGTTCCGGGCTTCGACAGGATTCAGCGCGTGGCTCTCGTTCGACTCGTGCTCCTACACGTTCGACATCCCGGACGCCTCCAGAGACGAGCTCAAGCGTGCCATCGGGTTCGCGCGCGACATCCTCGCGACCCCGCCCTCGGATGACAGCTCGCTCGAGAACGCTCGCAACGCGGCGCGCACGAGAACCCGCTCCCTGGACATTCCACAGCTCAAGGCGCAACTGAGCATCCTCGAAGCGCTCGATCTGCCGGTCCCCTACGCGGAGAGATTCCCACAGATTGTCGAGCACGATGGCGACTCTCCCTCGCTTGGCGTGATCGGTCAGTTTCATAATCAGTGGCATTCGCCCGATGGCGCAGTGCTCGTCATCGTCGGCAACGTGGGCGACGCGGCGCGCGTGGGCAGGCTGACCGAGTCGGTTCTTCGCCCACTCCAGCATCGCCAGACACCGCTCGTCACACGCGCCGATCCTCCGCGTGTCCCGTCGTTGCGGGCCGTCTTCGTTCTCGAGCCGGGTCTTGAGAACACCGAGGTCGAGTACATCCGGGTGGCACCCCCGCAGCCGCCAGCTCGCAGCATCGCCTCGCGACGCGACGCGACCCTGGCGCAGCTGGCGCAGAACGTGCTCAGGGAACGAATCGATCGCGAGCTCGCGCAGCACCCCGATATCGCGCTGCGTGCCACCGTCCACAACGTCTCGCTCTCCGACGATTACATCATCCACAACATGCTGCTCTCGGGCCCGCAGGACTCCGTCGAGAGCATGATCTCCGTGCTCGGCGCAACGCTGAGCCCATCTCCCGTCACGGAATCCGAGCTGATCTCCAGCACCGCGTCACTCAAGGCCGAGCAGAGCAGGGCGTTCGACAAATCCAGCGCCCGCTCCATCCGACGAATGGCGACGCGCCTGGCGCAGCACGCGTTCAGGGGCGATGCCATCATGAGCCAGGATGACACGATGCGCTCGCTCGAGAGCGCGATCGCCTCGATCCGGCCACAGGACGTCACCGAGCAGATCGAACGCTCGTTCGGGCGCACCCATGGCTGGCTGGTCATCTCAACAACCCCCGATGGAGAGAACCCCACCCCAGAAAGGGCGCGAACCCTCTTCGCGAGCGCGGAGCCCTCCGACACGAGCACGCTCTCGGGTGGCTGCGTGGGCGACGAGCACCTGCTCTGCCTCGATCTTCCTGATCCACCATCCGCGGTCGCGTCCATCGAGCTCGATCCGGACTCGTCCGTCTTCCACGCGACCCTCACCAACGGCGTCGTGGTCCACCATCTCCATGACTCCTCGACACCCGCCAGCGTCTCGGTCTCGTTCGCCATCACGCGTCCCGACAACGACACCCACCACCAGCTCACACTCGCCGCTCTCACCGCGTTCCGCGCCCCGCACACCGCCACGCACTCACGCCAGCAGATTGAGACATGGCTGCGTCAGCGCAACATCACCATCCAGGGCAGAGTGCACTCCGATGCCGTCACGCTCACCGTCTCGACTCCCGTCGAGCATCTCGAGAGTGTGTCCCGCCTGACCGCGTCCATGCTCGCGCAGCCGAACATCGAGCCGACCACGTTCTCGTCGTGGCAGCACACCGAGCGGGAGCGTCTGATGGCGCAGCGCGCGCACGCGTACCAAGCCGTCGAGCCGATGCTGCAATGGGTAGGGCTCAGGCTCCCGGGCCCCGTGTTCGAATCAGAGCCACCGATCGAGATCCCCTTCGATCGCGAGGACGTGCAGACCTGGCTGGCGAGCATGATCTCGCAGGACCAGGTCCACCTGGCTATCAGAGGTGACATCGAGTCGCACGACGCCATCGACATCATCACGAGAACACTCGGACGACTCAAGAGCCCCAGGCCTCTCATCGAGCCCGTCTCCGATCGTGTCTTCGCAGCACAGGCGATGGCACTCGATCCGATCATCCGCACCATCGAGCTGCCAGAGTCTGGAACACAGGGTGTCAGCCTCTACGGCTACCGAATCCCATCGACAGTCTTCGAGAGCGAACGCTCCGAGCTGATGGTGCTCGAGCAGGCTCTGGCTATCTCGATCCAATCGAGGTTCTCGGCAGACCCACGCGTCTCGTTCCCACCGGTGATCTATCTCGACCGCTCTACCACATCATCAGAGATCGCGTTCCTGCTCTGCCTCGCGCCGTCGAGCACCGAGTCCGCCCCCTTGCTCCACAACGACATCCGTGCGCACATCGCCGATCTCCTGCAGGGGCCGCTGGAGCCCGATCTGGTTGTCGCGTCACGCGAGCGAGCCGCGCAGCAGATCCGAGCGCACTACCAGGATCCCGGCGCGCTGGCGAGCGACCTCGTCCTCAACGAGTTGCGCGATCTGCCAACGCTCAGCGAGAGCGAGCAACTAGATCGAGTCGCCCGCGTCTCGCCGGAGACTCTGATGGACCTTGTCACACGCGTGGCTACCCCCAACGCGCTTCTGGACATCACCCTCCTCAGCGGCGACAACAACGGCGAATAACGACCGTCTCCCGCCGGGTTACACTGATCACATGGACCCGCTGAGCACAGCCCTTGTGATCCTGTGCGCCCTGCTGCTCGCCGCGTGCGGGGTGCTGGCATGGGCCAACCGCTCGCGCTCGCTGAGCCTTCGCGAGGCACGCAGGCAGCTCAACGAGGCGTCGCTCGAGCTGGCTCGTCTCGCCGAGCGCCACGACAGCGTGGAGCAAACACTCGCACAGGAGCGGGAGCGATTCGAGTCGCAGAACACCCAGATGCGCGAGGCGTTCGAGGCGCTCTCGAACAAGGCGCTCGACAGAGCGCTCGATCAGCTCCAGCGATTCGCCAAAGAGTCGCTCTCGACGCAGTCGGCGCAGGCCAAGACCGAGCTCGAGCAGCGTAAGCTCGCCGTCGAGCACCTCGTCAAGCCGATCCAGGAATCGCTTTCCAAGACGCACACACATCTCCAGGAGCTCGAGACAAGACGCCAGGGCGCCTACGGATCGCTCAGGCAGCAGGTCGAGACCATGTCGCAGGAGAACACCCGCCTTCGCACCGAGACCTCTCGCCTCGTCGCCGCGCTCGCCAAGCCGCAGGTCCGGGGGCGGTACGGCGAGATCCAGCTGCAGCGCATCGCTGAGATTGCGGGCATGCGCGAGTACTGCGACTTCGACACGCAGACAACACTCGATGACGACGCCGGCTCTCGATACCGACCCGATATGATCGTCCGTCTCCCGAACGAGCGAGTGGTTATCGTCGATGCCAAGACCAACACCGAGTCGTACATGCGTGCCCTCCAGTCCGATGATCCCAACGATGCCGAGCGCCATCTCCAGGAGTTCGCGCGTCACGTGCGCGACGAGGCGGGGCGCCTCGCCGCCCGGGGCTACACCGACGTGCTCAGAGGAAGATCCCCCGAGTTCGTCGTGATGTTCATCCCCGCCGATCAGCTCGTCGATGCCGCGCTCGAGCGCGAGCACTCGCTCCTCGAGCACGCGGCGAGCAAGGGGGTCATCATCGCCTCGCCCTCAACGCTCATCGGTCTCCTCCGCGCTGTCCATGTCGGCTGGGGCGAGAAGAATCTCAGCGACCACGCCGAAGAGCTCTTCGAGTTGGGCAGAGAGCTCCACGAGCGCGCCTCGGTGGCTCTGGAGAAGGCCGCCGAGTTGGGCCTTGCCATACAGCGTACGGGGAAGAAGTACGACGATTTCGTCGGCTCCGTGGAGGCACGTCTCCTGCCGACGCTCAGGAAATTCGAGGACACGAAGGCAAAGTCGAGCAAGACGCTGCCCGAACTCAAGAGCGCCGACATCCACGTGCGATCGCTCCAGTCCGCGCCGAGCGATCCCGCCGAATCCTGAGAGAAGATCAGCGCGCGTGCCACCCATCGAGCACGAAGAGCGCCCTTCCCGGCTCGATCTCCCACGGAAACACGGGGCGTGGCCATGTGCTCCGTCTCCCGGACGCATCCACGCGCTCCATTCCCACGAGCAGCATCCCCGACGCGTCGAGATACGAGATCGGCACCGGAACCAGCGCGCTCCAGCGGTCTCGATCTCGTCGCACACGAGACGCCTCGCTCAGATCCGAACCCGTCAACTCATCGTGCACAACACCGCGCGACGAGATCCGCATCACGCCGTTGGGCGCGCTCCTCGCGCCGAACCACAGTCGCACTATGTCCTCTTCAGACGACGTCATGAAGAAATCGACGGGAACCCGGCATTCCACGTACATCCTCAGCGTCTCACCATCCGCCTCGAGGTACAGCAGTCCCGCCGACATCCACTCGACGGTCGTCGCCTCCATCCGCTGCTCGAGCCAGGTCGACATCGACCATTCATGCACGAGCGGGCCGAGCCTCCCGCCCGGTGGCGCCACGTGCCGAGGCTCGAGCAGGCCCTCTACAGGCTCGCGCATGTCCGCGCGCACGATCTGAGGGGTCTGATCACGCCCGAGCGCGAGCCGGTGCACAGACGCCTCGAATGGCCCCAGCTCGATTCCTGAGCCTGTCTGCGCCTGCCCGCCCACGAGCTCGACGCGCTCGGGTGAGGAATCAAGATTGGCGAGCCCGAGAGAGACGATTCTCTCATTGTCGGGCACCGCGACAAAGTCCTCGTCTATCCAGACAACGCTGCGCGCCTGGCGTGACAGCCACCCCCGTGCGACCGAGACGCGTTGCTCGCCATCGGGTGCGCCCAGCAGCGCCTCAAGCAGCGCCGATGTCACACCCGCGTCGTCGTGCCACGCGGGGATCGGCGCGCCATCCAGGTACACCACACGCGTGAGCATCTCGCGCACCCTGTCGGCAAGCTCGGGATCATCCTCCCCAAGCGTGCCCAGCGCGAGGCGCCAGCGATCTGTCATCTGGCGGTCGAGGTGCTCGAGCACGCTGTGCCCGAGGGGCGCACTCAGCAGACCCGAGAGCTCCGCGACACCCCTCGCGCGACGATCGTTGAGCAGGCGCACCCGCCATCGCTCCGTCGGAGACATGGCCACCGATCGGAGAGAGCGAACGATCCACGACGAGTGCTCGATCACACCAGTCGAGAACACATCGCGACGAGGGGCGCTCCACGCCCGGTGCCAGCGAACGTTCACCCGCTCCCCACCGATGCGCATCGGCTGGGCGTGCGCTCCCGCGGGCAGATCCACAACGACCACCCACACCGAGGCGCCATCAGGCTGCTCTCGAGACACCTCGCTCCAGAGAACGCCGTCTCCCGACTGCACCTCCCACCACAGACCGGGGCCGATCCAGGACAGCCCGGCCGACTCGCCAGCGCTGGCGCTCCGCATCCGATAGAGACGCCCCACGAGGTCGATCTCGCTCCCGATCGTGATTCCCACCGCATCACCCACGAATCCCTCCGGGTCCGACTCGCGCCCCACACGCACCCGAACAGGGAGCACGAGGGTTCGTCCCGCGATCGCGTCGACCCTCGAGACCCGGGGGAGGACCTCGATCAACTCGCCCGATCCTGCGCGCCCTCCTCCCGCGCACCCCGAGATCAGCAGCACCGGCACAACCAGTTGGCACGTTCTCCCAACTCGAGACCAAGTCGGTCGCCCGATTGTCCGAAACAACCACTGCACAAGACGATCCAGAAGGAGCCGTCCCTCGTGGTACGACAGGCCGACAATGGACTGACCGAGTTCCGAACCTATCTCCCTCACGCGGGGCGAGTGAGAGTCGCTGGGGAATTCACACGCTGGGCCGACAACGCGCTCCCCATGCACCCCGAGGGCAACGGCTGGTGGAGCGTCCAGGTTGATCTGTCGGCCGGTGAGCACGAGTTCAACTACCTCGTCGATGAGTGCCAGTGGGTCGCTGACTTCGCAGCCTTCGGCGTCGAGCAGAATTGCCACGGCATCTGGGTCTCAAGGGTGTACGTGCAGGATCGGACCCCGGTACGCCTGGCGTCCTGAGAATCCACCTCTTCGGGGGTCTCCTCGGAGCGCCCGATCATCGAACACACCCCAAACGGACGATACTCCCTGCATCCAAGACAGGGAGGACATCATGCCCACACCGCTCAAAGGCTGCGTCGCCGAGTGTATCGGAACCTTCGCGCTCTGCTTCTTCGGGTGCGCCTCGATCATTCTCACCGCCACGCATCCGGGCTCCGGCGCGGATCTCGTGACAGTCGCGCTCGCGCACGGACTCGTGCTCGCGGTATTCGTGACCGGCGCGCTCCACATCTCGGGCGGGCAGTTCAATCCATCGGTCTCGATCGCGCTCATCGTCCGAGGCAAGCAGACCCCGCAGCAGGCCGCCCTCTACATCCTCTCCCAGTGCATCGGCGCCGCCTGCGGGTGTGGCGCCCTCGTCTTCTTCCTGGGCGCCGACGTCGCCAACAACGCCGAGGCGGGCACCAATCTCGGAGCAACGATCGGATCACTGACAACCGACGGCAACACGCTCGCGGTCTTCGGGCTCGAGGTCCTGCTCACGTTCGCGCTCATGTTCACCATTCTCCGGTGCCTCGTCGACGACAGAACACCCGTCAAACACGGTGGCATCGCAGTGGGCATCGTCGTGGCGTGCTGCATCGTCGCGTTCGGGCCGCTGACAGGCGCGTCCATGAATCCCGCACGCTCCCTCGGGCCGGCGCTCTACGGTCACTGGGACATGCACTGGGTCTACTGGGCCGCACCGATAGTCGGGGCGGTGCTGGCAAGCATCGTCGACGCGACGTTCTTCGCGAGCGAGCCCGCCACGTCGGACTGAGCTAAGAAGCGGCGCGAGACCGTGCGGGCGGGAGTAGGCCGAATAGCACGCACACGCCACCGCCGAGGATCAGCCACATCCTGGCAGAGTTATCCGTCGTCCAGCGACGCAGCACGGTCTGGGGCAGATCCAGCTCCGCCAGCACCGTCGGTGACGGCTCGAGGTCGCGCACGACCGATGCCTCAAAGGACGCCTCGACGTCTCGGTCGTCCAGGTACACGACACGCACACCCTCCGGCACAGCGTTGAGCTGCTGCTGCGCCAGCGACATCAGCACCGTCTCATCGCCTCGAGCGAGCGCGTCCAGATAATCGGAATGCAACCGCAGGCGCTCGCTCGCGCGCGCCTCGAGCGCCTCGGCACGATCGTGCTGCAGGCGTGCACGTGCGAGATCGTCACTCGCGGGAATGAGCACCGTCGCCACCAGCAGCCCCAAGCCGCCAAGCAGATAGAGCCAGCCCGCGTCCAGCGCGTCGAACCATCGCGTCGATCTCGGCTCTCGTGGGGGCGCCATCGACTCGAAGCATCGGCAGGGACTCTCGACAGGCTACACTTTGCCTCCAACAGAACACACGGAGGCCACCCATGACCGTTGCCGCGACCCACCCGTTCATGGCACGCACGCAGAGCGTGCTCAGAGAGCTCCACGAGACCGGGCAGCACAAATCACTCCAGACCATCCAGGGCCCGATGGGACCGACCGTCCGCCTGCGCGAGCACGGCGAATGCCTCTGCTTCTGCTCGAACAACTACCTCGGACTCGCCAACCATCCGGAGGTTGTCGAGGCCGCCCACGAGGGACTGCGCACCTATGGCAACGGCACGTCGTCGGTCCGCTTCATCTGCGGCACGTTCGAGCCCCACGAGAAGCTCGAGCGCCGCATCGCCCAGTACATGGACACCGAGGCCTCCTACACGTTCGTCTCCTGCTGGAACGCCAACGAGGCGATCTTCCCGACGCTCTGCGAGCCGGGAGACGCAATCATCTCGGACGAGCTCAACCACGCCTCGATCATCGACGGCATCCGACTGGCGACAACCATCAAGAAGGGCATCCGGAAGGGTGTGTTCAGGCACTCCGATATGGACGACCTGCGCCGTGTCCTGATCACACTCAAGGACGATCCCGATTTCACCGGTGTCATCTGGGTCGTCACCGACGGCGTCTTCTCGATGGAGGGGGACCTCGCGCTGCTCCCCGAGTTGCGCACCATCTGCGACGAGTTCGATGCGTTGCTCATCGTCGACGACTCCCACGCCCACGGCGTGATGGGCAAGACCGGACGCGGCACACACGAGCACTACGACATGCCAGGGTCATCCATCGACTTCTTCACCGGCACACTCGGCAAGGGGCTCGGTGGCGCGGCGGGGGGGTTCATCGCCGGCCCCGCCGACGCGATGGACATGATCGTCCAACGGGGGCGCCCAACGCTCTTCTCCAATGCGCTGCCAGTGCCCGTCGCCTGCGCCGCCGACAAGGCCATCGAGATCCTCATGCGCGAGCCCGAGCGCGTTGAGACCCTCAGGAGCAACACCGCATACGCGCGTGAGGGCATCCGCAAGCTCGGCTACGAGGTGATCGAGTCTCCAACGGCCATTTGCCCGATCATCGTCGGCGAGACCGCTGACGCCATCGCAAAGTCGAAGCGGCTCCTCGAGATGGGCGTCTTTGTCATCGGCTTCGGCTTCCCGGTCGTGCCCGAGGGCACGGCCCGGCTGCGCGTCCAGATCTCTACGGCGCACACAACAGAGCACCTCGACGCGCTCATCGATGCGATCGGCAGACTCTGAAACTCACTCGATCGACTCGAACAAGTCGCGATGTTGTTCCAGCCACTCGATACGCATGCCGTGCATCTCACGCGCGAATCGGAACGCCTGGTGAAAGAACGGATCGTCTGCAAACTCCCCTTCGGGATCCGATGAGTACTCTTCGATCTCGCGCAGCGAGGCGCGCATCTGCTCGAGCAGAGTGTCGATCACCTCGGGGCGACGCTCGCGTGGTATTGCGCCGAGGAATCGCAGCTTCACACGCACCGGATCCAGCCCGACGGTCTCGTCTGGCTTCGGGCGCTCGCACAGCCAGTCGCACAGCGCCCGATGACCCTCCTCCGTCAGCGAATGCATCACTGATTTCCGCTTGCCCGTCTGCGCCGACTCGGCACTGAGATACCCATTCTTCACCATGCGCCCAAGCAGTGGATAGATCGCCCCGGCGCTCCCGCTATACGCACTCGAGAACGACCCGAGAAACACCTTCCGCACCGTGTAGCCGGTGCAGGGCTGACGCCGCCAGATGACGGCCAGCACACAGTATTCCATGTGGCTCAGGCCTCTCACACGAGAATCATCGGGCATCCAGGCTCCCTCATGGGTATTTTTTATACAGACCGGTCCACACTGTAGAACTACTCGTCGGGTTGGCGCAGCGAGAAGCGAACCATGGGAATCCATGCGTCTCCGTCCAGGCGCTCGTCAAACACCTCGAACGAGCCGTCGTCCCGGATCGTGTACCTCGACCGAACCAGCACCAGCTCGTCCGTGTCCGAGTACCGCTGGTGAGAGCGAAGCTCCAGCACGCCCTCCTGGTCAAACTGTCCGTGCTCGGCAAAAAAACTTCTGGCTGTGATGGCGTCGTACTCAGCGTGACGCAGCGACCAGTTGACCCAGTAGGTCTCGATGGTCTCATCCCCACTGGCGTAGAACGAGCTGAGCCAATGTGTGACGGTATCTCCGCTCTCATCGAAAATGATGAACTCCATGCCGAGGCACATCCCATCCAGTCGCCACGCGGTCTCCCATCGGATAGGCCGCTCACGCCTGATCTCGCCATCTTGGTTGTACGCCGTGAAGGTTCCAGTACGCACACCGAGCATCCCCGAGAGGCGCTCGAGCGCCGCGGGACGTCCGGAATCATCCTCGCTTGAGTGCGCTATCGCCGAGGTGCGTGTTGTGAGGGAATCGATCGATACACATCCCGCGAGTATGAAAACGGCCAGATATCTCAGATTCGTCATGTGCTGTGTACCTCTGTGCCCAAGTGGGTGTGAAGAAAAAAACGCATGCTCCTAAAGAGCATGCGCTGAAGAGAACGAAGTGGTGTGTCAGGGATGGCGAATCACTCGCCGGCCATCTTCTCAGCCTTGGCCTTCGCGTCGTCGAGCGTGCCGACGTACATGAAAGCGCCCTCGGGAAGGTCGTCGCCCTCGCCGTCGCAGAGCCGCTCGAACGAATCGATCGTCTCCTCGAGCGGCGTGTAGATGCCCGGGAATCCCGTGAACTGCTCAGCGGTGAAGAACGGCTGCGAAAGGAATCGCTCGATCTTGCGAGCACGCTGCACCGTTCGCTTGTCCTCCTCTGAGAGCTCATCGACACCAAGAATCGCGATGATGTCCTGGAGGCTCTTGTAACGCTGGAGGATCGACTGCACGCGACGCGTCACGTTGTAGTGACGCTCTCCCAGCACACTCGGATCGAGAATTCGCGAGGTCGACTCGAGCGGATCCACCGCGGGGTAGATGCCCTTCTCCGCGATACCACGCGAGAGCACAACGAACGCGTCGAGGTGAGCGAACGTCGTCGCCGGGGCCGGGTCGGTCAGGTCGTCCGCGGGCACGTACACCGCCTGCACCGAGGTGATGGCACCGCGGCTCGTCGAGGTGATGCGCTCCTGCATCTCGCCCATCTCGGTCGAGAGCGTCGGCTGATAGCCCACCGCCGAGGGCATACGCCCGAGCAGCGCCGAGACCTCCGAGCCAGCCTGCGTGAAGCGGAACACGTTATCAACGAAGATCAGCGTCTCCTTACCCGACTCGTCGCGGAAGTTCTCCGCCATGGTCAGCGCCGACAGCGCGACGCGAAGACGCGAGCCGGGGGGCTCGTTCATCTGACCAAAGACCATCGCCACCTTGTCGAGCACGTGCGCCGTGTTGCCGTCGGCGTCGGTGTACTGCGCCTCCTGCATCTCGCGCCAGAGGTCGTTGCCCTCACGCGTGCGCTCGCCGACACCGGCGAACACGGAGTAGCCGCCGAACTCACGGGCCACACGAGCGATCATCTCCTGGATGATGACCGTCTTGCCCACACCCGCACCGCCGAACAAGCCGATCTTGCCGCCACGCACGAAGGGGCACAGCAGGTCGACGACCTTGATGCCCGTCTCGAGGATCTCGGTCTTGGGGTTCAGGTCCTGCAACTCGGCGGGCTCGCGATGGATGGGCAGACGCTTCTGGGTCTGCACGTCGCCGCGCTTGTCGATCGGCTCGCCAAGCAGATTGAACACGCGACCGAGCACCTGCTCGCCGACCGGAACCGTCACGGGCGACCCGGTGTCGACGCAGTCCATGCCGCGCACGACGCCATCGGTCGAGCCAAGCGCGACCGCGCGGACCTTGCCGCCACCCAGGTGCTGCTGCACCTCGCCGTGGAGGCTGATCGTGCCAGACTTGGTCGATCCCTCGACGGTCAGCGCGTTGTAGATGTCCGGCAACTGGTCCTCCGGAAACTGAGCATCGAACGTCGAGCCGATGACCTGGGTCACAACACCTGTAGTCGCCATGGTCCCTGATTCCTTGAATAAGGGGTCTGTATTGGTTGCTCATGCACCCTGTCGGACGGAGGGTCATCCCACCTCGCTCGCCTCCCGACAGGGGCGACAAGTTTAGCGTCACGCCCCCCGCCTGTCCAAGCCCTCGGGTCCTGAACGGGCCTGGGGCTTGGCAATCCAGCCCTGCCCTGATACACTCCCCCGCTCGCATCCAGCGGGATCATCCCACGCGCGGTGGGCGCGATCGGGACCGCAACCAATCCCACGACCACGCAGGACTCGTCTATGCCGACGATCAATCAGCTTGTCCGTAAGCCACGACGCGACCCCAAGGCCAAGTCCAAGGTCCGCGACCTCGACGCGTGCCCGCAGCGGCGCGGCGTCTGCATACAGGTCAAGACCGTCACGCCGAAGAAGCCCAACTCGGCGCTCCGAAAGGTCGCACGTGTGCGACTGAGCAACGGCAAAGAGGTCACGGCGTACATCGGTGGCGAGGGTCACAACCTCCAGGAGCACTCGATCGTGCTCGTCAGAGGCGGTCGTGTTCGCGACCTGCCGGGCGTCCGCTACCACATCGTGCGCGGATCACTCGACACCCTCGGCGTCGACGGACGAAAGCAGGGGCGCTCGAAGTACGGCGTCAAGCGAGGAAAGTAATCAGCACACTCGGCAAGTAATCCCTCCGACGGCCCGTCGAAGGGGTGAACACACAGCCCCGCCAACGCGGGACAGATGAGCCAGGAGGCAATCCAATGGGCGGACGAATCACCAACTCAGAGAAGCAGCTTCGACCCGACGCAAAGTTCAACGACAAGCGTCTCTCGAAGTTCATCAATTGCATCATGCTCGATGGTCAGAAGACCGTCGCCACGCGCGTCGTCTACGACGCGATGGATATCATTGCCGACAAGCTCAAGAAGGACACCCACCCCGACAACTGCGCCGACGAGCTCGAGGTCTTCCACAAGGCCATCGATCGCGTCTCGCCGCCCGTCGAGGTCCGCTCCAAGCGCATCGGTGGCGCCAACTACCAGGTGCCCCTGCCCGTCAACCGGAAGCGCCAGCAGTCGCTCGCCTTCCGCTGGATCATCACCTCGGCACGAGGCGAGAAGGGGCGTCCGATGGCCAAGCGCCTCGCCGACGAGCTCTACGCCGCCTCCAAGGGCGAGGGCAAGGCGATGTCCACACGCGAGCAGACGATCCGCATGGCCGAGGCCAACCGCGCCTTCGCTCACTTCGCTGGCGGTCGATAAAACCGAATCACAAGATTCAGCCACACCACGCCCGCATACGCGGGCGTTTTTTATTGATCCTCACCGAATCGTGGATCCTCGAGCAGCCCTCGGCTTGCGTCGGGACCCACGGGCGCGGGGCGGTCGAGCTCGAGCGTCTCCAGCGACGTGCCCGTCGCCCGACGCAGCGACGCCAGCGAGATGCTGAAATTCACCTGCGCCTGCACCTCGGCCAGCTCGGCCTGCGCGAGGGCCTGCTGACGCGTCAGCTTGAGATTCAGGAACTCGGGTGTCAGCGAGCGGATCGTCGCCTCCTCCGCCTCGAGCGAGCGGAGGTTCTCCGTCGCCGCCAGCCGGCTGATGCGGGTCTGCGCGACGAGCCTGTAGTTCGTGGACACGTCCCGCAGGGTGTTCTTCACGTCAAGCATCACGTCCTGCACCGCCAGGCGATATCGCACCACCGACTGCATTCTCTCCAGACGGCTGCGACGCGCGTCGGCGCGCCCGGCCCTGTTGCCGATGGGCTGCTCGAATCGCAGCCCAACCGACGAGTCGAGAAAATCACCCTCGCCCGCCTCCGAGAACGCCTGACCGGCGTCGTCATCGAGCCCGCTGAGATTCACGCTCGCGTCGAGCGCTAGCAGCGGCAGGCGCGCGTCCTCTGCGGCGAGTTGGCGGATATCCGCATCATCGATATCGAGATTCGCCAGACGAACATCGGGATGCTTCTGCAGCGCCGTGTTGAGCGAGTCCACGAGACTGAACGTGATCGCCTCGCCGCTCGGCGTGTCGGTCGGATTCAGCAGCATCTCCGTGCTGATCGGGTAACGGGGGTCGTTCATCAGCACACGCAGCGCGTCGGACCGCTGCTGCAGCGTGTTGCGCGCCCGTATCAGATCGGCCTTGCGTGTCTCGACCTGCGCGACCGCGTCGGCGAGCTCCGCGTCCGTGACGTCGAAACCTCTGCGCCCCTGCAGCGCGTCCCGTGTCTGCTCGCCGCGCTCCAGCAGGCGCTCCTGGATGCGCACGCTCTGCACCGATTCGACGAGCTCCCAGTAGGCGCGCTCGACAGACTCGATCGTGCCCATCAGCGACGATCGGAGCTGCTCCTGCCCACGCGCGCTGTCGTTGCTGGCCAGACGGAGCTGCGCCTCGTTCGAGTCCGCGCCGGCCCCTCGCAGCAGGTTCTGCGAGATCAGCACGTCGAGGTTCGCTGTGCGCGACGGGTCGGGCGTCAGCGTGAACCCTGGGGACGCGTTGTTGAACACGTCGAGCGAGCCACTGATCTCAACCTGGGCGCCAGTGCGGGTCTGGGCGCGCACGCCTGTGCTGGAAGTGAACGAGTCACTCTTGTTGACGCCCACGCCCGTCGGCGTGCCGCCCACGACGGGCACCGCACTCGGGTTGTCGTTGTTCGCGATCGAGCCGTCCGCGAAGAAGACCAGGTCGAACGCCGCGTCCGCCGCGATGCGCTGCTCCTCGCGGATCGCCGGCTCGAGCGTGGCCGAGAGCACGCTGAGATTGTGCTCCACGGAGGTGGCGATCGCCTCGTCCAGCGAGACTGAGACCGGTCCCGAGTCCCAGCCGCCTAGCAGCGAGCCAACCTCTGGCGGAGCGTCGTTCTCATAGGAATCTGGCCCCGCCATGCCCCGCAACTCCTCCAGACGGGCCTCGTCGAACTCCAGAGAGCTCGTCTCCAGCTCCGGCGGGGACGTGGGCGCAGGCTCGCTCGCCTCATACGAGTCGATCACATCCTGAGAGAGATGGGATATCAGCGGGCGCCTGCTCTCGCGACTCCAGGACGGCGCGCACGCCGGCAACAGAAACGACGCGAGCGCCAGGAATGTCAAGAATCGGGTCGACCGTCGTGTCGTCATGGGAGGCACGCCTTGCAGGGTGGAGAATGGGATTGCTTCGTACCGGAATCGTGAGACCGAGTTTCGCATCAAAAATCGTGGTCCTTGCTGTCACAGACCGCCAAAAACGGGTACGCTACGGGCCAACATGAGCGCACGCCCCACGCGTGCCGGCACGCTGCCTCTTCAGAAAGGATGCTGAACGATGCGCCGCACACACAGGCCAAACCGTCTCATCACAAGTATACAGTCGCTCGCCGGAGGCTTTGGGTTCACGCTGCTGCCCGCCGCAACGGTGATCGTCTCACCGGACGCCATGGCCCAGGTCAGCCAGGTCGCGCCCTATTACGCGGAGGTCAGCGTCGAGCAGGCCTATCTGCGCTGCGGCGACGGCGAGCCCTGGTACGCCGTCGGTCGCGTGCCACGCGGGACGCTGCTCCAGGTCGATGGCGAGGGCTTCGGGTGGCTGCGAGTCTCCTACCCCGCCAATGTCGGCGCCCTCGTGCGCACCGACGAGGTCAGCCTCGTCGAGAACACCAGCAGCGTGCGTCTGACTCGTCCAAGCGCTCTTCGGGCCTACAACATCAGCGCGGGCGTCAACAACTCGTGGAAGCGGCTCCTCTCCGATCGCGCGTCCACGGGCACCGAGATGTCCATCATCGAGACGCTCACGGGTCCCAGCAACACGGTCGAGGGCTATATCGTCGCGCCGCCCGCGACGGCACGCGCGTTCATCTCGTCGGAGCTCGTCACCAGACTCACGCCCGAGCAGGCCGCGTTGCGCCTCGAGGCGCTCGATACCATCGCCGCCACCAACACCCCCGACGTTGCCCCACAGCAGCCGACGAGCACACCCGACGAGCAATCAGATACAACGCAGCTGGCAACCATGCAGGACACGACCACGCCGGGCACTCCCGCGGACACGTTCGATCCGACGTTGCCGGCACTCGACGACACGACCACGCCTGCGCCCGAGCCAACCACGCTCACGCTTGATCCGACCTCGCAGGCTGTCGGCCAGCGACTGCTCACACTCACCGAGTTGCACCAGGCGTTCCAGCGCGTCTTCCAGGTTCCGATCGAGGAGGCCGAGCTCCAGCCACTGATCGACGAGCACCGGGCTGTTCTCGCGGACCTCACATCCGATCCCAACGACGCCTCGTCGCGCCGCTTCCTCGAGTCGCAGATCCAACTGCTCGAGATCAGGCTCGAGGTCCAGCACCGTCTCGACGCGATCGACGACGTCGAGTCCTCCGCGTCGCTCGAGCGCACCCAGTTCGACGCCAGGCTCGAGACCTTCAGTGCGAACCCCGACTACGCCATCGTCGGACTCCTGGCAAACAGCGCCATCTACGATGGCACCACGCTCCCACGCCTCTATCGCATCCTCTCCATCGAGGACGCATCGAGCCGGACCATCGGCTACCTGGCACCGAACCCCGAGCTCGATCTCGACGCCAAGCTCGGCTCGATCGTCGGCGTCGTCGGCTCCGAGCGTGAGCGGCGCACTGGCGCCATTCGCGCCTCGGTCATAACCGCCACGCGCATCGACGTTCTACAGCCGTAAGGGACTCGCTCAGCGAGCGCTCGACGAGCCCGCCCGACCAGCCCTCACGCCCCCGTCACCGAGTGTGATGGGGGTTTTTTCGAAGATCAGGCTCAGGCACGTCAGGCCCGCTTCCGCCTTGGTCAGCTCCTCGATGTCCAGCGTGCGCACGTCGCGACCGCTCGATCGCAGCATCTCGATCGTGCGCACGAATCCCTCGTGCACGATGCTGATGCCATCGATCAGCAGCGTGTTGCCCGCCCACGGCTCATCGCTGGGCACGTGCCACACGCCGGACACGTCATCGCTCAGCTCAAACCGCGACGCGTCGATCCAATCGGGATTGCACAGCACCACGCCATCACCGATGTGCGAGCCGCCCGTCGTCAGGTGCAGGCACCCGGGCGTTTCCACCACGACGACGCTGTAGCCCAGCGGCTCCAGATGCTCGCGCAGCTGCTCGCCACCCGACTCGTTGGTTCTCGTCGACCGACCCACGAAGACAGTCCGCCCGACCTGGAACACGTCGCCGCCCTCGAGCGTGCCGGGCGACTCGATGCGCACCACCTCCCGGTACTCGCCCAGGACCGGAACCATCCGCTCGGTCTCGTCCCGACGTGATGGTGCGCCCATGCTCGCGAGCACCGCGATCTCATCGACAACCACCGCGTTGTCCTCGACGAAGCACGAGTCGGGCGTGTCATGGTGGGGGGGGAGCTCGACGACCTCGTCGACCAACTCGCGCAGCAACGCCTGGTACGACGCGTGCTCGCGCTTCGCCTTCTGGACGTCGATCGCCAGTCGGTCCATGTACGTCAGCGCACATGCATCGATCGACTCGCTCACACCTCGTGTCACCGCAACACGCATCGGTTTCCCTTCGCTCGAACCGGTTCTATCACGCCGCGACATCGTATACCAAACTCAGATCACAACGCGTTCGCCAGCATCGCGGATGGCATCGATGCAGCGCTGGATGTGCGCCGTCATGTCCAGGCCCGCCAGAGGCTCCAGCTCCGCGTGACCGGTGGCGATGTCCTCCCGGCTCACCGCAGCGGCGAACGCCTTGTCCTTGAGCTTCTTCTTGACGCTCTTGGGTGCAAGATCGGAGATGCCATTGGGACGCACCTTCGCACACGCCACGATGAAGCCCGAAAGCTCGTCGACCGCGAAGAGCGCCCTGGCCATCGGGGTCTCACGAGCCACACCCGAGTAGTTCGCGTGGCCCAGAATCGCCTCGCGGATCTCCTCGTCAACGCCGATCGACTCGAGATGGCGCACACCAACGAACGGATGCTCCTCCTCGGTGGGGTGCCTCTCGTAGTCGAAGTCGTGCAGAATGCCGCAGACCTCCCAGCGATCCGCGTTGTCGCCATCGAGCAGGTCGGCGTACGAGCGGCAGCATGCCGCCACGGCCTCCATGTGCCCGCGCAACGCCTCGGATGGCGTCCACTCGTGCATCAACGCTCTGGCCTCATCAGGTGTCATGCGTTGTCCTTTCTCGATCAGGTCTACCGCGAGTCTCTCATCCTACGAATTCTGGCAATACCACGCACATAGCAGTAGGGTGCGTTGCATCGCCTGAGACGCCACGAGGAGGCACGGCATCACTCCCGACACGATCTGGAAAATTCTCGCCGTCGCGTGCTACTGCAGCGTGCTCCTCATCCTCGGGTACCTCGCATCGAAACGGATGCGCGATATCCGCGATTACTTCGCAGCGGGCAAACGCCTCGGGTTTATTAATGTCGCCTTCTCCGCGCGCGCGACCGGAGAGTCTTCCTGGCTCTTGCTCGGGCTCACCGGCACCGGGTTCGCCGTCGGCGCACAGGGATTCTGGATCGTCCTCGGCGAGATGCTCGGCGTCGGTGGTGCGTGGCTCTTCATGGCGCGCAGATTCAAACGCCTCACGGATCGCTACGACTCGGTCACCGTTCCCGATTATCTCGAGTCACGCTTCCGGGACACCGGGCACTGGCTCAGGCTCATCGCCGCCGGCTCGCTCATCATCTTCGTGCCCATCTACGCCGGGTCGCAGGTATTCGCGACCGGCAAGGCGTTCAACGCGTTCCTCGGGCTCGACCACTTCCTCGGCGCAACCATCGGTTCCCTCGTCGTCCTGCTGTACATCACCAAGGGCGGCTTCATCGCGGTCGTGTGGTCCGATGTGTTCCAGGGCACTCTCATGATGCTCGGCCTCGTCGTGCTCCCGATCGTCGGCGTGCTCGAGCTCGGTGGTGTCACGAACCTCATCGAAACGCTCCAGAACTCATTCCCCGACCACCTCTCACTGACGGCAGGGCAGAGCCTCTCGCCACTTCTCGTGACGCAGATCATCGGCTTCGCCGCCATCGGCATCGGCTTTCTTGGCTCGCCACAGGTTTTTGTCCGCTTCATATCGCTCAAGGGAGAGGGAGAGATCTACAAGGGCACCGCCGTCGCGCTCGTCTGGACGCTCCTGGCAGATTCCGGCGCGGTGCTCGTAGGCATCGTCGGTCGTGCGATCTTCGACAGCACCGCGCTCTCTGGCGACGCCGAGAACATCCTGCCCGTCATGTCACAGGCGCTCCTGCCATCGTTCGTGGCGGGGATTTATATCGCGATGGTGCTCTCGGCCATCATGTCCACCGTCGATTCATTGTTGGTCGTCGCCTCCAGCGCGGGCGTGCGAGACTACTGGCAGAAGACCCGTCATCCCAACATGTCCGATGACCGGCTCGTCAGGCTCTCCGAGAAGCTCACGCTCATTCTCGCGCTCGCCGCGTTTGGCATCGGCATGGGAATCATCGCAAACGACCGGGAGAACGCCATCTTCTGGATCGTCATCTTCGGTTGGTCCGGCATCGCCGCGACATTCTGCCCCGTCATCATCTTGAGTCTCTATTGGTCGAAGCTCACCGCGCTCGCCGCCCGCTGCGCGATGGTCGCCGGCTTCGCCACCGTCCCGATCGTCAAGTTCCTGGTGCCAGTTGTCACGGACGCGATGGGCTGGAACGCGCTCCCGCAGTACCTCAACGCTCTCGATGTCCTCTTCCCCGCATTCATGGTCTCGTTCGCTGTTGCCGTGGCGGTGTCCCTGCTCGATCGCAAAGGACGCCAGCAGGTAGCAGGTGCCGTGGACGACCTCAGGGCAGCAGCAGGACGACCACTCAGGCCGGAAACGGACTCACAGGACAGTTCTTGAGGTGAAAGACCTTGGCCTTGAAGTGTTAGTGAGTTTCTTGATTCTCAGCTGAACGATCTTGCGCATCATCTACGCGTGGCGATTCCCCGCTGATGCGCATCCACTGATCGTCGGCCGCTATCGCCTGTATGTCATGGTCGTTCTTGTTGAGCCATCGCATTCTGGTGTCACCGAACAGGCCGTCATAGAACAGGAACAGCCTGTCTTGCACGACGAGAAAAGATTTCGGGTTGATTTTTGTTTTGTCGCCGTCCTTCATCGCCCACGCGCACCACCCCCCGTACGCTGGCTCGTATCGCCGTGGATTGGCAACAAACAACTCACGATGACTGGCACTCGCGAATCTGTACGTCACGCCTTCGAGCGTGTACGCGATGTTCTTGTCACCCTTTCGTGGAACTCCACCACCCTCGGGGAAATACGCAACGGGGTCGTAACCCTCGATCGCGAGCCCCCTCTTCAGGCTCCACTCGTCGGTGTTGCGAATGACTTCCGCTGCATCCGCGCCCGCCTGAGTAGGCGCCCCTTGCTGTGTCTGGCCAAGAATCGGGTCTCCGCCAATCGGCGCCAGCACGAGCCCGAGTGTGACTAATAGAGCCGCTCTCATATTCGTTGGCATGATCTGATCCTCCGCACTGAATCGAACACCGAAGGACCAAGAGTTATTTCAGGAATGAAAAGAAATGGAGCGGACCGGGATCGAACCGGCAACCCCTGGCTTGCAAAGCCAGTGCTCTCCCAATTGAGCTACCGCCCCAAGATGGTCTAGCACCACATTCTAGCCCATTTCGGGCACTATAATGCAGCAGCAAGTCCTGCCTATACGACAAACTGTACCATGGGCACGATCAATATCCAAGTAGCGAAAATTAGTATTTTGAAATCAAATTTAAATAATGACCATGGAGTAGAACGAATTGCCTGGTCGTTAGTTCTCGTCAGCCCGATTGTTCTCTGATCTGGGTTCTCGTATCCCATCGGAGATTTGCATGGTCTGGCCCACAGCAGGACGACACGCAATTTCGACCCGCTCGTCGGCAGGATGCTTCCCCGTATTAGGGCGGGTGAAACAGACAAGAGAGATGAAATTGCTCCGCTGTACTGGTTCTTCTACGCTGATGATTTGGGCCAGATTGTCCCTTGCGCCCACGATCTCCTGCTCGTGTGTGTTGTAATCAGTCTTGGCCAAGTTCGAGTGTTCGCTGTTCAAATTCGGGTATTTTAGTTTCAGTATTCGCATAAATATTTATTGAACACGCGACAAAGCCACGTTATTCTCTTGCCGTGAGAAGTGGACGGCATTTCGTAGGCACAGCACTCTTTTCATCTTGGAACTGTGCCGGAGATTAAAATGGAACCACACAACTGATGTCAAACGAACCAAGAGGACGACTTAAGACAATTCGTGATCCTATACATGGTCTTATTCCAATTACCGTAGTCGAGCAACTAATAATAGACAGGCCGGAATTTCAGCGATTGCACCACATCCTTCAGCAGTCTGTTGCATATCAAACATACCCTAGCAATCGCACGTCCCGTTTTTCGCATTCTGTTGGGGCCATGCATCTGGCTGGCCATATGTTTCAATCGGCTGTTCATAGCACACCAGATTGGGTTCTCAAGCAATTTATTGGTGATGCGCATGCGCTGGTCAGTTATCATGTCGAATCGACCACTAGACGCATCGAATCAAGCTCTAGTGTAATCACCCTGGATCAATTTCTAAAAGGGTTCTTAAAACTAGTTGGCTTACCAATTAGCCCTAATCATCGCCCGTTGGGCCGCCCGTCGGAGCTCGTTGAGACACTGCTCGACACGAATATCTCGGTGGCCTCCGATTCTCAAGTGCTTGGCAATCCCCAATCATTATCCTTATTTAAAGACATACTAGTGCTCGGTTCACTCTGGCAAGCAACGCGCGTTGCGACACTATTGCATGATATTGGTCATTTGCCCTTAAGCCATTTATTTGAATCGGCAATCTACAGAGCTTGTCCGGATGCTGCACTCGACGATCCTAATGTTGATATCGAGAAAGCGAAGCTTCGTAGTACTACTATCCGAGAAGCAAGAATTAGCATGCGCGACAGGTACGCTTCTGAACTCAGAAACAAATCTGGTCACAAGCCTGATGGTTCTGTGCTAAAAAGCACGCATTTCCATGAAGCTCTCGGATTTCTCATCGACCGTCATTTTGATGCTTGGCCAGAAACGGATTCGTACACTTATAGAATACTATTCTCTCTAGCACAGGACATACTCGCATGTGATACCTCGACTATGCAGAACGATCCTGATAAGCAATACCCAGGGTACCGCACGCTGCATTTTCTTCACGCTATCGTATCCGGCGAACTAGATGCTGACAGGCTTGATTATTGCATGAGAGATCCGATAGCAGCGGGCCTAGATAGTTATAAATTTGATGTTGATTCTATTATTAACTCGGCCACAATAGCGATCGTAACTCGTGAACAATGGAGTAGAAATTCAAGCGATGCACCCGACTACGACGCCATCGGCCTGGGCCCCAGCGAATCCAGCAGTTTTAATAACGTCGACATCGATCAGGGTGTGTCAGCTGACGCGGCAGACAAAAGCGACGCCAGTGCAACTGAGGCACAAATTGATAAGGAGAGTGAGCAGCAAAATTACAAATTTACGATAGCTCATGACGCTAGATCTATCTCGGCCATTGAAGGTTTTTATTTTTCACGATACCATTCATTCAGACAGATTGCTGCAGATCATAACGCCGCAAGGTTCTGTTCAATTAACGAAGAAATTATATGTCGTCTCTACGAATTATACGACACGCCGCTAAAGGATATAACAGACAATGTTGCCGATAAGCAGATGAAAGAATTATCTCGTGAGCTGGTACTAAATCTAAAATGGCAGATGTATCGAGATGGCTGGTGTCAAGCAGGCGAGGTGGATAACCTAGACATCGAACAATGCCGTGCCAAACAAACTGAGCCTCCGGCGCCGGCCACGCTGCCGATGTTGGATCCGTCCAAGATTATACGCTACGAGGACGGTTGGTACCGTTCTTCGATTACTACACTCTTTCGAATTCTAAATAAAGTTCTCTCGGCACAATTGAATAATCTTAAGCGTGATTATGAATCCAGTTCGGGTTATGAAGAATATGATCATGATCAACGTGAATCGTATTTACTATCAAATCACTGGCCGCAAGAATTGGCGTCACTTTGGCAACTTCTTAACGTCGCACTGAATCGCCGTATTGATCGAGTTGCGTCTTTGTTTAAGAATGAGGCTGATTACGCATCTTTTATAAGTGACGTAGTGACACGCATTTGTTCTAGGGATAGCGAGAAGACAAACAGCACCCCTCAAAGATCGTCAACAGAACACTCCGAGCTTAAGAGAACAGCTTTGGGAAATGCTGTAAGTGAAGCGTTATTGAGAACTGCTCGTAAAACACCACACATACTGGAAAATGTAATTCATGACGCGCTTGCTAAAAAGAAAGTACAGGCATACGGGCAAGAGTACTCTCCGATATGCTGTTGTATCGTAAATTGTGTTCGGATGAAACTTCCACCGGACCCCGCATCTTATCCTAAAGTGTGGATCCGCCACCACGCAGTAAGCCACTTGGAATCACAACTGTCACCACTTAGTACATGGTCGCAGTTTCTTAACTCGATGCACGATATTCTCCCGGCCGCATCGATCAGAATCACGATACTAGGCCATAGTCTGCGAAACAGATCAGGTGCTCTTCGTGACAACTGGCTAGACTATCGGAGAGAGATCATCGCTGCAATTTCTAGTTATGTCGAAAGACAAATTGGTTTCCCACGTTCCCACAATAAGGGCGCAGAAGAAGAGTCGTTGTGTGACATAGATGTTCGCCCGCAAACACCCACGTCAAAAACTACACCTACATAGGTGAATTATACGACAAGTACTGAAGAGAAAACGACATGCAGGCGATTACAAATCTCGCAACACGACACCTTCTCAGCAATTTGCTTGCCATGTTGTTCGTCTTGTTGTACTGTTGCAACGCACTAACTGCCAACTCCAGTGAAGGATGGTAATCGATGTCAAGCACTGCCGTACAACATAAGATCATAAGTGACCCAACAGAGCTTATTGAAAATATTTTAATGCGATTCCCAGATGGTATGACCATAGCACAGCTAGACACACAGCTCCGGAACGAGGCAGAAAAGCAGCGCATTCAAATATTATTGGGTGAATATGAATCGTTAGTAGATTGTCTACAGCAGATGCGATATGAGAAGAAAGTAGTCCGTAATGGGGTCCGGTTTTTTCATTTTTCCCATGCGGGAACATTGCTCGTGAAACGGCGTCTGCCCAGCGGGGTCATTGCTGTCTTAGAGCGAAGTATGGCATAGCCCTGTATTTAATAATAAAATATAATATCACACAATTTATTTTCGGTGTTCTTTATCACTATTTTTTTATTGTGAGCAATTCTGCGCCCCAAATTCGTTGGCAACGTGGCAGCATAATTAGGCAAGAGACGGTTCGGTGAACTTGAAGCAACCAGATGTGTCCTGTTGCGTCAACCGGGAATCCCACAAAAACGGAGCGTCGGTGTAGGTCCTTCTGTTTCCGCGTTTTTAGTAGTAACGATCTTTGGTGTCTTAGCGGAACAATGCGTGTGGAGAAATCAATTTCTTGTCGCTCGTCGGCCTTGGGTTACGTTGATGTCGGCTCAGTGTTCGCATCACCCAACGCCAGGATTCGGTGCGTCAACCATGCGGAAAGAGGGCAGTATGCCGTTTCGGAAATGATCCCCCGATGGCCTCCAGCCAGGTGACAAGTTGACCATCAAGAAAACCCGTATCAGAACAACTGCCTGGGAGCAGCCGAGGCCACGAGCCGGATCACATCCGAGTTGGCCACATCGGCGACCGCGCCGATCGTCAGATCGCGCGAGTCATTCGGCTCCACCGTCATGTCCAGCGTCGCCTGCATCAGCTGCGGGCCGATCTCGTACTCCATGGTCACCGTCATCGATCGGACGCCCGGCAGCAGAATGTGCTCGTCGATCACGCCCGCGAACGAATCCATCGGGTCGATCAGGGCGGGATCAAGCAGCACGTACCAGATTGAGCCGGCGGTCTCCCCGGCACCGGGCGGACGCCACTCCATCCGCGTGATGCGATTGATGCCGCCGTTGAAGTCGCGCTCGGACACGAACTCGATGAAATCGGTCACCACAGGGTTCTGCGACGTGTCGAGCACGTCGTTCGGGAAGGGCCCGAAGTCGCGACCCGTGCGGATCATCGACAGCATGCGATGCATCACCATACGGGTTACCACGTGCGTCGACGCCGACTCCGTCACCACCTTGTACTGGATGAACGACGAGTTCAGCGAGGCCAGTGCCGCGGTCAGCAGCGTGGCGCTGATCGTCAGCGCCAGCAGCATCTCCACCAGCGAGAAGGCGCGACGCCCACGGGTTGTCTTCCGTCGTCCGAGCATCAGTTGTAATCACCAACGACCAGTTGGCCCTCTCGGTAGGTGTACTTGAGCGCCCGCACGTTCATGGGCGAGAGCAGCCCGTCGGGCATCTTCAGGTCGGGATCCCACGTCAGCGTGATTCGTCCGTATCCGTTGAACACGATCGGCACGCCCACGCCGGGCTCGGTCGTGTCGACGTACCCGTCGCCGTCGATGTCGAAGCCGACGATCTGCTGGCCCATGTACTCGAAGGGCGCCAGACCCTCGGCGTCACCATCAGCCTCACCGAAGTACCCCAGCGTGATGTTGTAGTTGGCCGGGTTGCCCGCGGGCAGGCCGAAGTGCATCAGCGCCGGATCATTCGGGTCGGGATTGAACGTCAGCAGCAGCGCGCCGTTGATGCTCGTCTTCCCGCGGATGTCCAGGATGCCCGCGATGATCAGGCCCTGCAGATTCACGTCCTGGAGCGGCGACGCGTTGTTCTTGCCGATGTCGACGGAGTAGTGGGGGAGCAGCATCGCCGACTTGTCGATCTCCTCCTGATCGACAGCCTGCGGGTTGTACGTCGGGTCGGTCGGGAAGTCGGGATGCTCACGATAGAACTTCGTGTCGCCCGTGAACTGCAGCTTGTTGCGAACGTGCGTGTACACGGTCGGCTTGTCGGCCACGACGGACCCAACAAACGTGCAGTCCTCGAAGCGGATGTTGTTCGACAGCAGCTTCGTGTTCACGTAGGGCGTCCCGCCGACGCTCAGGCGTGGTACATCGAAGCCCGCGGGCTTGATGATCGACGCCGTGAAGTAATCGTTGTCCAGCTGCGCGTCAGAGAAGTCTGGGGGCGGTGGGAACTTCAGCGTGCCGTCCTTGTTCTGCTGACCGTAGAACTGCCACGCCGGGTGCACATTGTCCTGGTGCGATTCCACACGCGTCACGCCGGCGAACGTGCAGTTGATGAACAGCGCGTTGAGACCGCGCGGGATTACTACATCCTTAAAAAGCGTGTCTCGGAAGACGGGGCGGTAGTACCAATCGGCGGGAGCTGGAGAGTCGAACGGTGTCGACTCCACCTGGATCTCGATACCAGGATCGAACTGCTGCCCGACGACCACACCATCGACATTCGTCACGGGTGTCCAGATCACACCCGTGCCAGCCTGCGTCTCGAAGGACGCGCCGTCCGCCAGGCCCGCCAGTGTCGAGCGTGCGTTCTCGAACGTCTGCGTGTCAACATCCGGGAGCACCCGATCGTCGATCTCGAAGCTCACCGGCACCGCGTCAGACTCCGGCACGATCGAGCCGCGAACCCACGGCTGATAGTCGTCGATCGTATTCCCGTCGATCGTCGGGGAGTTTTCCCAGTCCGCGCGAGCCGCACGCAGCTCGATTGAGCCGCGCACCTTGGCGTACTGATCACGATAATCGATGAAGCCATCGCGATAGCCGAGTGTTGTGTCCTTCGCGTCGATCACGTTGTCGCCGTTGCGATCGGGGATCGCCGAGTCGATCAGCATCGCCAGATCGTCGTCGATGCCCGCGAACTCCTCGCTGAAGAGCTCCGCCGGAGTCCCGACCGTCAGCGCGTTGGACATCACGACCCTGTCATTTCCATCCGCGTCGTAGTGGCGAATGAAGATGTCGAACTCGTCTAGAATATCGTCGTTGGTGACATCACCAAAGGCATTGTCCGCCGTGGAGTCACCGTCGTAGTCGTTGTTGTTCAGCGTGCCGAGGTTCTGCGCCTCGAGCGTGTGCAGCATACGGATGCGGTTGTCACCGTCCGTATCGTCCGACGCGATCGTCGCGTAGAAATCGTCCAGCTTGGCATCCAGCTCGGGATCGATGTTGTAGAAATCGCTCCGGACCACCAGCGGGTGGCCGTCGATGTTGTTCGTCTCGGTGAAGATCGCACCGATGTTGCCATTCACCTGCACGTTCTTGCCGATCATGATCTTGCTCGGGCCCATCACCACGTGCTCGACACGCTTGAGCATCTCGAAGTCCTGCTGAACCGTGCGTGACACCCAGCGGTCTGCCAGATAGTCCCACGCGTATCCCGTCACGACCGCTCGCACGATCTCGGGGTTGCTGGGCAGCGGGATGTAGGTGATCTGCGTCGCCGACACCGGACGCACCACGCCCTGGTTGTCCGTCCGTGCCTCGAGCATGATCGGGAGCGTCACAGCCCAGTTGGACGGCACGCTCATCGGCACGCCGATCCCGCTCACGATCGTGTCCTGCGAGTGCACCTGGTACAGGTAGTCGCGGAATCCCATGTTCGCCTGCGAGTCGTCGGGCAGCAGCACCTGCCCATCGGAGCCCGTGAACGTGCCGCTCCACATCGCGTCCGCGAACGCAGCGTCGACCACGCCTCGCTCGATGCGGAAGCTCGAGGTCGCGTCGCGCAGACGGGACTCGGCGATCCGGATGCCCGTGTCCGCTGCGCCCATCGCGCGAGAGACCGACATGTGCGTCTGGGCTGTTCGGAGGTTGCCCTTGCTCGCGATCGCCATCGCGGCGGCGAGCGAGCCGAACATCACCATGAACATCATCGCAAGGATGGCGGTCACGCCGCGACGGTCCTTCGTCGTGGGCTTCGGTCGTGTGGTGTCAGATTGTGCTTTCAAACGCATGGCACTACTCCGTTCAGACTCGGCTGCTCGCAAACTCAAAACCTCGGAACGACCCACTCGATCTGTGTCACAACCGACGCGTTGGTGTCGAACGGGCCCTGGTACAGCACCGACACGACAACACGCACGGGAAAATGATCGACCTCGACCTCGGGGTCGATGCCTGCCGCGGGCTCGTAGTAGTCGTCTGCGAGCTGCGCGGTGAAGTTCTCTGGATCGACCTTCGTTACCTCTATGAACTGTGTCCACCCACGCATGGGCACTGGATCCCCGTTCATGTCAACCACGACCGCGCCGTCCCAACTCATCTCAGGGATGACCTCACCGAAGGAGTTGATCGGGCCCTCGAACTGGATCGTCCTCGCGCTGGGCAGATCACCCGCTGGTGCGGAGCCGAACGCGATCCCGTCGTAATCGTCCAGGTCGTTGAAGTCGTCGACGCCCAGCTCACCAACCTCCGGACCCCACCCGCGGAAACCGCCGTGGGCGACCGGGTCTTCCCAGTACAGCCCGCCCGAGAACGGGTCGTGGCGAGTGAGATGGCGCGTCATCTCACGGATCTCGTTGGCCAGGAACATCGCTGTGGCAGTGTGCGACGACCAGGAGTTCTTGCGCAGGAAGGCCTGCTGCGCCTCGACGATTGCGAGCACGCCCACCCCGATGATCACCGTCGCGAGAGAGGTCTCGAGGAGTGTGAACGCCCTGGCGCTTCTTCCCATGGTTGAACGCAGACGTGACCTCGTGCCATCTGGCATCTCGATGCCTCCTTTGACCAACGACCGCCCGCGTGATCGCGTCCGATCACACGCCAACCGCGGTCCGTAGTTTCGACATCGACTAGCCGACGATTTGACTCATCTTGAAGATAGGCAAGATGATGGCCATGGCGATAAATCCAACCACCGATCCCATCACAATGATCATGATCGGTTCAATCATCGAGGTCACCGCCTTGATGTTCTCTTTCAGGCGCTTCCCGTAGAAGTCCGATACCTCCATAAGCACCTCGCCGAGCTTACCGGACTCCTCGCCCGCAGCGATCATCTGCACAACGGCCTTGGGCAGCAACGTCGTGCGCTGGAGCGGATACGCGATCTTCTTGCCTTCCTTGACGTTCCCGTACACCCCCAGCCACATGCGCTTGAACAGCTTGTTGCCAGAGATGTCGCCCGTGATCGCGATCGTGTCGAGCATCGGCACGCCGGCGTTGATCAGCTCACCCATCGTGTTGAGCGAGCGAGAGATGTACAACGATCGGAACATCGTCTTGAACACCGGCACGACCAGCTTCAGGCGGTCGTACCACCACGAGCCGACCTCGGTCTTGCCGAACAGGAAGAGGCCGACGATGCTCACGACGGTCGTACCAATGAGGAGGGGCCACTGCTCGACCATGAAGTTCGAGAGCGCCATCAGCAGCTTCGTCTGGATGGGCAACGCGTGCTCCTTGCCCTCGAACACGCCGGCGAACTTAGGCAGCACGAACGTCAGCAGAAAGACCGTCACGCCAACGGCCATCGTGCCGATGATGCCGGGGTAGATCATCGCGCCGATCACCATCTTGCGTGTCTCGATCTGCTGCTGCAGATTCATCGCGATGCGCTGGAGCATCTTCGCGAACGAGCCGGACACCTCAGAGGCGCGGACCATGTTGATGTACAGCGGGCCGAAGAGCTTCGGGTGACGGGCCAGCGCGTCGGAGAACTGCTTGCCGGACTCGACATCCGTCTTGAGGCCCTCGATGATCTTCTTGAATCCAGGGTGCTCCGTCTGGTCGGCGATGCCCTCGAGCGCGCCGCGAAGGCTGATGCCAGCGCGGATCATCACCGCGAGCTGCGTCGTGAAATCCAGGACGTGCTTGGCGCCTGGCTTGTTCCCGATCGACAATATAGAGCTCAGCCCCGCGCTGGAGCGTGACTGCTTGAGCGGGCGAAGATCCAGCACATGGTGGCCCTGGTTGCGCAGAGTCGTGGCAGCGGCGCCGGCGTTCTCCGCGGACAGAACGCCCACCTGCGTCTGCCCGCTGGAATTCTTCACTTGGTACCTGTAGGTAGGCATGTTGTCTCCCGCTGTCACTCAGTGTGCGGATCTCTATCTCCTGACCCCGTCTCACGCCGCCAGCTGTCGCTCCAGCTTCTCGGGATACGCCGCCTGCGCGATCGCGTCCTCGCGGCTGATCATCCCGTTGAAGTACAGCTCCGAGATCGACGCGTCCAGGCTCGTCATGCCGATCGCACGGCTCGTCTCGATCACGTTCGGGATCTCGTACGCCCTCGCCTCGCGGATGATGTTGCGGACCGCGGGGGTACACAGCAGCACCTCGACCGCGGGCACCATGCCCGGCTCGTCGATTCGGCTGAACAGCGTCTGGCTCACCACCGCCTGCAGCGTGTTGGCGAGCATCGATCGGATCTGATTCTGCTGGTTCGCCGGGTACATGTCGATGATTCGCTCGACCGTCTGGCTGGCGTTGACCGTGTGCAGTGTCGAGAGCACCAGGTGGCCCGTCTCGGCGGCCGTGATCGCCAGCTGCGTGGTCTCCAGATCACGCATCTCACCCACGAGCACGATGTCCGGATCCTGTCGCAGCGCGTGCTTCAGGCCCGACGCGAACGTCGGCATGTCCTGTCCCAGCTCGCGCTGCTCGATCAGGCAGCGATTGGACTCGAACGTGTACTCCACCGGATCCTCGAGCGTGATGATGTGCTTGCGGTAACGCTCGTTCATCGCCTGGATCATCGCCGCCAACGATGTCGACTTACCCGAGCCAGTGTCGCCCGTGACGAGCACGAGCCCGCGCGGCAGATACGTCAGGCGGGCGATCACCTCGGGCAGGTTCAGCTGCGCCAGCGGAGGAACCTTGCTCTTGACGATACGCAGCGCCATCGCCGTCGAGTTGCGCTGCTTGTGGGCGTTCACGCGGTAGCGTCCCAGCCCCTCCTTGGCGAACGAGAAGTCCGCGTCCTGCGACTCCTGGAAGATCTTCTGCGCACCGGGATTGGCGATCTCGAGGAACATCTCGTTCGCGGTCTCGGGCGTGAGCACGGGAAAATCCATCGGTGTCATCACAGTGTGCACGCGCATCACCGGAGGGTGTCCCGGAACAATGTGGATATCAGAGGCATCGTTCTCTGCCGCGGTATGCAGAATCTCTTCGAGCTTCATGGCGCTGGTTCCCATTCCGGTGAGTTGCACATGCCAGAGCGCACGACGCGCCCCATCACATCTCATCTGATCGGTCCGTTCGCGTCCTGATTTGACCGACTCCTATGCACATATCACCCACTTTCGCGCCCCTCCGTCCGAGAACGAACAACCCACCCCGTACGACCACCCGATAACGAATACACTGACCAAGCCATGCACATCCACGACATCTTCAAGGACCGATCATCGTCCTTCTCATTCGAGTTCTTCCCTCCCGCCTCGCAGCAGGGCGCCGACGATCTCATGGGCACCGTCAACGAGCTCCACGGGCTCCGCCCATCCTTCGTCTCGATCACCTACGGGGCCGGCGGCACGACCAGAGACCGCACGCACGATCTCGTCGAGCGCATCACCACGCAGACCCCGCTCGCCGCCGTCCCACACCTCACCTGCGTGCGACACAACGCAGATGAGATCACCCAGATCCTCTCCCAGTACGCCCAGCTCGGCGTTGGCAACATCCTCGCCCTGCGCGGCGACGCCCCCAAGGACGATCCGTCGTACAACCCCGACGAGGACGATTTCCGCTTCGCCGCGGATCTCGTCCGACACATCAAGCAATTCAACGATCGAGCGATCCACCCCGACCCGCGCGGTTTCGGCATCGGCGTTGCCGGCTTCCCGGAGGGACACCCCGCGACACCGAACCGGCTCATCGAGATGGACCACCTCAAGGCCAAGGTCGATCAGGGCGCCGACTGGATCTGCACGCAGCTGTTCTTCACCAACGAGGCGTTCTACGACTTCTGCGAGCGATGCGAGCTCGCCGGCATAACAGTTCCCATAATCGCGGGCATCATGCCAATCACCTCCACCAAAAACCTCGTCAGGATGGCCGACCTGGCAGCCGGAGTGCGCATCCCCGCCAAGCTCCTCAAGGCGCTCGAGAGATGCGACGACAACCCGGACTCCGTGCGGAAGGTCGGCATCCACTGGGCCACCCAGCAGAGCCTCGATCTCCTCGACAAGGGTGTCTCGGGCATCCACTTCTACACACTCAACAGATCCACGGCCACACAAGAGATCTACGCGTCGCTCGGAGTGGCAGACTCGACGTCCCTGGGCGGCTAAACTCCAACCAGGACACCGAGACGCTCGCTCAGCAACCATGCCATCACCCATTCTCTCAATCCTGGGCGCACGCCCCTTCATATTTGACGGCGCGATGGGCACCAGCCTCCACGCGTGCGACTGTGATATCGATCGCGACTACCTGGGCAAGGAGAACTGCGTCGAGGTCCTCACGCACACACGCCCGGAGATGATCCAGGAGATCCATGAGTCGTTCCTCCGAGCGGGGGCCGACGCGGTCGAGACGAACACGTTCGGCGGCGCCGCCCACGTCCTCAACGAGTTCGACATCGCCGACCAGACCCGCCAGATCAACCGTGACGCCGCCCTCGTGGCGCGCAAAGCCTGCGAGGCCCACACCACACCCGACAAGCCCCGCTTCGTCATCGGCTCCATGGGCCCTGGCACCAAGCTCCTCACGCTCGGGCAGATCGCCTGGCACGACATGCTCGCCTCATACACCGAGCAGGCGCGCGGGCTCCTCGACGGGGGTGTCGACGCGCTCTGCGTCGAGACGTGCCAGGACATCCTCCAGACCAAGTGCGCAGTCATCGCGTGCCTCGATGCCCTCGAGGAGTCGGGCAAGACCCACGACGACGTGCCCATCTTCGCGAACGTTACCATCGAAACCACCGGCACGATGCTCGTCGGCTCAGAGATAGCCGCCGCCGCGCAAGCACTCGAGAACTTTCCGATCGTCGCGCTGGGCCTGAACTGCGGCACTGGTCCCGATCTGATGGTCAACCACCTGCGGTGGCTCTCGCAGCACTGGCCTCGCCACCTCATGTGCATGCCCAACGCCGGGCTCCCCGAGCTCGTCGATGGTCAGGCCGCATTTCCACTCCAGCCGACACCGTTCGCCGAGCAGATGGAGCAGTTCGTGTGTGAGCTCGGTGTCGCCATCGTCGGCGGCTGCTGCGGCACGACACCCGAGCACATCGCCCAGCTCTCCCAGCGCATCGCCACGCTCGAGATTCCCTCTCGCCCCGATGCCAGCATCAAGCCCGGGTGCTCGTCGCTCTACTCACCGGTCGAGTACCACCAGGACGCCTCATTCCTGATCATCGGCGAGCGCACGAACTCCAACGGCTCGCGCAAGTTCAAGCGCCTGCTCAACGAGGGCGACTGGGATCAGCTCATCACCGTCGCGCGCGAACAGGTTCGCGACGGGTCGCACGTCATCGACGTCTGCGTCGACGAGGTCGGACGCGACGGCGTCGAGGACATGACGACCCTCCTCCATCACTACGCCCAGCACGTCACCGTGCCCATCATGATCGATTCCACCGATCCACGAGTCATGGAGGCAGGCCTCCAGAGCGCGCCGGGCAAGTGCATCATCAACTCCATGAATCTCGAAGACGGCGAGGAGAAGCTCGCGCACATCTGCCGCCTCGCCAGACGGTTCGGTGCCGCCGTCGTCGCCGGCACAATCGACGACGACCCCGAGGAAGCGATGGGCAAGACAGCCGATCGCAAGCTGGCGATCGCACAACGCATCTACGACCTCGCGGTCAACACGCACGGCATCGAGCCGCACGACATCTTCTTCGACCCGCTCGTGCTCCCCATCACCACGGGTGTCGAGGCCGATCGCAGGCTCGGACTCGAGACCGTCGAGGGCATCCGGCGCATCCACGAGTCCATGCCCGAATGCCAGATCACCGTCGGACTCTCGAACGTCAGCTTCGGTCTCAGCCCGCAGGCGCGTGTCGTCCTCAACTCCGTCTTCCTGTACGAGTGCCTCCAGGCGGGGCTCACCTCCGCGATCGTGCACGCGTCGAAGATCCTGCCCAAGAACCGCATCCCACAGGAGCAATGGGACGCCGCGATCGAGCTGCTCTACGACAAACGACGCGAGGACCACGATCCTCTGACGCGATTCATCGAGCTCTTCGACGGGCAGGACCACGCGATCGACGATGGACCCTCCATCGAGGATCTCCCGCTCGATGATCGCCTGCGACGACACATCATCGACGGTGAGAAGCAACACCTCACCGACACTCTCGACGAGGCCCTCACACAGTACGACGCACTGACCATCATCAACGACCACCTGCTCGAGGGCATGAAGACCGTCGGCGACCTCTTCGGGAGAGGCGAGATGCAGCTCCCCTTCGTCCTCCAGTCAGCTTCAGTCATGAAGGCATCGGTCGCACATCTCGAGCCGCATATCCCCGCTACCGACGCGGCTAGGAACAAGGGCTCCATCGTGCTCGCTACCGTCAAGGGCGACGTCCACGACATCGGTAAGAACCTCGTTGACATCATCCTCTCGAATAACGGCTACAACGTCATCAACCTCGGCATCAAGCAGCCCATCGCCGACATCCTGTCGGCACTCGAGGAGCACAAGGCCGACGCCATCGGCCTCTCCGGGCTGCTCGTCAAGTCCGTCGCCGTCATGCGCGAGAACCTCGTCGAGATGGCCGACAAGCGGTACCAGGTTCCCGTTCTCCTGGGCGGTGCAGCACTCAATCGCTACTACTGCGAGTCCGAGCTGCGCGAGGTCTACGCTTCGGGCAAGGCGTACTACGGCAGGGACGCCTTCGAGGCCCTCAGCCTCATGGATCACATCTCCAAGGGCAAAACAGCGGATCTCGAGCAGGCTATCGAGCAACGACTCACCAAGCGCGCCCAGGTGGACGCGACCATCGCGAAGGACGAGGCGTCCGACGTCGCGACCGCCACCGAAACAACCGAGCGCTCAAGTGTCGCGACAGACACAGACGTGCCCGCACCTCCGTTCTGGGGCACACAAGTCGTCGACACACTCGATCTCGACACTATCTTTCCCTTCATCAACACCATCGCGCTCTTCCGCGGGCAGTGGCAGTTCAAGCGCGGACCCAGATCCGACGACGAGTACAACACCTTTGTTAGCGAAACGGTCCATCCGATTTTCCATCGCCTCCAGCAGCAGTGCCGAGATGACCGCATTCTCCGGCCCAAGCTCGTTTACGGCTACTTCCCCGTCCAGTCGGATGGCAACGACCTGATCGTCTTCGATCCCGACAACCACGATCTCGAGATCGAGCGATTCACCTTCCCGCGCCAGCAGCAGCGACGACGCCTCTGCATCGCCGACTTCTTCAAGCCCGTCGAGTCGGGGCAGAAGGACGTCCTCGCACTCCAGTGCGTCACCGTTGGACAGGAGGCGACCGAGCGCTGCCGGGAACTCTTCGAGTCCGACGACTACACCGAGTACCTCTACCTCCACGGCATCGCAGTCGAGACAGCCGAGGCCCTAGCCGAGCTCTGGCACAAGAGAGTTCGTGAGGAACTCGACATCCACCACGACGACCACGAGTCCATGCGAAAGATCTTCGCGCAGCACTACCGCGGCTCTCGGTACAGCTTCGGATATCCAGCCTGCCCGAACATGCAGGACCAGGAGATCCTCTTCCGTCTTCTCCAGCCCGAGCGCATCGGCTGCGCACTCACGGAGAACTGGCAGATCGATCCCGAGCAGTCCACGAGCGCGATCGTCGTGCACCACCCGGAAGCAAAGTACTTCAACGTCTGATCAGCCGAGGATCAGTGCGATTCCGTCACGCGGAGCACTTCCTCGATAGTCGACAGGCCCTGCGACGCCTTCGCCAGACCATCCTGACGAAGCGTGGTCATGCCGCGCTCGATGCACATGCGTCGGAACTCGCTCACGTTCGGGTTCCTCGCCACGATATCGCGCATCTCGTCGTTCACGACCAGCAGCTCGTATATGCCGCAACGACCGTTGTACCCGGTCTTGCGACACTTCTCGCAGCCCTCGCCCTTGTACACAACTCCACCCGGCATGCCGTTGAGCTCCATGAACTCCTGCATGTCCTCCGAGGGCGTCACCTCCGTCTTGCAGTTCTGACAGATGCGACGGATCAGCCGCTGCGCCAGCACTGCGTTCACCGCGGCACCCACCAGGAACGGCTCGAGACCGATGTTCACGAGTCGAGTAATCGAGCTGGGCGCGTCGTTCGTGTGCAGCGTCGACAGCACCAGGTGACCCGTTAGCGACGCCTGCACCGCGATGTGTGCCGTCTCGTGGTCACGGATCTCACCCACCAGCACGACGTCGGGATCCTGTCGCAGCAGGGCGCGGAGCGCCGCGGCGAACGACATGCCGATCTTGTCGTGGATCTGCGTCTGCGTGATGCCATCGAGGTGATACTCCACCGGATCCTCGACGGTGGAGATGTTCAGCTTCGCTTTGTCGAGCGTACGCAACGACGAGTACAGCGTCGTCGTCTTACCCGAGCCGGTCGGGCCGGTCACAAGCACGATGCCATGAGGCTCGGCAACCTGGTTCTTCCAGATCGTCAGCGTGTTCTCATCGAACCCAAGCTGATCAAGCGTCACGTTGATCGAGTTCGTATCCAGAATACGCATCACGGTCTTCTCACCGTACGTGTTCGGCAGCGTGCTCATTCGAAGGTCGAGCTTGCGCCCACGGATCACACAACGGATGCGACCGTCCTGCGGCAGGCGACGCTCCGAGATATCCAGGTTCGCCATGATCTTCAGGCGCGACGTGATCGCCGCCGACATGCTCCTCGGCGGCTGCATCATCTCGAAGAGCACGCCGTCGATGCGGAACCGCACCTTCATGCCCTTCTCGCCAGGCTCGATGTGGATGTCCGAGGCGCCCTCCTTCACCGCGCTCTGCAGGATGAAGTTGACGTAGCGAATGACCGGCGACTCGCCGGCCTCCTTCTCCAGGTCGACCGAGTCGAGCGACTGGTCGCGGACCTGCTGCACGTCCTCCTCGTCGACGTCCTCGAGGATCGACTCGAGATCGATCTCCTCATCGACCTCGGGCCCCTGCAGCGTCTCGAGCGCGCGCATGATGTTCTCACGCGTCACGATCACAACCTTGATCGAGCTGATGCCAAGACGACGCTTGACCTCATCGAGCAGGAAGATGTTGTCCGGGCTCGTCACACCAACCACGAGGCGCCCGCTGTTTCGTCGCAGGGGAACCAGCTCGTGCTGCTTGCAGAACGAGGGCGTGAGCTTCTCGACCATCACGACGTCGATCGCCGTGTCGATCTGAGACAGATCCATCGCCTCGTACTGCAGGTTCGAGATATGCGCGACACCCTTGCGGATCGGCTCCTCCGGAACCTCCATGTCCAGCAGGATCTGCTCCAGCTGCTGGCCGGGAGACTGCCTGAGCACGTTCATCGCCGAGTTGAGCTGCTCGCCCGTGATCGCGCCGGCAGACAGCAACCACTGCCCGAGGTCCGTGCTCTCCTGCGTCTCGGCGCTGTATATCTCTGTCAGTGCGCTCTCGGCCTGCTCGACGGCCTCGAGCGCCTCGTCACCCGACGACGACGGCGCATCGGCGTCAGCCGGCGCGTGCTCCTCGGGCGACTCCGACCCCTCATCGAGGTCGGCCAACAGCTTGTCAAGATCGATCTTGCCCACGTCGCTCTCTCCTGAAGCGCATCAGCCGAATCACTGCAGCGCGAGGATGTACATCTCCTCGTCTGCCTCGAGCACGACGCTCCGATCGCGGATCTCACGGACGCTGAAGAACTCGCCGACCTTGTCACCGATGCGCACCGGCTGCCCGCTGACGCGCGCAATCGGAATCGAGCCGGTGATAACGCTGTTCAGCTCGAGCGAGTCGAACGCCTTCTGAATCGCGGCGCGGCGCATCTCCGCCGCCCGACGGGCCGCTGCGTTCGGATCGTGCGCGGGACGAGTGTCCTCCACGGGATCCTCGACCCCCTTGCTGGGCATCGAGAAGGGCCTCGAGCGAACGTCATCCAGTGGCACCTGGACACCAGAGCCAAAGCTCAGCAGCTCGATCAGATCGGCGGTGTCACCGTCGTTCTTGTCGCTCGGTGACGTGTACTCGATCTTCACGTCCGTTAGCGCAACGCCGGAGTTCTCGCTCCAGGTGCGCATCAGCCACATCGAGCCCGCCGCGACACCACCAACGAAGAGCAGCAGAAGCAGGTTGCTGCGAAGCGTCGACTGCCTGGTCGAGGAGCCGTCGACCCCCTCGAGAGCAGCCATGGGCTCGCTGGCACCCTCGGGATTCGCCAGCGGATCACCGATCGGCGCTCCCGCATCGATGTCGTTGTCCATGAAACGGCTCATGCGGAACCTCCCTCGTCCTCGGACTGGAAGAAAATGCTCAGGGTGAATGTGGCCTCCATGCCGCCCTCCTCCTTGTCCGAACGCTTGATGTCAAGGTCCGGCATGCGCGTGATGCGCTCCAGGTTCTCGAGGTCCAGCATGAATCCATAAAAGCTCGAGAACTGCCCGACAAGCTTCATCTCCAGCGGCAGCTCGTAGTAGGCAGCGTAGCGAACCGGCTTGTCCGTCTTGAACTTGGGAAGCTTCAGGTTGTTCTTGCGCGCGATGTCGGCCACCTGCTCGAGGATCTTGTCCACGTCCTTGTCACTCGGCAGACGAGACTCGATGCCATCGATCTGTGCGCGAATCTCACGATGCTCGTTCTCGAGATCTTTGATACGCGCCGTCTCCGAGGCGAGCTGCGAGAGCTCAGACTCCTTGTGCTGGATCTCGAGCTTCGCGGTCTCGATCTCAGCATTCTGCGGGCGGAACACGTACATGTAGGCCATCACCGGAACGGCGATCAGCACGATCAGGAACAGCAACTCGCGGGGTCCAATCTTCATGGCTCAGTTCTCCTCCCGATCGCTGGTGCCACCCGACGTGATCTTGAGCATGGTCTTGAGGAGGTTCCCATCCTCCTCGTCCTTGTTCTTGTCCTCGACATTCGCAGCAGCGTTGTTGCCGAGGAACGCACCTGCACGGAGGTGGTGAGAGAAGTCAACCGCCCGAGCGTCAGCGTTGGAACGCAGGCTCGTGTGGATGAGGAACTTGTTGTACTCCTCCTTCTCGATCAGCGTGATCTCCGAGTACTTCAGATCGATGCGCTCCAGCAGCATGCTGTCCTGCAGCGCGGACACGAACTGGGCGACATCGTTGTGCGTGTGCGCAACACCAACGATGGAGATCGTCGTCGTGAATCTCGGCGCCTCCGGCTTGGGCGGCGCCGCCTGCGCGCTCTGCTGGGCAAGGCTGCGTGGCTGCGCTCGCTGCTGCGGGCTCGGGCGAGGCGACGCTGTCTTCACGCGCTTCGAGTCCAGCTCCATCTGCAGCAACGCCGCGTTCTCCGGGAGCCGATTGATGATCTCGGCCAGCACGACCGAGCGGGGCGCTTTCTCGATCAACGCAGCGGCGAGCTCGGCCTTGGCCTCCGCCTCCTCCTTCTGCGTCTCGAGATCCTTGAGTTTCTCGATGTCCTTGGCGGCCTCGGCGTAGCGGACGTTGATCGCCTTCTGCTGATCGCGCACCTCTTCCCAACGCTGGTTCGTCACAAAGAACGTCCCAACGACGCCAATGATCACGATCACGAACAGCGCCAGACACAGAAAGTTCGCACGCCGCTCGTGCTTCCGCTGCACGTAGTCCGCAGGCAGGAAGCTCGCGCTCGAGCTCGTATTTGATTTCAGGAGATTCCGCATCGCAGACTCACTCCCCAGTAAAAGGTCCGTCCCTCTTCACTCCGCTCGATCACTCTTCGATCGGGCAGCAGCACAACCCGTACGGCACAACCCAGCCGGGCTGCGCAAAACTGAAGTCCACATCCACCAGGTGGTCCGTCTTGGGCATCCGCGCGTGCGCCAGCGGATCCGCGATCTGCGACGACGTCCGCAGCAGCTTCGCGATGTGCTGGCACATGCCGATGTGACGCGACTCACCACCCACGAAGATCGCCCGATCAATGGAACGGCCGGGGAACTGCATCTGGTGGTACCGAACACACATCGAGATCTCGTCCGTCAGCCACTCCAGCGGCTCCGTCAGATCCAGACCTCCCGCCTGCAGGTTCACGGGAGCCTCCGTGCTCAGATCGGGCGTCAGGTTCGGCGTGGGATTCCCCGTGCGACGATCCATCATCGTCCCGAGTGAGCCCACATCAATGGAGCTGCCGTCGTCGCCCTTCACGACACGACCATTCGCCGATGTCGCGCCGGCGACGTTCTCCATCACACGCTCCGCCGGCGTCGCCGGCGCGGGCGTCAGCTCGGCCAGCGACAGACGCTGCTTGCGCGCCTCGATCAGCCCGCACTCGAGCTGCTTCCCGATCAACTCGTCGAACGTTCGTCCGGCGACGTCGATCGTCTTGGCAAACGCCATGCTCTGCCCGTGTGCGATGACGATCTTCGTTGTCCCGGCACCGATGTCCAGGTACAGCGAGGTCATCATCTCATCGCCCTGACGACGCGTGATACGATCGAACGCGCGGACGATCGCGATCTGCGAGCTGTGGATGCCCACGGGCTCGAGCTTGCACTGGCGGATCGCCTCGATCTGCTTGAACACGACGTCTCGCGCGACCGCAAAGCAGATGACCTCTCGCTTCGACTGCCCGCCACGCTGCACGTCGCCCACGTCGACCGCGCGGATCACCGCCTGCTTGGGATCGATGCCCATCTGCATCTGCATCTGGTGGTTCACCTGCGACTGGATGTCCACGTCGCCGGAGGCCACCTGGAAATGCTGCACGATCGTCTGCTTCGCCGGCAGCGAGCACACGGCGCGCTTGCCCTTGAAACCGCACCGCTTCAGGAGATCGCCAAGATTCTCTGCCTGAAACGTGAGACGTCCCAGATCGTCCAGCAACAATTTCTCCGGTGTCTCCACCATCCCCGCCGCCAGCAGCTGAGGCTGCGACTTGGAGAAGTCCATCTGGATCGCCTTCAGCGACGACGTGCCAAACTCGATCGCGATCGGTGGAGCCTGATTCTGAAAAAAACCAAGCGGCATGGCGTGACCTGCTTCCTGTGGTGCGCACCGCGCGCACCAGACACTCGCGTGACTCCGACTACATCGACCCACGCACACAGGTGATTCACGACCACTTATCCCTCATCACAACCATCCCTCACGCAACCAGCACAACCGGCACATCCTCATCGCACCCGTCCGAGAACCCCAAGCACACCCAAGCCATTACATACACGCGACGCGCTCGCCCAGCACACGCAGCGCACCCTCCAGATCCCACTCCTGCCAGCTCCGATCCCCCGTCGTGTTGCTGATCGCACGAAACTCACCGAATCGCACGCGCCACGTCCGATCATCGGCCTCCATCGCGTTGGCGAGGCTCACGCCCACGCTCGCCCCCTCCATCGCCTCCGCGATCGCGCCGGTGCGCTCCACTACCCCACGCGCCAGCGCGTCCGTCCCCGCGCAGGTCGACACCGTGGCCACCCCCCCCCGATGATCGCCCTCCCTGTGCAGCGCATCGACGACCCTCCCATCGCACTCCACGCCCATCAAAGAGCCTGGCTCGCCGCCACGAACGTACCCAAAGCCCATCTGCTCGCAGGAGAGGAACCCGTCCTCTGTCTCGATGCCCTCGTCGGCGTACACGCTCCGAGTCGCCACGACACACTCGCCGATCTCGCACGACGAGCCCACGAGCGCTCCGCCGACACCACAGCTGACGACAACCCGATCCTCACGCGTGTCGAGCACGCGCATCAAACCGGCGGACGCGTTCGCCTTGCCCACGCCGGTCACGACCACATCCACACCATCACGAACCGAGTGACGCGACCAGCACCGCTCCGCCAGCGCCTCGTCACAGCCGCACGCACGGAGAAGAGCCCGAGCCTCCGCCGGTGCCGCCACCACGAGCAGCGCTCGACCATCACCCCGAATCTCGTCCAGCATTCCGTCCACGCGCACCTCCTCGTGCACTCGCATCACACCATCACGACGCCTAGGGTATACACCTCATGCCCCCGCTCACAGCCATCACCATCGGCACGTTCGATTCCGTTCATCTGGGCCACGCGTCGCTCATCCACGCCGCCCGCGAGCACGTGGGACCATCCGGGCGCGTGCTCGTCGCCTCCTTCGACCCACACCCCAGGTCGATTCTCACCCCCGACGACATCCCGCCCAGGCTCACCACCCTCGGGCAGCGCGTGGAGCTGGCACGCGTCCATGGCGCCGACGAGATCATCAGGCTCACGCCCTCTCGCGAGCTGCTCGCCCTCACGCCAGAACAATTCATCGAGTCGATCATCACGCAGCACCACCCGACACACATCGTCGAGGGGCAGGACTTCCGCTTCGGCGCACGACGCGCTGGCTCCATCAACACGCTCGACACGCTCTCCGCATCACTGGGCTTCACAGCGATCGCCGTCCCGCCCAGGCAGGTGGCAACATCCGACCAGCTCCTCATCACAGCATCGAGCACCGCGGTGCGATGGTTCCTCGAGCGCGGGCGAGTCCGCGATGCGTCCATCGTGCTCGGGCGCCCGTACTCGATCACCGGAACGGTCTCACGAGGACGACAGATGGGGCGACGCATAGGATTCCCGACCACCAATCTCACCGATATCCCCATGATGATCCCCGCCGATGGCGTCTACGCGGGATGGGCCACACTGCCGGACGAGTCTCGACACCCCTGCGCGCTCTCCTTCGGCACGAACCCCACGTTCCCCAATGCGGGACGGTCTGCCGAGGCGCACATCATCGACTGGGACGGCCCCGCCGCCGGACAGCCCGAGTACGACTGGCCTATAACACTCGAGATCACCTCGTGGATCCGCGAGCAGATCACGTTCCAGGGCGTCCGCGCTCTCGTCGAGCAGATCGAGCGCGACGTCGAGGTCGCGCGTACCATGCTCGAACACCAGCCATCCTCCTGGCAATCGACACCCCAGGAAATCGCTCCATGACCTCAGACCAGTGGACATCCAGCACCACACTCGACGACATCGCCGTGCGACTCCGCGAGGCCACATCGGTGCTCGCGCTCACGCACACCAAGCCCGATGGCGACGCGCTCGGCTCCACCCTCGCGCTCGTGCGCACGCTCAACAGGATCGGCGTGCACGCCTCCGTCGCCTACACAGGGCCATGGCCGCATCGCTTCGACACCATCGTCGAGGACACCCCGGTCCTCCACACGGGGATCGAGTCCGTAGACAGGGGCATCCTCGACGATCCCGACCTCGTCATGATCCTCGACACCGGCTCGTGGTCGCAGCTCGCGGAGCTCGACTCCTTCCTCCGACCACGCCCAGACCGCAACATCGTCATCGATCACCATCTCCACGGTGATCCCGACGTCGCCGACACGCGCGTCGTCGAGACCGATGCCGCCGCAGCGTGCCAGACGGTCGCGCGCCTGTGCGTGCGGCTGCTTGACTTGAACTCTCCCTCCCAGCTCCCCCTCGACATCGCGACACCCCTCTACCTGGGCATCGCGACAGACACGGGCTGGTTCAAGTTCTCCAACGTCCAGCCCGAGACGCTCGATCTCGCCGCCCAACTCCTGCGCACGGGCCTCAACCACGCCCTGCTCTACGAGACCATCGAGCAATCCGATCGACCACAGCGCCTCCTCCTCGAGGCTCGCGCGCTGGGCTCCATGCAACTCCACGACGATCAGCGCATTTCTATCTGCACGCTCACCTCACAGGACTTCGCGCAGACCAAGGGCGGCCCCGAAGACACCGGGAGCTTCTCGTCCATACCCCTCCGCATCGCGGGCGTTCTTGTCAGCGCCGTCCTGACCGAGAGAGAGCCGAACCACTGGAAGGTCAGCCTGCGCTCGAAGACAGCGCCCTCCGGCGGACCCGCCGTCGATGTCAACCACATCGCCGTCTCCCTCGGCGGCGGGGGGCACGCCCAGGCCGCAGGCTGCTCGCTCGAGGGCGAGCTGGAAGGCGTGACTCGGCTCCTGCTCGACGCCATCAGCAAGGAGATGCACGCCGAGACACACGCATGAGCGCGCGTCGAACACAACGCGCACACAAGCGAGAGCCCTACAAAAAGCCCGAGCTCCGCGTGCTGCCAACAACACTCTGGGAATACCCGTCGCAGCACTACGGCACATCGACACAAGGCGATAAGAAGTACGTCGGCGCCACACCGAGCTGGGTTATCTGGCAGCTCCTCCAGCGATACACACGCGAGAATGACCTGATCGTCGATCCCATGTGCGGCTCGGGAACGACCATCGATGTCGCCCGTGATCTCAGCCGGCGCGCTCTGGGCTACGATCTCAACCCGCAACGCGAGGACATCTTCCGCGCCGACGCGCGAGCCCTCCCGCTCGAGGACGAAAAGGCCGACTTCGTCTTCATCGACCCGCCGTACTCAACCCACGTCGACTACTCGGACGATCCGAGCTGCATCGGAAAACTCGACGCCACGCTCCCACCTTCAGAGAACGAGTACTTCACCGCCATGCGCGGGGTCATCGCCGAGATCGATCGCGTCCTGCGCGACAGACGATGCATGGCGCTCTACGTCTCCGACTCGTTCACCAAGGGCGCAAAGCCGCCACGCCAGGCGTTCGTGCCCATCGGCTTCGAGCTCTTCTCCATCCTCCGTGAGCGATTCCGCCCCATCGACATCGTCTGCGTCAAGCGGCGCAACAGGAAGCTCGAGCTGGGCAACTGGCGCAGGTCAGCCGTGAAGGAGAACTTCTTCCTCAGAGGATTCAACTATCTCTTCATCATGAAGAAGGAGTCATCGTGACGGGAGTAGAATGATCCTGGTACCGGAGGCGCGACCATGAACGACAGGATCATCGTGTCATACGACGGCTCTGACCTCGCCCGCGAGGCATTCGCCTACGCGGTCATGTTCGCGATGTCCTCGGGGCACCGGATACTCGCCCTCCACTCCATCGAGCCAGGGCCACCCCCCGGCATGCTCGTCGATCCGCTCCTCGGGTTCGATCCAGGCCCGACCATCAACGCCGACGAGCACCGCATCCGGGCCGAGAAGGAGCGCATCACCCGCGAGTTTGCGGAGCTCGAGGCCGAGTGCCGCCAGCGGAGCATCCCGTTCGCCCACTCACTCACACGCGGCACGCTCATCGAGCAGCTCACCGACGAGGCGTTCCCAACCGACCTCATTGCCGTGGGGCGAAAGGGACGATTCGCCAGTGCCGGGTTTGGCTCCACCACAACCGCGCTCATCCACAGGTCGCCCTGCCCCGTGATGGTCGTCTCGGGGCCCATCCGACCGCTCATCAGAATCCTCGCGGTCTACGACAACTCGCCGCAATCAAAACGCGCACTCGCATGGGCACGCGAGCACGCACGCACCACCGGCTGGCCGCTGACCGTCCTCGCCTGCCAGGGCAACGACCACTCGCTCGACCACGCCATGGACAGCGCGGAACGCTACTGTCCAGACGCGCTGATCATCTCGATGAGCCGTGAGGAGCAGAACGACGAGGGCAAGCTCATCGAGCACGCCGTCGAGAAAGCCGGGTACTCGCTCATCGTGCTCGGCGCCTACCCCGAGTCGTGGTGGCATCGCATTCTGTTTGGTGGCACGACGGAGCACGTGATCGCGAACGTCGCCGCTCCGATCGTGCTCGTGCACTAAACCTCGATCAACCCGCCATCACCTCGGCGCCAGCAGGAGCGACGAACTCGCTCCCTTCGGCGCGCAATCGCAGTCCACCATCATCGTCCAGACCGATCAGCTCTCCGGATCGGGTCGTCCCATCCGGCATCGTGATCGTCTGGTGCTTCCCGACTCCGTGAAGATGCAGGCGGAGCAGCGCCAGCGTCTTCTCGGGCAGCCCCTCCGTCATCAGCGCGTCGACCACACGAGCACGGATGTCATCGAGCAATCGCGACATGTTCGCCTCGCGATCGATCTCGTCAGCAAGCGTCGTCGACAGCGCCGCCACGTCCTCCGGCAGATCCGACACCGGGAAGTTCACATTCACACCGATCCCAACCAACGCATACCACTTCCCGTCACGCTCCAGCAGCTCGCACAGCGACCCAGCGATCTTCTTCCCGCCGAGCAGGATGTCGTTGGGCCACTTGAACATCACCCGCTCGCCGTGCCCGTGCGCACCCAGCACATGCTCCAGCGCACGGATGACGCCCAGCCCGACGCGAAGCCCGAGCCCCGCACGCACCCGCTCGATGTCCAGGTTCACCGGCCATGCCAATGTGCACCACAGCCCCCCCCGAGGGCTGTGCCATCGTCGACCGAACCGCCCGATGCCACCGCTCTGCTCCTCGCAGCAGAACAACCTCGCCTGCTCTCCAAGGCTCCCATCCTCGACAGCCCTCCTGGCAAGCGACTGTGTCGACTCCACCGTCCCGTGCCTCTCAACCGGCACCAGCGAGTCCAGATCCTGAATCCGACGCATCATCTGCTCCCACTACCGACGACCCATAAGCCTCGAAACACAACAATCCTATCAGTCTGAGCGCTCATTTTCCGATGACTACGAGCACTTCACCGCTCCTGGGCTTGCCTCGGATCACTCACGAGCAGATACTCACACGTCCGCCATGACCACGCAGACGCACAACCAGAGAGTCGCCACGAGGGCGCTGGCCTCGACCGGGCTGTCCCTGCTGACCCTGGTCACCCTCATGGCGTGTCTCACCCCGAGCCACGCTCATACCACGACGCGCGAGTCCGCGACGACACGCGTCTCTTCCATCTTTATCGCCAACACTGCGATCGTGATCGTCGCCTCCATCGAGGGCTCACAGGCGCGCTCGAACTCCGACGACGCGCCCCCGACCATCACGACCCTCCCCCAGGACACACGAGGACACCTGGCACCGTCCAACGAGGCGTTGCGTGCCATCCCGCCACCCTATTGCTAATCGCTATTCCTCGTATCGCGCACAGCGCACTCAACACTCACATCACAACACACCCATCGACGCACGCGTGACCGGTCCACCGCCACGCTCGTGCGCCAATCATCATTCCCGACAGGGCACACACCATGCAAAGCACCAAGGGCATTCCCGTTATCGGCGGCATCCTCAACGCCATGTTCGGCTCGCGCAACGAACGCCTCGTCAAGAAGTACACCCAGCGCGTCGATGCCATCAATGCGCTCGAGAGCGAGACACGCCAGCTCACCGACGCCGAGCTCCGCGCCAAGACCGAGGAGTTCAGGCAGCGCATCAAGAACGGCACTAGCGCCACAGACCTCCTCATCGAGGTCTTCGCCGTCGCGCGCGAGGCCATGGACCGCGCAGTCGGCATCCGCAATATCTTCAATCCCGATCACGCCGAGAAGTTCGACCCATCGCAACTCCCCGACGACATCCGCGAGCTCTACGAGCAGACAAAGGCACAGATGGACGCGTGCGAGCCGGCACCGCCCATCGACGAGTATCTCGGCTGCGCCGAACCACAGCCCGGATGGCTCCAGGTCGACATCCCCGTGGCACTCTACAACGCCGTGCGTGATATCTACCCAGAGTCACGCCCGCCCTTCCGCTCGCGTCCGTTCGACGTCCAGCTCATCGGCGCCATGGTCCTCGGCCAGGGGAAGATCGCCGAGATGAAGACCGGCGAGGGCAAGACCATCGTCGCGCCGCTCGCCTGCTACCTCGCCTCGCTCGAGGGGCTCTCCTGTCACGTCGTCACCGTCAACGACTACCTCGTCCAGCGCGACCGCGACTGGACCTTCCCCTTCTTCCACGCGCTGGGAATGACCGTCGGCGCCATACACCCCCAGCACATGCAGCCCGAGCACATCAAGCGACAGATGTACCTCTGCAATGTCGTCTACGGCACCACGTCCGAGTTCGGTTTCGACTACCTCCGAGACAATATGAAGCGCACCGTCGAGCAGCAGGTCCAGCGCACCCGACAGTTCGCCGTCGTCGACGAGGTCGACTCCATCCTCATCGACGAGGCGCGCACACCATTGATCATCTCCGGCCCAGCCCACGAGGACTCGCCCCGCTACGAGATCGCCGACAAGCTCGCCCGCCACCTCGTCGAACTCCAGAAACCATGGCAGCAGGCCGACGACCAGGTCCAGCACTGCCTCCGCCAGATCAAGGGCCTCGAGGGCGACATCCGCAACGCGCGCGACAAGTCCAAGACCGCCACCCTCAACCAACAACTCAAGGAGGCACGCGCCAAGCTCCCCGACCTCGAGAGGGCGCGCGACATGCACACCCAGTACTACGAGGTCGAGATGGATCGCAAGCAAGCCCACGTCTCACACGAGGGCATCGAGGAGGCGCAGAAAACCGCCGGTGTCGGGTCCTTCTACATAGGCGAGAACATCGATCTGCCGCACCTGCTCCAGCAGGCCGTGCGCGCCCACGTCGTCTACGAGCGCGATCGCGACTACATCATCATGCCCGTGGACAACCCCCAAACCGGGCGCAAGGAGCCCTCGATCGTCATCGTCGACACCTTCACCGGGCGACCCATGATCGGGCGACAGTGGTCCGACGGACTCCACCAGGCCATCGAGGCCAAGGAGAACGTCCCCATCAAGCAGGAGACGCAGACCGTCGCCACCGTCACCATCCAGAACTTCTTCAAGATGTACGAGCGCCTCGCCGGCATGACGGGCACCGCCGACACCGAGGCCCAGGAGTTCCACGACATCTACGCTCTCGACGTCGTCATGATCCCCACAAACAAGCCCGTCACACGACGCGACTTCGACGACACCATGTTCCTCAACGCAAAGGACAAATGGGCGTCGATCGTCGACGAGATCAAGGCCTTCCACGACGTCGGGCGACCCGTGCTCGTTGGCACCACCTCCGTCGAGAAGAGCGAGATGCTCGCAAAGATGCTCCAGAAGCAGCACAACATCAAGCACAACGTCCTCAACGCGAAGCAGCACGAGCAGGAATCGCACATCATCGAGAACGCCGGAAAGCTCGGCGCCGTCATGATCGCGACGAACATGGCCGGGCGCGGCACGGACATCAAGCTCTCGTCCATCTCACGCGACGAGCTCCTCGACCATTGGAAGCGACGTGCCCTGGCGCCCAAGGAGCTCACCACCGACGCCACCGACGACCAGGTCCGCGAGCTCATCTACCGCAAGATCGCCATCAAGGAGCTTGGCATCCCCAAGTCCGAGGCGCAATCCATGGACTTCAGCGAGCTCGAGCTCGAGCTGCTCCGCAAGTGGACGGACGAGTTCACATGGATCGAGCGCAAACGCGCCAACTCCATGTCCGCCGACGAGATGCGTAGCGCTCTCGACGAGCACGGCAGGTTCCTCTTGCACCGCATCGGCTGGGTCGACTCCATCGAACAGCTCGGCGGTCTACACGTCATCGGCACCGAGCGCCACGAGTCACGACGCATCGACAACCAGCTCCGCGGACGCTCCGGGCGCCAGGGCGACAACGGCTCCTCGCGATTCTTCGTCGCCTTCGACGACGACCTCATGAAGCTCTTCGCCGGCGAGACGACACTCAAGATCCTCTCCCGCCTCGGCATGAAGGAGGGCGACTCCATCGAGCACCCCATGCTCACGCGATCCGTCGAGCGCGCACAGCGCAAGGTCGAGGAACGCAACTTCCACGTCCGCAAGAACATCCTCGAGTACGACGAGGTCATGGAGCACCAGCGACAGGAGTTCTACGGCCTCCGCCAGCGCGCCCTTGAGGGCCAGGACATCAAGGGCCTCATCTTCGAGTACATCCGCGACTCCACCGCAGACGCCGCCTACCGCTTCCTCGACAAGGATTACCCCGCAGAGTGCATCGCCGAGTTCACGACGGACAGGCTCGACTGCTCCATCCCGTCCGAGCGCCTCCGCAACAAAGACCACGACGAGCTCCTCGAGCGCATCCGCACCGACGCCCTCGAGGAC
>JBICIA010000034.1:0-67909 GCA_043101425.1 Phycisphaerales bacterium JB043
CACCTGCACCGTGCCAAGCCTGTTCTCGCTCTTCAGCCAGGTATCCATCCAGGGCGCCTGCGAGAGCAGCTTCGGGCTCCATCGCTGCAGCTGCGCCAGCGACATCGAGTCCGACAGGTCCGACGGCGGATCGACCAGTTCGCTACGCACGCGCGTGCCATCGCTTGAGTAGTGGAATACCTCCCACGGCGAGTGCGTCCGACGCTGGTAGATGGCGCAGAACTGCCCCTCGCCGACGAGCCCGCTCATGGATCGCACCGACGCGCCGAAGACGTGGCTCATGCCCTGCCCGTTCGAGGTGTCTCGGAGGAAGGTCCCTATCGAGTTGAGCACCTCGCCGCGCTCATGGAACTGCTGTGTCTGGCGCTGCAGTGTCGCGTTGAGCGCGGACAGGCTCTGATTCGCCGCGGCGAGCGATCGCATCTGCAGCTCCGACTCGATCACCGCGTCGAGCCCGAGCTCCTCGACCCGCCTCGAGACGGCCTCGAAGAGCGTGCGCTCGACGATGTCAACCGATTCGAGCGTGATGTCGTACGAGCGTGCGATGTCGTCCAGCGAGACGTCACCAACGTCCGAGCCCGACCATCCGATGTGCAGCTTGCGCGCGATGGCGTCACCCATCGACACGATCGCGATGAGGCCCCTGTGATCCAGATCCGGGATGGACTCCATCGGCTGGTTGTGCAGCCACACGACGTCCATCAGGCAGTGTGGCAGACCCCAGTGCTGCGCCAGACGCTTCCCGGCGCGATGGTGGTCCACGCCGATGAGCTTCCGCTCCAACTCCGAGACGCTCCCGCGATGCGCCGCGGACGCGTGCGCGATCTTGCCGTACGTGCGAGGCAGCATCATGTCCAGGGCGATCTTGCCCAGATCGTGCAGCAGCCCAGCGGTGAACGCCTCGTCGGGCGAGTGCTTGCCCAACAGCGAGCGATTCTCGCGTGCGAGCATCTCCGAGGCGCACGCCGTCGCCAACAGGTGGCGCCAGAGCTCGACCCGATTGAGCTCGTGTTCCTGATCCGCACTGTCGTCGAGCGAGGCGCCGGGCGACTCCTCCAGCAGCTCGAACACGTGCACGCTCAGCAGCGCCGAGCGGACGGCATCGATGCCCAGCAGCATGACGGCTCGCTCGACTGTCCCCACCTGCTGCGACGCCGCCCTATCGCGGAAGCGGCACATCGAGAGCAGCTTGCTTGTCAGCGCCGGATCCGCCTCGACCAGCGAGACGATCTCGGAGATCTCGACGTCGTCGTCCACTGAGAGCTGGAGCAGGCGCGTGGCGATAGGCGAGAGCGTCGGGAGGCTCTCGATCTCGTCGAGGATCATCTCGATCCGCTGCGCCCTGATGGATTCACTCTCGCGCGACACGCTCGTGCTCCGAAGTGCGCCGGGGCCTCACGCCGCCTGGGCGATCCCCAGCATGGTCTCGATGCGATCCGCCAGCTGCTCGATGTCGAAGGGCTTCTTGATGAAGTCGTCGGCCCCCGATGCCTCCAGACGCTCGATCTCGTTGGGCGCCACGACGCCCGAGATGAAGAGCACCTTGGTGTCCTTGCCGGAATCGCTCTCCTTCACGCGCTTGCAGACCAGATCGCCGTTGAGATCCGGCAGCATGTAGTCGAGCACGATCAGATGCGGACGGAACGACTCCGTCAGCATCCCCGCGTCATACCCGTTCGAGGCGCTCATGATCTCGTAGCGCTGATCGGACCCGAGCACGTCGGAGATCAGGGTGACGATCTCCTGCTCGTCGTCGACCACCAGCACGCGACGCGGGCCCTTCTCGAGCACGTCCGTCGGGATGTCGTTCTCGCGCATGAACCTGAGCAGCGCCGCTCTGGGGATGCGACGGAACTTCGAGCCCGGCACACGGAAGCCCTCGAGACGCCCCGAGTCGAAGCAACGGATGATCGTCTGCTGGCTGACCTTGCACACCTCCGCCGCCTCACCGGTCGTGAAGACGGTGTTGTCCACGAGCTCGTTGAGTGTTTTCTTCTGTCGTGCCATCGCTCACCTCCCCGCGAGACGCGCTCGCATGCGCACGCTTCCACACGCGCGTAATAGACACGTCATCGGGAAGGGTGAGCCGACCCTTGACCAGCTTCGCCAGCTTCTCCAGATTGCCACTCTTGAACGTCCGAGAGCCCCCGACGTCTGCGACGATTGCGACGCTCAACCCGGGTGTGCGGAACGCCATCTCTCGACGAACGCCCGGTATTGCTCCGTCGTATCGATGCCGTGATGGGACGTGGGCATCGTGACCACCGCGATGTCGTGCCCATGCTCGAGCACGCGAAGCTGCTCGAGGCTCTCGCATCGCTCGAGCGGAGTCGGCTCGAGGTCGACGTATCGCCTCAGGAACCAGTACCGGAACGCGTACAGGCCCACATGCTTGAGCCTCTGGACATCTCCGCTCGACTCGCGATCGTGCGGGATCAGCGCACGCGAAAAATACAGCGCCCGACCCCTCTGCTCCGTCACAACCTTCACGATGTTCGGATCCGATGGGTCCTCGCGATCCTCGAACGGCGAGCCGACGGTGGCCATCGGTATGTCCGAGTCCAGCAGCGCACGCACACACGCGTCGATGAGCGCCGGATCGAGCTCCGGCTCGTCGCCCTGCACGTTGACGACGATGTCGTTCTCGTCCAGCCCCAACTCCTCCGCCGCTTGCGCGATGCGGGACGTGCCGTTGGTGTGCGACGCGTCGGTCATGAGCGTACGTATCTCGAAAGGCCTCATCGCGTCTCGAACCTCGTCCGAGTCCGTCGCAACGAGCACCTCATCGACCATCTTGCCCTGTCGCGTCCGCTCGCAGACGTGCCAGAGCATGGGATGCCCGGTGTTGGAGGCCAGCACCTTTCGTGGGAATCGCGTCGATCCGAGACGCGCCGGGATGATGGCGACGACACGAGGCATGATGGGCTGTCTCAGCCCCCGTTCTTCAGAGCGACGATCAATTGCTGGAGGGTCTGGCGCTTCTCGACAACATCCTTGTAATCGATGCGCTTCATCGCCAGCGCGGAGGCGAGCTTGAGCGCCTCCTCCGCGGAATCGAGGTTCTTGTCCTGCTTGGCCTGGTTCTCCAGGGCACCCAGCAGCGCGTAGCGAAGGTTCATGCCCAGCTCGTCGGAGTCGGAGTGGTGCGACTCGACCGACTGACGAAGCATATCGACCGCCTCGGCGTGCCACCCGAGCTTCTCGAACGCCTGCCCGAGGATGTGCAGCACGTGCGTCCTGAGCTTCGAGTCCTCCTGCGCCTCCTGGAGGTGCTTGATCGCCTCCGGGTACTTGCCCAGGATATAGAGCCGACGACCGAGCTCGTACTTGAACTTCGTGTCCGTCGGATACGCCTCGACGCGAGCCTCGTACTCCTGCGCCTCCTTCTCGATGAACGCGCTGTATATCTTCTGATACTCGGTCTTGAGAGACTCGTCGCCCGGGCTCTCCTCGAGTTTCTTCCTGGCGGCGACGACCTTCCGTCGCTCGATGCGGATCTCCAGATCACCCAGCTGCTGACGCCAGCGGAACTCCTTGGTCGACTCGTAGAGCTCCTTGAGCACCCGTCGAGCCTCCTGCTCGTCCGCCGCCGTGCCACGCTCGAGCAGTGCTCGCACGTACTTGCCGGCCGCGTGCGTGTCGTCCGGGCGAGACTCATAGTCGGCTTTCGCCTCGCTCACGACTCGCTCGGCGACATCCTCCGTCTTGACCACCTGCTGCTGCTCGCGGATCTTCTGCTGCTCATCGGCATTCTTGATGCGCTGACGGAAGCTGCCCTCCTCGTCGGCGTTCTCGAAGCCGCCCGTGTTCATCGCGGCCTGCGCCGAGAGGTTCCTGATCTCGTCCTTGAGCACAACGTCGCCGGGATCGATCGTGACGGCGTCTTCGGCGGCCTTGGTCGCGATGTCGTAGGCGTCCACCTTGATCATCGAGTCCTTGAGGCGCACGAACGTGTCCTTCTTGGGCTTGGCCTCACCCCTGGCCGAGCGCAGCGCAAACTCGCCGATCCATCGCGCAGAAGCGGTCAGACCAAGGCTCGCGGCGTGCTCCGTCGCCTTCACGGCCGCACCGGCATCCAGCGGCTGCGACGTGCCCCACTGCAGCAGGGAGGTCATGTACTTGTCGACCGGTGTCTTGCCACCGACGTTCTTGACCTGATCCTTGGAGGGCCCCGCCTTCTTGGCGCCCTGCGCGTAGGCCTGCGCCGAGTTCAGGAAGCTCTGGAGCGCCTCGAGGTTCGCGGGGTCGAATGCCAACCCCTTGAGCCAGCAGGTCGTCGCGTACTCGTAGTTCGTCGACTCGTGTGAGGTCTTGGCGTGCGCGAACCAACGCTCCGCCTTGCCCGGATCGAACGCGGGACCCTGGCCGCCTGTGGCGGACCCATCCCCCGAGTCGCCCGAGCCCTCTCCAGTCTGATTCTTCTTGAATAACGCCACAGAAACTCCTGCCTCGATCCGCACCAGAGCGTGCCCGGTTCCACTCCCACACATCCCCGTGCCGACACGAGGCGACCATGCTACGGAATCCGCTCGGAGACCGTCAACGCCGGGCAGCGCAGACACCCTACACTGCACCCATGAGCATCGATCCAGGCTCCCTGAGCATAGTCAGCTACCCCGACCCCGTCCTCAAGCGCAAGGCGGAGCCCGTCGATGCCATCACCGACGAGGTGCGCGCCGTCGCCCTGCGCATGATCGATCTGATGCACGAGGCGGAGGGCATCGGGCTGGCCGCTCCGCAGGTCGGCCTCTCCTGGCGTCTCTTCGTTGCCCACGTGCCTCCCGACGAGAGTCGCCTGCTCGCAGACGACCCGATGACCGCAACGGAGATACCGCTCGTCTTTCTCAATCCCAGACTCCACGACTTCGAGGGCGATCTGGAGCCCTTCGAGGAGGGCTGTCTCAGCCTGCCGGACATCCGTGGCGAGGTGCGACGCCCACCGCGTGTCTCCGTCAGCGCGACCGACCTGGAGGGCAGCGAGTTCACGCTCCGGACAGACGATCTGCTCGCTCGCTGCATGCAACACGAGCACGATCACCTCGACGGCGTGCTCATCATCGACCGCATGACGCAGCTCTCCCGCATGAAGACACGCAGCGCCATCAAGAACCTCGAGGCCATGTCACACCATATCTGACCGCCAGCCGCCCATGACACCACCACTCCGGATCCTCTTCCTCGGATCGGGTGCCTTCGGGCTCCCCTCGCTCCAGGCGCTGTGTCGTCACCACGACGTGGTTGGTGTTGTCTCGCAGCCTGACCGCCGGGCTGGGCGAGGGCGCACTCCCACCCCGACCCCGATAACGCAGCACGCGCTCGAGCACGACCCGGCGCCCCTGTTCCGCCCGGACAACATCAACGAGCCGGGCGTGATCGACACACTCCGCGCGCTCCGCGCAGACGCGTGGGTGGTCATCGCGTTCGGGCAGAAACTCTCGCAAGATCTCTTACAAGACCAGTTCGCGTGCAACCTGCACGCATCACTCCTGCCACGCTGGCGGGGGGCCTCACCCATCAACGCCGCGATCGTTGCACGCGACACGCTGGTCGGGAACACCATCATCACCATCGCCGAGCGCATGGACGCCGGCGAGATTCTTGGCAGCCAATCAATCGAGCGCGACCCGATGTGCAACGCCGGCGAGCTCCACGATCGTCTCGCGCAGATGGGCCCCGATCTCATCCTCGACGTGCTCGCCGGGCACGCGACCGGCATGATCCAGCCACAGCCGCAAGACGAGTCGCTGGTCACGCACGCGCCCAAGCTCAGCACGTCCGACGGATGGATCGACCTCGCGCGACCTGCCGAGGAGTGCCAGGCACGCGTCCACGGCCTCTCGCCGTGGCCGGGCGTAAGAGTCCATCTCGATGATCAGCCACTCAAACTGTGCCGTGTGGGCGTTGCGCCCGCGTCGCCCACCTCCGCACCCGGCACGCTCCTCGACTCGCAGCGAGGGCTCGTTGCCTGCGGCGACAACACCGCTCTGGAGCTGCTCGAAATCCAGCCTCCCGGAAAACGCATCATGGCATGGGCGGACTACGCCAGAGGGCGATCGCTCCCGACCGATGGAATGCTGCAAGGGATCACACCACCATGCTGACGCTCTGGGACCTGCTACCAACCCGACGCAAGCCACCCGAGCCGGTCGTGCGCACGAGACCACGACAGGACCCCGGGCTCACCCCCATGCAGCAGCGATATCGCGATCTGACGCGCCTCATGCTCGACACACACGGCGTGCGCGTGCGCAAGTGGCGGTCATCGATGTCGGGCGTCGCGTGGGAGGTCCACTACCGCGACGGCACGGTCTCGCGTCTCATCGAAGCGCCCCAACCGCGCGGCCCGATGTCTTGCGCCGTCTTCCTCCACGAGATAGGGCACCACGCCATCGGCTTCAAGCGTTATCGACCGCGATGCCTCGAGGAGTACCACGCCTGGATGTGGGCTCTCGACACGATGGAAGCGCACTCGATGAACATCACTCCCAGCGTGCGCCGGCGCGTGCACGAGTCGCTGTACTACGCGATCCACAAGGCCCGACGTCGAGGCATCAAGCGCCTGCCACCGGAGTTGCACCCCTACGCCACACCGCCGATGCCGCACGCCCCCCAGCGCCAATCTGCCTGACACTCGCTCAGAAGCCCGACTCCTCGAACCACACAGAGGGCTTGGCACGCAGCGCGTGCGCGACCGCCAGCAGCGATTCGACGCTCGGCATGTGCGCGCCGCGCTCGACGGAGCTCAGCTGGCTCACGCTCACACCGCTCTCGTCGGAGAGCTCCCGCAGCGTCCAGCCGCGTGTCGTGCGCGCCAGGCGGATGCGCTTGCCCAGCTCGACCCTGAGCCGATCCTGCGGGCGACGCCCCAGATCGAACGCGTCGGACGCCTGGCGCAACACGTTGCGGAGTTCCTCGATCGAGAACGGCTTGGCCAGATAATCAAACACATCCTGCTTGAACGTCCGACGCATCGTCTCCATCGTCGGATACCCCGTGACGATGATCACACACAGATCGGGCCAGCGCTCACGGATCCTCCTGAGCACCTCCTCGCCCGACTCCTGCCCCATCTTGATATCAAGCAGCAGGATGTCCGGCAGGCGCTCGCCGCAGTACTCCATGCACCGCTGCTGATTCGACGCGACCCGGATCTCGTGCCCCTCGTCCTCGAGCACGCTCTGGATGAAATCGCCATAGTCGGGATCATCATCCAACGAGACAATCGACAGCGGAACGAACTCGACGTCGTGTGGCGGCTCACTCATGCGATATCTCCTGCTCGACGTGCTCATCCAATCGACCACGCCCCTTGAGCGGCAGCAGCACCTCGATGCCCGCCCCACCCTCCTTGCGATTGCGCGCCAGCAGCAGGCCGCCGTGCTCACGCACGATACCCTCGGACACGGCGAGCCCCAGCCCCGTGCCCTTGGCGTCCAGGCGGGTCGACGTGAAGGGCTCGAAGATCCTCGGCAGCAGCGTGTGATCGATGCCAGGTCCGTTGTCAGTCACGTGCACGCTCAACCACTCAGAGCCCTCACGCTCCAGCTCACTCGCAGAGACCTCGATGCGCCCCGATTCCCCCAGCGCGTCGACCGAGTTGCGGATGAGATTCAGAAACACCTGCGCCAGACGATCGGCGTCGCCCACGACGCTGCACGACGCGTCGATGGTGTTGACGAATTCGATCCCCACCGCCTGCCTGTCCAGACGAACCAGCGCCCACGCCTCATCGACCAGCTCGCGCATGCCGACCGGCTCCTGCCCCAGCGAGCGCACGCGCGCCACGTCCAGCAGGCTCTCGCTCAGGTGCTCAAGACGCTTGACCACGCGCAGCATGAGCTGCGCCGTCTTCTCATCAACGCTGTGATCGGGCGACGAGGCGAGACGCTCCACGCTGCCCTTGAGCACCGTCAGCGGCGTGTTGAGCTCGTGCGCCAGACCCGCCGACATGATGCCCAGCGAGACGAGCCTGTCGTGCTCGGCCATCTGCTGCTTGGCCGTCTCGAGCAGAAAGTTCTTGCGCTTCAGATCGTCGGCGACCTCCTCGAGCCGCTCGAGCGTCCCTGAGAGTTGCTCCTCCTTGTCGCGCAGGCGCCGGATCGAGTTGTTTCTCGATCGCATGATCAGGCCCAGCTCGTCGGCCGGGATCAGCTCGTCCTCGATCAGCTCGTCCTCACGCAGCTCACCTCGCACCGCGGCATCGGCGCGCAGCAACCGACGGATCGGCTGGTACACCTGTCGGGGCAGCACGAACACCTCCAGCATCAGCACGATGAACGCGTACATCCCGATCAGAATGATCACCAGCAGCCCGTAGATGCGCAGCACCATCGAGCGCATGCGCGTCGACCGAGACTCGACAAGGAAGAAGTTCCCGCTCGCGGCGTCGTACCGCACGATGCGCGCACCGCGTCGCGCGTCGTAGGTCTCGACCTCGAAGTCCTCATCACGCGTGACATCCGCGATCTCGACCTCGCCCAACCCGAGCATCGAGGGCGCGCCGTACTGCATCACCACGCCCTGCGCACTGAGCTCCTCGACACGCCACGGCGACTCGACGAACATCGTCATGGCACGGCGGCTCTCGTCCTGCTCGGCCAGGCGCACCAGCTCGCGGAGCATCGGCCCCAGCGCCACGATCAGCACCAGAGCCAACGCCACCGAGAAGCCCGTGTGCAACACCATCAGCTTCTTGCGGATGCGAAGGCTGCCGAGCAAACCGGTGCCCGGCCCGCCCGGGAGCAATCGAGTCACACCCGTCGACCCTCGTCCCGTCGTCTTCTGGCGATCGGAGGTTCCCACGACGCCCATCCTCTCAGCATCCCCACCCGCTCACAAGTCAGACTATCCGGAGCACGAGAACGATGAGCGCGATCGCGACGAGCACACCCACGCCCATCACGACAACTCGTCGGAGCGTCCGCGCCCGTCGCAGTCGCTCGCGTGTCCACAGCAGGCTCGCCAACACCCGCTCCCGACGCGACTGCGCCCTGAGACTGTCGATCGCCTCGACATACTCGCCGCCGAGCGTGCGCGTGAGCGACTCCTCCGCACGCTCCAGGTGGCGCTGCAACGCGCTCGTCGAGCAGTCCATCGCCCTGGCGGCCTGACGCAGATCCAGATCCTCGACACGATGCAGCAGCCACGCCTCCATCTGCTGGCGATCCAGACGCTCGCACGCCCGCAGCGCAACGAGCGCGATCCCATCGAACACCTCGGGCCGCGTGTCGCTCCGTTCCTCGCGATGCTCGCCACGTGCCTGTAGATGCCTGGCACGAACCCGCTCGAACCAGGGCCTGCTCGTCGGCTCACGCGTCAGGCTCTCCTCGCGTGAACGCAGAATCACCAGCCTGCGCACGCGAGCGATCTCGATCGCATCAAGATCCGCCTGCGACGCGAGCACGACGCCCAGCACCGCGTCGGCACGCGCCTCATCGCCCGTCAGCAGCAGGGCCAGACGCTGCGCGATCAGCTCGCTCTGGGTGAGCGCGATCCCGGTTGTTCCTCCAGACTCAGTCACAACACGGTTGTTCGGAATCCGAGCACGTCAGTTCCCCATCTCGCTGGCGACGCCCTGGGCATCGAACAGCGCGTCGAGAAACTGATCGGGATCGAACGCCTGCACGTCCTCGGGAGTCTCACCGATGCCGATCAGCTTCACGGGGATGTCCGTCTCCTGACGGATCCCAACGACCGCGCCGCCCTTGGCCGTGCCGTCCAGCTTCGCAAGAAACAGCCCGGTCACATCGATGGCCTTCGTGAACGCCTCTGCCTGACGCAGCGCGTTCTGTCCACTCGTGGCGTCCAGCACGAGGATTACCTCGTGCGGGGCCCCGGGAATCTTCTTCGCCACCACGTCACGGATCTTCGTGAGCTGTCGCATAAGCGGATCCTGCGTCTGCAGTCGGCCAGCTGTATCAATCAACAGCACGTCGACCTGACGCGCCAGCGCCGCCTCGCACGCGTCGAACGCCACCGCCGCGGGATCACCCCCCTGCTGCCCCCGGATGATCTCCACGCCCAGCCGCTCCGACCAGATCTCGAGCTGACGGACCGCGCCCGCTCGGAACGTGTCACACGCCGCGAGCAGCACACGCCTGCCCTCCGAGCGATACGTGTGCGCGATCTTCGCGACGCTCGTCGTCTTCCCGGCACCGTTGACACCCGCCACAAGGATCACCGTCGGACCGCTCGTAGCCTCGCCCATCTCTCGTCGCGCCTCGGGCCACATCCGCTTGAGCGACACCTTCAGGTGATCGAGCACCTCGTCGCTCCGAGTGATCTCACCCGACTTCCACGACGCGCGGAGCGACTCGATCAGCTCGCGCGATGCTTTCACACCGACGTCGGCCTGGATGAGCGCCCGCTCCAGATCGCGCAGCAGATCCTCATCGAGGGCACGACCCGTCACCAGCGTGCGCAGCCCCGACGCGAAGCTCTCACGCGTCCGCGCCAGGCCCCCGGCGATCCTCGATCTGATCGACTTGAAGAAACCCATGCCTCAGGCGGACTCCTCTGCTGAGCACGACTCCGACAGCACTCGCTTGAGCACCTTGTCCAGAATCCCGTTCACAAACGCGGGCGACCGCTCGGAGCCGAACTTCTTGGCCAGCTCGACCGCCTCGTTCACCGCCACCTTGGGCGGCACGTCACCCGATGTCATCTCGTAATGCGCCAGACGCAGGATCGCCCGATCCATCGCCGGCTGGCGCACGGCAGGCCACGACGGCGCAAGCTCGCCCACCACAAGGTCCGACGCGCGCCGCGACCTGTGGGCGTCGCGTGCCAGCTCCCACGAGGCCCGGATGTCGCCCTCGCTCATACCGATCTCACCCCCACGCCCGATCGTCGCATCGAGGATCTCCTGCGCGTCCTGGTCCGAACGCGCATCGAGCTGGTACATCATCTCCAGCGCACACTGTCTGATCGCCCGACGCGAGTTCATTCTCGCACCCCCGCACCGGAGTCCACACGACGCATCGTCGTGTGCGCCTCGAGCGCCGCCTGCATCGCCTCAGCGCCCTTGTTGCCCTTCTCTCCACCCGCACGCGCCAGAGCCTGCTCCAGCGTCTCCACGGTCAGCACACCGAACCCGATCGCCACGTGATGCTCGCACGCCAGGTGCGTGATCTGGCTCGCGATGGCGTCCGCGATGACCTCGTCGTGGCGAGTCTCTCCCCTGACGATGCATCCGAGCACCACAAACACATCGAACCATCCGGATGCGATGCACGACGACGCGATCGTGGGCAGCTCGAACGCGCCGGGGGCGGGCACGACGGTCACATCCCCCCCGTCACCACCGCATCGCTCGAAGCACTCGATCGCGCCAGCCACCATGGCGTCGATGACGTCATCGTGGTAGCGGCTGGCGACGACCGCCACACGCACACCGCGTGCGTCCGCGCTCGGCTCGATGGCTCGGTACTCGCTCATAGGGGCGATGGTAGGCCGCGGGCGACCGGAAGCAAGCAGGGACGACGGTCAGCCCAGACCTGTGACATAAAAGATCGTCGTGAAGATCAGGTCCGCGAAGATGATCGCCACGATCGACCGGACCACAGTCAGCGTGGTGGCGTTGCCCACGCCGGCGGCGCCGCCCGTCACACGCAGCCCGTTGTTGCACGCGATCACCGCGATCAGCAGCCCGAACACGGCGCCCTTGGTCACGCCGGTCAGAAAATCGACGTTGTCTATCTGCTCGAGCGTGTTGTCCCAATAGGTCACGGGCGGGATATCGAGCACCGTGGCACCCATCACGAAGCCGAAGAAGATCGCTACGACGTCCGCGATCACCGCCAGCATCGTCATGCTCACCACAACCGCGATGACCCTTGGCACCACCAGGAATCGCACGGGATTGAGCGCGTGCGCCTCCAGCGCCTCGATCTCCTCACCCACCACCATCGTTCCGATCTCGGCGGCGATCGCCGCCCCCGCGTACCCGGTCATCACGATCGCGGCCATCAGCGGGCCAAGCTCACGCAGCACGGCGACAGCGATGATGTTCGGCACGAGTTCCACTTGCCCGAGATCGTCCAGCGGGGGCGCCATCTGCAAGCCCAGGATGAAGCCAACGCAGCCCGCCACGAGCGCGTTGATCGCGATGGAGCGCACGCCGATCCGCACGACCTGCGTCACGATCGCCACACGCCCCACACGGATTCTCGAGTTCGTCAGCGACCTGAGCATCCACCCCAGGGCGTTGATCAGTAACAGCTGCGCGCTGCCGATCTCGTTGAGCACGTGACGCGTCCCCGCCCCGATCAGCTCCACCGATCGGACAACCGGGCGTCGTCTCTGGTCGCGCTCCGCCATCGGTTTCCTCAGCTCACGCCAACGCGTCGTCGAGCGACTCGCGGATGTCGAACACCGAGTCCAGACGCGCGATCTCGAAGACGGAGCGCACACGCTCCGTCACGCAGCACAGCACCAGCACGACGCTCTCGTTCTTGCACAAACGCATCGCCTCGATCAGCGTCGCGATGGCGGAGCTGTCCATGCTCGGCACGCCATCGAGCTTGATGACCAGCCTCGCCGGCTTGCGCCGGATCGCCACCTTCAGGGCCTCGCGCAGCTCCGGCGAGGTGCTCAGATCGACCTCACCCGCGGGGGAGACAACCAGCGACGCGTCATGCTCCTGGACATCGAAATGCAGCGAGCCTGCCTCATGCATGGGGTGAGTCCTTCTGTGTCGATGACACGGTAGCAGACGATGCCGGGTGCTTCTCCATCGTAAGGCGCATCCCGACATCACCGCGCGCCTCGTATCGAACCTCGTCCATGATCTCATGGATGATGTGCACACCCAGCCCGCCCGGGCGCACGTCCTCGAGATCCCTGCTCTTGATGCAGGACGGATCAACCTGGCGCGCCTCGTCCTCGAGCACGATGCGGATCCCTCCCGACTCGAGCTCCCACACGCGAACCCAGATGGGACAGCATGTCGAGCTGTCGTACCCGTGCCGGATCACATTTGCCAGCGCCTCGTCGACCGCCAGCGCGATGTGGTTCGACTCGAGCTCCTTGAAGCCGAGCCGACGCGCCACACCCGAGATCAGCTCGCGGATCCCGCACAGGTAGCGCGGATCGCTCAGCAAGCGAATCTCGATCGCACCGTGCTTAGCTGGATCAATATCGCTCATCGACTCGCTCGCTCACTCGGGCTCCGGGGCAGTGACCTGCTCCGCGTCGGTTTCTTCCTGCTGCGAACGCCACCACTGCGCCCAACGCTCGATGGCCTCCTCACGAACCCACGGAGGGTCGTAATGACGATACCCGAATGTCTCGTCGGTCCGTTTCTCCAGCGCCTTGATCGCCATGAGGCGAGCCACCGGATCCGACGAGTCCAGCGAGCGGATCAGCTCCGGGATCGTCCTCGGATCCTCCGACTCCAACGAGCGGGCCAGCGCGATCGCTCGTTCCTGTGGGTCGGGCGAGTCGAAGCCAGCACGCATCGACACCCGGCAGCCGACGCTCACCGCAAGGGCTGCCGTCCCACAGAGAATCGCACTCGCAGGAGTCCATCCCATCCGTGGAATCCTAGACGAACGCCATCCACGCACCAATCCACTCGACCTGAGACCCGCCAGCGCGTACCCTCTCCCTCTTCCCCGCACCACTTCGTTCCACGCCCGTCCCAGAGTCATCACCCCCCACCTATCGGCACCACAATGGCTCTCGTCGAATCTTCAGCACAATCCAGAACCGCTCAGAGCACCTCATTGCCCCACAATGAGGTCGTGCCCGTCCTCGACTTCGGTGGGCAGACCGCCCAGCTGATCGCCAGACGCGTGCGCGACGCGGGGGCCTTCTCCGTGCTCGTGCGTCCCGACATCCCCCTGGAGGAACTCAAGGCGCTCAACCCAAAGGGGATCATCCTCTCCGGCGGGCCCTCCAGCGTCTTCGAGCCCGGCGCTCCGACATGCGATCCGCAGATCCTCGAGATGGGCGTGCCCGTGCTCGGCATCTGCTATGGCATGCAGCTCGCCTGCCAGATGCTCGGATGCACCATCGAGCGCCACCCCACACGAGAGTACGGGCGCGCGAACCTCCACATCGTCGATCGCAACGACCTCTTTGCCGCCATCCCGGAGCGCACCGCGGTGTGGATGAGCCACTCCGACCAGGTCATCGACGCGCACCACTCGCTGATCACCCTCGCCTCCACCGAGACCTGCCCCTTCGCCGCAGTGCGACACAAGTCGCTCCCGTTCCTTGGTGTGCAGTTCCACCCGGAGGTCACCCACACGCCGCACGGCATCGACATCCTCCAGAACTTTCTCTACGAAACGTGCCGCTGCCAGGGCTCCTGGCGCATGTCCGATTTCCTCAACACGGAGATCGACCGGCTGCGTGAGACCGTCGGGGATCGGCGCGTCATCTGCGGGCTCTCGGGGGGGGTCGACTCCTCGGTCTGCGCGGCGCTGCTCCAACAGGCCATCGGATCGCAGCTCTCCTGCGTCTTCGTCGACAACGGACTGCTCCGCAAGAACGAGCGAGAGCTTGTCGAGCGCACGTTCCTCGATCACTTCGAGACCGACCTTCATGTTGTGGACGCCTCCGAATTGTTCCTCGAGAAACTCGCCGGCGTGACCGACCCGCAAGAGAAGCGACGCGTCATCGGACACACGTTCATCGACGTCTTCAAGGAAGCGTCCTCCTCACTCGACGACGCGTCGATCCTCGCGCAGGGGACGCTCTACCCCGACGTCATCGAGTCGGGTGAGTCGCTCGCCGGCACCGCCTCGGGCATCAAGCTCCACCACAACGTCGGCGGGCTTCCCGCAGAGCTCGGGCTCGATCTCGTCGAGCCGCTGCGCGACCTGTTCAAGGACGAGGTCCGTCGTCTCGGCGAGGTCCTGGGGCTCCCCGAGAAGATCGTCTGGCGCCACCCCTTCCCGGGGCCCGGCCTGGCGGTGCGGGTGATCGGCGAGATCACCAGAGACAAACTCGACCTGTTGCGTGAGGCGGACGAGATCCTCATCGAGGAGATCGTCGCATCCAACCTCTATCGTGCCACAAGCCAGGTCTTCGCGGTGCTCCTGCCAATCCAGAGCGTCGGCGTGATGGGCGACGGGCGCTCGTACGAGCAGGTGTGCGCCATACGCGCCGTCGAGACACAGGACTTCATGACCGCCGACTGGGCACGCATTCCGTTCGACGTGCTGGCCACGATCTCGAATCGCATCATCAACGAGGTCCAGGGGCTCAATCGAGTCGTCTACGACATCTCGTCCAAGCCGCCGGCCACCATCGAATGGGAATGAGCGAGGCCCCCTCACAATCCGTGCGCGTGGACCTGGGCGACCGCTCCTACGACGTCACGATAGGAACGGGCACGCTCGATCAGCTCACACAGATCATCGCCTCAACCTGCCCCTCGTCCGCCAAGGCGATGCTCGTCCTCGACCACAACCTCCCGCAGGCAACCGTGGAGCGCGCCGCCGGCGCCATCCAGTCCGCGGGGCTGCACGTCTTCCAGCAGGTCCTCATCGCCAGCGAGGAGCACAAGTCCACCTCCACACACGCCGACCTCCTCGTTCGGATGGCCCAGTGCGGGCTCGATCGCCAGGACATCGTCGTCACCCTCGGGGGAGGCATCGTCGGGGATGTCGGCGCCTACGCCGCCGCCACCTACATGCGCGGCATCCGATGCGTCCAGTGCCCCACCACGCTCCTCTCGATGGTCGACGCATCCGTCGGTGGCAAGACAGGTGTGAACCTTCTCACACACGACGACAACGACACCTGGTCGCTGCTCAAGAACTACGCCGGCTGCTTCTGGCAGCCACGCGCGGTCGTCGCAGACATCTCGACACTCGCCTCCCTCGCCCCGCGCCACTATCGCGCCGGCATAGCAGAGTGCCTGAAGCACACGCTGCTCTCGAATCGGATCGATCCTGATCTTCTCGACTGGACCCACGCCAACCTCGATCGGATCATCGCCCAGAGCCCGTCCGTGCTCACCGAACTCGTCACACGGAATGTCGCCGTCAAGGCGCGCGTCGTCGAGGGCGATGAGCGAGAGGAGTCCACCACAGGCCCGGGTCGTGCCGCCCTGAACCTCGGGCACACCTTCGCTCACGTCCTGGAGGGGCTCCATCACCTGACGCCGACCACCAATCCCTCGGACGCCCCGCTGCTCCACGGCGAGTGCGTCGCGATGGGGCTCATCGCCGCCTCGAGCGCCAGCGCGTCCCTCGAGCTCGTGCCGCAGGCGATGGTCGAGGGCGTCGCCCAAGCCGTTGCCGACGCGGGGCTTCCCTCTCGGATCGACGCTCTGCCCGACAACGAAACACTCCGCTCGCTCATGCTCCGCGACAAGAAGACCAGAGGGTCAACCCTTCGCCTGATCCTCCCCGTCCCGGATGCATCCGTGGTGCTGCGCGACGACGTCCCTTCCGACGCGATCGACGACGCCTGGAACGCCATCAGAGCCTGAGCCGACCTTCTCGCGCAGGATCTGCAGTTCTTCAAGCAGGACACGCGCCAGCCCCGATAAAATCGACGCGGGTGTCAGGGATGTCGCCCCGCACGAGGAATTCTCGCACTGTCATCGACCCACGGACGGGCCACCACTTGCGCACCATCGCGATCGTCAATCAGAAGGGCGGATGTGGCAAGACCACCAGCGCCATTAATCTCGCCGGCGTCTTCGCCTCGCGACGACAACCGACGCTGCTTGTCGATCTCGATCCCCAATCGCACTGCGCGGCATCGCTGGCCATCCCCGAGCAGGACATCGACCTGCACATAGGCGACGCGCTCCTGGCCGAACCAAACCGGCACGTCGACGACAACCGACTCCTGTGGCGCGTCCGACGCCATCTCTGCGTTGCGCCCTCCACCGTCAAGCTCGCGGGACTCGAGGCAACGCAAGGCGGGCTGGCCACGCAGCGCGATAGAGAGACACGACTCAAGAGCTATCTCTCGCACCTCCGGGAGACCTTCACGTGGGCCATCCTCGACTGCGCACCCTCCATCGGACTGCTCACGTTCAACGCGCTCCACGCGGCTGATCTGGTCATCATCCCCGTGCAGACGAGCTTCCTCTCGCTCCACGGCACTCGACGACAACTCGCAACCATCAACTCGCTGGCCCGACGACTCGAGAAGGACGTCCCCTTCCGTCTGCTCCCGACGATGCACGATCCCGACTCCGAGCAAGCACGCGACATCCTCAAGGAACTCCGAGACAACTTCGGCCCGGCGGTGCTGCCAACCGTCATCCGCCTCGATCACAAGATCTCCCTGGCCACGTCCCTTGGGCAGCCCGTCATCGAGCACGACCCGAGCTCATGGGGCGCGACCGACTACGTCGAGCTCGCATCGGAGGTCCTCGAACTCCGCAACGCGCCCGTCGTCACGCTCCCCGAGGAGCCGGACGAAGCCTCTCCTGAGGCTACCAGCCCCTCGATCGTGAACCCCAACATCCCCGCGCCTCGTCCCGCCACACTCGACGAGCCAGTCGCTGGCTCGAACGCCAATCGCGCCACCGAGATCGCCGAACGCGCCCGCAAGCTCCTGGCTCGCACCAGCCATCTCCAGGAGCAGATCCAGGCTCGCGCCGCCGGTGGGGGGAGCGTCGCGCACCTCATCGAGGACAAATCGACCTACGAGCCACCGGAAAACTCACGCGCGCGCGTTGAGCGCCTCTATGGCACGCGCGAGACATCACGCGGCGTGCTCTTCGTCCACCCCGGCTCCCCCAGCTCGTCGATCTGTGTCGCCGGGGACTTCAACAACTGGAACCCCGCGACCACACGCCTCGACTACAACCCGCAACTCGGCGTCCACGAGGGCTGCATCCCACTCAAGGCTGGCATGCACGAGTACCGCATCGTTGTCGACGGACGGTGGATCACAGACCCTTTCAACTCCCGATCGGTCACAAACCCGTTCGGCGAGCGAAACTCCATTATCGTGGTCACACGCGATCCCCAGGTGCCCATCGTGCCCGAGTCCGCGGACTGACCGTCCGACCCTCGAGATCCAAGGAGAGGGCTATGTCCAACCTGCCAACCAACGACGCGTCTCCAACCTCCACGCTGTCCGACGCGGAGTACGACGCGCTGGCAGAACTCTTCCTGGGCTCGCAGGACCAGGGCGAGCCCCCTCTTCGTCTCCATCGACAGGAAGAGAGCACGCCCGCATCACCACAGGCGCTCACCCCACCACCTCCGGTGGAGGCGCTCGTCTTGGGTCACCTCCCCATACTCGCAGGCCCGTGGGTGCCGCAGTACGCACGCCACCTGTCGGAAACCCGCCACGAGACGATCGGACTCATCCGCCTCCACGCGGGCCAGTGCTCGCTCGACATCTTCTCGAACCAAGCCGCGCCCATCTCGATGGGCTCCCACTCCCACCTGAGCGGCGCTATCACGCACGGCACACGTCACGTCGATCGCTGGCTGGTGCGCGTGGACGCCACCGACGAGCCAACACTCGCAACAAGCCACTCCCTCGACGAGCTCACGCTCCTGAGCTCCACCGACGACGCCGCCGTGGTCGCCGCGTACCAGACGATCAAACGCCTCGACGCGTCCCACGATCCCGACGACAGCCCGCACGTCAACATCGTGTTCATCGGAGCAACACCCAGAGAATCGGACGAGGCCGGGGCCAAGATCACTCGCGCCGTCGGGGCGTTCCTCGAGTCCAACGTCTCCATCAACCACGGCCCGGAAAAACTCGGCCCCACCAGCGCCTCGAATCTCTACCGGGGCGACTCACCCGATTCGCTCGACGCCCTCCTGGCGATGCTCACCACTCCCGCATCGCCGGAGGACCACGCTCCTACGACGACCGCCCCGCATGTCGCCCCACGGAACGCCTCGAAGACCCCGGCATCGTCATCGCCGGTCGCCCATGCTCCACGCGAGCCCATCAGAAGCGCACCACCTGTCAGCGAGACATCCACCCGATTGGCCGTCCACATCGACGGGCTCCGGGACCTGGGCGTCACCTGCCCCTACGCGCCCGACGTCGCCATCGCGTTCGATACCGACGCGCGTCTGCACCTGCTCTGTGCGCACAACGACAGCACCTTCCAGTCGCTCCAGGTCACACGCGCCTGGGCGATCGATCACGCGACGCTGCTCGTCACACTCGCCGAGGCGCTCGGCATCCGCACGAGCGCCTTCGATCCCGACGCGCCCATAACGCTGCACGTCCTCACGCGATCCGTGCAGAGCGTGCGACGCCTCCTCGACACGCCGGTGCGATTCCACCTGCTGGCCGACATCACAGTCAACAACACACAGACCCAGGCCTGCATCCCGCTCAACAGCTGATCGTTCTGGTTACGCCGATTCCTTGCGCTCGACCCGCAGGTCCTGCAGCAGATTCTGCCCAGAGTTCTCGACCGCGTCTCGATCGATCACGTACTCGACGCTCGAGTTGTCCATCTCGGGCAGGTCGTACATCAGCTCAAGCATCAGCTCGTCGACCACCGCACGCAACGCTCTGGCGCCGGTCTTGCGCGCCTTGGCCTTCTCGGCGATCGCCTCGAGCGCGTCCTCCGTGAAACGCAGACGCGCTCCCTCCATGCCGAACAGATGCTCGTACTGCTTCACGAGAGCGTTCCGAGGCTGCGTGAGCACCTCGACCAGTCCCTCGACGCCCAGCGGCTCCAGCGGCACGATCACCGGCAGACGTCCCAAGAGCTCCGGAATAAGCCCGAACTCGAGCACGTCGCCCGGCTGCACCTTCCCCAGCAGCTCGGCGTTCTCCTTGATCTCGTCGGCCTCGGTCTTGGACGCGTCCGCGAAGCCGATCCGTTTCTGCCCGAGACGACGACGGATGATGTCCTCGATGCCAACGAACGTGCCGCCGCAGATGAACAGAATGTTCGACGTGTCCAGCTGGATGTACTGCTGCTCGGGATGCTTGCGCCCGCCCTGGGGAGGCACGTTCGCGAGCGTGCCCTCGAGCATCTTCAGCAGCGACTGCTGCACGCCCTCGCCCGAGACATCGCGCGTGATCGAGACGTTCTGCGACGTCTTGCCGATCTTGTCGATCTCGTCGATGTAGATAATCCCGCGCTGCGCCGCCTCGAGATCGTAATCCGCCGCCTGCAGCAGCTTGAGCAGCAGGTTCTCGACGTCCTCGCCGACGTAGCCGGCCTCCGTCAGCGTCGTCGCGTCACCAATCGCAAACGGCACGTTGAGCTGACGTGCCAGCGTCTTGGCCAGCAGCGTCTTGCCACAGCCCGTCGGGCCGATGAGCATCACGTTCGACTTGTCAAGCTCGACCGGCGAGTCCTCGTTCTCGAGCTGGGTCAGGCGCTTGTAGTGCGTGTGCACCGCGACCGATAGCGCCTTCTTGGCACGCTTCTGCCCGATCACGTACTGATCGAGAAATTCCTTGACCTCACGCGGCGCGGGAATCGTCGAGAACAGCGGCTTGCCCGCCGCCACGCGTCGACGCTCCTGCTTGAAGATGTTCTGGCACAGCTCCGTGCAGTTGGAGCAGATGTAGACGTCGTTGGGGCCCTCGACCATGGGACCAACCTCGCGAGAGGTCTTGCCACAGAACGAGCACGTCGTGACCTTGCGCCCCTTGAAGCCCCCGTCGCCTCCGTCGCCATTCCCTGATTCGCCACCCGTTCGGTTCTTGGCCATAGATCTCTCTCGGCGAAGGTCCGCTAAACAACAATCCCGCCGCGAGCGCGGGCAGGCACACGCCTCAGTCTATCGGCAACACCCGCTCGATTCTCCACGAGAGTGGAAAACTCACCCAGGTCCGGGTGTGCTGTGACGACTGGGCGAACAGGGCATCGCCACACCCGTCCCAGAACGCCCTGCAGAGACCGAGCTCGACGCTCACGAACTCTCCGTTTCGGGACCGGGCTCGGTTCCTCCCGCGTCCTCCGCCGTGTAGCCGTACGAGGCCAGCAGCGAGCGCTTCAGGCTCTCGAACTCCTCGTCGGAGATCTGGCCGGAGGCTCGCAGCTGGCGCAGCGACTCGAGCGACATCGTCGAGTCCGATCCCTCCCCCTCCTCCTGGAGCAGGCCTCGACGCACCCTCATGATCACGTATCCGCCGACGACCACGATCGCCATCAGCGCCACCGACCAGACGAGAACGCTCAGAACCTGATTCACTCTTGTTCTCCGCTGCGCCTGAATTCCGCGTCCTCTCCGAGCATACCCGTGAGCGAGGCGCCCAGCCCACGACGCACGTCCGATTCCATCCTCGCGTGCGCATCGCGACGCACCGACACCTCGCTCGAACCGAACGCCACGCCGTCGCGACGCCACACCCCCGTACGGGCGCCCGTCATCACATCCACCATGGTCACGCGCATCTCCCACTGAACGATCGACGACCACACGCCCGACGGATGCGCCTCGATGTCCATCGGTCGCACGCTCGACTCGAACGTCAGCAGCGCGTGCACACGCTCGGTTGGCAGAGCCGTGCGGAACACCCGTGCCGCGATCTCCTCGAACGCCTCCGATGCACGCGTCCGCTCCGCGTCGCGCACGCGCACCTGCACACGCAGCCCATCGTGCGCCTCCTCGAGCAGCGCCGCCACACGCGCCTGACGCGCTCGGAGCGCCTCGTCATCGACTTCCCTGCCCATCGCGTCCAGCAGGACGACGTGCTCCCAGGCCACCACGATCGCCACCCGAGCCCGCTCCATCCGCTGCACCCGCTCCAGCGGCGATAGTCCCTCCCCGCGCACGCCCTCGATCAGACTCTCCAACCGCCTCAGCTCCTCGTCCAGCGATCGACGCAGACGCCCCGACATCACGTCAAGATCAAGCTCCATGAGCACGAGCACCTGCGCCCGACGCGACGATCGCCACACCTCCGCGACCCGCGCGCCGTGCACCAGCACGTCCGAGTTCACACGCACGTCACGAACGAGCGCCTCCTGGCTCGACTCCCTCCCGCCCCGCAGGATCGAGAGCTCGCGCACGCGCACCTGCGCCTCGAACCGCTGGGCCAGCGCCGCCATCGCCCGCTCGCGCGCCACCTCCAGCGTCGCTCCGCTCCCCACACTCACCCACGTGACGCTGTCTTCCAGCGACGCGCGTGGCGCCGTGTACCAGCCCGGCATCCGCTCGACGGACGCCCCACGACACCCGCCCAGAAGCAGAATCAGAAGCAGCACGAACCGACGCATGCACCCATCCTACCCCTCACCAAGCCGAGCAGCCCATCGCACGACGACGCCTCCGTCCGATAGGCCTATCCAGATCGTCGATTCCCGATTCTCCTCGCCCCCGACCCACCAATCCCCTTGCCACGCGCCCATATCGTGCGATGATCTCTGGGAGAACCACTATCGTGTGGGACGATATACACATTGTCCCATCACGATGATCCAAGACACGAGTTCCACGAGGGAGTGATTCCGATGCACCAGTCACGCTCCAAACTGTCCACCATCGCCCTGGCCGCGTGCTCCATCGCGCTGGGCATCGTCATCAGCGTCGCCATCAGCGGCTGCTCGAAGGTGAAGGTCAAGCCCGAGCGCACCACCGTCGTCAAGACGTTCACACCCAAGTGGTACGACCAGTCCGCACGCGCCGAGGACGGCACCATCGCCGAGACCGCCCAGGCCAACATGGCCACGCGCGAGCTCGCCGAGCTACAGGCCACCAACATCGCACGCGCCAACATGGGCCTGACCATCCAGGCGCGCGTCGACGCCCTGCAGCGCACCTTCCAGGAGCAGGTCGACGCCATGGACAACCCCGAGGTCCTCGGGCGATTCCAGAACATCAACAACATCGTCGCCTCCACGACACTCCGAGGCTCCTACGTCGATCGCAAGGAGACCTACATCGAGCCCGACGGCAGCTACCGCTCCTTCGTCCTCATGAAGCTCTCCGGCGCCGACATCGATCGCAACTACCTCAACCAGATGCGCCAGATCGAGCTCCTCGAGACCCGCCTCCGCTCGTCCGAGGCCTGGAAGGAACTCGAACGTCGCGTCGACATGCTCCGCATGGAAGAGGGCTCGATCCCGCCGATGACGGACTCCGAACTCAACGGCGGGCGATAACCGAATCAACTCCTATCAGACTACTTGTGCTCGAAGCGCACGCTATCGTGTGCGCATGACCCTCACACTCGACGACGTCCAGCAACTCATCCGCGATCGTTACTTCACGACGGACTCCGCACGTGGCGTGCCCGGCACCTTCATGTGGCTCGTCGAAGAGATCGGCGAGCTCTCCTCCGCCCTCATGGAGAACGCGCCGGGACAGAACCCCACGCCGGAACAGCGCACGAATCTTGAAGAGGAGTTCGCCGACGTCCTTGCTTGGCTTACCACACTGGCCAACATCGCCGACGTGAGCCTCACCGACGCGATGCGCAAGTACACAGACCCCGATCGCGTCAAGGGCGTCAAGCACTAATGCCCGGCGCCAACCCTGATACACTTCCCGCTCACATGGGACGGATCGACGACATCTTCGCCGAACTGCGCGCATCCAGACGCGCCGCGCTCATGCCCTTCGTCACCGCCGGGCGACCCTCGCTCGACACCCTCCCCGACATGCTCCTAGCCCTCCAGGACGCGGGCGCCTCCATCGTCGAGATCGGCTTCCCCTTCTCCGACCCCATCGCCGACGGCCCGGTCATCGCCGCCTCCATGCACGAGGCCCTCCAGCACGACGTCCATCCGAAGGACATCTTCGACCAGGTCGCCAGCGTCCGCGATCGGCTCACCATCGGGCTCGTCGCCATGGTCTCCATCTCCATCGTCTACCGTTTCGGGCTCGAGCAATTCTGCGATCGCGCCGCCAAGGCGGGCTTCGACGGGCTCATCATCCCCGACGTGCCCGTCGACGAGTTCGCACCCCTCCACCACGCCATCAACGAGTCGGGCCTCACCGCCTCGCTGCTCATCGCGCCCACGACCCCCGACGATCGCGCCCAGCGCATCGCGTCGCACTGCTCGGGCTTCGTCTACATCCTCGCACGCACAGGCATCACGGGCGAGCAGGCCGACGCACCCGACGTCCGGGCCCGCGTCGAGTCGCTCCAACAAGTCACCGATCTGCCCCTCGCCTGCGGCTTTGGCATCTCCACCGCCGAGCATGTTCGAGCGGTCTCCGAGCACGCCGACGCCGTCATCGTCGGCTCCGCCCTCGTCCGACGCATCGAGGAGGCGCACACAAATGGCGATGATGCGGTCTCGATAGCCCGCTCGTTCGTCTCCGAACTCGCCACGGGCCTTCGCGGGAGCTGATTCTCAGTCCGCGGTCTCGAACTTCTCGACCTTCCCGCGCGCCATCACGAAGGGCACGCTGCGGAACGTCGTGATGTCCTCGAGCGGGTTCTCGTCCAGCGCGATGATGTCCGCCACCTTGCCCACCTCGATCGTCCCAATCTGCTCGCTCATGCGGCACAGATCCGCCGCGTTGATCGTCGCGCTCATCAGCGTGTACTCGACCGGCACACCCGCCTGGACCATTAGCTCGAGCTCGCGCGCGTTGCCGCCATGAGGCGAGACGCCCGAGTCCGTCCCGAACGCGATCTTGACACCCGCCTCGTACGCACGCCCGATGGTGGTCATCAGCTCCGTGCCGACATTGATCGCCTTGGCACGCACCGGCGGCGGGAAGTAATTGCTCTCGCTCTCGGCGATCTCCTTGACCGTCACGCCCGCCAGCAGCGTCGGCACGAGATACGCGCCTGTCTCCCGAAAGAGCTCGATCGACTCTTCATCGAGAAAGCTCCCGTGCTCGATGGAATCGACGCCCGCGCGGAGCGCCGCGTTGATGCCGTCCGTTCCGTGCGCGTGCGCCGTGACGGTGCGACCCATCGAGTGCGCCGTCTCCACGATCGCGCGAAGCTCGTCGTCGAAGAACTGCTGCTCCGTCCCAGCCGCTGTGTCGCTCAGCACGCCCCCCGTCGCCGTCAGCTTGATCAGGTCCGCCCCGCGACGCACCTGCGCACGCACCGCCTTGCGGCACTCGGCGACACCATCCGCAACACCCTGCTCGAACGTGGGCGCGAGCACGAAATCACGATCGAAGCCGTTCGATCCATCCCCATGACCGCCGGTTGGCGACAGCGCCGAGCCCGCCGCCAGGATCCGCGGCCCTCGGATGTACCCCTGCGCGATCCCGTCGCGCAACGCGAACGCCGAGTCGCCATCCGAGCCCACGTTGCGGATCGTCGTGAAACCCGCGTCCAGCGTGCGTGACGCGTAGAGCACACCGCGGATCGCAGAATCAGCATCAGACAGCTTCGGTCCCTCGATGCGCCTCGTCGGGCTCATCTGACCCGTGATGTGCGTGTGGCAATCGATCAGCCCCGCCATCACGAACCGATCGGTCAGATCGATGAACTCCGTGCCCTCGGGGAATTCGCCCCGCAGATAACCCTGCTCGACGCGCGTGATCAGGCCGTCCTCGACAACGACAGTCGCGTTGCGGATCGGTTCCTGTCCCGCGATCGCCATCAGGTGCCCGCAATGGATCACCTGGATCGCGCCGATCGCACTCGTCGAGACAACAACGGCGCACATCGCGCCCAACACAGTCCAGGCCCACATCGACGCGCGCATGCCGCTCTCCTCGTGTCTCAAGCCCCGATCAGTCGCCGGACTTCTTCGAGGTCTTCTTCTTGGATGTCTTCTTCTTGGACGTCTTCTTCTTGGAAGCCTTCTTCGTAGTCTTCTTCGCCGACTCGGGCACGTCCTCGCCCTTGATGTCCGCGACGAACGCGTTGTAGTCGTCGACCGAGAGGTCCTCGATCGTCGCCTGCCCCAGAAGCAGGTCCAGCGCCTTGTGCTCCCGGAGCTGACGCGCGACCTGCTGGACACGCCCGGACTCCATCAACTCCTGGCGCACCATGTCGGGGCGGAGCCCGCGTGACATCGCCAGCTGCACGATGAATCCGTTGAGCTCCTGCTCCGTGATCTGCAGGTTCTGCTCGTTTGCGACCTGATCGAGAATGAAGAACAGCTTCAGCTCGCGACGCGCTGACTCATCGGAGGCGCTCCGCAGCTCTGCCAGCTGCGCCTCTATCTCGTTGGCGTCCACGCCCTGGTACTGCAGATCCAGCTGCCTGCGCTGCAGCGTCCGAAGCGCCTGCTGCGCCGTGAGCTTCTCCGGAAGCTCGAAGTCGATCGTCTCCAGCAGGTGCGACGCGACCTGCTGACGCAGCGCGTGCTGCTGCTTGTTGCGGACCTGCTGCTCGAGCTGTCCGCGCACCCCGTCCTTGAGCGCCTCGACGCCGCCCGTGCCCATGCGCTCCGCCAGCGACTCCAGCGACGCCGGCACAACCTCGTTGATCTCGCTGACCGTGAACGTGATCTCCAGATCCTGGCCGCGGATCTCCTCGATCTCGTGCTGCTCGGGACCGCTCGACGTGATCGTCACGGTCTCCCCGACCTTCGGAGTTCCGAGCTGCGCACCGAAGTCGTCCACCATCACGCCAAGGACCATGCCCTTGCCACCGTCCTCGGGCGCCTGCACGACCGAGCCCTCGATGTCGTGCACAGGCTCGTCGGCTCCCTTGACGCGCAGCACGCCGTGGCCCACCAGGTAATCACCCGGCGCCGACTCTTGCTTGCTGCGCAGCTCTCCCTCGTTGGCCGCGATCGAATCGATCTGCGTCTGGAGATCCTCATCGCTCACCTCGATGATCGGGCGCTTGACCGTCAGGTCGCTCATGGCTGGGAGCGTGAACTCGGGCACGACCTCGACCTCGACAGTGAACTGAACGGCTTGCCCGCGCTCGAGCTCCAGCTCCTGCAACTCCTCGCCACCCTCGGGCTCACCCACGACGCGGAGCTTGTGCTCCTCGAGCGCGTGTCTGTACGCCTGCCCGACCAGCTTCTCCTTGGTCTCGTCGCGGATCGCCTGACCGAACCGACGCTCGATGAGCTTGCGCGGCGCCTTGCCCTGACGAAATCCGGGCAGCGCCGCCTGACCGACGATCGTGCTCGTCGATTCCTCCAGCATCGCGTCCACGTGCGCGGACTCGACCTCGATGCTCAGCTTCTTCCGGCAGGGGCCCGCGTCCTCCACCGTGATCGTGTGCGGGTTGGCCTCGGTAAAAAATTGCGTGCTCATCGCGACACATGGCTCCTTCGACAGGTCTGATCCGCCCGGACGCTCCCAACGCCCAGCGAGCCGACCAGCATACCTGCCGGGGCCACCTCAAGCCACTCTCACGATCCCGCCTCGCGATCGTCTGAATCAGTCGTCCGCCATCGCCATCAGACGCTTCGAGCGTGTCTTCCAGCGATGCTCCAGCGCGCCAATACGCCCGAAGTGCTTCACGAACAGCTCCCGATGAGACTCCGTGCTCCGCACGCCCGTGTCCTGTGTCCAGACGTCCTGCAAGTACGCGCCCAGCGCCTGACGCTCGTATCGATACAGATACGCGAACAGCGAGTACGCCTGCGCGTAGAGCACGTCGGCCAGATCGCCGTCGTTCTCAGGCACCGTGGTCATGCCAACGAACTCCTCCAGCGGGATCAGCCCAACATGCGAGGCGCGAACAAACTCGCTCTCGCGATACTCCGTCGGACGGTCCGGCCCGAACGCCGCGTTGGGATTGCTCGTCTCGAAGCTCGACGCCAGCCCCTCCGTCAGCCAGAAGGGATACTCGCGCGTCCGCGACTGCACGCCGCAGTTGAACGCCAGCAGGTGCGTCGCCTCGTGGATCGCCTTCGACTCCGACGACTCGCGGACCTCCTCGAGCAGCCGCGCACGCTCGCGCTTCAACTCCCGCTCGAGATTGTCCGCCTGCTCAGACAGGTTGCGCGCCCCGTCCATGTCCTTCTGGCGACGCAACGAGATGACCTGCGCACGCGTCTGCTCGACCGTCTCCTGATGACCATCCAGACGGCTGTACGCAGTGAGGAAAGACGGTCCCGTCCGATCGTCGTAGAACACCGCCCGGTTGGCCAAACCCGTGTAGTACCCCGCGATCCAACTCGCCTCCACGCCATCCTGCACCGACGCGAACCCTCGATACATCTCGTGCTTCTCGAAGAACACGCACAGCAGCTTCTTCTCGGGCGGCACCATCGGATACGAGATCCGCTCCATCACACGACGAAACTGCAACGCCGTTCGCTCGAGCAGACGCGCACGCTCGCGCGTCCACCCCCGGTCCGCGTCCGAGAGGATCACGAAGTGATCCGTCTCCGTGCGCACGAAGCTTGGGCCCAGAATCCGCTCGATCTCCCCCACCTGCTCCTCGTCGACCGCGCGACGGAACCCCGATCGACGATGCATCCGACGCAGCTCACGCGCCGCGATCGCGCGCGTCGAGAGGTCCGACCACGCGCTCCGATAGAACCGGTCGGCCTGCCCGAAGGCGCCACCACGCTCCGCGCGACGCGCCTGATCGAGCAGCGCCTTGCCATCGCGCGTCCCGACCGCCGCGATCATGTCCAGACCGCCGGCTCGCGCACCCGCGACCGTCTCGATGCCCAGCACCGCGACCGCCAGCCACACCACCCCGAGCACCACGCCACCCAGCCACGTGCCCACGCCCACTCTCGATCCGCCTCGACGCATAGCTCTGTCCCCCACTCGGGGGCAGATCGACCGCTCGAATCACACTCTCAATCGCGTCAATCGCATCGGGAACCAATTCGGGTTCCCCCGGATGGGTTGGATCGATTGGGGGAGAATTCCCCTCCTTCCCGGACGTGCCCTCGCGGCACCAAATCCCTACGATGGTGTCGTAGCACGAGCCGAATCGACGATCATCATCCGATCGAATCGAGGAGCACAAGGAAGGAACGCCCCCCGATGGGACTCGAAGCCGCCATACCCGCAGACGGGTTCTTCACCACGACACTCCAGCGCGCCCTCAACTGGTGCCGACGCTCCTCCGTCTGGCCCATCCCCTTCGCCACCGCGTGCTGCGGCATCGAGTTCATGGCCACCGCGTCGTCCCGCTACGACATCTCCCGCTTCGGCATGGAGCGCATGAGCTTCTCGCCACGGCAGGCCGACCTCATAGTGGTCGCCGGTCGCGTCGCCATCAAGATGATGCCCGTCCTCCAACGCATCTACCAGCAGATGTGCGAGCCCCGATGGGTCATCTCGATGGGCGCGTGCGCATCTACAGGCGGTGTCTTCGACACCTACGCCACCGTCCAGGGCATCGATCAATTCATCCCAGTCGACGTCTACGTCCCCGGATGCCCGCCGCGACCCGAGATGCTTCTCGAGGGGCTCATGGCCATCCAGCGCATCATCGCCAATGATGGCATCCCGCCCTCGCAGGGCGGCAAGCGCGTCCCGCTCAACATCGCGCTCCAGCCCACACACGAGGTCGCACCCCAGCCCGTGCCGCTGACGGTGGGTGGACAATCGTGAGCGAACTCACCGCTGAACCACCCAACACTCACAACCCCGAACACACCTCCGGCGAGACCTTCACCATCCGGCGCAAGGTCCTCAAGATCGTCGGCGCGGGATTCCATATCTACGACGCCACCGGCACGCTCGTCGGCTACTGCAAGCAGAAGGCGTTCCGCATCAAGGAGGACATCCGCATCTACACCGACGAGTCGCTCAACGACGAGCTCATGCGCATCTCCACGCAGAGTGTGCTCGACATCGCCGGGTTGTACATGGTCTCCATCCCCGACGCGGGGCCCATCGGCGGCTACCGACGAAAGGCCATGAAGTCCATGGTCCGCGACACCTGGGAGGTCGTCGATCCCGAGGGGAGCCACATCGCAACAATTCAGGAGGACTCGGGGTTCAAGGCAATCGCCCGACGTATCAACGACGGGCTCTCGACGCTCATGCCCCAGAAGTACCTCCTGACCTCGCTCGACAACACGCACGTCGCGACCTACCAGAGACGGTTCAACCCCTTCATCCACAAGCTCGACGTGACGATCCACAACCCGACCCCGGATCTCGACCCCCTCCTGCTCATCGCCGGCGGGTGCCTCTTGAGCGCCATCGAGGGACGCCAATAATCTTTCCGTCGGGGTGCGTGTATACATGTCAAACAAGGAGACCCCGCCCATGCCCGAAGCCATCAATCGTCGCGAAGCACTCGCCCTCGCGGGCGCAGGAGCCGTGGCGCTCACAGTCCCCTCGATCGCACGCGCCAATCAGGACGAGCTCGACAACTTCCTGGGCGTCAACATCAAAGGGTGGTACGAGCTCCAGCCGCTCCCGTACGCCTACGACGCGCTCGAGCCCCACATCGACGAGCAGACGATGCGCATCCACCACGAGAAGCACCACGCCGGCTACATCCTCGGGCTCAACACCGCGCTGCTCAACCTCCAGTCCATCCAGCGCGCCCAGTCCGATGCCAAGTACCTCAAGCACTGGGTCCGCGAGCTGGCGTTCCACGGCTCCGGGCACGTCAACCACACGCTCTTCTGGCACTGCATGACGCCCGACAAGGGCACCGCCCCCTCCGACGCGCTCGACGCGCACATCAACGAGGACTTCGGCTCACTCGCCCGCTTCGCCGAGCATTTCAAGTCGGTCGCACGCACCGTCGAGGGCTCCGGATGGGCGTGGCTGGTTCTCGAGCCGCTCTCCAACCGGCTCCTTGTCATGCAATCTGAGAAGCAGCAGAACATGGCCTCCATGGGCGTCGTCCCCCTGCTGGGCATCGACGTCTGGGAGCACGCCTACTACCTCAGGTACCAGAACCGACGCGCCGACTACATCAGCGCCTTCATGAACATCATCAACTGGAGCTTCGTCTCGATGCTCTACGAGCGCGCCTCGAGCTGATCCAGCACCTCGCGCGCCGTCTCCCGCACGAGAGTCTCCTCATCATCGCTCGCGCGCTCGATCGTCTCACGAAGTGCGTCGTCCTCACGCTCACGCAGTGAGTTCCCCGCCACGATCAGCGCGTTGCGCCGCATCATCGCCAGCGTCGCGCGCTTCATCGCGCTGCGCGTGAACGCCTCGCGACGATCCTCCTCGTTCCAGCCGAGCACCTCCAGCAGGTCGAATCCCGAACGCCTCATCGAGTACGCGTCGCGCGCCGCACCCACGTCGACGCCATCCTCCCGAGCGGAGTTGTGCGGGCACACCTCCTGGCAGATGTCGCACCCGTACAGCCAATCCCCGATTGCCTCGTGGAACTCTCCCGGGATCGCTCCCCGTCGCTCGATCGTCAGCTCGCTGATGCAGCGCGAGCCGTCCACGGAGTAAGGTGTGATCGCCCCCGTCGGGCACGCGTCGATGCACCTCGTGCACGTGCCGCAATGGTCGGCGACGCGCTCTCCCGCCGCATACAGCTCCAGCTCCGTCGCGATCCCGCCCAGGAACAGATAGCTGCCCCGCGCCGGATGGATCAGCAACGTGTGCTTGCCGATCCACCCCAGCCCCGCGCGCAGCGCGTGCTCGCGCTCCAGGACAGGTGCCGTGTCCACGAACGCGCGCAGCAGCACATCCCCGTGGCGCTCCCTGATCCAGTCGCACACCGCGTGCAGCCGGCGCTTCATCTCCTTGTGATAATCATCCCCACGCGCATACCGCGCCACGCGTCCGAATCCGTCTCTTGTCTCATCACCGCTCGCATTACGAGACCAGTACTGGTCCGCCACGATCACCAGCGATCGTGCTCCCTCCACGAACACGCCCGGGTCCAGGCGCGCCTCGACATTCCGCTCCATGTACGCCATCGATCCATGACGGCCCTCATCGATCCAGCGGCCGTACTCCTCCGCTCGCTCGCTCGGCGCGCACGAGCACACGCCCGCCAGGGCGAACCCCTCCTCACGACATCGCTCCAGGATCGCTCTCGTTCGCGTCGCGTCCAGACGAGCCATGCGCTCGCCTACAGCGCACCCGCCGTCTCGGGCGTTGGCACCGCGTCGTCTCGCGCGCTCGTCCACTCGATCAGGCGGCGCCCCGCCTCCCTGGCCACCTCGTCAAGCGGGCGCAGCTCGGGCAGCCACGCCCGATCCCACTCCCACACAACCCAGCCGTCGTAGCCGCTCGAGCGCAGCGACGTGCAGAATGACTCGCACGCGAGCTCACCGTCGCCCAGCATCACCGGGCGCCCGTCACGCAGGTCCTTGACGCGCACCAGGCGCACCTCGGACCCAAGCATCCGGAATCCCTCGATCGGATCCTCGCCCGCGCTCCACGCACTCGACAACGAGTAGCACGCGCGCAGCTGGGGCGAGCTGACCACGTCGATCACCTCGAGCAGCTGCTCGACACGCGCGCAGTCCCCGCCGTTCTCGAGCACGATCGTCACGTTCGTGTTGCGCGCGTGGTCCGCGAGCTTCTTCAACCGCTCGCTCATCCGACGGACGAGCGACCGCCAGCTCTCCGAGACACATCCCTCGAAGCCGAACACGCGCACGCATCCGACCCCAAGCGCGCTGGCCAGATCGATGTGCTGCTTCGCCTCACGCACGCAACGCTCGGAGTCGCCGATCACGTACCCCACCGGTGGCGGCGGCATCAGCGGCTCATCGAACCGCGCGCTCGTCGCCAGCGAGCTGATCGACACCCCCGCCCCGTCCAGCATCCGACGCAGCTTCACACGCGACGTCAGCGCCGGATCGCACGCGAACCGCGACGAGCCGTCACCGAACGTGCGGAACTCGACACCGTCGAACGGACTGTCCAGATACAGAGCGATCACATCCTCGAGCGTCCGCTCGTGGCAGCCAACCGTTGAAAACGCGCTCCGGATCATGGGCTGGGGCACTCCTTACACGCGCATCCTACGCACTCGCGAGGCTCGGCACCAGCGCCTACTCCTCACCCTTCCACGCCTCGAGCGTCACCTGGAGTGTGATCACCCTGCCATCACGCTCCACACCCACGTTCACCACCTCGCCCGGCTTCCGACCCGACAACGCCTCCATGTAACTCATCACGTTCGCCAGCTCCTCGCCGTTCCACATGACGATCCGATCGCCACCCTTGATGCCAGCCTTGTGCGCCGGCCCATCGGTGTTCACCTCGCCAATCAGCACGCCACGCTCGTTGGGGTCGTAGCTGCCCGGCACGATACCCAGGCGCACCCGCGCCGCCGCGCTCCTCGACTGTGACGCCCTCGTCTCCTGCTCGCGATGCTCGAATGGCTCCTCGATCGTCGCCAACCCCAGCGCGACCTCGCCAACCCACGACGCAACACGAGCGCCGCCCGCATAGTTCACGGTCTCGAACGTGTCCCTCGGCGTGTGGTAGTCGCTGTGGATGCCGGTGAATGCGGCGAAGATCGGCACACCCTCGCGATAGAAGGACGTGTGGTCGGTCGGCTCGGAACCACCCTCGTGCGCGTTGATCTCAAAGCCCGACGACTCGTAGTACCCACCGAGCCACTCCTCGAACCCCTCGCCCGTGCCCTGACCGAACACATCCAGCTCGTTGTCGTCCAGACGACCGATCATATCCATATTGATCATGTGCGTGATCTGTTCCATGGGCACCGACGGAGCCTCCGAAGCGAAGTGCTTCGAGCCCATCAGCCCCATCTCCTCGGCGGTGAATAGCAGAAAGATCACCGAGCGTGCCTCGTCGAGCTCCGCGTACGCACGCGACAGCTGATCGGCGATCAGCAGCACACCAGCAGTACCCGACGCGTTGTCGTCGGCCCCTGGATGCAGCCTGCCGCGATTGCTCGGACGCGCCCCGTACCGCCCATACCCGATGTGGTCGTAGTGCGCACCAACCACAACGTACTCGTCCGCCAGCGAGCCCTTCCCGGGCAGCACGCCGGCGACGTTGTAAGTCTCGACTTCCTTCTGCTCGATATCGACTCCTATGGTCATCGACGAGCTAGAGAAAGCCACAACGCCACCACCCTCGTCTTGGATCTTGCGTAATTCCAGGAGCGATCGCCCGTCGCCATCCGACTGACGGACGAATCGATCGGCAGCCTCCGTCGTCATCGCGATCATCGGCAGCTCGACGTCCACCCGATAGTTCGACGCGTTCGTGCGGATCAGGCGCCTCGCGCGCGGATCGCCCGCGCCCGGAGGATTCACCAGGATCACGCCCTCGGCACCCCGATCCGCAACCGCCTGGATCTTCTCCGTCAGCCCCGCGTGGCTCGACCATCCCTGCGGCGTCGAGGCCCACCTCGAGCGTCCCTCCTCGTCCATCGGCTCGAAGCGCAGCACCATCGCGATCTGACCACTCAGATCAACGTCTTCACCAAAGCTGTAATACCCGTCCTTCCCCTCCTCGATCGCGTACCCGACGAACACCACTGGTGCCGTGATCTCACCGCTGGCGCTCGCGCCCAGAGGCTCGAAGTCCTCCGTGTGCGTCAGCGTCTCGTCACCGCCCGGCGCCGACCATGACACGTCAGCCTGGTGCACGACGGTCTCGCCCCGCACCATCATCGCCTGGCGATACGAGCTCGAGTCGCTGTCCATTCCACCCGGCACGTCCTCGTCCAGGACGAAAGCCGGCTCAAGTCCGATACCCCCCATCACGGACTCGAGATACGACGCCGCGATCTCGATCCCATGCGTCCCCGGCGCCCGCCCCTCTAGGAACGGGTTGCTCAGGAACATCACGTGCTGTGTGAACCGCTGGGAGTCGGCATCTAGAGAATCCAGCGCATCGCGCACCGGCGTCTGTGTCGAGCCGATCCGGTACGACACCGACCCTCGACGATCGAACAACGCGTCATTGCTGGCACATCCAGCGCCAACCACCGCCAGCGCGACCGGGACCAGTCGCACACTCATCGAACGCACTCGCATCACCAACTCCTCTGAATTTCGGGGTGCATGAACAGCCACTCCAGAACCTTACCCCACAACCACGATAGGCGTTGCGGGCGCCTCCCCCCAGCGCTACAGTGAGCCTCTGTACACCGTTCCCCGCCACGCTCAATTCTCTCGGAACCGCTCGATGCACTACACCGCGATCACTCCAGACCAGCAGCGCCACCAGCTCGAGGCCATCGGCGTCGGATCCATCGACGACCTCTTCGCCGCCATACCCGAATCCTCACGATTCCAGGGGCCCCTGAGCATCCCCGGCGCCCGCTCCGAACTCGACCTCCAGCGCTCCCTGGACGAGATGGCATCATCGAACACGCCCGCCACCTCGATGTCCTGCTTCGCGGGCGCAGGCTCCTACGACCACTTCATCCCGACGTTCATCGATCAGCTCATCTCGAGAGGCGAGTTCCTCACCGCCTACACCCCCTACCAGGCCGAGGCCTCACAGGGCTCCCTACAGGCCTTCTTCGAGTTCCAGACCCAGATCGCCCGCCTCACGGGCATGGACATCGCCAACGCCTCGCTCTACGACGGCGCCACGTCCGTCGCCGAGGCCGTCAACCTCGCGCTCAACACCACGGGCAAGCGACGCGTGCTCGTCGCCTCCACCATCCACCCGCACAGCGCGCAGGTCCTCCGCACCCATTTAGAGGATCTCCCCGTCGAGTACGTCGAGCTCCCCTCGGGCGCCGACGGCACCGTCTCCCCAGCCGTTGTCGCCGAGCACGCCAACGACGACACCGCCTGCCTCGTCCTCCAGTCACCGAACTTCCTGGGCAACATCGAGAACTGGACCGACGCCTTCAGCGCCCTCCGGGCCGCCTCGAGCGTCGGCAAGCCACCCCTCGCCATCGCCGTCACGAATCCAATCGCCTGCGCGCTCCTCAAGACACCCGGAGACTGCGACGCCGACATCGCCTGCGGCGAGGGACAGCCCCTGGGCATACCCATGCAGTTCGGCGGGCCCTACCTCGGCTTCTTCGCGGCGAAGCAGTCGTTCCTCCGCAAGATGCCCGGACGCCTCGTCGGCGAGGCCACCGACGCCAACGGACGCAGGTCCTTCGCGCTTGTTCTCCAGACTCGCGAGCAGCACATCCGCGGCGCCAAGGCAACGTCGAACGTCTGCACCAACCAGGGCCTTCTCGCCCTGCGCGCCACAATGCACATGACAGCCATGGGCAGGCAGGGCATCCGCGAGGTCGCCGAGCAATGCTGGCACAAGGCCCACTCTCTGGCACGGCGCATCAGCGCCCTGGAGGGCTACTCCCTCAGGCACGACGCCCAGTTCTTCAACGAGTTCGTCGTCACCTGCCCCAAACCAGCCTCCGAGATCATCAGCATCTGCGTCCAGCACGCCATCCTGCCGGGTGTCGCCCTCAACGCCGTCGGCCTGCTGCCAAACGCCGAGCCGCACGACCTCCTCATCGCCGTCACGGAGAAACGCTCCGCCGACGACCTCGATGCCCTCGTCAACACACTCCAGTCGATCGCCTGACTCATGACCACAATGACCACACCCACCGACACCATGCCCGCACACGACACACACTCGATGACACGCGGCGATCGACCCGTCGAGCCAACCATCTTCGAGAAGTCGTCACCCGGCGCGCGCGCCATCACGCTCCCCGCCCTCGACGCGGAGCCCACAACGATCCCGACCGAGCTCGCGGGCAGCCCGCCCGACTGGCCCGAGCTGGGCATGCTCCAGGTCGTGCGACACTACACACACCTCTCGCAGCGCAACTACTCCGTCGATGGCGAGTTCTACCCACTCGGCTCGTGCACGATGAAGTTCAACCCGCGCATCAACGAGCACGCCGCCTCGCTCCCGGGCTTCACGGGCCTCCACCCGCTCCAGTCCGACGACACCATCCAGGGCGCGCTCAGGCTCCTCTACGAGACCAGGCGCTTCCTCGAGGAGATCGCCGGCCTCCACGAGGCCTCGCTCCAACCCGCCGCCGGCGCGCACGGCGAGTACACCGCGCTCAAGGTCATCCGCGCCTTCTTCAAGGCAAACGGACAAGCCCAGCGCACGAAAGTGCTCTCCCCCTCCAACGCGCACGGCACCAACCCGGCCTCGTGCACCATGTGCGGCGCAAACGCCATCACCGTCGACGCCTCCTCCGGATACACCGATGTCGACGACCTCAAGCGCATCATCGACGACGAAGGGCCCGACACGATCATGGCCTTCATGATCACCAACCCCAACACCCCGGGCCTCTTCGATCGCAAGATCGACGAGATCGCCGACATCATCCACGACTGCGGCGCCAAGCTCTATCTCGACGGCGCCAACATGAACGCCATCCTCTCCAAGACGCGCCCGGGCGACTTCGGCGCCGACGCGATGCACTACAACACGCACAAGACCTTCTCCACACCGCACGGCTGCGGCGGACCGGGCTCCGGACCAATCGTCGTCACGGAGGAACTCGCCCCCTACCTCCCCACGCCGCAGATCGTGAAGAAGGGCGATGGCACCTACGCGCTCGACTTCGATCGCCCCGACACTATCGGCAAGGTCCGCTCCTTCTTCGGGCAGTTCGGCGTCCTCGTCCGCTGCTGGACCTACATCGCCGCCCTCGGCAACGAGGGGCTCCGCCACGTCGCCGAGCAGGCCGTCCTCAACGCCAACTACCTCGCGGCCAGACTCGCCGACCGCTACGAGATGCCCTTCTTCGATCCCGCCCAGGGCAAGTTCGCGGCACACGAGTTCGTCACCGTGCCGCGCTCGCTCCTCGACCGGGGCGTCACACTGAATGACATCGCCAAGCGACTCATCGACTTCGGCATCCACCCGCCGACCATGCACTGGCCCGTCCGCGACTGCCTCATGGTCGAGCCCACCGAGTCCGAGGCCCTCGACGTCCTCGACCGCTTCGTCTCGGCCATGCTGACCATCGCCGATGAGATCGAAGCCGACCCCGAGTCACTCGCGCAGGCACCACGCCACACCTTCGTCGATCGCATCGACATCGTCGCCGCGGACCGCAAGCCCAAGACGACCGCCTGAACGAGGACACTGGTATGCCTCAACTCATCATCGTCGCACGAATCCAAGCCAAAGATGACAAGATTGAGCTTGTCAAAAATCAGCTTCTCAAGCTCATCGGCACAACCCATAAAGAGCCGGGCTGTGTCAAATATGACCTGCACCAAGACAACAAAAACCCTGCACATTTCCTGTTCTATGAGATATGGGATTCGCGCGAGTTGTGGCAGACACATATGGCCAACCAGCACCTAAAAGAATATATGGCCGCAACCGAGGGAGCCGTGGATCAGTTGGATTTGTACGAGATGACACGGATCGGCTAACACACTCGGGCGCAAGCGATGATGCAACACAACAGACACGGCTGGACCGACGTCGAGCACACCATCGACGACTCCCGCTCCATCTCTCTGACCCGCACGCTGCCAATCCCCGTCGAGCAACTCTGGCGCGCATGGACGACCAACGAGGGCGCACGCACCTTCTTCTGCCAGGCACCAGACATCGACCTCCGTCCGGGCGGCAGCTACCGCATCATCTTCCAGCCCGACGCACCAGAGGGCGAACGCGGCGCCGAGGACTGCACCGTCCTCAGCTACATCCCGCTCCGCTCGCTCACATTCACGTGGTCGGCACCACCCGCCGTCCCCGAGATCCGCGCGCTCGGCTCCGTCTGCTGGGTCACCCTCGAATTCGATTCTGTTGACGACTCGACCTCGCAGCTCACACTCACACACCACGGCTTCGGCCAGGGCCCCCAGTGGGCGAAGGTCCACGACTACTTCTCCGAAGCGTGGCCCTACGTCCTCAACATGCTCGAGCGATCGATCTTCGAGGGCCCCATCGACTGGCAGGCGCACTACGCAAGCAGCGGCGACTGATTCCTTCTCAATCGCAATCCCGTGGCCTCCCATCCGTACAATATGTGCGAAGGGGACTCACACCATGAACGCATACCGAGCGCTCGGGGCAGCCATCACTCTGCTGCTCACGCCAACGACCACCATCGCGCAGGAGATCCAGCTGCCCGACACCCCCGCAGGCAACAAACTCGCGGAGGTCGTCGAGGCCATCAACTCTCCGGACATCGAGCAGGACCCCGCATGGTTCTCCGAGGCATTCCTCGCCCAGGTCCCCCCGGCACAGCTCATCGCGCTCGAGGACGCCATCCTGACCCAGCTTGGCGAGCTGATCCTCGTGAACGTCGAGCAGTCCGACGAGAACGCCATCATCGCCGCCTACATCGGCACGACGCTCAAGATCCACACGCGCTTCCATCTCGATCTCGGCGACGACGGCCTCATCGAGGGCCTCCTCCTCCGACCCGCCTCCGACCTCGACGGCGCCGATGACACATGGCAGACCATCGTTGACGATCTCGCAAAGCTCGGCGAGCACACAACGCTCATCGCCCAGCACCACGACGACACCTCAGCCGTCCTCGCGTCGCACAACGCCGACACGCGCCTCGCCGTCGGCTCCATGTTCAAGCTCTACATCCTCGGTGCGCTCAGCCAGCACATCCATCAGGGCGGCTCCGCGTGGACCGACCAGCTCGCCATCCAGCCAAGCCTCAAGAGTCTGCCGGGCGGCACGATGCAGACGCTCGCCGATGGCACGGAGCACTCTCTCGCTCACTACGCCCTCAAGATGATCTCCATCTCCGACAACACCGCCACCGATCACCTGCTCGATCACATCGGGCGCGACGCCGTCGAGGCCTACATGCTCTCACTCGGCGCAGACGACCCGCGCAACCTGCCCTTCCTCTCCACTCGTGAGATGTTCACCATCAAGCTCAACGACGACCCGTCCGTCGCCGAGCGCTTCGCCATCGCCGATTCCGACGCGCGACGCGCCATGCTCGCCTCCGAAGAACTCGCGGGCGCAGAGCTCCCCGCGCTCCTCAACAACGCCACGGGCTGGGAGAAGCCCCGCAACATCGACACCATCGAGTGGTTCTTCTCACCCCGCGAGTCAGCCGACGTCATGCTCGCGCTCAACGACATGATCCACGAGCACGACGACGAACACCTCGATACCGCGCTCACCACCAACCCGGGCATCGAGATCGACACCGGCATCTGGCCGCGCATCCTCTTCAAGGGCGGCTCCGAGCCGGGCGTCGTGAACCTCACCTTCCTCCTCGAGCGACACGATGGCGAGATCTTCACCCTCTCCGTCACCGTCAACGACCCCGACGAGAACCCCGACCTGCTCTCGATCGTCTCCCTGGCAACCCGATGCACGAAGATGCTCGAGGAGCATGGGGAGCGATAGCGTCGCAACTCCTGGCGGCACTCGTCGTATCCAAAGGTGCTCACCTCGTCGTATAGGAAAACAACACGATGATCCCCTCCTCGATCGCACTCGTTGCCGTATCACTCTCCTTGCTCTCGCCAACCGATCTCGACGCTCCAGTGTGCCCCGAGATCGAGGTTCGTGGCACCGGACCCACCACTGTGCTGGTCATCCCCGCGATGTCCGCACGCTGGCAGGTCTGGGAAGGATTCATGGACCGCAACGCCGATCGATACACCACATGGGCAGTCACACCACCCGGGTTCGCGGGCGCCCCAGTCCCCGATCTCCCAATCGATGCGCCAGTGGGCACACCCTGGACGGATCACGCCGTCCAGGCCGTCGAGCGTGTCTTGCAGGAGAACGACCTCAAGGACGTGGTGCTGCTCGGACACTCATGGGGCAGCGGCATCGCGATCCACATCGCCAATCGCAACCCAGATCGCATCCGAGCGATCATCAACACCGACGGCATGGTCTCCACAAGCATCGACTGGGAATCCAAACCCGAGACTTGGCGGTCCGAAGCCGACAAGGAAATCTCGCAGTGGCGAGAGAGATTCAACGACCCTGAGGAATGGGCCTCGTTCAACGGCTGGAGGGATCCACCCGATCTCACACGACGCTCCCACATGGTCTATGGCATGAACATGTCAACACCGAAGGAAGTCGTGCTGCAATGCTGGCGTGAGATGTGGCTCTGGGATCTCAACCCCATGCTCAGATCACTGCAGATCCCAGTGCTGGACATCCGCGCGCTCAGATCCTCCGACTCTGATCCCGAGAACACCCGGGCGCAATACCTCGAGCGACTCGACGACATAGGTGTTCCCGATTCACACCACGCGGTCTTTCTGTACGACACGAGGCATGCTGTCGAGGGGCAGCGCCCGGATGTGTTCGATCGTCTCGTCGCCGAGTTCCTCGAAGGCGAGACGCCCAGTGACTGGCGACCGTCGAGCAACAAGCACCAGGCGGTTGATCCCGGCCCGACCTCCTAGAGCAGACCCACCGGATCGACATCCACCGCCACCTCCCGATCGCTCTTCAACCGCCCGCTCGCGCGCACCGCGCCCAGCACCCGCTGGATCGCTCCCGCGCTACTCCCCCACACCAGCACCTCGAAACGAAACTGCTCGCGCAGCCTCGCCAGCACGCACGCATTCACCTCGTCCACACGCACCCCATCCACACCCGACGACGCCTCGACCAGCCTCTCGTGCAACTCCCTGGCACGCGCCCGTGACGTCTCCCGATCCGCGTCCCGCGTCACCACACGCGCCAGCCTCCCCACCGGCGGCAAGTTCGCACCCCTCCTGATCTCCAGCTCGCGCTCCGCGAACCGCTCGTAGTCGTGTCTCGACGCGTCCACGATCGCGCGTGCGCCGGGCTCGAACGTCTGCACAACTACCCTCCCAGGCATCTCACTCCTGCCCGCGCGACCCGCGACTTGCGACACGAGCTGGAACGTCCTCTCCTCCGCGCGGAAATCCGGCATGTGCAGCGACGTGTCCGCGTTCACCACCCCCACCAGCCCCACGCTGGGATAATCCAGACCCTTGGCCACCATCTGCGTGCCGACAAGCACTCGCGTCTCCCCACGCCCGAATCGATCCAGCGCATCGTGATAGTCACGCGCGCTGTGCATCGAGTCCGAGTCCATCCGCTGGATCATCTCCGCCTCCAGCCCATCCACCACCTGGGGCAGCACCTCCTCCACGCGCTGGGCGCCGGCGCCAAACGTGCGCACCGAACCGCCACAATCAGGGCACGTGCGTGGCACCCGCTGCGACGCCCCACAGTGATGGCAGCGCACCACGCCGTCACGCGGCAGGCCCCGCCCCCTGTGCCACGCCATCAGCACGTCGCAGTACGAGCAGCGAAGCCGATAGGCGCACGCGCGCGACGAGCAGCAGAACATCGTGGCAAAACCGCGACGATTCAGCAGCACGATCGACTGCAAGCCCGCCCCGAGCGTCTCCTGCAGCGCGCGCACAAGCGTGACACCCAGCATCGCCTCGCGCTGGCCTCTCGCCTCGACACGCGAGAGCTCCTCGCCCAGATCCACGATCTCCACCCTCGGCAGGCTCCCCCCACCCACACGCTCGGGCAGGCGGTGCAGCGTCGCCTTGCCCACACCAATGTTGTGCCAGCTCTCCAGCGAGGGCGTCGCCGACCCCAGCACCACCGGGCACCCAGCCATCTGCGCACGCACGATCGCCACGTCGCGCGCGTGATACCTCGGCAGCTCCTCCTGCTTGTACGCGCCGTCGTGCTCCTCATCCACGACAACCAAACCAAGTCGCCCGTCGCCCTCGTGCGCAAACGGCGCGAACACCGCCGAGCGCGCACCCAGTGCTACCCTCGCGCCACCCTCTCGCACACGACGCCACTCCCGATGACGCTGCGCCGACGTCAGCCCCGAGTGCAGCACCGACACCGCCTCGCTCCCAAACCGCCCGGCGTACCGCTCCACCGCCTGCGGCGTCAGGCTGATCTCAGGCACCAGCACGATCGCGCTCCGCCCTCGTGACAACACCTCCTCTATCAGGCGCAGATACACCTCCGTCTTCCCCGAGCCGGTCACCCCAAAGAGCAGATGCGATCCGAACCCGTCGATCGAGTCTCCCATCACCTCGAGCACACGACCCTGCGCCTCATTCAGGACGATGCCCGTGCGCACATCCACGCGACCACTCTCTATCGCACGCGCGCGCACGCCCTCCACCTCCACCTCACGCAGCGCCCCCATCTCGATCAGCCGATTCACCGGCGCGGCGTTGCTCGCACCGATCCGTCGCGCAAGCTCACGCGCATCAACCGGGAACGCCTCGTCCTCCAACTCCCCGATAGCCTCCCAGGCTCGCGTGACGCTCGACGTCAGCCGCCCCTCCGGCTCGACGCCCGATCGCTCAACCATCATGCGCACCACACGCCCCGTCGCTCGCTTCACCGACGACGGCACCATGCTCGCCAGGACCATCCCCATCGGCGCGCAGTAGTACTCGCTCACCCAACGAGCCAGCTCCATCATCCCTGCCGGCAGGCTCACCCCCGTGCGCGATCGCACGAACTTCACCCTGCTCACGTCCAGCAGCGTCTCTGGCGACGTGGCGATCACGTACCCCGGCGCAAGCCTCGAGCCCCTGCCCATCGGCACCTCGACACGCTCACCAGCCTCGACCCCCTCCATCCCCTCGGGCAACGCGTACGTCAGCCCTCCGGGCACCTCCATCCCACGCTCGGGGACCACCTGCACGAAGCCCGCGATCGGCTCACGCTCGCCACCAAACAGTCCCTCACTACCATCCATACACAAAGACTATCACCCGACATCCTTCTACACTGCTCCCATGCACGATCTCGCTCAGACCGCCCGACTCGCGCTCGAGGATGGTTCCGTCTGGACCGGCGTCGCCTTCGGCGCCACCGACCAGCCCAGCACCATCACCGCCGAGGCCGTCTTCAACACCGCGCTCACCGGCTACCAGGAATCACTCACCGACCCGTCCTACGCCGGGCAGATCCTCATCCTCACGACACCCATCGTCGGGATCTACGGCACCAACGCCGACGACCCCGAATCCTCGCGCGTGCAGGTCGCAGGCTTCGTCATCCACGAGCTCGCCCGACAGACCTCGAACTGGCGATCCTCGCAGACCCTCGATGACTACCTCAAGACCAACAACATTCTCGCCATCCACTCGATCGACACGCGCGCTCTCACACGGCGCCTCCGCAGCGCGGGTGCAATGCGTGCCGTCCTCTCGAACGATCCCTCCCTCACCGACGATCGCCTCGTCGAGGCTGCGCGCTCGTCGCCCTCGATGGCCGGTCAGAACCTCGTCCCCAGCGTCGCCCGTCCGGAATCGCAGGACTACCGCGCGAGCACCCCACGCCATCGGGTCTTCGTCATGGACTGCGGCGCCAAAGAGAACATCGTCCGCTCGCTCCTCGACCGAGGCTGCGACGTCACCGTCATCCCACACACCACAGACGCGCACACCATCCGCGAGGCCTATCGCGCCGGACAGGTCCAGGGCATGCTCATCTCCAACGGCCCGGGCGACCCCGAGGCCGTCACCACGACAATCGATACCCTCCGCGATCTCCTCTCCGACTCACCCGATCAGCAGATCCCCCTCTTTGGCATATGTCTCGGGCACCAACTCCTCTCACTGGCGCTCGGCGCCTCGACCTTCAAGCTCCCCTTTGGTCATCGCGGCGTGAACCAGCCCGTCCTCGATCACACCACCGGGCGTGTTGAGATCACGTCGCAAAACCACGGCTTCGCTGTCGACGCGTCCTCTCTCGAGACGCTCGACGCGCAGATCACGCACACGAATCTCAACGACGGAACCGTCGCGGGATTCGCGATGACCGATCGTCCCATCTTCGCGGTCCAGCACCACCCCGAGGCGTGCCCCGGCCCCCACGACGCGTCGCCCCACTTTGAGCGATTTCTCGATTCTCTCAGCTCCAGCCACCAGGCGACCGCCTGATACCGAACATGTGCCGTTTCCCCGAGTAATTCCCTGACAAAGCAGGCCATTCTCGCCAACCGCACTCCCGACTGGACCAAACCCTTCATAAACCCGGAACCGGACCGCGTTTGCACACCCAATAGCCCTGCGTGTATTGTCCGCGCAGGTTCTCGGGTCTCCGAAGGAATCGGTGCCCGGCTCCATCGTGGCTAGGCGTGCTCCGACGTCGTGGAAACGTCTGCCCGACAATCGATCGCGGTCCAAGGAGGCGCCTCCAGGCCCTCGTAAAGATGTAGCCCCCACCGGGGGACAACCGGAGAAGACGAATGCTCAAGCAGACGTTGCGTGCATGGCATCGATCCCTCATCCCAGCCCTGACGGGCGCCCTCCTGACAACCTCGTCACTCGCTGGTGCCAACGCCCAGCAGGCCCTCGATCGTGCTCCGCAACTGATCAAGGACGGACGCTTCGTCGAGGCACGCGACGTGCTCCTCTCGGTTGATCGCAAGTCGCTCGACGGCGCACAACGCGAGTCGATGATCGAGATGCTCGCCTCCATCGATCGCAAGCTCAGGCACGCCGACCCAATCGACATCTCGCTCCAGCGTGCCGCTCTGGCGATCAAGCAGGGCGACCTGCGCAACGCCGATCGCCACGCCAACGCCGCTCGTCGCGCTGACAACGCGACGGACGAACAGAAGGATCAGGCCTCCCGCCTCCTCGACGAGTCCGCGTCCCGCAAGATCTCTCTCGAGCCAGCCATGCTCCAGCTGCTGGACGCGTCCATGCTCAATCTCGAGCGCGGCAAGCACGCCGAGGCCAAGTCCGGGCTCGATCAGGTCTTCAAGTCCGGCATCACGCTCTCCGACGCACAGATGCGCGACCTCGAACGCGGACGCGACAGGATCATGCAGATCGAGACACACCAGGGCAGGCCGCTGGACGCCGTCGACGCAGCCCTCGGCATGCTCCAGCCCGGTCGCGTCTCCAACGACGACAACCAACTCGCACGTGCACAGCAGGGCGATGACCTCTTCGACGCAGCCCTCCGCGCTGACGGCATCCGCCTCCTCGCCGAGGCCGACCTCGCGTTCGAGCAGGCCCGTTACAACGAGGCCCTCGAGAAGTACACCCTCGTCGCCCAGACCTACGCCGAGCACATCGACGCCGACGATCTCGATCGCGCCCAGCAGCGCATCATCGAGACACGCGTCATTCTCCAGCAACGCGACGGCGGGCTGATCGACCAGGAGATCGGCAACCGCGAGATCCAGCTCCAGCAGGCGCGAGCAGAGTTCGACAACTTCCTCGATCAGGCGAATCGAGCGCTGGCCGCGGGCGACACCGAGCGCGCCCGCCAACTCGCCGGCGAGGCCCGCCTCCGTCTGGCCGAGAACCGAGGCGTCTTCTCCCAACAGGAGTACGAGACACGACTCAACCAGCAGCAGGGCACGCTCCAAAGCATCGCCGCGGCCGAGCAGCAGATTCTCGCCGAGGGGCAACGCACCCGTGACGCGGAACTCGCAGATGAGGCGCGTCGCCAGGATCTCCAACGCCAGCGAGAGCGCTCCGAGAAGATCCGGGAGTCGCTCCTGCGCATCCGCTCGCTCCAGGAGGAGCAGAAGTACGACGAAGCACTCCTGGTCGTCGACCAGCTCCTCTTCCTTGACCCGCAGAACCCCGCTGGTTTGCTCCTCAAGGACACGCTCCAGGACGTCATCATCTATCGCGAGTGGTCGCAGGCGCAGCGCGACAAGTCTCTGGGCATCGCCAGGGAGATCAACAACATCCAGAGGGGTCTGGTCATGCCAGACGGCATTCTCGAGTACCCCGCGGACTGGCCCGAGATCAGCTTCCGCAGAGGTGGTGCCGAGACCTTCGCCGAATCACCCGAGGACCGACGGGTTCTTTCAGAGCTCGAGTCCCGTCGCATCCCAGCGTCCTTCACTGATAACGCGCTCGAGGATGTCCTCGACTTCATCGCCACGATCACGAACCTGAACTTCGACGTCGATTGGGACTCCCTGGCCGACGTCGGTGTCGATCCCGACACGCTCATCACGCTCAACCTCCAGCCCCTCCCGGCGCGAGTCGTCCTCGATCGAGTCCTCGACCGCGCCTCCCCCGACGCGTTCTCGCGCGCCGGCTGGGCCGTGCAGGACGGCGTGCTCGTCGTCGCCTCCGAGGATGCTCTCAGACAGAACACGTTCATCGTCATCTACGACGTCCAGGACCTGCTCTTCCAGGTTCCCTCCTTCCGCGAGGTGCCCGATCTTGATCTCGGTTCCATCCAGCAGGGCGGCGGCGGCGGCGGCACCCAGACTCAGATCGACCTCGAAGAGAGCGACGAACTCACCCGCGAGGAGATGCTCACTCGAATCATCGACATCGTCCAGACCAACATCGACACCGATGGCTGGGCCGACAACGGCGGCACCACGGGACAGATCCAGGAGCTGAACGGCAACCTGATCATCACGAACACCGCCAAGAACCACCGCCAGATCTCGAGCCTGCTCAACCAGCTCCGCGAGGTGCGGTCCATCCAGATCAATGTCGAGACGCGATTCCTCGCCGTCCAGGAGGACTTCTTCGAGCAGATCGGTTTCGACATGGACATCGTCTTCAACGCGATGAACACGCAGTACGACGACGCGCTGGCACAGCAGCTGGCGTTCACGAACCTCGAGCTGACCGACGGCGGGCGGCGCAATCTGCTCCCCTCCGACCTCGTCACGACGTACTTCGGCGGCGGGCGATTCGCCGGAACGTCCAACTGGCAGCTCACCAACCCAGACGAGATCTTCGATCCGCAGTTCCTCCCTGAGTACGGCGTCGTCGACACCCCGTTCGTCACCACGGCACCCGACGGGCTCTCCATGATCCCCGTGCAGCAGGGATCCAAGGGGCTCGCCGAGGCACTCTTCGGCGGCAGCACGTTCGCGAACCAGATCCTCCAGAACGCCCCCGCGTTGGGCACGGCACTGACATTCCTCGACGACATCCAGGTCGACATCCTGCTCGAGGCCACCGAGGCTGACAATCGCGCCGTCCAACTCAACGCGCCACGACTGACCTTCACCAACGGCACATCCGCCACCATCTCGGTGGTCACGCAGACAGCATTCGTCTCAGACCTCCAGCCAGTGGTTGGCACGCGATCCGTCGCGTTCGATCCGCAACCGGGCACGGTCTCCGAGGGCTTCTTCATGCTCGTCGACGGTGTTGTGTCCGCGGACCGACGATACGTCACCATGGAGATCCAGACCGGCATCTCGAGGCTCGTCGAGCTCGTGCCGTTCCAGGTGAGCGCACAGACCACCGGCGGCGGCGCCGACGACACCGGAACCGACAACAACTTCCAGGCCAATCTCCAGCAGCCCACCATCGAGACCACCATCATCCGCACGGGCTCGACCGTGCCGGATCAGGGCACCATGCTCCTGGGTGGTCAGCGATTCGCAACGGAGACCGAGATCGAGACGGGCGTCCCCGTGCTCGCGCAGCTCCCGCTGCTCAACCGCCTCTTCTCCAACCGAATCGAGTCGAAGGAGGAGCGCACGCTTCTCATCCTCCTCAAGCCCACCATCCTCATCCAGAGCGAGGAAGAGGAGCGCAACTTCCCCGGCCTGCTCGATTCCATCCAGAGCCAGTTCTCGAGCGGCCTCTGAGGCGATCAGACACCCGTGTATACTGCCCAACGCCCATCCGGACACCCGGCTGGGCGTTGTTGTAGAATCTCCCGCGGTCATTCACGACCCACCTCGCAGGACGTACCCACGCAGGAGCCCAGGAATGCCCCCAGTTGAATCACGACTCCGCATACGCGACGACAACTCCATCACCGTTGTCGAGTTTGTCGATCGCAACATCCTCGACGAGGCCAATATCCAGCAGATCGGCGACGAGATCACCTCGATCATCGAGAACACCGCCCAGCCGCGCCTGCTCATCAGCTTCACGAACGTCGAGCACCTCTCGTCGGCGGCACTGGGCACCCTCATCACAATCAACACCAAGATCCGCGCCCAGAGCGGGCAGCTCCACCTGGCCGACATCGGACCCCAGATCTACGAGGTCTTCGTCATCACAAAACTCAACAAGCTCTTCTCCATCTACGAGACCTCCAACGACGCCATGCAGGCGTTCAACTCGTAAGCCGCAAGTGGTCTCCACCTCGTCAGACGTGCCTCAGCGAGAGTATCACATCACGGATATCAAGGAGATCGAGGGGCACGCCTCGGAGCTTGTCGGTCAGGCCAACCTCCACGGCTACTCCGAGGGCGTCCAATTCGCGCTCCGGCTCGTCATCGAGGAGGCGCTCACCAACGCACTCCGACACGGGCACCGAGACCTCCCCGACAACACCCCGGTCCGGTTCACCTGGTCAGTCGACGAGACCTCCATCCAGCTCGATGTCGAGGACAAGGGCCCGGGATTCAATCCCGACGACCTCCCGGACCCCACGCTCGACGAGAACCTCGAGAAGCCCTCGGGACGTGGCGTCATGCTCATGCGCGCGTACATGACCGAGGTCAAGTACAACGAGACCGGCAACCAGGTCACCATGACCTACACAAAGTCCGCCTCGATCAGCGATTAATCCAGCGCACATCGAGCACGCGCGACGTCATCACGTCGTCCTCGATCGAGCGTCCCAGAGCGTGCGTCAACTGCTCGGACGTCATCCGCTCCATCAGCACAACCAGCATCCGTGGCCAGTCAGCGTCCTCAGGGGTGTCGTCGTCCGTCGCCTCGAGCGCCAGCATCTCGGCCTCGTCGAGCGAGCCCGCCGTCAGGTACACCTCCGCATACACGGGGCCAGACTCGGCGCTCTCGTGCTTGCGGACCACGCAGCGCCACGACGTCACGCCAAGCGCCTCCCCCGCGTCGTTGACGTTCGATTCCCGATCGATGTTCAGACGCAGCGCCCACTCGTCGCTGAACTCCTCGACCAGCTCGTCGGGCGTCAGCAGCTCCGGACGCTCGGGTGGGCACAACAGCACGCTCCTGTGCTCGTGCCCCACACCATCGGCGCACCGCGTCTCCGCCACCTCCTGCAGATCGAACGCCTTCAGCGTCTCCTCCACCTGCTCGCGCAGGGTTGTCTCGGCTCGCACCGTCAGACGCTTGTGCTCATCGATGTAGATATAGAGGAACGGCTCATCGCTCATCAGCCCGAACCCGACCAGCCCGTCCTCGAACAGCCACCCCCCGTGACGACGCACGAGCTCGATGAACCGATCGAATCCCACAGGGTCATAGGCGATGTATGGATCAACCTCGCGGAACGCGTCGTTGCCGAGCACGTCCAGAATCGGATACACACGACCCGGCATCAGCGACCACAGCGCTCGCGCCAGCATCGAGAGCCTCGTCGCCGTCACCACGATCTCGTACACATACCGATCGGGCCACTCCTCCAGCTCGCCGGGCTCCTCGCCGCCATCGGACGGCTCGAACTGCACCGTGAACCCCTCGGCGGGCTGCATCTCCTCGATCGGATACACACCGAGCGGAAACGCGAACTCTCCGATCGTCTTGCGCTGCACCGCATTATCGAGCATCGAGTAGGGCATACATCTCCATCGTGAACCTACACATCGCCGTAGTGGCGATGTATCGACACTTCGCCCGACTGCTATACGCTAGACACCCAATTCACACCACGCACGCCCAAACACACCCCGAATACGAGGGGGGATCATCTCACCCCACGTTGCGTATCCCTCCGGTACCAGCCATTATCTCCCATCCGATCCAACATCCCCTGAGGTGACTCCACATGAATGGCAACGGCTTCGTCGACTGGATGAATGACACACTCGGAGCGATCAACTCCATCATCTGGCACGACTTCGTGCTCTACGCCGTCATGGGCGTCGGCATCCTCTTCACCTTCTGGAGCGGCTTCTGCCAGTACAAGGCTCTCACGCACGGCGTCGCCGTCACCCGAGGCAAGTACGACGACAAGGACGACCCCGGCGCCATCAACCACTTCCAGGCACTCTCCGCCGCCCTCTCGGCCACGGTCGGGCTTGGCAACATCGGCGGTGTCGCGACCGCCATCGCGCTGGGTGGTCCGGGTGCCGTCTTCTGGATGTGGATGATCGGCCTGGCCGGCATGGCCCTCAAGACCACCGAGGTCGGCCTCTCCATGATGTACCGCAACACCGATGACCCCGACAACCCCCACGGCGGCCCGATGTTCGTCGCCTCCAAGGGCTTCGCGAAGATGGGGCTCCCGGGTGTCGGCAAGATCGTCGGCGGCATCTTCGTCGCGACGCTCCTCATCTCCGCCATCACCGGCGGCAACATGTTCCAGGCCTGGAACGTCGGCGAGGTCTCCAAGCACGCCATGGGGCTGCCGACCCAGCTCACGGGCGTCATCCTCGCCGTCGTGGTCGGGGCGGTCATCATCGGCGGCATCAAGCGCATCGGCGCCGTCGCAGGCCGGCTCGTCCCCTTCATGTGCGCCATCTATGTCCTCAGCGCCCTGGTCGTTCTGTTCATGAACATCGACAAGATCCCCGACATGTTCGGGCTCATCTTCAAGGGCGCCTTCGGCACGCTCGAATCCGAGAACGCGTTCATGGGCGGCGTCGCCGGCTACGCGTTCCTCTGGGGCATGAAGCGTGCCCTGTTCTCCTCGGAGGCCGGGCAGGGCTCATCCCCCATCGCCCACTCCGCCGCCAAGACCGACGAGCCCATCCGCGAGTCCGTCGTCGCGGGCCTCGAGCCCTTCATCGACACCATCGTCGTCTGCACCATCACCGCCCTGGTCATCCTCTCCACCGGCGCCTGGAACCGCGGCGGCGAGGCGTTCTTCGATGAGAACAACACCCCCACGTTCGTCCAGACTCTCGACGACGACGGCAACAGCGTGTGGGTTCTCGGCACGCCCGCGTACAGAACCAACGACGACGGCAGCCAGACCTTCATAGGCGGTCGCACACCACTGCCCGAGAAGACCCAGGACGCCATGGACACCACCGGCATCGAATGGAGCGAGGACGACGCCATCTTCGTCATGACCGAATACGGCGCCATCCAAGACAACACCAACGACGATCGAAACAAGGTCATGGGTGCCATGCAGGACGACGGCACGGTCGTCTGGGATCCCGTCGTCAACGAGACAGCCCCTGTTCTCGTCTCGAACGACATCTACAAGGACTACCTCTCCGCCGCGCTCACCTCGCACGCGTTCGATCGCGCGATACCTGGCTTCGGCACGTGGATGATCCTCCTCGCCTCCTGGCTCTTTGCTATCTCAACCATGATCTCGTGGTCGTACTACGGCGAGCAGGGCGTGGTCTTCCTCTTCGGCGACGGCGCGGTGCTCGGCTACAAGGTCGTCTACTGCCTGCTGATCATGGTCTCCACGCTCGGCTTCATCCAGACCGAGACCGAGCTCGACAACCTCACGACCCTCGGCACGGGCGTCATGCTCGTGGCCAACATCCCGATCATGCTCATCTTCGGGGCGCAGGTCATGAGGGAGTTCAACACCTACTTCAAGCGCCTCAAGGCCGGCGAGTTCAAGGCCCACGACGCACCGTCCATCACCGATGTGATCGAGGGCAAGGACGTCGAGTAAGCTTCAACAACACACGACACAACAACACCCCCGTCATCGCGACGGGGGTGTTTTCATTTGAGACTCCCTCGAGCCCGATTACTTGAACATCAGCACCCTGGGCATCATCAGTAGCACCGGCTCGCGCCGCATCTGCATCGCGCCCTCCAGCGACGCCGAGACCGATGGCCACGCCCGCTCGCCCACGAGCAGACGCAGCGAGCCGATCGCAAGCGAGAGCGCATCGCCCGATGCTCTCGCATCGGCACGCACGCCAAACCCCAGCATCGAGTCGAGGAACTCGTCCAGCGTTCCCGGGCCCGGGAAGTGCATCACGTCGTACTCGCCATCGACGAGCGTCAGATCCTCAGCCATGTCATCCACCGCGACCGACAGCCCGCCGACCTCGTCGGCCATCCTCAGATCCAGAGCCCGATCGCTCAGGAACAGGCGTCCCTCGGCTGTCTTGTCGATGTCGATCCCCGATCGACCCGACTCGACCCGCTCGACGAAGAGGTCGTACGTCTCGGTCATCATCTCCGCGATGAACCGCTCCTCCTCCTCGTTCCACGCGTCCTGCCCGCTCATCAGCGAGGCGCGAGGCCCGCGTGCGCGAGGCACCACGTTGATGTGCAGCTTCTCGTAGAGGTCGCCCATCGCCAGCTTCCCGCCGACGACACCGATCGACCCGATGATGCTCGACGGGTTCATGTAGATCTTCTCGCCCGAGACCGCGATGTAGTATCCGCCGGAGGCGGCCATGCTCCCGACGCTGACCCACACCGGCTTGTGCTCCGCGACGCGCCGCACGCCCTGCCAGATGTTCTCCGACGCGATCGCGCTCCCGCCCGGCGAGTTGATGCGAACGATCACGCCCTTGACGTTGTCGTCGCTCTCGAGATCGCGCAGCGACTCGCGTATCGTCAGCGCGCCGACACTGGCGCCGCCGAACAGCGAGCCGGGCGAGGACTCGCCATCGACGATCGCGCCATCGATGTGTAGCACCGCGATGGTGTCGCGTCTGGGCGTGTGGTCGGGCTCGGCAGAGAGCATCGCCAGGAACGCGAACGGGTTGGCGAAATCAATCGACATCGACGAGTTGAAGTCGATCGACGTGTCGTACTCGATGTCCTCGCCGATCGTGTCCTTCAGGTACGCGTGCAGGTCCATCCGATCGAGCTCGACGTCGATCATGCCCTTGCGGATGGCGTTCTCGGCGTTCATGTAGAACGCCATGTCCATGGCGTCGTCGAGCTGACGGTCACTCAGATGCCTGCCGCGCTTGAGGCTGGTGCGCATCGTCGCGTACAGCGAGTCGAGCAGCCCCGAGATGTTCTGCTCCCACGCCGGCGAGGGCTGGCTGTTGTCCATCATCTCCTTGGCGCCCTTGTAGTCGCCGATCTGCACGTACGAGGGCTCGATACCGATCCACTCCAGCGTCTCGGCCAGGAACATCTCCTCCATGTAGATCCCCGGGAAGCTCACCGCGCCGCCCGACTGCATGATCACGGTGTCGGCGTGCGAGGCCAGCAGCATCTCGCCGGGGGTGTAGATCTCCGAGAATGTGAAGATCGACTTGCCCGACTCACGAACCTGCTGCAGCGCCGCGCCGATCTCCTCGATCTGCGTCGAGGTCAGCATCGGGCTGCGGAAGCGCAGCACCAGCGCGTCGTACGACGCATCCGACGCTATGTCCTCGAACGTGCGCACCACGTCGAGCAGGGTCGGCCCCTCCTGGCCCATGATCCACCCGTACGGATCGGGGCGATCGACGTAGGTCCCCTCCATCTCGACCCACGCCACGAGCTGGGCCTGTGTCGAGAGCGTGGTCAGGGCGAGTACGCTGGACGCCAGAATGGTTCGTGCTTGTTCCACGTGGAACACTCCTGTTGTCTTGAGGAACGATGTGTCACTGCTCCGTCACCGTGCGAGACCGCGTGGTAATCCCCGCTGCCTTCTTGGTATCGGCTCGATGCCGGTTGCATTCTAGGGGCGTGCCACCGCCGGTTCTGCCTATTTATACGTGTTCACGCGTATCCCAGGCCGTCCAGATCGTCCTCTTCGAGCCCCACGTGGTGCCCCAGCTCGTGGAGGATCGTGACGCGGATCTGCTCACGGATTGCGTCGGTGTTGTTGAGATCATCGACCAGGTCGAGAATGCCCAGACGGAACAGGTACACCTGCGTGGGCAGCACCGGCGGCCCCTCGACGGAGCGCTCCGTGAGCATCTGCCCCGAGTGCATCCCCGCCAGGCCCTCGTCCGTCTCCAATCCCAGCGTCCGGAGCATCTCGACGGACGCACGATCCTCGACGATCAGCGGCACCTCGTCGATCATCTCGTGGACGTGATCGGGGAGCGACTCGACGACCTCGTCGACCAGCCCATCGAACCAGCTGCGCAGCACCTCGTCCATCGTCTCAGCTCTCGAGCCTTCCGACGAGCGCCTCGATCGTCTCCTCACCCTGATCGCGCACCCACCACTCCAGACCCTTGACGATCTTCAGCGGCGCGCGCGGGTCCGCGAACAGAGCGGTGCCCATCCCGACGACCGACGCGCCTGCGAGGATCAGCTCCGCCGCGTCCTCCCAGCGGCTCACACCGCCGAGGCCAATGATGGGCAGCCCCGCGTCGCGCGCCAGCCCCCGATACACCAGGTGCACGAGGCGCACCACGATCGGATGCACCGATGGACCCGAGAGCCCCCCCGTGACGTTCGCGAGCCTCGCCTTGCGTGTGTGCACGTCGATCGCCATGGCCGGAGTTGTGTTCGCAAGCGTGATGGCATCGACACCGGCGTCAACGCACGTGCGCGACACGTGCAGCAGGTCGCGCTCGTTCGTGATCGGCGGCAGCTTGACGATCAGCCTCGTCGATCGCAGAACCTCGTGGAGCCCCGCGATGAGCTCCGCCAGCAGGGAGGGATCCTCGCCGAAGGTGCGCCCGTCCTCCGTGTTGGGGCACGAGACGTTCACCTCGACCGCACGCACGGCGCCCATCCGCTCGAACATGCTCGCGACACCGACATAGTCCTCGATCGAGGAGCCTGCGATGGAGCCGATCACCTCGCAGGGCATCGGGGCCAGCGAGTGGGTGAACCTCTTCTCGAACGCCTCCGCACCCAGGTTCGCGAGCCCGATGGCGTTGAGCATCCCGCCCCGCACCGGCACGACACGCCACGTGTCGTTGCCCTCGCGCGCCTCGGCTGTGATGGACTTGGTGACAAGCCCACCGATCCTCGAGAGATCCAGCACGTCGGACATCTCGTCGACGTAGCCCGCGGTGCCGGCGGCCAGCAGCACGGGGTTGCGCAGCTCGATGCCCGCCAGTGTGGTCTCCAGAACGCTCGGGTCGTGTCGGCTCACGACACAAGGGTACGAGATACTCGCCACGGGTGCCCGCGTGGGATACGCTTGGTCGTGCAACGATCACCAACGGAGGACTCGATGGACATCGCATCGCGGATCGCGCAGTTCGAGAACATGTGCCAGGCGGACCCCGAGAACGACATGGCGCACTTCAGCCTCGGCGGAGCGTACGCGCAGGACGGGCGACACGCCGACGCCGCCGAGTCGTTCGTACGCTGTCTCGAGCTCAACCCCGCGATGAGCAAGGCGTACCAGCTCGCGTCCGAGCACCTGCTCGAGGACGGGCAGACCGATCGCGCCATCGAGATCGCCTCACGCGGGTACACAAGCGCCACGCAACGAGGCGACATGCTGCCCGCCGGCGCGATGCGCCAGCTGCTCGAGGCGCAGGGCGCTGACGTGCCCGAGGTCGAGCAGCAGGACGCAGGCCCCTCGCCCGACGGCTCCTTCACGTGCGCTCGCACCGGACGCCCCGGCACGCAGCTCGAGCGTGCGCCTCTCCGCGGACCCGCGGGTGAGTGGATCGTCGCGAACATCTCCGCCGAAACCTGGCACGAGTGGATCAGCCAGGGCACGAAGGTCATCAACGAGCTCCGATTGGACTTCTCTCGCGAGGAGGATCAGGCGACATACGATCGCCACATGGCCGAGTACCTGGGCATGGACCCCGAGCTGCTCGCCAGCACCTAAGACCACTCAGCGCAGGGTCCCGCGACGACGGAAGAAGCCGAGCACCACGTCCTCGATGGGTGTATCGCTCGAGGCGCGCAGATACGACGCGTCCCGCCCGTGGCACAGCCGCTCGATCGACAGACAGTGCGCATCGAGACGCTCACGGTATCGCCTGATCAGCGCGGGGTTCACCGTCACCTCCTTGCCATCGCCGGTCTCGGCGTCGGTGAACCGCATGTCGCCCATCAGGAGCGTGCGCTCTATCGACGGATCGAGCTCGCCCGGCGAGAGCACCTGCACGATGGCCGTGTCGAACGTCGGGCGCGCGCTGACCGCACGCAGCCCCCGCTCCAACCCCTCGCGCGCGAGCATGTCGGAGACGATCACGAGCACGCCTCCTCCGCGCGGAAGCGTGGCGATCGTCCGCAGCGACTGATCGATAGGCTGGGAGTGCTGCACACGCCCGGCGCCCTCGTCGCCCTTGGCCTCGAGCAGGAACGACGACACGCGCTCGACGGACGTCATGCCCCGGCACTCCGCCAGCACCTCGACCCTCTCTCGCCCGAACCGCGAGAGGCTGACACGATTGCGCGCGTGCAGGCCAACGTACGCCATAGACATGGCCAGCCGCTGCGCCCACGCGAGCTTGGACGGATCGCCGGCGTCCATCGAGAGCGACTCGTCGATCGCCACGTGCAGCGATAGGTCCTCCTCCTCGATGAAGAGCTTCAGAAACAGCCTGTCGAGACGAGCGTACACCTTCCAATCAATGTGGCGCAGATCGTCACCCGGCGTGTACGTGCGATAGTCGGCGAACTCGACGGATCGTCCCTTACGCTTGGCGTGACGCTCACCGGGGAGCACGCCCGCGAAACGCTTAAGCGACCGCAGATCGAGCGCGTCAAGGCGGGCACGCAGCGCCGCCGGCAGCAAGTCCTCGAGCGTCCTGTGTGTGGGCCCCGTGCCCGGAACGATCATGTCTCGCGCTCTCCTGTCCGTGTCTCTTGATCCCGATGGAACACCCGGGGCGCGACTATGGTACAACGAGGTGTCATTCTCTTTGGCTTTCTTCGACGAGCACCCACTGGAGACACACATCGTGGACACCCGACTTCGACGAATCGCGCTCGTGCTGGTGAGCGTGATGCTGGCAGCAACATCGCCCACACCGACTCTGGCCCAGCAGGAGCAGAGCCCCGCGCAGCTGCGCAACGAGAACGAGCAGCTCAGAGAGAAGATCGAGCAGCTGGAACGCCAGCTCGCCTCGGCCCAGCGCCGGATCCAATCGCTGGAATCGACCAACGAGCGCCTGCGCCAACGCCTCGACAACTCCGGCTCTCGACCCAGCACATCGCAGCGCCCGGAGACGACACCAGAGGAGCCCGAGCGCCAGATGGCGCCGATCCCCGACGACCCGTTCGCGGCACCGGTCGCCATGCACGCCATGCTCCAGAGGGAGTACCAGCGCGTCACCGACGGCATGTCGTTCGATTCCGCGTCGGATCGCGACGAGTACCTCCGCACCATCCGACGATGGGCGCAGCAGTCGCGCCGCGACATCAACGGACCGATCAACTGGACCGCGCGCGTGCTCGAATCGACCGGCGGGCGCGGCAAGGTGGGCTTCACCATAGAAGTGATCGACCAGAGCGCCGATCTGCCCATCGGAGAGACATTCCAGATCGAGGTCGTCGGACGCAACGTGCAGAAGCTCGAGAGCGCGATCGGCGGTGATCCGATCCAGATCGACGGCGTGTTCTCTGGCACGATCTCCATCGACGATTCGACGGACGCCTCGGAAGACCCGATGTTCATCGGACCCTTCGCCACACTCGACTTCCGAGTCAACATCCGATCGGTGCGTTAGGGGAGACGCTCGAGGAACGCCATCGAGAGGAACTCGGCGATGTCCTCGGCCTCGACGTGACCCGCCTGCTGATTGACCGCGTTCGCGGTCGCGGTGGCCAGCCCGTGCTGGAGCGCCTTGTGCCAGTCGCCCGAGCGTGTGATCTCCGCGAGCACGCCGCCCAACAGCGCGTCGCCACATCCCACGGTGGACAGGATCCGCCCCGGATGGACCGACACCATCCCCGAGATCGCATCGTCGGCACCAAAGAGGAGCGCCCCGTCTGCCCTCCGAGTCACGATGACATGCTCATACGGCCCACCCCCGAGCACCGAGAGACCGCGGGCCGCCTCATGGAACTCCTCGGGCGAGCCGAGCTCCCGACCGACGAGCTCTGACAGCTCCGACTCGTTGAGCTTCATCAGCCAGATCGGTTTGTCGGCGACGGCCTCGAGCGCCTGGCCCGACGTGTCGACCACCACCCTCGCCCCCTTCTCTATGCACCGATCGATCATCTGCGAGTAGGCGTGCTTGTCGAGCCCGGGCGGCAGCGAGCCGCTGAACGACATGATCGTCCCGCGACGCGCCAGCATCCCGACCTTCGAGTGCATCCGCGCCACGTCCGCGTCGGAGACCGTGAACCCGACGTCTCGCAGATGCGTGACGGTCTCGTTGAGCGGGTCCACGATGGTGATATTGTCGCGCGTGCGAGCACGCACGCTCAGAAACTGGCAGATGGTGCGACCCTCACCGCGCGCCTCGAGATGCTCCTCGAACATCGCCAGCTCGCTCCGCCCGATGAAGCCCGTGGCGATCGAGGGCATCGCCAGCTCGGCAAGCACACGGGACACATTAACACCCTTGCCGGCCGGGTAGTGCGCCACGAGCCTGATCTGAGCGTTGGCGCCGGCCCTGAACTCCGACGACTCGTAGACACGATCGACGGCCGGGTTAAGCGTGAGAGTCACGATCTTCGTCTCGGACATGCGCGCACTGTACCGCGCACAACGCGTCGTATGGCGTGTGTGCACACCTCACCCCCGACTGACCGATCACGTCAGGATGACGCTGCAGGACCCGCTCATCGCAACGCTACTCGAGATCCTCGTCGGACTCATCGCGGGTCTGCTCGGCGGGCTGCTCGGCATCGGCGGCAGCGTGATCATGATCCCCTCGCTGGCGATCATCTTTGGCAGCAGGGACCCCTCGACACAGCACCTCTACCAGGCCTCGGCGATGGCGGTCAACGTCGCCGTCTCAGTGCCCGCGTCGATCCGCCACTGGCGCGCCGGCGCCACGCACACACGCCTCCTCAAGCTCGTCCTTCCAGCGGCGCTCGTCTCGATCGTCGCGGGCGTGCTCCTCTCGAACATGATCGATGGGCGCTTCCTGCGACTGGTCTTCGCACTCTTTCTGCTCTACGTCGCGGGCACGCTCTTCCTCAAGGCGACCCGCAAGCATCCCGATCTGCACCCCGACCACGAGCGCGTCACCCCAGCGCGCGGTGGATTGGTCGGCCTCATCATGGGCTCGGCAGCCGGACTGCTGGGTGTCGGGGGCGGTGTGCTCGCCGTCCCCGCTGCGCAGACGCTCTGTAAGGTGCCGCTGCGCAACGCCATCGCGGTCAGCTCCACAGCGATGTGCATCACCGCCTCGATCGGAGCAACGATCAAGATCACCACGCTCCCCGAGCACGGACACCCAGCCATGGAGGCGCTCCGCATCGCCCTGATCATGACGCCTAGCGCGATTCTCGGGGGCTGGTGGGGCGCCAGGCTCACCCACGTCCTCCCCGTTCACGTGGTGCGCTGGGTGCTGCTCATCCTGTTGCTCGTCGCCGCCTGGCGCATGGCCATCTCATCACGTCCCGCCGATCAGGCGTCGCTGGCGTCCCAAGCTCCGATAAGCACGTGTTGCCTCACGCACACACCCCATGTGGTCCGAGACGCTGATTGGTGTGGACTTTGTGCAACACGCGCTTGATCGCTGGACCCCGGGCGTCGATGCAGATGATGTGACACAGCATCACCCCAGGCAGCCCCGAAGGCCCGATCCCTCGGACCCCATCCCCAACACGCCGACCGATACCGCTGCGCGCACCGCTGCGTCGTCGCACGGCGCCGCAGAGGGAGCGTCGGAAGATTTCGCGCTCCGGTTCGGCGCGCTGACACACGAGCTGCGAGGGCTCGTCGACGGATCGATGCGTTTCCTCTCCATGGCGTCGCAGGGGCTGCAGGAGGACGACCCCGCCGACGATGAGGCCCGCGCGATGATGCGTCAGATCGACTCTGCACGCGATGGGCTGCTGCGCATGAGCACTCTCCTGCAGCGCGCCATGCAGCCGAACGCGTCGCTCAATTCCATCTGGGAGAACTCCGAAGAGCCGCTCGTCGAGGCCCTGCTCCACGCCGCCGATTCAATGCGCGCCGTCGCCGACGACAGAGGGATCAGACTCAACGTCGAGTGCTCGCCCCGCCTGGTGCTCACGCCCGCCGGCCCCGTCTACACGATCCTGGTCAACGCGCTCCGAAACTCGTTCGAGGCCATCGGGCTCAACGGCACCGTCGAGGTCATCGCGGAGCTGGCCACCAAGGACTCGAAGAACCCCGTCATCTGCCTGGACGTCCTCGACGACGGCCCCGGGCCCAGACGCGGCGCCGAGCCCTATGTCTTCAAGCTCGGGTACTCCACCCGCGTGCACGGCGACGGCATAGGGCTCGCCCTCATCAAAGAGCTCGTCACTCAGAACAACGGCACGGTGACCCTCAAGCGACGTCTCCCGGATCGCCCGACGTGGTCGCAGGAGCGACCTGGCGCGCACCTGAGCATCCGCATACCCGCACCAATGGTGTTCACGCCATGAGCGCCGCGCACCAGAGCAACCAAGGTGCTACGCGCGTGCTCATCGTCGACGACGACTCGATCGTCTCCTCCTCGATCCGCCAGCTCCTCGAGGCGAGAGGCTACACGTGCTCGGTCGCGTCGAGCGGCCACGAGGCGCTCGAGATCCTCAGCGCTCACGACGAGTCCGCGACTCCTATCAATGTCGTCCTCACCGACCTGCAGATGGGCATCATGTCGGGCCTCGAGCTGCTCGAGCACATCAGAGAGGATCACAAGGAGAGCGCCGTGGTCGTGCTGACAGGCTTCGGCTCGATCGAGAGCGCCGTGCGTGCCATCAAGCTCGGCGCCGTCGAGTACCTGACCAAGCCGGTCGTGGACGACGAGCTCGTGATGGCCATCGAGAAAGCGCTGAGCCACCAGGTCCTCATGGCCGAGAACGCCTCGCTGCGCAGGAGACTCAAGGAGACGACTCGCGTGCCCGGCTTCATCGGGCACGAGCACAACCTCGATCGGATCATGGACGTGGTTCGCGCGGTCGCCCCCACACCCACCACGGTTCTCATGAGCGGCGAGAGCGGCACGGGCAAGTCGCTCATCGCACGCACGATCCACGAGCTCTCCGATCGCAGCGACGGACCCTTCGTCGAGCTCGCGTGCGGCTCGATCCCGGAAACCCTGCTCGAGTCCGAGCTCTTCGGTCACACGAAGGGGGCCTTCACCGGCGCCCACGCCGACAAGCGCGGCAAGTTCGAGGTGGCCGATGGCGGCACGATCTTTCTCGACGAGATCAACTCCGCCTCGCCCGCGATGCAGCTCAAGCTGCTGCGCGTCATCCAGGAGCGCTGCTTCGAGCGCGTCGGCTCCACCCAGCCTATCGAGGTTGACGTGCGCGTGCTCGTCGCGTCGAACGAGCCGCTCGACGCGCTCGTCACCGACGGCTCCTTCCGCCAGGACCTGTACTACCGCATCAGTGTGGTGACGATCGACCTGCCGCCGCTGCGCGAGCGTCCGAGCGATGTCCCCCTGCTTGTCGAGCACTTCCTGGCGCTACACTCCTCGAAGCTCGATCGCATCATCACGGGCGTCACGCCGGACGCGATGCGCGCGCTGGAGCGCTACCGCTACCCGGGCAACGTGCGCGAGCTCTCGAACATCATCGAGCGCGCCGTCGTGCTGGCACGCCAGGCCACCATCACGCTCGAGGACCTGCCGGACATCGTGACCAACTCCAAGTCCCTCCCACCAGCGGGCACGATCGACGACGGTGACATGTCGTCGTGGACGCCCACCGCGCTCTCCGACGCGTTGCGCCAGCCCGAGCGAGACATCCTGCTGCGTGCGCTCCGTGCCAACGACTGGAACCGACAGAAGACCGCCGACGATCTACAGATCAACCGCACGACCCTCTACAAGAAGATCAAGAGCTACGGGCTCGATCGCATGGCGGGCTGACTCAGTTCACGCCCGGCACCCAGAGGTAATAAAACCCGGGCGCCAGATCCAGCACACCCAGACCACCAGACTCACCGACGATCGAGCTGCTCGCGTGCACCAGCGGCGTCGCGCTCTCCTGGGCCGATCCCACGAACGGCGACGCGCTCGAACGCAGCCTGGCCGGCGTGTACCGCACCAGCCTCGCCACATCGAGCTCGGAGAGCTCCTTCGCCCTGGCGAACGCGTCCCTCACTCCCCCCAAATCGTCGACAAGACCGATCTCGTGCGCTCGTGCACCCGACATCACACGCCCATCGATCGCCCATTGGTGGGCATCACGATCGAACGACGCCCGCCTCTCCACCACGCGATCAAGAAAACGCTCGAAGAACTCATCGGTGATGCCCTGCAGGATCTGATAGTGCGCCTCGACCTCGGGCTCCAGCGGTGACGCCATGGCCTTGTTCGCTCCCGACGTGAGCGAACGCGCCCGGATACCGATCATCGAGAGCCCCTCCGAGATGTTGAACATCTGCATCAGCACGCCGATCGACGCGGTCAGCGTGGTGGGGTGCGCATAGACGTGGTCCCCTGCCAGCGCGACGTAGTAGCCACCGGATGTCGCCACCTCCCCCATGCTCACCACGACGGGCTTGCCCGTCCGCTCGCGGAATCGCACGATCTCGTCATACATCGACTCGGCGCCCGTGATCGTCCCGCCGGGAGAGTTCACAACCACCACGACCCCGCGCACGAGCGGATCCGTCGAGGCCATGTCGAGGCGTCGCACGAGCTCATCCGTCGGATTCGGCGCCATGCCAAAGGGCGCGGGCATGGGAGTGTTGGCGATGAAGCCGTCGACGCGGATCAGCGCGATTTTCATCGACGACGACGAGGCGTTGTCGCCCGTGACGAGCGTCTGCTCGTACAGCCGACCGACCTCGGGGTCCAGATCGATCACGAACTTCGATGGCATGCAGGCGCCCAGCGCGAGCACGAGCAACGAGAACGAAGCGAGAGCCATCCGCCGGAAGAGGGGTGTGCGAAGCATGGCCTGAGTATCGGTCAGGTGCCTCCACGCACTGGTATCATCGCTCGCATCGACACCCCCTCGCACATCCCGGTGCTCCTCGACGAGGTGCTCGACGTGCTCGAGCCACGCGAGGGCCAGGTGTACCTCGACGCCACGGCCGGACTCGGCGGGCACGCCGGCGCGATCGCCGAGCGGTTAGGCAGCCGCGGCACCGTCGTCCTGATGGACCTGGACCCGTCGAATCTCGCGCACGCGTCTGAGACCGTGAGAGAACGCGTGCCCGACATCGAGCTCCACGCCTTCCACGCCTCGTACGTTGAGGCACCGCGCAGGCTGGCGTCCATCCACAAGCCGGCGGACATCGTGCTCATGGATCTGGGCTTCGCCTCCAGCCAGGTCGACGACCCCTCTCGCGGGCTGAGCTTCCGTCACGACGGCCCCCTGGACATGCGCCTCGACCCCACTCGGGGGATGCCCGCCAGCGAGTTCCTAGCGACCTGCACCCAGGACGAGCTGGGGCAGATTATCCGGGACTACGGCGAGGACCGGGCGTGGCGCAGGATCGCTCGAAAACTTGTCGAAACCCGCGATTCTGCGCCGATACGGACGAGCGGCGAGTTGGCCAGGATCGTTCGTGACGCGATAGGACCCTCGGGGCGGTCCGCTCGCATAGACCCTGCCACGCGCACCTTTCAGGCCCTCCGCATCGCGATCAACGACGAGCTGGGGCACCTGGAGGCGATGCTTGGAAGCATCGAGCGTGCCGACCCGTCGTGGCTGGCCCCCAACGCGAGGATCGCGGTGATCAGTTTCCACTCGCTCGAAGATCGACCCGTCAAGAAGACGTTCGCCTCGATGAAGGATCGAGACAAGGCGACGCTCCTGACACGCAAGCCGATCACCCCCACGGACGAGGAGATCGCCCGCAACCCGCGTGCGCGGTCCGCGAAGCTGCGCGCGATCGAGCTCGCGAGGCACTGACCCGCAACGTCGGCGGCGCACGGAGGCGACGCCAGGACGCACCGCCCGGAGGGCAGAACGGACTCACAAACGGCAAGGACGCCGAGACAATGACCCGAGAACACAAACTGGCGTTGGTGCTGGGATTCGCGCTCGTGCTCGTGGTGGGTGTGCTGATATCCGACCACTTCTCCGGCGCACGACTCGCCCAGCTCGAGGAGGTCGACGACGTCGCCTCGCGAGAGGAGAAGCTCCTGGCACCGAGCAAGCCCCTCCCCGACGAGCGTCAGAAGATGGCCATCCTCGCCGCCGAGGCGCAGGAGACGCCCGACATCAATCCCGAGCCCCAGGCGGGATCCGACGCACTCGCCTCGGCGCTCGATGCCCAGCAGGGGCACTCGACGCTCGAGTCCATCCAGGAGTACGCGCGCAGCCACGGGCTGGAATTCAATCAGATCAAACCCGCCGCGCAGCTCACGGACGAGCCATCCGCCTCGAAGCCCATCGAGGCCGTCGCGATCGAGGTCCAAAAGGGCGACTCCCTCTGGAAACTCACCCAGCGCGCCACGGGCGATGGTAACCTCTACAAAAAGGTCGCCGCGTTCAACGCGTCGAGGCTCCCCAACCTGGATGTCGTGCGCCCAGGCATGACGCTGCTGATCCCGTCGGCAGACATCCTCAAGAGCACATCGAGCGAGCGTCTCACCCAGCTGGGGCAGGACGCCATCGCCGTCGCGAGCCAGACACCGAGCACCACCACACACGCCGACAACACGAAGGGTGCCTCGACCTACACCGTCAAGCCCGGCGACGTGCTCTCGGTCATCTGCCAGCGCGAGCTGGGCACCGTTAAGCGCATGAACGACGTGCTGGCGCTCAACCACGACGTCCTCGATTCTCCGCACGCGCTGCGCGTCGGGATGGTGATCAAGCTCCCCGAGGTCAACTAGGCGATGCCACTCCATCGAGCGCCCGTGATCAGTGCCACCGGCGCCAAGTGTACGCTGCTCATCCTGACCATCGGCGCCACCTCCGCGCAGCTGCTCTCCTTCCGACAGTCTCGCATCGTCACGGCATCGGAGATGACAGACTCCATGCGACGACGAGCAGAGCTCGACCGGAGCGTGATGGCGATCCGCCTGGAGATCGCGCGACGCACCACCCCCGAGCACATCGCGACCATGCTCGAGACCCTGCCACTCAACCATGTCCAGATGGAGTGGGCGCCGCCCCCGCTGACACCGCTCTTCGTCGATGTGGACGAGACCGACGAGGTGCTCCCGTGAGCGACTCACGATTCCGATGGGTGGGCGTGGCCACCCTGGCGTCCGTCACGCTGGCGTTCGGTGCCGTGATCGCACGCGTCTCGCAGCTGCAGCTGGCGCCGCCCGAGCAGCTGCAGGCGTTCCTCAGCGACCGCAGCATCGAGCGTGTGCAGGACGCGCCGCGTGGCGACATCCTCGATCGACGAGGACGAATCCTCTCTGGCACACGCATGGGCCGACGCGTGTTCATCGATCCATCACGCTTCCCCTCACCACCCGACGACGCGATCGTGGCACTCGCGGACGCCATGCGCCTCACACCGGGCCAAGTTGGCGAGCGCATCGTCCCGGCGCTGGCGCGCAACGAGCGCCGCATCGCACAGGGGGAATCACCGCTCCGCTATCTCTCCGTCGGCGGCGTGCTCGCGGACGCCTCCGTCGACGCCATCCGATCGCTCGAGATCCCGGGCGTGCATCTTGAGTGGCGCTCCGTGCGCAGCGACACCTCCCCAGCGTTCCTCTCCGCGCTGCTGGGCAAGGTCGGCATCGATCACGACGGGCTCCTCGGCGCCGAGCACGCCTTCGACGACCAGCTCACACCCTCGGACGGCTCCATGCGATTCGTCCACGACGACAAGGGGCGAGCTCTGTGGATCCAGGTGGGCTCCTACGATCCTCCTCGCAAGGGCGAGAGCATCCGCCTCTCTGTAGATCTGGCACTCCAGACCATCGTGCAGGAAGAGCTCTGGCGCGGCATGGTCGAGGCCGACGCCGCGGGCGGACGCGCGATGCTCGCCGACCCCTCCACCGGCGAGATCCTCGCCATGTCGGACCTGCTCCGCGACATCCCGCACGCCCAGGAATGGGACACATCCAAGCGCGCCCTGATCGATCAGGGCGTCCGCTTCAAGGTCATCCGCGACGACCCCAACAGGGATATCCATCCCTCCCTGGCTCGCAACCGCAACGTCGAAGACTCCTACGAGCCAGGCTCCACGCTCAAGCCGTTCATGTGGTCGAGCGTGACCGAGCTCGGGCTCGCCCAGCCCCAGGAGGTCATCGACACGCACGGCGGTCTGTGGCGCACGCCCTACGGCAGGCGCGTCGAGGACGTCCACAAGGCCGACGAGCTGACGTGGCACGAGGTGCTCGTCCACTCCTCGAATGTCGGCATGGTGCAGGTGACCGATCGCATGCGCACCGAGCAGTTCATCGATGCGATCTCGAAGTTCGGTTTCGGACGCCCGACCGGCATCGGGCTGGCCGGAGAAGCGTCGGGGCTCGTCACGTCACCCCAGGACTGGACCGACTACACGCGCACGAGCGTCTCCTTCGGCTACGAGATCGCCGTCACACCCGTGCAGATGCTCAGGGCGTTCTCCACGTTCGCGCGAGAGGGCCAGCTGGCCGGCACCATCCCGACACTCCGACTGACCGCCACGCCGCGAGGTGGAGTGAACAACGAGCCCGCCTATCGCGTGCTGCCTATCTGGGTGGCGAGGCTGGCGCGCGAGGCGATGCGAGGCGTCGTCGACAACATGGATCGCAGGCTCCGCCAGGCCGGGATCCTCGACAGCGCCCCGCGATACTCCATGTTCGGAAAATCCGGGACTTCAAAGATCGCGCTCACACAGGGCGCCGGGTACTTCCAGCAGTACGCGTCAAGCTTCGTCGCCGCGGCTCCCAGGGTTCTGCCGCGCCTGGTCGTGATCGTCGTCATCGACGACCCCGGGCCGGAACGCATCTCGAAACGCCAGCACTACGGCTCCTGGGTCTCGGGCCCTGTCGCGCGGCGCATCATGGAGCGAGCCCTGCCCTACCTGGGCGTCAGACCCGACCTGGAAGAGAGCGACGCGCCCGTGCCCATGCAATCAATCGGCGACGAGCCCATGGTGCTCGCGGACTAGCTCGGGCTCTGCACCATCGATTCGATGCAAGAGACCGCACGCCTGGCGAACTGGCGCACCATCTCGTCCTTGATCTTCTGCATCGTCGGGCAGGCGTCTCCAAGCTGCTCCTTCATCGACGTCACCGGACGCCCCACGAGTCCGCACGGGACGATCAGCTTGAAGTGGTCAAGATTCGTGGTCACGTTGAGCGCCAGACCGTGCATCGTGACCCACTTGCGCACCCGCACGCCAATCGCAGCGATCTTCGCCCCACCGTCACGTCCCTCGCAGGACTCGCTCCCATCCACACCACCCACCCACACGCCCGTGGCGCAGTGATCGCGATGGGCCTCGACGCCAAAAACCGCGCAGGTCTCGATGACGACAGCTTCGAGAAAGCGCATGTACGAGTGCAGGTTGAGCCCCAGCCGGTTGAGATCCACGATCGGGTACACCACGAGCTGCCCCGGACCGTGGTAGGTGATGTCGCCCCCGCGATCGGTCTGCTCGACGACCACGCCCTCTTCCTCGAGCATCTTCGGAGTCGCCAC
>JBICIA010000035.1:0-44094 GCA_043101425.1 Phycisphaerales bacterium JB043
CTTCTGGTTCGCGTTCATGTACAAACGCTTGGCGATTGTGAACAGCCACGTCGAGAAGCGATAACGCGGGTCGAAGCGGTCGAGATTCGACAGGACGCGGACGAACGCGTCCTGGCAGATGTCCTCCGCGAACTCGGGGCGGCCACACATGCGCAGCAGGTACGCGTAGAGCGAGCCCTGGTGGGCCTTGATCAGTCGCTCCGCGGCGGCCTTGTCGCCGCTGGCGGCCTGCTCGATAATCCGCTGCTCGGTGGCTCTGTTCATGGATACACCTTCTCCGTGTAGAGTCTACACCCCTCTCACACCGAGGGTTCCACTCTTTCGAAACTTCGTCCCTGACAGGCTTTATTCGCCAATACAGACCGACAATTGCACGAACAGAACCCGAATATATCGGACGCTCGCTCACAGGCCATCGACGCCATCGCATGGTCCGCCCTCCTGGCACGCTGGATCGACTGGGCCCGCTCGTCCGTCGCCCTCCCAGACGACGCTGAGGGCTCTGGATGGAAGTCCTCGCTCCCCCACCTGATCGCCCTCCAGGCGATCACGCACGCACTCGACGAGTTGCCCAGCGTGATCCCTGCGGATCGTCCGCTCGCGCTCGAGCGGGCGCAGGTCTCCATCAGGAGTCACGCTGGCGATGTCCACGCCTGCTGGGCGGGACACCCGCTGCCGAGCTCGATACTCACCATCGTGGACGAGGCGCATCACGCCCTTGCGCGCGCACACACACTGGGAAGAGTGTTCCATGTGGGACACTCGGGGTGGATCGCACCCGACCCGACCTACTGGGCGACGGCTCTCGTCGAGCGAGGCTTTGCGGGCGACGCGTGCGCCGTCATGGCGGGCACGCTGCTGGCGCCCGGCGCGCCGGCGTCGTGGTGCGCGGACACGAGCGTCGAGATTCCAGACATCCCGGGCTGCGCACTCGCGGGGCTGCTCGTCAGGCCACAGATCTATCGCCAGCAGACAGACGACGGCGAGGTGCGAGACATCTGTGGCGTGTTCGCGAGCGAGCTGCTCCCAGGCCTTCCGTTGATGGTGCCAGTGGTCGAGCGTGGTGCGCCCATCTACGAGTTCGACGAGCGGGCGACACACCGGTGGATCGAGGACCAGGCGCGTGCGTTCGGGGATGACGCGCCCCCGTTGACCACATCGGGTAGCTAGCCCTCGCTGGGCGCTGGTTCCGGCTCGGGTGGCGGCGGGATCTTCGAGAGCGGTGTGAGCATGCGACGTTGGTAGTCGCTCTCGCCGATGCGGGCGTCGAGGTAGTCGGTGTAATCGATGCGGATGCGGTTCTGGGCCCGCTCGATGCGCGAGGAGGGCAGCGGGTGCGTGGAGAGGAACTGCTGGATCTCCGAGCCTTGCGACCCGGATGCGTCCCTGAGTGTCTCCATGACGCCGATCATGCCGGTGGGGTTGTAGCCAGCGCGGGTCATGTAGCGCATGCCGAGCCTGTCGGACTCGTGCTCGTCGTCGCGTGAGAACTTGAGCAGGAAGAGCCCCGTGGAGGCGCCGACCAGTATCGGCACGCCGTCGGAGACGAGGTCGTTGTCACTCTCGCCTGCGGCGACCGTGATTCCGATCGCGGCGCCCGTGATGAGCAGCCGGTTGGTGATCTGCTCGTTTGCGTGGCGTGCGGTGACGTGCCCGATCTCGTGCCCGAGGACGCCGGCGAGCTCGGACTCGGATTCCATGCGCTCGGCGAGCCCGCGTGTGAGGAACACCTTGCCGCCCGGGAGGGCGAACGCGTTGATGGTGCCGGTGTTGAGAAACGTGAACTCCCAGGGGAGATCCTGGTACTGGGGCTCGATCTGGTCGACGAGGCGCATGCCGACCTCGTTGACGTACTCGCGGGCGCCGGCGCTGGGCACCTCTCCGCCGTAGCCCGTCGTGAGCTGCGACATCGCGTTCGTGCCGATGGAGATCTCCTGCGATCTGCTCAAGAGGTTGAGCTGTCGCTTGCCGGTGGCCGCGTTGGTGGAGCAGCCTGTCAGAGCCGACGGTGCGAGCAGGAGCGACGTGAGTGCCAGCAGCATCGTGGGTCGTGTGCGCATCGGAGCCTCCTGGAATACCACGACTATACCGTCGCGGCGCAGCTATGATCCGACTCGATGCCCGAGACGAGTGGCACAACCGAGCCCGCGTGGACGAGCGAGGAGCTCGCGGGTGATCCGCACGAACGCGAGGACAAGCCCCGACGCGTCCGACGCATGTTTGGTGCGATCGCGGGCTCGTACGACCTGAACAATCGCCTCCACTCGTTCGGGCGTGATCAGGCCTGGCGCAGGCGCGCGGTGGCCCTGTCCGATGTGGACCCGGGTTCTCGTGTGCTGGACGTGGCGTGCGGCACAGGGGATCTGACGCGTGCGTACTCGCACGCCGGTGCGTCGAGCGTGACCGGGTGCGACTTCACGCCAGAGATGCTCGCGATCGCGCGGCGCAAGACACGCGAGCCGATCGAGTACATCGAGGCGGACGCGATGGCGCTCCCGTTCGAGGATGCCAGCTTCGATGTCGTCTCGATCGCGTTCGGCATCCGCAACGTTGGAGACTCCGACACGGCGCTGCGCGAGTTCGCTCGCGTGCTCGCTCCAGGCGGGCGCCTGGTCGTGCTAGAGTTCTCCGAGCCGCGGAACGCGCTGCTGCGCTGGCTGAACAGGGTGTACTGCCATCGCGTGATGCCGGTGACCGCGACACTGATCGCGCGCGATCGGTCTGGCGCGTACAGGTATCTGCCCCGATCGGTCTCGACCTTCCTGGATCGCGAGGAGATACGTGGAGCCATGGAGCGAGCGGGGGTTGGCGACGTGCGCCAGCACCCGATGACGTTCGGCGTGTGCGTGTGCTCCGTGGGCGTCAGGCGTTCGTAGTCACTCGTATTCCGGGAACGCGACCAGGAACAGGACGAGATCGTCACCATCCACGAGGCCATCGCCATCGAGGTCGAACGCCAGGTCGGTCGACTGTGCGGCGACCGCGTCCTTGAGGAGGGTGGCGTCCTGGAAGTCGACGAGGTCGTCGTTGTCGAAGTCGAAGTCGCCCCAGATCGAGCTGGCGTGCTCGACCTCGACCTCGTGGGTCGTGGCGCCGTCGATAACCGAGATCGTGCCACCGACGAACGTCGACGCGAGCGACGCCGAGATGCGCCCGATGTGCATGTAGTAGCGGTTGTCGCCGAACTTGATCGGGTCCTGCTCGAGGATGATGTCGTCCTCGCTGACCTGGAACCACTGCGCTTCGAGCTGCGTTCCCCAATCGGGGTCGGGGGTGCGCCCCGGTGTGAACAGCGGCGAGGAGGAGCCGACCGAGACATAGCTGTCGTAAGCGAGGCACGGATTGAGATAGAGGAAGCCCTCGAGCGGCGGGATGTTGCCGGTCGCCGGGAAGTTCGGGTCGTAGACGTCCTGGTAGAACGTGCCACCCTCGACTCGCAGGCCCGTGTCGGCTGGCGAGTCGATGATGAGGCGCTTGTTGGCCGGCTCGCTGTCGAAGCCCAGGTAGAGGTCTGCGGTGCGCACGTTCTCGAGCGACGGAGCGCAGGTGGTGGAGACCGAGACCGGGATCCATCGGGAGTTGATGCCGAGTTCCACGTCGACCTGCTCGGGGGCTCGCCAGTAGCCAAGCAAAAGGCCGAGGTCCGCGCCATCGACCGTGCCGTCGCCATTGAGATCGGCGATGGGCAGATCGCTCATGCCCCAGGCGCCGAGCAGCAGGCCGAGATCGGCGCCGTCGACATAGCCATCCTCGGAGAGGTCGCCGCGCGCGTGCCCGCCGAGGCGGACGAGCTTGGTGAACACCACCCCCTCCGATTCGGCTCTGAGCAGCACGTCCACGGGATCGAACGTGAATCCGGTCGTGACGGTGATGTCGAGTCCGATGGACTCGTAGGGGATCTTCACGATCTCGGGAAGTGAGACGAGGGGGTTGTCGGACGAGAGGCTGACCTCGACGCCGGTACGCGGGGATGGGAGGTCGAGATCGAGTGAGAGAGTAAGGTTCTCGCCAGAGCGCACGAACCCCGTTCTTGTTTGGAATGATTTCAGGCGCGGCTCGATGGGCGCCAGCTCGTTGACGGGTGACCAGAGGGTCGGATCGGCCTCGATGCCCAGGTACAACGAGTCTGTCTCGCCCGAGAGCAGGTCGAGCGATGAGACACGGATGCGTCCGTTGACGACCGGAGTGGCGCCGGTATCGCCCTTGACGGTGAATCGCCCGATCCACACGTAGGACCGATCATCACCGAATCGGCTCCGATTCACCTCGCCGGGCTGTGGAGGCACGGCGAACCAGGTCGCGGAGATGGCGTTGCCCCAGTCGTTGGAATCGGGGATGTCGTCGCCCGCGAAGGCCGGCGACTCACCGCCGACGGTCAGGAACGAGTCGTAGGCGCGCTCGTCGTTGGGGTTGAACGTTGTTGGTCCGTTGGAGCCACCATCGACCTGGACGAACGAGCCGCCCGAGAGCTGTAGTCCTGTGTCCGGGGGTGACTCGACGACCGTCACCATCGATGGCCTGCCGAAGACGACGTAGAGGTCGTTGGTTCGTGTCGTGCTGAGGATTCTGGAGTTTCGCGAGCGTTCGACGGGGACCCAGACGGTCTTGGGTGGTGCGTCCGGGATGAGGAACTCGGGGAGCCCCTGCTGCCCCATCGTGATCAGGTCGAGCGAGGAGAGGCCGGCGCTGTCGAGGATGCCGCCGAAACCGAGGCTGTCCAGGAGTGATGCGAGGCTTCTGGGGCCACCCGCCTGGTTCATCTCGGCGCTAATGGCTCCGACGAGCGAGTCGATGAGACTGGAAGAGTCCTCACCTCGGGCCGTGATGCCGGCGGGCAGCTGTCCCTGTGAGGAGAGCGACTGCGCCAGCGCTTCGATAGCGTTCGCGACATCGTCGCTGACGCCGTTCTGATTGAGGGAGGACTGCGAGGTGGTGACGCTGGAGGCGAGTGTCGCGTTGGCGCGTGCGCGGATCTCTGCCATTTGATTGTTTCGTCGTTGCCTCTCGAGCATGGCCTGCTCGCGACGGGCCTGCATGATCTGCTGGGCGCGACGACGCGCGTCTTCTCGCTCGTCGTGTCGTCTTTCTCGCGCGATGATGGCCTCGCGTGCACGCTCGGCGTTGAGCGCGTCGCGATCGATGAGCATGTTGCTGCCCTGCGTGGACTCGAACCCGGATCGGTCGCGTCCGCGCGTGGTGCCGACACGATCGCGCCCCGATCGAGGGGCCAGAGGATTGACGGGTGAGGCTCCCTGGGAGGTCACGTCGAGACGGGACTCGGGGAAGGGCGCGAGCAGATCCTGAGGTCGCCTGGCCTGCTCCTGGTTTGTGGTGCTGGAGCGTGCGAGGCTGTCTGCGCCGACAAACCGATCGCTCGATGCCATCGAGATGATGATGGCGCCGAGGATGATGCCGCAGATTGTTGCCAGCAGGATGCGGTTCATGGTTCGTGTCTTGGCGATACGAGGGCGTTGGTCAGCGTCTGTTTGGGGATGCGGACGTCTGGAACGATACCCCGCCACGAGGTGGTCGAAACCGAATCAGCGAATGGTAGATGCCTGAGTTGCCTCGCTGTAGTGCCCTCTCCAATCAGGTAAGTAATGTCCTCCACACCGATTGTGACGGATGACGGGGGTGAGAGTTCACAAACTTCGGAAGAATAGGAGGCCATTTTGCTTGGTTTTCGGACATAGAGGGCTGTTTGACGTAGATTGGGGTCCGTGCGGGCCCGAGAACGTGCCATTTTGGTGTGGGGATTGCTGCTGGTTGGCGTCTCGATTGGGGTGAGGCTGCTCGCGGACGCGGGCGGATTCGGCTGGCCTGAGACCGATCTGGAGCTCGAGATCAGAGCCTTTCGTATCGCGCACGCGATCGTGGTGGGTGTGTCGTTGTCGGTCAGTGGCGTGCTGCTTCAGAGCCTGCTGCGCAACCCGCTGGCGGCACCGTCGCTCCTGGGGCTGACCTCGGGGGCCGGGTTCGGTGTGATGGTGGCGATGCTTGTCGGCTCGTGGGGAGCGCAGGCGGTAAGCCTGTCGCGCCCCCCCATCGTCTCGGCGTTGCTCGGTTCCTTCGGTGCGCTGCTCGTTGTGTACGTGCTGGCGCAGCGTCGGGGCCTGCTCGAGCCGATGCGGCTTCTGCTAATGGGCGTGATTCTGTCGCTGACGCTTGGCGCGGCGTCGATGCTCGTGCAGCACCTGATGCCGAACCAGAGCCTGGCGATGACGATGCGCTGGCTGCTGGGATCGCTACACGATGATGTCGCGATGGAGTGGTCGATCGTGCTGATCGTCGTCAGCGGTGTGAGCGTGGTGATGGCGTGGCGGCTGGGACGCGCGATGGACGTGGCGCAGCTGCCCGACGACGAGGCGAAGACGACCGGGCTGCGCCTCGAGCGGCTGCGTCTTATGCAGTTCGTGATGGCGGGATTGCTGACATCATGCGCCGTGGCGCTCGCGGGCCCGGTGGGGTTCGTGGGGCTGATCTGTCCGCACGCCGCGAGATTGGTCGTGGGCGGTCGTCATCGCCAGCTGATCGTGCTGGCGTCGATGTTTGGCGCGACGCTTGTGCTGCTGAGTGACTCGGGTATCCGGATGGCCGCGACGAGCACGGGGCGTATGCCCCTGGGCGTGCTGACGTCGTTGATCGGTGGGCCGGTGTTCGTCGTGATGCTGCTGTGGCGAGGGGGCATCCGATGACGCTCGAGGTGCGAGGGGTGACGACGGGGTACAAGCGTGGCCGCGAGGTCCTGCGTGGTGTGTCGTGCAGGGTGGACGATGGGGCGATGACAGCGATCGTGGGCCCGAACGGCGCGGGGAAATCGACCTTGCTCCGGGTGATGGCGGGGGTCATGGAGGTGTGGGATGGCGAGGTCGTGCTCGCGGGTGAGGCGATCGGGATGCTTAGCGGAGATGCGCGTGCGCGGATGATCGCGTACGCGGGCCAGCGTGTGAGCGAGGGGCTGTCGCTGACGGTGCGTGAGGTGGTTGGGATCGGGAGGTTCGGTGAGGGAGCCGACGTGGGAACGGTCGAGCGGACGCTGGCCCGGTTCGGGCTGGTGGACCTCGCGGAGTCGCGGACCGACCGCCTGAGCGTGGGCCAGCAGCAGCGCGTGTCGATCGCGCGCGCCATGGCGCAGCTGGGTGAGGAGGAGGGTGCGCGATACGTGATTCTGGATGAGCCGATCGCGTCGATGGATCCGCGCTTCGCGATCGGGACGATGGAGGAGCTCAGGCGGAGTTGCGAGCGCGGTGTGGGTGTGTGCGTGGTGCTGCACGATCTTGCGATGGTGACGCGCTGGGCGGATCGCGTGGTGCTGATGGATGGACGTGGACGCGTGGTGCGTGAGGGCGTCACGGACGACGTGATGTGCCCGGATGCGCTGCGTGAGGTGTACGGTATAGGGATGATGCGGGTGGATACTCCGGCGGGGGCGGTGCTGATGCCGATGCAGGACGGGGGCGATAGGATGGAGGCGCCATGAGCTGGATCCAGACGGTCATCATCATCCTGGTCATAGTCGGACCGGCGATCTCCCAGATCTATCAGAAGGTCAAGGAGAAGCAGGAGGTCCAGCGTCTCAACAAGCGTCGCGAGGCGATGAAGTACGAGGCGCTGCGCACGGGCAAGCCCATCGAGGAGGAATCGGACGAGTATGAGCGTCCGCAGGGAGGCGAGGCGCAGAAGATGGCGGCGCTGGAGCGTGACCGCCAGGCACGTCTGGCGGCGTTGCGTGACCAGGCGCGTCAACGCGCGTTGGCCAAGCAGGCCCAGATGCAGCAGAAGCGAGCCCCCACCGCGGGGCAGCCCTCGGTTGCGCCTACACCAGCGCCCAGCGCGTCGTCGATGGATGAGCAGATCGCGCGTCGGCGCGATGAGGCGCAAAAGGCCAGACAGCAGGCGGCGCTGGAGCGCCAACGAGAGAAACAGCGTCGGCTCGATCAGCAGCGACAGCGTCGCCAGCGGGAGCTCCAGCGTCAGCAGCGTTCAACGAAGAGACCCCCTGCTCCTGCGCCGGCCAGCGATTCGGGATCGATCCAGGGGCTGACGGAGTCGCAGCGTCGTCATCGCAAGGAGGAGGCGCTGGCTCGACAGCGTCGCCAGGCACAACGAGCGCAGGCCGAGATGGATCGTGTCTCGGGCGAGCACATCGCGTTGTGGCTGCGTGACAAGTCGGCGCTGAAGCGTGCGATCGTGATGAGCGAGGTGCTCAGCAAGCCGCTGGCGCTGCGTTGAGCACGTCCTCACGCATGGAAGCGAGAGAGTGATGAGTGCGAAGAAGGGTGCTTCGAAAAAGGCGTCGACGCAGGCACAGGCGTGTCGCGCACGCGTCAGAAAGGCGCGTCAGGCGATCGACAACGCGGGGTGTGGCGCGCTGCTGGTGACGAACCCAGCCGACATCCGGTATCTGACAGGGTTCCATGGCGAGGCGAGCGTGCTGCTGGTGCAGGACGATGCGCTGACGATCATCAGCGACTTCCGGTTCCAGGAGGAGCTCGAGAAGCTGCCGGTGCGCGCGAGCGTCGTGATCCGCAAAGGAGCGATGCCCGAGGCGCTCGAGGAGGTGCTGAGGGGACTCGACTGTGACGCCATCGGCATCCAGAGTGAGCACATGCGGGTGTCGACGAAGCAGGATCTCTGCGGTCGCATCGGTGCGAAGCGGCTGCGAGATACCGACGGGTTGCTGAGTCGGCTTCGGGTGATCAAGGATGACCTGGAGATTCGCGCGATCCGCAAGGCGATCAGAATCCAGCAGGAGGCTTTCGAGGCGGTGCTGGATGAGCTCAAGGTGGGGATGCGCGAGCGCGAGGTGTGCGCCTCGCTCGAGTGGCACATGAAGACACTCGGATCCGAGGATGTCTCGTTCCCGGTGATCGTGGCGGCCGGCGCGAACGGCTCGCTGCCGCACGCCGTGCCGGGGACGAAGCGTCTGCTGAAGGGCAAGCCCCTGCTCGTTGACTGGGGGGCGACGGTGGACGGGTACCGCTCGGACATGACCCGGACGCTGAGCCTGGGCTCGTGGCCTCGGAAGCTGGAGCGTGTGTACGGGATCGTGCTCGAGGCCCAGATGGAGGCGATCCGGGGGATCAGAGCGGGTGTGAGGTGCGATGAGATAGACGCGATAGCTCGCGGTATCATCTCTGACGCGGGTTTTGGCCCGCAGTTTGGACACGGGCTCGGTCATGGGATCGGGCTCGACATTCACGAGGCGCCCCGCGTGGCGTCGACGTCGGAGGACGTGCTCGAGGAGGGCATGGTCGTGACGATCGAGCCGGGCGTGTATCTGCCCGGCGTGGGCGGGGTGCGGATCGAGGACGACGTGCTGGTGACCGCGAGCGGGCATCGGGTGCTCTCGTCGATGGCGAAGGATCAGGACTGGGCCACACGATGATTGATATGAAACGTCTCAAGCAGCTCGTGGACCTCATGAAGGACAACGAGCTGAGCGAGTTGGACATCCGCGACGGCGAGGAGGTCGTGTCGCTGAAGCGGGCCGTTGCGTCGCCGGCGATGGTGAGCGCGCCCGCGCCTGTTGTGGCGGTGGCCCCCCCTGCTGCCGCCCCCCCCCCGTCCCCGGCTCCCGCCCCGGAAGGCGGAGGCGCCGACGACGCGAGCGACGACGGGCTGGTGGCGATCGAGTCGCCCATGGTCGGCACGTTCTACTCGGCGTCGGACCCGGACACTCCCGCGTTCGTGAAAGTCGGCGATTCCGTCGGCCCGGACAGCGTTGTGTGCATCATCGAGGCGATGAAGGTGTTCTCCGACGTGAAGGCGGAGATCAGCGGCGTCATCGAGAAGGTGCTGGTCAAGAACTCGGAGGCCGTGGAGTTCGGCCAGGCGTTGTTCATGGTCCGCCCGTCCTGAGCGCACCCGGAGATCGATGACATGTTTCGACGTGTGCTGATAGCCAATCGTGGCGAGATTGCGCTGCGTATCCTTCGGGCCTGCCGGGAGCTGGGCATCGAGGTGACGTGCGTGTACTCGAAGGCGGACGAGAACGCCTCGTACCTTCGTCTTGCCGACCGGACGGTGTGCATCGGCGCCGGGCCGGCGAACCAGAGCTACCTGGACATCTCGCGGATCATCGCGGCGGCGGAGATCACCGAGTGCGACGCCGTCCATCCCGGGTACGGCTTCCTGGCCGAGAACGCGCACTTCGCGGAGGTGTGTCGCGACTGCAACATGGCGTTCATCGGCCCGTCGCCCGAGGCGATGGGCGCGCTGGGCGACAAGGTGTCTTGCAAGCAGCTGGCGCGTGCCTCGAAGGTGCCGGTGTTTCCCGGCTCGGATGGTGCGATCGAGGACCCGGACGAGGCCATGGAGGTGGCGCGCAAGATCGGGTTCCCGGTGATCATCAAGGCGTCTGCTGGTGGCGGCGGCAAGGGGATGCGGATCGCCAGAAACGAGGAGATGCTGCGGACGGGATTGGCCACCGCCGGACAGGAGGCGATGGCGAATTTTGGCAACGGCGCCGTGTACATCGAGAAGTTCCTCGAGTCGGCGCGTCACATCGAGGTGCAGTGCCTGGGCGACCAGCACGGCAACGCGATCCATCTGTACGAGCGAGACTGCTCGACGCAGCGTCGCCACCAGAAGCTGATCGAGGAGGCGCCGGCGCCGCACGTGGATCCGAAGAAGCGTGACGAGGTGTGCAAGGCGGCGGCGAGGCTGCTCAAGAAGGCGGGATACTCGGGGGCCGCAACCGTCGAGTTCCTGATGGACGACAAGCAGAACTTCTACCTGCTCGAGGTGAACACGCGCGTGCAGGTGGAGCATCCGGTGACCGAGCTGATCACGGGCGTGGACATCCTCAGGACGATGATCCAGGTCTCGGCCGGCGAGCCGCTTCCCTTCAAGCAGCGCGACATCAAGGTGAGTGGACACGCGATCGAGTGTCGCATCAACGCCGAGGACCCGGACCGGAACTTCGCCCCTTCGCCGGGCCTGATCGAGACGTTCGACGTGCCGGGCGGCCCGGGCGTGCGATTCGACTCGCACTGCTACGCGGGGTATCGCGTGCCGACGCATTACGACTCGATGATCGCCAAGCTGCTGGTGCATGGCGAGAGTCGGGAGAACGCGATTGCGAGGATGCACCAGGCGCTGCGCGAGCTGCGGATAGGCCCGATCAAGACCACGATTCCGCTGCACATGCGCCTGATGGAGAACCCGTCCTTCGTCAAGGGCGGGGCGGACATCCACTATCTCGAGCGACTGCTGAACCTGCACTAAGCCCGAGCATGTCGTAGACCTCCAGGAGTGATCGCCACTCGATGTAGAGGTACGGGATGCTAAAGCGAGTATGCAGCTCTTTGACCGCCACGTGGATGTGCTCGTAGAGGTGTTGTGTCCACTCGGTCGCGCTGGGATCGCAGAAGAAGATGCGACAGCCCGCGGGGCGGTGCTCGTGGATGGTGCAGAGGTTGTCGCGCAGGAACGGGCAGGCGTCGTGGCGTCTCGCGTTGGTCAGCACCGGGAGCGGATTGTTGCCCAGTGAGCGGAGTGTGTACGCGGCCTCGAGTGCGGTCGTGTAGAGGCGGTGACCGTACGTGTTGAAGTGGCAGCACCGGCCCGAGGATTGGCAGAGCGGCTTGTTCGACTCGATGGTCGCGCGGACGCTCTCGTGGATCAGGTCGATCTCACGCGTGACCCGTTCGTCTCCGGCGTGCGTCCAGCACTCCTTGAACAGCTTGGCGGGTGCCTGGCTCATGGTGGCGTCTGATCGCGCTGGATACGGATCTCGTCGATGGTGTAGAGGCGCCCCTGGTTGATGCCCTCGCACGCGCGTGACGTGCGCTGCCATGCACGAGGGGACGCGATGTTCTCCGGCCAGAAGGGCCAGGTCCGGCATTGTTGCGGTCGGGCGTCGTGGATGGCGCACAGGGCCTTGCCCGGCTCCGTGTCGCGATCCAGGAAGACGCAGTCGTAGCCGTGCTCGGTCTTGTGCTCGTTGAGTGAGATGCCCTCGCGCCCGTGCTTCATGGTGTGGGTGTATGTCGCCAGGAACTCATCGCTCGAGATGCCCAGCTTCCGCGCGATGGTGTCGCACTCGTCGGAGGTGACGGCGACGTATCCGGTCGAGCCGGTGCAGCACTCGCCGCAGCAGGTGCATTCGAAGTGCAGACCGTCGCTGTACCACTCGTTGGCGTTGGCGGTCATGGCTCGTCGTCGTTGAGTTTGATCGCGATGATTGTCTGGTCGTCGTCTCGTGAGCGGGAATTCGTAAACTCGTAGAGCGATGTGTGGATCGTGTCGACGGTGCATGTCGGGCTGCCATCGCAGCACGTGAGAGATTCATCGAGTCGGGAATGGGTGTAGAACTCGCCGGAGCTGTTCCGCGCCTCGATGATGCCATCTGTATAAAAGACAAGGCTCTCGCCCGCGTCGAGCTCGACCGAGAACGAGTCGTACTGGAAGTCTTCGATGATGCCCAGCGGTATGCCCGAGTCGCCCTCGATCGCTGAGACCGTGCCCATGGAGGTGTTCTTGCGCCTGGGCGGAAGATGCCCGGCGTTGGTCAGCTGGAGTGTTCGGGCGTGTGGATCGAGGACGGCGTAGACAGCTGTCGCGAAGCAGTTCTCGATGCGCTTCCGACAGAGGTGCTTGTTGCAGTATGCCATGACGGCGGTGGTGTCGGACGGGTCGCCCGAGTAGGTGTGGAGGATGGAGTAGAGCATTGCGGCGACCGTCGCGGCGCCTGCGCCGTGGCCCGACACGTCTGCCAGGAAGACACCCCAGCGACCATCGGGGAGCTCGAGGAAATCGAAGAAGTCACCGCCCGACTCGTCCGAGGGCAGGAAGCTGGTGGCGATCTCCGAGTTCGGTATCGCGGGTGTCCGATCGGGCAGGAGGGCTCGCTGGATCATGGCGACGCGCTCGAGCTGGGTGTTGAGGCGATCGTTAAGTTCCTGGACCTGGTTGTACGAGATCAGGTTCTTCGTGGCGCGCCCGTGCAGGTTGATGGTGAGCAGACGTCGCTCGAGCTCGGCTTCCGAGAAACCATTGGGCTCGTGCTTGAAGACGAACGCCCAGTTCAGTGGCTCGCCATCGTCCCAGACCGGGAGAACAGCACAGGAACGAAAGGGCTGGAGGCGATCACCCAGGACGGGATCGTTACTGATATCCAGGTCGCTGAAGTACTGGGGAAGCTTGCTGTCGATGCACTCGGCGATGAACCCGCTCGAGTGTGTTGCCATCGCATCCCATTGTGCCCACGTGTCCGTTGGTTTCTCTGGCAAGTCGCCGTCGATGTATTGACGAGTGATCTTGTACAGGCCTGGTTCGAGGTTCCGCACGGACGCGGAAATGAACCCGTCAGTCGGAAAGAACTGGCGTTCGGTCTGGCCGTAGATGAAGGCCCCTTCCTGAGGCGTCTTGGCGATGGAGATTTCTCGCAGGAGGGTGGCCATCTTGCGAATGCGTTGGGTGATCGTTTCGGCTGCAAGAGTCATGTGGGGTTATTGTAGGCCATCGGTTGCTGAATCGAGGAGGCGGCTATGGCATCACTGACAGAGGGGGAGTTGGTTCTGTTGGACGCGGCGATCGAGTCGGCGCGTCGAGGGGCATCGGAAGGCGGGATACCAATCGGTGCCGCGCTGGGGACCGCGGGTGGAGAGGTGGTGGCGACGGGTCACAACCTGCGCGTGCAGAGTGGCGACACGACCGCGCACGCGGAGACGGTCTGTCTGCGCAACGCGGGGAGGCGTCGCGACTGGCACAGCCTTGTGATGGCGACCACGCTGAGCCCGTGCGTGATGTGTTGCGGCGCGTTGCTGCTGCATCGGATCCCGAGAATTGTCATAGGCGAGCATGAGACATTCATGGGCGACGAGGAGTTGTTGCGGAGTCGGGGTGTGGAGTTGGTGATCGCAAACAACGAGGAGTGCGTCTCGATGATGCGTGCGTTCATAGGCTCGAATTCGGATCTGTGGAACGAGGACATAGGAGTGGTAGGAGACGGATAAATATGGATTTTTTGTGTACCCATCCCGGGTGAGAAGTCGTATATGCTCGTGCACATGGGGGATCGGAGGTGGCACGCCCCGCACAGGCGTCGTACCGGGAGGAGTCAGGGCTGATGGTGACATCGAGGAGTATGTCGGCGCTCGTGGTTGTGGCTGCGTCGATGTGTGTGAGCGCCGCCGCGAGAGGCGGGGTTGTCCATCGGGCGAATATCGATCGGCTCATCACGCCGATCGGCGGGTTGTTCGATATCGATGACAACGGGACGCACGACTTCAACTTCTTCACAGGGAGCGTTCTTGATACCTCGGGACTGGCGCTTCGTGGGCAGTTGGAGACGAATGAGGTTCTGTCATCGCCGGTCTCGGAGTTCGCGGAATCCGTAACGAAAGGAACGGCGATCGGTCTGGATGGTCAGACGTTCGATCGATCCGCTGCGCTGACAGCGTTCTCGTGCGAGTCGTCTCGGGATTGTTTTTATGCCACGACGATGCGTCCGGATGAGGATGGGCTGTTCTACATCGGTGTGCGTTTCAGAAGATGGGGGATAAACCGCAACGGGATGATCGCGTTCCAACTGGCCTCGTTGACTGGAAACGTGCTCATCAAGGATGTGTATTACGAGACCGAGGAGAACGGCGTGCTGTATGTGCCATCGCCCGGCGCAATCTCCGCGTTGGTGGTCGGTGGGTTGATAGGTGTGCGCCGCCGTCGTTGAGGCTTAGCCGACGAAGTGTGGTGTCGTGCGGACGCCCGAGGGTTCGACCTTGACGTGGAATCCCGACTGCGTGAGCAGCTCGACGAGCTGGCGTGCGTGCTCCTGAGAGTTCGTCTCGACGATGCAGCGCACGTCGACGGAGGAGAGGTCTGCTGACGCGAACGCGCGATCGTGAAGGATGTCCACAACCGATGCGCCCGCGTCGGAGATGGCCTCGGCGAGCTTCCTGAGTCCGCCCGGCTTGTCGGAGATCGTGGTCGTGAAGCGCATGAGACGACCGTCGATGGCCAGGCCGCGTTCGATGACGCGTTGGAGAATCGTGGGGTCGATGTTGCCGCCGCAGATCGGCAGCACGACGTTCTTGCCAGCGAGTTCGGGGAGTGTGCCCGAGAGGAGACCGGCGTCGTGGTCGGCGATGATGGCTGCCAGCCCGGCGGCGCCGGCGCCCTCGACGACGAGCTTCTCGTACTCGAGGAGTCGCAGGACGGCGATCGAGATCGCTGCCTCGTCAACCAGGAGCATGCCGGCGATCTTGTCTCTCGTGTTCTCGAAGGCGTTGGCGCCGACGTCGGGGGTGGCGAGTCCATCGGCGATGGTGCGCCCGACAGGCACAAAGACAGGCCGCCCCTGCTCGCGCGCTGCGTGGTAGGTCGCCGCACGCTCGGGCTCGACACCAAAGATCTGCGAGTCGGGCATGGCGTGACGCATGCAGATGGTCAGGCCGGCCAGCAGACCTCCCCCACCGACGGGCACGATGAGGATGTCGGGCGTCGCGTCGTAGCGGCGCTTGAGCTGGTCGATGATCTCGAGCCCCATGGTGCCCTGCCCGGCGATGATCTCCGGCGCGTCGTACCCGTGCACGTAGTGGAGGCCCTCCTCGTCGACGAGCTGCTGGGCTTTCTCGTAGGCGTCCTGGAATGTCTCGCCGATGGTCAGCACCCGGGCGCCGAGTCGTCGGCATCGTGCCTGCTTGATCAGCGGTGCGCTGGCCGGCATGACGACGGTGACGGGTACGTCCAACGAGCGCCCGTGGAACGCGAGCCCGAGCGCGTGGTTGCCGGCTGACGCGGCGACTACACCCGTGGCACGCTGCGCCTCATCGAGCTGGAGCAACGCGTTGCGTGCGCCTCGCTCCTTGAACGAGCCGGTTCGCTGGAGGTTCTCGAGCTTCAGGAAGACCTGGGCGCCGGTGAGCTCGGACAGCGTGTCCGAGAGGATGCATGGGGTGCGCAGCCCTGCGCCGTCGAGTCGAGCGGCGGCCTGCTGGATGTCCTCGAAGGTCACCTTCACGCGGGGGATGGTACTGCAAGGGGTGTGGCGATGCAGTCTGGTACACTGCGCGATATGAGCGGCTCGAAGCCCATCAAGAGCGTGACTCTGTACTGCGCTGCGAGTCCGAACGTCGACGAGGCGTATCTAGAGGTAGCGCACGCCTTCGGCGCAGGGCTGGCGAGGACCGGGCGGGCGCTGATCTACGGCGGTGGCGCGATCGGCCTGATGGGTGCCGCGTCGCGCGGGTGTCGCGACAACGGTGGACGCGCGGTCGGCATCATCACGACACGTCTCCGCGACGCGGAGCAACTCGATCTGAACAACTCGGAGAACATCGTCGTGCGGACGATGCGCGAGCGCAAGGCGATGCTCGAGGCGTGGGGAGACGCGCTGGTCGTGCTGCCCGGCGGCATCGGGACGCTGGAGGAGTTCTTCGAGGTCTTCGTGGGTCGTCTGCTCGGCGAGCACGACAAGCCGCTGGTGCTGGTCGATCCGCCCGATCCGTACCATCCGGAGGAGCGGGGGTACTACGACCCCCTTCTGCGAATGCTCGAGCACATGATCGATTCTCGATTCATGAAGCGTCAGGCGTTGGAGCTGCTGCACATCTGCCACTCCGCGGAGTCAGCGATCACGACGCTCGAGAGCATCGAGAGCAACGGGAGTGTGGATGTGGCGACGCTCGAGGACGCCCACCCGTACCTGCCAGTGAGCACGACAGATGGCGACTGATGCGCCCCGCGACGAGCCGATTGGGTTGATCGCGGGGCAGGGTGCCCTCCCGCTGCACACGGCCCGTGGGATGCGCGCGGCGGGGCGCCGTGTGTGCTGTGTCGGGCTGAGCGGGCAGTTCGATCCGGAGCTGCGGAACGAGTGCGACCGGTTCCGAGCGGTCGGGCTGTTTCGTGTGGGGCAGTGGATCAGAGCGCTTCGTCGGATGGATGTCCACGAGGCGGTCATGATCGGTCGCGTGGGCAAGACAACGATGCACGATCCGTGGCGGTTCGTGCGGTACGTTCCAGACATACGGACGCTGCGTTTGTGGTACAAGCGATTGCGTCACGACCACAGAACACCGGCTATTCTGGGAGCGATAGCCCAGGAGCTGGCTTCAGGCGGGATAGATTTGATCGACTCGACACGTTACATCCCGGAGCATCTGGCTAGAGGCGGCGTGATGACACGCACGCAGCCGGGCCCGCTGCAGCGTGGTGACATCGAGTTTGGATGGTCGCTGCTGAACAAGTCGATCGAGCTCGGTATCGGGCAGTCCATCGCGGTGTGCGAGCGTGATGTGATCGCCGTCGAGGCCGTCGAGGGCACGACGCGGATGATCGAGCGTGCGGGCGCGCTGTGCCACAAGCGCCCCTGGACCCTGATGAAGACGTCGGGGCCCGATCACGATCGTCGTTCGGACGTGCCGACGATCGGACAGGACACGATCCGAGCGATGCACGAGTGTGGGGGCAGGTGTATCGCTGTGGGCGAGGGCGACGTGATCATCGTCGAGAGGGACAAGACCATCGAGTTGGCCGACGAGCTGGGCATCGCGATCGTCGGGATCGCGCGCGCGTGATGGGCGTCGATGACGCGTGCCCGTACGTGAGCCGCGGAGGGCTCAAGCTGGCGCACGCGCTCGAGGTCTTCGGCATCGATGTCGAGGGCGCGAGATGCGCGGATCTGGGCTGCTCGACGGGTGGCTTCACCGACTGTCTGCTCCGTACGGGTGCAGGCGTGGTGACGAGCGTGGACACCGCGTACAACGTGCTCGACTTCTCACTACGACGCGATGAGCGGGTCAGGACTCGTGAGCGGGAGAACGCGCTCTACGCAGAGCCCGGCGACGACGGCGAGTGCGATCTTGTGGTGGTCGACATCGGCTGGACGATCCAGCGCAAGGCGGTGCCATCGGCGATGCGCTGGTTGCGAGACGACCCCGACGCGTGCGTCATCACGCTGATCAAGCCGCACTATGAGGCGTCGCGAGAGGAGTTCGAGTCGCGTGCCATCAAGGGCGTGTTGCCGGAGGATGTTGCGCAGCGTGTGTGCGATAGGGTTGTCGAGGAGCTCCGAGAGATGGGCTTTCTCGTCGAGGGTGTCACACGGTCGCCCATCGCTGGCGGCAAGGGCAAGAGGGCCGGCAACGCTGAGTGGCTGGCGCTGGTGCGACGATCAGGGTGACATCGCCACCTGCGGGCTCGTGCGAGTGAGTGTCTGTCGCCTGTCCGGACCCACGGAGACGATCGACACCGGCACGCCCACGAACGACTCGATGCGGTCGATGTACTGGCGAGCCTCGATGGGCAGATCGTCGTAGCTGGTCATGGTGTCGATGTCATCGCCGAAGCCCTCGAAGTGCTCGTAGATGGGCTCGGCGCGCGCAAGATCCGTCGAGTCGGGGATGAATCTGTCTGTCGCCTGCCCGTCGACGGTGTACTCGGTGCACACCTTGAGCTCGTCAAACCCGGCGAGGACATCGAGGAGTGTGACGGCCAGCTCGGTGCAGCGATTGATCGTCGACGCGTAGCGGACGGCGACGAGATCGAGCCATCCTGTGCGTCGTGGCCTCCCGGTTGTCGTGCCGTACTCGTTGCCGCGATCGCGTATGCGCTGGCCCGTGTCGTCGTGGAGCTCGGTGGGCATGGGCCCGGAGCCGACCCGCGTGGAGTACGCCTTGACGATGCCGATGACTCGCCCGAGGCAGCGCTCGGATATTCCCGTGCCTGGCCCGATGCCCAGGACGGAGCAGTTCGAGGATGTGACGTACGGGAAGCCGCCGTGGTCGATGTCCAGGAGCGTGCCGTTGGCGCCCTCGAAAACGAGCGAGGCCCCCTGCTGTCTCAGATCGTGGAGCAGATAGGTGGAATCGCAGATGGAGGGACGGAGTCGATCGCCAGCGTGCACGAGGCGCTCGACGACGTCGGCGATGTCGGGTGTGTCGTCGCCCAGGATGCGGCGCTTGCGCTCGAGTTGCGCCTCGATGATGTGGCGGAGATGATCGGGCCTGAGCAGGTCCGCGACACGGATCGCTCCGGCGCGCAGCGCCTTGTTGGCGTAGGCGGGTCCGATGCCGCGCCCCGTGGTGCCGATGGACTGATCCTGCTGCTTCTGCTTGAGGTTCGTCTCGCGTGCCGAGTCCTCGAGCGTGTGGTAGGGCGCCACGACGTGGGCGCGCGAGGAGAGGCGCAGGCCCGAGGTGTCGATGCCCGCCTGCTGGAGCGTGTCGATCTCCGACAGGAGGGTGATGGGATCGACCACGACGCCGTTGGCGATGATGGCCAGACAGCCTGGTCGGAAGATGCCCGAGGGGACGAGGTGGACGGCGTGGCGTGTGCCGTCGATGACGACGGAGTGGCCCGCGTTGGCGCCGCCGTTGTATCTGACGACCGCGTCGGCGTGCTCCGCGACGATGTCGACGAGCTTGCCCTTGCCCTCGTCGCCCCACTGCAGTCCGACGATGGCTGTCGCGTTATCGGCTGGTGGCTCGTGGGCTGATCGCATCGGAATCTCCCGATTCTGGGGGCTGACGGAGTTCGCTTGGGCTGGTCAAGGGTGTCCGGTTTCGGGCCGATAGATCCGTTGCGCAGCGAGTGATGGAGGTTCGAGTGGTTACAGATTCTATCCGCATTATGTGTCCGAATGCAGTATGCAAGCGCGTGCTCGCGGTCCCGGTGCACGCTCGCGGAAAGACCGTGCGATGCCGCTTCTGCGCCACGAACATCAGGATCCCGACAAAGTCGGCATCCACGAAGTCGGCGCCGCCGACGATGGATCAGGGTGAGGGTGAGTCGACCGAGACCGCCGCCTGAGCGGACGGACTCAGAGCTCGTCCTCGTCGATATCGAACTCGAACGCGCTCGAGCCATCCTCCGACATGGACGCGATCAGATCCGAGAGATCGCCATCGGACTCGCCAGGGTCCTTGTCCTTGGGGGCATCCATCATGGAGGACTCGTCTCTGGGGCGAGTCTGCTTTTCCAGGATCGCCGGGGACTCGAGCAGAGGAGGCTCGACGTGCTCGGGCACGTCGTCGATCTGGACGGTAAAGACGATCTCACCGAGGGAGAGCCTGTCGCCGGGCTCGAGCAGAACCCTCTCGGTGACCTTGGTGTCGTTGCGATAGGTGCCGTTGGAGGAGCCCATATCCTGGACGTAGATAGCGTCGGACTCGATGGAGATCTTGCAGTGCTGGCGTGAGACCTGTGTGCCAGGGACTCGGAGCTCGCAGCTGGGATCCCTCCCGATCACGATGGTGTCGCCCTTCGCGGTGAAGGTTCTGGCCGAACCGTCATCCTTGAATCTGTAGAGGACGAGTTTCACGTGCGAGAGACTCCTGGTGTACGTTGAGGGCCAGAGTGGGCATCGGAGTGCTTCGAGTGGGACAGGTGCAGCGTATCGGGGTGACGACAGGCGGGCAACGCCCCTCGTCGAGTGAGGCGATCGGCTCGACCGAGTGCGAGGCTGAGTCGTTGTACGTGCACATCCCCTTCTGCTCGCACAAGTGCCATTACTGCGATTTCTACAGCATCGTGTCGGATTCTCGGACGTATGGTCGCTTCACCGACGCGCTGTGCCGAGAGCTGGAGTCGCAATCCTCTCGCGCTGGTCGGCTGCGGACGATCTTCGTTGGTGGTGGCACGCCGACGCTGCTGCCCGCCTCGTCGTGGGAGCGAGTCCTCGACACGATCCACGCGTGCTACGACCTTTCTGAGCTCGAAGAGTTCACGGTCGAGTCGAACCCGGACACGAGCGATGAGTCGTTGCTGCGACTGCTGCGTGGAGGCGGGGTGAGCAGGGTCAGCATCGGGGCGCAGAGCTTCGAGTCGGATCTCCTGAGATTCCTCGAGCGCAGCCACGAGCCGTCGAACGTGGAGCGGGCGCTCGAGGCGTGCGAGCGCGTCGGGATCGAGCGCCGGAACGTGGACCTGATCTTCGCGATCCCGGGACAGACGATCACGATGTGGCGTCGGGATCTTGAGCGTGTGCTGGGGCTGACGCCCGGGATCGACCACGTGAGCTGCTACGCGCTGACATACGAGGAGGGCACGCCGTTGACGCAACGCGTGCGCAGAGGCGAGTGCGCGATCGTTGGTGAGGACGCGGAGATGGCGATGCTCGACGCGTCGATCGACATGCTCGACGGAGCAGGATTCGAGCGCTACGAGGTCTCCAACTTCGCGCGTCGGGGCTCGGAGTGCGCACACAACCTGGGGTACTGGCGATGTGAGTCGTGCCTTGCTGTGGGTCCGAGCGCGTCGGGTCACCTGCGTGATGGGAGCAGCGGTTGGCGCTGGACGAACGTCCGCAGTCTGCGCGACTGGATGGCGAGCGTGGAAGAGACGGGGTTCTCAGAGGCTGCGGTGCTCGAGCCGCCCGACGCGTCACGCTCGCTGCGCGAGCGACTGATGCTGGGGATGCGCGTCGGGGAGGGGATCGCGCGAGAGGCGGTGCTCGATGAGGCTCGAACGATCGGGTGCGAGCGACGGGTGCTCGGTGCGATAGAGATCGCGACGGATCGGGGATTGATAGAGAACGAGACGGTGCGTGTGCGCCCGACCGCTGAGGGGCTGCGTGTCGCCGACTCGCTCGGTGCGATGCTGATGGAGGCGGTGACCGGTTAGTTGTTCCAGTCCGCGGGGATGGCGGTGAGATACTCGTCTGGGCGGGGGTTGTGCGAGACGACGGGCGCGCCGCACTTGGGACATGTCGTGGGCGTGTTGGGGTTGCCCAGGTAGGCGTTCAGGACGACCGGCGTTCCGCCTTCTGGCCCGCAGGTGTTCTGGAAGCAGTACTCGACCGGGTGGAATCCTGCGGGCATCCGCTGTCCCACCTTGCCCCACGCCATCTCCTGTGTGTCCGGATTCATGTAGCGGACGTCGAGGTATATGGGCGCGTTGGAGTTGGCTACGCCGATGAGGCGAAAGATAGCGAAGCCAATGAGCCCGACAACGACGATGCCAAAGCCGACTCTGCCCGCGGGCGAGGCGATGATGCGGTCGTGCCATGAGATGTCGGAGGCATGGGAGCGCCCGGAGGATGAGGAGGCGGTTGTTTCTTCGTCGAGCAGCGAGGGAAGAGGCATGGAACGTCAGGTCCTGATGCGTGATCTGCGTGTGTTGCTACTTCGGATGCGGGTGCGCTATGGGCATGGTCCCCAGTCGCCGAGCAGGATACCAATATCGCCGCCGCCCACACTGCCCGAGCCGTCGAGATCGCCCGGGCCGGGAGTCGCCCACGCGCCGAGCAGAAGCCCCAGATCGGCACCATCGACCGTGCCCGAGCCATCGAGATCCGAGGGGCACGGCGGAGACGCCGGGGCCATCACGAGATCGACGAGCACCGCTAGGTGGTCGGAGGCGCGGCCGGAGTAGAGCGTCCAGCCCGAGATCTGGAACTCCGGCGGAACCTGCTGTGCCGACATGGAGGCAGTGTTGAAGATCCACTCGTTTCGTGATGTGGTCACGGAGTCCGGCCAGGCGAGATAATCGAGCTTCGCAGAGCCGCGCGTGTCGGTGTCGCCCGTGAAGGGGTCCGACGCGTTGTCGTAGACGGCGTCGGTCGTGTCACGATCGGTGCCGTCGGTGCCGCCTGCGAACTCGGCGAGAGTCATCCACTCAGCGGGCCCCTTGCGCCCGTTCGTGGCCTCGTCCTCGTTCCAGTCGCCTCCCCAGACGAAAGGGGTGACGTTGTTGAGGATGACGGAGGGATTGCCGATGCGAACCTTGAAGTTCGGGTCGGGGGTGCCCGTGCCGGCGCCGTTGTACTGATAGTCGATGAAGTACGCGATGTTCTGCGCGGCCTCCTCGCGATCGTCGAGATCGGAACCACTCCCGCCCGCCTTCAGGTGCGAGTTGCCAACGACAACGTCGCCCGCCCAGATGGCGTCGTCGAGATCGATCTCTGCGACCATGAAGCCACGGATGCCGCCGTCCCCACCGGGGGCGTAGGCGTCGGCGAGGATGTTGATGTCGTGGAACTGGGCCTGCGCGTCACCGTTGAGATCCGAGAACGGGTAGCGGCTGAGGATGACGTTGCGATTGAAGCTGTCGGTGTCGGCGGAGACAAAGATGTATGGCAGGTCGAAGGATGCATCGTACTTCTGCACGTAGGCGCCGACGGTGCCTCCGAGGAATGGATCGGCGCCACCGTGGATCAGCAGCTCGCAGACGGTGGTGAGATCGCCGACGGAATCGACGCCACCGACGAACCCGTTGTCGCCGCACTCCTGCAGGATGAGTATGTCGGGCTTCATGGCCGCGATGGTGCGCGCGATGGCGGTCCAGGCGTTGGCTGTCTCGATCTTGCTCTCGTCTGTGCGGATGTTGTCCTCGACATTCCACGTCATAACGCGCAGATCGGTGGGGTCGGCCTTGCCCCATTGTCCGTTGTTGGGATCCCACTGCGCGTGCGTGGCGAGGGTCGTCGCCAGAGCCAGCGCCGTGCAGACAGTTGCGTGACTGCGCATATCACAGATCCTCCATGCGTGCATCACGAGGATGCTCAGAGATCGGGCCACACACGCCTCGCCCTCTGCTGGACGATCGATTGTATGCCCTCAAAGACACACCGAGGCCGTGAAGCCTCGGTGTGCGGGAAACTGCGTCTCGTGATCACGCCATGGCGTGATCGGAATCAGGTCTCAGCACGGGCCCCACTGTCCGAGGAAGAGGCCCAGATCGGCGCCGTCGACATCGCCATCGTTGTCGAAGTCGGCTGCGCACGGTGCCGGGCACGGGCCCCAGAGGCCGAGGAAGAGGCCCAGATCGGCGCCGTCGACATCGCCATCGTTGTCGAAGTCGGCGGGGCAGGGCGGGTTGACGCCCGAGCCGATGTACAGGAGCACGTTGTACTCCTGGTCCTGCGAGCCGGGGACGGTGGTCGGATCGTCGAAGCTCCCGTCGCTGTTGGCGTCGTAGATGATGCCGGCGGAGATGACCAGACCACCGAGGTTGGTCGGATCGTCCTGAGCGAGTCCGTTGGCGAGCCCCGCGGGGCCGTCAGCCAGAGCGCCCTGCACCATGTTGTGCGAGAATTGGGTGCCCGAGCTGATGGAGTTATTGTCGGCGATACCGATGAACCGGAGCTGATAATCCAGACCGGTGTTCTGCGACGTGAAGACGTTGCCGACGTCGAAGATCTTCTCGACCTCGAAGCTGAAGGCCACCGGATCGTAGATCGCGCGGACAAGAGCTGTGTTGAACTCGTCGTCGGTCTCACCCGTGAAGTCGTCGTCGCCAGTGCCGTTGAAGAGCTGGACGGCCGCGAGGAACCAGCAGTTGCCCGCCGCGTCGAACATCGGGTTGGCGAAGGACGGCCCTTGCGGCGCGCCACCGGTCACCTCCGTGAGCGTGCAGAACTCACCGATGCGAACGCCGCCAGCATCGTAGATGCCCTTGCCGGCGCTGACCTGCGGGAACGCCGGGAAGGCGTTGTTCCAGCCGGCCATAGTCCACTGGATGGTGCCGGCGGGATTGGTCGGGTCGAAGCGTGCGACCGCGATGGCGCCCTCGGAGTCTGCGGCGCCGGCGCCGGTGACCGTGACCGGTCCGGCGATGAGGATGTTGCCCAGCTTGTCCTCACCGATGGCGACCTGGCTGTTGCCGCCACGGAAGGCGGCCTGGGACTGGTAGTTCGTGAACTCCGCGGTCAACCCGGTCACGCCGAAGTCGGCGAACTGGTACGGGCCGTCCAGCGCGCTGGTGTCTGTCAGGGGGTCGACGATGGGAGCGGTGAAGGTGGCGGTCGGGTTGCCGCCGGCGTCGAGGCCCCAGATGGAGATGGAAGTGGTGTCGGGGCCGGCAGGTCCGGGTTTGGTGAGCATGCCAGCGGTGCCCCCTGGGCCGGCGGTGAAGACCCGCGTGGTGGAATAGGCCACGCTGCCGCGCTGGTCGTTCGTGTCCACACCGTCATTGCGGTGGGCGCCCGAGCCGGCTGTGAGCGTGCCAGCCACAGCCTCGTTGCGGAAGTTGCCAGCGAAGTTCGTGGTGAGCATCACCGGGCGAGCGGAGCCGCCGGCGGCGACGCGCTCGGACTGTGGGAGCAAGCCGGGCGTGTTGTGAGTCGTTGCGTCGTACCCGGTCGGCACCACGGTCGCGCCAGCATCGGTGCCGCCAGGCAGACCGGCGAAGTCCCCGATGACGTTGATGATGCCGGGGACTCGGGCGATCATGTCCACACGTCCGTTGATATTGACTCCGGCAGGGATCGGGTGGGTGCCCAGACCAGTGACCGCGGGGAATCCCTCGTCGGCGCGGAGCTGGATGAAGCCCGACGCGTCCACGGTGCCGAATCCGAGCGACGACTCCGGACCGGTGCCGTCTTCGTCGTTCGTGGCGGCGACAACCTTCCGGACGTAGAGCGTCGATGGGTTGGCGGGGTCATACTCGATGATGCCGCCGATGATGCTCTCGACCGACTGAGCAGCGGCTGAGGTTGCGAATTCCGAGAAACCGACTCCGACGCGTATGGGCGCGACGCCGGCGGGAGGCGCGGTCGGGGTGCCGGGGCTGTTGAGTGCGGCGTTGCCGTTGACACCGAAGCCCGGCGCGTTCCATCGCATGTAGGAGGGAGCGAGGAAGTTGGCGGGATTGATCTGGTCTGCGGAGGCGGCCTGCGCGCTCATGAGACTTGAGAACTGTGCCGGATCGGTCTTGGAGGCCTTGAGCACGGGCGCGATGCCGAAGAGGTGGCCCTTCGAGCTGGTGAACGATGTCAGTTGGACGATGAAGTCGTTGATCTGCTCGGTGGCGTCCCATGGCGACGTGGCGTCGCCCGGGAGGCCCGGGCTGATGGCGACCGAGTCCTGCGCCAGGGCGCTCGTGGACATGCCGGCGCACGCGAGCAGCGTGAGTGCGGAACGGGTGTTCATGATTCTCTTTCTCCTCTGTTTTGTAAGAATCGTGTGTCGTGTTCAGTGAGACGAGCGCACTGGCTCGTAGGGATTTACTCCACGGTTATGGTTCTGCGTCGTTGCGCCTTGAGTTCCTGGGCCCAGACGATGTCCAAGCTGTTGGTGCTGACGACTGTTCCCGTCGCGACCCAGTACTTCGGGTTGCGTGCTTCAAACAGGGACATCTCCTCGACATGCCCATCGAAGAACCCAGCGTTTCCACGCAGCAATGCCTCATTCTCGGATTCATTGTCGCCGCTGCTCTTTGTGCCGTGGCGGAATGAGTTGGCCCCCATGCGTCGCCCGGAGGCGTTTTTCCCGGATACGAACGCACGCGTGTTGTAGCTGTCCCACGGGCCGGGGTCCGCGAACGATCCACCAACAGGGGCGTTCGATGACACGTCGTGATCGAGATATGTCAGATCGCCACGCTGGTAGCGTGTGCCATCCGCGACGAAGACCTTTGTAGATGGGCTCCCCATCCGGCTGATGCTGGGTCGGTACCCTCTGCCGCCAGGAACGGCAGGATTCCAGGAACCGGGCTGTTCCATAACGGCATGCTCGGTACCCCAGAATCCATCGGTGGCCCACTCGGGGCGTGTTGTCGAGTTCCGCCCGCCCTGCTTGCCCCACCACAGAAGGTCTCTCGACGACACATAGCTCGGAGAGAGCTGGACGGGAGAATCCCCCACACCATTCGGGTAGGCGGTGTTGTTCAAGAACGGTGCCGAGGTGACCGTGTTGGATGGGCATGCGCAGACGCCGTTGATGCCGGTGGACCGGCTGATCGGATCCTGGTAACCCTTCGTTCCGGTCGCGAGCAGCAATCTCTCGGCACGCTTGATGGGGGCGACCTGGGCGTCTCCCATGTACTCCCAGATCAGTGGCGAGGCCCAGTCCCAGGGTTGGGTGGCGAGACCGTTGACCTCTTCGGCGTCGCCGGCCAGCGCGCGCTGGTCGTTGAGAAGCTGACGCGAGGTCGTGCCGGGGGACCCGGCGAGCAGGCCGTTGTTCTCGGAGATGAACGCGGCCTGGGCCTGGCTGATCGAGCGGAGGTTGGCCTTGCAGACGAGGTTGTAGCCGGCCTCTCGGGCGCCCTGGAGCGCGGGCAGCAGGAGCCCCATCAGCAGCGCGATGATGGATATCACCACCAGCAGCTCGACGAGAGTGAATCCTCGTCGTGGATGGTTGCAAGCAGACATGTGAGTCCATTCAGACGTCTTGTGGATGCTCTTCACGTGAGGTTTCTCCATTGCCTGGCACGCCCCCCCGCCCAGAGGATTCGGGGCGTGCGCAGCTACCCCCCTTTTGAGAGGGTCCTTGCTGGCGACATGATGACGACCGATTGTAAAGAAAATATGAGAATAAGGTAAGCCAAAGCCGAGATTTTGAGCTTGAATTGGACGTGTAGATCCATTTATTATAGGTCCAAGATAGTGCGTTGTATAGGGCTGTGCTTTTCGGGGAGTGACGAGGCAGTGGATGTGGTTGCAGGTGCTCGTATAATTTAAAATACGTTAGATAATTGTAATAATATCACTTGGTGGGAACCACGCGTAATACTACGTGAAATGTACTTGTGGAAAAACGAAGAGTGCTCTGGCGTTTCCGGAGCGCGCAAAAAGAAAGGAAGCGGAGATGAACAGGAAACTCCATCTGGTGACGATCGCAGGGCTGGCAGTTGGGTTGGCATCAGGGGCAGATGCCACCTGTGTGAATTTTGGCACATCCAGCGAGATCGAAACCGAGTTCGAGTATTGGTTTGATAGTGATGATGACATCACGGGTGTCACAGGAATTGTGTTCGCTACGGCCACGCACAATAACATCACGTTCCATAACGATCCCGCCATAGGCATCACAACCTGTTTCGCGATGGACTCGGCATTAATAGATGTGGCGATTTCGATGATGGCGGGCACAGCAGCGGTGTCCTGTGGTCATGATACAAGCGGGCAGCTGTCTCAGGCGTCTGCTGAGGTAAAGCAGCATCCTACGGTGAACAATCCGAACCGGATTGAAACGAAATCGGAATCGGGGCTTGAATCGGTGTGCCCCTCGCCTCCTATCACTCAGGGATACAATCAGAACAGATACGGTTCCGCGTCCGCTGGATTTGATGTTGAATATGAGTTCAATGGTGACGTTACGGCGAACTATTCCGGCCTTGTAACCGTGAAGAATGACCTGACAGTTACTGACGAGCCGCCCCAATTTATAATTATAGGTGAGAATCTGTCTGAGAAGACCATCACCATCTGGGGTGACGCATATGTTGCTGATGGAATAACGGTTACAGAGGATACGAGTGTGCCCGGCGAGGTTACGTTTACTGCTACTTATTCTGGCAGCACGACCAACGCGAGCGGCACTATCGCTGTGGACGGGAATGCGCTGGTTGTTACTGATGACGCCTATGATCTCGACGGCGATGGTCGGTTCTCGTGTTCAGATGTGGCATTCCTACAGAACTTCGTGAATACGAGCACCATGCCGGATGACTACGACGCCGACCTTGATTTTCTTGATGATTGGAGCAAGCCAAATCCGGAGAACGACCAGGCCGATGTAGATTTTTTACAAAGCTTGATCGATGCAGGAGCCGGGTCTGGGCTTGCGGGTGACGGGAACGGCGATTGCTCGGTCACCTGTGCCGATTATGGGCTGGTCGTCTCGGCATTCGGCTCGGTCTTTGGAGATGCTCAGTACACCATCGCTCTTGATACGGACCTGGATAAGGACATCGATTCGGATGATGTCGATTATGTTCTTGCCAATCTTACCGGGTCGTGTGATCCCGCTGATTTCAATGGGGATGGATGTGTCGATGGTGCTGACTTAGGCTTATTGCTGCTCGCCTGGGGAGCATGCTCCGGGTGCCCGCAGGATCTCACTGGAGACGGCAATGTTGATGGCGCCGATTTGGGCATTCTACTTACCGCATGGGGCTGCTGATGCTCTGTAAGCGTTGTGTGAGCATGCCCCAGCCGTCTGGCTGAGCCTCGCTCGCTGAGATATGCTGTGTCGCGCATGTGCGGCAGGTGTTCGAGCTGAGCGCCTGCCGCTTTTCTTAGGAGACACGCCCTGTCCGAGCAACGCGCCCATCCCAGCCAGTATGCGATGCTCGTGGGCCTGCTCGTGATCTTCGCGCTGCTGCTGATCTACCCGATCTGGCTGACCGTCAGGGGCGGTTTTGCCACCGATATCACGTCTGGTACGGGCTTCACGATGGACTCCATCTGGCTCGTGTTTCGCGACCCGGTGACGCGTGCGGGGCTGTTCAATGCCTTCGGTTTGGCTCTGGCGACGAGCGCGCTGTGCGCACTGATCGGCATCCCGCTGGCGCTGATCTCGACGCGCGCCAAGTACGCCGGCAAGACGCTCTGGGACGCGGCGATCCTGGTGCCCCTGATTCTCCCACCCTTTGTTGGCGCGATAGGGCTGCGTGCGCTCCTTGGTCGAGGCGGTGCGCTCAACGCGCTGTTCGACACCGACTGGGACATCCTGGGTTCGGCACGGTTCTGGGGTGTGGCGGTCGCCCTTGCGCTGCACCTGTATCCGATCCTGTACCTGAACACCACAGCAGCGATGGCGAACATCGACCACGCCATGGACGAGGCGGCGCAGACGCTGGGGGCGTCGTCGTGGCGGAGATTTTTTGCTATCACGCTGCCGCTGATTCGCCCGGGTCTGTTCGCGGGCGGCGCCATCGTGTTCATCTGGGCGTTCACTGAGCTGGGCACGCCGCTGGTGTTCGACTTCTACACGACGACGCCCGTGCAGATCTTCCTGGGAATCAAGGAGATGGACACGTCGACGCAGCCGTATGCGTTGACGGCGGTGCTGCTGTTCGCGTCGGTGGTGCTGTACCTGATCGGCAAGTTCCTGCTGGGGCGTGACGCGCACGCGTCGTCGATGCGAGCGTTCCGTGCGTCGGAGATCCCGAGGCTTGGAGTGCGCGGGACGATCGGCGCCAACGTGGCGTTCGGAGTGGTGACACTGCTGGCGCTGCTGCCGCACGCGGGCGTGGTTCTGATGGCGATGGCGGAGCCGAACTCGTGGTACCAATCGGTGCTGCCCTCGCAGTGGACGCTCGCGAACTTCGAGCAGGCGCTGGGGCACCCGCTGGCGTTCGGCTCGATCCAGAACTCGATCATGCTGGCCGGCGTGGCGTCGCTGCTGGACATCATCGTCGGGATCGCTGTCGGTTATCTGATCGTGCGCACAACGGTGCGGGGGCGCACGCTGCTCGACTCGATGTCGATGCTCCCCCTCGCGGTGCCCGGGCTCGTGCTGGCGTTCGGGTACATCGCGATGAGCCTGCGCTGGCCGTTCGGCAAGGGCGACCCGCTCGAGGGGCTGATCGACATCGTGGGCTCGGAGCCGAACCCGTTCCCGCTGCTGATCGTCGCGTACGCGGTGCGTCGATTGCCGTACGTGGTGCGTGCGACTGTGGCGGGGCTGCAGCAGATCTCGTACGAGCTTGAGGAGGCGGCGCGCACGTTCGGGAGCGGCGCCGTGCAGGCGGTGCGCCGTGTGGTCGTGCCTCTGATCCTGCCCAACCTGCTGGCCGGCGGCCTGCTGGCGTTCAGCTTCGCGATGCTCGAGGTGAGCGACTCGCTGATGCTCGCGCAGCAGGAGCGTCACTATCCGATCACGAAGGCGATCTACATGTTCTCGATGCGCCTTGGCGACGGCGTGCACATCGCCTCGGGCATGGGCGTGTGGGGCATGGCGCTGCTGACGGCCACGCTGGTTGGCGTGTCGATCCTGCTGGGCAAGAAGCTCGGGTCGGTGTTCCGAGTCTGATCAGTGGGATGCGAGTGCCTCGCTCTCGAGGCGCTCGACGATCGTCTTGTAATTCGATCTGAAGAACGCGGTGTAGGCGATCTTGTGCTCGGCGGCCTTGCGCGGGTTGCGCCAGTCGTTGCGGATAGCGTGATAGTTCTCCTCGGTGAAGGGGAGTTCCTGGCCGGTCGGCCGCATGTCATCGTCGAGGAAGACGTGCTCGGGCATGGCAAAGAACAGATCATCCATCTCGTCGAGCAGCCCATCATCAACGCCACCGAGCCTCGCGTGGTGCATGGCCTCCCACGCCACGATCATGTCGTGGTGGATGTCGATGGCAAAGGCGCCCATCATCGGCGCGATCATGGAGCGCCATCCGCTCGGCTCGGCGTCCGAGGCGATCTCGAACGGCTTGACCTTGTCTATGAAACGGTCGAAGTAGTCCGTGTACATCGAGCGGCGGGTGGGCAGCTTGCGCAGCTCGAATCGGCGCGGCCCGAGAACGTCCCACGACGCCTCCTCGCCCTTGGCGGGCAGCTGCCACACCGCCTGCCCGTGATCGCTCAGGACGTACTCGATAAAGCGATGCGCCATCTCGGGGTGCGGGCCACCACGCAGGATCGAGATCTGGTCCGGGTCGATGTACACCTGCCCGGCGGGATCGACATACCCCAGGCGGGCACGCGTGCCATCACCCTCGAATTCCCGGACCGCCTGCTCCTGGTATCGCCCATAGAAATCGATGGCGAGGCCCACTGCGCTCTCGCCGGCGCTGACGTCGAGTGGGGTCTTGCTCGAGGACGACGCGAAGTACTGCGCGTTGGCGCACATCGCTCTGAGAGTCCGCCATCCCAGCTCCCATCCGAGGTTGTTCAGAATGGACTCGAATGTCGTGGAGACCGAGCCCGACATCCGAGGGTCCGCGAGCCCGAGCCAGCCCGTCAGCTTGGGGTCGGCCAGGTCGGTCCACGTGGTTGGCTCCTCGACGCCAAGCTCGTCGAGTAGGTCTCGGTTGTAGAGCATGCCGAAGCTGGAGAGCGCGGCGCTGATCCAGTACCTCTCGGGGTCGTACAGATACGTGGAACCGATCACGTTCTCGCCGAACCAGGCGTCGAGCTGCTCTTGCGAGAACGAGGCGGGCACCGAGATGCTGATGCTCACGTCGCGTCCGTCGATCGGGACTGTCACGCCACTACGCATCTGGTCGTGCTCGTAGGAGCCACCGCTGAACAGGAGGTCGTAGGGCATGGTGCCCACCTCGCACGAGCCGTCGGGAGCGATGTCGCCACGTCGTATCGCCGACTCGTACTGCGCCATGAGCTGGCGTCTGATCTCGGAGGTCCCGCCCGGCTGGCGAAAATCGACGAAGACCGGCGTGCCGTAGGTGGCCTCGTGCCACTCCGAGAACCCACGGGCGAACTCGATGCGCAGGTGCTCGACGTTCGGCGTGATGACGACCAGACGCTCCGCGTTGTCCGGATGGCTCGCGGACTTCGGTCGGTAGAGCCACGGGAGCCCGAGGATCACAAGCAGCGAGAGAACGACCAGAACCCGTGACGTGCTCATCGCTTACTCCGTGCTCTCGCCACGCATCAGCAGATCGAAGACCAGCGGCAGGTGATCGGACGCGTCCCGATCGTCTGGCTCGAGCCCGTGCGCGTCAAGAACCTGGGGCGAGAGCACACTGACGTCGAGTATGAACGAGTTGACGACGTCGATGGTCGCATCGGAGTACAGGGCGTAGTCCAGACGACCGCGCGGGAACCGTGTGTCGAAGCCCGCCCACGTCGAGAGCACGTTGTCCCCGAGGATAGGCGTGTGCGTGTCGGACAGATGCGAGCCGTCGAGATCGAGCGAATCGATCAGGTCGAGCAGCGGCTCGGCGCCACCGACGAGGTTCATGTCCCCCGCCAGGAAGACACCCGTGGGAGTTTCTTGGTTGATTGCCTGCTCGACGATGGCGTTGATGCCGCGCGCCTCGGCTCGGCGCTGGTGGTCCTCGTACCCGTTGTGCGAGCCGCAGCACTTCAGGTGGAAGCTCCCGGTCAGCAGGTCTCCCTGGGGTGTCCTGATTCGCGCACCGATGAAACGGACCGTGCGATCGTCACGAGCGAGCTCCAGCCCCTCTGTGATGGGCTGCACGTCGTACGGTGAGAATCGCTCGATAGGGAATCGAGAGACGATGACCACGCCCGCCGCGTTGCCTCGCTCGGCGCCCCAGGTGGTGACATCGGGCAGCGATTGCGTGAACCACTCGACGATCTGCGCACGTGTGTCGGGCGGGGAATCCCGCATGTCCCACTCCTGGAGGAGAAGAACGTCGGGATCGAGCGCCTGGAACACCCGATCGAATCTCTCGGGATGCATGTACGGGTTGCCCCATCGCACGTTCCACGAGACCACACGTATCGTGCTCTCGGGGCGTTCGGGGATCGCGGCGGAGGACGGAGCCCTGCTCTCGTATGGAGGCAGCGTGAAGGGGACCGGCTCTCGTTGCCAGGCGAGCGAAGAGTCGCTCTCGAACGCGCTGATCTGGAGCGTGGCGTTCGATGAGGATTGGATCAGCGGGCCGAGCTCGCCGGCACGATCGAAGCGGATCTCGAACGAGTCGCTGGCGTGGGTTGGTGCCCAGAGCAGATCGACGATGGGGATCGACACTTCGCCGCTGACGTCCGATGAGTGCGGGATGATGCGCGCGGTCACGAAATCATCCTGGCGCGAATTGCCGAACGAAGGAGAGATGACGATCTCCAGATCGACGCCCTCGTCCGGGGGCTGCGGGAACGACGTGCCTGTTGTGTCGTCGCCGTCGAGATCGAAGCGAAGGTGGATGGCCCGTTGCGATGACTGGAGCGACGTTGTGTCCTCGAGGTCGACGCGGACGTAGACGTGGCTGGCGTCGGCGAGGGTGTGCACGCCCTCGGGCCAGTCCGAGAGGATCCCGTCCAGTGTGATGGTCTGCGCGTCGATTGTTGGTGTCGACGCGAGGGTGAGTGCGGCAAGAGCGAGGAGAGAGCGAGTCGGATGCATGGTTTGGTACCCCTTTGGGCCTGTCACACTAGCAGGTCTGGGAGGCGGGTTCGTCGTCGGGTGGACCGATTCGGGCGGGCATGTCACAATCCCCGTTCGATTGTCGCCGGAGTGGCGGAATTGGCAGACGCGATGGATTCAAAATCCATTGCCCGCAAGGGCGTGTGGGTTCGAGTCCCACCTCCGGTATTGGGCACACCCGCATCGGTTGCGTGAGCGCAACCTTAACCATTGAAGAGCACACACCATGGCAGACGCCCCCACGCAGCAGCAGGTCCAGCTTCGCATCGATGAGTCCAAGATGGCCACCACCTACGCCAACACGATCCGATCGGCGACGACACTCGACGAGGTCGTGCTCGACTTCGGGTTCAACCTGCCCATGCAGGGCAACGAGAACGCGCCGCCGTCGATGGTCTTCTCCGTGGGATCGCGTGTTATCATGAACTGGACGGCGGCCAAGCGCCTGACCGCGACACTGCAGAACGCCATCGCCGCGTACGAGCAGCACAACGGCGAGATCGACTTCGGTGGCGGTGGCGGTGGCGCGCCCGACGCCGGGTCCTGAGCCGGCTCAGAGGATCCGCTCGGCCTTCGGATAGCTCCCCAGCACTGTGAGTGTCTCGCAGTGCGCGCTGGCGCCTTGTATGGCGCGCCGCATGCGATCGTCGTCCTTGTGTCCCTCGGCATCGATGAAGAACGTGTAGTGCCAGTTCTCGCGCCCGGAGGGACGCTTGTCGATATGCGTCAGGTTGACCTGCGCGATGTCGAACTCAACGAGCACGCGCGACAGGGCGCCGGGTGTGTCGGTGGTCTGGAACACCATCGACGTCTTGTCGATTCCCGTGGGCAGCGCCTCCTGATTCGCCAGCACGAAGAAGCGTGTGATGTTGTTGATCTTGTCGGCGATGTTCTCGAAGAGCGTCTTGACGCCGTAGAGCTCGCCGGCGAGCGACGAGGCGATGGCGGCGACACCCGACGACGGGTCCCGCTCGTGCTGGGCGTGCGTGTCCTTGACCGCCTGAGAGGTCGACGCCACGGGGACAAGCTCCGCCTGCGGGAAGTTGGTCGCCAGCCAGTGGCGGCACTGGGGGAAGACCTCGGGCTTCGAGTAGATCACCCTGATCTGATCGGGCGGGCAGTTGGCCAGGAGGTTCTGCTCGACGGCGATGAGCACCTCGGCGTAGATGTTGATGTCGCCCGAGAACTTGATGAACGCGTCGAGGGTCTCGACGATGCCGCCAATCGTTGAGTTCTCGATGGGAACCAGCCCGTAGTCGACATGCCCGCGCGCGACCTCGGTGAAGACCGACTCGATCGTGTGCAGGTCGTCGAACTCGACGCTCGAGCCGAAGTGCAGCAGCGAGGCCTGGTGCGAGAACGAGCCGGCGGGGCCGAGGTAGCCGATGCGCAGCGGCTGCTCGATCGCGAATGAGCCGCTCATGAGCTCCCGATAGATGCCCTCGATCGTGCGTTCGGGCAGCGGGCCCGTGTTGATCGCCAGCGCCTTCTTGAGGACCTGCGCCTCGCGATGGGGCGCGTAGATAGGGATCCCCGTCCCCTGCTTGACCCTGCCCACCTCCTGCACGACACGCGCACGCTCGTTGAGCAGCTCGATCAGGCGGGCGTCGACGTCGTCGATACGACGTCGAAGGTCCGAGAGCGCGCCATCGTTTGGGTGATCATTGCCGGATTTGGGGGATGGCTCTTGCATGGGAGAAATCCTAGTGTCTGCTTCTATCGGCAGGGTGGTGTCGCTGCGCCATGCCGGTTGCGAGACTCTTATAGGGAGTTTGTGCAACGGGCGTCGCCAGAATGCCACTAAGGAACAGGACCCCATCGGGGATGGACGCGGAGGATCCGCGCCGAGCAACAGGAAGGATCGTGTCCGAGGATGGACAGCGTCGATCTGACAACTCTGTCGCAGACGGTGGCGCAGGCGGGCGAGAGCCTCTCGCAGGTGCCCGTCTCGGCGCACGTGCTGGCTGGCGTGGCCATTGGCGCGGGCTTCATCATGTGGTGCGCGGGACGCAGGTTCGTGCGACCGCTCTACGCGCTGGCGTTCGCGATCCTCGGAGGCACCATCGGCTTTACCGGACCCGCGACCGCGGGCATCGAGATCGACCCATCGATCGGCATGGTCGTGGGCGGGGTGCTCGGGGCGATCATGGGCGTGGTGATGTATCGCATCACGATGGCCTCCACGCTGGGCATCGTCGGTGGCATCGCGGCACCGATGGTGGCGCTCGCGGCGATGAACCTGCTGCAGACACCGGAGATCACGACGGACACGCTCACACAGGCCGACCTCCTGCTCCAGGACACACTCGAGGGGGCACGCCAGGGCGACGTGGCGGCGTCCAACACCACGCTCGATCTGCTCTCGGACGAGACTGCGGAGGCGATCCTCGGAGAGATCACCACAGCCGCAGTCAGCGCCGCGGAGCAGGTGCGCACGATGGTGCTGGCACTGATCGACGACGCACGGGCGTGGTTTGGTGCGCTACCGGGCGACCAGCAGATGTTGATCGTTGGCATGACGCTCGTTGGCACGGCGGTCGGGTTCCTTCTGGGGTTCGCATTTCCCGGGCGCGTGTCGGCCGTGGCGACGGCGTTCGTGGGCGCAGCGATCTGGCTGCCCGCGCTGGTGTGGCTAATCCGCCTGATCGGGGTGGAGGTGAGCACCACGTCGCAATGGTCCCCCCTGTCGTGGTTGGTGATCTGGGTGACGGTGAGCGTGGCCGGTGTGCTGCTCCAGTGGACGTCTCCGAAGCCTCGTGCCGATGATGCATAGCGTTCGGGTCGTCGTGTGCGTCCCGACCGGTGGGATCACGACACACGAAGATTCGGAGTCGCCATGTTCACGTTCCTCGCACAGGACAGCGCGTCGGTCGCCGAGACATCGAGCCCCATGCTGCTGATCGAGACAATCGTCGACAGCAAGTGGGATCTGCTGACACGCCCCGCCGACCTCATGCCCGCCCTGGACAACCTCGGCGTCGTCTGGAGTGTGATCTTCCTGCTGCTCGGATTGATGTGCGTGCTCAACGGGTACCGCTGGCACAAGGGCGTGATCATGGTGCTGGCTCTGATGTGCGGCGCCGCGATCGGTCACGTGGTCGGTGACAGCATCGGCATCACGACAGCGGTGACGGCCATCGCGGGCGCGTGCCTCTTCGGTGTCATCGCCTGGCCCGTCATGCGTTTCACTGTTGCGCTCTTCGCGGGTCTTGCGGGAGCGTTCTGTGGCTCGAACCTCTGGTCCGCGATCGGGCAGGACCCCACCCAGCACTACATCGGTGCGATGATCGGGCTGCTGCTGCTCGGCATGCTGGCCTTCATCACGTTCAAGATCGTCATCGTCGCGTTCACGGCGATCGGAGGCGCGAGCCTGACTGTGTTCGGCATGCTGGGGTTGCTTCTGCAACTTGAGGCGTGGCGCGGCGGTCTCCAGAGCGAACTGATCGAGAACCCGCTCGTCATCCCCGTAATCGTCGGGTCCGCCGCTATCTTCGGCATGGTGTACCAGCAGGGTGGCGGCGTGAAGGGCCTCAAGGAATCGGCCGACAGCGCATCGGCTCAGGGCGGCGCCAAGGGGAAGCCCCAGCAGGCCGCGGCGGCGTAGCCCTTCCCGAATACTCTTACATAAACAGCGGGCACCGGCCTCCCGATGCCCGCTTTTTTAGTGCTTCTTCGAGGTCTTCTTCTCGTGTGCGGAGGAATCTGACCTCGACTCGTTCTTACGTCGCTTGCGATACGAGCGCACTGCCTTGGCGAAGCCCCTGGCGAACGCATCGTCGACGAGCACGAGCTGCTTGAATCGGATGTCAAGCAGCAGGGGCTTGCCTGTGATCGAGCGTGCGTGCACGAAGGGCAGGCAGACCGACTCGATCCTCATCGGCACGACGGGGTCGTTGGGATACGAGTCCACGAGGATCGTGCGTGTCGGGGGCGTGTCGCATTCTGAGGCCGCACGCCACGGGTAGAACTCGAATTTCTCGTTCACGACGGTTACGTACTGGCCGGCACGGAGGTCTTCCGGTGCGGCGCAGCAGACGACGGTGAGGTCGGCACCCATGGCGGGCCTCCTTATGGTTGCGCGACAGCGACATCGAGCGATGAGACGCCGACGCTAGGAACGATCAGATGTGAGACAGACAGCCTCGAGATCGTCCTTCTCAGACGAACTCGCCGGCGCTCTCGAGGCGCACCGTGTGCGCGTCGAGACGATTACGGAATATGTGGTGTGGGTAGCGCATATCGAGAACTCCGTCACTGAATCGTGGAGGGATTATGCGCACGCACGACCTCGTGTCAAGAGCAAGCCACCCGGAACACGAAAATTTCAATCGCGCATCGACAGCGGTGCGTTCGCTGGCTCATCGCTGGCGAGGGTCACGTTCTCACGCGTGGCCTCGTCGCTCCCGCTCTGTAGCGGCGTGATAAAGAACACGAGGACGATGGCGCAGAGTGCCGAGACGAACGCCGCCCCGGCCCTCCAGCCGATCCTGTTGTACGACGGGGCGTACATCGTGGATGGGCGTGTGTCGATCAGTGCCGCGGCCGCCATGCGGAGGTAGTACCACGCCGCCACAGCGCTGTTGAGGCCCAGGATCACGACGAGCATGATCTCGCCAGCGTGGATCGCGGCGCCGAACAACGCCAGCTTGCCGAAGAAGCCAAGCAAGGGTGGGAAGCCCAGCAGCGAGAGCACGCAGACGACGAACGACCACCCCAGCACGGGATGCGTGGCGCAGAGGCCCTTGAGGTCGTCGATCGACTCCGCCTCCACGACCTCGCCCGAGCCGGCATCCTTCTGGAGGCAGGCGATCACGGCGAAGGTGCCGACGCTCGATACGCCGTAGACAGCCAGATAGAAGAGCATGGCCGCCAGTCCGTTCGTGGCGGTCTGCCCGAGGATGCCCGGCCCGACGATGAGCCCCACGAGCATGTAGCCCGAGTGCGCGATGGACGAATAGGCGAGGATGCGCTTCACGCTCGTCTGCAGCAACGCCAGCACGTTGCCGACGACCATGGTGAGCACGGCCATGACCCAGAGGGCCAGGCGGATAGTCTCCGACGTCGTGCCGGTGTCCCAGCCGACTGCGCCGATGAGTGTCATCAGGGAGATGAATCCCGCGGCCTTTGGAGCGAACGCCAGATACGCGGAGACGGGCGACGCTGCACCCTGGTAGACGTCGGCGGCGTAGGCGTGCATGGGCACGGCGGCGATCTTGAAGCTGATGCCCACGATCGCCAGGAGCATGCCGGCGTTGCCGATGGCGCCGAGATCGCCTCCGTTGGCACGGATGGATGACGTGATGCCGGCGAGCTCCGTCGTTCCCGTGGCGCCGTAGAGCAGCGCGAATCCATAGAGGAACATCGCCGCGCCAAAGGCCCCGAGGAAGAAGTACTTCACACCCGCCTCCTGGGCACGCATCCGCTTCGAGCTCGCGGCGACCATCACGTACGTCGGCAGCGACGTCAGCTCGAGGGCCAGGAAGAGCCAGATCATGTCGTCGGCGCTGGCGCAGAGCATCACGCCAGTGACTGAGAACAGGAAGAAGGCGTAGAACTCGCCACGCACCGCACGGAGGGCGTCGAACCGCCCGGTCTTTTGTGCCGAGGCGTCGAGATCACGGTCCATGAGTCCCGCGAAGACGGGCAGCAGGAGCAGGGCGACCAGGGCGATGAGCGTCTTGGTGTACGGGAGTATCCCAGGGAAGATCGCGCCCTCGACTCGCGGGGACTCCAGCGAGAGCCACGCCGCGATGGCCAGGCCCACGCCCGAGATGAGCGCACAGCTGGTGCGGAACAAGGCTCGCTGCATCAGCCCGAGCACCATCACCACGCAGGTCGTGATGAACAGCGCGATCTCGGGGTGCAGCTGCGTGAGCTTCTCAGCCATGGGGAGCATCTCGTTCACGAGCCACCCCCCTGCTGCGCGTCATTGGGGCTGTCGGGCAATTGCTCGACGAGCGAGATGGTCTGAGGCGCGTGCTGGAACTCCGCCGGCACGTCGGGCGTGATCGCGTTGTGCATGTTGCCCTGGGCGTACTGGATCGTGTTCTGTATCGGATCCTCCAGCGAGTGAAGGATCGGCGCCGGGTAGAGCCCAAGCACCACGCACAGCACGGCCAGCGGCGTGAGCACGCCGATCTCTCGCAGGTTCAGGTCGGTCGGGAGCGAGTGCTCGCTGTCGGAATGGTCGTCCGGCTCGCGCAGCGGGCCAAAGACGACGCGACCGACCATGTAGAGCAGGTAGATCGCCGCGACGACGACGCCCGTGGCGGCAACGATGCCGAACGTCGGGCCGAGGATGCCCGGGGTGCCGCCCAGCGAGCCCTCCCAGAACGCGCCCGCCTGGAAGGCGCCCATCATGGTCATGAACTCGGAGACGAATCCGTTGAGCCCGGGCAGCCCGACGGACGCCATCGTGAAGAAGACCATGAAGAAGGCCCAGACGGGCATGCGCCGCGCCAGCCCGCCCAGCTCGTCCATGTTGCGCGTGTGGTAGCGCTCGTAGATCATGCCGATGCACAGGAAGAGCGCGCCGGTCGAGAGCCCGTGATTGATCATGTACATCACCGAGCCGCCGACGCCGACCATGTTGAGCGCGCACAGACCCAGGACGCAGAAGCCCAGGTGCGAGACAGACGAGTAGGCGACGAGCTTCTTGACGTCGCGCTGCGCCCAGCAGATCAGGCCCGCGTAGATGATGCCGATGATCGACAGCACCGCCAGGCCCGGCGCGAACTCGATCATCGCGACCGGTGTGAAGGGCAGCGCGAAGCGGTACATGCCGTACGTGCCCAGCTTGAGCAGCACGCCGGCCAGGATGACCGAGCCCGCCGTCGGCGCCTCGGTGTGCGCCAGCGGCAGCCACGTGTGTACCGGGAAGAGGGGCACCTTGACTGCGAAGCCGGCCAGCAACGCCGCGAGCACCCACATCTGCTCGGTCGAGCTCATGATCTGCGCTGCGGACTCGAGTGTCGCTATGTCGAACGACCATTGCCCTCGCATCGTGTTCTCGATCGCCGGCAGCGTGGTGTTGAACCACGCCACGTAGACGAGCGCGGCGAGGGTGAGGATCGAGCCTGTGAACGTGTACAGGAAAAACTTCGTCGACGCCTTGACGCGATTGACGCTCCCCCACTGGCGGATGAGCACGTACATGGGCGCGAGCGTGAACTCGAAGCACAGATAGAAGACGACCAGGTCGCGCGAGGCGAAGACACCCGTCATCGCGGCCTGGAGGATGAGCAGGCAGGCGTAGTACAGCTTCTGGCGCTCGGTGATCGACGTGAACGACGCGAAGACGCAGATCGGCCCGAGCAGGACCGTCAGCAGGATCAGCAGCAGAGCCACGGAGTCGACACCCAGCGAGAAGGAGATGCCAAGCGACTCGACCCAGGGGACGCTCGCGGTCAGTTGGAACGTGCCGGCATCGTTCCAGTTGAACGTTTTGATAGCCACGAGGCTGACTATCAGCGTGCCGATCGACCAGAGAGCGGAATGGAATTTCGCCTCGCTGTTCGGGCGCAACGCTACGACGAGCGCGCCAATCAGCGGCATGATGATCAGCAACGCGAGGATCAAGGAGCACCTCCTGCGCTGGCGAGGATGCCCTCAACGCTCGACCAGATCGACTCCCACAGCGTCGGCCCGCCCAGCAGGATCAGCAGAAGGACGAGCCCGATGGCCATGCCCGAGGCATAGCCCTGCAGATAGCCGTGCTGCATCGGACGGATAAGGCGCCCGAACAGCGAGGGCAGCCAGCCGAAGAGGTTGACGAGCCCATCGACGATGAGCTTGTCGATCAGACCGAAGACGTGCGCGAGCACATACAACGGGATGCGGATCGTGAAGTTGTAGATCTCGTCGACGTACCACTTGTTCTCGGCCGCCTTGCCGATGCCTCCAAGTCTGGCTTTGAGCGCATCGGCGTTCGATGTCGCGGCCTCGGTTCGCTTATAACGATGGAAGTACCACGCGAGCACGATGCCAATCAGGCCGATACCACCAGATACGAAATACATAACCCAGTGCGGGTCACCCAGGCCGTAGAAATCGGCGTGGTGATCTGCGCCTTGCATGGACGCTGGCACAACTGATGTCTCGTGCGGCATGACCACGGAATGCGCCGTCGAGTTATGCACGAGCATGCCCACCCAACCGTGGTGGGTCTTCTTCTCGACGAAGTACGGAATCGCCGCCGCGAGCGACCCGACCGTCAGCACTATGAGCACGAGGTTGATCGCCCACTTGGGCGCGTGCGGGCGGAACTCGTGATCATCGCCATGGTCGTCTCCATGGTGATCGTCGCCAGCGTGGTACTCGACAGGCCCTGTGATAACACGGAAGTACACACGGAACGAGTAATACGCCGTCATGCCAGCGGTGAGCAACGCGAGCCAGCCAAGCAATTGGAAACCGGGGCCCTGCGTCACAAACGCTTCGGCGATGATCTGGTCTTTCGAGAAGAAGCCCGATGTGAACGGGACACCAGCCAGGCACAAGCAACCGACGAGCAGCGCGATGCTGACGATGCGCCATCCCTTCACGTGCCAGAGGCCCGAGAGCTTGCGCAGGTCGAGTTGGCCAGCCATGCCGTGCATGATGGCGCCGCACGAGAGGAAGAGCGTGGCCTTGAAGAAGGCGTGCGTGAAGACGTGGTACGCGGCGCCGATCTGCGAGAGCACGCCCAGGCCGAGGAACATGTAGCCGAGCTGCGAGACGGTGGAGTACGCCATGACGCGTTTGATGTCGTAGACCGCCATGCCGATGGTCGCCGAGACGAGCGCCGTCAGCCCCCCCACCCACGCGACGAGCGTGAGCGACTCCGGCGTGAGCGCAAAGATCGGCAGCGTGCGCGCGACCAGGTACACGCCCGCCGTGACCATCGTCGCGGCGTGGATGAGCGCCGAGACGGGCGTGGGGCCCTCCATGGCGTCGGGCAGCCACACGTAGAGCGGCAGCTGCGCCGACTTGCCGAAGGCGCCGAGCGCGATCAAGAAGGGAATCGCCTGCACGGTGATGGGCAGGTGCCCGCCCGCCTGCACGTCGGCCTGCATCTGCCCGAGCCGATCGAAGATGGTCGCGTACTCGAGCGAGCCGAAGTGCACGAACGTGAGCATCATGGCGACGACGAGCCCGAAGTCGCCGATGCGGTTCATGATGAAGGCCTTCTTGGCCGCCGCCACCGCGCTGGGCTTTTGGTAGAAGTACCCGATCAGCAGGTACGAGCAGAGCCCGACGCCCTCCCACCCCAGGAAGAGCAGCACGAGCGAGTCGCCCATGACCAGACACGTCATGGAGAAGACGAAGAGGTTGAACGCCGCGAAGAAGCGCGAGTAGTGCCCGTTGTGGGTGTCGTGCTCCATGTACTCGGAGGCGTACAGCGCGATCAGCGTCGCCAGTCCGGTGACGAAGAGCATCCACAGCGCCGTGAGTGAGTCGATCCAGAGCCCGATGTTGACCGTCAGCGACTGGCCCTCGGCCTCGCCCCACGAGATGCCGATCCACTCGTACCACGTGACCGAGAGCGTGGCGCCCGCGCTCTGCACGTCGAGGTACGCCTTGATCGCCAGCACGAACGAGCCGGCGAGCAGCGCGACGCTCGTCCACGCGGGGATCTTGTTGCGAAGCCCCAGCGCCCGGAAGACGCCGCAGACGCACGCGCCCAGCAGCGGGAGTATCAGCATCCACAGCAGGATCGAGTCGCCCTGCTGAAGCGTGACGTGCAGCGCCTCAGCGCCGTGCGAGGCGTCAGCCGCAGCACCATGATCGCCTGTGGCCTGATCGGTCTGCGACAGCAGCGTGCTCACGATGGGGGCGATGGTCTGCATCATCCGCGCATCTCCGCCCAGCTCTCGGCGTCGAGAGTCTCACGACGACGGAAGAGATACACGACGAGCCCGAGCGCCAACGCCGCCTCGGCGGCGGCGATCGTCAGCAGGAAGATCACGAAGACCTCGCCCGAGGCGTTGAGCCAGTAGCGCCCGAAGGCGATCATCGCCAGCCCCGCTCCCTGGAACATCAGCTCGGTGCACAGGAACATCACGATAAGGTTGCGACGGGTCAGGAAGCCGATCACACCCAGGCAGAACATCGCCGCGGAGATGAACAGGTAGTGGTACAGCGTGATGCCGTGCATCAACGCCGGGTAGTCCATCTGCCCGAGGAGGCTCGTCATCAGGCGGCCTCCTGGAGGGAACGGAGCGCCTGGAGCTTCTCCTCCTCGTTGAGCTCGATCTGCTTGCGCGCCAGCACGACCGCGCCGACCATCGCCAGCAGCAGGATCACGCCGGCCAGCTCGAGCGCCATGGGGTGCTGCGCCACGAGAGCGTGCCCGACACGCTCGAGGTTCTGCACGCGGACCGACTCGGGGAGCGTGCCCACGCCGATGTTCCAGGTGGAGTTGCTGTTTGGTGCGCCC
>JBICIA010000036.1:0-2488 GCA_043101425.1 Phycisphaerales bacterium JB043
CGCAGACCGCCTCTCGCCTCGACGCCAAGGCCACAGCATCGGCACGTGGCGCACACCGGCACGACGCTTTCTTCCGTGATGCCTCCATCCCGCCTGTCGATCGTGCCGATGTCGGATCTGCATCGCCGCCACCTCCCTGAGTCCACGCCGTTGCGCTTCAGCACCGACACGGCCCACGCGCGTGGATAAGTCATGCAAAGAACTCCTCAGCGCCGGCGCAACGGTCTCCCCGCCGCCGAAGAGTTCCTGCTGGCTTCCCCTCACCCGCGTGCGTCCGGTGCGACGCGCGATTCGATCGCGCGGCGTCAAACGCGACGAGTGCCTCGGTGCTGATCTTCCATCTCGGCGAACCGTGCGGATTTGTCGCGTGATTCACGGCCAGCAATTCGCCCGTGCGGATCCATTCGAGGATCTTGGCCGTGCGTAGCCCACGCTCTCGGGCGATCTCCGGCGGTGTCAGCCAGCGACGCCCGATCGTCGATCGCGCGCCGGTTTCACCGTTCGAAGCCGAGTTGGCGGAGACGTCGGTCACTACCGGACGATGCCGGTCAGGGTCGATCCCGACAAGGCGCGCTGCGCGGGTTTCCGCCGTTTCCGCCTGGTTTCTGCCGTATCTCCGCCGATCGTCTGGCCAACGAGGACCAGGCGGTCAGTTCAGGTGTTCGAGAATCCGGTCTCGCAAGTCCGGGCGGTACCGACACACGCTCTGCACCTCATACTCCAAGCAGGCCCCCGGTTTGCGGGATCGGACCGGGCGGCGCTTCCCATTCCGTGCCTTCTGCAGTGCACTGAGGGAAATGCGTCCGTCGGTAACCGCCACGAACCATGCCCCACTCCGCCACTGCTGACTCCCGCTGTTCAGCTCGAACAGAAGCGTCTCAAGCTTCATCGCGGATGCCGTGAAGCAGTCCTCCGACAATCGAGAACAGGAGCAGCTCGGGGGGTGCTCCAGCGCGCGGGCAGGGCGTTCGAAGTACTTTTCGAAGGGTGATAGGCTCTGGCCTGCTCTTAGCCACCCGTAGTCTCTCACAGGTATCTCGCACCCGAGTGAGTAGAAGAAAGGCCGAGCGGAGAACTCCGCCGTTGCTCGGGCGGTCCGGTACAACTCGAGCACCCAGCGACACTCGGGGTCGAACTGATCCTCGGTCGGGCAGATGTCCCTCACGACACGCGAGGCGTGCTTGGCCAGCCTACGGAACGCGGTTCCAGCTCCTGCGACATTCTCCCGAGAGTGAAGGAACCCGTGCGCTTGGAGGCCCTGCTGCGTCCAGCACCAGCCGACACTCTCCTGCCCCAAACGCATGGTCGAAGAACTGGTGTCGAGCGGTGTGATCCCAGTCCAGTCTGGGTTCCTGCGAGAATGGACGACGAGCGTGTGGTGCAAGCCCGGGTACCAGAGAGCCGCAGCGCGGAAGTCTGTCATCAGCGTCGTCAGCCGTAGCTTGGCCCTGGCGATCTGCTCAGCCGTGAGTTCTGGCGCGCGCGGCACCGCAGTGCCATTCTCGTCGCCGAGGCGGGCGATTCGGAGCTCGACAGGCAGTACGTTGAGCACGGCATGGGTTGTCAGGTATTCTGGAAGCAGCGCCGCTTCATCCAGCACGCCGAGTTGATTGGGGTCCGACTTCGTCTGAGAGATCGCGTTTGCGCCGTCCATGCGCCACCTCCATCACTCGGCGGAGCTATGTACCCACCGCCTCACGTGATCCACCACGCGCCGCAGCCGCTCGTCGCCGATGCGCTCAACATAGTGTGTCGCGATATCGCTGCTGTCCTGGTGATGGGGCATCAGGACAGCAGCGATATCGCGACACACTATGTTGAGCGGATCGGCGACGAGCGGCTGCGGCGCGTGACGGATCACGTTCGCCAGTGGGTCAACAGCTCCGCCGCGTGACGGAGGTGGCGCATGGACGGCGCGAACGCGATCTCTCAGACGAATTCGGACTCTCGACAACTCGGCCTGATCGATGCGGCGAAGTTGTTGCCAGAATTCCAGGCCACCAATTCGGTGCTGAATGCGCTGCCGCTTGAACTCCGGCTCGCAAACCTCAGCGAGAACAGCGGCGACGCAATATCGGTTGTGCCGGAGCGGACATCTGAGCAGATTGCGGGTGTCAAGCGACGGCTCGAATTCCTCTTGGCGGAGTTTCGTGCCGAAGCGAAGGTGTACTCCGGCTTGCATCACACGCTGATCGTTCACTTCCGCAAGGATGACGACTGGACGAGATTTACGCCGGTCGACAAGGAGTCATGGTCTATGCGTCCTCGTCGAGAGCCCATCTCGTCGGCTTGGGCATGTCCAGAACTTCACATCCAAGGACTCTACCACGCCCGCAGTAACGCTATCGACGCCACACATGCGTTTGATAGGCTGGCGAAGGAGGCCACGCACGCAGTTCGCGACCTCATTCGGCACGACAGCGAGGTCAGCGCACGGAATCAGTGGATGATTGAGCTGTACCGGACTGCGTGGAACTCGAGCGAGTTT
>JBICIA010000037.1:0-60569 GCA_043101425.1 Phycisphaerales bacterium JB043
GATAGCCCACGTACATGTGCGGCATTCTCTCCATCATCGCTCCAGCGGGTCGCCCGATCAGCACCGACGAGCACACCCTCATTCGCATGCGCGACAGGCTCGAGCATCGCGGCCCAGACGACGCGGGGCTGTGGGCCCACGAGGGTGTCGCCATGGCACACAGACGCCTGAGCGTCATCGATCCCACCCCCGATGGGCACCAGCCCATGCTCTCGCCAGACGGGCGCTATGCGCTCGTCTACAACGGCGAGCTCTACAACGATGAAGCGCTTCGGGACGAGCTGGAACGCGAGGGGGCGCGATTCCAGACCTCCTGCGACACCGAGACGGTGCTCCTTACGCTGGCGCAGTGGGGGGAAGACGCCCTGACGCGCTTCCGGGGCATGTTCGCGCTGTGCTTCTGGGACACCAGGACGCGCCAGATGCTGGCAGCACGCGATCCGCTGGGCATCAAGCCGCTGTACCACGCCAGGGTGGGGAGCGAGCTTGTTCTCGCGTCGGAGATCCCCGCGATCCTCGAGCACCCGGGCCTCACAGCCAGCCCCAATATGCGGATGGTCAGCGCCTATCTGACCACGATCCGCACCGTGCTGGGCGACGAGACGCTCTTCGAGGGGGTTCACGCGCTCGAGCCGGGCCAGCTGATGCGCGCGCACGCCTCGGGCGACAGCGTGCGAGTGGAACTGGCGTTCTACTCGCGGACGACCGCCGTGGGGGAGTATCTCCCCGAGGAGGAGGCGTCACGACGGGCGCAGGGCGTCATCGAGGACTCGGTTATCGCGCACATGCGCTCCGATGTGCCGCTGTGTGCGCTGCTCTCCGGTGGGCTGGATTCCGCGATCACCTGCTCCATCGCTCGCGAGCACCACCCCTCGCTGCGCACCTACTGCGCCGGAGCCCCGGGTGAGCCCGATGACGACCTCACGTGGGCGTCTCGTGTGAGCGATGAGCTGGGCACCGAGCACGACGAGGCGTTGGTCGATCAGGAGCTCTTCGCCTCGACATGGCCTGAGATGGTCGCACGGATGGGTGTGCCGCTGAGCACGCCCAACGAGGTGGCGATCTACGCCGTCGCGTCGCGTCTGCGCGAGGATGGGTGCGTTGTCACCCTCTCGGGGGAGGGCGCAGACGAGCTGTTCGCCGGCTACGAGGCGCCGATGGACAGCGCGTGGCAGTTTGTCGCGTCGGATCCCGCCAGCGAGGTGGGTGGGCTGTTCCAGCTGGATTCCAACGCGTGGATCTCGCGCGATCTCAAGTCGAGACTGCTCAGGGAGGACGTGTGGCACGAACTGGATAACGACGCCTGGCTCCTTGAGTGGTACACCCGGTGCTTCCAGGAGTGCTGCGCCGACGTCGGGCAGGAGAGCGGGCCGTGGCGTCCGCACCTGCGTCTCCACCAGCGTGTGAACCTCGTGGGGCTGCTGCAGCGTCTGGACGGCGCCACGATGCTCGCATCGGTGGAGGGCCGCACGCCGCTGGCCGATCGTGTTGTGATGGATTTTGCTAACACACTGTCAGATGGTCACTTGTACATGCCATCGTCCGATGAGGAGGGCAGCGTTGCGCTGCTGACGTCGTCACGCACCAAGCGCGTGCTCAGGCGTGCGTTCGCGACGCGCCTGCCTGATGGCGTCGCGCAGCGTCCCAAGTCGAGCTTCCCGCTGCCATTTGCGCAATGGCTGCCGGATTGCGCGCACGCGATGGAGCGCAACGGGCTTCTCGAGTTGCTGCTGATCCCAGAGGCGATCGACGCAATCACCGCCGACCCGCAGGCCAACTGGATGTGCGCCTGGCCCGTGATGAATCTGGCCCTGTGGGGGCGTGCGCACTGGTCGTGAGCAGAGGAGCGGATCGTATCACCCGGTTATCGGGGTACGCGCCGCGATCGCGCGCACGTTTTTGTTGCTCGGCGCTCACGCCCAGAAGTGATCTGTGGTACGCTCGGTGCCGAGCCGCGTTGAGTCATCGTCTCGAGGAGCGAGCGACAACGCGGACGACGCATCGCACCCGGTGGAACTCGGACATGCGCACACTCACGACACCAACGCACCATCGACGACGCCAGCATGCTCGTCGTGATGTGGACACACTCCCCATCGAGTTCGAGCGCGCGATCCGCCTGGCGTTCTTCGCGACGATCTCGGACGAGGGGGAGGAGATCCTCACGCTCGGTGTCACGCCGGATCGTGTGATCGCGCATCTGGACTCCGTGCTCGAGGGCGCGAACCTGAAGCTCGCGGTCGCGGAGCTTCTCCACCTGGGCGACGTCGCGCTCGCCTGCGCGTGCATCGACGATCGCGACGAGGCGTGGATGCTCCTCGAGCAGCGCTCGGAGCGCATCCTCATCCGCGCGGGCTCCGCGTTCGAGACGGAGACGCATCCCGCGGTCCGCGCACGCCAGCTCATGCACGATGTCCGCCAGGCGACTCGCGACGACGAGAACGTGATGCACAACCTGCGACGCTACGCGGGCGACGCCCGCATCTGCGGCTGGCTGGTCGAGCGTCTCATGGCCTCCATCGCGCGAGACCTCGCCTCACGGGGCTCCAAGCGTGCGGCGCTGCGTCGCTCGGCCGACCGCATCGAGGCCACGCTACGCCTGCTGCGAGAGCAGTCTCTGATCCAGCACGCCACGAGCGCGGACACCGCCGTCGGCGTCTGATCTACGACGCGCTCGTCGCCTCCACGAACACGAGTCCCTCCTGCACGATCGCCTCCATCGTCGTGCCCTGCGCGCTGATGTCGACGAGCTCGCCCGCCTCGACGGCGCCGCGCTCGAGCATCGCGAAGCAGATCGCCACGTCGCCGAGCATGGGCGACGCGACCGAGCTCGTCACGCCGCCGATCGCATCGTCGGTTCCGTGCGCGCACACGCGCTCGCCCGTCACCGGCTGGAGGGGCTGCCCCTCGGGGATGTCCGACGCGCTCCGCGTGCAACGCAGCGCGCGCAGCTGACGCTTCCAGACGCCTCGCGCGTCCATGCGTGCGACAACCTCCTGCCCCAGGTAGCACCCCTTCGTGAAGCTCACGCGATCCTCGATCACCCCCGTCTCGTGCGGCAGCGAGTCCGACGAGAAGTCGATCAGGTACTCGGCTATCCCCGACTCCACGCGCGCGATGTTCCACGCGTGCCATCCGACGGCTCGCACCGGCGCGAAGCCCTCGCCCTCGTGCTCGAGCAGCGCGCCCCACACACGCTCGACACCCTCGACAGGCACGAGCATCTCGAGTCCGCACGCACCCAGCGTGTCTTGTCGGACAAGGGTTACATCGACACCCTCGATCGAGACCGTCGTCGCGCGATCGGGCGCCAGAGTCGCCAGAGACACCGAGACGATCGAGCCGACCCTCGCCAGGGTATCCGGGCCGTGCATCGACAGACGGTGCGACCGCTCCGACACATCCTCGATCTCGACGTCGTCAGCGATCACGTAGCTCTCGAGCGTCTCACGTGCACGCTGCGCGCACAGCGTGTGGCACTCCAGCAGCACGCAATCCTCCTGCACGACGACCAGCAGGTCCGCGTCGACGCGACCCTTGCGGTTCAGCCAGAACGATCGCGTCGCTCCGCTGGCAGGAAGGTCCTTGAGCTCCTGTGTCAGCATGCTGTTCAGGAAATCCAGCTTGTCGTCGCCCGTGACGCGCAGCACGGCGCGATCGGGGCGGTCCATCAGGCCCGAGCGTCTGCGCAGCGCCGCGTACTCCAGCTCGATGCTCTCGTGCATGGCAACGATGTCGATCGGGCAGGGCGTCGGGCCCTCTGCGCCGATCGTAAAGATCGACGCCTGGTTCATCTCGTGCAGGTTGCCAAGTGGCGACACGCGTGCCATGCTGCGACTCCATCCGGGTCAGTCGGTACTCCCACAGACTGTACACACCCCGACGCGCCGAACCCACCCTCGCGACAACGACGGAGCACACCATGAGCCTCAACCTTGATCTGCTGCAACGACTCTGCGAGACCCATGGCGTGCCGGGTCGCGAGACACGCGTCCGCGAGCTCATCGAATCGGAGATCGACGGTCTCTTCGACGAGGTCAGGCAGGATCCCATGGGCTCGCTGCTGTGCGTGCGACGCTCCCGCACTGGCGCGAAGAATCCCCTGAGGGTGCTCCTGCTCTCGCATATGGATGAGATCGGCTTCCTCGTCTCGCACATCGACGACAAGGGCTTCCTGCGCGTCAACCCGGCGGGGGGCTTCGACACGCGCAACCTCTTCTCGCGCCGCGTCACCATCTGCGGCAGGGATGGCGACATCCACGGTGTGATGAACCCCGGTGGTCGCCCAGTCCACATCGCCTCCGAGGAGGACAAGAAGAAGGTCCCCGAGATCAAGGAGTTCTTCATCGACACGGGCCTCGACCCCGACGAGGTGACAGCGAAGGCGCGTGTCGGCGACATGGTCGTCTGGGACGAGCCCTTCCGCACGATGGGCCACAAGGTCGTCTCCAAGGCGCTCGACAACCGCTACGCGTGCTGGGTGGCGATCGAGGCGGTGCGCGCACTCAAGGATGTCGATCACGCGTGCGAGCTGCACGTCGTGTTCACGGTTCAGGAGGAGGTCGGGCTGCGCGGCGCGATCACGTCCTCGTTCGATGTCGACCCCGACATCGCCATCGGGCTCGATGTCTCGCTCTCGTGCGACACCCCCGGTGTGCCCTCAGAGGAGGCGGTCAACACGCAGGGTAAGGGCTTCGGGCTCCATGTCATGGACGGCTCGTTCATCGCCGACGAGTCACTCATCGACGAGCTCGAGCAGGTCGCCCACGCCAACAGCATCCCCTGCCAGCGCTCGATCCTGGCGCGTGGCGGTCAGGACGGCGCCGCCGGACAGCGGGCGCGCTCTGGCGCACGTGCCGCGGGCGTGGTCGTCGGCACACGCTACATCCACACCGTTACAGAGATGGTCGACCAGCGCGACCTCCAGGCCGCCCTCGATGTTCTGGTGGCCTACATCCCGACCGTTGGGTGATCTCTTCGGACGCAGGCGTTGTCCCGCGAAAGCGACATCTCTAGAGTGAGTGCATGCACACATACACGGCACAGATCACATGGCAGCGGGACGGACAAACATTCTCTGACAACAAGTACAGCCGCGGGCACGAGTGGTCCTTCGATGGCGGTATCACAGTGGCGGCCTCGTCCTCGCCTCTCGTGGTGCGAGTGCCGTACTCGGTCGCGGACGCGGTCGATCCAGAGGAAGCGCTCGTTGCCTCGGCATCGAGCTGCCACATGCTGACGTTCCTGCATTTCGCCGCCCAGGGCGGGTTCATCGTCGACAGCTACAACGACGATGCCGTCGGCGTGATGGAGAAACAGGAGGATGGCAAGATCGCGTTCTCCCGCATCACGCTCCGCCCACGCATCGTGTTCACGCCAGACAACGAGCCAACAGCGTCGGAGCTCGAGTCGCTCCACCACAAATCGCACGAGGCGTGTTTCATCGCGAACTCGATCAAGTGCCCGATCGTTGTCGAGGAGCCAGCGGTCAGCGCCTGATACCTGGCGGGCACAGAAAAAGCCGCCCCGATGAAGATCACGCGGAGCGGCTGTCCCTCGCTTCTCGAAATCCCGGGTGTGCGGGATGACGTGTCTGTTTATTGCACGATGTTCGTCGCCTGCTCGATCGCCTCGATCACCTGACGGAACTGGAAGGGCTTCTTCAGGAACGCGTCGAAGCCCTGGCGACGCAGTTGCAGCGCCTGACCGTCGGTCAGCTTGCCGCTCATCGCGATGATCTTCGTCAGCTGCAGCTCCGGGTTGTCGCGCACCAGGTCCGCGACCTTCTGTGCATCGCCGCCCGAGATGTGCAGGTCCAGCAGCATCACGTGAGGCTTGAACTGCCCGCACACGACGCCCGCCTCGAAGGCGTCCGTCGCGGTCTTGATCTCGTACTCCGTCTCCTTGCTCAGCAGGTCGCCCAGCGTGGAGGTGACGTCGTCGTCGTCGTCGACGAGCAGGACGCGGATCTGTCCCGTCTGGAGCCCGTCGAGGGGGATGCCGTGATCCTTCATGAAGTTGATCAGCGCGCTGACCGGGATGCGACGGTCCTTGGAGCCCGGGATGCGGTATCCCTTGAGCTGCCCGGTGTCGAACCACTTCGAGACCGTCCGGGGGGCGACGTTGCAGATCTTCGCGACCTCTCCGGTTGTCAGGACGTCCTTTGCTTGCGGCATGGCATCACCTCATGTCGCACGATGACGCTCGTCTCCTGACGAGGGCATCGGGCACGATGGAGCATCGGGTCAAACAGGGACGGTCTGAAGGTCTGGGACGAGAGAAGCGCTAAATCCGGATATTCAGGGGACATACGCCACACTCGCGGAGCAGGCGCTCGCAGGGTCCGAGAAGTTCGCCGCCTCTCCGTCTTCATTGACAGTGCTTCCGGGCCGGCGGTAGAGTGCTCTGCCCGCTTGAGAGGGATCCAGAGCACCCCCATATCCGTATCAAGGAAGTCTGAGCCGTCGTGCCCCGAAGGGGGGTATGAGCGACCCAGGGGCTCGCGAGAGCGATCCGTTCCATTGGGGTGGTTCGGGGAACGATCGCAAGCTGCCATTCGAGTGCACACCTTCCGCCTGAGGACACACATCGTGCCCAACTACTCACGAATCCGTATCGGAACGCTCCTGCTCGCCCTGGTCGGCGGCGCCTCCATGCTCTGCGCGACGAGCGCGCAGGCGAGACAGGACGACGCGTCGAATCAGCAGCTGCTCGAGGACTTCATCCACTACGTCCTCATCCGCAACGACACCCTCGCGCAGGCCAACGCCAACGCGCTGATCTCCAGCATCGAGAACCCCGTGGACTTCGTCGCCCTCGTCGAGGACTCCGGGCGCACACGCGACCGCTTCGACCAGGCAGTTCGCGCCGCGATGGTCATCCCCGCCACCGAGCAGGTCGCCGGGTACCTCTTCAAGCTCTTCGAGCAGGGCAAGCTCGACCGCTCACGCAACCCCGACGAGATCGCTCAGAACATCCAGTTCCTCGACGGCAACCCACGCGCGCGCATGCTCGCGCAGGACCGCCTCCGCAGCGCCGGCGAGTACGCCGTGCCCCAATTGCTCCAGGTCCTCGAGGCGCGCGTCAACCCGTCGCTCGAGACGGAGGTCCAGCGCCTGCTCGTCTCGATGGGCGCCGACGCCGTCATGCCCCTCTGCGCAGCGCTGCTCTACGTCGACGACACCACCAAGGAGCGCTTGGCACTCATCCTCGGGCAGCTGGGCTCCTCCAACGCCCTGCCCTACCTGCACGATCTGCACCAGGCCACCAACACCGCGAGCGTCCGCGAGGCGACACGCAACGCCATCGTCACGCTCGGCGGCGATCCCAACGATGGCATCTCCCTGGCCGATCGCTACTTCGGTCTGGCCGAGGCCTACTACGCCGAGTCCGGCTCGCTGACGCAGTTCACGGGCGAGGACTTCCAGCTGCTGTGGTCCTACAACGCCGGCGCCGGGCTCTACCCGACCGCCATCCGCACCTCGATCTATCACGAGGCGCGCACCCGCGAGCTCTGCGAGGGTGTCCTGGCGCTCGATCCGGCGCACGATCGCGCCGTGGCGCTGTGGGTCGCCGCGAACTTCTCGCGTGAGATCGACGCCAACGGCGCCGCCGACCCGACCTACCCCGACGACCGACGCGACGCGACCTACTTCGCCGTCGCCTCCGGCACGCGCATCACCACCATGGTGCTCGCACGCGCCCTGGAGGACAACGACACGCCCCTGGCGCGCATGACGCTCAACGCCATGCGCATGACGGTGGGGGGCGCCAACGTCACGCAGCACGGGCCGCTGCTCGAGGCGCTCACCTACCCCGACCAGCGCGTGCAGTTCCAGGCGGCGCTCGTGCTCGCCTCCGCACGACCGACGACAACCTTCGAGGGCTCCCAGCGCGTCGTGCCGCTGCTCGCAACAGCGGTCGCCAGCGCCGAGGAGCGCCGCGCCGTGGTCATCGCGTCCGACGCGACCGACCAGCAGAACCTCTCCGCGCTGCTCGAGTCCGAGGGCTACACCGTCCTGCCGGCGATCAACACCGTCGGGCAGCTCGACGAGGTCATCGCCGACGTGCCGGGCGTCGAGATGATCGTCGCCTCCATCGGCATGCAAGCCACGCGCGAGCTCGTCGCCGAGGCGCGCAACATGCCCAAGCTCCGCGCCACGCCCGTCGTGGCCCAGCTCCCCGCCGACGCCCAGATCGAGATGTACTTCGACCCCGACCGCGACCCCAAGACCATCGTCGTGCGCAAGGGCCTGACCGATGCCATGCTCACCGAGGCCATCGCCCAGCACGCGCTGGACACGCTGGGACCAGCCGTCGCCGGCGACGAGGCCTACAAGCTCGCGATGGACTCCCTCGCGTCCCTGCGTGACCTCGCAGTGGGCGAGGGCTCCTCGCTCGATCCGCTCGATGCGCAGACCACGCTCATCGAGGCGATGTACGAGGTCGAGGAGGACGACGTGCTCCTCGAGATCGCCGAGGTTCTCTCGCTGCTGCGCGACGAGCGCTCGCAGATCGCCCTGATGGACGCCGCCATGGAAGCCGGCGGGCAGATCCAGATCGACCTCATCAACTACGTCTCCGACTCGGCCAAGCGCATCGGCAACAAGCTCGAGCGCCGCCAGATCCAGGATCTAGCCACGCTGGCGCAGGAGGGCTCCGACGCGGAGGCCACCGCCGCTGCCGCGCTGCTGGGCGCACTCAATCTCACCGATCGCGATCTCTCCTCGTTGATCGTGGAGAGCTAAAGTCGCACGAGTGTCCGAGTCCACCAGCGAGCACCGTCCCATCGATTCAACAGTTCGTGTTGCGCTCCTCCGATCGGTCATCGATCGAGGTCGCGCGCCCGACGTGCGCACGCTCGCGGAGCACCTCGGTGTGGATCAGAGTGATGTCGAACGCTCGCTCGATCGTCTCGAAGCCAACCACGCCGTCGTCCTCCATCCCGGAACACACAGCATCTGGCTTGTCCATCCGTTCTCGCTCACGCCGACGCTCTTCTACGTAACCCAGGGCGATCGGGGCTGGTGGGCGCCGTGCATCTGGTGCGCGCTGGGTGTGTGCACGCTCGTCGGTGGCGACACCACCATCACCACGACGCTCGCCGGCGAAACCGAGCAGATCACAATCGATACTCGCGATGATCAGGTAGGGGAGTCGAGCCTGCTGGCCCACTTCCCCATCCCGGCGGCACGCGCGTGGGAGAACGTGCACCGCCACTGTGCCTGCACGCTCGTCTTTCGGTTGGAGTCCGACATCGACGCCTGGTGCGCCTCCCACGGCATCGCTCGCGGCGAGATCATCCCTCTGGCGCAGGTCGCCGATCTTGCACATGTCTGGTATGGGGATGCCCTCCGTGACGACTGGACGAAGCCGACCATCAGCGAGGCACGCCAGCGCTTCGAGAGCGTTGGGCTGACATCCGAGCACTGGCAGTTGCCCGTGTCGGAAGAGCGGTTCTAAAAAAAAAAAAACACCACCCCGGACCTGTGCTCCGGGGTGGTGTGTCTGATCCGGCATGTACGAAGTACCGGGGGCTCCGATGGGTGAGGCGCTCAACCAGCCTCAGCCCGAGGGTGGGCGTTGTCATACGTGTCACGCATCCTCTGGGCGGTCAGATGCGTGTACACCTGCGTTGTGCTCAGCGACTGGTGACCCAGCAGCTCCTGCACGCTCCTCAGGTCGGCCCCGTTCTCCAGCAGGTGCGTGGCGAACGAGTGACGCAGCGTGTGCGGCGAGATCGACGGGTCCAGCCCGACCTGACGCAGATACTTGTCAAGCTTCCTGCGGACCGAGCGGCTCGAGATCCGCCCGCCGTGCTTGTTCAGGAACAGCACGTGCTCGCCCGTGGCGCTCTTCCACGCCGCGGCGTACTTGGGGTCCTGGTTCACCTTCGCGATGTACTTGTTGATCGCCGCCAGGGCGTGCGAGCCCAGCGGCACCAAGCGCTCCTTGCGACCCTTGCCGCGAACCAGCAGCGCCTCGTTGGCCTCGTCGAGGTCCTCGAGGTTCAGGTCCACCAGCTCGCTGACGCGGATGCCTGTCGAGAACAGCGTCTCGAGCATCGCGCGATCGCGACAGCCGAGCACGTCGTGCTCGCTCGGGGCGGCCAGCAGCTGCTCGATCTGGTCCAGCGAGACGACCTTGGGCAGGCGCTTGGCCTGCTTGGGCGTGCGGATGAGCACCATCGGGTTCGTCTGGGCGAACTCGCTCTTGTTGGCCCACTTGTAGAAGGATCGCAGCGTGGCGATCTTGCGCGCCATCGTGGCGGTGGAATACTGCTGGTCGTTGAGGTGTGCCAGGAAGCCGCGGATGGTGTCGGTATCGGCGTTGCAGATCGTCGCGGTCAGCGTCGTGCCGTTGGGGCTCTTGCCATTCTCGAGCGAGTCGAACGCCCTCTGCTCGTCGCTCTCGTTGACGGCGACGTTCATCTCGTCGGTGAGGTACTCGACGAACTGACGCAGGTCCGCGCCGTAGCACTTGGCGGTGTACGGCGAGAAGTGGCGCTCGTTGGTCAGGTACGACTGGAACACGTGCACGATCGGAAGGGTGGTCATGGTTTCGACTCGCTGGGGCATGAGGCCTGGTGTGTGATGATCGGTGTAGGAAGTGTGGTGCCCTGGTCCGCGGCGAGTTGCTGCAACTCATCGCGGAGCTTCTGGCCTAACGCGTGCGCGACGACCGCCGCGTCGAACCAGTCGAACACGCAGTCCTCGCGGGTGGCTAGCTGTTGCATGCGCCTCAGGAGCGCTCCCTCCGAGCCGGCGTCGCAGTCAAATCGCCACGTCTGGCCCTGCTTGGCCAGCGTCACGCTGCGTCGTCGCGTTGTGTTGGAGGAACCTGTCATCCCGAGCCCATCCTCAAGCGGTGCCCGGGCGTCGGGAGGTCCTCGTCTCGAACCGAGCTAGTCGGCGCTCGCACGCTGGCGAGCGATCCGCAGTCGTTCCGAGTCGAGCAGCCGCTCCGTCAGACGGTGGCACCCAAACTCTGTGAACAGCGTCATGCTCGCGATGTACCGGCGCCAGCCCAGAGGCTGCGTCGGATCGTGGCGTCCCTGCGCGTAGGTCATTACGGCCTGCTGGATCTCGTGGTTCGAGGCGTCGAGATGCTCGGCGGCCGTCGACGACGGGGTGCCGAGGCTCGTCACCGACGGCAGGTCGTAATCGCTGGGTGCCGCCTGGAGATCACGCGGGTTCAGGCTCGTGTTGGCCGCCTGGCCCAGCGGATTCCGCACCACGTACAGCCCCAGCTGGAGCCCGAGCTCAGGCGGATCGTACGGGTCCCACGCGGTGATGTTGCTCACCACGATGGCGTCCGCTCCGAGGGCTCTCGCGATCGCCGTGGCGTCCGCGGGCGAGCCCACCTGGGCGATCCCGAGCTCCTGCATCACACCAAGCGTGCGATTCACGGGAACCGTCGAGATCCCTCGCACCTGCTGGATCTGCGAGGCCAGCGTGTCGGCCATGGCCAACTCGTCGACCACGCTCACGCCCGACTCGTTCCGCATCGGGGCGACCGCCCAGAGGACGTCGCCGTTCACGGACGGGTAGGGGGACTGGAGCACGCGAGGGGGGACGAGCTTGTCACCCGAGGACGTGCACCCGACCAGCCACAGGCCCAGGAGCGCAAAAAATGCGCACAGACTCGAGCGTGTCGTGCGAGAGGGAAGAAGCATGCGCTGTTCTGTTGTCATGGCGTCCTGCCGATCTGGCCCCGATTCCACCGGGGCGGACTGTGTGGCCGCCAAACGAAGTCGCCTCCGTGCGTGGCGGCCTGGCGGGCGTTCCGTCACCCGCCGGGCGAAGCGGATCCAGCGGGTGTCCCCGACGGATCCGTGGATACCTGACGCATCAGTTGTTGTCCTCGTCCACCTCGGCCAGGTTCACGTCGGGCGTGCTCTCGGGCGTCGGGGCCTGGGGCGAGGGAGTGGTGTCCGCCCCATTCTCGGACTGATGCGCGATGTTCTGGTTCGTTGATCGGCCGGAGGCCACGATCGCCTGCACAGGACGCAACGACCAGATGTTGTCTCGACCCGTTCGGTCGCTGACGAAGAAAATCTGTCCGTTGTCGGCCCACGTGGGGGAGAGGTTCACGAAGGTGCCGCCCGTGAGGTTGGCACGCGAGGCGCCATCTATATGAGAGATCCAGATATCCGCCTGTTCCGGGCGTTCGCCGTGGGCGTGCGACGGATTCGGGATCGTCGCGAACGCCAGGTACTGCCCGTCGGGCGACCAGGTCGGGTTCACCACGGCCGCCACGGGGCTCGAGGCGATCTCGGTCGGGTTCTTCGCCTCGCCCTCGACGTAGTCGATCGTCCACACGGAGAAGAAGCGATCGCCCTGCTCGCGCGAGCGCTGGAAGGCGATCGTCTCGCCGTTGGGGCTCCACTCGGGGAAGAGCCCGTAGCCGATGAAGTTCCGCACCGCGGGTGTGTTGGCGTTGATGACCCACAGCTCCCACTTGCCCGACACCTCGCCCAACGCGCAGTAGGCGATCAGCTCGCCATCGGGCGACCACGTCGGGTGCAACTCGTGCGACGATGAGCTGGTCAGCTGCACCGCCTGCCCGCCCTCGCGGTTCATCACGTACACGTCCCACGTGCCGGATCGATCCGACGCGAACGCCACGCGAGAGCCGTCCGGAGAGAACGATGGCATCACGTCGTTGCCCGGATCGGATGTCAGCTGCGTGATCGCGCGACCCTCGACGGGCTTCAGGTAGATATCCGCGGCCTTGAAGTGCTGCGTCGAGGCGTACACGATCCAGTCGCCGTCGCGCGAGATGTTCGGATCGAAGTCCGAGCCCTCCGCCGCGAACGACACCTGCGAGAGATTCTCTGTCTCACCAGCAGCGGGGCGCGTCGTCAGGGACCCCAGGTTCGAGGGCAGCTCGCCGTAGATAGTCACGGGCGAGTTCCCGTTGACGGGGCGCGTCGCGTAGTTGGGCGTCTCCGTGAAGATCGAGTAGGGGGTGACGTCCTGCTCGTTGCTGACCGACTCGAGGTACGAGTCGACGCGCTGGAGATACGAGTCGGTCTCGGGCTCGTTCTGGGTCTCGCCCGTGATCACGAACGTGAGCTGGTCGTCGAGGTTCGTCTCAAACTCCTCTTCGTCGACGACGTACTCGCCACCCGGCGCGTAGCTCGTCGTGACCGGCTGGTAGTGCCCCAGACGGCTGGACGTGGCGCCGTGCCAGGAGGAGCAGCCCCCCGCGACGAGAAGCAATGCGACGAGCGTGGATCGGGTCGATGCGCAATTCAGTGACATGGTCGTCTCTCCATTGGCGGGATGCGCCCACCAATCGTTGGTACGTGGTGTGTCCGGCACTCACCTCTCGCATCGACCCATCCCAACGACCGAATAAGGCGAACGAGGACGTTCGGATTCGAATCTCGGCTTCCTCCCCCGAGCTTCGGGGATCGGGCCGCGGACTCGACACGAGCCCACGAAATCGTGACACTCCTGAGCATGAGCGAGCGCCCACGAGCAGTGATCCTTCTTTCGGGGGGTATGGACAGCGCTGTCGTCCTCGCTGAGGCGCGTGCCATCGGGCGCGAGTGCATCGCGCTATCGTTCGACTATGCCCAGCGCCACCGTGTCGAGCTCGAGGCCGCCCGGCGTGTCGCCCAGCAGCTGGGTGCCGCCGAGCACGTTGTCCTCTCGCTGGACATGCGCCCGCTCGGTGGCTCGGCGCTCACCGCGTCCATCGACGTGCCCAAGGACCGCGACGTCGACCACGCGGGGGACATCCCCGTCACCTACGTGCCAGCGCGCAACCTCGTCTTTCTCTCCTGCGCCGTCGCCCTGGCCGAGGCGCGTCGGGCCTCGGAGGTCTGGATCGGTGTCAACGCCATCGACTATTCGGGGTATCCCGACTGCCGCCCCGAGTTCATCGAGGCCTTCGACAGAGCCGCCACCCTCGCCACGCGCGTGGGTGTCGAGGGCCACCCCGTGCGGATCCGCGCGCCGCTCTCCGAGATGAGCAAGTCCGACATCGTCATGCGCGGCATCGAGCTGGGCGTCGATTTCTCGCTGACCCACTCGTGCTACGACCCCGTCGACGCCGCGCCCTGCGGGCACTGCGACGCGTGCCTGCTGCGCGCCCGCGGCTTCCGGCGGGCGGGTGTCGAGCCCGTCTAGGTCTGAAAAAAGGCTTGGCTACGTCTCATCGGGCGATATACTTTCTGACGGGGTGTGGCGCGAGGTTGAGCATGACCCGGGCGACAGCGCTTCCATCCAGCTCAGAGCACATCCACGCACGACGTGCGCAGGCGTTCACCCTCGTCGAGCTCCTCATCGCCATCACGATCATCGCCGTGCTCATCGGGATCCTTGTCCCCGTTCTGAGCTCGGCTCGCAGGAGCACCTGGAGCGCAGCCTGCCTCAACAACCTGCGCAGCGCCACCCTCGGGTGGAACGGCTACCTCGACGACCACCGCTACTTCCCATTCGATCGACCGGACGACTCTCGACCATCGCACCGATGGGACTGGGGGGGTGTCAACTGGTACGACGAGGAGGCACGCGACATCCTCGGATCCGCGTCCTGGGTTTTCTCGACACGCCCGCTGAATCCCTACTACGACATGCGTCATGACCATCGCGAGCACGCGCCCGCGTTCCAATGCCCCGCTGACGATGGGCTCTGGCATTCAAGCAGCGTCCATGTGAATAACGTGCAAGCCGGTAGTTTCGATGAGTATTCCAAAGCGCCCGACCCACAGCAGATCTACGGCATATATGGCACTAGCTACAAGGCCAATCAGTGGATCTGGATTGAGCCAGGCTCGACCTTCGGATACGGCCCCGCGAGAGACGCGCAGGTCAACCGGTTTAATGAACAATCAAAATTCACTTCACTAAACTCAAGAGCGAGCGTCACCAATCCTTCTCTCTTTATTCTCCTGGGAGACGCGTCTCGATGGGAGCACGATCGATTGCCCGAGGAGAAGCGCCGCTACACCATATTCGTAGAAGGTAAGGCCCATACAGACACCAGCTGGAGTCATTCCGACTGGCACTTCGACAAGAACAACATGGCGTTTCTCGATGGCTCGGCACGAGCGGTTCGCATCGAGGCCAACAAGGGCATCACTGGGAGTTACACCTGGTGGATGAATCCCGACAAGCACTTCGTTGTGGGTGGCTCGACAATCTTTCCAACGGTGCCAAGATTTGCATGGGATCCGCGCGGCCCCGGTGGGCTTGAGGACAGCACAAACCCCTGATCAGCGTTCGTTCGTCTGGATCGTGGCCTGTCGCACGCGACCGTCGGCGTGACGCAACGTCACCTGGCGATGCTCGGGCATGATCGCCTCGACGCGCCATCCGTTGATGACCTCATCGCCCTGGCGGTACGCCTTGCCGTTTATCAAAGCGATCGGACTCGTCCCGCCCAGGATCGAGGTGACCTGGAACTCGGAGGTGTGCATCACCGGTCCGGTGTCGGTGACGTCGACAATGGTGTTGTACAGCTCGCCGTCGCGATAGCGGAAGGGGTTGCGTGCCTGCACGCCGTAGTCGTACGACACGATCGCCTCGAGCGCCTCGCCGGCGCGCGGGTGCGCCTCCCTCGTGGTGCCGCTCGTGTCGATCTCGACGTCCTCGTCATCGACCGACGCGGAGGCGCCCTGCGGTTGCCCGAGTGGGTCGGCAAAATAGGTGAACGCCAGCACGCACAGCGGGAAGCACGCGCCAACGATCCACGAGGTCGACGGGAGCGATCTGCTCGTAGCCATCAGTTGTCCTCCAGGCTCTGGGCCATGGTCGTCAGCGGCGTGGTGTCGAGCGTGAACCGCTCGAAACGCAGCGTGCAGCGCACCGTCGGGCGTCCCTCCTGCGGGAAAGGCACCAGACTCCAGTCGATCACCATCATCCAGGGCGACTCTCGCTCCAGCGCGCCGAAGAACCTGATCAGCGAGGAGAACTCGCCGACGCACCTGATCTCGTATGCACGCACGCTGATCTCCGAGTCCTCCTCGTTGATCTTCGATCGCGAGCGTGACGGCTCGATGCTCTCGACCTCGATCGAGTGCATCGCGGCACGCGTCATGATGTGCTCGTGGATCGCCAGCGGATTGTCGCTGTTGAACGTCTCGTGCAGGTCCCAGGTCTGGCGCACGAGCGTCGGGATCGGAGGCGTGCCCGACGTCGTCACGTCCTGCGTGGCCACGTCGATCTCGCTCTGCATCGCCTCGGCCTTGGCCTGCTGCGATCTCGCGTGCTCCTCGATCGTGCCGTACAGGAGCGACTGCGCACCGAAGACGATGCTCCCGGTGATCATCAGCAGGGGAAGAACCGGTCGTATGAGCTCGGTGTTCATCGGTCCGCCATCCAGTCTTCGAGGTCGGTGGGAATCAGCGTGATGGTCAGCGTGAACTGTCGCGCGTCGCCTCGCTCCGTCTCGGTGCGGTGCGTGCCGCCCAGCGTGACATGGTCGACCAGCGGGCTCTCCTGGAGTGTCGACAGGAACGCCTGGATGGCGTTGCGCGTCTCGCTCTGATACTCGACGCCCTCGAGCCGAACGCTGGGCGTGTTGCCCTGCGAGTCGGCGCGCATCTCCGTGATCTGGATCGATGGAGGCACGCTCTCCGCCAGGGAGTGCAGGAACACGCTCCACGACGGACGCGAGTCCAGACGCGCACGCAGCTCGCCACGCATCTGCTCGAGCTGGGCGAACAGCTGGTCCGATTGCTCGAATTGGAAGCGGGCCTCCTCAACCGCGCTGAGCTGCGGGCGCAGCTCGACGATCCGCTCCTTGGCACGCGTCGCGTCCAGGAACTGGAAGGCCGAGTTGACGACGATCAGCAGCGATGCCGCCAGCGTGCCAACCACGAGCCCCTTGCGGACGTTCCGCAGCGTCAGCGTGCGTGTTCGCTGCGTGGAGATGAGCGTCGCTCTTGGCCTGCGCTCGCCGAGGGTTGTCACCACGCTGAGCGCACGCTCGAGATCCTCACTTATCTGCTCCGCCCTGAGTGAGGGCGAGCGAGAGACGTTGATGTCCAGGTGGTCCGCCAGGAGCTCGTCGAGACGCGGGATATTCGCACCGGGCCCGATGATCGAGATGCTCGCGTGCTCGAGCTTCTCGCGTGCCACTCCAAAACGAAGCGACTGCTTGATCTCGACGAATATCCTCTGCAGCACCGGCTGGATCATCGGGAGGATGTCGCGTCCCATGATGGCACGCTCCTCGTTGACGATCTCGGAGGCGTGGGGGATTCCCACCGAGAACAGCATGCGCCACGCGTCCTGGCGGACGCTCTCCTCGTCGTGCTCCTCGTCCTGGAGATGACGGATGATCATCCCAACAATCTGGCGCAGCCCGAAATCGATGGTCCGCACCAGCAGCAGACGCTCGCTGTCGAACACAGAGATCGACGTCATGTGCTCGGCGATCATCACCCGCACGTCCACCGTGCTGTCGTCTCCGCCCAGACCCTCGGGCGTCGTCTGGCGCAGCGCGTAGGCGTGCATCGGCTGTATGTTGCCAACATGGCAATCGACGCTGTGGACGAGCCCGATGACCGCCTCCGCGTGCTCGTCCAGATCCGTCGATACCAGGATGTGCTGCATCGGATCGTCGCACGAGTCCGCGTCCTTCACGAGCGCCTGCACCGCCAGCGGCTGGGCCTCGGAGTCGACATGCAGCACGTCGTGCGCCGAGAGCATCAGCGCCGACTGGTCGACGCGTGGCCCCTTCGGGAAGCTCACGATGTCCGCCGCCGCGTGCGGCGACAGGTACACCACGTGCATCCGCGCCGGTCGCGACGAGAGCCCCTCGAGCAGCGAGTCGAGAGTCTCCTGAAGCGGCACGAGCTGCTTGTCCCAGCACCGCTCCCAGTCCGTCGAGAGGGGAACGCTCTGGATCTCTGGATCGCCCGACGATCGCAGGCGAATCACTCGCATGCGCGTGGGCGTCAGTTCGAGTATGCAGTCTTTGCGGGCCACGGGCAGATCTCCATGGAGAGACGAGACGTCGTGAAGGCGTCATCGACCCGATGCAACGCGCGCTTGGGGCGAGTCGCGCAACCGCGCACCACAACCCTCGAATGTGGGGAGACCCGCCACAATCGCGCCCCCGCGCGCCACCCGATCAAGGGAAAATGGGCCGCGAGTGCCAGAAAATCCGCTCCATCATTCGCAGTCCACCCCTGTCTTGGCCGATTCAAGCGCCCACACACAAGGAGACTCTCCCATGGAATTCCTTCTCTTCGTCGTTGGCATGATCGCGCTGCTTGGTGGTCGTGTCGTCATCACCAACACGATCTCGCTCGAGGGCGACAGGGCACGCATCTTCGGCGGCTTCCTCGTCGCCCCCTGGGTCATCGCGTTCGCCTCCGGCGCACCCATCGGTGGTGCCGACCCCACGTTCCTCACGAACGCGGTCAACACCAACAACGGCACGACCGGCTTCTGGGTCTTCTGGGGCTGCGTCTCCGTCGCACTGCTCTACGCCCTGAGCAACATCTGGAAGGCGCAGAAGAACGAGGGCTCGTTCAAGAACCCCGCCTCCAACACGAAGAAGAGCGCCCCTCGCAAGGCCGCCTGATACTCGCCCGACGAATACAAAACGCACCGAGGCGCTCGCCACGGTGCGTTTTTTCATGCGCGCCGAATGGCACCCGCCTCAGTTCGGGTCGACCTCCTGCCACAGCGTGATGATGGGCGCGGCAGGCGGGTCGCTGGAGATCTCCATCCCGTAGAACCACGCGTCATCCTTCATCAGCAGCGACTTGCCGTGGTACGTGCCGTAGACCCTCGCGTCAGACTCCATCTCGAGCAGCGCGTCGTGGGCCACGAATTGCATGTACATGATCGAGTCGTCCTTGAACTGGACCGAGCTCGAGTTGAGCTTGTAGATCTTCACGTCCGCCGGATCGGCGTTAAGCGTGTTGATCCAGGCGCTGTTCTCCATGATGAAGTCGCCCTTGATGTACATCGTCAGCGACGAGCCGGAGTCGATGCGGAGCTGCGAGCTGTCCTTCATCTTCAGCTCGTTGTCGATCACGATCGTGACCGCGCCCGAGATACGGATCTTGCCCGAGCTCTCCATCTCCAGCTTGTTCATCCGGATATCGGAGCTGATCACCGTCGTGCCCGACGTGTACTTGTGATCGCCCGTTGAGCCTCCCACAGATGGCGCGCTGAGGTCTGGAATATCAACGGCCTCGTCAAGCGCGGCGGTGCTGCCCGTTATATTGGCATTGTTTTCAAGATAGATGACCGAGTTCGGGTTGCCGCTCACGCCGACGTAGGCGTCCCCCTGGATCTCGGCGTCATCCTTCATGTGGATATCGTTCGATCCCGTGGAGTTCGTGGACACCGCGATCGACGCTCCGCCCATGCCACTGATACCTGAGTTGTTCTCCATAGACAGGGTGTCTTCGACGGCTACCGATGGAGTGAGAGTCGGGCTTGCAGGCGGAGAAGATGCACTCGTCGTCGCGTAGAGCGAGAGCTGGTAGTTGTTCGATGAGTTCTCGTTCCACGGATCCTCGAAGCCATTGTCGACAACGTCACGCGATGCACCTCTGGAGCCGGTGCCGCCGCTCGAGGAGTACTTGATCTTCTGGTTGTTGTGCTCGAAGCAGATCGCCAGCCAGTAATCGCCAGCCGTCAGCGCAGTCGACGTGAGCGTGACGGTCTCCCAGTGCCACGAGTTCGAGCCGCTCGAGACCGCGCTCGATTCCACGAGCAGATTTCCAGGGCTACCGCTGTTGTTCTCGAAGATTGCGACACGGAAATCCTTGCCCGGCGGTCCTTTCATGTACGCTGAGATCGACTCAGCCGTCCCGTCTGCACTCAGAGTCACACGCATCGCGTACGGCGTGTGCGTGGCCTGCCGATCGCTCCCGAGTTGGCTGGTCACGCCAAAATCCTCGCCCGACGCGGAAACACCGAGCACCGAGGACAGCACCAGCCCAACAGTCACAAGTATGACAACTACCAGCCGCTGCATCATGGTTCAACCTCACTCCATGCAATGAGAATCAGTGGTGGGCTGCTCGGTGCCGATGAGGTTGTGGCGTACAAGGACAACTGATAGTTATTCGGTGAATCCTCGTCCCACTGGCTCTCGAATCCCGAGCCAACAGCATCATGCGATGTGCCAGTCGATCCGGTGCCTCCGCTCGAGGAGTGCTTGATCTTCTGGTTGTTGTGCTCGAAGCAGATAGCCAGCCAGTACTCGCCGGCGGTCAGAGGTGTCGACGTGATCGACACCGTCTCCCAGTGCCAGGAGTTCGAGCCACTCGAGACCGCGTTCGACTCAACAATCAGGTCTCCGGGATCACCGCCATCGTCCTCGAAGATCGCCACACGGAAATCCTTTCCGGGGGGGCCCTTCATGTAGGCGGAGATCGATTCCGCGGTGCCGTCCGCAACGAGCGTCACGCGCATGGCTCGTGGTCTGTCGGTGCTTTGTAGATCGCTGCTCAGCATCGTCGTGATGCCAAAGTCCTCCGCGAACGCACGCTCGCCAGGAAACACGCAGGTGAGTAGTAGTAAGCCAAGCACATATCTAATTGCGTGTGCGCTCATCGTGTTCTCCTATTGCGCCACGACGGATACCGTTCGTCGAGCGATTGTGGTTCGCCCCTCTACCTTCAGCGCCCCCGGCGCCGCGGGCGTGGCATCGAACGGGTCGGTTATCTCGTACACAGCGCCGTTGGGCAGCGTGGTCGTCGTGCTCAGCGGATTCGCGCCGTCGTCGATCTGCTGGCGGATCGCCGCCTGCACGCCGCTCTCGGCCGCATAAAACGCCTTGAGCGACTCGAATCGCAGCATCGACACACGCGCGTCGTCGCCCGTGGCGCTCACCGCGATCGCGATGCTCATCGAGAGCATCGCCAGGATGATCGTCGAGATCACGAGCACGGTCGCGCGATGTCGGACAGTGGAGGAGCAGGCCATCACGACGCCCCCTGCGCGATCCGCAGATACGCGATGCTCTGCAGCTCAAAGCCGTCGACCACGAGCCTGACGCGGATCCTCTGCGTGCTCGTGGGTGTGCCCGATGTGTCCGTCGTGCCGTCTGCGCCCAGATACGCCAGCTCGAACGCACCTACATCCTGGCACAGGGGCGAGGCGCTCTCGCCCGGCGCCGTGAACCACAGCGTCGTGCCGGTCAGCTCTATCTCGTGCCCGTCACCCAACACGACGTGGTCCGAGTCCGAGGTCGTGATGTTCGGCTGGGGCGATCCGGCGGTCAGCGCCGGGGCACGACGGAGCGTGCGCACGATGCGCTCCATCGCGCTGCCCGCGTTCTCCGAGGCGGTCCGCTGCGTCGTGGCGCGATCGTACGAGTCCGACGAGGCCAGCACGATCGGCGCCAGCACCGATGCGAGCGTCGCCACGATCACGATCGAGGCGATCAGCTCGGGGAGCGTGAAAGCGCGATGCCGTCGCGTGCGATCACTCATAATCACTCACCAATCGGGACAGCGCCAGCGAGCCCGTCCCGTCGTGGCGGGGCCAGCTGATTGTCACCGTCGCCATGCGGAACACGTCCAGATTCGTATCGCCCGTCGCCGTGCCATCGGCGCTCACCTTCGCGCTGATGTCGACGGTCGCGCTCAGGTCCGTGCCGCCGTACAGGTTCCCGATGTCCTGCGTGCGCACGAGCAACCCCGACGAGGCATCGTTGATGTACGTGGAGTCGTTGTCGAGCGCCTCGAAGCCGAGCCCCGCGCTCGCGGAGCCCACGTCCGCGGCGATCGACTCGAGCAGCGCCGTGGCGTACCACGTCGCCCGCTCTACCTGCATCGCCTCCGTGCGCGCGTCCGTGGCGTCGTGCAGCAGCGACAGAGTGGGGGGCAACGCCGCGGCCAGCAGCGCGATCGACGCGACGCACTCGACCAGCGTGATGGCTCGTCGCGTGCTCACTCGATCGCCCCCGTCTCACGGCGCACCGTGATCGTCTTCCCGCCGCTGATCGTGATCACCGCGTCCTGCGTGAACGCGGCCCGGCTCCCGCCCGACGCGTCGCGCGTCTCGGGGATGGCCGAGAACCCGAACCAGATCGTCGTGTGCGACGAGCTGCCGCTGCCGCTCACGAACGACGTGATCTCCACGCCCGGGTACAGGCTCGCCAGCGGGAACGCAGCCGAGGGCTGCCCCGTCGCGTTCGGCGCCGCCTGCGGTGACCCGCCGTCGTCGATGTAGACGAGCGAGACCTCCTCGTTGTCCGCGTCGATCTCCAGCCCGTACGGATCGCCCGTCGCCAGCGCCGACGCCCTGGCCACCGCCAGCAGGCGCGCGACCTCGTCTCGCGCGCCGCTCTGACGCGACGACTCGATCCTGTGCAGCGCGGGTGCCGCGCTGAGCGCCATCGCCCCGAGAATCGAGACGATCGCGATCAGCTCGGTAAGAGAAAACCCCATGCTGCGTAGTCGTCGTTGTGTTCGAGCGCGCACCATGGGGTCCTCGGTATGTCTGTTCCGAGCGGTGATGCTCAGAGGTCGTTGGCGTCCACGTAGCCGCCCGAGCCGTCGTCGACTCGCGTCGCGTCGGTCGAGTTGGCGAAGAAGATCATCTCCGGCGGCGTGGTCGTGTTGTCCACGTAGTAGTTCCAGCCGTACTGCGTCGTGTTCGACGTCGTGCGGGCGTTCGCGGCGGCCTGCGAGACGGTCTGCACCGTGTTCAGCCCGTTGTACGGGTTGTTCGGCAGAGCCTCCTGCATGACCGTGCCCAGCGTTGTCAGCTCGCTGAGCGTCGGGTACGCGGCGGAGCCGTTGAACGACGAGTCCGCGTAGAAGTTGGCAACGCCCGTGCGGATACCACCGAGGGCGCCCTGGAGCGAGGCCGACTTCGCGCGATCGGCGTAGTCGAAGTACTTGGGAATGGCGATGCCAGCCAGCACAGCGAGCACCACCATGACAGCGATGAGCTCGATGAGCGTGAAGGCACGATTGCGCGTGCGTGCGACTGCAGTTGTCATGGTATGACCCCCTGTTTCCTTAGGTCCGGTTACCCCACAAGCCCGGCCATGTCCCACATGGGCACGAAGATGGCCAGAGCCACTATCAGAACGATCCCCGTCAACGCCAGAATCAGCACCGGCTCTATGACGGTGGCAGCCTGCGTGGCCAGGTGAGTTGTTTCCCTCTCGTAATGCTTGGCGATCACCTTGCACATCCGCGAGAGCTGCGCCGACTGCTCGCCGGCTACCAACATCCGCTTCGCGAACGGTGGTATCCCTTGGCACCCCGGCAGCGTCTCGCTGATCGTGTTGCCCCGACGCACAGCGCCGGCAAGGCGCTTCGCATCGTCCTGGAGCAGCGGGCGTGCTGCCGCGCGTCCCGAGTGCTCCAGAGAGTCCGTGATGGGTAGACCGGCCTTCAGACACAGCGAAAGAATCCTCGCGAATCGAGCTGTGGACCCACCAGTCAGCAACGTGCTGATGTATGGGACCCGCTGGATGAGTCGGTCGATGCGGGAACGCGCTTGAGGCACCCGCATCAATCGCTTGAACGCCACGAAAGCGCCTATCCCTCCCAGACCGTACATCCACCACTGGTCACGAAGTGATACGCCCACCATCTGGAGGGTTCGCGTGAGCAGCGGCAGCTCGACACCTCGCTGCTCGAACAGCTCGCCGAACCTCGGCACGACGAACGCCAGCAGGAACCCCACCGCGATCGACAGCGTCACTGTCACAAGGACCGGATAACTTAGCGCCTTGCGGATCGTTCTCTGGAACTGCTCCTGGCGCTCGAGCATGTCCGCCAAGGATGAGAGCACCTCGGGCAGCGAGCCGCTCTGCTCCGCCGCGCGGATCGTCTGCACGTACACCTCGCCGAACACACTCGTGTGCTTCTCCATCGCCTCGAAGACGGAGTCTCCGGCCTGGATCTGCGAGGCGATCTCCATCACCACCGCGCGGAACCGCTGGTTCTTCATCTGCTCGGCGATGCCGTGCAGCCCGTCCGGCAGCAGGATGCCCGCCTCGAGCAGGACCACGAGCTCGTGCGTGAACTGCGTGATCTCCTCCAGCTTGGCGGTCTTGCGCAACAGCGTTTGACGCTTCCTGGCCGGGGAGATCTTCACTGGCATCAGCCCGAGCTTTTGGACATGACGGAACGCCTCGTTGCGCGAGTGTGCAGCCAGAACACCCTTCTGCACGACGCCCTTCTTATCACGGGCCACATACTGGAACGATTGCGAGCTCATGCCGACATCCTCTGAGCGATGCGCTGCTCCTCGCTCTGGTCAACGGTCGCGCGGACCTTCTCCAGTTCCTCGAGCGTTGTCTGCCCAGCGAGCACCTTCTCGATGCCATCCATCAGCATCGTCTTCATCCCACCCCGTATGGCGCATGAGCGGATCTCCGCGCTCGAGGCGCGATCGTGGATCAGCACCTGCAACTCAGGCGTGATCCGAAGCATCTCGTACACGCCCACGCGCCCCGAGTACCCCGTGCCCTTGCAGAACGAGCACCCGCTCCCACGACGGATCATGCCAGCCTGCTCCTCGCTGATGCCCAGCTGCTGCAGGATCATCTGATCCGGCACGTACATCGTCGCGCACTGCGAGCACACCTTGCGCAACAGCCTCTGGGCCATAACACACAGGAGGGAAGTATTGAGCATGAACGGCGGCACGCCCAGATCGTCCAATCGCTCGATCGCGCCCACCGCGTCGTTGGTGTGCAGCGTCGACAACACCAGGTGGCCCGTCATAGACGCCTGCGTGGCGATCCGCGCCGTCTCCGAGTCGCGGATCTCGCCGACCAGGATCACGTCCGGGTCCTGTCGCAGCATCGAGCGCAGGGCGCTGGCGAACGTGAGATCGATCTCCTTGTTCACCTGCGTCTGGCGCAGCATTGGCAGGCGGATCTCGACCGGATCCTCAGCCGTCATGATGTTCCGGTCCGGGGTGTTGAGCTGCTCGATCGCCGTGTACAGCGTCGTGGTCTTGCCCGAGCCCGTCGGGCCCGTCACGAGGATCATCCCGTGCGGGCGCCGCAGGCAGTCCTCGAGCTGCTCCTGCACCTCCTGGCCCATGCCCAGGTCGACGAACGTCGTGAACGAGTTCGTCGGGCGCAGGATGCGGATCACCACGCTCTCGCCGTAGATCGTCGGCAGCACGCTCATGCGAAGGTCAAAGGGCTGCCCGTTGTGGTCGATCCGGAACTTGCCATCCTGCGGCTTGCGCGTCTGCGTCAGATCAAGATCGGAGAGCACCTTCAGACGACGCACGAGGTTGTCGTGCGCGTTCAGCGGCGGGCCCTGCTGCGGAATCAGCACGCCGTCGATGCGGAATCGGAGGTGCAGCTGCTGCTCGTCAGGAGCGATGTGCACGTCGCTAGCGCCCGCCTTGATGGCAGACAGCAGGATGTCGTTCACCGCAGCGACGATCGGCTCCTCGCCAGTCGTCAGATCCTCGACGATATCCACCGACGCGTCCGACACGGCCTGGCCCGAGCGCATCCGGTACGCGCTGGCGATGAGCTTTCGCAGCGCCGACGCGTCGCACAGCACAGGATCGATGTCGCTCTTGATGCGCTGGCGGAGCTGGTCCACGGCACGGAAGTCCATCGGATCCAGCATCCCGATCGTCACCACGTTGTCGATCGAGAACAGCGGGAACGACGTGTACTTCTCCGCCACCTCGCGGGAAAGGAGGTCGGCGTTGTCCAGATTAATCTCGTAGTCCTCGAGGTCAACGAACGAGCACTCGTACACCACCGCCTGCGCCAGCGCCAGATTGCGCGACGTCACGGCACCATTGGCGACCAGCGCATCGATGATCGAGATGCTCGCGTCCTCGGCGCTGTTCTTGGCGCGCGCGACACTCTCCTCGTCGATCAGCCCGCTCTCGAGCAGCTCCCGGATGAGAAATTCGTCACGCTGCAGCACGCCGGCGCACTCCTCACATCACCTCGTCGACCATCGCGAGGAACTCCATCAGACGCTCCTCGAATCCCTCCGAGTCGTCCTCGAACAGCAGCCCGAGCATGTAGCCCGGGCGTCGATCCACCATCTGCGAGCGCGCCACCCGCACGCGAGACGAGAACAGCGACAGCGTGTTGTCCCGCGGGTTCAGGATGCGCAGTGTCCCCAGCGAACGCTTCGGCACGAACGTCGTCGTCAGCACGCCCACGCCGCCGTCAGAGATGTCCACCGCCGTCGCCGGGATCGCCCCGTTGCGCAGCGTCACGTTGCCCGTAAGGCGCACGATGTGCATGTGCTCCGAGTCGAGCGTGAAGTCGGCATCGAGCCCGATCACGCGTCGAAGGCTCGAGCGGATCGTCAGTTGGTCGCTCCCGCCAGCCATATATTGACGTGGTCCTCCCGTACGCTCTGACAGCGCAGACAATGAGCCGTCATCCGCACTGTCGGACCATTACCGGGCTCGATTCACCGCATCCTCACGCTCCCACGCGCGACCCACCACCAGTACGCCACCAGAACCGGTGGACACGCCGACGCCTTCCTGGCCACCTACAATCTGGCTCATCCCAGACGTCGAGCGCCCTTGACGTCTCGACGCCCTCTTCCGAGGATGGGAAACAAGCAGGTGAGGTGGCGGAGCGGTTGAACGCGCCGGTCTTGAAAACCGGTAGTCCCGTCAGGGGCTCGCGGGTTCGAATCCCGCCCTCACCGTTGAAGCTCCTGCCCGATGAGCGCGATCGCCATCGGCGTGGGGGTATCCACGGTTCGCCAATCGAAACCTCAATTTCGCCCTTGAATCGGGGGTGCCGTTCTGGGACACTTGTGATGCCCTCGCGCACACGAGGACACGAGAGTCAGGCCACACATCTACCCATCGCACAGGGAGCAGAGAGTGATATCCATCCAGCCACCCGTCTGCGCCATCGCTCTGGCCCTCGCCGCCGGCTCGACCCAGAGCCCGCACGCGAGCCCGCGTCTCCACGCCGACGGCATCGACGACTCCGCCGCGAGCCTCCGCTTCATCCCGCAGACGATCAGCGTCGACTCCGGCGAGACGCTCACACCAACAGACCTGACCAACGGCAGCTTCATGGGCGAGCTGTTCACATTGGGCCCTGATTTGACGTTTGAGATCAATCATGGTGGCCAAGTTGGGTTGCCGAATTCAGCCGCGATTTACGACTTCTCATCTTCAATACTCAATATCAATTCTGGAGGAGTGCTTGATTCCACGAACCAGTATTGGGTTCGTCTTGAAAATGTGGCACTCAATCTCAACGAAGGTGGCAGAATAGGTCCGCGCGCGAGCATCGAGGGGAACTCAGACGTCAATATCAGCGGTGGGCTGGTTGAACACAGCCTACTCATCAACTCCACAGGCTCAATCAGGATCTCAGGAGGGATAGTCCAAGATCGCCTTGTGATCGGTACCACAGACGCCGTCATCAGCGGTGGCAACATTGGTAACAATTTTGAGTTATATGGTACGGGTGCTGTTATTCGGGGGAGCGGATTCGAGCACAACGGTATCGCGATAACAGGACTAGACAACACGCTACAAAACAAGGGAGATTATTTCAGCGGCATCTTGGAAGACGGGACAGTGTTCATTTTTAGAAACACCGGGAGCACCGATTCCGACTATTTCGAACCCGGAGCGGTCACGCTTGATCAGATAGCACGACGTGCTACTTCCCGTGATGTCTTCGTAATCGGGCCAGGCGACCCCCAGCCGACGGGTCTCTATCATGGGCAGAGCCTGACGCTGCAACCGGGCGCAGAACTCCACGAAAATTTTGCTGCGGTTAGCGCAGAAATCACCGCGACGGACAGCGAGATCAAACGAAGCCTCGCGATTGCGGATTCGATGTTGACGGCCACCGGCACGCATGTGCGTGACAATTTCGAGGTCTTTGGCGACTCCACAGTTACACTCATAGACTCCTTCGCCTCTTCTCGCATAGGTGTTTTTGGTAGTTCTTCCGTGTACGCGGAGAACACGGTTCTCGGGGTAACTACCACGTTCCACGATGGAACATCATTAGAAATGATCGGTGGTAGCACATCAGCGGATTTTGATGTATTCCGCGCATCTAGTGTGAGCTTGACAGATGTCGATGTGACCAAGGGTGTCGATATCTATGGCCACGAAGATGACACCATGCCGAGAATGGCCTTGCAGCTAACCAATTGCCGAATCCAGGACAGCTTGATTGTGGCAGGCGGTGTCGATATTGCGATGGACGGCGGTGAGTATGAATATGTTGCGTTAGGTGCAGGAACCATCGCGCATGTCAATGGAGGTGAATTCACGAGCGACTTCTCAGTTGGCAACGCGGAGGCGCATCTGGCTGGAGGTGTTTTTAAGAGTATCGCAACACATCAAGGTTCCAAGGTAACAATTACTCAGGATATCTCTGTCTCTGATTATGTTTTCGCAAACGCAGATTCCGATCTCTCAATTCAAGGCGGCACGTTTGCGGGCACGTTCGACTTCACGCACTTCTCGGTAGTCGAGTTTGTCGTGCAAGATGCCTACATCGACGGCGAGCAGATCGACTTTGTGCGCAGCAGCAGCGTGCTGATCGAAGACCGTGGAGGTGCAATTCTTAGCGGTACTCTGGCCAACGGTGACTCGTTCTCCCTGGCATTGAACGAATCATTCATAGAAGGCAAGGATCGCGTCTCGGCCGATGCCTCCCTCACCGTCACCCTCATCCCCACCCCCTCAACACTCGCGCCCCTCGCCCTCGGCGCCCTCGCTCTGTCCCGTCGACGACGCTCCGCTCTCGTCTGATCCGCTGTGCCTGCTACACTCCCAACCCTCATGCCGGACACCGCCGCACCAGCCACAGCCGACGACACCCCGCTCGACGTCGAGGCCCTCATCGCGCCCGAGTACGAGCGCGACACCTACACCTTCGACCAGCTCGAGCCCCTTTACAACTTCCAGAAGACCACGCCCCGTCGCGCCAAGCTGCTGATACGCATGATCCTCCACGAGCTCCGCGACCGACCGTCGCCCACGCGCGTCCTCGACATCGGCGCCGGCGAGGGGATCGCCCAGAGCATCACCTACCAGCGCGTCGTCGCCCAGCACTGTGACGAGCTCTGGGGCGTCGAGCCCGACGAGTCCATCGAGCGCACCGACAACGTCTTCCACAACTACCAGCACGCCCTCCTCGAGACGGCCGATCTCCCCGAGAGCTACTTCGACGTCGCCTACGCCTTCATGGTCATGGAGCACGTCCAGGATCCAGACGCCTTCCTCTCCGCCATGGCACGATGTCTCAAGCCGGGTGGTGTGTTCATCTTCATGACGCCAAACAAGAAGCACTACTTCTCGATACTCACCAGCCTCCTCAAGACACTTCGCGTCGAGGAATTCCTCCTGCGCGTCCTGCGCGGCAAATCCGAGGTCGAGGACTACCACTACCCCGTCGCCTACAAGTGCAACACGCCCAAGCAGATCGACCCCGTCGCCACCCGCCTCGGGCTCGAGCAACCACGCTACGTCTTCCTCGAGGGCGAGGGCCCGCGCCCCTACATGCGCGGCCCGCTCATCCTTCTCTTCCACCTGTTCGTGCTCAAGCGCAAGCTCTGGAAGAACCCTCGGGTCCTGCTCACTCTCGTCGGACGCATCCGCAAGCCGGACTGATCGCCCACCCGGCCGGGTAGCAACCCTCGAAGCGCGCAGAATCCACGTGATACCCTCGATTCGCAGTATTTTCCTTGCATCTGACTCGCCCTGCTGAGACAATGTGGGCTGATTCCACGCACACGGGATCGACAGAGTCAGACCCCCTCATTGCTGCCAACGCACAGGGAGCAGAGAGCAATGCCAAGCCGTTTGTCCGTCCGCGCCGTCGCGCCCGCTGTCGCTGTGATTCTCGCTGCAGGAGCATCGACATCGCTCTATGCCAGCTCGCGCCTCAGCGCGGAGACGCTAGACGACGGTGCGTCATCCCTCCGCCTCACGCCACAGACGATCAGTGTCGATAGCGGCGAATCGCTCACCCCGGTTGATCTCGCCAACGGCAGCTTCATGGGTGAGGTCTTCACGCTCGGGCCCGATCTCACGTTCGAGGTCAACTCGTTCGGTTCCGTGAATACTGCTGGAATAGCTGATATTTTTGATTTTAATGGAAGCACAGTAAATATTAGAGGGCTCGGTCGATTCGAGTCGTTCCACTCAGGCCCTGAGGTCCGGAACGTCACAATAAACCTGCGCGATCTGGGTTTCTTTGGGAGGCACATCACCGGTGGAGGCTTCACTCTTGGTGCCGGTGCAGAACTCAATCTCTTCGACGATTCGTATGCGATCAACCCCACCATCGGCGCAGGCGCAACCGTGAGAACGCATGGGGGAAGACTGGATGGCAGCGTCATCCAGAATGGTGGCACGCTGGAAACACATGCAGGCGACATTAATGCCAAGCACATTGTTCAAAGCGGTGGCGATCTGCAGATTACTGGTGGGCGCTGGGGAGTAAATGGCATATTCGAAGTCCAGGCAGGAGGGTCAGTCTCGGTCACGGGTGGTCATTTCTCCATGTCCGCCACAGCGGGCACACTGGCACTCGAGTCGACACTCACATCGACGACAAACTACATCGCAGGCGTTCTCCAGGATGGCTCGCTCTTGTTCGCAACGGTTGATCTGGACTACCGCGTCCCGGCAGGCTCGCTGAGCATCGCGAACGCAGCAGTCCCAGCTATTGACACGACTCCCATCAACATCAACTCAGGGGATGTGGGGGAAGGCGGGTTGCTGCCCGGCCAGACCCTGAATGTGTCCGGCACCGCAGTGATCCGCGATGACTACCAGGCGCTCGGTGCCACGATCAACCTGCTTGATGGCGCGATTGGCAGGTATCTCCATGTGGCCGACACACACGTCAATGTCTCGGGTGGAACACTCCGGGCCGATCCATGGGCGTTCGGCTCCTCCGTGATCGATGTCTCCGGAGGTCAGGTGCATGGGTTCGTGCGTCTGTTCCAGGACTCACAATACACACAAAGCAATGGCAAAAACTATGGGCCAGTTATGCTTCTTGATAATGCACAAGCGACAATAGCGGGGGGTGAGCTCGGCATGCTGAGATTAAGCTCGTTGCAAGAAGGTGATAACGCAACAGCAATAATCACCGGGGGTTTAGTCAAGGAGATCGAGTTTTTTCATATTTCTCCGATGAATACTGTTATTATAGAGGGAGGAGTCGTAGAGCAGATATTTACTCAGGCAAACACTAAAATCTTTATGCATGGTGGTATGGTGAAGGAATGGATGCTGAGCGATCCAGGCACGGAGGTTGTCATCACTGGAGGCACCGTCGAACATGAAACAGATCTCAGTGACCACGCCGTGCTCAATATCCATGGTGGCACGTTTGATGCCAAATTCAATGTTGTGAGCGGCTCGGCATTGAATCTGTTTGTGCAAAGCGCCACCCTGGAAGGCATAGAGCTCGACTTCACGCGCAGCGAATCGATCGTCATCAACGCGCGCGACGGCTCTCTGCTCGAGGCCGTGCTGGAATCGGGAGAACTGCTCCAGCTCACACTCAACGCCATCTCAGTATTCGGCGAGGATCGCATCACAACCGACTCAACCCTCACCGTCACCCTCGTCCCTACCCCCTCGACACTCGCTCCCCTCACGCTCGGCGCACTCGCCCTCTCGCGTCGGCGACGCGCCGTCGCCTGACGGAACGCACATAATTTCCTTGCAATCCACTCCCCCCGGGCTGTAACGTTGAGCCACACGAGCCGACCCGGCCTCGCGACACGTCACTGCAATCTCTGGGAGGAGAAGAACATGCGCTCAATTGTCATCGCCGTCGCCGCGCTCGCCACCACGCACGCCAGCGCCGCCATGCACACCTTCTATCAGGGCAGGCTCCACCTCGAGGCCGACGGCAGCTACACGCTCGAGAGCGCCATCGATCTGAACGCCTACCGACTCGGCTTCGCCGACTTGATCCGCAACTACGCGCAGTGGGAGGCACGCGCCGACCAGATCGCCTCGGGCATCACCGCGTCGTCGAACTTCTCGCTCTTCACGACCGACCCAGTCGGCGGGTTCGGCGGCATCGGCGACGATGTCACATTCAATCCGCTCGCCACCGGCGGCACGCACGACATCTCCACTGGTGGCGCCTACATCGACAAGCAGCTCAACCAGCAGAAATCGAACTTCGAGATCGCCAGCGTCGACGTAGAAGAGAATATCTTCAAGGAAGAATTCGGGCAGGTGCAGGCGGAGAAGCACAACTTCCGCTCACTTGCCGACGAGGTATTCGCCTTCGAGTTTCTCGCGACCCAGCCATGGGACCTCAGCTGGCTCACCGTCGACGGCTCAGGCTTCACGCAAGAGGTCACGCTCAGCTTCGGCGCGGTGCCCACTCCTTCAACGGCTCTCGTCCTTGGCCTCGGAGCATTGGGAGCCACCCGGCGTCGACGTCAGCTCGCGGCATAGAACTCACACAGTTCCTCCCGTGGTTCGCTGGCTCCTTTTCCTGCCTGCTTGTTGTCAAATGCAAGCTCTGGAAGAACCCACGCGTCCTTTTAGTTCTCGTGGCGCGCATCCAAAAGCTGGAATGAATTTTGCGTGCATGTATGGCATGAAGTAAATTATATAATTATAAATAAAAACATAATTTTTATCACGAGATACTGTCGCGATTCTCATCTTTTAACTTAGCCAAAACTGCCCTGGCAGGCTCCACGATATCACCTGGGGCATCGGGAATATTAGTGACCGCTGTGTAATCAGCGATCTGGCGTTCCGTGTCGCCCTCGATGCCGCGTTGCGCGTAAGTCAGGCCTCTGTTGTACAGAGCCTTGGCGATCTGCTCCGAGGGGGCGTCTGGCATCTCGATGACAGTGGTGTAGTCAGTGATCTCGCGTTCCATATCGCCGTCTCCCGCGAGCTGTCCGTATGTAAATCCTCTGTTAACTAGAGCCTTGGCCACTTGGTCTGTTGGTGCGTCGGGATTCTCGATGACGGCAGTGTAGTCTTCGATCTCGCGCTCAGTGTCACCCTCATGAGCACGTTGCCCGTATGTAAATCCTCTGTTCACCAGAGCCTTGGCCACATGCTCTATTGGCATGTCTAGATTCTCAATGATTGCTGTGTAATCCGCGATTTCGTATTGTGTATCATCTTCTTGCTCGCGTCTTCCGTATGTCAGGCCTCTGTTAAATAGAGCCTTACCCAATAACTCTGGCGGAGTAACCGGCATATCGATCATGGCTGTGTAATCTGTGATTGCTCGTTCTGTGTCGCCTTCTTCCGCGCGTTGTCCATATGTCACAGCCCTGTTGTATAGGGCCTTAGCCACTTCCTTTTCTGGAGTATTAGCCATCTCGATGATCTGTGTATAGTCATCAATAGCTCGCTGGATATCTCCTTCCTGCCCTCGCTTGTCGTACATAGCCGCTCGACTTTGGAGCGAGTTGGCAATCTCTTCAATCGAATCATTTCGAAGCTCAATTATATTAGTGAAATCACTTATTGCTCGATCTATATCTCCATTATGATCGCGCTGATCGTACGAGAAGCCGCGCATGTATAGTGCGTTCGCTAATTCTCGATCTGAAAGCATATTACCACCTTCGATTACATTCGAAAGCAATACAATCGCTTCTTCATACTGATCATCGAAATAGAGTTGGCGAGCATTTTGCAAGGTGGCACGGAGTGTCGATGCTGATGCCTCAGCTGCTCTGCCTTCTTCAGCTTGTTGTTTGAACAGAATGTCAGCATCACGAAGTCTGGATAGAATCGCTGCTGACACCTCACCAAGATCGAGTTTTCCTTGTTCGGCCTGTGCTGGGCCATCTGGTGCCGGACTCGTCGTACGGGTACGAGAGACACGTATGCCCGTTAGGTCACATCGTTCTATCTGTTCAATAGCTGCTTGAATCGGTTCTCTGTGTACGAATGAATGTAGCTCGCCGGTTATGCCGTGATGCAAGTCAACTAATAGCTGGTCTGCGGAGTCAATTCTGACGTAAAATGCACTGTCTCGGGATTCTATTATTGATCTAGCACGCTTAGAAAGACCGCTTTCTTCTAAGCTTTTCGCTCTGTCGCACCAATATAGATTGCCGCGAAACTGATCTACTTTTTCGAGTGCTAACGTGATTGCATCATCCCACCCAGAGTACCCTATTAGCACGATTGTGTTCCGCAAGAAGTAGGGCAAGAGAATCGACATGTTTCGTTTGGCGTGATCTTCGATAGTCTCTGGAGAGTTGAGAAGTAAATATCGATATATGCTGCCATGTGCGTGTACTAGATGCAGAGCCTCTACTTCGTGATCATCTTCAGGATGTTGCAGTGCGTCTGGGCGATCTGATACATAATATTCGGCGTTTACGAGTTGTAGTGAGCGTTGCAGTAGCGGGTCAAAATTAGTCGTGAAGATTGTTCGAGTAAAATTTGGTTCGTTCTGAATTAAAGAAGCCAGATACAGATGAGCTGCATTTAATTTCCTGTTGGCTCGTTTGACCAATGCCGCAAAATACCTGCGGACCTCTAGTGGGTTACAGGGGCCATCGGCAATCAGCGGAGACATAATGGCTGTGTAAGCACTTGAGAGATGTTCCGCCTTCGGCATACCGTTGGGTTCAAGCTCAAAGTCATAACCGTATTTAATCGCAGCTTTGTGAACCTGAACCCAAAGCTCACTGGCAAATGCCTGGATTGTCCCGTCGTTCAGGTGAGAATTGCGAAGATCATCATTAAAATATGATTCTTGAATTAACTCAGGTGTTGTGCCACTTAAGCAAAGCCACCACCAAGGGAGATCCTCTAGAACGATTTGACGAGTCGTGGGAACAAATGGATGTGAAAACCCAGACCCGAGAACAAGTGTAACTGTCGGCCTATTACGATCGCTGAGTGGCAACGCTGTCTTGCGGTGATGCTGTTCGGTTAGACGCCTGACAAGTTCGATCGCGGAAAGGGTACTGCCCATGACTGTATGCCCTTACGCCAAATATCTACAGAGAATCTGTCACAGAGGTTACAAGAAATACCACTTACTTACTATAACACATGTTGGTCTCTGCTCCATAAAACTCTCGCAGTACCGCCTGCAACTCCTCCATCCGCGACACGCGGATCATCGCCTGGCGAACCTCCTCCCCCCTCGGGTGATGCGCGCTGAAACGGATGCCGAACTTGCGCATCAGGTAGCCGGCCTTCTTCTCGCCGTTGACACCCATGCACAGCGCGAAGTGCTCCTCCAGCGTGTCGCGCTGCTCCTCGATGCTCGGCAGGCGGGGCTCCAGGCCCGCCATCAGCTCGCGCGCCTGACGGAAGATCCACGGGTTGCCAATACATCCGCGCGCCACGCTCACCGCGTGCACCCCCGTGTACGCCAGCATCCGGAAGATGTCCTCCACCCCCCAGATATCACCCGAGCCGAACACGACGCGGTCGGGAAAACGCCTCACGGTGTCCCGGATCAAGTCCCAGCGGCTCGGCCCGACGTACTTCTGCTCGACGGTTCGGCCGTGCACAGTCACCCACGCGTACCCCATCTCGTACGCCGCATCAAAGATCGTGTCGAAGTTCCGTGCCATCTCGGGTGTGTCGTCGAACGCCCTGCGCATCTTCACGCTCGTCGCCACGTGCCCGGGCACCGCGTCGCGCACCGCGCGCAGGATCTCGATCGCGCCCTCCGGCTCGCGCAGCCAGTGCCCGCCGCGCGCCTTGCGCTTGATCTTCTTCACCGGGCATGCCAGATTCACGTCGACGCACGCGAAGCCACCACCCTCACCCAGCGCCTCCTCGTTGAGACGCACCATCTTGTCGGCACCGCGCGCCATCTCGTCTGGGTCCGAGCCCATGATCTGCCCGCACAGGGGATGGTCCTCCTCGCCGCCCGGCACGTTGTCGTGCAACTCGCCCAGGTCCGCCTTCGCGAATCCGCGTCCGCCTGCCAGCAGCGTCCGGTCCAGCAGCGCCTCGGTCACGCAATACGGGCACCCGTGACGGCGCGCCACGATCCGCATCGCCGCGTCCGAGTAGCCCGCCAGCCCGGCCTGGAAGAACGGCGCATCGAACCCGGGCACCCGCTCCGTGATCCGCCGATCCATCACGTACGAGGACGCCAGGGCACGCACATCAATCTCGTCGAAGCCCGGGGCGATCCCAGGCTCGGGCGCTGTGGCGTTCCTGCTGTTGCTCTCGCATCCCATAGAGGCGAGTATATGCTCGCTATGCGCGCAAACCCTCTCTACAAGGCACTCACCGCCCTGGTCGTTCTGTGCGTTCTGGGCTCGTGCACGTCACGTCCAAAGCACTCGGAACCAGGCCCGGTGTTCACGATGGCACGACTCGAGGGCCAGGTGCTCGATATCCAGGTGCGTGTGCTTCCGCAGTCGATCGAGTTCACCAACACGACACCACGACGCTTCGAAACGCCCCGTGTGTGGCTCAACCGCTGGTACTCGACCCGGATCGACTCCATCGAGCCCGGGCAACGCGTCGTCATCCCGCTGCGTGCGTTCGCCGACGAGCACGGCAGATCCCCGCAGGCTGGAGGCTTCTTCTCGTCACGCGAGCAGGAGCACATCGTCAGCGTCGAGCTCCAGCACGAATCACGCCTAGAGAAGCTCGTGATCGTCACCACGGAGCGATAACTCGCTTCCCGAGAATGACTTAGATCGCGTTGAGAGCCTGTGCGCTCGGATTTAGGTATGGATATAAAAAGACCCACCATGCTGGGGGAAGCACGGTGGGTAGGAGGGAAGAAACACGTCGACATGAGTATAAGCGAGCGCCCCACCCATGCAACCAAAAAAATCCGGATTCACACCCCGCCAGGCCATATAGCTCGAAATGAGCTATTCAGAGCTGATTTTCACGGTTTTTGTTAGGGTGTTACGCAGACAAAAATGGGACATCGCAAACGTCCATCTCTCCGCACAGATACACCCCCCGACGACCTATATCCAACGCAATCCAGCCACACGCTCCAGACCCGATCGCGTCGGGCCGATCCGTCTCCATGCTCTGCGTTGTTCTCGGGCGGGGACATCTACGTGTGCGCCTGGTGCGGACCAGGCGACCCGCCCGCAGGCGAGCGAAGCGATGAGCTTCCAGAGCAGTCGTCATGGGATGGCACGCGATATGCATCACTCACTCATCGAGCACTTCACGCAGAGCATCCGGAACCTCTTCTCGACCATGCTCCAGATGGAGGTGACGCCACGGGAGCCCATCGTCCAGTCCGCGCTCGCGCACGAAGGCGATGTCTCGGGTGTCATCGGGCTCACAGGCGATCTCGTCGGCTCGGTCGTTCTCTCCCTGCCGGGTGAGACCGCCACGCGTGTTGTCTCGCGGTTCACGGGCGAGAGCATCACCGACACACGCGACGAGATCTGCACCGACGCGATCGCGGAGATGGTCAACATGATCGCCGGCGGCGCCAAGGGCAGGCTCACGGGTCTCAGTGTCTTCGTGTCGAGCCCGAGCGTGATCGTTGGCGAGAGCCACACCGTCAGAATCCAGAAGGGGATCCCCTGCGCGATCGTCCACTGCGACAGCGAGTGTGGCCCCTTCACCATCGAGATCGCCATCCAGAACACGACCCGTGCGGTTGCATCGAGAGCACCCTCAACGACGCGAGCCATGCCATGAGGATCATGCTCATCGACGACTCCAAGACCATGCGCAATATCCAGAAGTCCATCCTCACGCAGCTCGGACACGAGACGCTCGAGGAGGCGATCGACGGACAAGACGCCCTGAGCAAGGTCGGCGCCTTCCAGCCAGACCTCATCCTCTGCGACTGGAACATGCCAAACATGGACGGCATCACGTTCGTGCGCACCTACCGCCAGACCGACAAGACCACTCCCATCATCATGATCACCACCGAGTCGGAGCGATCGCGCGTGATCGAGGCCATCAACGCGGGCGTCAACAACTACGTCGTCAAACCCTTCACCCCCGAGATCCTCCGTCAGCGCATCGACGAGACACTCTCCAGGAACGCCGCCTGAGTCCCAGCGCGATCAAAGAGGAACCCAGCAACCATGTGCGCACCAGAACAGCAGCCGATTTCAGTTGTCGTCAAGGACGATGGCATGACCGCGCTCCTGAGGTTCGCGCCGAATCTCTCGTACGCAGAGGTCAACGAGTACTCCTGCCTCGCCCAGCTCCGAGAGGCCGAGGTGATGATCAACCAGTCGGTCCAGGAGCTGGCACTCAAGGCCATCACGAAGTACCTCGAAAACACCAGCGAGGGACACGAGTGCGTCGTCGCACGCGGCTCCCAGCCGGTCCACGGCGTGGACGGGCGGTTCGAGCTGGCCGACGAGTTCCGCGAGATCCTCGAGGGACTCGCCCCTCCCCCAAAGGACGACGACACGACAGACGAGAGCGACGACGAGGACGACGCCAGCATCAACTTCTACGCGCAGTCGAAGTACGCGATCGTCCAGAGCGGCGACCTGCTCGGCTCCATCATCCCGCACACCGATGGCATCGATGGCACGACCGTCACCGGGCTGTCGATTGCCTCCAAAGACGGCAAGCCCTTCGTCCCCGTCGAGCACGACAGCATCACCATCAACGAGGACGGTTCCATCGTCTCCCAGGTCGACGGCGTGCTGCAGATCGAGGGCAAGAAGATCTTCGTCTCCAACGAGCTGAACATCCCAGGCTACGTCGACTTCAACACCGGCAACATCCATTTCCCCGGAAGCGTGACGGTCAACAAGGGCGTGCGCGACTGCTTCATCGTCGACGCCGAGGGCACCATCGTTGTCCGCGGGCTCGTCGAGGCCGCGTGCGTGCGCGCTGGCGAGGACCTGCATCTGGCCGGGGGCATGGCGGCACGAGAGAAGGGCACCATCTACGTCAACCGCGATCTGCACGCCCGCTACCTGGGCATGGTCGTCGGCACCGTCCTGCGGAACGCCCACGTCGAGCGCGAGGTCGTCGATTCCGAACTCGACGTGCGAGGTGCCGTCGAGTCCGATCGATGCTCGTGGATAGGCGGCAAGCTGGCCGTCACCGGCAAGTGCAACATCGGCGAGCTGGGCGGAGAGTCTGGCGTGCGCACCGAGCTCATCGCCGGTCGCGTGCTCAAGGCCGAGGAGCAGCGCGAGACGTCGACGCACATCCGCGCGGAGCTCTCACGACGTCTCGAGAAGTTCCAGACGGAGCTCACGCACCTGGAGAACAACACCAACAAGCTCAACGCCGCGCAGGCCGAGCAGTTCACCGCGCTCCAGTTCGAGGTGTGCAACCTGCAGAACCTGCTGAAACGCCTCAGCGAGGCCGAGCGGGCGCTGGTCAGATCGGTCGAGGCCGTCTCCATCGTCGACATCACCGTCAACAGGCGGATCAACCCAGGCACCATCATCCGGGTCGGCGCCTACGACGCCTGCTTCAACGACGAGCTCAAGGGGCCGGTCGCGATCTCTCTCTCTCGGAGCAACCGCCCCGTGGCCAGGAACCCCCACACCGGCACGCCCATCGAGCTGCGCGACTTTGCCACCGTGCGACAGCGAGAGGGGAACCTCGAGGACGCCGCGAGCGAATCAAAAGCGGCCTGATCATCCCGACAGCAGGGGGTTTACCCCCGGGTGGCTGGACGCACGCGTCCCATCCTGCTTTGATGCCCCAATGGTGCGACAACGAGCAACACTCCCGATCCGACTTGTGCTGGCGCTCGCATTCGTGAGCGCGATGCTCATCGCGCCGCCGCTCCTCGGGCAGGCAAACCCCTGGGGCGACATCGCGCCCGAGTCGCCGGTCATCGTGACGCTCCGAACCGGCGAGCGTTACCACGGAGCGTTCGTGGGCTCGACCGAGACCTACATCACCGTCCGCATCGGCAACGTCGAGACCCGCGTCAACCACAGCGACATCCGATCGCTCGTCACCGAGCGCCCACCGATCGAACGCTACGCCGAGATGCGTGCGCTGATCGACGACGAGGACGTGGAGCGCCTCCTGATCCTCGTGGATTGGCTGCGCACCCAGGAACTCTACGAGATAGCGATCCAGGAACTCGAGCACGTCCTCGAGGTCGAGCCGGGCAATGGCGACGCCATCAGGCTGCTGGAGCTCACCCGCCAGCAAAAGAGCCTGGCCGACAGCAAGCAGAGCGTCGACGACGGCGCCAGGCCATCGTCCTCGCGCTCACGCGACGTCGCGCCCGCCAACCGCCCCGAGTCGTGGCTCTTTCCTGTCCTCTCGGAGGAGAACGCCAATCTGATCCAGGTCTACGAGATAGATCTGGACAACCCACCGAAGCTGCTGATCGAGAGGGAGACCATCGACGCCCTCATCGAGAGCCACGCCGGCATCGCGGGCATCCCCGCCAACGACGCGCTCGCTGATGACTTCTTCAAGAAGAGCCCCAGCGACATCCTCGCCATCATGTTCGAGGCGCGGGCGCGCGAGCTCTACAACCAGGTCCGCGTGCTCGACCTGCCCGAATCGCTCAGAAATTTCCGCGACAACGTCAACTCGACATGGCTCGTCAACACCTGCGCAACGACCACATGCCACGGCGGGCTCGACTCGGGCGACTTCCTTCTCTTCAACAGAGCCGCGAACAACAAGCGATCCGCTATCACGAACTTCCTGATCCTCGAGCGTTTCCGGACCTCGGAGGGCGAGTCGCTCCTGAACTACGAGTTCCCCGAGAACTCGCTGCTGCTGCATTACGCCATGCCGCTCAACCGATCCGCCCGCCCGCACCCGCAGGTGCGAGGCTTTCGACCGGCGTTCCGATCGACAAAATCAAGGCGGTACGCGCAGGCCCTCGATTGGCTCTACTCCATGCACAAGCCGCGACCCGAGTACCCCATCGAGTTCACGCCCCCGAAACCCTCCGATTTCGAGCGTGACGAGAGCGTCGGCACACAGGGCACATCGGAACCGGCCGATCGCTGAGAGCGGATAGCCTCACCACTGGGCAACCAACCCGCTACACTGATCCACGTCGACGCGGTCCGTCGTCGATACCACGATCATCCACTCAGAAGGACAGGAAATGGCACGCTCTGCCCGTATCGGTATGACTCTCATGGCGCTCGTGCTCCCTGTGGCGCTGGCGTCGTGTGGCGATGAATCCGCCACGTCCCAGGCCATCCGCTCGGCCCGCCACCAGCTGACCGCGCTCCACGCCGGCGCTGTCTCCCCGCAGGACCGCCAGATGCGTCGGGGCAAGTACGAGGACACCATCCGATCGCTCCGCGCCGTTTCAGGGCAGGGCACGGACTCCGAGCAGGCGTCCGCCGCCATGCTGCTCGGGACCGCGCAGGCATCGCTCGCTCAGCTCCTGGCGTCGCGCACGATCGACATGGAACACGACGCCGTCTCCCGTCTGGGCCTCATCCGCGCCCGGTTCGACCACCTCGTCGTCTCGATGCAGAGCGGCGCGCAGAGCATGACCAGCGTCGACTCGACCAGCGAGCAGCGTTCCATCGAGCGAGACCGACAGACACTCCAGTCGGAGCTTGAGATCGTCAGCGCGAGCGTCGATGCGTTCAACACGCAGATTACCCAGTGGCGACAGGAGATGGACGAGGCCGTCGAGAGCGCCGCCACCTTCCGCCAGCAGGAGGGGCAGCTGCGCACCCAGATGCTCCAGGTGACTGGACAGCAGAGAGCGGAGCTCACCATCGCCGCCGTCGACGCCCAGCGCAGCGCCGACGCCTTCGATCTCAAGGCGGCCAACGCGAGCTCGCAGATCGCGCTGCTCGAGCCGCAGAAGCAGCAACTCGAGCAGGACGTCGTCCGCATACAGACCCAGCTCGACAACCTCGCGCAGACACGACAGCAGATGCAGGCGTCCGACACCATCCGCCAGCAGGCGGCCGGCGAGGCCATGCGGATCGCGCAGGACGCAGCGCAGCAGATCGCCCAGGACCTCGTTGCTCTCGACACGTATCGGACGACCGACATCGCCAACGCCTACGACGAGACGTTCTCGAACCTCGACGGCGCCCTGGCGGCGCTCCGCAACGCCTCACGAGACAACGAGCTCCGCACCACCGCCTCGCTCACCATCGGGGGCGTCCTCCAGAGCAAGTCCGAGCTGCTCTCGCGTCGCCTCGCGTCGATGCGTCAGTACGCCCAGACACTCGAGGCCATCGTCGATCCCGAGTTCGCCGTGCCGAACGCGTCGCAGTTCAGCGCCTACGTCTCACGCGTGCACACGAACATCGCGCAGATGGAACAGGATCTCCAGGACGCCGTCCAGGAGGCGATCGACACGTACGAGCGGGTACGCGTCTCGGGCGAGGCGCAGGCTCGTCTCCAGAGCCTCGTCGCACAACTGCGCGAATCGCTCCCGCCGACCGATTCGCCAGACTCGTAAGCATGTCGATGACCAGAGTGCCAAGCCCCGGCAGCGATATCCAATTCCCCGAAGTCCAGATGCACCTGGTGCGACCCACCGAGCCCCAGGTCGCGCACGTCGTCACCAACGAGATCTGCACACGCTCGCGCAAGTCGGCCGGATTCGTGCGCCACATCGAGCTGGATATCTCGGGAACCGATATCGCAGGCAGCTTCCGCGCGGGGCAGTCCTTCGGCGTGATCCCGCCGGGCGAGGACGAGCGCGGGCGACCACACAAGGTGCGCCTGTACTCCATCGCGTCTCCCACGGGGGGCGAGACCGGCGACGGCACGATCCTCTCCACGACCGTCAAGCGCACCATCGACGAGCACTGGGACACCGGCGAGCTCTTCCTCGGAGTCGCCTCCAACTTCCTGTGCGACCTCTCGGTGGGGGACGAGGTGCGCATCTCCGGCCCAAACGGCAAGCGATTCCTCCTGCCCAGCGACACCGACGCGCACGACTTCGTCTTCATCGCCACAGGCACGGGCATCGCTCCCTTCCGTGGCATGGTCAAAGAACTGCTCGCCAGCGACTCGAGCGCCCCGATCACGCTCATCATGGGCTCGCCCTACTCCACCGACCTGCTCTACCACGATGAGATGACGCAGCTCGCCCAGCAGCACGAGCGCTTCACGTATCTGACGGCCATCTCACGCGAGCCCAATGACGACACCGGGAGGCGGATGTACGTCCAGCACAGGCTCGCCACGCACTGGGAGCAGCTCAGAAGCTCCTTCGACTCGGGGCGAGCGCTCCTCTACGCCTGCGGCATCATGGGCATGGAGCTGGGCATCTTCCAGGAGCTCGCGCGCCTGATGGACCCCACGACCATCGCCGAGTACCTACAGATCGACCCCGACTGCGCGTCCGACATCGATTCCTGGGAGAGGCGCATGATCCACAAACAGGTCAAGCCCACGCGTCGCATCTTCCTCGAGGTGTACTGAGCGCTCCTCAGTCCAGAGGCAGCTGCTTCTTCCGCCACAGATCGAAGAGCGTCTCGAGCTCGATCGGCACCATCATGATGCCCATATCCGGATCCACGAGCTTGCGGACCAGCTCGCCGTCATCGCTTAGCACGCTCACCTCGGGACGAGAGTTCTCGTGCTGCCTGGTCCGAAGGCGCCACCCGACACCCGTCTCGTTGGGCTCCAGCGAGTCCGATCGCATCGACAGCTCGCCCGTGGAGGAGTTGTACGTGTACACGTTGAACACCTGCGGCGCGCCGAGATCGACATAGATCCGTGCTAGCAAGTAGGTCAGCACCTGTGAGCAGTACGCCTCCTCGGGCATCTTCCACTGCCTGAGCTGATCCTGCTCGCCAGGCTGCGTGACGGTCACCTTGATGTCGTCCTTGTCGCGCACGCCCAGCTCTGTGAACGTGCTCACCCGGTCGTATCTGTCACGCAGCTGCGTCGTGATCGTCCAGAGCTCCTCGCGCTGATCGCGCGACAGGAAGAAGAATCCCTGCGTCTCGATGGTCTCCTCGCCGTTGACGAAGCGTCCATCGACCTGCACGAGCCAGCCCTCCTGGCGCTCGCGCACACCCCAGGTGCGCTTGTTGCGACGCGGGTCGACCTCACCACGCTGCCCCTTCCAGATGCTGATCTTCTGCCAGGCGATCTCCTCCGCATCCATGTCAGCGCCCGATGGCGCCGGGCGATACAGCCTGAAGAACCTCTCGCCACCGCTGCTGCCGATCAGCGAGTCGATGTCCTCGCTGGTCAGACCCGTCAGCAGCGTGTGCGCGTTGCGAATCCCGGTAGCGCGGACCTGCGCCGCCTCGCCCGGATCCTCGAAGGTCGTCGCCGCGACGATCGTCTCGTACTGCCCGCGTGCCATGGGGAACTCCGTGAGCAGGCTCGTGAACTCGTAGAGCATGAACCTGCCCGGCGCGAGCATCTGCACCGTGTACCCCGTGACCATCTCGACGCCGTCGTGACGGGCCACCGAGGCGTAGAAGCGAGCCGCCGGCTTGCCATCCAGCATCAGCTCGGGGCTCTCCTCGATCAGCTCCCCGCTGACACCCACCCTCGTGACGTTCCACTGCTGCTCGATCTGCCTGGTCATCCGCTCCGGCTTGAGCAGCCCGTCGCGGAGCGATTCCATGATCTGGCGAGCGGTCAGCTCCTTGTCGCGAGACTCGGGGCAGAACCCCCGCATCACCCACGTGCTGTCGGGGGAGGTGATCTGGAAGTTGATGTCTCTGCCGTAGACATCCGTCGAATCGATCTGGGTGCCCACAGCCAGCCACATCGACATCCCGAGGCTCTCGATGCGATAGGGGGTCTGAGCGAACTCCACGTACCCGCTCTCGACCTGCGGGGACGACGTGGTGGGCTGATCGCTCTGGGCCTGGCCCGGGCAGGCCAGCGAGACCGTCAACGCGAGGCTGAGGAGAGTCAGGCGATGCATCGCATTCCTTTCGTACGTGACTGTTGTACGCCCGCCGGGACGCACCGGTTGATGCCCAAAGCATCGTCCGCCTCCGACCGCCCCCTTGAGACGTCTTTCTTTGCTCGAAGGACACGATTCCGTGTGGATTTGGTGAGATTCGGGGGGGCAACCCGGCTTGACAAGCTCTCAGGGATGCTTACTCTTATCGGTTCGTCTCGGTGGGTAGACGTGCGGGTGCCTGTGCGCCCTTCTCGCGACCATGTGTTTCCCCAGGGACGCGTCGTCCGACGCGTGCGGTCGTGTCTCCCACTCGACGGATCCCCGGGCATCACGGTGATGCCCATCTCTCTCTGAATCGGGTCTCCGACCCACTGCTCCGAACGGTACGTCTGCATGAGCGGAACCAAGATTCGCATCCGGATGGAAGCCTACGACCATCAGGCGTTGGATGCCTCGGCCAAGGAAATCGTCGAGCACGCCAAGCGCACCAACGCTCGCGTCTCCGGCCCGGTCCCGCTGCCCACTCGCATCGAGCGCTACACAGTGCTCCGCGGACCGTTCATCGACAAGAAGTCGCGTGAGCAGTTCGAGATCCGCACACACAAGCGGATCATCGACATCGTGGAACCAAACGCCCGCACCGTCGAGGCCCTCAACCGCCTCGTCGTCCCCGCCGGCGTCTTCGTGAAGATCAAGGCCTGAACGACTCGGGCCGGACGTGAAAGGGCATGGCCATGGGGCTGATGCTGCTCGGAAAGAAGATCGGGATGACTCGCCTCTACAACGAGGACGAGCAGGTTGTCCCCGTGACCGTCATCCAGTGCGGTCCGTGCGTCGTCACCCAGGTGCGCACGCCGGAGACCGACGGGTACGCCGCGGTCCAGATCGGCTTCGACGATCTCAAGGCACGGAACTCCACGCGCCCCCTCATCGGGCACGACGCCAAGGCCTCCACGACGCCCAAGCGATTCCATCGCGAGTTCCGCGTCGACGAGTCCGAGTTGGAGAATTACACACCAGGCCAGACGCTCACGGTCGAGGACCTCAGCGGGCTGGCCTTTGTTGATGTCGCTGGCACCTCCAAGGGCAAGGGCTTCCAGGGTGTCATGAAGCGCCACAACTTCGCCGGACAGGAGGCCTCGCACGGCGTCGAGCGCAAGCACCGCTCGGGCGGCTCCATCGGCGGTGGCGGCATCAACCTCGGCACCGGCCCGAAGCTCAAGAAGGGCAAGCGCATGGCCGGGCACATGGGCGACGAGCGCGTCACCGTTCGTTCTCTTGATGTCGTCAAGATTATTCCCGACGAGAACCTGATCCTCGTCAAGGGTCCGGTCCCCGGTGCCAACAAGGCAATGGTCGAGGTCCGCACTCCGACGAGACTCTACAAGAGCAAGGCTCGCAAGCAGCAGGAACACGCATCCGCCTGACACCAGAAAGGCGGATGTTTTCATAGACACGCCGGTGTGTCGCCGGCAGACAGATCGAATCCCGAGCGGTCCCGAGAGTTCGGAATCGCTCGGCCCGGAAAGTCCCGAGCACGACGCGACGGAAACTTCCGGGCAACACAGCTCAGACCCATCGCCGAGTCAATGGCGGGTCGCTCACGAGAGCCATCCACCCACGGCACCACACACCGGATCACACGATCCCAGGCGAGAAGGACAGGACACGAATCATGGACGTGCCAGTCTACGACACCAAAGGCAAGCAGGTGGGCACCCTTGCCGTTGATGAAAACTCCCTTGGCCCAGAGATCAACCACGCGCTGATCAAGCAGGCGTACGTGCGCTACCACGCCAACACACGCCAGGGCTCCGCACGCACCAAGTCGCGCGGCATGGTCGAGGGCTCCACACGCAAGCTCTTCAAGCAGAAGGGCACCGGTCGTGCACGCATGGGCACCATCCGCACGGTTGTCCGCCGCGGCGGCGGCGTCGCCTTCGCCAAGACGCGCACGCACGAGGACTTCCGCAAGAACATGCCCGTCAAGATGCGCCGCAAGGCAAACCGCAACGCCCTGCTGGCCAAGCTCCTCGACAACGAGGTCAAGGTCATCGACTCGCTCGAGCTCAAGGACCACAAGACCAAGAGCATCGTCGCCCTCCTCGATGCCATCGGCATCGATCGCACGTGCCTCATGGCCCTCGACCCCTCGAACACCAACGCGCGTCGCGCCGCCGGCAACGTCGAAGGGCTCGACGTCTGCCCCGCCAACGAGCTGACGTGCTTCAACATGCTCAACCATCGCTATCTGGTCATCGCCAAGGACGCGCTCGAGGCCTGGCTCAACGGACCCAGCGCCAAGACCGACAAGTCCGCCAAGACCCATCGCCAGCCGGCCGGACAGGGGGCGTAAGGTGAAGAACCCAACACACATCATCAAGCGACCCATGGTCACCGAGAAGGGCACCTTCCAGTCGGGCGAGTTCAACCGCCACGCCTTCCTCGTAGACAAGCGCGCCACCAAGGACCAGATCAAGGGCGCCATCCAGGAGCTCTACAACGTGCGCGTCGAGAGCGTCGCAACGCAGAACCGCAAGGGCAAGCGCAAGCGCACGCGCTTCGGGTACATCGTCGAACCAACCACCAAGAAGGCCGTCGTGAAGATCCACCAGGACGACACGATCGAGCTGTTCTGATCGCCCAAGGAATAGTCCCATGACCATCCGCGTCTACAGACCAACCAGCGCAGGGCGACGAAACGCTCGCGTGAACCTCCACACCGAGGTCACCAAGAAGCGCCCAGAGAAGTCGCTCACCGCGCCGCTGCCCAAGAAGGGCGGCCGCAACCACCACGGCAAGATCACCGTGCAGGGTCGAGGCGGCGGACACAAGCGCCTCTACCGCAAGATCGACTTCAAACGCGCCGATCGCGATGGTGTCAATGGCACCGTCGTCGGCATCGAGTACGACCCCAACCGCTCGTGCCACATCGCGCTCGTCAAGTACGACGATGGCGTCAAGCGCTACATCCCCGCGCCCATCGGGCTCAAGGACGGCGACACAGTCGTCTCCTCCTCGTCCGAGGCGGTCGAGCCCAAGGTAGGCAACTCCATGCCGCTCAAGTACATCCCCACGGGCCTGAACGTCCACTGCGTGGAGCTGCTCCCGGGCAAGGGCGGACAGATCTGCCGCTCCGCCGGCGCCTACGCGCGACTGACCAACAAGCAGGGCAAGCTCGCCACGCTGGTGCTGCCCTCGGGTGAGATCCGCCAGGTGCTCGTCGAGTGCCGAGCAACGATCGGGCAGGTCGGCAACACCGACCACCAGCTGCGCCGCCTGGGCAAGGCAGGACGCTCACGCCACCTGGGGCGTCGTCCCAAGACGCGCGGCGTCGCGATGAACCACAACGACCACCCGCTCGGTGGTGGCGAGGGTCGCTCCAAGACCAACCGCGCGCCAATGAGCCGAAGCGGTGTGCTCTCCAAGGGCGGTCGCACACGCAACAAGAAGAAGCACTCGAGCAAACTCATCATCCGTCGCCGCAAGAGCGTCCGCTACGGACAGGTTCGCTAAGGCGACAGGAGCACGAACGCCATGTCACGATCATCGAAAAAAGGCCCATTCGTCAACGAGAAGCTCTATCTCAAGGTCCAGAAGCAGGCGCAGCAGGGCAAGCGCCAGCCCATCAAGACCTGGGCCCGGGCATGCACCATCGTTCCCGAGTTCGTCGGGCACACCTTCCAGGTGCACAACGGGCGCATCTTCACCGAGGTCTTCGTGACCGAGGACATGGTCGGGCACAAGCTCGGTGAGTTCTCCATCACCCGCATGTTCCGCGGACACACGAACAAGAAGGAAGGCATCAAGGGCTGACCCATCCGGGCTCCTGACACAAGGCATAGCCATGAAGATCAATCCCAAACATCTCAAGTCACTCATGGACGAGAGCGGGGTCACGCCCGAGCAGCTCGGCGCCTCCGTCGAGCGACCCGGGCTCAAGGGCGAGGCCGCGACCCGCGCGATCCGCAACTGGGCCGCCGGTCGCAACCAGCCATGCGCCAGGAAGAGCGACATCGAGAACATCGCCGACGCCCTCGCCGTGCAGCCGACGCGTCTGGTGACCTTCGTCTCGACCTCGAGGTTCGTCCGCTCATCGCCGCGTAAGTCCCGGCTCGTCGTCGACATGGTCCGCGGCCAGCGCGTCGATCGCGCCCGCGAGATGCTCCAGTTCTCCGACAAGCGTGCCGCCCAGTTCCTGGCCAAGACGCTCGACAGCGCCATCTCCGACGCCGAGCAGCACGGCGCCGACATCGGTCGCCTCGTCGTCACCGAGTCGCGAGCCGACGCTGGTGTCACCATCAAGCGTTTCCAGCCCAAGGATCGCGGACGCGCACACCCCATCAAGAAACGAACGAGCCATCTGACCATCGGCGTCGAGGAGGTCGCCTGACATGGGACAGAAGACACACCCATTCGGCTTCCGCGTCGGCATCACCGAGGCACACAAGAGCCGCTGGTACGCCCCCAAGGCGCTCTACGGCGAGCTGCTCGTGGAGGACTTCCGCATCCGCGAGTTCCTCGACAAGCGTCTCAATCGCACGCCTCCCTTCGCCGCCGTCTCCGACATCCACATCGAGCGCACGCGTGAGGAGCTCAAGATCATCATCAAGACCGCCCGCCCGGGTCTGGTCATCGGCCCCAAGGGCGCCGAGGTAGATCGCCTCACCGAGGAGCTCCAGTACATGACGGGTCGCAAGGTCTCGATCGCGATCAACGAGATCAAGAACCCCGACGTCGACGCACAGCTCGTGGCCGAGGGCATCGCCGAGCAGCTCAAGAAGCGCGCCTCGTACCGTCGCGTCGTCAAGATGCGTGCCGAGGGCGCCATGCAGAACGGCGCCAAGGGTGTCCGCATCCTGCTGGCCGGTCGCCTGGGCGGCGCCGAGATGAGCCGCCGCCTCGACACCCGCATGGGCTCGCTCCCGCTGAGCACCCTGCAGGCGAACATCGACTACGGCTTCGCCGAGTCGTTCACGACATACGGCGCCATCGGCGTGAAGGTCTGGATCTGCAAGGGCCTCTACACGGACGAGTTCGACCCAGAGGCGAGCCGCGCCGCCGGCGCCCGCCCACGTGCCAGAGGTCGTCGCTAAGGAACCACACACGCCCGAGTTCGGGCTGATCACGAAGGACGGAGCAAGCCATGCCCCGCATGCCAAAACGAGTCAAGTTCCGCAAGCAGATGCGCCGCGTGCGCGAGCGCAACGCGCACAAGGGCAACACCGTCGAGTACGGCGACTACGGTCTCCAGGCGCTCGAGGGCTGCTGGCTGACGGCACGACAGATCGAGGCCGGGCGTATCGCCGCCCAGCACTTCCTCAAGCGACAGGGCAAGATCACCATCCGTGTCTTCCCCGACAAGCCCGTCTCCAAGAAGCCGCTCGAGACCCGAATGGGCAAGGGCAAGGCCGACACCGACTACTGGGCCGCGCGCGTCAAGCCCGGCACGATGCTCTACGAGATCGCCGGCGTCCCTGAGGACATCGCCAAGCGCACCCTCGTCCGCATCGCTATGAAGATGCCCGTCCGCTGCCGCTTCGTCGGCCGCCAGGTCAGAGCGTAAAGGAAGGTCAGAATATGAACGCCAAGGAAGTCCACAAGCTGACCGACGAGGAGATCACCGTCGAGCTGCGCAACCTCGGACGCAAGCTCTTCGACATGCGCACGCAATCGATCACCGAGAAGATCGAGGACATCTCCCAGTTCACAAAGGTCCGCCGCGACATCGCACGCCTCAAGACCGAGCGCCGCGCACGCGAGCTCGCAGGACAGGAGCAGTAAGCCATGACCACCACCGAGCACCAGAAGGGCGTGAGGATCGGCGTCGTCGACTCAGACAAGCGCGACAAGACCCGTCGCGTTGTCATCCGCTACAAGACCAAGCACCCCAAGTACGGCAAGTACATCCAGAAGCGCACCATCCTCCACGTCCACGACGAGAACAACGACTCCCGCCTCGGCGATCGCGTCGAGGTCGTGCCGTCGCGCCCACGCTCCAAGACCAAGCAGTGGGAACTCGTCCGCGTCGTTGAGAGAGCCATCCAGGACTAAGACCACACAACGCCCGCCAGGGCGAGAACACGAACCACCAGGGATCCAGAACAATGATCCAGCAAGAATCACGATGCGAAGTCGCGGACAACTCGGGCGCCAAGGTCGCCTATGTCATCCGCGTGCTTGGCGGCTCCACCGCTCGCGGACGCTACACGCGCCGCACCGCCGGCGTCGGCGACAAGGTCGTCTGCTCCGTCAAGAAGGCGCTGCCCGGCTCCGACATCAAGTCCGGAGACAAAGTCAGGGCCGTCGTCGTCAGAACCTCGTTCCCCACGCGTCGTCAGGACGGCTCCACCGTCCGCTTCGACAACAACGCCGTCGTCATCATCGGCGAGGACGGCAACCCCAAGGGCACGCGCATCTTCGGCGCCGTCGCCCGCGAGCTGCGCGACAAGGGATACATGAAGATCGTGTCCCTCGCGTCGGAGGTGATCTGACATGGCACGACACATCAGATCAGGACAGCAGGTCATCGTCACATCGGGCGGCTCCAAGGGCCAGACCGGTGTCGTCAAGTCCGTGAACCCGGAGAAGAACACCTGCGTCATCGAGGGTGTCAACATCCGCAAGGTCCACGTCAAGCCGACCCGCGCCAACCCGCAGGGAACCATGATCGAGCGTGAGATGCCGCTCCATATGAGCAACGTCTCGCCCGTCGTCGACGGCAAGCCAACCCGCGTGCGATTCCAGACCAAGGACGACGGCTCCAAGGTCGCCGTTGCCGCACGCACCGACAAAGAGCTCTGGACCGTCCGCGGCGCCAAAGCCAGGAAGAGCGGGTAACACACCATGACCACCGCGACCGAATCACGACCGGCGCCGCGCCTGCGAACGCAGTACAGCGAGCAGATGCCCGCCAAGCTCTCCGAGAAGTTCGGGCTCACGAATCCCATGAGCCTCCCGAAGCTCGAGAAGGTCATCCTCAACGTCAACATGGGGCGACATCTCGACGGCACGAAGATCCCGGCCAACGTCAAGGACGCCATCCTCAAGACGCTCACCACCGTCTCCGGACAGAAGCCGGTGATCATCAAGGCCAAGCGATCGGTGGCGAACTTCAAGGTCCGCGAGGGCTACGAGACCGCCGCCAAGGTCACCCTGCGCCGCGAGCGCATGTGGGACTTCCTGGATCGCTTCATCAACCTCTGCACGCCCCGCATCAAGGACTTCCGTGGGCTGCCCACCAAGGGCTTCGACAAGGCCGGCAACTACTCGATGGGCATCACCGAGCAGTCGGTCTTCCCCGAAATCGACATGGGCAACGAGAGCTTCATCCACGGCATGCACATCAACTTCGTGTTCGCCAACTCCGACCCCGAGAAGAGCCGCTTCGTTCTCGAGCAGCTCGGCATGCCCTTCGAGAGACCAGAAGACAACTAATCACACGAGCAACAACACATGGCCACCAAAGCACAAATCGCAAAGAGCAAGCGCACCCCCAAGTACTCCTCACGACTGGTCCGTCGATGCGAGCTCACCGGACGCCCCCGCGGTGTCTACCGCAAGTTCCGCGTCTCTCGAATCATGCTCCGTGAACTGGCGCTCCAGGGCAAGGTCCCGGGTATGCGCAAGGCAAGCTGGTAAGGCAGGTGATCACATGACAATGAGCGACCCAATCGCCGACATGCTCACACGCGTCCGCAACGCTGCGCGCAACCAGGCCAAAGAGGTCAAGTGCCTCAACTCCAAGGTCTGCCGGGGCGTCTGCGACGTCCTGCGCGACGAGGGCTACATCGATAGCTACGACGTCATCGACGACGGCAAGCAGGGTTTCATCCGCGTGCGTCTCAAGTACGGTCCGCGCGGCGAGACCATCCTCAACGCCATCGATCGCGCCTCCAAGCCAGGCCAGCGACGCTACGCCAAGGTCGACGACCTCCCGCGTCCGCAGCAGGGCCTGGGCATCTGCATCGTCTCAACTTCAAAGGGAGTGCTCTCCGATCGTCGCTGCCGCGAGGAGCGCGTCGGAGGCGAGCTGCTCTGCACCGTCAACTGATCGTCACACAGGACCACCTCTCAGGAACAGTCCAATGTCCCGAATAGGCAAGAAACCAGTCTCCATCCCCTCGGATGTCAGCGTCTCGATCAGCGATCGATGCGTCACCGTCGAGAAGAGCGGCAACGCCTCGCTCCAGTTCACGCACCGTCCGGAGGTAGCCGTGAGCTACGACGAGGGCGAGAAGGCCGTCTCCGTCGCCATCTCCGAGGGCTTCGAGAACGATCGTCAGGCACGCGCCCTCTGGGGCACCACGCGCGCACACATCAACAACATGGTCGAGGGCGTCACCAAGGGCTTCGAGAAGAAGCTGCAGATCAACGGCGTCGGCTACTCCGCCAACCTCGCCGGGCAGAAGCTCCAGCTCAAGGTGGGCTACGCCAACACCGTCGAGGTCGCCGTCCCCCAGGGCGTCGACGTCAAGGTCGAGAACCAGATCGTCACCGTCCGTGGCGCCGACAAGCAGACCGTCGGCCAGTTCGCTTCCAAGGTCAAGGCCGTCAAGAAGCCCGAGCCCTACAACGGCAAGGGCATCCAGTACACCGACGAGGTCATCCGTCGCAAGCAGGGCAAGGTGTTCGGCAGCTAAGCCGCACAGGTGCACACCATGAACAAGATCGAAGCAAAGCACATCCGACGAACACGACGCAAGGCGTCCGTGCGCAAGCGCGTCATCGGCACACCCGATCGCCCGCGCATGTGCGTCAACCGCACGCTCAAGCACATCTACGTGCAGGTCATCGACGACCTCTCCGGCACCACGCTCGTCTCCGCCTCCACGCGCGAGAAGGGCGCCGACGCCTCCTCCACCGGTGCCGTCTCGGGCGCCGCATCCGTGGGCAAGACCATCGCATCGCGCGCCAAGGAGAAGGGCATCGAGCGCGTCGTGTTCGATCGCAACTGGCACAAGTTCCACGGTCGCGTCAAGGCACTCGCCGACGCCGCCCGCGAAGAAGGACTCACGTTCTGACACGGGCACCGTCCCGACACGTCTACACAGGACAGACCAATGGCTGAATTCCTCGACGAATCATCGCAACTCGAATCCACGACGCTCGGCGTCTACCGCACCGCCGCAACGGTCAAGGGCGGACGACGCTTCAGCTTCGGCTCGCTCGTCGTCGTCGGCGATCGGCGCGGCAGCGTGGGATACGGCTACGGCAAGGCCAACGAGGTCCCGCCCGCCATCGAGAAGGCGCAGAAAGACGCCAAGCGATCCATGAAGAAGATCCCCCTCCAGGGCGGAACCATCCCCCACGAGGTCACCGGTCGCTTCGCCTCCACACGAGTCAAGCTCATGCCCGCATCGCCCGGCACGGGCGTCGTCGCGGGCACCGCGGTGCGCGCCATCCTCGAGATGTTGGGCGTTACCGACTGCCTGACGAAGTGCTACGGCTCGACCAACACGCGCAACGTCGTCAAGGCCGCCGTCGACGGGCTCGAGCAGCTTGTCCAGAAGGAGAAGATCGCCGAGTTGCGTGGCGTCGAGCTCGGCGCGACCGCCGTCGACGACATGCTCGAGCGCGGGCAGGCCTACATCCCGCAGTCCACCTCGGGTGAGAAGATGCAGGCGCCGACGAACACCGTCGGGCAGGATCGACGCGGCGGACGCGGTGGCGGACGACGTGGCGGTGGGGGGCGCGGGCGTCGAGGCCCCGCCGAAGCTCCGGCACCCGCAGAGGCGCCGGCGACAGAGGCACCCGCCGAGGCGCCAGCCGCCGAAGAGACCCCGTCCGAGTCCTGACGAACCACACAGACACACAACCTTCCTGAACGGAAGGGAGCGCAATAGCCATGATGATCCACGAAATCACAGCCGTCGTCGGCAAGTACAAGGCACGCAAGCGCATCGGGCGCGGGCGCGGCTCTGGCACCGGCAAGACATCCGGACGCGGACACAAGGGCGCCGGCTCTCGCTCGGGGTACTCGCGTAAGCCCGCCTTCGAGGGTGGCCAGATGCCCTACTTCCGTCGCATCCCCAAGCGCGGATTCACCAACGCCAACTTCAAGACGACCTTCCGTATCGTCAACCTCCGCGCCATCGCAGCCCATCCGGACTTCGCCAAGGGCGGCGACATCAACGCCCAGACACTCGAGAACGCTGGCCTCGTGCCGCACTCCAATGAGCCCATCAAGATCCTCGGCGACCTGGGCGAGGCCGAGAAGCTCTCGATCAAGCTCTCCGTCGAGGTCGCGCGCGTCACCGCCTCCGCTCGCAAGCACGTCGAGGCTGCCGGTGGCACCGTCACCGAGAAGGGCTCGCGTCGCGACAAGGTGCGAGGCATCGATCGCAACGCCGACTCCCTCGAGCCGACCAACCTCACCAAGAAGCGCAAGCGCTGGATCAAGCGCCAGAAGGCACAGGCCTGAGAAGGAACCCGCCACGTCACACGGATCAAGGTGACAAGGAAACCACCACCCGATGCTCCAGGCAATCCTGAACATCTTCAAGATCGATGAGCTGCGCAACAAGGTGCTCTTCACACTGGGCATGCTCGCGGTGTATCGCATCGGCTTCTGGATCCCCGTCCCGGGGATCAACCAGACAGCGCTCCAGGAGACGATGGCGCTGCAGTCACAGCAGCAGACCGTCGCCGGTCGCGCGCTCGATTACCTGGCCATCTTCTCGGGCGGCTCGCTCGGGCAGTCGACCATCTTCGGCCTGGGCATCATGCCCTACATCACCGCCGCGATCATCTTCCAACTGCTCGTCTCCATGTACGAGCCCCTCAAGAAGCTCAAGGAAGAAGGGCCTACCGGACAGCAGAAGATCCAGGAGTACACGCGCTACGCGACCATCGCTATGTGTGTGATCCAGGCCATCGGCTGGCTGGGCTACATCAACGCCCAGGGCCTGATCTACCCCAACTGGTCACCGCAGCCGCTCTGGTGGGTCATGGCCGTCACCTCCATGACGGCGGGCACCGTCTTCCTCATGTGGCTGGGCGAGCAGATCGACAAGTACGGCATCGGCAACGGCGCCTCGCTCATCATCACCGCCGGCATCCTCGCGCAGATGCCCGGAGCGATCATCTGGGTCATCAACAACTCACCTGTCGGGCAGCTACCGCTGGTCCACCAGATGTTCGACATCAACCTGAACGCCACGCCGCAGGTCCCCTGGCTGGGTGTGATCTTCCTGATCGCGGCCTTCGTGCTCGTTGTCGCCGGTTCGGTACTCATCACCGTCGCGCACCGTCGCATCCCCGTGCAGCAGGCCAAGCACACGCGAGGTCGTCGCGTCTACGGCGGGCAGCGATCCTTCCTGCCACTGCGCGTGAACCACGGCGGCGTGATGCCCATCATCTTCGCCTCGTCGATACTCATCTTCCCGTCCCTCGCGTTCGGCCCGCTCCAGGCGGCGGCGCAGAACGGGCAGTGGGCGCCGTGGCTCCAGAACACCATCAACGTGATCATCCAGGGCCTGGGCATGGGCGAGTTTCCCTACATCCTCATCTACATCCTGATGATCTACTTCTTCAGCTACTTCTGGACCACCGTCCAGTTCAACCCAGAGGAGATGGCCAAGCAACTGCGCGACTCCGGCTCGTTCATCCCGGGGCTCCGTCCCGGACCGCGAACCGCCGAGTACCTCGAGACCGTCCTCGAGCGCATCACGTACGTCGGCGCGGGCTTCCTCTCCATCATCGCCGTCATCCCCATGATCGTCGGCAACCAGATGAACATCCCGTTCAACGTCTCGTCGTTCCTTGGCGGCACGGGGCTGCTCATCGTCGTCGCCGTGGGGCTCGACTTCATCCAACGCATCGAGGCGTCCCTCCTGATGCACAACTACGCGGGCTTCCTCGGCGAGGACGAGAAGACCCGTCGCAGACAGGCGGGCTGATCACCACAAACACCCACACCCAACCATGACCATCCACTCCAGTGACAACCCGAACAAAGGTGGTACAATGTCCCGCTCTCACAGAGAGCGAGCAGCGTGGTCATCGCGAGCCGAGCACGGGCCAGGAGCGTCCGTTCCGGCGTTGTGGTGTGTTCAGACAGAAGGAACCAGGAAAACCGGCGCGTGATCCGTTCGTGTCGGTGGAGGATGTATGCCAAAACAGGACGACAAGCTGACACTCGAAGCGGAGGTGCTCGAGGCACTCCCGAACGCGATGTTCAAGGTCAAGCTCGAGAACGACGTCGAGATCTTGGCCTACGTCTCCGGAAAGATGCGAAAGCACTACATCCGCATCCTCCCTGGCGATCGCATCACCGTCGAGCTCAGCCCATACGACCTGTCCAAAGCACGCATCGTGTACAGGCACTGAGGTAGCACCATGAAGGTCCGATCAAGCGTCAAACGAATCTGCTCGAGCTGCAAGGTCGTTCGCCGGAAAGGCAAGGTCCGCGTTATTTGCAGCGCCAATCCCAAGCACAAACAGGTCCAGGGCTAAGGAGCCTCACCATGCCACGTATCGCCGGCATCGACATCCCAGAGAACAAACCCATCCGCTACGCCCTGCGCTATATCTATGGCATCGGTGCCAAGCACGCCGACGACATCCTCGCCGAGTGCGGCATCGAGCCCATGACACGCGCGCGCGACCTCGACGACCATCAGGTCTCCTCGATCAACACCGTGATCGATGGCGGCTTCCTCGTCGAGGGTGCCCTGCGTCGACAGGTCAACCAGAACATCCAGCGTCTCCGCGACATCCGCGCCTACCGGGGCGATCGCCACCGTCGCGGCCTCCCCGTCCGCGGGCAGCGCACCAAGTGCAACGCACGCACGCGCAAGGGACGCAAGAAGACCGTCGCCGGCAAGAAGGGCGTCAAGGGCAGGTAATCCCGATCACCGACGGGCCTCGCCCGATCCCCATAGGAATCATCCATGGCCAAGAAGCAAAAGAAAATCCGCAAGAACGTTGTCAAGGGCACCGCGTACGTCAAGGCGTCCTTCAACAACACCCTCGTCACCGTCACCGACGCCAACGGCGAGGCCATCTGCTGGGACTCCGCCGGCACCGTCGGCTTCAAGGGCGCCCGCAAGTCCACGCCGTTCGCCGCCACCAAGGCGGGCGAGTCGTGCGGCGAGAAGGCCCGCAAAGTCGGCATGACCGAGGTCGAGGTCAAGATCCGCGGCGCCGGTCCGGGTCGAGAGGCCGCCGTCTCTGGGCTCGCCTCCACGGGCCTGCGCGTCACCGCCATCGAGGACCACACGCCGATCCCGCACAACGGCTGCCGCCCACGCAAGAAGCGGCGCGTCTGACTCGAACCAATAGTCCCATGCGGGACAGCAGGGGCCCCGAGCGGCGCAGCACCGCACGGACCGCCCCGATACCCCGCACGGGTGTGTGAACCAGATCCACACGACACCTGCTGCACCACTTGGAGATACGCACATGCGCATCCGCTGGAGAGGTTTGGAGCTGCCCTCAACCATGCAGCTCAATCCAAAGTACTCGAAGCCAAACTTCGCACGCTTCGAGGTCGAGCCCTTCGAGAGAGGCTTCGGCACGACCGTCGGCAACTCGCTGCGCCGCGTCCTGCTCTCGTCCATCGAGGGCGCCGCCGTCACCTCCGTCAAGATCAAGGGCGCCGAGCACGAGTTCTCCGCGCTCCCGGGCGTGGCCGAGGACGTCGTCCAGATCGTCCTCAACCTCAAGAACCTCGTGGTGAAGCTCGAGGGCGACGAGCCCAAGACCATGCGCCTCAGCGCCACCGGCCCGGGCGAGGTCACCGCAGACCTCATCGAGGCCGACACCGCCATCACCATCGTCAACAAGGATCTCGTCGTCGCCACCCTCACCGAGGAGGTCGACTTCGAGTGCGAGATCCGCGTCGAAAAAGGACGCGGCTACGTTCCCGCAGCCGAGCAGTACGAGGACCCCGAGGAGCGCGAGATCGGTGTCATCCCCATCGATGCCATCTACTCGCCCGTCCAGCGCGTCCGCTACAAGACCGAGGCCGCTCGCGTCGGCCAGCGCACCGACTACGACAAGCTCATCCTCGAGGTGTGGACCGACTCCACCGTCTCTCCCGAGATGGCCGTCGTCGAGGCCGCCAAGATCCTCCGCAAGCACCTCAACCCCTTCGTGATGTTCACGTCCGCGGGCGAGGAGACCGTCTCCGAGGAGGCCGCCAAGGCCGCCTCCGTCGACGAGGCCATCATCCGCAAGTTCATGATGCCCATCGCCGACATGGAGCTCTCAGTCCGCGCCTCCAACTGCCTCGAGTCGGCACGCATCAACACCGTCGCCGACCTCGTCTCCAAGACCGAGCCCGAGCTGCTCAAGGTCCGCTCCTTCGGGCGCACCTCGCTCCGCGAGGTCAAGCGAAAGCTCGCCGAGATGGAGCTCGAGCTGGGCATGGACCTCCCCGAGGGCGTCACCCTCACCGAAGCCTGATGTTCACACGGGCGCAAGCCCATTTCTGATCCCGGAGCACTCCGATGCGTCACCGCAAGACAACCCCCAAGCTCGGTCGCACGACCGCCCACCGCAAGTCGACCCTGCGCAACCTCGCCGCGGGCCTCTTCGAGCACGGGCAGATCACCACGACCATCCCCAAGGCCAAGGCCCTCCGACCCTACGCCGAGAAGCTCATCACGCTCGCCAAGCGTGGCGACCTCCACTCGCGCCGCCTGGTCATCGCGCGCCTGCGCGATCGCGTCATGGCCGACGACGAGTCCAGGGTCGAGCGCAACCGCTACGGCGAGCTCCGCAAGGGCCCCAAGCTCGTCAAGCACCTCTTCGAGGAGGTCGCACCCAGGTTCGCCGATCGCGACGGCGGGTACACCCGCATCATCAAGCTCGGCAAGCGACGCATCGGCGACAACGCCGAGCTCTGCGTCATCCAGCTCGTGGGCGACGAGGACGGCCCCGAGATCTCCGGCACACGCTCCGTGCGTCGTCGCATCGCCGACAAGCGCACCGCCTACGCCGCCGAGGCCCTCAAGGGCGTCGGAGTTGATATAGCCGTCGAGGAAGCCACGGCCGAGGAGGCTCCCGCAGAGGAGCCGGCGGCCGAGGCGACAGAGGACGGAGCCCCCGAGGCAGAGGCGCCGGAGGCCGAGGCTGCCTCCGAGGAGTCATCCGAAGAAGAGAAGAAGGACGACGCGTAAGCGCGTTCGACAATCTGAGATTCATTCAGCCGCCATCCGCTTGGGTGGCGGTTTTTATTCCACCAAAGCACTGCTAAGCCCCTTCGTCCGCACCTGCTGGACGAGGGAATAAGTTTCTTCTCTCCAGGTTCCTCTGCGTTTTGGTTTATCCCAATCATTGCCGCACTCAGGGCACGTCACGATCTCAAGCTGTGTTGAGATGTCGTAGCCGCAATGTGGGCAGCATAATTGAGAGAGCCTCTTTTCAGCCTGCGTACGCTTATGTATTGAGGGCAAGAGGAATAATCCGGGCCAAAAAGAAAAGAGCCATAATCGTGTTGAGCTTATTCTCGAGCCAAGATAGTGGTCGCTGGGGTAATAACGAATCTCATTGGGATAGATGCCAATCCACCACATCGTTTTGACATCAGCTCCGATCTGAGACCAGACAACAAATCGGCTGCCCATATGTGGTTCGCCTGCGACGAGAGTTCCGCTCTCGGTCATTGCAATGCCTGTGTAGCTAGACCAATTCGTGTGAGCTCTGGCATGAGTTAGAAAGGCTAAGCACGGGAAGATGCAGCCAGCCACAATGAGAATCAAACTGGGTTTGCATATCCTCATGAGAAATTGAGTAATACCTTTTACATACCTAAAGAGCACACACCACTATACGAGCCGCTGCAATGATGGTTCTGCCGTGGGCTCTCATATCACTCACCCCACCCTCACCCCCAGCTCCAACCCCGACCTTGCGATCCTCCTCCCACCCCCCGTGAGGTGATACTCCGCGCG
>JBICIA010000038.1:0-2294 GCA_043101425.1 Phycisphaerales bacterium JB043
CCCGATACCGCCAGGAAGTACGAGAATTCGGGGTCGACCGTGAACGAGACGGTGTCGGTGCCCGAGTAGGCCGCCCACGAGCCCGGTGCCACCTCGACCGCCGAGCTGGCGCGGCAGCGATTCCCCCACGAGCACTGCCCCTCGGGCGTGCTCGGGGTGATGCTGCCTCCGCAATCCGGGAACGCCAACTCGTGATCGATGTCGGGGCTGATGCCGGGCCCGTCGAGGGTGTAGTCGAACGTCATGTTCGTGGCGTACCCGCCAAAGCCCTCATCGCGGCTCTGCCAGGTGAACACCCCGTTGCCACAGGCCACGAGCTCGACGCGAACGCCGGTCAGCGCGCCCATGACCGGGTCGAACTGGGGGCACTCGATCCGCAGGCGGTTGACGCGCAGACTGTTCTGGCAGTTCAGCGTCGAGCAGCATTCCCACGGTGTCGTCACCGAGAGGCTCGCGGTGCCCTCCACGGTGATCTCTTCGGCGCGGCACACACCCATGACCAGAACCAACACACTCAGAGCAACAAGAACGCGCTTCATGACCGAACTCCTTCCGAGAGAGGCGATTGCCGATCAACGGCGACCGGCGTTCACAGAGGTGTTCGAGGCCGGTGCGTCCTGCGCACCGGCTGCGACTGCCGTTCGAAAACTTTTGCAAAGCGACGATTTTGCGGTGCGCCGGGGTCACCCATCCGTACATGACTACGTCATGTCGCGAGGAAGATCCCAGTTCGAGCAAGTCCCAGACGGCCATGCGGACGGGTCACGGATCGCCGAGCTCGCTGTACGTGCGTGCCGGTCCGGCGACCTCAAGGCATGGGATGCACTTGTCCGTTATTGTCAGCCCCTGCTGCGGTTCCGGATTCCCAACTCGACCGAGGATGATCTACAAGAGACCTGGGTGCGGGTATGGACTGCTCGCGAACGATTCGATCCAGAGCAGGCGTCGTTCCTCACGTGGATCACGGTCATCGCGCGAAGACGCGTCATCGATCGACTCCGTCGCAAGCAGCACGCACACACGAGCCTCGATACACACGGCATTCCTGCGGCAGCCCCAACGCCGAGCGACCGTGAACACTCTGCGACACCATGTCTCATGAAGTGCATGGAGGAGCTCCCGAATCGCGCCCGCGAGCTGCTTGACGCTCGGATCGTCCACGAGATGCCCTACGCCGCGATCGCGAGCGTGTTCGGATTTGCCACAGACGCTTCAGCACGCTCGCAGGTGAGCAAAGCGCTCGATCGTCTGGTCCAGTGCGTGGAGGAGTGTATGAACGGCACGTACCCCGCCGGGGGCGGAGACGATCCGCCCGGCGAGCACCTATCACATGAAGCGCTGCTGGACGCGGCATTGGCGTTCGACGACGAGCAGCCTGCCTCTGTTCTCGACCACCTTCAGGATTGTGTCAACTGCCAAGCTCGGTTGGGCCGGATTGTATCGCTACTGGAGCTCGTCACCGTCCACCTGCCCGGTCCGGCTGAAAACGATGCACGCTCCTGCCCCACCGACCTTGAACTTGCGGCGTTCGTCGACCGTTCCCCGGGCGGGGCTGGCGTTGAGGAGATCTCGCAGCATCTGCTTGGATGCGCGACATGCCGAGAACTCGTGGCACTCTCGGAGCCCCTCAGCGGGCTCCCGACGCCAACCGTACGTGCCTCGCGGCGGCGTTTGACGAAGCTTGGCTTGCTCGCCGCTGCGTCGGTCGCCGCGGCTGTACTCCTCCGGATCGGGCTCCCGCTCTCTCCGCGCGCCGAATCAAGACTCACACTCGCCGAGCAGACCCGGCAGCCACCGCAATGGACAGACCGGCAGCTTGTGCCAGACTTCACCGCAGGGATCACACCGGTGGTCTTCACCGATTGCAGACCGCTCGGCCTCTTCGCCGCCGACGCCGCAGAGCAAGCGTGTCTGCGGTTCGAGGAGGGGGTGGCCGCTCAGCAGGCCGGCAACATCGAAGCGGCCGGTCGCTCATACGCGGAGGCGGTTGACCTCGCTCCCAAGTTCGATGCCGCTCGCGCCAATCTCGCCATCGTGCTCGCGCAAGGTGGCGACGCTCGTGGTGCACAACAACAAGTCGATGCACTCGAGAACCCTGCTGACGCGATGACCCTGTACAGCGTCGGGGCTGCCCTCGTGCGGAGCGGGATGCCGGGCGAGGCGTTGCCGTTCCTGGATTCCGCGTTGGGCCTGCGCCCGGATCTTGCCAACACCAGCGATGCTCGAGTTCGCGCCATCGACCGAGCAAGCAAAGGGCGCGAACTCGAGCATCGCTGGTGTTGGCAAGATCCGGG
>JBICIA010000039.1:0-50811 GCA_043101425.1 Phycisphaerales bacterium JB043
GCATCCAGAATGTTGCCTCGCGGACTATCGGTGGGACCCAGGACAACTCCGGCACGCAGTTCTCGCTGGCGGATCTTGCCAACGGGAACGCGCTGAACATCGTGGATGGTGATCTGGTGACTGCCCAGAAGGCCATCCGCTCTGCCGTGCAGGACATCTCCTCGCTGCGAGGTCGCATCGGCGCATTCCAAAAGAACACGATCGGCGCGACGATCCGGAGCCTGGGTGTCTCGTTCGAGAACACGACGGCAGCGGAGTCGGCGATCCGCGACACGGATTTCGCGGAGCAGACCGCGGAGCTGACGCGTGCCCAGATTCTGGTGAGCGCGTCGACGAACACCCTCGCGGTGGCGAACACACAACCTCAGAGCGTCTTGTCGCTGCTGGGTTAATCGGAACTGTCGTCTGATCCGGCGACACCTCCGGCGCCCCGGTCTGTGTGACCGGGGCGTTCTTTTTTTGCGCGGAGCCCTCAGGGCAGCGTGTGCTGCTGCTGGGAGAGCATCGACTCGACGTCGCGCTTGTGCTGCGCGTAGCCGTCCTTGCCCATGAGGCCGAAGGTCGCCTGCTTGGCGGTCTCGACTGCGGGCTGGTTGTAGGGATCGATGTTGAGCATGTGCCCGGCGTAGGCGGTGGCGATCTGCCAGAGCTGGATGAACTCCCCGACGGTGTGGGCATCGATGCGCGGGAGCTCGATTGTGTAGTTGGGTCGCTCCGAGAGGGTCATGGCGTACGTGGTGGCGAGGCGCTCGGCGTTGAGCAGCGTGGCGAGCGACTTGCCCTCGAGGTATGCGAGCGGCTCGATCGCGTTGCCATCGGGGATGGTCAGATCGTTGTCGTGCTCGTCGACGGCGAGGATTCCAAAGACCTTGTCGTTGGGGCCCTCACGATAGAGCTGGACCTGCGAGTGCTGATCGGTTGCGCCAAGCGCCTTGATGGGTGTGTAGCCGGTGTTGACCGTGGTTCCGTCGAGATCGGATTGCTTTCCCAGTGACTCGGCCCAGAGCTGGCAGAACCAGTCGCCCAGCAGCGCCAGGCGGTTTGAGTAGGGCATCATCACATGGTTCGTCTTGCCTCGAGCGCCGAGCTCGACGAGGAGTGTCGCAAGCAGCGCGCCGGGGTTCTCGCGGAGCGTGGTGCTCCGGCAGCGTTGATCCATCTCGTGGGCGCCGTCGAGAAGCGCCTCGATGTCGATGCCCAGCAGCGATGCGGGGAAGAGACCCACGGGAGAGAGCACGGAGAATCGACCGCCGACCCCCTCTGGCACGGGCAGCGATGCGTACCCGTGGTGGTCGCAGAAGGATCGCAGTGTGCCTTTGTGCGGGTCGGTGATGGCGATGAAGTGGTCGTTGTGGTTGTTGCCCAGCGCGTCGATGAGCCTGCGTCTGATCAGCAGCATCTGGGCTGCGGTCTCGGCGGTCTCGCCAGACTTCGAGATCGTGATGACGAGCGTGCGCTCCCACGTGGATGACGTCTCGACAGCATCGAGTGCGCTGGCGACGAGCGCGGGATCGACGTTGTCGAGCACGAGCAGGCGTGGGCGCGACGTCGTGGGTGCGATGGCGAGCGAGTTGAGCGGTGTTAGCGCGCCTTGGAGAGCGCTGAGGCCCAGTGCCGAGCCGCCTATGCCGAGCACGAGGATGGTGTCGAATTGGCCTGCGCAGCGCGAGCGGAGTGAGTTGATGGAGTTGATGTGCTCGGTGCGCATGGGGTTCTCGCCCAGCAGGCGCCATCGCTCCCAGCCGGTGCCACGCGACGCCTCCAGCTGCTCGGTGATTCGGCACGCCTGGCGGTCGAGCTCGGATCCCGCATCGAGCGATCGCTCGTCGAGTGTGTGCTCCGAGCCGTCGCGTGAGAGGCAGTTCGTGAAGTTGATGCTGAGCATCGGCGCATGGTATCGGAAAGGGCGAGCCGTCCTCCGGACCTGTAGAGTATTGGGCATGCAGAACCTTCCAGGACGAGTGTTGCTGACGCGCGGGCAGATAGAGACGCGGGTCGGCGAGCTGGGCGCACAGATCGCGAGTGATCTGCAGGACGAGCTGCGCAGAGAGGGGAGCAATGAGACGCAGACCGATCGTGTGGTGCTGATTCCCGTGCTGACGGGCGCGGTCGTGTTCGTGGCCGACCTGATCCGGAAGATGCCGCTGCATCTGTCGATGGAGATGGTGTCGGTGAGCAGCTATCCCGGCGCGACGACGGAATCGAAGGGCGCGCTGCTGCGTGGCGCGCTCCCGAAGGACCTCGAGGGCAAGCATGTGCTGATCGTCGATGACATCCTCGACACTGGGCAGACACTGTCGTTGCTGCAGCGGCTGGTGCGTGAGCAGTCGCCCGCGTCGCTGAGGACGTGCGTGCTGCTGACGAAGGAGTGCAAGCGGGTCGAGTACGCCGAGGCGGAGTACTCTGGATTCGACATCGAGCCCGAGTTCGTTGTTGGGTACGGGCTGGACTACAACGGGCACTATCGCAACCTGCCCGAGATCTGTGTGCTCGATCCGGCGTATCGCGACGAGGCGTAGATGGTTTCAGAGAGCGAGCCCGCGTCTGCGCAGTTCGAGAGCACGCGTGAGTGCGGGTGTGAGTGTCGGTCCGACATCGGCGTGCTGGACGCGGATGATGCCGGGGTCGTCGCGGAGGATCGTCTGGCTCGGATGGTGACGCTGGATCCGGGGGAGATCGTGATTCTGGTGGTGCGACCGCACGCGCTGCTGCTGGCGGCGAGCATGCTGCCGACGCTGTTCGTGCTGGTGGTAGGGCTCGTGCTGCTCCTTGGCCTGCGTGTGGCGTCGAACCAGCTGTTGATGAATCTCGTGCTGCTGTTCGTGGGGTTTGGCGTGATCGGCGTCACGGTGCTTGGTGTGCTGGAGTATCGCGCGAGGCTGTACGTGCTGACGGATCGGCGCGTGGTGCGTCGGAGCGGCTGGTCGCGTGTGCGCCACGAGCAGTGCGCGCTTGGCGACATCCGCGAGGTGGGCATCGAGCCCGAGGGCGCGTCGGTGCGCGTTGGCAATCTGCTGATGAAGAGCGCGTCGGGCGTGCAGGCGTGGCAGTACGTTGCGGACCCGACGCGCGTGCGCGAGATCGTGATGGAGGCGATCGATCGGTACGGGCGACACGAGGAGTGAGGCTCACTCGGTGTCGGGCTGCTCGCTCTGGATCGATGTTCGCGTCTTGTCGTAGGTATAGAGGGTGTCTGGCTGCTCGTTCGTGCAGTTCTTGTGGGAGCCGTCGCAGTGTGGGAAGTTCTGCGTCAGCCCGCAGGCACAGACGAAGTAGGGCTTGTCCTGTGGGTCGAGCCTGATCGGGCCGGTGTGCTCGTGACGGATCATTCGCGCCATGTGTGATATTCCGAGAGGATGTGGTGGGTGATCAGACCGGTGCTGGGACGGATTGGATGATCTCCTCGAGGACGCGCTCAGCGGTCTCGTGGATCTGCTCGCCTGGTTGCAGGTAGGGCACCACGCGGTGCGCACAGACCGGCGCGATGTGGTTGAGGATATCGTCGGGGGTGCAGTAGTCGCGCCCGTCCACGAGCGCTGCGGCCCGTGCGGCGCTCATCAATGAGAGCGCGCCACGCGGCGAGAGCCCGACGCGCAGGTTCGGGTGCTCGCGTGTGTGTGACGCGAACTGCACCACGTACTCGAGCAAGGATGCCTGTGTGTGGACCTGCTCTGTGCGGTTCTGGAGCTCGAGCAGGTCCGACTTGTGCAGGACGGGCTTGAGATCGAGCAGTGTTGTTGTGGCGGGGCGCTCCTCGAGAAGCCTTGTCTCGGCGTCGGGGCTCGGGTAGCCGAGTGAGAGACGCATGAGAAAGCGGTCGAGCTGGTTCTCCGGGAGCGGGTGCGTGCCCTCGAACTCGTGTGGGTTCTGCGTGGCGATCAGCAGGAATGGCTGCTCGAGCGGGTGCGTGGTGCCGTCGACGGTGATGGTTGCCTCGTTCATCGCCTCGAGGAGGGCGGACTGGGTTCGAGGGGATGCGCGGTTGATCTCGTCGGCGAGGACGACGTTGGCGAAGAGCGGTCCCTTCTGGAAATTGAAGGTGGACGTCGTCTTGTCGAAGATGGAGACGCCCAGAACGTCTGCGGGGAGCAGGTCGGGGGTGAGCTGGATGCGCGAGAAGGAGCAGTCGATGGAGCGGGCGATGGACGTGGCGAGCATCGTCTTTCCGACGCCGGGGACGTCCTCGATGAGGGCGTGCCCACGCGCCAGCAGGCAGACGAGGAGCCTCTCGACGGCGGTGGTGTCCCCGAAGTAGACGCGGGAGATGTTGTCACGGAGTGTCTGGATGGCTTCTTGCATGTGAGAGGAGTATAGGTCAGAGGTGTGATACGAACCTCCAGCGAACGGAGTTGCATTATTTCGGTGTCTGTTCGATGTCGGTGTAGAGTGTGTGTGTGAGCGACGGATACGAGCCAACGGATCCGGGGGGTGGCGCGAGCGACGGGCTGGCGTTGACTCTCTCGGGGAGCCTGCCGTGCATCGGGTGCGGGTACGAGCTGCGCGGGCTGTCGGTGCTCGGCAACTGCCCGGAGTGCGGCACGGCGGTCCGGGCGACGGTTCTGTACAAGGTTGATCCGCATGCGGACGCGCTGCGCGAGCTTCGCAATCCGCGTCTGGTGGTCGTGATGCTGCCGCTGTGGGTTATTGGGGGAGTGCTCGCGGTGCTGGCGTCGTGGGTGCCACGGGTTGACGAGATCGTGCGCGCGGCGTCGTCCGGAGAGATGTCGTTCGATGTCGCGTGGTCCGGCTGGTTCGTGATCGTGCCAGCGCTGGCCTCGTGGGTCGGGGCGTGCCTGGGATTAATACGCCTGCACAAGGGAGGCGTGTCGTGCGAGTGTCGTGCGGCGGTGGTCGGGTGTCTGTGCTACATACCGCTGATATGCCTGCTGTATTACTTGTATTTCCATGTCGATGCGCGTGGTGTGCTGCCCTACACGGGAACGGGTGCTGACAGCGAGCGGTTGATCGTGCGGCTGGGCGTGGCGCTGAGCATGACGGGGATCCTGCTGGGACTGCGTCCCAATGCGCGGATGCTGGTGCAGCGTTGTCTTGCGCTCCGGTCGGGGCGCGTGGATCGCCAGACGATGTACGCGACGATCGCGGCGGTGTGGCTCGCGGGCGCGGGGGACGCGCTGCGGTGGATCGCGACGGGGCTGCCCTCGGCGTCGGAGATGTTCGTTGACCGGACGGGGATCGGGCTGGTGGCGGTTGGCTCGATGCTGGTGACGGCGGCGGTGTTCTCGATGATGGTCGATGGGCTCCGGATCGAGCGGTCGATCCGGATGCCGAGCCCGCGTCCGGAGGACGTGCTTGGGATCGGGAGGGATCCCTCGTGAGGGTGTCGTGACTGTCAGAGTGACAGTGCGGGGCGTGATTCGGCGTCGTGGTGTCAAGCTGGGATGTAGCGGGTGGGGGCTGTTTGATCAAAAAAGGGCGATTCTGGCCTCCTGGGGGGAGATTCCCGGGCGGCTCTGGTGGCACCGGCTTTGCCAATGGAGGGGCACGTTGGCGATCGTCTGCACCGAGCGTGGAGGGATCGCCAGGGTTGATCGGCCAATTCGGGCTCGTCGGGACGCGGCGGGCCACCACATCGGGCGTGAGCCCCGAATCAATCGGAGAACAGAATTCCATGGCAGTCAAAGAGCTGGCGTTCGAGGCGGATGCCCGACAGGCGCTGCTGGCGGGGGTTGAGAAGCTCGCCGGCGCGGTCAAGAGCACGCTGGGTCCCAAGGGTCGCAACGCGATCCTGGACAAGAGCTGGGGCGGGCCGTCCGTTACCAAGGACGGCGTGACGGTCGCTGAGGAGATCGAGCTCCGCGACAAGTTCGAGAACATGGGTGCGCGTCTGGTGCGTGAGGCCGCGAGCAAGACGTCGGATGACGCTGGCGATGGCACGACGACGGCGACGGTGCTGGGCGAGGCGCTGTTCCGCGAGGGGCTGCGTCTCGTCGCGGCGGGTGTTGATGCCAACGCGCTGGTGCGTGGCATGAAGGCCGGCGTCGAGGAGGTCATCAAGAGCATCGACGCCCAGGCCAAGCCGCTGCGTGGCACGAGCGACATCGAGAAGGTCGCGACGATCAGCTCGAACAACGACGCGGAGGTCGGCGCGATCATCGCCGAGGCGTTCGAGAAGGCCGGCAAGGACGGCGTGGTCGTCGTCGAGGAGTCGAAGGGCGCCGAGACGACTGTCGAGGTCGTCGAGGGCATGCAGTTCGATCGCGGCTACCTGTCGCCGAACTTCGTGACGAACACCGACGAGATGAAGGTCGAGCTCGAGAAGTGCCTGGTGCTTATCCACGAGGGCAAGATCGAGAACGCCAAGGATCTCGTGCCGCTGCTCGAGAAGGTGATGAACTCGAAGAAGCCGCTGCTCATCGTCGCGGAGGACGTGACAGGCGAGGCGCTCTCGACGCTCGTCATTAATAAGCTTCGCGGCACGCTGCAGGTCGTGGCGGTCAAGGCGCCGGGTTACGGCGATCGTCGCAAGGCGATGCTGGGCGATCTGGCGGTGCTGACGGGTGCCGAGGCGATCATGAAGGATCTGGGCACGGATCTGGCGGACGTGACGATCGATCAGCTGGGCATGGTCAAGAAGGTCGAGGTTACGAACGACACCACGACACTGCTCGAGGGCGCCGGAAGCGTGAAGGACATCAAGTCTCGCGTTGAGCAGATCAAGCGCGAGATAGAGAACGCTTCGAGCGACTACGACAAAGAAAAACTGCAGGAACGCCTTGCCAAGCTCGCCGGTGGCGTCGCGACGGTGCTCGTCGGCGCGGCTTCCGAGGCCGAGTTGAAGGAGAAGAAGGACCGCGTTGAGGATGCTCGCCATGCAACGGAGGCTGCATTGGAAGACGGCGTTGTGCCCGGTGGTGGTGTGAGCTACGTTCGCGCGATCGAGGCGATCGAGAATCGACGCGAGTGGAAGAGCGTGTTCGGCAAGGGCGACGTGAGCGCCGAGGATGTCGGGCAGGCCAGCTACGACTTTGCGGCGGGTCTCGAGACGGTGCGCTTCTCGCTGAGCGTGCCGCTGGAGACGATCGCCAACAACGCGGGCGCCAAGGGCTCGGTTGTTGTTGCCAAGGTGCAGGACGGCGAGGGCGGCTTCGGCTACAACGCGCTGACGGACACCTACGGCGACATGATCCGTGGCGGCGTGCTGACGCCCGCGAAGGTCGACAAGTCGGCGCTGATCAACGCGTCGTCGGTCGCGACGATCCTGCTGACGGCGGATTGCATCGTGACCGAGCGTGAGGAGGAAGAGGACCCCGCCGCTGCGGGCGGCCCGGGCGGCATGGACCCGATGGGTGGCGTGGGCGGAATGGGTGGTATGGGCGGCATGGGGGGCATGGGCTTCTGAGCCTCGCCCGTCCGCACGATTCAACGAGAACAACACACACGAGACAGCACGCCCAAGGGCGAACGGAGAATAGAACGATGGCAGTCAAGCCTCTGGAAGACAGGATCCTGGTGCAGCCGTTGGAGCAGGAACTCAAGACCGATTCGGGTCTGTATCTGCCCGAGAGCGCCAAGGAGCGCCCGGTGCAGGGCAAGGTGGTCGCGGTTGGTCCCGGCAAGCGCCTGGAGAACGGCAAGCGCGGCGAGATGAGCGTCAAGAAGGGCGACACGGTCGTCTACGGCAAGTACGCCGGCTCGGAGATCGAGATCAAGGGCAACGAGCACCTGATCCTTCGCGAGTCCGAGGTGCTGGGCATCCTCGGCTGAGCGTGATTGAGCGGATTCGACACACACCCACACGAGAACAGGTGGATTGATGGCTACGAAGCAGATGATGTTTGATTCCAACGCCCTGCAGGAGATGAGGCAGGGTGTTGAGCGCCTCGCCAGGGCGGTGAAGGTCACGATGGGCCCGACGGGTCGCAACGTGGTGATGCAGAAGTCGTTCGGCGGGCCGGCGGTGACCAAGGACGGCGTGACGGTGGCGAAGGAGATCTCGCTGCCCGAGTCGTTCGAGAACATGGGCGCCAAGATGGTCCAGGAGGTCGCCAAGAAGACCAACGACATCGCGGGCGACGGGACAACGTCGGCGACGGTGCTGGCCGAGGCGATCTTCACGCGCGGCATCAAGGTGGTGTCCGCGGGCGCCAACCCGGTGCACGTGCAGCGCGGCATCACCAAGGCGGCGCAGGCGGCCTCCGACGCGCTGGACGCCATGGCGATCCCTTGCAAGGGCAAGGCCGACTACAAGAAGATCGCGACGGTCGCGGCGAACCACGACGAGTCGATCGGCGAGATCATCGCCGAGGCGATCAACAAGGTTGGTGCCGAGGGCGTGGTCGAGGTCGAAGAGGGCAAGAGCGCCGTCACCGAGCTCGAGTACGTCGATGGTATGAACTTCGACAAGGGCTATCTGTCGCCCTACTTCATGACGGATCCGAAGACGGCCGAGTGCGAGCTCGAGGACGCTCTGGTGCTGATCCATGAGAAGAAGATCAGCAACCTGAACGACTTCCTGCCGCTGCTGAACAAGGTGGCCGGCTCGGGCAGGCAGCTTCTGATCATCGCCGAGGACGTGGAGAACGAGGCGCTGGCGGCGCTGGTCGTGAACCGTCTTCGTGGCGTGCTGAAGGTGTGTGCCGTCAAGGCGCCGGGCTTCGGCGATCGTCGCAAGGCGATGCTGGGTGATATCGCGACGATCACGGGCGGCACGTTCTTCTCGGAGGATCTGGGGCGCACGCTGGAGTCGATCGAGCTCACGGAGCTTGGCAAGATCAAGAAGGTCGTGGTCAACAAGGACTCGACGACGCTGATCGAGGGCGCCGGCAAGAAGAAGGACATCCAGGCCAGGGCGGACCAGATCGCGGCGCAGCTCGAGCGCACGACGTCGAGCTACGACAAGGAGAAGCTCAACGAGCGTCTGGCCAAGCTGACGGGGGGCGTGGCGCTGATCCAGGTCGGCGCGCCGACCGAGGCCGAGATGAAGGAGAAGAAGGATCGCGTGGACGACGCGTTGAACGCGACGCGATGTGCCGCCAAAGAGGGCTACGTGCCCGGCGGCGGCGTGGCGCTGGTTCGCACGATCGACGCGATCAACAGGGCCAAGAAGAAGGCGGAGGGCGACGAGCAGTTCGGCTTCGACATCGTCGCCAGTGCCGTCGAGGCGCCGCTGTTCCAGATCGCGTTCAACGCGGGCTTCGATGGGGATCTTGTTGTCGAGACCGTCAAGGAGATGGGTGGCAACGAGGGCTTCAACGCGGGCACGTATGACTACGAGGACCTGGTGAAGGCGGGCATCATCGATCCGGTGCTGGTGGCCAAGACGGCGCTGGTGAACGCGGCGTCGGTATCGGGCCTGATGCTTACGACGAACGTGATGATCGCCGACCTGAAGGACGACGACGAGCCGGTCGTGGGTTCTGTGCACTGATGCGGAGCCGGACGCTCTGCTGACGATAGATACTCCACCGGGCTCGGCTTAGCGGTCGAGCCCGGTCTTTCGATATGCCGGCCACGCGCGACTATTACGAGATCCTTGGTGTCGAGAAGGGCGCTTCCGACGACGATATCAAACGCGCGTATCGCAGGCTGGCGATGAAGTACCACCCCGATCGCAATCCGGGTGACGCGGAGGCGGAGGCGGCTTTTAAGGAGGCCGCCGAGGCGTACGAGGTGCTCTCGGACACCCAGAAGCGTCAGCGGTACGACCAGTTCGGTCACGAGGGCCTGCGCGGAGCTGGTGGGCCGGCGACGCATGATTTCTCGAGGATGCACGTCGAGGACATCTTCTCGATGTTCAACGACATCTTCGGGGGAGGCGGGATCGGTGGTGGCGGACGCGGACGGCAGCGCGGCGTTGCGCGAGGGTATGACCTCGAGACCGAGGTGACGATCACGCTTGAGGACGTGCTGCATGGCACGGAGAAGGGCGTGGAGTTCTCTCGTCTTGATATCTGTGATGAGTGCTCGGGGAGCGGTGCCGAGCCCGGCACGACACCAGAGCAGTGCGGCACATGCGGCGGGCAGGGGCGTGTGATGCAGCAGGGGCTCGGCGGGATGTTCCGCATCGCGACCGCGTGCCCGCATTGCAACGGCACGGGGCAGCGGATCACGCACCCGTGCAAGAGCTGCCGGGGCAAGGGGCGCGTGCCCACGAAGCGGAACCTGACGGTGACGATCCCGCCCGGGTCGCTGCACGGCCAGGTGATGCGTGTTCGTGGCGAGGGCGAGCCGCCCGCGCCGGAGCAGTCGCCCAGCGGCGATGGCGTGCGTGGCGACCTGCACGTCGTGGTGCGCGTCAAGCCGCACGATGTGTTCCAGCGCGATGGCGACATGCTGCTGCTGGAGATGCCGATCAGCTTTACGCAGGCGGCGCTTGGCGCGGAGATAGAGATCCCGACGCTGGAGGAGAAGACGACCATCACTGTGCCCAGCGGCACGCAGCACGGGAAGGTGTTCAAGGCGCGCGGGCACGGCGTGCCGAATATCCGCGGTGGCGGGCGCGGCGACCTGATGGTGGTTGTGCGTATCGAGGTGCCCAGGAAGGTGACGGACAAGCAGCGGAAGCTGCTGGAGGAGTACGCCGAGACGGAGGACGTGTCGGTGATGCCAGAGAGCGAGAGCTTCTGGAAGAAGATCAAGGACGTGTTCGGCGGATGAGCAGCGATATGGCATTCAAGAAGAAATCAAAGCCCGAGCAGGAGACGACGCCCGACGAAGTCGAGGGCGTTGTCGAGAATGCGGAGGCTGAGCAGGAGCTCGACCCGATCGAGGCGTTGCGCGCGGAGCGTGACGACTTCGAGAGCAAGTATCTACGCGCGCTGGCGGACTTCCAGAACTTCCAGCGGCGCGCGGCGCAGAACGAGCGCGTGGCGCTGGAGAGCGGCACGGCGAGCGTGGTCAAGAGCATGCTGCGCGTGCTCGAGCAATTCGACCTGGCGCTGAGTGTCGACTCGGAGAAGACGGACGTGGCGTCGCTGCTGGCGGGCGTGCGGATGATCCGGGGCGAGCTGTTCCGGGCGCTGACGGAGCACGGCACGGTGGCGATCGAGCCGGTGGCCGGCGAGGATATGCATCCGGAGCACCACGAGGCGGTGGGGTACATGCCCAGCGAGGAGCACCCGGAAGGGGCGGTGGCGCACCCGGTGAGCACGGGGTATCGCATCGGCGAGCGCGTGCTGATGCCGGCGAGGGTGATGCTGGCGGCGCCGGTGAAGGTGGAGGGTGAGGAAACCGATGAGGGGAATGAGCCCGAGTCGAAGGAGACGAATGATGCCGACATATGACTATCGATGCAACGCGTGCGAGCACGAGTTCGAGCTGTTCCAGGGCATCAAGGAGGACGCCAAGAAGAAGTGCCCCGACTGCGGGAAGAACGCGCTGGAGCGGCTGATCGGCACCGGCGCGGGCGTGCTGTTCAAGGGCGGTGGCTTCCACGAGACGGATTACAGATCGGACTCGTATCGCAAGGGCGCCGAGAAGGACAAGCCCAAGAGCGACAGCACGAAGGCGGGTTCGTGCGCGTGCGGCAAGAAGAGCGCCAGCGAGTGCGCTTCCGGTACGGCTGCATCGGCCAAGAAGGATTGATTATTCGGGATCGGGCTGTGGGCTGAACTGCTCGTCCATCCAACGCGCGACGGGTTGGCGTATGGGCTGGCAGAGCTCGATGATGAGGGCGGAGAGGATGAGGGTGGCTCCAAGGGTTGGGCTGAGAAAGCCGATGCCAGCCAGGAAACCTGCCAAGGAGGCTTGTGCTGCCCCAGCGCCCTCGTCCAGGATTTTTCCTGATGACTGCCATTGAGCAGAGTGTAATTTTTCGTTTCCGAACATTCTGATACCAAGCCAGGCGCCGAGCCATCGGCCATCGTGCGAAGCGATGGCAACCGCTAGGAATATCAGGACAAAACTCAACGCATCGATGTCATCGACAAGACTGATATGCGTAAAGCACAACGCGGTGAGAGTCGGAACACAAATAAGCCAGAGTATCGATGACGAGCGCCGTTGGTGGGCTTGGAATATCCTAAAATTTGTGCATGCACATACTCCAGCAAGGACAAAAAAAGAAGTTTTGACTGAGTAAGGTATTCCAAGAAATTGGAATTGTGGCTTGAGAGCCGTTACAAGAATCAGGCACGAGATTCCGGTGGTCACACCTGCGAGCAGCGCTGCCAGCAATCTGGAGACAACCGGCAGGCGCGTGATAGGTTTTTGATAATGAAAGGCTACAGCGAGTACCATGGCAACGAGTAGGGCTAGCGACGCTCTTGTCAGCAATAATTCGTGATGTTTTTGGGCTTGGGTGCGCACGGTGCGATATTCCGCTTGCTCGTTGAGTTGTTCGAGCATGAGCTCACTCGTGCCTTCCGGGCTCACACCGCTTGCATCTAGGGCGACTAAATCACGCTCATGTTGTCGCAGGAGTTCGGTGATTGCACGAGATTCTTCAACACCTCCGATGAACCAATACATGTGCAGATCGGGATTGACATTGCCCAGCACCGTTGCGCCGAGGAGGGTGCCGGAGATGATGCCGGCGGCGATGGAGGCGGCTGGCGTGCCGCCGGGGATGCGTGCGGCGCGGAGGAGGAGGGTGAGGACAGCGCCGAGTGCGGCGAGGCACGCGAGGCCGAACCAGAGGGAGTGAATGATCTCCTGCATGGGCACCAGTAGTGTACGACGCGCGTGGGCGAGAGATTCGCGGTGGGTGAGTGGGTGAGGGTTCTCTGGTAGCCTTTGCGGATGCCCACACTCGGCTCGTGGCTGCACACGATCGATCCGTTCGCGATCCAGATCTCGGAGGGGATCGGGCTGCGCTGGTACGGGCTGGCGTACCTGGCGGGGTTCGTCGCCGGGTGGTGGATCCTGCGACGGATGGCGCAGCGTGGGCGTCTTGCGCTGCGACCCGAGCGGGTGCTGGATCATCTGTTCGTGCTGATCATCGGCGTGCTGGTCGGGGGGCGGCTGGGGTACGTGCTGTTCTATGACATCGATCTGCTGACGACGTTCAGCGATACGGTGCCGTTCTGGGGTCTGCTCGCGCTCAACAAGGGGGGGATGGCGTCGCACGGCGGGATGATCGGCGTGCTGCTGGCGTGCTGGTGGATCGCGCGCAGCGAGGGCGTGCGCGTGACGCACGTGTGGGATGGTGTGGTGCTGGCGGCTCCCGTGGGGCTGTTCTTTGGGCGGATCGCGAATTTCGTGAACGGCGAGTTGCTGGGGCGGATAGTTGCGATGCCGGGCGAGAAGGGGCCGTGGTGGAGCGTGCGGTTCCCACAGGAGCTTCTCAGCGGGCACGCGCCGGTGCTGACGGAGCAGCAGCGTCTGATGCTGGGGGATCTGCTGGAGGAGGCGTCGCCCAGCGCGCTCATGGCTGATGCGGGATTCCCGGATGTGTACACCGCGCAGGCGGTCTCGCTGATCGATCTGGTGCAGCGTGGTGTGGGTGATTACGGCGAGCGGCTCGCGCCGTTGCTGGCGGCGCGACACCCCTCGCAGCTGTACCAGGCGCTGACCGAGGGCCTTGTGCTCGGGTTGGTGCTGATGCTTGTCTGGCGGTGGCGACCGAAGCCTGGTGTGGCGGCGTCGTGCTTCCTGCTGGTGTACGGCGCGATGCGGGTGCTGACCGAGGTGTGGCGCCTGCCTGACGACCGGTACCTGAGCGACGGGGGCGGCGGAGTGATCGCGGGGCTGAGTCGGGGCCAGTGGCTGAGTGTCGTGATGATTGGTATCGGCGCGTTGATGCTCGTGTGGGCGTTGCGCAGGGGGGTGGCCCCCGAGGAGGTGCGCGTAGCGCACGAAAAAGCGGAACGGTCTGGGGAGACCGTTCCGGATGATGCTTCAGAATCGGAGTAGCGTCAGGCGCTCTCGGAGAGGGCGGCCTCGAAGTCGCCCTTCTTGGTGAGCCCGACGAACTTCTTTGTGATCTCGCCCTTGTGGAAGAGCAGCACCGTCGGAATGGCGGTGATGTTGTACTTCATGGAGACCTGTCGATTGGCGTCGGTGTCGACCTTGCCGATCTTCGCCTTGCCCTCAAAGTCGTTGGCGAGCTCCTCGATGGTTGGTGTGAGCATGCGGCACGGCATGCACCACTCGGCCCAGAAGTCCACGAGGACGGGGACGTCGGAGTTGAGAACCTCGGCGTCGAAGTTGTCGTCGGTGAATTCCAGAACGTTCTCGCTGGCCATGTGGGGTGTCTCCTGGGTTTGGAAGAGAACTGTACGCATATCCCCTCGGTGTATCAACGCAGGGCGCGTGCGTGTGATTCCACGTCGTGGACCCGGAACATCGAGGCCCCTCTCTGGCGGTGCCGGAGCGACATATCGAGGGTGACCCCGTCCCGACCAGCGGGCTCCTCGATGCCGGAGAGTGCCCCGAGGAAGCTCTTGCGCGAGAGCGCCGAGAGGATGGGGTGGCCCAGCTCGGTGAGGCGGGAGGTTCCCTCGATGAGCGTGAGGTTGTCATCCACGGACTTGCCAAAGCCGAGCCCGGGGTCGAGGACGATTGAGTGACTCGGCACCCCCGCGGCGCGCGCCGCTCGTGCGCGAGCCTCCAGGAACGAGCGCACCGCGTTGACGACACCGCCCTGCGCGGAGTAGTCGGGCGCATCGGATGCGTACTGGGTTGAGTACTTGTCCCGATCGGGAGTGGTGTGGCGGTGCATGAGGATGATCGCGGCGCCGGTTTCGGACGCGAGCGCGAGCATGGACTCGTCCTCGATCGCGCCGGAGACATCGTTGATGATGTTGGCGCCCTCGTCGATGCAGGCCCGAGCGACGCTCGCGCGTGTGGTGTCGATCGAGATAGGGGACGTGATGCCCGCGTTGCGGATGGCGCGGACGACCGGGAGTACACGACGGAGTTGCTCGTCGGCGCTGACGCGCTGCGCGCCCGGACGGGTGGACTCGCCACCGATGTCGAGGATGTCGGCGCCGTGCTCGACAGCGGTGGTGGCGGCGCAGAGAGAGTCATCGAGATCGAGCAGGAGGCCTCCGTCGGAGAAGGAGTCGGGGGTGACGTTGAGGATGGCCATGACGCATGGTGTGTTCAGCGGGATGGCCACGTCGTGCGCACATAAAAGCGCACCCGATGGGGGTGCGCTTTGTGTGGTGATCTGTGATGTGCGATCGGGAGCCATGGCTCCGCGATCATAGGGCGTCTGGGGTCGGGATCAGAAGGGGGGATTCCCGCCGTTGCCGCCCTGCTGCATCATCTGCTGCTGGACGGCCATGCCGATCTGCCCGAGGCCCTGGATGACGGGCATGGGGACGAAGAGCCTCGCGTGGACCTCGTTGTTGCCCGTGGCGACGCCCGCACCGATGGGGGGCATATTCGTCTCGGGGAGGACGACCGCCATGCCGAACGCGGCTGCCATTGGCATGACCATGTCGATGGTGTCCTGCGCGGAGAAGTAGAACTCGGCCATGGTGTTCTCGGGGAGGAACTCCTGCACCTGCCTGATGCCGGTGTTCGACGCGAGCGAGTCTTCGGGATCGACCGAGAGGAGCGACTCCATGAAGGATGGGTCCTGTGTGTAGGTCGAGTAGACACCGCGCGGGCCCTTCATGAGCAGGCCGGCGGGGCCACCGGTGGGACCGAAGAACATGCCCATGAATTGACCGATCATCGGATTGCCGCCCATATCCATCGGAAGCGACATGGCCCACGCGTCGGCCTTGGCGTCGCCGACGCTGACGGCGTCGGTATCGAGCGTGAAATCGCCGCCCGCCTCGCCCATCATGCCGCCGCCGACCATCGCCTGGATGATCGTGCGTGCGTGCTGGTGGAGCGCGTCGGGATTGGACGAGACATCGATGCGCGTTGTGCCGGAGAGCAGCCCGCCCATGAGCCCGCCCTCGGGGACGTACATGGCCTGGACCTGCCCGTCGGTGAGCCCGATGACATCGGGGTTGAACGCTGCCAGGAACTGATCACCGCCGACCTCGGCGAGCTGATCCATCATGGGACCGAGCGCCTCCATCATGGACGCGAGAGCGTCCTTGACCTCGGGCATGCTGACATCGGTGGACGACGCGAAGATGTAGGGGCGATCGGGGAGCAGGCTCAGGTACTTCGAGGCGTCGCCCTGTGCGGAGACGAGCGTGCCCCACTCGGAGCCTGGCGTGAAGGACGTGGCGGCATCGATGGAGTAGCCGAAGGCGCTGACCTCGGCGCCGATGATGGTGACGGTGCTCTGGTCGATGAGATCCTCGAAGATCTCGAAGCCCGAGTCGAGGAGCCCGAGGATCATCTGCGGGTCCATGCCGCCGAGTTCGTCGGCGTTGAGACCGTGCTGGACCTCGTCGTGCATCTCGGCCTTCGCCTGCTCGAGCATCGGCCCGAGTGCCTCGGCGATGGGTGCGTGGTTGACGATGGCGTAGATGCCCGCGTTATTGGCGATGGCGTTGACCTTGGGACCCATCTTGGCCTCGAGCGTGCCCGCGTTGGCGTTGCCCTCGAAGGCGGCCAGATCGTTGGCGGAGTCGGCGAGCACGATGTAGGAGGCCAGGGACTTGGCGTAAACCTCCTCGTCGTTCATGACGAACGAAGCGATGCCGTTGTCGATGACGCCGTTGAACTGTGCGACGAAGGCGTCGTAGTCGGTGACCGGCAGGAGTGCGACGACGCCCTCGCCGTCGTTCTCGAATGCGCTGAAGGGGACGATCAGGGCCGCGGAGCCGTTGAAATCGAGCCCCTCACGGATGCCGATGGTGGCGAGTCCCTGCTCGAGTGTGAACATGCCCGGCATCTCGAGCGCGGTGAGTGCGGTCTGGATCTGGTCGTTGAGCCCGTTGAGCGAGGGCACGACGATCGCGACGGGCGCGTCTTCGGGGATGTGGTTGGCCACATCCGGGAGCTTGGCGTGTGTGGTGAGCGCGACGAGTGTCGAGAGCACCAGGGTGGAGAGCGTTCGTGCGAACATGTCTCAGAGTCCTCTGTTGAGTTGCGATGAAACTGCGTGCCCCGGTCGTGGGGGCGGGCAGACCCCGGAACAGGTGGTCTGCGACCATGGTTAGTTGCCATAGTGTATGTCGGCCTGACGGGGTTGTGTTTTCAGGTGGATCGGGTCGGGAGTGTGTCAAAATACGGGTGATGGGGCGTGTTCCGGGGGTCGATAGGGCGGTCTGTATGCACGAGATACTGCGACATCTGCTGGATGGCGGATCGATGAGCGAGGAGGAGTCTCGGGAGGTCTTCGAGACGATCTTCCAGGGAGAGGCCGACCCGGCTCAGATAGGTGCCATGCTGGCGCTGGTGCAGCGCCGTCTGCCAACGGTGGACGAGCTGACTGGTGGCGCGCGTGTGATGCGAAGATACGTAACGGAGGTGCCATTCGAGGCGCCAGAGGGTGTGCGCGTGCTGGACACGTGCGGCACCGGTGGTGCGCCCAAGACGTTCAACGTGTCGACGGCGGTGGCGTTCGTCGTGGCGGCGGCGGCGCACGAGCGGGGGGTGAGTGTCGCCAAGCATGGGAACAGGTCGCGGACGGGTCGTGGCTCGTCGGAGGTGCTGGAGCATCTTGGCGTCAATATTGACGCCTCGCCTGACATGCAGGCACGTTGCCTTGACGAGATAGGCGTCTGCTTTTGCTACGCGGTGCGTCATCACCCTGCGATGCGGCACGCGGCTGGTGTGCGCAAGGCGCTGGGTTTCCCGACGATGTTCAATGCGCTCGGGCCGCTGACGAATCCGGCGAGGGCCGATCGCCAGCTGATCGGTATCTACGATCCGAGGATGGTCGAGCGCCTGGCGGAGACGCTGGCGCGCCTCGGTGCGCAGCGAGCGATGGTTGTCCACAGCGATGACGGGCTGGACGAGATCGCGGTGACGGCACCGACGACGATTGCGCAGGTGCGTGATGGCACGATCGAGATGCTGCGTGTCGAGCCGGAGGAGTTTGGCGTGGAGCGTGTGGAATCGCTCGAGCCGCTGCGAGCGCACACGCTGGAGGAATCGGCGGGGTTTGTTCGCGGGGCACTGACGGGTGAGAGCGGGCCCACGACCGACTTCGTGCTGGTGAATGCGGCGGCCGCGCTGGTGGTGTGCGACGTGGTCGGAGGCTTCGTGGAGGGCGCGGCGCTGGCTCGTGAGGTGATGGAGTCGGGTGAGGGGCTGCGTCGCCTGGAGGCGCTGGTGCGCCTGACGAGCGAGTAGGCGGTACAACGTGGTGATGACGAAGGAGGCTCGCATGATGCGATGGGTGCTTGTGTGTGCGCTGTGGCTGTGCTCGGTGGGCGCGTGCGCGCAGGACGTGTACAGGGTGCGGTTCGGTGACGATGTTCTCAACGGCCCGTCGGACGGGCGGCTGCGGCTCTTCTTCGTGACGGAGACGGGAGGGCGCTGGGATGGGGCGGACCCGCTGGATGGGCCGTTCTTCAGCGTGCCGCAGCCGATCGCGTCGATCGCGTTGCATGGAGTCGAGGCGGGGCAGACTATCGACGTGCTCACGCGTCAGATGGACACGTTTCCGGAGGACCTGGAGACGCTGGATGGTGACGTGCGCCTTCGCGCGATCTTCGACTGGCAGGAGTTGGAGCGATCGTCGACGGATGAGACCGGCAACCCGGTGAGCGCGGACGTGAGCGTGATACTGCGCGCGGACACGGATGATGTCATAGAGATCGAGCTGGACAGTGTGACGGCTGGTCTCGAGCTGGCACCCGAGACGCGCATGCTGCGCTGGGTGGAATTACGCAGCGAGTTGCTCAGTGAGTTCTATGGTCGGGACGTGTACCACAGGGCGGGTGTGATATTGCCAGAGATCGTGGCGCGTTCGATCGAGGATGGCTCGAGGGTTGTGTTCCCTGCTATCTACGTGATCCCGGGGTATGGCGGTCGCCACACGAGCGCGTCGCGGTACGAGGGGCGCATAGCCAACGATCCGGAGTATCCGGAGGCGGTGACGATCGTGCTGGATGCGGAGTCGCCGCTGGGGCACCACGGGTTCGTGGACTCGCCCAACCACGGCCCGCGCGGGACGGCACTGGTGCGCGAGCTGATTCCGGAGCTGGAGCGTCGGTTCAAGCTCGATGCGCGTCCAGCCTCGCGGATCGTGACGGGGCACTCGTCGGGCGGGTGGTCGAGCCTGTGGCTGCAGCTGCAATGGCCCGACGTGTTCGGCGCCTGCTGGTCGAGCGCACCGGATCCGGTGTCGTTCGCGCGTTTCCAGCGAACGGACATCTACAAGGAGCGATCGATGTTCGTCGAGCATGACGGCGCGGAGACGGCGTCGTATCGTCGCTTCGACGACGATGGCAACGAGAGTGTCGCGATGAGCGTGCGCCAGGAGAACCTGATGGAGCACGCGATGGATCCGAGCGGGGGCTCGGGGCAGCAGTGGGACGCGTGGGAGGCGATGTTCTCGCCGAGGGATGAGGAGCTCGGGATGCCGCGCCCCTTGTTCGATGCGACGATGGGGGCGATCGACCACGCTGTGGCGGAGGAATGGGAGGCGTTCGATATCGCGCGCCTGGTGGCGTTCAACCCGCAGAAGCGGGGTGTGCTGGCGAACCGGGTCCGCCTAGCGTGCGGCACGCACGACAGTTTCTATCTGAATCGTGCAGTCGAGCATCTGCGAGTGATCGTCGAGAATCGAGGGGCGACGGGCGACGGATACATCTGGCTGGTCGAGGGTGCCACGCACGGGAGCATCCACGGGCACACGCGTGAGCGCTGGTCACGAGAGATGCGGGAGTTCCTGCAGCAGCCGCTGCCGTGACCCGTTATTGAGATGGCTGGGGTATGATGGTGGTATGCCCACGCTGACCGCACCGGATACGAAGCTTCTTTGCACGACGATCGGCACGCCGCTGGGTGAGTGCATCGCGATGGCGACGGACGAGGCGCTGTGTCTGTTCGAGTTTCTTGATGAGCGTGACAACGCGCGCGTGCCGGAGCAGATCGCGCGCGTGGGTGGCGAGGACGCGCGTGAGGGCGAGAACGACGTGCTGCGCGCCACGCGCGAGCAGATCGAGGCGTACTTCGCGGGCGAGCTGCGGGACTTTGATCTGCCCCTGGATCTGCGCGGCACGGCGTTTCAGAGGCGCGTGTGGGACGAGCTGCTGGCGATTCCGTTCGGTGAGACGATCTCGTATGGCGAGCTGGCGCGGCGCGTGGGAGATATCAACAAGTCGCGCGCGGTGGGGGCGGCGAACGGGCGGAACCCTGTCGCGGTGATCGTGCCGTGCCATCGGGTGATCGCGTCGAGCGGGGTGCTGCAGGGGTACGGCGGTGGGCTGTGGCGCAAGGAGCGCCTGCTGCAGCACGAGGGCGGGCTGTTCGCATAAACAAACACACGAGGCGGGAAAGCCTCGTGTGCTTCTGGGTCAAGAAATAAGAGGGAGAGACCGGTCGGCGCGACCGGTGGAGTGTGTTTCAGTCGTACATCGCCATGGTGGTGGGGATCTTGCCGGGCGTGACGTCGAAGCCGAACTCGAAGTAGATGTCCTCGCGCTGCTTGATGCGCTCGGTCATGAAGATCTTGAGCGTGTTCGTGGCGTTTGGATCGAGGCCAAGGCGATCGAGATGAACGGTCTGGCGCGTGCCATGATTGACTCCACCCAGATCGACGACGATTTGCCCGTTGATGTACGCGAACATGTCGTCCATGCCGCCGATGGTGAGGAACTGCCCGGTGCCGGGGATGTAGTCGAGCGTCATCTCGATCTCGTAGGAGTACTCGAAGTTGGAGTTGGAGCCACCGCCGATGATGGCCTGGTTGGTCTTGATTTTCTCGTCCAGAATCCAGCCCAAGCCGTCGGGCTTCTGGTCGAGGTTCAGAGAGAACGCGGCAGACGTGTTGAGGCCTGGCACGTCGCGGTACCACTGCGAGTACGAGAACGTGCTATCGATGGCACCGTCATCGGGAGTGCCATACGAGCCGGGTATGTCACCGCGTGCGGCATCGAACTGAGAGGGATGGATGGAGCGTCCCATGGCGTCGCGCCATTGTGATGTCACAACGAGGCCGACACCGGTATAAACCGGCTTGCCGTCCGCGTCGAGTGTGGGCAGCACGTTGCCAACGGTATGCCCCTCGCCCGCGTTGGGAATCTTGCCGAAGTCGGGGTGTCCACCGGGCTGGTTGTGCTTGCGGAAGTCACGGAAGACGCCCCCGATGGTTTTCACGGGGTTCTCAGGGTCGGAGGGGCCTCCGGCGTTGGCGTTCCCGTTGCCACCCTTGGCGGCGAGGGCGCTGCCGGCGGGCGCTAGAAAGATCAGGGCGCCGGCGATTGCAGCGGCTGTTGTGATTGTGCTACGACGTACGTGGCGAGTGTGTGTGATCAATGCTTCGTCCTTCACGCGGGGCTCGCCGGGCATTATCCCGAGAGCGATTACATGGAAATTACGATTCAACCGAATCGAGCCAATCGGTTTGTGCGGATCAGGGGCTTTTCGGGGTGGGGTTGTGACGGTTGTTGCTCTGAGGGTTCATGCAGACCATCGAGGCAAGTGGCACTGGGCGACCGAATGGGCGTCCGCGCTCGTTTTGGTCCGGGCACCGGGTGGCGGGTAGACTGTGCCAATCGAATCGCTCGGGGCGTCCTGTGAGCAGGGCTGAGATGGACCCGTGAACCTGATCCGGATCATGCCGGCGGAGGAAAGCGAGATGGGCAAGCAGAGCAAATCCATAGAAACAAAACCGCTGACGCCTACGAGAAAGTTGAAGGTGCCGTTGTTGGGTGCGGTTGATCCCGGGACGACGCGCACCACGACGCCCGGCAGTTTTGCGCGCAAGGCTGATGTTGGCGGGGCGTACACGTACAGCTCGCCTGATACGCCCGGCATGCCGGGGGTGTCGGAAAAAACCGCGTGGGACTTCTTGCCCGAGGGGTGGACGGTCGAGATCGTGGGCACGGACGCGCTCGACCGTGCGCCCGGTGAGGGCACGTACGTGTTCGAGGATGCGCGTGGTGTGGTCCGCAGGGTGACGACGACACCGGGGTTCGAGCCGGTGACGCAACTGGAGAGCGCGCGACTTGGAGTCATCACACCTGAGATGGAGCGCGTGGCCCAGCGCGAGGAGCACCTGAGCGCGATACAGATTCGCGACGAGGTGGCGAGCGGGCGGATGATCATCCCGGCCAATCGCGTGCATCTTGGGTACGGGCTGGACCCGATGTGCATCGGGCGTGCATCGAAGACGAAGATCAACGCGAACATGGGGGCGTCGCCCGTGTCCAGCGGCACGGAGGAGGAGCTGGACAAGCTGCGCTGGGCGCAGCGTTGGGGCGCGGACACGGTGATGGATCTGTCCACGGGTGGCGATCTTGACGCGTGCCGGAGCGCGATCGTGCAGACGGCGAGCGTTCCGATCGGCACGGTGCCGATCTACTCGATGATCATTGGCAGGAAGCTCGAGGATCTGGACGAGGCGTGCGTGCTGGAGACGCTGGAGAAGCAGGCGGCGCAGGGGGTGGACTATTTCACGATCCACGCGGGTGTGCGCAAGGATCATCTGCCGTACGTGAAGGACCGGTTGATCGGCATCGTGTCGCGTGGCGGGTCGTTGCTGGCCAAGTGGATGCTGACGCACGATCGCGAGAACCTGATGTACGACATGTGGGACGACATCTGCGTGCTCATGCGTCGGTACGACGTGAGCTTCTCGATCGGCGATGGCCTGCGCCCGGGCGGGCTGGCGGACGCGACGGACGACGCGCAGCTGGCGGAGCTGGAGACGATCGGCGAGCTGACGGAGCGCGCGTGGAGGCACGGCGTGCAGGTGATGGTCGAGGGGCCGGGCCACGTGCCGCTGGATCAGGTCGAGTACAACATGAAGGTGCAGAGAAGGGTCTGCCACGGCGCGCCGTTCTACGTGCTGGGCCCGCTGGTGACGGACGTGTTCCCGGGGTACGACCACATCACGAGTGCGATAGGCGCGACGAACGCGGCGTACCACGGCGCGTCGATGCTGTGCTATGTCACACCCAAGGAGCACCTGGGGTTGCCCAAGCAGGAGGACGTGAAGCAGGGGTGCGTGGCGTACAAGATCGCGGCGCACGCGGCGGACGTGGCGCTGGGGATACCGGGCAGCCGGGACTGGGACGACGACCTGACGAGGGCGCGCGCGGCGCTGAACTGGGAGAGGCATTTTGAATTAGCGTTCGACACGGACACGGCACGCGCGTTCCACGACGAGGACCTTGATGTCGATACCGACTTCTGCGCCATGTGCGGGCACGACTGGTGCAGTGTGCGGATCAGCAAGGAGATCCAGGAGTTTGCCTCGGGCAAGGCCGAGGGCTTCGAGCGGATGGGGGGCAGGGATGGCCAGACGCCCGGGGCGCCGCTCAAGAGCGCGGCGTTGACTGCGGAGCAGCAGAAGATTCTGGAGGCACGCGGGTACCTGGACCCGGAGGAGATCCACGCCCTGGCGGCCAAGAAGAAGGAAGAGATGGGTGTCAAGGTGGGCGTGAAGGCGAGCTGCCATTCGGATTATGCGGAGAGCGTTGACGCGTGATGTAGACTTCCTGCATGCGCCGCGTGTTTCGCAAGTTATTCAGAGTGTTACGCCACCCGCTGACGGCGATGGTGGCGTTTTTGTATGTGGGCTGGGCGGTGTGGCAGGCGCCGGCTGGCACGCTGGTGGGAGATTTGAAGCCGGGGATTCGGATACAGGAGCCGTACAGTGTCCTCTCCAACCAAGGGACACTTTCATTGGGGCGAATGTATCCAGTTGGAAATGAACTGGAAATATTCGATACGGAGTTTGAATGTCGCCTGGGTGATCTTGAGCCAGAAGCGTACGAGAGTTCTGGATTGGTCAATTACATTATTTTGTTTGAGTACGAGCAGTACGGATTCATTAATACTTGGCTTAGCTCAGCAATCGCAGAGGTCGGATTCTATACCACGGATTCGAATGTAGCGTCTGTTTTTCATGAAACTAATTCAGCGCCATTAGATTTTCCACTCGGTAACAGGGATGAGTATGTAGACGCATTATTCAAATACTTTTGGCCACTAGACAAACGAGACGCGTTTGCAGAGCAAGTGCTCGATCAAATGTATGCAAGCGCGCGCAATGTAGCACAAGTACATAACAAGAGAGTGTTCACCATTGATGTGCCCGGAGTTGTGCTGGATACTTTTTTGGTGTTATGTCTCATTTTTCTTTGCGCTCGGTTGTGGATGGCATTTTTGGCGGCTATCTCTGGCACCCCAGTGCAAATGCTATTGAAAAATCCGGTGGCGGGGACCGCGTCGTTCATGGGTGCTTGTTATCTCCTGGTGACCTCGCCTCATGGAACTAGGGTTGGATACTGGATAGACGATCTTCAGTACACAACATTTGATTGGCTGGAGATACCAGAGTGGTTGTCTCGAACAGGTGTGCCGCGCGAGGAACACGCATCTGTGTATGGAGTCGTGTATCCAAATATGGATAGTTGGACGATCGATTTTTATGAGTCTGAGACCGAGATTCCGTTTACACAGCAGGATTTTCGAGATGGCTCGGTCTGGTGGTTTCATCTGGTCCACTCGTACTATCCCAGTGGCTGGACATCTTCGTCAATCAGTAATGGTGAGCTTTGGATTCAGCTCGATAATTCAGATCCGACTGATTGGGAGAGCAACAGGTTAGATAGCAAGTATTTCAAGGAGTATTTTGCAAATAACACCGAGATGGGTGATTCCATTGTAGATGCAATCTACTCAGCGTATGCTTCAGGAAATGGTTTTAGTGATGATAAACTGCTGCGGCACGCAATCTCAGGCAGCGTCCCAGTTCATGCGGTGAGTTCCAACGCAATTAACGTAATAGGCTTTGTTATGGAACTGGCCGTGCCTATCTTGACGCTCCATTGCGGGTACTCGATGTGGTCGTTCCCATTGTGGTTAAAGCGTCGAAGACGGAACAAACGCGGCCAGTGTCTGAAGTGTGGCTACTCGCTTGAGGGCATCGAGGGCGGCGCGTGTCCGGAGTGTGGTCAGGACGTGCTGGCTAAATAGGTATGAAACTGATGCACACCCTGCTCGCGGGTGGGCGAGTAGCGTCCGGTGGTGTAGCTGCGTGAGCCGATGGAGCGCTGGATCTGCTCGACGATGGACTCGTCCTCACGCTCAACGCGGTCGAGGTCGCCCGAGGCGCCGAGGTCGAGCTTGCTCTCGTCCCAGACGTAGGGTAGGAAGCGGACGCGCGTGCGGTTGACGCTGATGGGCTCGACGACGTTGATGGAGATGCCCCAGGGGTAGACGTTGAACATCGTGGTGGGGAAGAGCCAGAAGTACCACGCGGCGACGTTCTGGCCTTCGTCGGGGTGGCCCGATGGCAGGTCGAAGGTGTGTTCTGAGCCCGAGGCGATGCCGAGCTGGAGGTTGGAGCGCTCGAAGAGGATGGTGGAGTAGGCGCCGTAATCGAGGGCGTCGGCGAGGGAGTTGTGGACGAAGGGGACGTGGAAGCCCTCGAGGAAATTCTCGACGTAGAGCGCCCAGTGGCAGGAGACGAGGTAGTCGCGGGCGCGCGAGCTGTCGAACTTGGCCTGCTCGATGGGTAGGTGGCCTATGCGTGCGTCCATGTCCTGCACGAGCCCGTCGAAGGGGTGCGCGGGGTCGAGCGAGGCGAAGATGAACTGCCTGTACTGCGTCATGGGGATGGCGGCGAGGTTGTCCTCGGGGCGCGGGAAGTTTTTGGTCTCGGTGAACTCGGGCATGGAGCGGAACGTGCCGTCGAGGTTGAAGCGCCTGCCGTGGTAGCGGCAGGTGAGGCAGTTGGTGTTGTCGGGGTGCTCGGCGAGGCGCATGCCGCGATGGGTGCAGACGTTGGAGAGGAGGTGGAGCTGGTCGTCGCGATCGCGTGTGAGCAGGAGGGGCTCGTCGAGGAGGCCCGGGCAGTAGGTGACGGGGTGGACGGCTCCGGGGACGGAGACTGCGGAGGTGTCGGCGATCATGTGCCAGGCACGTGGCATGAGGGCGCGTGCGTGGTCGTGGAAGTGCGCGGGATCGGTGTAGAACCAGCCGGGAGGCGTGGTGGCGACGGTGATGTCGGGGTCGATGGAGAATGTGCGCATGAGGTGAGCGTATCAGAAGGTAGGGGTTGATTCGAGGCAATTCGGTGCTAGAGTCTGCCCAGGTTTATGCCAGCAACTGTCTGATACAACCCGGCGACGTGGCGAGCCTCGTGGTGAATGATCGAGGCTTGCGGGGTCGTTGCGCGCGCCGTCCCGGACGCGTGAGGGAAGACCGACACACGGGAAGGATTGGTTTCACTTCGCGGAAGGTGTGTTGTCGTATGGCTTCGAGGAAGGGTCGGCGTGGGAGTCGCGGCGCGAACGCGTCGGGCGGGTTCGTGTGCGTGCGCTGTGGCGCGCACGTGAGTGGCAGCGCGTACGGGACGAAGCACCGGAATCACTGCCCGGTGTGCCTGTGGTCGCGTCATGTGGATGAGTATGTGGGGGACCGGCGGGCGTCGTGTCGGAGCGGCATGGAGCCCATCGGGGTCGAGGTGCGTCCGGACGGCGAGTGGGCGCTGATACACCGGTGCACGGGGTGTGGCGTGCTGCGCACGAATCGCGTGGCGGGTGATGACGACGTGCTGAAGCTGGTGGGGCTGGCGCTGCGCGCGGTGCAGAACCTGCCGTTCCCGCTGAAGTGAGTATTAGGCGCGCTTGTAGTCGATGTGCATGGTCTTCACCTCGTTGCCGTCGGGCATGGTGATGAAGGACTCCATGGTGTGGGAGTTGTCGTCGACGAGCGTGATGATGGTCTTCTTGGGGAGCGATGCGGGACCGTCGCAGGGGTTGGGCTGATCGCCCGTCATGGTCCAGACCTTGCCGGCGTCGTCGACGCTGCCCGACTCGGTGGCCATTGCGGTGGAGGCGGTGTCGATCCAGAAGCCCTCGTACTCGTTTGTGATGGTGCTGTAGCCCCAGTAGCCGCGCCCCTGGAAGCCTGGGAAGGGGTCACCATCGGGGTTGGGCATGGGGTCGCCTGTGTAGGTCTGCTTGAGGTAGCGTCCGTCGAGGTCGAACTCGTTGACCATGGTGCCTGTGGAGGTGTGGGAGTTGTCGGGCCCGAAGTGGAGGGTGACGGTGGCCCGGAAAGTGCCCTCGAAGGGCTTGAGGAGGGTGTGCTGCTCGGTGGGGAGGGAGCGGGTGTGCATGTCGGGTGCGGCGGTGGTGTCGGACATCGGTGTGGCTCCTGAGCGTGGATGTGTCTTGTGAGTATAGATACGCGTGGGGGATGGGATGCAGCCACGGGATGCTAGGGATGCTGGCATCGTTGTGTGAGGCGCGGGATACTGGTGTATGAAGGAGTTGTGAGCATGGCTCGAGTGGTTCTGGGGTTGCTGGCGGCGTTGGTGCTCGCGGGATGCGGCACGAATGGCGTGTCGTATCGTCAGAGGATTCTTGCGGCGAACGAGGCATTGGAGACACGATTCAGAGATGGAGACATGCTTGGCGTGGCGAGTGTCTATGCCGAGGACGCGGTGATGCATGGGCCAGGCGGGGGTCGCGTTGAGGGGCGCGAGGGCGTGGAGGCGTACTGGATGGGGATCGCGGAGCCGATCGACTGGGATCTGCGCGTGGATGATCTGCGGATCTGCGCGGATCGCGCGTGGCAGCTCGGGCGATCGACGCTGCGGTACGTGGGCGACGACGGACGCGAGCGCACGAGCGTCGTGGACTTCCATCTGATCTGGCGGAAACAGCGTGATGGGTCGTGGCAGATAGGCGAGGACACGTGGTGGAGCCCGGATGCGGATTATCGCGAGGCCATCCGCAGGGTGCTCCGCGAGGACGATCGTTTGGCGTCGATTCGGAATGGAGCGGTGGAGGAGCGCCCAATCCACGAGGTGATCAGGGAGTACGCCGATGCGCTGTGGACGATGAACTTCGAGGGGTGCCCGGGCGACTTTCGGGAGGCGTACTACCGCCACACGATGGCGTGGGACGCGATGGTTGGCGTGCTGGCGCCATACGGCGAGATGCGCGGACAGATGCACGATGTGATGGACGAGCTGACCGCGGAGGACGCGCCGTCGCGCGAGCGGGTGCAGACGGGGCTGGACGCGGTGTGGTCGACGTGGGGCGACGTGGAGGATTCGGTGGTGCGCCACGGGGCGCATGAACAGGAGAACAAGCAGTGAAGCCGATGGAATTCAGCGCGCACTACAAGGCGCCGCGCCAGAGAGTGTTCGATGTGTTCATGGATCTGGAGAGCATGGCGGACACCCTCGAGGGTGTGACCAGGGTAGAGGTGCTCACGGACGGGCCGGTGGGCAAGGGAACCCGCTGGCGCGAGACTCGGATGATCATGGGCAAGGAGCGCACGGAGGAGCTGGCGATCACGGAGGTGCGTGCGCCGGAGTCGTACGACGTCGAGTGTGATTCGTGCGGGTGCCTGATGAAGTGCCGTTTCACGTTCGAGGAGCAGGATGGCGGGACCACGATGCGCATGACGATGCAGAACGAGCCGTACACGCTGTTCGCGAGGATCGTGACGCCGCTGATGATGCCCCTGATGCGCAAGCAGATGCACAAGTGCATGGACAAGGATTTCGAGGACGTGCGAGCGGTGCTGGAGAACGGTGCCGCGGTGGGCGACATGTCCTCGTGACCGGCTCGGGCGGTGAGGGCTGCTTTCGGGTGTCGGAGGCGTTCGCGGCGCGTCGGACGTGGTACGACGGCTGTATCGAGGATCGCGGGTGGCGCCTGAAGCGGTATGTGGTGTGCGCCGAGGGGCGTGAGATCGATGGGACGTCACTCGGTGGCGGCGTGGCTCGTCTGATGGAGCGCCTGGGCGGGCTGAGCGAGCACTGCCCGGGCGTGGGCTTCGTGATCGTGCATCTTGGGTCGGGCTGGGACTATCTCGTCGGATGCTGGTGGGACAACGAGAACGAGTTGTGCGTGCGCGTGCTCTCGCGAGAGCGGGGTGAAGAGAGATGGGCTGTGGCGCGTGAGAATCAGTCGTTCTGCGTGTGGGACATGGAGGTGATGTGGCACGAGCGGAACGCGTACGTCGAGCACGTGCTCACGGATACCAGAGGTGATGTCGAGGGGTACATGCGGGATGTGTTGGGCAGCGCGAGCGGGCCGGACGACGAGATTGGCTAGGTAGTATTGGGGTGATGCTTGCGGAAGCGATGTCCGTCTGGGATGCTGGTCGCCCTGTCTGGAAGGAGGACCTCGATGAGTCGATGCTTCGTGATGAGCGCGTGTGTCTTGGCGCTGGTGGGGTGTGGGGAGGAGTCCTCGACGACGCCCGCCTCCTCGGGGTCGGAGGGTGCGTCCGTCTCGCAGCCGCTGGTTGCGGATTCCGGGCATCAGCAGAGCGTGCAGGACGCGCTCGACAGCGCCCAGGGGCAAACAGGCGGCGGTGTACCGGAGACCGTCAGCCCCACGGCCGGTGACGCGCCGAACACAACGGGCTCTTCGGGCGACGACGTGATCGGCGCGGAGGTCGCGAACGTGGCCAATGTGGTCGAGCGCTACGTGGCGCAGGTGCTCGAGGCGACGCGGGTTCTGGAGGAGATCGATTCGAGGGTCTCGGCGGTGTCGAACGCGCCGGCGGTTCGTGACGCGATGTCGCTGCTCGGTGAGCTGGTGAGCCAGCTCGAGGAGCAGTCGCCGGAAACGATGGCGCTGGTGCGGGAGCGATTCGGGGAGGAGATCGCCAACGCGCAGGGGATGCTCCAGGCGCAGGTCGAGCGGATCCTCGGGGATTCTGAGTTGTCCGGGGTTGTGGGCGAGTGGATCCAGTCGATCCCGTCGCTCGAGATGTAATGTCACTGAGACGACGAACCAATAGGAACACAACCAGATGATGCACCTGACGACATGGGCGCAGGCGACTGTGGTTTCGCTACTCGCGCAGGCTGACTCGACGGACACCCAGACGCCACAGGATGGCGCTCAGGACGCGGCCCAGGATGCGCAGAACACAGACGGCGGTGGAGGCGGCATCACTCTGGATTCGTTGCAGGACGCGCTGAATCCCGACAACGCGGCACGCCTATTTGAGCAGTATGGGCTGCCCGTTGCCAAGGCGCTGCTGCTGCTGTTCGCGGCGTACATCTTCGCGGGGTGGGCCAAGTCGGTCTCGCGCAAGGCCATGGAGCGGGCGAAGATCGACATCACGCTCACGAAGTTTCTCTCGACGATGGTGCGCTGGACGATTCTGATCCTGGCGGGCATCGCGCTGTTGGGGATGTTCGGTGTCGAGACGGCGAGCTTCGCGGCCGTCATCGGTGGCATGGCGCTGGCTATAGGTCTGGCGTTCCAGGGGACGCTTGGCAACCTCGCGTCGGGCGTGATGCTGCTGATCTTTCGCCCGTTCAAGGTCGGTGATGTTGTCGACGTCTCGGGCGTGAAGGGCAAGGTCGACGAGATCGGCCTGTTCGCGACGACGATCGACACGCCCGACATGCGCCGGTTCATTGTTCCCAACGGCGCGGTCTTCGGCTCGACGATCGAGAACGTGACGTACCACCCCGTGCGCCGCGTCGATGTGAACGTCGGCGCCAGCTATGACGCCGACATTGATGGCACACGAGAGTCGCTGCTCAGGGCGGCCCGGAGCGTGCCGAACATAGACAGCTCGAATGAGCCTGTCGCGTATCTTCTTGAGCTGGGTGGATCGTCTGTGGATTGGGTCGTGCGTGTGTGGTCGCACAACGACAACTTCTGGCAGGTTCGCGAGGATCTTGTTCGAGCGATCAAGAACCAGCTCGACGACGCGCGCATCGGCATCCCGTACCCGCAGATGGAAGTGCACATGATCAGCGCGGATGCCGGCGGCTGATCGCGTGATTCTGATCCGTGTTGTGTGTCTTGTCGCTATCGGCATCGCTGTGTCGTGCGCGGTGCCCACGCACGAACGGGCCTCTGTCGAGCCCGCCTCGTTGCCGAATCTGATTCGGGTTGCTCCTGGTGTGTACTCCGGAGGCGAGCCGTCGGGAGATCGCGCGTTCGAGCGGCTTCGCACGATGGGCGTGCGGACGATTGTTTCGGTTGACGGAGCTCGCCCGGATGTCGACGGAGCGCATCGATTCGGTATGCGGTACGTGCACCTCCCGCTCGGATACGACGAGATCAGCCACGCACGCAGGATTGAATTGGCGTCTGTGTTCGCGCAGCGTAGTGGCGCGGTGTACGTGCATTGCCATCACGGTGTGCATCGTGGACCCGCGGCGGTGGCGTCGGGACTGATCGGTTCGGGTGAGATGCGGGTGGGTGAGATGATCGCGTTCATGGAGAGGGCCGGAACATCGCCTCGCTACGTGGGGCTGTTCGAGGGTGTCCGTGGCAGCGAACGCCTGGATGAGAAACTCTTGCTCGATGCTCGCACGCTGCCCGAGGTGGAACTGGTGTCGGGTGTGGCGTCGGTGATGACGCAGATCGATCGGATCTTCGATCGGATTGGTGTCGTTCAAGAGGCGGGGTGGGCACCAACCGCGGATCATCCCGATCTCGTGGCGTTGGTTGAGGCCGGCATGCTGACGGACGCGTTTCGCCGGAGTGCACAGGAGGCGGTGGGTGAGTATGACAAGAGGGAGTTCGGCGAGCTCATGCGCCAGACGATCGAGCGATCGGCGCGTTTGGAGCGCGCGATCGAAGGCGGAGATTCTAGGCTTGCCGACGAGCTGCTGAGCCAGATCAGAGCGGACTGCCGGGCGTGCCACGCGGCATTTCGAGACTGATCCTCAGGGGATCGGCAGCCAGAGGCGGTGCCAGAACTGCGACGCGTTCGTGAACGGCGATGTGAGCAGCACGCGCCTTGATCGTCCGAAGATCTTGTCGCGATGGACGAAGCCGAAGAAGCGAGAATCCTTCGAGTTGTCTCGGTTGTCGCCCATGAGGAAGTATTGACCCTCGGGGATCTCCACGGGGCCGAAGTTTCTCGCGCCGAGTGCCTCCGTCGTCTGCGCGGGATTCGTGCGCAGGATGACGACGTGGTCATGGTCGCCGACGCTCTCGATAAATTGCTGCATCTGGCGGTGCGTGCCGTTGGGCTCGGTGTAGAGGAAGTTCTCGTCGAGTTGCTCGCGCGCCAGTGGCTCACCGTTGATATGGACGACGTTGTTGACGATTTGGATGGTGTCACCGGGCACACCCATGACGCGCTTGACGAGGCGCACGCCGTCGGCGGGTGACTTGCAGGTGACGATCTCGCCGGGCTCGATCTCTCCCCATTGCGCGATCCAGATCATGGTGAAGGGGATGCGCACGCCGTAGGAGAGCTTGTTGACGAGTATGCGATCGCCGATCTCGATGGTTGGGATCATGGATCCGGTTGGGACGTCGTTCCAGTCGACGAGGATGGAGCGAGAGGGCAGCAGGATGGCCAGAACGATGACGACCGGCTTCCAGTAGTGCCAGGCGCGCACGATCAGCGGCTTGCCGGCGTGCCTGGCCTTCTCGGCGGCACGCCTCTCCTCACGGCGCTGCTTTCTGGTCTTTTTCTGGTCTGACATCGGGTCTCCGTGCGGGCGGTAGGGCACACATACTACCGGCGTGGACAGCGTGTGTTCGGGTTCGGGGTGGTGTTTGGTAGGCTGGAGCCATGGGACGTGCGAGCACACGATGCGACTGGGCCCGGAGCGAGGCGATGATCGCGTATCACGACGAGGAGTGGGGAGTCCCGGTTCGTGATGAGAGGCTGCTGTTCGAGTTTCTCGTGCTCGAGGGGGCTCAGGCTGGGTTGAGCTGGGAGACCGTGCTGCGCAAGCGGGACGAGTATCGGCGTGTGTTCCACGGGTTCGAGATCGATCGCGTCGCGAGGATGACCACGCGGGACGTTGAGCGGCTGCTGGGGAACCCAGGAATCATCCGCAACAGGGCGAAGGTGGAGTCCACCATCGGCAACGCGCGGGTGGCCCAGGAGATCCAGCGAGAGGATGGATCGCTGTGCGAGTATCTGTGGTCGTTCGTGGGTGGCTCGCCCATTCAGAACGAGTGGGAGACGATGTCGCAGATCCCGGCGCAGACCGAGGAGTCGGTTGCGATGAGCAAGGCGCTCAAGAAGCTGGGGATGCGATTTGTCGGGCCGACGATCTGCTACGCGTTCATGCAGGCTGCGGGCTTTGTGAACGACCACGTGACGACGTGCCCGCGCTGGAGCGATCTTTCTCTGGCGCGTCGCCGGTGAACACGTTGTGGTGCTCGGCGATCTCGAAGAGGCCGCCGGCGACAACGCCGCCGTTCTCGATGGTGACCGATGGCGCGCGGCAGTCGCACTTCCAGAGTGCCTTGTGCTTGATGTGCACGTGTCCGCCGCGGTACTCCTTCGCCTCGAGCTTGCCGGCGACCTCGATGCCCTCGGAGGCGGTGACGAGATCTGCGATGACGCGTCCTCGCGCTTGGATGACGAGCTTGCCACAGGTCTGGAGTGTTTTGTAGGACTGTGTGTTCTTGATGACGACGTCGTCGATCATCAACTTGCCGTAGCACTTGGGGCACGAGCCTGTCATCGCGCGCGCGGAGACCTCGAAGTGGTGACCGCAGTGGTAGCACACAACAGTTCGAGGCCCGGTGGGCTTTTTCTTTGCCATCGGTCGTCGCGTCGTCGGTCGGGGCGTGCGTGGGTGCCCCGCGTCCTGTGATTACTTACGCGCGCCCGCGGGTTCCTTGGCGTCGGACTTGACCTCTACCACGGAGTTCGTTTTTCCGGCCTGCTTCTGGGCGTCGGGGCCGACAGTGCAGTGGCCCGTGAACGAGGCGCCCTCAGCGACGACGAGCTTGGCCGAGACGATGTCGCCCGCGAGCCTTGCCTTGGGGTTGAGCTGGATCTTGTCGGCGGCGCTGACGTCGCCCTTGATGATGCCGTCGATGAAGACGGAGTTCGCCTCGACGGCGGCGGTGCATGAGGCGCCGTCGGCGACGTGGAGCTCTCCCTTTGCTGCGATCTTGCCATCGAACTTGCCGTGGATCGTGGCGCTGTTGCCGAAGCTCATCTCGCCCGAGATCGTCGTGTCCGCACCGATGACGGTGGTGGTGTTCGCGTCAGCCATGGTTGGCGATACCTCCTTGTAGGCCTGTTCCCCTTGGCGCCCCCCGGACGGGACACCCAGAGAGTGTTGTGAGGCCCCGATGGTACCGCAAAGTGGTGTCGGTTCGGGAGCGGGCGCGCGATTCGACAGGGAGATTGCAGGCGATCACGCTTCTGCGCGTCCCAGGGGGGTCGGAGGAGATCAGCTCGTCGAGCGCGAGGTCGCGACGGGGACCAGCGCAGGGGGAGCCTCCTCGTGCGCGCGTGGCGTGCGGGCGTCCTGTTCTCTGGGCTCGCCGGGTGGCGAGGGTGTCTGGTGCGATCGGGAGAGGATCGCGCCGAGTCCCTGGCGCATCTGGACGGTCAGCGAGAGCAGCAACGGCACGAGCACGAGCGTGAAGATGGTGGAGACCAGCAATCCTCCGATGACGACTGAGCCGAGGCCCCGGTACATCTCGGAGCCGGCCCCGGGGAAGAGGACCAGCGGGGCCATGCCCCCAACCGAGGTGAGGGTGCTCATAAAGATGGGGCGGATGCGTGTGCGGACGGACTCCGAGATGGCCTCGAGCGGCGGGAGGGGCTCGTCGACGTACTCGCCACGCATGAAGTGGAGCGCCTGGTGGACCAGCAGGATGGCGTTGTTGACGACGACGCCGATGAGGATGACGAACCCGAGCATGGTCAGAACGTCGAGCTGCTGGGGAGCGAGCGTGGGATCGGCCATGGAGAGATCGTGAACGATCTTGAGGCCCGCGAAGCCGCCCACGACCGCGAGCGGGACTGAGAACATGATGACGAAGGGGTAGACGAAGCTCTCGAAGAGGGCGCACATGAGCAGGTAGGTCACGGCGAGCGCCCAGATAAACCGCGCGGTGAGCAGATTCGGGTTGGTGGCCAGGCCGGCGAAGAGCACTCCGATGACGCCGAAGAGGAGGAGGGCGCCCAGCGCACCGTAGATGTAGGTAGAGGTATGGCGTCGGGTTGCCTTCGCGAGGCCAACGATGCAAACGATCACACCGAGGACCAGGAGGCCGATGCTGATGATCGTCGAGGCCTGCTGGAGAACACTGCGTGGTTCTGAGTCGTCCCACTCCTGACCGAAGAGTGACTCTCTCACCTCGGTGAGCTTGGCGGCTGTGCCCTCCATGCGTGCGCGCATGGAGGAGTCGATCAGGCCCGCGTCGCGCGCCGGCTTGATTATCTCGTTCTCGATGATCTGCATCGTCTCGCCGAGCGGCTTGTCGGATGGAGGTGTGAAGTTGATCGCGATGCTTGGGAACTCCTCGACTCGCAGGATCGATTGCGGCGCGGTGGTCGGCACGATCTCGACGAGCGTGTCGAGCGGGACGACCGGGCCGGCGGGTGTCGCGAAGGGAGTCGAGGCGATCTGCTGGAAATTCTCGAACGAGCCGCCGAAGGGGAGGAGCACGATGTCGATGGTGTCGCCGTCGGCCTCGCGGTACTCGCCGACGAACGCGCCATCGAAGAGCGCGCGCACGGCCTGGCCGACGACATCGGGGCGCACGCCGAGCTCGCGCCCGGTCCGTGTCACGCGGACCTGGAACTCGGGCTGCCTGAGGTTGAAGTTGGCGGGGTTCCCCTGGGCGCCGCCGAATCTGAAGAGGTCGTTGCTCATGGCCTGCGCGTACGAGACGTCGACGGCAGCGCGGACCTTCTCCATGCTCGGGCCGAGGAACTCGACGGAGATCGAGTTGCGCCCGCCCGAGAAGGAGCCGAAGATCGAGGCCTGTCCCGCGCCGCCGAAGGCGTCGGGGATGGTGTTCATAGCGCTCGTGATGAGGTAACTGATGGGCAGCACGACCTCGGGCCAGGCGCTGGAGGCGCCGACGAATATCGAGTCGCCGAACGCGCCGACGAAGTACGAGTCGAGGGGAACGGGATCGAGCTGCTTGCCGGTGAAGTCGTAGATGGGCGGCAGCGCCGCGACCGCGTCGGCGTCGTTGGGGTCGACTTGGGCGTAGGGCTCGACGAACTCCTCGATGCGCTCGGCGATGGAGATCTTCTGCTCGTACGAGTACCCAGGCGGGATGAGCAGGCCACCGAACACCAGGTTCTGGTTGCCGGCGGGCAGGTAGTCCATCGGTGGTGCGATGCTCACGGCGAGGAAGATGCTTCCCGCCGTCATGCCCGCGATGATGCCCGGGCGGACGGTCCAGCCGCGCCATCCGGTCATGCACCAGAGCATGATGCTGCCGATGCGCTTGTTGAGATTCGCGAAGAACGGGATGAGCCCGAAGAGCGATCGTACGGAGGTGCGGAACGGGTGCGAGGCTCGCTCGCTGGATGAGTAGACGCGCAGCCAGCGCGAGCACGCGCTGGGGATGACGGTGATCGAGGTGATGAGCGAGAGCACGACGGCGGCGACGATGGCGATAGAAATATCGCGGAAGAGTTGGCCGGCCTCCTCCTGGATCGTGAGTGCGGGGATGAAGACGGCGACCGTAGTGAGCGTGGAGGCGAGGATGGCACCCCAGACCTCGCGCCCGCCGTGCAGCGCCGCGGTCATTGGCGGCTCGCCCATGCGGAGTCGTCGGTCGATGTTCTCGAGGACGACGATGGCGTTGTCGACGACCATGCCGACCGCGAAGGCGAGCCCGGCGAGCGAGACGACGTTGAGATTTCGCCCCAGCGCGAGCAGCACGAGGAATGTGCCGACGATCGAGACCGGGATGGCGATGAGGATGACGCCCGTGGAGACGAACGATCTGAGGAAGATCATGAGCACCACGCCGGCGAGCGTGCCGCCGATCCAGAGATTCTGGATGACCAGCCCGGTCGACGACTGGATGTAGTTCGTCTCGTCGTAGACCATCCGGAGACGCAGGTCTGGGCCGGCGGTGGGGTGGATGCCCGGCAGGATGTCGGTTCGGATCTCCTCGATGCGCTGGCGGACGTCGGTCATGACCTGCATGACGTTGGCGCCGGTCTGGCGCATGGCGTTGATGGCCAGGGAGTTGGATCCCGAGGATCGCACGAAGCCGCGATGTCGTGTGTAGCCGATGTCAGCGGACGCGACATCGCGGAGGTAGACGGGGGCACCCTGTCGGTAGGCGACGATGGTGTTGAGGATGTCCTCCTCGGATGTGTACTGCCCGATGACGCGGACGCGGTAGTCGCGCTTGCCCTCGGCAATGGTGCCTGCGCTGGTGTTGGCGTTCTCGTTGCGGAGGGCGGTGGCGAGCTGTGAGTAGGTGATGCCTCTGCGCGCCAGGCGAGCCGGATCGACCTCGATACGAACCTCTCGTGCGCGTCCGCCGAAGACGTTGACCTGCGCGACGCCCGAGACACGCTCGAGGAATGGCTTGATCTCCTTGACGACGTCGTCCTGGATGGTGGTGATGTCGAAGTCGGGGTGCAGGTGGGCCGTTGCGGGGTCGAGATCGAGGATGAGCCACGTGATCGCGCCGTCGGCGTTGTTGGCTGTGGCGGAGATGACGGGCTCGTTGACCTCCTCGGGATACGAGGGGACCTGTCGGAGCGCGTCGGAGACCTCCTGCATGGCACGATCGATGTCGGACCCGACATAGAGTTCGAGGGTGATGGACGAGGATCCCTCGGCGCTCATGGAACTCATCTTGCGCAGGTTCTCGATGTTCTTGAGGCGCTCCTCCTGCTCCTTGGTGATCTCGGAGACCATCTCCTGGGGGGAGGCGCCGGGCCAGAACGTGGAGACCGTGATGACCGGTCGGTCGACGTTAGGCACGAGTTGGATGGGGATCGCGTCGAAGCCGATGAGCCCGAACATCACGATGAGGATCACGCCAACTGTGACGGTGACGGGCTTCTTGATGGAGTATCCGACGATGTCCATGTGATCAGGGCGTGTGCTTGGCGCTCTGCTGCGCGTTGAGGATGCTGATGGGGGCGCCGGGGTAGAGGCGCTCATTGCCCTCGATGATGATGTTCGTGCCGTGCTGGAGCTGTCCGGGGTGGATGGCGATGCGGTTGTTGACGGGGAAGATCTGCTCGATGCGTGCGACCTGTGCGGTGCCTCCGGCGTCGTAGTAGACGAACTGCCCGGCCTCGTCGCGCAAGACGGCGTCCTTGTGGAGCGTGAGCACCTCGATCTGCTGGCCCGTCGGGACGAGGCCGACGACGCTCATGCCAGGGCGGAGGCGCTGCTCGGGGTTGCTGATCTCGGCGCGGACAGGAAAGATCCGTGCCAGCGGGTCGGCCACAGGGATGATGGAGAGATTCGTCGCGGTGAACTCGGCGTCGAGCGCGGGCACACGTATGGTCACGGACGCGCCGTCGACTCGCAGGCGATCGACGAACCGCTCGGGGACATCGAGCCACGACTCGACGATGTCGAGCGAGACGATCTCCGCGACGGCATCGCCCTGGTTGACCCACTGGCCGACCTCGGTCTGCAGCGTCACGATCGACGCGTCGTATGGCGCGTGTATCTGCATGTCCTGCACGCGCTTGATCGCGCGATCCAGTGTGGCTTGGGAGGACGCGAGGAGCGCGTTGGCCTGCGCGAGTCGCGCCTCGTCTCGTGCGACCTGTGTGCGCGCGTCGTCGACCTCGTTCTGGGACGCCGAGGACTGGCGGGCGAGGTCCTCGAGGCGCGCCAGGTCTCTGCGCGATTGCTGGAGTTCGGCCTGGCGCTCGTCGACCTGCGCCTGGGCGGCCTCGAGGTCGGCTTGGGCGCGTCGCGATTCGATCGTCGCCACGGTGTCGTCGAGCGTTGCGAGCACCTGTCCGGATGCGACGCGTGCGCCCTCGTTCTGTGGTATCGAGGTGACACGTCCGGATTCCTCCGAGGCGACGAGCGTCCTGCGCGACGCGCGCAACTCGCCTGTGACATCGCGGAGGTTCTCGACGGTCTCGAGACGTGCCGCGTCGACTCGCACGCTGGAGGCCGGGATCTCGTACTGCGCCATCGACGGAGTGGCGATGATCACGGGCAGGCAGATCGCGATCAGCGTTCTGGATATATGAGAAGAGAGCATGAGATCCTCGTGCGTGCACACCCACAGGGCACGAGTGCACGCGGTTCGTGTGATCAGGAGGGACCCGGATGGAGGCGCACTAACACCCCTCGCTGACATGGGATTTTACTCGATTTTAGGAGCTGTGGTTGCGTTGGCGTGTTGTGGGAATGTGTTACTTTTGGAGGTCTCACGAGGAGAGTTCACCGTTTTTGAGGAGTGTCATCATGTGGAACAAGAGTCTTGTGCTGGGTGTGGTGGTTGGATCGATGGCCACTGGAATCGCGATGGTGAGTGTGAACGCCATTGGGTCCTCATTGGCCCTGGAGAGCTCGGTTAGTCACGGGTCTTCTGGGTTGATTGAGCAACAGAGACGTCCCCAGGATCGTCAGCCCAGCCGACGTGATCGACAGGAGGAGGAGCTAGATCGTGGCGATCGAGATGACGAGGATCGTCAGCGCGGGGGAGATAGAGAGCGTGATGGCCAGAAAAATACCTGGCGTGGCTCGGGCGTGAGTGCCAAGGTCGATGCGCTTCGGGCGGTCCTTGTGCGCAAGGGTGTTGTGACCGAGGCGGAACTCGATGCGGCACTGGCTTCGATTCGGGAGCGCGATGATCGCGGTGAGCGTGAGGATGAGCGCGATCAGCGCGGGCGTGGACGTCAGCAGCGCTAAGGGTCGCGCTGATGGATGACGCAGGCGTCATCTAGCTGCGAAGGGATGCTCGAAACTCGTCGAGCTCGATCTGCTGGTCCCGCATGGCGGCCACGAGGATCTCTCTGCGCAGGTCCACGTCGAGTTGCTCGGGGGTGTGTGTCGAGCCCTCGATGTGGTGCGAGTGGTTGATGAAATCGACGATCTCCATTTCGCCGTTCATGTACTCGACGAGTGCGGTGGAGTGCTCGATCCAGTCGCCGCAGTTGTAGTAGCTGATCTCCCGGGATTCATCGAGCTCGGGCGTGTGAATGTGCCCGCAGACGACCCCGTGGAAGCCCCGTTTTTTTGCCTCCGCGCTGAGGGTCTCTTCGAAGTGCGAGACGAAGGTGCACGCGGACTTGACGGTCTTCTTCAGATGCTTCGAGAGCGACCAGTAGGGCTTGCCTCGCCAGCGTCGATATCTGTTGTAGAACCGGTTGAGAACGAGCAGCCACTCGTAGGCGGCGGAGCCGAGCCAGGAGATGAGCTTGTGGTGGGTGACGACCATGTCGAACTGGTCGCCGTGGGTGACGAGGAGGCGTTTACCGTCGGCGGTCGTGTGCTCGCACTCGTTGAGGATCTTGATGCCGCCGAACTCGAGCCCCTCGTACTGTCGGAGCGACTCGTCGTGGTTGCCCGGGATGTAATAGATCTCGGTGCCGTGCTTGGCGAGGATGAGGAGGCGCCGGAGCACGGCGTTGTGCTGCCAGGGCCAGTAGACGCGCCCCCTGAGGCGCCAGAAGTCGATGACGTCGCCCACGAGGTAGAGGCGGTCGCATCGGATCTGCTTGAGGAAATGGGAGATTGAGGCGGCGCGTGAGCCGCGCGAGCCGAGGTGTAGGTCGCTGATAAAGACGGCGCGATAGCGTGTGCGGTCCATTAGCAGATCTCCTGCTTGTTTGGGGGAGACTCGGCGTCCATGCACACGAGATCGGGCTACTCTGATAGAGAGGGGATAGGGTTGAGTTCGGGAATAGTGAATTTCTTGTTGAAAACCTAGCTGTTGATGGAGGGGGCACTGAGTATGGATACGAGGCCGTCGTGAGTTAGAAAATCAGCTTCGAATGCGCATGCAGCTCTTTGGGTGGTGTATCGTCCTCCCTCCCAACTCAGGATTGTCCGGATTGCTTAGTCGGCGGGTGTCAGTGTCATCTCGAGCACGGATCGTTGCTGTTGCCCTTCTGCTGTGATTGGAAGGGGGACATATCCACCACGCTGCCAGATGTCCGCCTGGTCCAGCAGGCGATCCGAGCCCATCCAGCCGTCCTGGCCACCCAGCAGCACGACCCGGTTGTCATCGAGCGTGCCCATGTCGCAGAGCAGTCGTGCGCATGCACCAAAGTTCGTGGTGTGGTTTTTCCCATTCACGGGATGGGCAGCCTTGTAGAGCGTGGTCGTCGATCCATCCTGAGGGAGCGACTTGAAGTTGTAGGGCTTGCCTAGATACGGAACCATCCCGATTGGATGGGCCAATCGAAGGGTATGGACATCACCCCAGGTCTTGGGCGTTCGTGACCTTGAGCTCGCGTTTCTCAATGCGGTCTTGATGATCTCGGGCGACGACCGCTCTACATCGGCTCTGACGAAGTCGTGAACATATGAAGCCGAGCGCATCGTGTTCACGATCGCGTCCGAGTATGTGTCGATATACAGCGTCTCCAGCAGTTCGCTGAGGACTTTCTGGTAAACGACGGCGCCAACAGAGTGTCGATCGTATCGTCCGTCCCATGCAGCCAATTGTTCGCTGACCTGTTGCTCTTTTTCATCGAGCTCCAGGGTGGAGGCTTTCTCAACGAGGGCGCTGGCCAGTGCGTGGGAGGCTTTGGAGTAGGTGTCCCTTTGCACGGGCTCGAGGTCATCGAGTGAGTATTTGGGCAATTCCTGCATTATCTCACGCATGCGCTCGATTCGGTCGTTCGAGTTGCCTTGCGGAATGAGAGCGGGCGACATTCTGATGGGCACGTTGTTCGCCGACGCCAGGAATCCGTCGCTCGGGTTGTATGAGTACGGCAGATCGGGGCTTGCGATTCCTTCGGACCAATCGAATCTGCTGTCATCGCTCCCGACAACTCCGATGCGGCTTGCCTGGGCCGCGGCGGGTATCGCCTCGATCGCCATTATCTGCCCGATGTTTCCATTGGCGTCCCCAAAGAGCATGTTCTGACCGCCGACGGCATAGGATCGGAACGCCTCGCGGAACTCATCCCAGGTTGTTGCGGAGCTGGCCTTCAGGAACGCGCTTGATTCGTCACTGGGTGCGTGCCCTCGCCAGCGCATCGCCACGTCACGAGGGAACATGTCGCCGAACAGCCTGGCGTCGGTTATCACCGGTCCCCACTGCGACTCCCGAATCGTGCGTTCGCGATCGAACCACCAGCGAACCCGGATGATCTCTGTCCGAGCGTCTGTCTCCTCCCATCCGTCCTGCAGCTCGTACAAGACCGTCGAGGAGCTCTGCATGTTCGTGCCGGTCCACGCGATCGACTCGTTGCGGCCCACCAGCACGAACGGCACGCCTGGAATTGTCAGTCCCACCACGGCGTTCTCGGGAGTCCTGTAGCCCAGCACGCACCAGATGTTGGGTTGAGGCAAGCCGAGATGTGGGTCGCTGGCTACGAGCGCGCCGCCGGAGATTGATCTATCGCCAGCCACGACCAGCGCGTTCGATCCTGTTCGACCGATGTCGGTCAGCAGTGAGAGATCGGTTGGCTGCTCGGGTCCGAAGCTGGGTATGCCCTCGTCGGCGTGCTGCCAGAGCCTTCTGGCGAAACCATCGAACCCCGTCTCGTCTCGCAGGCTCGCCAGCGAGAAATATCGCCCCCAGTTCACATCGACTGACAAGAGCCGTCCGACCGCCAGCACGTCGCGCACCGACCAGGCCTCGTCGTAATCGAACCCGAGTGTCCGGGCGTCCGAGGGCCTGCGTGGATTCCGATCGATGTAGGCGTTGACACCGGCGACATAGCTGGTGAGCCAGTTGCGCGTCTCGTCGGGCAGGGCGCGCTCCATCTCATCGATCGCGCGGTCGAGATCGATGGCCCGGATTGCGCCGTCGATAGACCGTCCGAATGGTCCGACCATCTCGGAGATCCTGGCCTGCGAGACGTGTCGGAGGATGTCCATTTGCGCGTATCGCAGATGGGCGTGGACAAGCCCGATGGCGAAGGCGGCGTCGAGATCGTTCTGGGCCGAGATGGAGGGGATGAGGTGCGTGTCCCATGTGATGGTGACAGGATCCGACAGCGCGGGCCACGACGTGTCCAGCAGCGCGAGCCTCTGCACGCCATCGATGGAGTTCAGCGCGGGGGGCCTGGTCACGCAACTGGCTGTGAGCATCAGCACCAGGACCGCGAACAGCGATGAGATGGTCGCCCGTCTCGCGAGTCGCTTGAGCCCACGTTTCCTGGAACGTCCTTGCTGGTCGGGATCACTTGGCAATGGATCTCCTCCGGTGCTTGTGTCGCGTGCTTTGTATCAAAATCCCGCGTCGTCAGCCTTACCTACCAATAGAAGGATGCGGGGCGGCATCGTCTGTGGAGAGGGATGCTGTGCGGTTGGACGTGTTCCCTGGCTCGGCGTCCAGTCACACGTTGGCATGGGTGGGATCGTCTTACAATAAATTGAATACGCGCGAAGGGAGTCGAACCCCTAACCTCCTGATCCGTAGTCAGGTGCTCTATCCAATTGAGCTACGCGCGCTCCCGATGCCGGGGCTCGGCACCGACCCGCTCTGACGCGAGGCCTGAGCGGTCGGTCAGTATACCCCTGTCGAGACGATCGCACACCCTCTGGGGCGTGCCAGGGCCGGTTTTTGTGGCATTGGGAGCGGATCGCCAGGGTCGCACGGGTTGATTTTTGTGTGGAAATAGCGATACTGTGCGGCTCGTGATCGTCGGCGTGGGGCCGGCGTGACACCCTGACAGATCATCTCAGAAAGCCGAGTCCCTATGGCGAACACCAATTCTGCCAAGAAGCGCAACCGTCAGAACATCAAGCATCGCTCGCGCAATCGCTGGCGTCTGACGACGATGCGGACCGCGATCAAGGATCTGCGCGAGCAGGTGCTCCACGGGAGCGTCTCCGACGCCGAGAAGGCGTTGGTCAAGACGTGCGCCGTGATCGACAAGGCGGCGAGCAAGGGCGCGATCCACAGGAACACGGCGTCTCGGTACAAGTCGCGTCTCAACGCGAGGGTCAAGGCCAAGAAGCTGGCCACCGGCTGAGCGCAGGGGCCCAAACGAGGATTCACTCGCACCCGTCTGTTGCAGGCGGGTGTTTTTTCGTACCCTCACTGGCGAACCAGACGCGGGGTGGTGCATGGGCGCACGGGCAGAGAAACACGAGCGAGGGGCAGGGGCATCGGAGGGCGTTGCGCTCGACGAGGGGTACGCGCGCGAGTCGACTCGCCCCCTGCACGTGCTGGTGTTCCTGCTGCCGTGGCTGGTTGTGGCCGAGATCGGCTCGATCCTGATGTCAGGGAGTGATCACTCTCAGGAGATTCTGGCGCATCGGTTGCTCCACGATTTCTTCCAGGTGTTCGGGATGAGCAGCCTTCACCTCCCGGCGATCACGATGGTGGTGGTGCTTGTGATCCAGCACGTGCTCTCGAAGCACGGATGGCGCGTTCGCCCGGGCGTGCTCGCGGGTATGGCGCTCGAGTCGCTGTGGTGGGTGCTGCCGCTGGTCGTGCTGGCGCAGGTGTTCTCGTCCGTGATGGGAGGAGACCAGGCGCTGCAGGAGGGGGTCGAGGCGGTGCGAGAGTTGCCTTGGTTCTCTCGTGCGATGATCGCGCTGCAGGCTGGCTTATACGAGGAGCTGCTGTTCCGCCTGATCCTGATGACAGCGCTGCACCTGATACTCGTCGACATCGCCGGGCTCGCCAAGGTGCCAGCGAATATCGCGGTGGTGGTTGTGGCGGCGTTGGCGTTTGCGCTCTACCACCGGGAGGCGGATGGCTTCGTGTTCTACCTTGCCTCGGGCGTGTATTTTGGCACGCTGTTCTTGTGGCGCGGGTTCGGGATCGTGGTGGTGGTGCACGCGTTGTATGACCTGATCGCGCTGCTGGGTCCGGGTTCGGGAGGGTGACGTTGCCAGGCGAGAGCGGGTAGTCTCTGCGTCATGGCAGAGCATGATGGTCTTCCGAACCTGTGCGTGATCGATCATCCGCTGGTGCGGGACAAGGTGACGTGGATGCGATCGACCACGACGGGGCGACGGGCGTTCAGAGCGCTGGTCGAGCAGATCGCCGGGCTGATGGTGTACGAGGCGACGCGTGACCTGCGGGTGGAGAGCGTCGAGGTCGAGACGCCGCTGGAGACGACGCTGGGGCACCGGTTGTCGGGCAGCATGACTGTTGTGCCGGTGCTGCGTGCGGGGCTCGGGATGGTTCGTGGTGTCGTGGAGATGCTGCCCTCGGCGAGGATCGGGCACCTGGGCTTGTCGAGGGACGAGACGACCCTCGAGCCGAGGACCTACGTCTCGACGCTCCCCGACGATCTCGGTGCGGGCCCGGTGCTGCTGCTGGACCCGATGCTGGCAACGGGCGGGAGCGCGTCGTCGGCGGCATCGATTCTTCGGGAACGAGGCGCGGAAGATCTGAGGATGCTCTGTCTCGTTGGCGCACCCGAGGGTGTCGGACGCATGCTGGAGGATCATCCTGACGTGATGATCTACGCGGCGGTGCTCGACGAGAGGCTGGACGAGCGTGGGTATATCCGCCCCGGGCTGGGTGATGCCGGCGACAGGCTGTTTGGCACGGGCGCCTGGACGAACACGATCGAGATCCCATGATCGGTGGCGCGATCGACCCGGACCCCTTATTATTGGAAGCGTGTGCGAGGCACTGACGCCGCGCCGAACCAGGAGTGCTCTTCATGAAGACCAAGATTCGTCGCGTTTTCCTGATGGTCGCCATCGCCATGTTCGCGTTCACGGGGTCGGTCGTGCTGACCGGTTGCAACACCGTCGAGGGCGTCGGTGAGGATCTTCAGGGCGCCAGCCGCTCGACACGCGAGGCGTTTAACTGATCGTCGCGGCACGTGTTCTGAGGTGAGCGATTCTCCACGAGTACCGGAGCCATCCCATGCGCTCGATCATCCATCGACGAGGGTGTACGTGGGCGACTCGAGAGAGCTGCTGCGCACGCTGCCCGAGTGTGTGGAGGGCAAGGTCGATCTGATCTTTGCCGACCCGCCCTTCAACTGGCAGGTGCCGTACGACGAGTGGGACGACGGGATGACGCGCGACGCCTATCTGTCGTTCACGCACGACTGGCTCGATGGGTGCGTCGATGCGCTCGCGCCGCACGGCTCGCTGTGGGTGAACATCCCCGACGATTCAGCCGCGGAGATCGTTGTCCACCTGAAGAAGCGTGGCCTGGAGATGATCAACTGGTGCGTCTGGCACTTCCGTTTCGGCCAGCATCGGCGTGGGAACTTCATCGTCTCGAAGGTGCATGCGTTGTACTTTGCCAAGGACGCATCGAATCGTGTCTGGAACGAGGAGCCGATCCTCGAGCCGTCGGATCGCGCCACTACGTACTTCGACCCGCGCACGCACAACAAGCGCGAGGGCACGGCGGGCATGCGTGTGCCGCTGGACGTGTGGTACGGCAAGAACTGGGGGCGCATCCAGGGCAACAACAAGGAGCGTCGTGCCAACCACGAGAACCAGATTCCGGAGGTGTACCTGGAGCGCGTGATACGGGCGTGCTCGAACGAGGGAGATCTGGTGCTCGATCCGTTTCTTGGATCCGGCACAACGGCGACGGTTGCGCGTGAGCTCAAGCGGCGCTCGATCGGGTTCGAGTACTCGGCGTCCAACGCCGCCAGCGCGTTCGAGCGGATAGAGAAGGGCGCGCTGCGCGTGAGGAGAGACGAGCCCACACGCCAGAGCAACGCGATCTTCACGCCGCGGGTCACATCGAAGAAGAGTGTGGGCGAGACGAGCGCGAGCTGACGGGCTCAGGCGGTTGCGGCGACCTCGAGGTGCATGGCGCGTGCCATGGCCGCGCCCATGTCTGCGGGTGTCTCGGCGACCTCGACGCCCGCCTGCTTGAGTGCGTTGATCTTGTCCTCTGCTCCGCCCTGGCCACCTGAGATGATGGCGCCCGCGTGCCCCATGCGTTTGCCGGGGGGGGCGGTGCGTCCGGCGATGAAGGCCGCGATGGGCTTGGTGAGGTGCTCCTTCGCCCATGCCGCCGCGTTCTCCTCGTCGGTGCCGCCGATCTCGCCGATCATCAGCACGCCGTGTGTGTCGGGGTCGCTCTCGAAGTGCTCGAGGCAATCTATGAAGCCCATGCCACGGACGGGATCGCCTCCGATGCCGATGCACGTGCTCTGCGCGAGCCCGAGGCTGGAGGTCTGCCAGACGGCCTCGTAGGTGAGCGTGCCGGAGCGTGAGACGATGCCGACAGATTTGCCCGTGGAGGCCTCGGAGATATGCGTGTGGATGTAGCCGGGCATGATGCCGATCTTGCAGCCCGCGTTGGTGTAGGGGTCGGACGCGCTGGAGCCCGCGCCTGTCTCGGGGCCCGGCGTGATGATGCCCGGGCAGTTGGGGCCGATGAGGATGGTCTTCTCGTGCGCGGGACGTGTCGCGTTGATCTCATCGAGTAGCGCGCAGGCCTTCACCATGTCGTTGACGGGCACGCCCTCGGTGATGGCGCACACGACGCGGAGCCCCACCTCGGCCGCTTCCAGGATCGCGTCGGCGGCGAAGGGAGGCGGCACGAAGATCATCGTGGCGGATGCGCCGGTGTTGCGGGCCGCCTCGTCGGCGGTGTTGAAGATGGGCAGCCCGTTGTCGTCCTGCTGTCCGCCTTTTCCAGGCGTGACGCCAGCGACGAGTTTCGTGCCGTAGTGCAGGCACCCGCGTGTGTGGAGTGCTCCGAAGGAGCCGGTGATGCCCTGGCAGATGACCTTGGTATCGGCGTCTATGAGGATGGACATCGGGTGCGAGCTCCTGTGAGTCGTGTGTGGTTCCGGTTCCCCGGATCGAAGGATACAGAGAGACTTCTGGCACGACAAAGAAGGCATCGAGGAGGATGGGGCTATACTTCGGGCGAGACGTCGGAGTGGGAGCCGGCGAGTGTTGGGGTGGCCTCTTCGAACCGGAGTGAAATTCGATGCGAGCGATAGTGACCGGCCAGGTCGGGATGGACAAGAAGCCGTACATCCAGGCGATGAAGGACCTCGCCGACCAGCAGGGTGAGCCGATCGATGTGTACCACATCGGCGACATGATGTACGCCGAGGGGCGTGATATCCGTCCCGGGCGGATCCTGGATCTGCCGTGGTCGCGGTTGCAGTCGCTCAGGCGGGCCGCGTTCAAGGACATCATCGCGCAGTCGCGGGAGACGCAGAATCTGATCGTGAACACGCACGCGACGTTCCGCTGGCGTCACGGGCTGTTCGCGGCGTTCGATTTCGATCAGATCGAGGCACTCGATCCGGACGTGTTCATCTGTCTCGTGGACAACGTCGAGGTTGTGCACGACAGGCTGCACGACGAGCACGTGATCGACGCGACGCTCAAGGACTGCATGGTGTGGCGTGAGGAGGAGATCCTAGCGACCGAGATGCTCGCCCAGGCGCTGCACAAGCCCTTCTACATTCTGAGCCGCGGTCGTCACGAGGTGACGTCGCGGACGATGTTCCGCCTGCTGACACGCCCCGACATGAAGAAGGTGTACCCGAGTTTCCCGATGAGCCACGTGGTGGACATGCCAGACGTGCTGGCGGAGATCGATCGGTTTCGAGCGGCGCTGGCGGATCACTTCATCACGTTCGACCCCGCGGACGTGGATGAGAAGCTGCTGCTTGAGCGCGCGATCGAGGCGGCTCGCACGGGCGAGGAGTTCCTGGACGTCGAGCCGCACTCGTTCGGCGGGGGCGTTGGCGATGATCCGATCCGCGTGAAGGTGCGCGAGGTGCTGGACATCGCCGGCGACATCGACGGGCAGATCTACATGCGCGACTTCAAGTTGATCGATCAGGCGGACATGATCGTGAGTCTCGTGCCGGAGTTGCCGGGCGGCATTCCCGGGTTGTCATCCGGCGTGGAGCGAGAGCTGCAGCACGCCTTCGAGCACACCAAGGAAGTGTACGTGGTGTGGAAGCCCTCGAAGCACCCGTCGCCCTTCATCACGGAGACGGCGACCAAGATCTTCGCGTCGGTGGACGAGGCGTTGGGATATTTCGAGGAATCTGGGATGTTCGCTGAGAAGAACCTGTTCGGGCATTGATCTCTCCCCGACACGCGGCGCCACAGCCTCCTTCAGATATACGGAGCTGACTGTCCAGAATTAGTTTTTTGTTATGGGGCTTTTGAATCCTGAGAAAAATCTTGCATCGAGATGCATGGATCCTCTAGGATTTGGGCTAGAAACACGTCGAGCGCTCGCTGGAGGAGCCTGGTGGAGACATCGGGTAGCGGGCGCTCTGGAAGGAACACGAGAGGGAATACGACGATGGACATTCGGATTTCGCGGGCCCTGCGCACGTTTTGTGCGGTCGGTGTGGCGAGTTTGCTAGCGAGTTCGGCGAGCGCGGCGATGATCACGCTGAGCACCGACTCGAGCGACTCGACTCCGCCCGACGTGCTCGATGCGACGTTTGATTTTGTGGTCGTGGGGGATCAGCTCACGTTCACGGTCACAAACACAACCGCATGGCCCGCGGACTATTTGATCAGCGCTGTGTATTTCAATGGCACGAGCAACGTGACGGGCCTGACGCTGAACACGCCGGTGTCTGGGTGGACATTCGAGACATCCAAGAAGGCGGATGGATTCGGTGTTTTTGATTTCGCTCTGATCGATGGCGTTGGCACCAATCCAGATCAGATTTTCCCAGGTGAGAGCGTGGTCTTCTCGTTCACGATCTCGGGTACTGCTACGGACATTGATTTCACGACCGATCTTGCGACCACACCGCCAGGCGACAACCCGGCGATCGCGGTGGCCAAGTTCCAGAGCGGCCCGGGCGGCGACAGCGCGTTCGGCGCGTACATCCCGACTCCAGGAGTGGGGGCGGTGATGCTCATGGGTCTCGCGGCGGGTGCGCGACGCAGGCGCTGAGGCGCATCACATACAGATAAACAACAAGGCAGCGGCGAGAGGCCTCTCGTCGCTGCCTTTATGGTTGCCCTCGACGAGTATGGGGGAGGTACGCAGGTGTGCGACTCGTCGATGGCTCAACAAAGAGTGCGTCGAGGTTTCCGCGGAGGTGCATGTCCAGGAGCCTTTTCATGCAGCCCGGCGGGAAGTAACGCACCCGCATCCATCTGTCTGAACCTCTATACGAGCGGTTCTATTCTCTGGTTCCGAGAACGTGCTATCCGCTTTCAGGAGTGCGCGCCACGGAACCCGTGTGACGCCATTGGAAAAACAAGGCGAGGATCGCCATCATGGGCGATGTGGCTCGATACAGGCTGACTATCGCGTACGACGGCACGTGTTTTCACGGGTGGCAGAAGCAGGACGTGCCGCTGGATCACCCCTCGTCCTCGCACGCCATAGGCGACGCGTTCGGGGAGGCGGGAGACGAGCGTGTTCCGATTCGTACTGTGCAGCACGTGGTCGAGCAGGGCGTGCGTCAGGTGGTGCGTCAGCCGATCGAGCTGATTGGGGCGTCGCGGACGGACGCGGGCGTGCACGCGCTGGGGCAGTGCGCAGCGTTCACGTGCTCTGAGGATGTGCCTCGGGCACCGGACGAGCGTCTGGCGAGGGCGATCAACGACAGGCTGCCGGAGGATGTGCTGGTGACGTCGTGCGAGCGCACGCGCGATGATTTCGACCCGATCAGAGACTGTGAATCGAAGGCGTACAGGTACACGCTGTGCGCGCAGCGCGAGCGCCCGCTCTGGGATCGACGGTACGTCACGCACACCCGCCATGTGCTGGATGTTGACGCGATGCGGAAGGGTGCCGCGTTCCTGGTTGGCGAGCATGACTTCGCGTCGTTCGCGGCGGCGGGGCACGGGCGGGAGTCGACCGTGCGCACGATTCTGTCGTGTCAGGTGTCGGGCGAGTGTCCGGGGCACGTGATGATCGACGTGTCGGGCACGGGATTTCTCTACAACATGGTGCGGATCATCGCGGGGACGCTGTTGGAGGTGGGGCGGGGCAGGCTGGATGGCGGGGACATCCCGTCGGTCCTCGAGGCGCGTGATCGTGCCAGGTCGGGGCCTACACTTGGGCCCGAGGGCTTGCGTCTGGAGTGGATCCGCTACCCGGGCGACCTCGATCAAACGAGAGGCTGATTGATGGCAAG
>JBICIA010000040.1:0-6587 GCA_043101425.1 Phycisphaerales bacterium JB043
CGTCGACGGCATGCTCGCTGGCGACGATCTCGCCCGTGTTCGGATCCTGGGCGCCATCGAGCATCGCAGCCAGTTGCTGTGGGGTCGTTTGATCGGAGCCCGTCACGCGCAGCATCACGTTCGAGAGCGAGTTCGCGAGGTATCCCACCAGCGGCCCCTGCTTGGCGCCCATGTAGTAGGCGACCTGGGGCGAGTTCTGCACACCCGGCGGGTACACGTCGCTGATATTGCTCTGGAGTCGCTCGACCTCGGCTTCGGCCGCCGTGCGTCCGCCATACATAATGATCGAGACGACAATAAGGGCCACGCAGACGATGCCCAGGAGCGACATCACGATCAGTTGGTTGTACTGCGATCCAGCTTTCGCCATGGCTCGGGCTCCGGGAGCGAGGTGTGAGCGACGCTAAGGGCGTCTGGTGTGTTCGTGGCAGGGGGTCGGCCGGACAGGGGGCGGGCCCGTACCAATCGTGCCCACGACGCACCCGTGTCTGTCTTTCACCCACCCGCTGTGTGGTTGTTGATACGAATCCCGCTTTGGACGGGTTCCGAGCGGCTAGTCTCCCGCACGAGGGCAGGAGAGTCAAGGCACAACGGGTGCTCCCAGGAGCCAGTTCTGGAGTGCCCAGGCGAGTCCGAGAAAGGCCGCGAAACTGATCATGTCGGTCAGCATCATCAGGAAGATTGTGGACGCGGTGGCGGGGTCGAACCTGAATCGCTCCATGATGATGGGTATGGCGGTGCCCACGAGGCACCCGGAGGCGAGCGCTCCCGACATCGCGATCGCGGTGACCACACCGATCTTCCACTCCACGTCCACGACCCCCGTGAGGCTCAGCGCAACGATCACCAGGCCGAGCAGCAGCCCGGTGATCATGCCTGTGAGCAAGCCGAACAGAGTCTCGCGCATCAGCAGGGTCGTGACTCGATCCTTGCGGATGTCGCCCAGCACGAGCCCGCGTAGCGTCACCGCCAGGCTCTGGTTGCCCGCGTTCCCGGCCTGGTTGGCGATCACCGGCATCAGCACCGCGAGCATCGCGATCTTGTCGATCAGATCGGTGAACATCAGCACCACGACGGCGGCGGCCTGCGCCGTGATCAGATTCACGACGAGCCAGGGCGTTCTCGAGCGCATCTTGGTGCGGATCGTCTCGCGCACCGATTCCGACGCGCCGGCACCGACCTGCTTGAGTGCGTCCTCCGTGTGCTCGGCGCGTATGGTATCGATCACGTCGTCGATCGTTACTACGCCGAGCAGACGGTCGTCCTCGTCGATGACCGGCAGCGCCAGGTGGTCGTACCGGTCGAACGCGCGTGCGACCTCCTCCTGATCGAGGCCCGTCTTGAGTGCGACGATATCCGTCAGCATCACGTCGGAGATCTGTGTCTCGGGGGGGCTCAGCAGGAGCGATCGCATCTGAACGACGCCTCTCAGCTCGCCTTGAGCGTTGGTGACATACAGGTAAAAAAGCTGCGTGTCGTCCGCCGCCGCCGCTCGTATTCGGTGCACGCCCTCCGAGACCGTGTCGTGGTCGGTCAGCTTGATGAAGTCGGTCGTCATCAGGCCACCGGCGGTGTCGGGGTCGTACAGCGCCAGCTTGCCGAGCGTCGCCGCCAGGCGTCGTGGCATCTGCTGCAGGATGGCGTCGGCGTCGCGCTGGGGGATCTCCTGGAGCAGGTCAGCCGCGTCGTCGGGATCCATCAGCCCCAGTAGTCGGGCGCTGTACCCGGGATCCTGGTCGCGCAGGTTCGTTGCCGCCAGGGCCAGGTCCATGTGCGAGAGCGCCTCGGCGGCGGAGGCGTCCTCCATCTGGCGCACGACCTCGACGGAGGCCTCGGGCTCGAGATCCTCGAGGGTGTCGGCGGCGTCGGGCGCGTCCTGCTCCTCCACACCGCGCGCGATCTCCTCGATAGGGGCGTCCGCCTCTATGAGCGCGGCGACGGCCTCGTCGCTCTCCTCGTGTGGCGACTGCGCGTCGAGGATCACGGTCTCCGAGGACTCCTCACGGAGCCCCGAGTCGCGATCGTCCATTGAGATGTCGGCGTGCTCGTGGTCCATGTGGTGCGCATGGTACCCCGAAGCCAATCATTCCGAGTGGGCCGGTAGCGGTCTCAGACGAGACGATGCACACCGAGTCGCATCATGACCGGACGTTGTGTCGACGGGTACGAGTCTCGGTCGTAGGCGACATAGTTCAATTCGATCGCGTCTCGGTCGAACGGCCACGGATCGACACGGATGTCGGTCCCGATGCCCATCTCGTAGCGCATCTGGATCGTCTCCAGTGAGCCCGCTCGTGTTGGTACCTCGAACTCTCCCGACGTGTGATCCTCGCGGAACAGGTAGAACGCCAGCAGATCGCAGGCGCGTGTGATGTGGTCGGCCCACTCGAATCGCTGGCGAGGAATGGCGGAGGATGCGATGAGTTCATCGATACGCGATTCGAGCGTGCGCCTGACGCGCTCGGCGTCGTCGCGATCGACATCGTCGAGCAGTCTCCTGATGTGCATCTTGGCAACGATCTCGACGATCGGATCGTCCATGCGCAGCTCACTGGATCGCGCGTGAACAGCGACCCAGTCGCGCCAGGTCTCCTCATCACGTCGACTCACGTGCTCGGCGTCGAGCGAGAGTGTGTCCTGCACGCCGTAGTGCCAGTCGTGGAGCGTCACGCCCGCGACGAAGGCGTTGGTGTCCAGCTCGGGGGTGTCGAAGCGCTCGTTGCCCCAGCGTCGGGCGAGCTCACCAGAGATGCGCGAGTGCTCGTGCTGCGAGACGACAACATCGGGCGAGCGGAGACGGAACATGCTCGCATGGTAGGGGATCGTTTGTGCGCAGAAGACCTAGTCCTGGTCGTCGGGGACGTTCGCCAGGGATGACGTCTCGCCTTCCTGGGCATTCCCGGATGCGAGGATCACGTCGTTCGAGCGGACGGCCCAGCCGAGCGAGTCGCCCGCTGAGAGCGTTGCCATCTGCCCGTTGGCGTTTGCCGGGGCGTAGTACGTGACGTGGTTCGGTGCACTGGAGACGCACCCGCCAAGGCAGACGAGGGCGAGGGCTGGGACGAGCGGCCTGGCAAGCGAGAGTTCGCGACGCATAGTAAGAACCCCAGTGTTGAGGAGGTTTGGTATCCTTCCAGTTCATTCATCGGATCGACGAATCCCGGGGGTTGCTCAAGGCGGAGCGAGAAAAAGACCGGGAATCTGCCCCTTCGAGAGCCCGTTCATGCACTCAGACTCAAGTAATAGCGACGTGATGCCGACCCGCGATATGAGACGTCCCCGTGGAACAGCCACGGGACGTACCCACAAGGCATCCCCAGAAAGGGTGGTCATGAGCAACGCGCGTCAGACAACGAACAGGTTCGGTGCATGGATCGGCGCCCTGTCACTCGCACTCGTGAGCGCACCCGCGCTGGCGCAGGACTCGCCAGCGGACGCATCCGAGGAGCTCGCCGAACCGGTGCTCGTCGAGTTGCTCGAGAGCGACGGCGCCCCGCACACGATCACCCAGATCATCGTCGAGTACCTGCACGAGGTGGACGGGCAGCCCTCCGAGGAGGAGGTGCTCAATACCTACCTCACGCTGGCACAGACCAGCGAGGGATACGTTGCGCCGCGAGAGGGCCAGCCTGTCCAGCATGTCCCGCTCAATGATCTGCACAATCTCGAGAACCCCGTGTTCTATGACTCGGCACTCGTGTCGCTGGCACCCGCGATCGTCGCCCGCCTCCAGGCGCTCGGCCTTCTTGGTGTCTATGTCGAGCCGGACCCGAGCGAGCTCTTCGTGGTCGATAATCAGATCCGGGACGCACGCGAGGCGGGCAACACGACCCTGACCATGCAGATCACCACCGGCTCGGTCGTCGAGGTTCGTTCCAACGCACTGGGCGAGCGCGTCAAGGACGAGGACACCATCAACCACCGCTTTCATCAGCGCATCCGTGACAACTCCCCCGTGCGCGCTACCGCCAACATCTCGGAGGAGAACGAGGAGGGACACACGGCCCTGCTCGATCGCAGGAAGCTCGATAACTACGTCTATCTGATGAACCGGCATCCTGGACGACGCGTCGACGTGGCGCTCGTGCCGGAGGGCTCGGTCTTCGGCGGTGTCTCGCTCGACTATCTGATCACCGAGAACAACCCCCTGATGTTCTACGCGCAGCTGGCCAACACGGGCACCGACGCCACCAGCGAACTGCAGGAGCGCTTCGGCCTCATCCACAACCAGCTGACCAACAACGACGACATCTTCGCGATCGACTATCTCACGGGGAACTTCGACGAGGTCCACGCGCTCAACGCGTCGTACGACGTCCGTCTCTTCGACAACGATCGCATCCGCGGGCGTGTCTACGGCTCGCTCTACGAGTACACCGCCGCCGAGTTCGGACAGGTGCCCGCCAGCTTCGAGGGCGACGGCTACTCGATCGGTGGCGAGATTCGGTTCGTCCTGCATCAGGATCGCGACTACTTCGTCGACGCCTTCGGCGGGCTCAGGTTCGACACGGCCAACGTCGACAACCAGCTCACACTGACCTCGGGCGAGGGCGAGTTTCTTATTCCCTCCGCCGGTCTGCGTGGCGAGCTCTATCGCCAGCAGGAGCGCCTCTACTGGTCGGTCTGGGCGCAGGGCAACGTGCTCGACAACGACCAGAGCGATCTGGTCGCCCTTGGACGAACCGGCTCGGACGAGCAGTGGGTTTCCCTTCACCACAACGCGTCCTATTCCTTCTATCTCGAGCCATTGCTGACCAAGTCCGAGAACGAGCCCACGGCGCTGGCGCACGAGATCGCTCTCTCCACGCGCGGGCAGTGGTCCGGCGACCATCGGCTCCCGCCGAACTATCTCCAGGTTGCCGGTGGGCTCACGACGGTGCGGGGCTACCCGCAGGCGGTCGTCTCTGGCGACGACGCGATCGTCGGAACGATCGAGTACCGCTACCACATCCCGCAGGGTCTGGCGCCCGATGCGCAGCCGGGCTACCTCTTTGGCAAGCCCTTCCGCTACGCGCCACAGTACGTCTCCGGGCCGACCGACTGGGACCTGATCTTCAAGACATTCCTCGACGTCGGATACGTCGATCGCTCCGACGCGACAGCGCTGGAGACCGATAACACGCTCCTGGGTGCGGGTGTCGGTCTCGATCTCGAGATCACACGACGCGTGCGCGGCGAGGTGAATTTCGGGTGGGCGCTCCACGAGGTCAGCGACGCGGCCAATAACATCCTCGCGGACGACGGCGACTTCGAGGTGCAATTCATCGTGACCCTCATATTTTAATTGCCTTCTCTCTCGATGGGTGTCTACTCCTAGTGCAGAGGAGTTAGAGATCGAACAGCTCGCACAGCTGGGAGAGAGAACAAATGAAGACTGTGAACACCCCGGGGCGCCCGATCCCTCGTGCGATCGCGCTGGCACTTGTCGTTGGCACGACGGCCAGTTTGCTCACGCACGAGTCCGACGCGGCGCCGGTCGTATCCGAGATCGTGCAGGGCGATGTCAGCATCTCCAGCATCGACTCGTCGATGACAATCGAGGCATCGAATCAATCAATCATCGACTGGCAGTCATTCGATATCGCATCGAGTGAGACCGTTGAGTTCATTCAGCCGAATGCCCACTCAGCAGTCCTCAATAGAGTGACCGGCGATATCGGGCCCTCCCAGATCGACGGCACGCTGCTGGCAAATGGCAAGGTGTTTCTGGTGAACCCCGCCGGATTCGTCTTCGGGCCGGATTCGGTCATAGATGCTGGTGGGTTCCTGGCCGCTGCGGCCGACCTCTCCAATGACTCGTTCAACTCGAAGAAGTACCTGCTCAAGCATGTCTCGGGCGAGATCATCGCCGAGGGCCTCATCACTGCTGATGCGGTGACGCTCATCGCGCAGCGTATCAGCAACCACGGCACGATCGTCGCGAACGACGGTCTGGTGACGCTGCTCACCGCCGAGGGAGTCATGCTCAAAGAGGTTGGCAGCAAGATCATGGTCGAGGTGACCAACGGCAGCACAACGAGTCAACTGGGGTTCGAGGACTTCGACATCACGGAAGCCGCGAACAAATCGTCGAGCTCGGACTCGTACGTGCGCCTGGGTGCGGGCGATGCCTACTCCCTGGCACTGCTTAACACGGGCACGATCAAGGCGCCCAGTGGCAAGATTAATATCGCGCTCTCCAACGGACGGCTTGTCAACGAGGGAACGATCTCAACGAGCGTGGATCGTGGCACCGCGGGCAAGATAAACCTGTTGGCGCAGTCCATCGTCAATCGTGGGAGGATTACGGCCGATTCCAACAATGGCAAGGCCGGACGCGTCTTCCTCTCAGCGGTGTGTGACATCATCCTCGAGAGTGGCTCGCGTCTCTCCGCCGCGGGTGGCACGCACTGTGCCACTGGCGGGAAGCTGTTCCTCTTCGCCAAGGGCAAGATCGACTTCCAGCGGAATGCTGTGATCGATATATCTGGAGGCAAGCGTGGAGGTCATGGCGGGCAGGCGGTTCTCAGAGCCTGCAAGCTGATCCTGAAGGGCTGCTTCAATACGTGGGCCAGGAAGTGCTACAAGAGGGGCAAGATCAAGCTGAT
>JBICIA010000041.1:0-10798 GCA_043101425.1 Phycisphaerales bacterium JB043
GTGTGCTCTTCCGATCTCGCCTCGCCGGCGATCCTGATCCTCTGGGCGCCCGCGGGATTCAGGGTGACGTGCTACTACTATCGCGGCGCCTACTACAAGGCGTTCTGGGCGTCTCCGATGAACTGCACAGTCGGGAAGCCGCTGAAGGGCTATCGCGGCGAGAACCGCCTGCCGCTGATCATCCAGAATGTGCACCGCTACTTCCTGTACCTGTCTTTGATTTTTCTCCTGTTCCTGTCGTACGACGTGTACGCGGGGATGTGGTTCCCGACGCCCGACGGTGGCAGCGAGTTCGGTCTCGGTGTCGGCACGTTCGTGCTGCTCATCAACGTGCTGCTGCTGGGCTCCTACACGCTCGGGTGCCACTCGCTCCGCCACCTGGTTGGTGGAAAGAAGCAGTGCCTCTCGAGAGCGCCGCTAGGCGGAGTGCCGTACGAGTGCGTCTCATGCCTGAACAAGCGCCACATGCGTTTTGCGTGGATGAGCCTGTTCTGGGTGGGCTTCGCTGATTTCTATGTGCGCATGTGCTCGATGGGCTGGATCACTGACTGGAGAATCCTCTGATGTCGCTGCACGCCGAACACACCCACGACGTGCTCGTGATCGGAGCGGGTGGTGCAGGGCTGCGGGCGGCCATCGAGGCGTCGGCCAATGGAGTGAAGGTAGGCCTGGTGTGCAAGTCGCTTCTTGGTAAAGCGCACACCGTGATGGCCGAGGGCGGCATGGCTGCCGCGATGGCCAACGTCGACGAGCGCGACAACTGGCAGGTTCACTTCGCGGACACCATGCGCGGCGGGCAGTATCTCAACAACTGGCGGATGGCCGAATTGCATGCCAAGGAGGCGCCCGATCGGGTGCGCGAGCTCGAGGCGTGGGGCGCCGTGTTCGATCGCACGAAGAAGGGCGGCATCCTCCAACGCAACTTCGGAGGGCACGCCTATCCCAGGCTGGCGCATGTGGGCGACCGGACCGGGCTCGAGATGATCCGCACGCTGCAGGATCACGGCATCCATCGCGGTATCGACATCCACATGGAGGTCACCGTCATCTCGCTGCTCAAGGATGGCGATCGCGTCTGCGGTGCCGTCGCGTACGAGCGGGAACGCGGGCGATTCCACCTGTTCACGGCCAAGGCGGTCGTGCTCGCGACGGGGGGCATTGGCAAGGCGTTCCGCATCACGAGCAACTCATGGGAGTACACGGGCGACGGGCACGCGCTGGCGTACGACGCCGGCGCGGAGCTGCGGGACATGGAGTTCGTGCAGTTCCATCCGACCGGGATGGTGTGGCCGCCCTCCGTGGCGGGCATCCTCGTGACAGAGGGTGTGCGTGGCGAGGGGGGTGTGCTGCGCAATGTCGAGGGTCGTCGATTCATGTTCGACGACATCCCTGACCTCTATAAGAACCAGACCTCGGACAACGAGGAGGAGGGCTGGCGGTACGTCGTTGGCGACAAGGACGCACGACGCCCACCCGAGCTGCTGACGCGCGATCACGTGGCGCGATGCATCGTGCGCGAGATCAAGCAGGGGCGTGGCACGCCTCACGGCGGCGTCTACCTCGACATCGCGTGGATCAAGGACAAGATCAAGGACTCAGAGGCGCACATCAGACGCAAGCTGCCGAGCATGTACCACCAGTTCAAGGAGCTGGCGGGGATCGACATCACGTCCGAGGCGATGGAGGTCGGCCCGACGACGCACTACGTGATGGGCGGCATCCGTGTCGACGGCGACTCGCAGATGTCGACGGTGCCGGGCCTGTTCGCCGCCGGAGAGTGCGCCGGCGGGCTGCACGGCGCTAACCGTCTCGGGGGCAACTCGCTCTCGGATCTGGTCGTCTTCGGGAAGCGAGCCGGCGAGCACGCGGCGCTCTTTGCGAAGGAGAATCCTGAGGTTGGTGTGGACATGGAGCAGGTCCAGGGGCACGTCCGTCGTGCGCTTGAGCCCTTCGATCGCCCGCAGGGCAACGAGACGTCCTATCAGGTCCAGCACGACCTGCAGAAGATGATGCAAGATAAGGTTGGCATCGTGCGCACCCACGACGAGATGAGCGAGGCGCTTGAGGAGCTTAAGCGGTTCCGACAGCGGGCCACGACGTGCTCGTCGCCGGGCAATCGTGAGTACAACCCCGGCTGGCACACGTCGATCGATCTGAACAACCTCCTGACCGTCGCCGAGGCCATCACCCGATGCGCGATCGAGCGCGCGGAGAGCAGGGGGGCGCATTTCAGGGACGACACGCCCGACAAGGACCCAGAGTGGGGGCGTGTCAATCTGATTGTTCGACGGGATGAGTACGGGTCGATGCAGATACGACGGGAGCCCGTGGTGGAGCTCCGTGATGATCTGAAGCGTATCATCGAGGAGAACAAGTGATGAGACGTGTGACGCTTCGGATCTGGCGCGGCGAGCGTGGCGACGGTGAGTTCGAGGACTACACCACCGAGTGCTCGCCCGGCATGGTGGTGCTCGACGTGGTCCACAGGATCCAGGCCGAGCAGGCGAGCGACCTGGCGTGCCGGTGGAACTGCAAGGCTGGCAAGTGCGGCTCGTGCTCGGCTGAGATCAACGGCACGCCTCGCCTGATGTGCATGACGCGGATGGACTCGATCGACACGGACAAGCCAGTGACCGTGGAGCCGATGCAGTCGTTCCCGCATGTGCGTGATCTGGTGACGGACGTGTCGAGCAACTATCGCGCCAAGATGCGCATCACCCCGTTCACGCCTCGTGAGCCGGACAACCCCGATGGCACGTGGACGATGTCTCAACGCGATGTCGATCGCGTCCAGGAGTTCCGCAAGTGCATCGAGTGCTTCCTGTGCCAGGACGTGTGCCACGTGCTGCGCGAGCACCATCTGCACGACGACTTCGTGGGGCCACGCCACTTCGTCTACTCGGCGGCGCTGGACATGCACCCGCTGGACACGGTCGATCGCACCACGGAGCTCCGCAAGGAGCACGGCACGGGGTACTGCAACATCACCAAGTGCTGCACCAAGGTCTGCCCGGAGCACATCACGATCACCGACAACGCGATCATCCCACTCAAGGAGCGTGTGGCCGACGAGTTCTTCGATCCACTGACTCGTCTCTTCAGGATCTTCAAGCCGCGCGGACGCAGGGGCGAGCCGGCGCAGGAGGGAGGCACCGATGGCCAATGAGCAGTTCCAGCTTCGACCGATTTCTCACACGAACACGCAGCGAGCCAGAGAGAAGGCGTTCCGATATCGCCTGCTCAATCAACCCCTCCTGGCCGAGAGCATCTGCAGAGATATTCTCGCGGTCGATCGGGACGATCAGGACGCGCTGCGCGTGCTGATTCTGTCGATCACCGATCAATTCGCGCTCCACGGGGTACAGCAGGCCGACGAGGCCGTGGCGCTGCTTGATCGCCTGGACAGCGAGTACGACAGGCTCTACTACCGCGGTGTGATCATCGAACGCAAGGCGATGGCGCAGTGGGCCAGGAACCTCCCAGGCGACAGGGTGCACGATATGTTGAGGGAGGCGATGGACTGCTTTGAGCGGGCCGAGCGGGTCAGTTCCGACGACAACGACGACGCCATCCTTCGCTGGAACACGTGCGTCCGCATACTCAAGAAGAACCCATCGCTGTGCCCGTCGTGCGAGTCGTCCGACGCGATCTTCGTTTCCGACGAGGACGTCCCGCTCCGATAGACCGGTCTCTTTTTGAGGCTCCTGAAAAGGATGGCGCGGACAGCGTTAGGTTTTTGGATGGGACGGCTGGTTATCGCCCCGTGAAAGGGGTGATTTTTCTGTTTTTTGTCGTGCATAGGCCCAGGGGTTGGGGTAGATTCTTAGGTGAGGCTAAACGGGAAGCACTAGGCCGTTTTGACTCATGCGGACCGCACATCCGCACGCACAACAGGGATGACTAAGGAGTTAGTCAGACATGACCACGTTCACGCCATCTACCAGCGGTAGAGGTACGTCCATTTTCGCGGACGGCACGTCGGCGCGCACGATTGCCAATCCCATTGGCTCGATTGGCGTCTCCACCGCTGCAGCCCCGTCGCGCGGGCTGGCCTTCCCGGGCTTTGATCCCGAGGAGTACACCAGCACGCCGCAACCGCGTGTCCAGCCCGAGTCGAGCCCGTGGACCCTCAAGGAGAAGGTCATGCGTGCGCTCTGGATGCTCGTCGGTCAAATGGTCTTCAGACTGACCTTCCACAACTGGTACGGCGTCCGCAACGCGATCCTGCGTGCCTTCGGCGCCACTGTCGGGCAGGGCGTCCGCGTCCGCCCGAGCGCCAGGATCGAGATCCCCTGGAACGTCGAGCTCGGCGATGGCGCCGTGATCGGCGATCACGCGATCATCTACTCGCTCGGCAAGATCACCATCGGCGCCCGCGCCATCGTCAGCCAGTACGCCCACCTGTGTGCGGGCACGCACGACTACACGGATCCGTCATTCAGGCTGCTCAAGCTCCCGATCACGGTCGGCGAGGAGGCCTGGATCGCCGCCGAGGCGTACGTCGCTCCCGGCGTGAGCGTTGGCAAGCGAGCCGTGCTCGGCGCCCGCTCGAACGCGTTCAAGCCGCTCGAGGCGGGCTGGGTGCACGTCGGCTCGCCGGCGCGTGCGATCAAGCAGCGCATCATCGCGAACTAACCAAGCACACTCCTATTCTCATCCATTCGTTTTGAAAGGCCCGACGCCCTCACGTCGGGTTTTTCATTGCGCTCTCACACGGCCTCGACGCTCTGGAGAACATCGCTCCTGAGGCGCGTCTGATGTTGTCGGTTGATGGTGAGCATGATCCCAGCCAGGATCGCATAGCCAATCGTGCCCGTTGTGATCAACTCGCGTGCGTTTTCACGGAAGATGAGCGGTGGGCCATCGTCATCGAAGCCCTCGAGCGTCGGCGGGAAGGTGATGTCAAGGAACGAGAAGAAGAGCCCCGAGGGTGGGAACGGGAGTGAGACGTACGCGGAGAGCAGCTCGCGCTCGAACGCAGCGCCCAGCAGGATCGCGCTGAAGAAGGGGACCATCCAGAGCAAGAAGGTAGCGACGAAGAACGAGCGTTTGCCGAAACGCTCAAGTGTGGCCTGGAGGAAGATGATGATCATCCCCATATAGACGGCGGGCATTACGAGCGCAACCACAGAGGGGGGTTGGAGGTATCGATTGCTTTGGAGGGCCGCGTAGGCGAGCAACCCGAAGGTGATCGAGTAGAGCAGGATGATGCCAGCGGTGACGAAGAGGCTCGAGGAGGAATCCCAATTCAGCGGGATCATCCGGCCACCCTGTCGGGCGACACGACGCCATCCCTGCTTGATCTTGTCTGTTGTGGGCGTGATGCACAGCAGTGTGAGGATGCAGAGGGCTGTGAGGATGGCCAGCGCGATCGTGAGCACGACCGAATTGATGATCGGTGACTCCTCGTACTGGCCAATTTCGGAGGCGGTGATATTACGGCCAACAAACTGGCGTAAGAGTTGGGCGAACACGCCGTCGTTGCGCAGGATCGGCCACACGTTTCCGAGCGTCATGGCCGCGGCTCCGGCGAAGAACACGAGCCCGAACCACTTCGAGAAGATATGGAGCGACTCGTCGCGCCATTTGCGATGGATCGCGGTCCAGAGTGCGATGAGTAGGCCGCTCTGGGCGATCAGCGTGAAGGTGATCGGGTGGAGCTCGATCGTAAAGAACGGGATGAAGCGGAACTCGTCGAGCGCGGTGAGTCCCGGGAGCTGTGCCAAGGCCTCGGGGCTTCCGCCGACGTTTTGGATCTCCTGATACACCATGCCGATGAGCGCGGGGCGAATCGTCAGGAACTCGAAGAACGTGAAGCCAAAGAATGAGAGGCTCGGGAGCACGAAGTAGAGCATCAGCACCATGCCCTGCGCGATGAGCCCGGCGCGTCGAGGCTTGGCTGAGACCATGCCCGCCGCGAGCCCGGTCATGTGATACACCATGACCGAGGAAAAGAAGATCACGTAGAACTTGGCGATTGTGATGAGAGGGAAGCCACCCTTGATAATGCCGAAGGCCATGAAAGGCAGCGTGAGCGCAAAGAGCACATACTCGCGTGCGGGCAGGCCGAAGAGATAGCCCAGCAGCTTGGAGGTCGGCGACATTGGGGTCATGCGCTGGTAGTCCAGCAGTCCCTTGTCACGCTCCTGCGAGACGCCCGAGGCGACGGCGCCTGTCCCGAGGAGCATCAGGATCGTGGCCTGGATGATGATGACCGGGAGCAGGATCATTTTCGCGGCTGTCTCGGGTGTCGTGAACTCCTGTTCTGTTTGCACGAGATAGACGATCGCGCTGACGAAACCGGTGATCGTCAGAACCACAACACCCCACGAGATGAGAGTGCCCCTGCGGAGTCGCGCGCGCATGCCCTTGACGATGATCGGGTTCAGCTCGCGATGTCTGTGCTCGCTCGTCATCAGGAGGTCTCGCTGGCTCCGATGCCGATCATGATGTCCTCGATGCCCATCTTGTGCTCCGTGAAGCTCACGATCGGGAAGCCCCGCTCGATCAGTGAGGCCAGCAGGCTGGCTGCCTCACGCTCCTCGCCCTCGAAATCGAAGAGCAGATCACCGTTCTTTGGCGTCACGTTGCCGACGGGCGAGAGGGTCTGGAGGTGCTCGGACAGCTCCTCGCTCCGCTCGAGCACACGCACGCTGATGCGGAGCGTCGGCTGCATGTGCCTGACGACGTCGTCGATGCGTCCCGAGAGCATCATCTTGCCCTTCTGCATGATGCCGACGGACGAGCAGAACTCGGAGAGCTCGGTGAGGATGTGCGAGGAGACGATGATCGTCTTGCCCTGCGAGGCAAGATCGAGCATCAGGTCGCGCAGCTGGATGCGCGCGATGGGATCCAGCCCGGATGCCGGCTCGTCGAGCAGCAGCACCTGTGGGTCGGGGAGGATGGTCTTGGCCAGCACGAGGCGCTGCGTCATGCCGCGCGAGAGCGTGCCCGCCATGGCGTCGCGCTTCTGATTCAGGCCCACGGCATCCAGGCACTCGTTTATACGCCGCCTGCGATCACGCCTGGGCACGAAGTAGGAGCCGGCGTAGAGATCGAGGAATTCCCAGCAGCGCAGGTCGTCGTAGACGGGTGCGAGATCCGGCATGTAGCCAATGATCTGTCTGGCCGAGGCGGGGTCCTCGCTGACGTCGATGCCCTTGATCCAGGTGCGACCGTGGGTGGGCTCCTGGAGGGTTGCCAGCACGCGGATGGTGGACGACTTGCCCGCCCCGTTGGGTCCGATGAGCCCGAAGACCTCGCCCGGAGCGATGTCGAGATCCAGGTCGTGGACGGCCGTGACATCGGCGTAGTCCACGCGCATGGCTCGTGTGCGGATCATGGAATGGTTGTCGGTCGGTTCCATCGCGTGAGATCATATTGGGAACAGCCGACAGTGGCTTTCAGTGAATGATCTCACTCAACGGATAATCGCACGTATTGTGTGCATCGGTACCTACTTGGCAGGCTCCGAGCGCCAGGACTCCAGGTCTGATGAATGCAAGAGATGCCCTCGCAAGATGATGGCGTGGATGTCGCGAGTCGACGCGATGTCGTCCAGTGGATTCGAATTCAGTAACACCAAGTCTGCCACCTTGCCCACTTGAACGCTGGCGCTGCTCTCGAGCTGGCCCTGCATCCGGGCGGCATTCACAGTGGCGCTCTGGAGCGCCTCGAATTCACTCAGCCCGCACTCCACAAGCAATGCCAGCTCGTCGTGCAGCGCGCTCCCCGCCTGGATATCGGATGTTCTGCGCGCTGTGTCGGTTCCGGCGACGATGTTCACACCCTGGTCGTGGAGTTGCTTCGTCAGACTCACATGCCACTTGCCGAAGACAGTTTTACGCTCGATGTGCCCGTCCTTGGTTATGAGAGTGGTCACGAGAGACCCACCCTGATCGGCGAACCGCTCCACCCATTTGCGTCCATCATCGGAGCGGTACCAGTTGTACGATTCTCGCCAGTCGCGGACTTGATTGCTCAGCGGATCATCTTTCTGGGACACGAGCAGCGATGTTGTGTGGTCGATGATGTCCATGCCCACCTCGACGGCTGTTTCGAATCGTGTGCCGTAGGGGATGTGCCCGCTCAGAGACAGTCCGAGCTCGTTCGACTCTGATGCGATACCTCTGAACGCTTCTGGCGTCACACGCGTGTGAATCTTGATGAAATCCACACCCTGCGCGTGGAGTTGCTCGACCGTGTCGCGTCCCTCCTGCTCGTTGTGGACGAAGACACGGTACTTGTCGTTCGGTTTCTCGCCATCGACATAGGGACCACATCTGTAGATCGTGGGTCCGAGGCGGTCACCCCGGAGGACTCTCTCGTGCCAGAGGTCGATCTCCTCGAGACTGCCTCCCATATCGCGGACCGTCGTCACGCCGAACGCGACAAAGCGGGGAAGCACGTCCGCGTACGCATTGGGATCCGCGACGGTGTCCCACGTCGCCCCGCCTTCGACGACAGGCTCGCCCCAGAACGAGAGGTGCACGTGCATGTCCCACAATCCCGGGATCAGATATTTTCCAGTGGCATCGAGCACATCATCATCAGGTGTGCTGGAATTGTCCGAGTGGGGCGCGATGGATGCGATCAGCCCGTCTCGAATGCGTACGTCCATGCTCTCGAGCACAGCCTCCCTGTCCATCGGGATTACGTTCACGTTCTGCAGCAGGAGGTCTGCGCCATGTGCAGCATGAGACACAGGTATCACAGTGATGAACAAGAAGAATAGTGATGATCGTCGAGACACTGTGTTCATAATCGTCCCCTTGTGGTTCCGGGAGCGAGCGCATACCGCTCCCGTCCTTTTCTGTACCCCGTCGAACAGATCCTGTTGCGCGGGGCAGTGGAAACAAAATATGTCGGAAGCCGGCCTGATCGGTCGTCGTAATTCCAGCGGGGGTCGCTGCCGGGGTGCTACGGCTCTATAACAATGTTCGCGTCGTGCTTGGTGTTGGTGCCGGCGGCGCTGGTGGGCACGATCGGCGCGAAGTAGTTGCCGGCTCCAGAGATCGGGAATGCCGCGCCGGGGGACATGTTGATGAACGTGTTCGAGCGGATGATCGATCGGCTGACCGACCCTATGAACCCGATCGCAGTCGAGTTATCGGCGGTGATGATGTTGTGCTCGATGACGTGACGCTCGCCAAGGAACTGCGCCGCCTCCGTGCCGAACGTGAGGCCCTCGACCGAGTTGTGATGGAAGTGGTGATCGCGCCCGTCCATGGTGATGAAGTGGGGTGGCATGCGCGAGGGTGGCGTGATCGCGTCCTGGATGATGGTTCTGTTGTGCGCGAACGCGACCCTGTCGCCCAGCACGATCACAGCGGGCAGGTTCGCGGTGCTCGTGCCCTTGATATCGAAGTGATTGCCCTCGACGTGGTGCAGCCCGTTGGTCATCTGCACGGGCGTGAAGTTCGGGTCGTCGAGATCGAGCATGACGACGTTGTCGTGGAAACCGAAGTAAGAACCCGCGAAGATGCCACCGGTGATGATGCTGTCGCGAACGAGCACGTCGGCACCGACGTTCATGGCTCCGGCGAAGTTCTCCTTGATCTTCGAGCCCTTGATGACCATGTCCTTGCCGCCACTGACACCGTGGCCTGTGTTGCCATGGATGGTAGAATCGGAGATGACGATGCCCTCAGAGGTGGAGCACTCGACGCCGTCGTCGCCCGATGCGCCGATGTTCGAGAGCAGGAGGCGTGTGTCGTGACCGAGCACCGCACCGTCGTCTGTCGAGCCTTCAATGACACACTGATCGATGGTGGATCCCTCGCCGAGCTCGATTCCATCGTCGCCAGACGCGCCGATGTTCGAGAGCACGATGTGGCTGTACTTGCCGCTGCGTATGCCATCCCCGCCCGAGTCGTGCACGAGCACCCTGTCGAATGTCGTGTTGTCGCCGGCGACGACGCCGTCGAGCCCCGAGGAGCCGATGCTGCATCGGACCAGTGAGGAGTCGTTGCCAACCACCACGCCGTGCGCACCACTGTTCTCGACCGTGACCTCGTCCATGTCCATGTTGTACTGGGAGGCGTCGATGGCACTGCCTGTCGTGTTGGCGATGTAGCCGCGTTTGAGCGTGATGTTCGAGTAGCGGAAGTGTGTTCTCGTGGATGGTGCCTCGCCCTTGATGGCGCTGTCCCATCCTCGGATATGGACATTTTCTATGTGCACCGAGGGCTCGCCCCCTGACGAGGGCTCGACGATGATGATCCCGTGAGTGTTGGGCGTTGCGGTGATGGATCGATCGATGATGTAGAAACCTCGCCCATCGACCGTCACGGGATCTGACGTGTCGATCTTGAGGAAGCTCAGCGTGCACGAACAATCGAAATTGTCATTGAGGTAGTAGCTGCCGCCCTGCGAGATGACGTGGTGCGCGCTGGAATCGCCTGGCAGGCTCTGGATCGGCACGCGCGGCTCGGGACCGGGTGTCGGTGCGGGTGCGCCGGGAGGATTCAATGGGCCACCCAGAGTGGACATCGTGAGCACGAACGGCAGACAGGTCATTACAGCTGTTGCGCGGCGCATGGCAGGCCCTCCGTATACGCGTTGAAGCAAACACCTCACGCTACCAAGGAGGGCGACCAATGAAAGGTATTTTTTGGAAAACGCGTCTGCTGGACCGATCGGTATACTCACACGATGCCTGAGCCCGGCTCCTCTCTCGGCCCGTACAGCATCGCGCGTGAGATCGGTCGCGGCGGGATGGGGGTGGTGTACCTGGCCCGTGACACCCGCCTGGACCGGGACGTGGCGATCAAGTCGCTGCCCGAGCACCTGGCGCAGG
>JBICIA010000042.1:0-156198 GCA_043101425.1 Phycisphaerales bacterium JB043
CCTGCGCCAGGTGCTCGGGCAGCGACTTGATCGCCACGTCCCGGTCCAGGCGGGTGTCACGGGCCAGGTACACCACCCCCATCCCGCCGCGACCGATCTCACGCGCGATGCTGTACGGGCCGAGAGACGTGCCGGCGTGCAAAGTCATGCGTCAGAGTCTACTCGAATGAGCGTATTCCACGCGACGCAACCCGAGCGCGCATCGAGCCCTCATCCGTTTGTTTCACGGATGCACCAGCTCCCAGGCATGCTCTCCGAGCATCCACAGGTCGCTGAAGAACTCGCCGTCCCTGGCACCGCCATACAGCATGGGGCGTCTCGTGTGCGCATCGAAGTAGAGCACCGGGTGCCCTCCGCGCGCGCCGGGGCCGCCATCGCCATCGATGTCAATCCGGTTCCACGATCGTCCGTCCCACTCCCACAGATCGCCCAGCTCGTCGTTGCCGTCCCAGCCACCGAACACGAGCACGCGATCGTGCGCGGTATCGGTTGTCATCGCGTGATGGTCGCGTGGCGTTGGTGTTTCAGCGAGATCGAGCTCGATCCATCGCGCACCATCGAAGAGCCACGTCTCGCTCGTGAAGCCATCGTCCGTGCGTCCGCCGAACAGCAGCACACCCCTGCGCACAGGGTCGTACGCCATCGCGTGGTGCCAGCGTGGCGCGGGCCCGTCAATGTCCAGGCGATTCCATCCCGAGTCCGTGTACACCCACGTGTCGCCCGCCAGGCCCGATGTCGTTTTCCCTCCGAAGAGAACGACGTGCCCTCGTGCCGGGTCGTACGCCATCGCGTGCGAGCTGCATCCCTCCGGCCCCTGAGCCTTCAACTCCGACCACTCCTGGCCATCGAAGAGCCAGGCATCGTCCAGGCGCTGGCCCGAGTGGTACCCGCCGAACACCATCGCCCGATCGCCGAGACTCACCATCGAGTGCGACCCTCGTGGTGGCGGGGCTGTCGAGCCGTGCAGCTCGGTCCACGCGCCATCGTGAAAGATCCAGGCCCGATCGGTAGGCCCACTCCCGTCGCTCCGATACCCGCCAAAGGTGAGAAACGCGCGCTCGCTCTCGAGGTAGACACCGCCGGCCTGATTCAGGCCCTCCGGCGACGCGTCACGATCTTGTCCGTCAGACGATCCGGGACCAAGCAGGCACACGAGCGACACGCAAACAAACCGACCCAGAAGTCGCATCACCCGATCTCCTCCAACCAGTCGACCGATCAGTACCTTCGCAGCACGCCCACGACCTTGCCCTGCACCTGGCAGTCCTTCACGCGGATCGGCTCGAACTCTGGGTTCGCCGGCTGCAGGCGTATGTGGTCCGACTCCTTGAAGAACGTCTTGAGTGTCGTCTGCCCATCCGGCAGCAGCGCCACCACGCGCTCGCCATTGCGCGCCGTGTCCGATCGCTCGATGATCACGTAGTCGCCATCGAGGATGCCCTCGTCGCGCATCGATTCGCCCTCGACTTGCAGCGCAAACGTGCCGCCCACCTGCCCGATGTTCGGCCCGAACATGTCGCCGATGTCCAGCTCGTCCGTCTGCGCGAACTTCTCGATCGGGTGCCCCGCCGCAATGCGACCCACCAGCGGGAACCGCGTGCTCGACGACTCGTCGGGCAGCGGGACCGAATCAGGGATCGACAAAGAGCGTGCCTTGTTCGGCTCGCGAACGAGCGCGCCCTTGCGGATAAGCGTTTCGATGTGCTCGAACACGGTCACCTTGCTGACCCCGAGCTCGTCGGCGATCTCCTGCATCGTCGGGGAAAAGCCACGAACCACGCGGCTGTCGCGGATGATCTTGAGAATCTGCAGTTGCTTTGGTGTCAGGTTCATCGCTTGCAATCTCCACAACACGGCTCTGCGTCACGCTCGACGAGCCAGGTTTCCGAATCGATCCGTGTTCCGCACCGGACGTGGTGTCGCACACTCCAAGGGTTGCGCGCAGCTGCGCCGAGGCCTTGCGAAGCTCGATCGCGTGCGACTCGAGAATCCGCTGCGCCGCAAGCAGCGCCCCGGCCCGAACCGCACGAAGCGACGTCTCCAGGGAGTCCATCGCCTCGCGTGCCGCGTCGTGCTCGCCCTCGGACAACGGCTCGTACACGTCACGTCGTCGACGACGCAGCAGGCGCGACGCGAGACCGCGCTGCTCCTGCCCGTCTCCGCCCAGCCCGCCGCCATCCGACGAGCCCACGCGCGACGCCACGTGATCCGCACCATCGCCCGAATCCCTGACAAGACGCGCCCCACGCGCGACATAGCGTGTGGTGTAGTCACCACCGGGTCCGAGCCTCAACACAGCCGATGCGTCCCAGGCCATAGCCCTGCGCCTCCATCCCGCCGGTCCTCGCACGCCGGGCACCTCGCCCGACGACGACCAACGAGATCGATGTGCCCCTCGGAATCCCGCACGACCCGGATCCACCGGATCACGCGGCCCCCCTCAGGGCCAACCCTTCGCTCGATCGATCCGACTCCCCAGAGCCCGCGGTTCCCTCGAAGTCAGGCCTTCGTTAGGCCTTTGTCCGAATCCCACTCGGAACCACGAGCGGTTGTGGATGTCGCATGCCGCTCCACGACATGTGCGGGCGACCCGCCCGCAAGAATTCGATCGACCCGTCCACCTCCTGTGCTGGAAAAAACTCGCACGATCGATGTTCGGCGTATGGTACCCTACCATCGACCGGACATCAAGTCGGAAAACACACAAACAGGCACCAAATATCACGCCCAAATCGGGTGTTTTTGGTCTCTGACAGCGGTTTCGGGCCATTTCGAGCCAGATCGGCGTGTTGTGGTGCGTTTCGGGCCCTTTTCACACGCGCGCGAGCTTGTCGCCCTGGCGCACCACGACACGCCTGAGCTCCAGCATCGTCGCGTCGGCGCGCAGCACGTGCGACTCAATGCCCGTCACGCGCGCCACCTCGTCGAGATCACGAGGCACGTCCAGCACCTCGAGCAGACGGCGTTGTGATTCACTCAGATCCGTGGGTACAGAGCTGGTCTGCACACGGATCTGTGGTGACGACCCTATGTCAGTGGGCTGTGACGCGGGTGGGGGGGTGAATCGTGTGGCGTGTGTGCCGCCATGCAAGTGACGCGCGGGCGACTCGAGCAGACTCAGCACGTCGCGCGGCTCGAGCACCATCGTTGCGCCGCCATCGCGCAGCAGCTGGTTCGACCCGGCGCATCGCGCGTCGGCGACGCTGCCCGGGATCGCCATCACCTCGCGTCCCTGCTCCTCGACGGCCTGACGCGCCGTGATCAGCGCGCCGGACTTGTGCCCCGCCTCGGCCACCAGCACGCCCAGCGCCAGCCCCGAGATGATGCGGTTGCGTGACGGGAAGTTCTCGCGTGCTGGCGCGCTGCGCATGGGCAGCTCGGAGATCAGGCAGCCGCCCGATTCGATGATCGCCTCGAACAGCTCCTTGTTCTCGGGCGGGTAGCAATGCGACAGCCCGCAGCCCATGACGACGATCGTGCGTCCGCCCGCCTGGAGCGCGGCCTTGTGCGCGCACGTGTCGATGCCGCGCGCGCCGCCCGAGACGATCGTCAGCCCCGCGGAGGCGAGATACGACGCGAAGCGCGTCGTCTGCTCCTGGGCGGTCAGAGAGCACGAGCGCGAGCCAACAATGGCCAGCGCGTAACGATCGAGCGCGTTGTCCAGGTTTCCCCTGATTCGTAGCACCATCGGTGGGTCGGGGATGGTCCCGAGCAGCTCGGAGTACGCCTCGTCGGAGAGCGTGACGAGCGACACGTCGTGCGTGCTGATCGCGTCGAGCTCGCGCGCCAGGGCCTCGTCCGTCTCGCGCATCGCCTGCCAGATCCTGCGCGCGCTCTCGAGCCCGATGCGGGGCACCATCGCCAACTGCTGGGGCGATGCGCCGAGCACAGCCCCGGGCGAGCCGAGCGTCTCGATGGCTCGGCGCGTGAGCGTCGGGCCGAGCCCCGACGTGAGGGACAGACGCAGTAGGTCGAGCGTTGTTTGATTGGGCTCGGGATTGTTTGGTTTTGTGTCCACCGGAGGGCATCCTATCAAAACCCTGACAGAGTGTGAAGTGTGTTTTCGTGAATACACTGCACCGATGGATTTTCTGCGCGAGTGGTTGTGGCAGTTGTGGCTCATGCTCCTAGAGAGCGGGTCGTGGCTGATCGTCGGCTTCGGGCTGGCGGGCGTGGTGCACACGCTGATGCCGATGGACTGGATCCGTCGCCAGCTCGGGCGAGACGGGTTCGGGTCGGTGTTCAAGGCGGCGCTGCTGGGGATCCCGCTGCCGCTGTGCTCGTGCTCGGTGATCCCGATGGCGGCGTCGATCCGTCGCGAGGGCGCATCGAAGGGTGCGACGGCGTCGTTCACGGTCTCGACGCCCGAGACCGGCGCCGAGACGATCGCGCTGACGTGGGGGATCCTGGGGCCGGTGATCGCGATCGCACGCCCGATCAGCGCGCTGGCGACCGCGATCGCGGCGGGCGTGGGCATCAACGCGCTGGATCGCGACGTGCGCGTTGCACAGAGCGAGCCGGTGGAGTCGTGCTGCTCGTCTGAGAAGACAGCGAGCTGCTGCGTCGAGACGGAGCCGACCACGTGCTGCGGTAGTGAGAAAGATGAGTCGTGCTGCCACACGTCTTCCGAGGCGAGCGAGGGGGTTGTCGCCAAGCTGATGGAGGCGTTCCGGTGGGGGTACGTGCGCATGCCGGCGGACATCGGCGTGTTGTTCGTTGTGGGGCTCGCGATCTCGGCGTTGGTGGCGGCGTCGGTGCCGTCGGGATGGATCGAGTCGCACGTGGGCACCGGCATCGTGCCGAAGCTGGCGATGCTTGTGGTGGGGCTGCCGATCTACGTGTGCGCGGCGGCGAGCACGCCGGTTGCCGCGAGCCTGATCGTCGCGGGGCTGACGCCCGGCGCGGCGATGGTGTTCCTGCTGGCGGGGCCAGCGACGAACACGGCGACGATGAGCTGGCTGCTCAAGGATCTGGGCGTCAGGTCGCTGGCGATCTACCTCATCGTGATAGCGGTCGTGAGCGTGCTTGTGGGCGTGGCGATCGATGTGATCTGGTCAGACATGGTGATCCCGTTCACCCAGAGCGCGTCGCACGGCGCGCACGAGCACGACGCGAGCGTGTGGGACACGACCGCAGCGGGGCTGTTGTGCCTTGTGCTGATCGTTGGTGTTGGGAACTGGGTGCGGGGGAAGATACTCCGCTGACAACGGGCACGGAGGCGATGGGTGTCCGCACGATTATTCACGGACGAACTCGTAGGATCCCTGAGCGTTCAGCACGACATGGAGCGCAGAGACGTTGCCATCCTCGAGAATGAACTGGGCGTCGCTTGCGGAGTTGAACGAATCGAACAGCCAGAAGGCATCGGTGCCTTTTGAGACCAGCCCGATGCGGAGGTCGCCGATGACTGCCTTGAGTTCGTTGTCGTTGTATGTCAGCACAATCGTGCCCCAGTCGGGGTGTGTGTAGCGTCCTGTGTACACCGAGGGCTCGTGCGAGAGTCCATCCTTCACGACGGCGGGATTGTTGTCGTGTGCTGGGCGATCGATGGTCCAGCTCTCCGATGGATCCTTCGAGGCCATGCTCTTCACCGCCTCGAGCATCTCGTCGAGGAGTGGCTCCCCCAGCAGGGTGTTGTACACATCGGTGGCCATGATGCCGTGGATGAAGATGGTCGAGGCCCTGTCAGACGTGTTGCACAGGATGGCCACGCCGAGGTTCTGGTCCGGCATAAAGGAGACATGCGCGGAGGCACCCTCGTACCCTCCGAAGTGCGACACGAGGGTTTGGTTGTGCCATGCATCGACGTGCCAGCCGAGCCCGTAGGCGGTGCGCTGGTACGGGCCGAATCGTTCGTTGAGTGTGACCTGCGGAGATTGCATTTCCATGCTGCTCTCGTGCGAGAGCAGTTGGGTTTCGGCAATGGTGCCACCGTCGAGATTGAGGGCTAGCCAGCGCGCCATGTCGGTCGCCGTAGAGCCGATTCCACCGGCGGCGTGCATGGTGCGGTCCGTCTTCTTGTTGGGAGCGAGGATCCAGCGTCCGCCTTTTGTCTTGAGCATCGGGTGCGCCGCGTTCGCGTCTAGGTACATCTGATCGGCGGAGGTAGTCGTGCGCGACATACCCGCCGGCACGAAGAGTTCTTCCTCAAGATATTTCTTCCAGCTCAGGCCTGTTGCGGACTCGATTACTCTGCCCACGAGCGTGTAGTGGTAGTTGCCGTAGCGGTACTCTCCAGAGGCTGTGACATCTCGCTGGGAGATTCTGTTTATGTAATCATCGTGTGCCAGACCGGTAAACGCCTCGGCGGCTGTGATGAGACTCGTGCCCTCGAGCCCCTGTCGATGGGAGAGCAGGTCCCTGACCGTGAGGAATTCTTCGGCCTGATCGCTTGTACGGAACTCGGGGATGTAGGTGCTGACCTTCTCATCGAGATCGAGCTGTCCGCTCTCGGCGAGTTGGCAGATCGCGAACGCTGTGAACGATTTCGTGCAGGATGCGATGTAGAACAGCGTGTCGGGTGTGATCGGGTTATCGCGATCGGGGGTTGTTGAGCCGTATGTGGCGTAGAAAGGCTCGTGGCCTTTTCGCACGACGGTGATGGCGACCCCTGGGATATCCAGTTCACCGACCAGCGTGCGCCAACGAGCATCGAGCCTGTCGAGAGCTTCGTCCGTGAGCGTGGCGTGGGCGGCCACACCCGTGGTCAAACTGGCGATTACAACCAATGATCGAGTCAGCATGCTCACGTCCACACTCCTCCGTTGTGATCAGTGGTGCTTGCGAGTGTAGAGATTGTGGCGGCTGATCGAGCGTTGGTCTTGGACGTATTGAGCGCCGGGGTTAGCGATGTGCCCGCCCCTATCGGATGCTCTCTTGGTACTGGGTAGGGGAGACACCGGTGATCTTGCGGAAAACACGGCACATATGAGCCTGGTCGCAGAATCCCGCGTCGTACGCGATCTCGCTGAGCGGCTGTCTGCCCCGTGCGATTAGGCGGGTTGCGAGCTGTACTCGGTACTGACGGACCAAGTGAGAGGGGGTTGTCCCGAGATGCTGGCGGCATGCTCGTGAGAAGTGCACAGGATGCACGCCGCACGCTTCGGCGGCTTGCTGTATCGAGCCGCCTCTCTGGGCGATGGTTCTCAAGGTCTCCTCAAGGCTACTCATCCACATTGGCGGGTCATCGGACTGGGGATAATCAGACGCGTGGCTCATGATCTGTTCGAGCAGATCAGAATTGACCATCGGTGAATGCGTCGCCTCAGCGTGGAAACGCAACAGGAGCCTGGTCAGTGCTGAGTCATTTTTCCAGTGGTACTGGTTGATGGGGAGAATGTCCACATCGAATCGTATTGAGAATATGAGCGCGCCGTCGGGGCCGATCCTCGTTGAGTGTGGTGCTGTTGCTGGCTTGATGACACTATCCAAGCATCCTCTTCTGTGGAGTTGGGTGCTGGTGGCTTCCTCGACATCGCCTCGCAGAATCACACTGATCCGCGGCGAGTGGTCGATATGTGTAGGCATGCATGCATGGGGCTCGTAGCTGCAAAGAGAGCACTCAATGCCATCGGCGATAGTGCCCCATCCCGGAGATGAGCCCTTTCTCATGAGCCCTGGTGTTGCGAATCGCCATTGCATGGAGTGTCTCTGCTCTCCGAGAGATGTCGCACATTCTTACGGGAACGAATGGCACGATTTTCAGAGTGAGGCTAAGGCATTACCTCCAGGCTCGGAATCGCCGCTCGCGTCGTTCCCTCCTGCGCTCTTCGCGCTGCTTCCTGCGCTCGCCTGCGCTCGATGGTGCCGATCCCAAAAGGACGTGGCTCGCTGCGCCGGATGATCGCGGGATCGGCTTCGAGCGCGTCGGGGACGTTGCGCCCCAGTTCGCGAGCAGGAGCCCCAGGTCCGAGCCGTTGGTCGTGCCATCGCGGTTCAGATCGGTCGCGCCGGGGTTGCCCCAGTTCGCGAGCAGGAGCCCGAGGTCGGCGGCGTCGGTGATGCCATCGAGCGTGTAGTCGGTGAGCTCGCCCTCCCATCCTGGGATCTCGATGAGCTGGGCGCGTTCGATTCCGGAGAACCCACCCGAGATGCTGCCGGCGAGCTGCGTGCCGGCTCCCGAGTCGTTCTGCGCGTAGGTGCGCAGCACGCCCGACTGTGTGTCGGCGACGTAGGCCCTGTTGTTGACGCTCGAGTACGCGCCGGCGATGTCGCCCGAGACGTCGCGATCGCCCGTGTACGCGAAGGGGGTGGTCGTCATGGTGACGGGGTCGAGCAGCAATGCGCGCGGGAGCAGGGAGTTGGACTGATCGACGACCTGGACGTAGATGGTGCCGTTGGGACCCGGTGCGAGCGAGACGACCTCGGTGGGCCCGGAGTGCAGGTTCACTCGTGTCAGGTCCAGATCGAGAGCCTGGGTGCCCGCGTCGTTGAGATTGAGACGTCGTAGTGAGATGACGCTGGGGCTGGAGGTCTCGGCGATGATGATGGAGTTCGTTGGCCTGTCGTAGATCATCGCGCTCACAAAGAAGAAGATCATCTGGCTGACGCCGTTGAAGCTGAGCAGCGGGTGCTGATTGTTGTGGACGTCGAGGTATCCGAAGACGTTGCCGCCCCAGTAGTAGATGCGCGAGTCGCCCGTTGGCGCGACGAGATCCACGGGTGCCTGCCCGCTGGGGATGAGCGTCGATGGCGAGCCATTGGGGTCGATCGCGACGAGGCTGTCGCTTCCGGTCAATCCAGCGAGCACGAGGCGCTGCCGGAACGGGTCGTAGGCGCCGCGCCCGAAGTGCGCGAGGGATGAGTTGATGATCGTCTGCGCGTCGGTGTGCGGGTCGACCCCCACGATGGCGTGTCCTTCGCCCGAGGACGGGAAGGGGTAGGCGTTGGAGATGTAATAGATGTCGCCTTCCTGGAAGGTGGCGACCTGGGCGCCGGCGACTGTTGAGGTCGCCAGCATGCAGCATGTGGCGAGCGCGCGCATCATGAGGGACTCCACTTGAATCGCCTCTCCTGCCACACACTCGAGCGTACGATCTGCGCCCGCATATCCGAAACAGATTCCGCGGGGTCCAATAGAGAATCGTCAGGAATGGGGGGTTGTAACGGGTGGGTAAGCCCGTGATGCGGACGTTGGGCTCAGCACGGTCCCCACTGGCCCAGGAAGAGGCCCAGGTCGGCGCCGTCGGTCGTGCCGTCGTTGTTGAGGTCGGTGCTGCCCGGGTTGCCCCAGTTGGAGAGCAGCGCTCCCAGATCGACACCGTCGACCTGCCCGTCCTGGAAGAGATCCCCCACACAGACATCCTCCACCAGCTGGAATGGGTCCGAGTATCTCTCGTCTGTCAGGAACTGCTGATCGGTCAGCGTGCCCAGGAATGCCACGAGCGCGTCCTTCTGCTGCTGCGTCAGATTGAGACGTCGCACGGTGCCGTCTGGATTTTGCAGTGTCGGACCGAGGTTCGGCGCGTTCTCCACGCCCGAGTTGTAATGCTCGATGACCTCGCCCAGATTCGAGAACCGCCCGTCGTGCATGAACCGACCCCGAACCGCCACGTTCCGCAGCGAGGGCACCTTGAATGTCGACACCGTGCCCGGTGTGCCGAACGTCTCGAACGCGCCCAGGTCGTTCGCATCGAACCCCAGCCCGTTGTTTGTCGGGCCCGGGGGCGCGTTTATGAACGCCTCGGTCGAATGGCACGCGATGCATCCGAGTCCTCCCTGTAGCGGGGCAGCCAGGAACATCGCCTTGCCCTGATTCTCCTGTGGCGTGAAATTCGGGAATGGTTGCGTGGGATTCGCCACCAGTGCGCGCCCCTGGTCGTAGCGAGAGCTGGCGCTCACCATCGATCGCACGAACTGGGCCAGCGCCTGCGCGATGCGATCGGAGGTCACGGTCGGGTCCCCGAACGCATCGACGAAGAGCTGGTCGTAATACTCCTGTCTCGACACGCGATTGACGAGTTGCGCGAGCGTCAGGCCCATCTCGACCGAGTCCTGAATGGGCATGAGCACCTGGTCCTCGAGCGACTGCGCACGCTCGTCCCAGAAGAAGCGCCCTCTCTGATAGAACCGCGCGTTGGAGAGAGCCATCGAGTGACGCCTCGTCAGCCCTCCCTCGAACCCGATCGAGAGCTGGTTCGGATCACCAAAGCCCGTCTCCTGCGTGTGGCACGAGGAGCACGATGTCGAGAGATTCAGGCTCAGGAGCGGGTCGTAGAACAGCACGCGCCCCAGTGTTGCGCCCTCATCCGTGATCGGATTCGCGGGGGGCGTGTTGTCGTTGTCGACCACCGCGTTCTGTACGGGCCCCGGGATCGTCTGCACCAGATAGTGCGCGGGTAGCTGGATGTTCTCATAATTCAGCGGAGTTGCGGGCAGCACCGGCACTCGCTCCTGGGCACGCGCGTGCGCGGCGCAGATCAGGACGGCCCCCACGAGAAAAGAAAGCGTGCGCATGTCGGGTCCTTTCGCTGACGAAAGAACGCACGACGTGCGCATTCATTGCATGGCGTTTCGATTTTTCTATACAACGTTTACGGACAGGGGCCCCAGTTGCCAAGGAACAAGCCCAGGTCTGCGCCGTCGGTCGTGCCATCGTTGTTGAGATCGGTGCTGCCCGGGTTGCCCCAGTTGCCCAGGAAGAGCCCGAGGTCGGAGCCGTCTGTGTCGCCGTCGTTGTCGAGGTCGGTGGGACAGGGGGTGTAGTCAATGACTTCCATGTACTGGGCGGTCTCGCCCGAGCCGCCGCCAGAGATGTCGGAGGCGACGATCGAGCCCGCGCCCGACGAGCCCAATGTGTAGCGATGCAGGTTGTTGTTGAGCGACTCGGTGACGTACGACACCCCGTTGGCGTTGGAGTAGAGCCCGGCGATGTCGCCGCCGACGATGCGATCGCCCGACGACGCGAAGGTAGAGATCGCGAGTGTGGTCTTGTTGATGAGGTGCATGCGTGGGTTCAATGAGTTCGAGTTGTCGTCGACCTGCAGGTAGATGGTGTTGCCCGGCCCGTGGTTCATGCCCACGGCGATCTCGTTTGTTGTCGAGACGTCTACTGACGAGCTCGTGGACGAGACGACCTGTGATCCGTCGGGGCTCAGCGCGTATCGAGTGATCGTGGTCTCGCCGGCGGTTGTCAGGAGATCCGCCACGAAGAGGGCGTTGGAATCGGTATCGAAGAAGATCGCGTTGACGCTGAACTGCGTGAGCTGTGCGCTGCCGGTCGCGTCCATGAGCTGGTGCTGGGTGTCGGAGGAGTCGATGTAGTAGCCCTTGTTGCCGCCCCAGATGTAGACACGTCCGTCGGTGCCGGCGGAGACGAGGTCGACCGGGATCTCCCCTGTGTCGACGAGGACTGACGCGTTGCCCAGCGCATCGACCTTGGCGAGGGGGATGGACCAGGACGCGACGAGGAGCCTGCCCCTGAACGGGTCGAACGAGCCGCGTCCCTTGACGTCGAGCGCGGAGTTGATGACCGAGTGCGCGAGCGTCGTGTGGTCGAAGTGCGCAATGACGGTGATGGTGGTGCCACCCGGGCCTGGCCAGGAGGTGGTGGTGTAGTAGAAGTCGCCGTTGACGAAGTCGGACGGCTGGGCGTGTGTGGCGTGTGCGAATGTGATTGATAGGAAGAGCAACAACGAGCGCATGGTGTGTTTCCTCGGGAGAATGTGTGTCGGATGGACGTATTGTACGCGCGCGCGTCGTGTGCCCAAAGAAAAAACCCCGCCGAGTGGCGGGGCTTGTGCGCGAAAGTAATGGAGTGCGCCGTGTTGTGCGCACGACGGGTGCTACGAGCAGGGGCCCCACAGACCGAGGAACAGACCGAGGTCGGCGCCGTTGGTGGTGCCGTCGTTGTTGTAGTCGGTGATGCCCGGGTTGCCCCAGTTGCCCAGGAAGAGCCCGAGGTCCGCACCGTTGACGATGCCATCGCCGTTGAAGTCACCAGCGCAGTTATTCGTCTGCGTGATCGCGGTGGAGCCGCAGAACGCGCACAGCGACGCGAGACCCGGCAGCGGACCGAGCCTGGTCGCCGCACCGCTCGCAGGATCGATGACGTACAGACGATTGCCGTCGCCAAGCTCGTTGCCGAGGGCGTACAGGCGTCCGTCAGCCCCGAACTCGAGACCGGTCAGAGCCACCGATGCGCCCGACGAGTCGAGCACGGGACCAACCGTCGCGGTAGCGCCGGTGCCCAGATTCACCGTGTAGAGCGTGGCTCCGGAACCGGACGCGTTGACGGTGTACATCGTCCCGCCGTCCCAGGCGAGACCGCCCGCGCCGCCAAGGAAGCCCGTGAGCCCGATGTTGGTGACCAACCCTGTCCCCGGATCGACACGGACGAGGTAGTTCGGATTGCCCACTCCGCTCGTCGTCGCGGAGCCGTACAGCGTCGTTCCGACGAACTCGTACGCGGTGATCACGTTGCCGACGGGCATCGTGAGCGGCACGGTCTGGAGAATGGCTCCGGTTCCGGGCTCGAGCTTGTAGAGGGTGTTCGTTCCGAAGGCACCGGAGGCCCAGAACGCGCCGAATCCGAACTCCAGGCCTGGCATGTTCGGGAGTCCTGGATAGTTCACGTTCGCGTACACGTCCGGCGCGTTCACGTCCAGGTCCCAGATGTCCTCCTGCCCGTTCGACTGCAGCAGGCTCAGGCGCGGGTCGCGGTTCTTTGCCGTGAGCGCCGTGGCCTGCGCGGAAGGGTTGCTACCCACCGACGGCATGAAGCCGATCCGGTACGCGACAGCATTCGCGGTGTCGATGGAGTACAGCGTGTCGTTGGGCGTGCGGGCGAGCCCGTAGAGCACGCCGTCGAGACCGAATTCGATGTGCGTCAGCGCGACTCCCGTGCCCACGCCGGCCTCGACGACCGGCCCGACGGGCGTCGCGACGCCCGTTCCGATATCGACCGTGTAGAGCGTGGACGGGTTCGAGCCCGATGCGGTGGCGGTGTACATCGTGCCATTCCGATACGCCAGGCCGGCGGGTCCTTGCGAGTACATCGATGGACCGATCGGCACGATCACGCCGGTCGAGGTATCGACGGTGACGAGATCCGTGCCGGCGCCAGTCGAGTCGAATCGCGCTCCGTACATCACGCCGTTGACGTGCTCCATCGACTTGATGACAACATTGACCGGAGTCCCGAGTGCCACGGTGTTGATCACGGCGCCGGTGTTCGGGTCGATGACGTCCATCGGAGTCGGATTGAGCCACTCCGAGCTGGGTGCGTAGATCACGCCGTTGGCGAACTCGGCGCCCGTCGAGAAGTTGAGCGAGTTGGGCGAGAAGACCGGGTTGAGGACATCGGGCGTCGCGACGTCGACATCGAAGATCGTGTGCACCATCGAGCCCGTGCCGCGGTCCGACTTCCAGAGCAGCAGCTCGGGATCGAGACCGTTGCCAACAGGAGCGGGTGGCGGCACGGCTGTGAGCGACGTCAGCTGCCCGACGGTGATCGGTCCGATCGGGCCACGGTCGAACGCGAGACCCGTCGCTGTGTCGATGGCGTAGAGCCTGTCCGGTGGTGTGCCGAATGACACCTTGTTCAAGCCGTACAGGACGCCGTCGTATCCGAACTCGAGGCCCGTCAGGTTGATGGGCTGGCCGGTGGCGGTATCGATCACCGGCCCGACGAGCGTGGCGGCGCCCGTGCTGAGATTCACGGTGTAGAGATTGGAGTCGACGGGAGTGGCAGCGGCCGTGGTCGCGTACGCGACGCCGTTGTAGTACGCCAGCCCACCCGACGGAGCGCCCATGCCGGTTGCGCCGATATCGGTGATGGCGCCCGTGGCGGTGTTCACGGTGACCAGACGAGCGTCGATTGCGCTACCGCCAGCAATGCCAACCATCGCGTACATAGTTCCGCCAACAGATTCGAGTGCGTGCACGAGGTTGTAGCTAGCGGGGAATCCCGAGAGAGCGACTGAGCTGTTGAGAGCCCCGGTGCCTGGACCGAGCGAGAGGAGCTGCGTTGGAGCGACACGAGTCGCGGCGTAGTACACGCCGTCGGCGTGCTCGAAGCCCGGCACGATCTCGGTCGTTGACATGAGCACCTCGTTCGAGGAAACGGCGGTGTTGCCATCGACGTCGTAGACCGCCTGGGGGCCCCGATGCCAGACGCGCAGGCCCGCGTCGACCGGGAAGCCGACGGGCGCCACGGGCGGATCGACGTGCACGCGGATCTCGAAGAACAAATCGGGGAAGGTACCGTGCAGGCCGTCCTGGTCGGTGAGGACCAGATCGTCGTTGGCGGTCAGGTGATCGCTCGCCAGCTCGAGCCGGACGCCGGTGGGATTGGCGTTGTCTGGCGGTATCGTCAGCTCGCATCCGAGCAGATACGTCACGCCCGCGACCAGATAGACACCGGCGCCGTTGAAGTTGACGTTGATCGTTCCTTCCGTGGCGGGTATCGAGGCGTAGGGCACGTCCACGAAGCCGAGGGAGTTGCCGAGCACGCCATCGAGCACGTTGATGCGGAGCGGGCCCTGGTCGCTGACTTGGCTCACGCCCTTGAGGTCTACCAGCGTCACGTACCCGGATTGGGTTGGCGTGAACGTCTGGTAGTAGTGCCACCTTCCAACGGAGCCGAAGTTCCCGAGATCGGGCGCGGTCGGATCGAAGTTGTCGAACGCCACTGCGCCATTGGCCGGTGATGAGAATGCGAGCAGCATGAGCAGTGCGGAGCAGATGCTCAGCAGGCGCGCATGAGATAGTCGAGTCGTCGACGAAACGGCTTCGGAGCGATGCATGTGTTGTGCCTCAGTGTGTGGTGTGGATGGATCCCTTCCTCACGCAGCACATCACTGTACCCCGCGCGGCATGAAGATTGGAAGAGGAAACTACGAAATAGCGTGCGTGCTTGACGCACCAATTCCCACATGCGCTGATGAAATTATTCGTACTATGTGCTCGTAACAGTGGTGTTACGTGCACGGTCCCCACGTGCCGAGGAACAGGCCGAGATCGGCGCCGTTGGTCGTGCCATCGCCATCGAGATCGGTCACGCCCGGGTTGCCCCAGTTGCCGAGGAAGAGCCCGAGGTCTGCGCCGTTGACAAAACCGTCGTCGTTGAGATCGGTCGGGCAGTCGCCGAGCGCGGTGAGCGAGAACGCCCAGAAGTATTCGATCGATGGCATGGTGCCGAGTCGATACGCCACGGCGCTTGCTGGATCGATGACAAAGAGCACCTTCTCGCTCGCGGGGCCTCCTACGCCATAGAGTCGTCCGTCGGCACCGAACTCGAGGCCTCTGAGCCTGAGCGGTGTGCCCTGTCCCGCCTCGACAACCGGGCCAACAGGCGTGGCGGCGCCTGTCGTAAGATCGACGGTGTACAGCGTCGCGTCGACTTCCTCGGTATTGACGGTGTACATCGTGGCGTCAGAGTACGCGAGACCGACCGTCGGCCCGTCGATCCCCATCGGGCCGATGATCGAGACGGTGCCCGTGGTCGTGTCGATGGCGACGAGGCTCGATGGGTCAACGATGCTGGCGCCTGTGGCGAAGCCGCCATACAGCGTGCCACCGACAAACTCGAGCGATGTGATGACGTTGCCGCCGCTGGGCAACGTCAGCACCGTGGTGCTGTTGAGTGCGCCGGTGTCGGGATCGATCAGGTCGAGTTTGTCTGCGTTCGAAGCAGGCCAGTCCGAGCTTAGCGTGTAGAGCACACCCTGGCGGTGCTCGAACTCGTCATAGAAGGTGAACTGCGATGTGCTCAATCCCAGCGGACTGACGACGTCCGGAATGCCGACGTCGATTGTGCTGGAAGCAAATGAGCTATTCACAATGTCAAGGAGAAGCAGCTGCGGATCGGACCCGTTGCCCGCAGGCACAATCGGAACAGCGGTGATCGACTCGGCACTTGTCGTGTCGAGGTAGATCGAGGAGAGCGGCCCGAGATTGAACGCCAGGCCCGTGAGATCGATGGCGTAGAGCAGATCGTTGTCGGGGCCGGTTGTGTCACCGGCAGGTCCTCGCGAGAGCCCGTACAGGATGCCGTCGACACCGAACTCCAGACCCGTCAGGCGTAGCTGGTTGCCCGTGTCGACGTCGACAATGGAGCCAAGCGGGATTGTGATGCCAGTGGCGAAGACAACGTAGAGCGATGATAGCGCACCACCGCCTTCTGCTGTATAGAAGACACCGTTGCTCGCCAGGCCCGCGGGCGGGGAGCTGAGCGCGGTCCCGAAACCAAGAGTGCTCACGGCGCCCGTGTTCAGGTCGATGGTGGCCAGCCTCGAGTTGGCGGAGCTGTCGAACGCGTCCAGCAGAAAGGTGTGCAGCGTGTCGCCCGCGAACTCCACACCACTGACTTGCACGAATCCGGGCGGGAAGGTCAGATTGAGTGTGCTCTGGAGCGCGCCGGTGGTGGCATCGATGATGTCCAACGCTGCGGGGTTCGCGCTGGAGTTGCTGGGCACGTAGTAGAGCCCGTTTTTGTACTCGAAGTCTTCGGTAATAAGCGCGCCCGATCGCGTCGCGGGGATCACGTTGTCCACGTCCACCGGATCGAACACGATGTCGTAGACGTCGCCGGTCGACAGATCGGCATCGGCATTCCAGAGGCGGAGCTGTGGATCCGAGCCGTTGCCGGTGGGCGCGTTGATGGTCGTCAGCGCGGCGGGCTTTCCCGCGCCGCCGTTGAGCGCGGTAGCCATGGACCCGATCAAAGTGGCAGTGCCTGTCGATGGGTCGACCGAGTAGAGCGTGTAAGGGGTCGCGTCGGTGAACGATGTCAGGGCGTAGAGCACGCCATCGTCACCGAACTCGAGCCCGGTGATGGTCAGCGCTGTGGCGCCGCCATCGAGTACGGCACCGACGGCAGTCGCGGCGCCCGTGGCGAGATCGACGGTGTACAGCGTTGCGCTGACTCCAGAGGCATCGACGGCGTACATCGTTGTGCCGTCGTACGCGAGCCCGCCCGTGCCGGCATTGAAACCCATCGCGCCGATTGTTGTGATATTCCCTGTGCTGAGATCGATCGTCGACAGGTAGCTGGGGTTGCCTCCCCCAATTCCGCCGCTGGTCGTCAACCCCGCGTAGAGCGTGGATCCGACAAACTCGAGCGAGGTGATGACGTTGCCTTCTGGTGGGTAGGTCAGCGCGAGGGTTGAGTTCGTGGCGCCGGTGAACGGGTCCATCAGATACAGCGAGAGAGGCGTGCTGCTGCTCGTCATGTAGTACTGGCGACTGAAGAACTCGAAGGCGGGGTTGCTCGTGAGCCCTCCACCGCCATAGGGAACCGGATTCACAGCATCAGGGGTTGTGACGTCGACACTCCAGAAGGCGTCGTCTGATGCCAGCAGCCTGAGGTTGGACGACTGGGCGCTGGCGCTCGTTGTGAGCAACGCCAGAGCCGCGCAGGAAACAAATGATGTCGTGCTCACGTGTGTACCCCTTCTGAATAGCGAGCGGTGCTATGGGCACGGTCCCCACGCGCCCAGGAAGAGGCCGAGATCGGCGCCGTTGGTCGTGCCGTCACCGTTGAGATCGGTCGCGCCCGGATTGCCCCAGTTGCCAAGCAGCAGGCCGAGGTCGGCGCCACCGATGACTCCATCGCGAGCGAAGTCCATCGGGCACGTGTCGAATGCCGTGATCGACGTGCTCATGGCCGGCTTGGCTGCGAGCGCGGGCATGAGGCCGAGACGGAACGCCCATGCTGTTGTGGGATCGATCACAAAGAGCACGTGATTGTCGGCGCCGCGCCCGAGTCCGTAGAGACGCCCGTCGAGCCCGAACTCGAGGCCTGTGAGCTTGATCTGCGCACCGGTGTCGACATTGATGAGCGGGCCGACGGGGGCTGCCGCGCCTGTTGATGTGTCCACGGTGTAGAGCACGGCAGGCTGCCCGCCGGAGTTGACGGTGTACATGGTTGTGCCGTCGTGTGCGAGCCCGCCAGTAGGCGCGTTGAACCCCATCGGGCCGACCATGCTCGCGATGCCGGTCGTGGTGTCGATGATTATCAGAGAGCTTGGTGCGTTGGGGTTGGTGAGCGTGGAGAGCGCCGCGTAGAGCGTGCCGCCCACGAACTCGAGGGAGGTGAGCCCGTTGCCACCGGGGGGGAAGCTCATGATGAGTGTGTCCAGAAGGGTGCCGGTGCCCGGCTCGATCTGATAGAGGGGCTCGGAGAAGGCGGGTTGTGTGCTGGGTGCATGAAAGGCGCCCTGTCCGAACTCGAACGACCCGAGGACGGGTTCCTCGACCGACGGAAGCGGCACTGGGTTGATGGCATCGGGCGTGACCACATCGACCTCGTAGATCGAGTCGAAGGATGTGAGCACCCGCAGCCGCGCGTCTTGTCCGTTGCCTGTTGGTGTTGGCGGGCGCACGAAGACACGCAGCGCGATGAACCCGTCGTCGAGATAGTCGAACACGATGCCGTCGTTTGATTGCCCGGCGGGTGGATAGATGTCACCCGTGTCCTGGAGGACATCAACGTCGTACGAGGAATCCTGGCTGCCGGTGGGCTCTATCGCGCTGGAGAACACGACCTCGTAGGTGGCGCCCACGTCGAGAGAGATTCCATCGCTCGCGAAATCAGCCTCGATCGTTCCCGCTGTCGCGGGGACCTGGGCGAAAGGAAAATCAACGAAGCCGAGCACCGAGCCGGTGGAGACCTCGACAAGCTCCACGCGCAGTGGGCCGTTGTCGAAGATCCTGTGCTCGATCCCACCCACATCGATGGTTTTGAGCGTGCCCGCGACGGTCGGGATGAACCGCTGGGAGATGTGTGTGTGTGGGTGACTGGAGGGGATGCCCCCGCTGCCTCCGATCATCCCGGAGCCGAACAGCGGAGCGCCCGAGCCGAAGCTGTCGAAAGAGATCACTCCCGCTCGAGTGAGTGGAGACAGACAAAAAACAGCAGCCAGGGCCAGAGAAACGAGCAGGGGGCGAGAGTTCATTCGAGTGGCTCCTTATGCACAATCGAGGAGCGGGACACGAGGCCAGCACCATCAAGCTAGCAGACCCGGTGCTGGATCCCAACAAAAAAACCCTGCCGTTGAAGCAGGGTTTCATGTTCTCGGTAGTGATCGGTCTTTACGGGAAGATGCCGCGGAAGGCGTAGACCTTCGAGACGTTCTCCAGCGAGGCGATGTACGCCGCGGTGCGGAGGTCGCACTCGTAGCGGTGCTTGGCCAGCAGCGTGCGGCGCGCGGCCAGGACCATGTGCTTGTTGAGCTCGGAATCGACGCGCTCGATGTCCCACACGGTCGACGTCTTGTTCTGGATCCACTCGAAGTACGAGACCGTCACACCACCCGCGTTGCAGAGGATCGCGGGCAACACCTCGATGCCCTTGCTCAGCAGCAAGCGCTCGCCCTTGGGTGTGGTCGGCGCGTTGGCGCCCTCGGCGATGAACTTGCAGTCGAGCCAGTCGGCGGTGCGATCGTTGATCATCTGCTCGAGGGCGGCGGGAATGAAGAGGTCCACCGGCGTGCGGTAGAAGTCCTCCTCGCTGATCGCCTCGGCCGAGCCGGAAGAGTTGGTGCCCGCCTCCGTGTTGTCGCCCATGCCGAAGCCATGGACGCCGCCGGTGTCGGCGCAGTGCTGTGCGAGCAGCTGGCAGTCGATGCCGTGGTCGTTGTGGATGGCGCCGGTGTGGTCCATGGCGGCGACGACCTTGGCGCCGCGCTCCTCGATGAGGCGGGCGGCCCACGAGCCGACATTACCGAAGCCCAGCACGGAGACCCGCATGCCCTCGAGCGGCATGCCCATGTTGGGGAGCATCTCGGCGACGACGTCGACGAGTCCCTGTCCGGTGGCCTTCTCGCGTCCGACGGAGCCGCCGAACTCGGTCGGCTTGCCCGTGACGACGCGCAGCCCGTCGTGCTTGTTGGTGCGACCGGCGGTGTTCATGTAGGTGTCGGCGAACCACGCCATGATCTGCGCCGTGGTGCCGACGTCCGGTGCGGGGATGTCGACATCGGGGCCGATCTGCTTGTTGATGGCGGTGATGAAGCGTCGCGAGACGCGGCGCAGCTCGTCCTCGGAGATAGAGCGTGGGTTGACCTTCACGCCGCCCTTGGCGCCACCGAAGGGCACACGCACGAGGGAGCACTTGAAGGTCATGAGGGCGGCGAGCGCCTTGACGTCATCGAGATGGACGTCGTGGTGGAATCGGACGCCACCCTTGTATGGCCCGAGCACGTTGTTGTGCTGGACGCGGTAGCCCTTGAAGAGCCTGTAGTCCCCGTCGTCCATCATGACGGGGAAGTGGACCATGATCTCGTTCTTGGGCTGTGCGAGGATGAGCTTGAGGTGATGGGAGAGGTCCAGGTGATCGGCGGCGGTGAGGGCCGCGTCGATGGTCTGGAGGTAGAGGTTGTCGGGATCGTGGGGCATGCCCAGCTCGTCGAAGACGTCCTGCGACTTGAACATGGGGTCCGTGGTCGGTGCGCAGATGGTGGCTTTGGAGCTCATGGCGTCGTGTCCCTGTGTGGGAGATGAGTGGATGGACATGCCAGTCCATATCGGTTTGCGAGCGGGCCGGCTGAGGCCCGCTTCCGGGACGTGGCGGCCCCACACGGAGCATGCACCCCGGAACGGAGGGTAAGAGGGGAATCGTACAACGAGGCGCGAGCCGATTCACGCCCTCGCGCGGGAGAAATCGGTGAAATTTGGCGTCCTCCGGAGAGATGGATCGTTCGGTGGATGGGCTCTGGGGGAATCAGTGCGGCAGGGCGCGGATGTCGTCGTCGAAGCCCGCGATGATCAGGGTGTCGTCGACGGTCAGGCGGCTCTGGGGCTGGGGCAGATCGAGCACGCGCTCGTGGGCGGACTCGGCGCCGCTGGGCGAGGCGCTGGCCACGCGACGCTTGATGGCCACGATGTTGACCTTGTACTTCAGGCGCAGATCGAGCTCGGCGAGCTTCTTGCCCTGCCAGGCGTCGGGCACGGGCATCTGCACGAGCGCGTAGCCCGGGCCGAGCTCGACGTGCTCGATGAGGAACGAGGCGAGCAGGCGGTGGGACCAGCGGTCGGCGGACTCGTCCTCGGGGTTGACGATGGCGTCGGCACCGATGCGTTGCAGAATCTGCGCCTGCATGTGGGAGCCGGCGCGAGAGATGACCTTCTGGATGCGCAGCGACTTGAGCAGCGCGGTGGTCAGCGCGTTGGCCTCGAAGTTGTGCCCGATGCCGACGATGGCGCAGTCGACCTGGTCGACGCCCTGGAGCTTGAGCGCCTGCTCGTCGGTGGCGTCGAGGGCGATGGCCAGGGTGACCTGGTCGCGGAGCTCCTCGACGATCTGGCGGTCGTGGTCGATGGCGATGACCTCGGCGCCCTGCGCGGCGAGGTTGCGCGCCAGGCGCGAGCCGAATCGACCCAGACCGATGACTGCGAAGCGTTCCATGGCGTGTCCACTGTATCCGCGATCAGGAGCCCGATCTTGAGCGAAAGCCGATTCTGCCCTTCATCGGGGGGTCAGTAGACGACCACGTCCTCCGTCGGGTACTCGATGCGCGGCGTGCGCCGCTGCGTCAGCCCGAGCAGTGCAGCGAGCACCGCCAGCGGGCCCACACGACCGAAGAACATCGCGACCATCAGGGCGGCACGCGCCGGCGCGGGCGTCTCGGGGGTGACGCCGACGGAGTACCCAACGGTGGCGAACGCGCTCGTGGCCTCGAAGAGAAGCGAATCGAGTGTGAACGAGCCCGCGGCGCCCGGCGCTGTGGGCATGGTGGCGGCGAGGACTCCCGTCGTCGCCATGATGCCGATCAGGAAGAGCACGATGAGCGTGGCGCTCTTCTTGACGAGCGCCTGCGGGATCGTGCGCTTGAAGGCACGCACCTCATCGCGCCCCAGGATGGTCGACCAGACTGTGAGCACGAGCACCGCGAAGACCATGATCTTGATGCCGCCGGCGACCGAGCCGGGCGAGCCTCCGATGAACATCAGGAAGATGATGACGAGCTTCGAGAGCAGGCCCATGGAGTCCGGCGCGATGGTGTCGAATCCCGACGTGCGGTTGATGGTCATGAAGTGCGCGTCGAGCAGGATGAGCGACTCGGGCTCGGCGGTCTGCGTCATCTCGCCGATGAGGATGAACAGGTACCCGAGGACGTAGACGCAGAGCGTGGTGATGAGCACGATCTTCGTGTTGAGATTGAGGCGTATGAGCCCGCCGTGGCTCTTGCGGACGCCGCGCAGGCGCGACCAGACGACCCGCCAGATGTTGTCGAGCACTGGAAATCCGATGGAACCCAGGAGGATCAGCGGCACGATGATGGCGTGGCTGGAGAAGTGTGCGCGCAACCCCTCGAGCGAGTTGGACGTGGTGACGAATCCGGCGTTGCAGAAGGCCGAGACGGAGAAGAAGACGCAGTGGTAGATGCGGTCTCCCACAGAGGCCATGTCCGGCGATCCGAGCCACTGCTCGGGCCAGGCGACATAGAGCGCGATGGCGCCCAGCAGCTCGAGCGAGTGCGTGACGATGATGATGAAGACGACCAGCTTGTGCAGTGAGAGGGTGGTAGCCCACCCCTGCTCGGTCTGATCGGCGATGGTCTGCGTGGCGCGCAGCGAGAAGCTGGAACCGAGCATCGTCGCCAGCAGCGAGCCGAAGACGATCACGCCCAGCGCGCCGACCTGGATCCATATAAGAATGATGACCTGCCCGAATCGCGTGAATCCCTCGCCCGTGCCACGCACGACGAGCCCTGTCTGCGAGATGGCGCTGGTGATCGTGAAGGCGGCGTCGAGCACGTTGATGGGCTGGTCGGGCGGGGTCGCCGCGGGTAGCAGGAGCCCGAGCGTGCCGACGAGTATCAGCAGCACGAACGAGCCGACGAACACGAGCCCCGAGGGGATGCTGGTCTGCACGACCAGCAGAAAGAGACGCAGCAGCTGGGTGAGTACGAGAAGAGTCGGCACGAATGCCAGGACGGGTTCCAGCCATGCGAGCGCGACGCCGAGCACGACGAGCAGCAGGGTGACGCGGTGCTCTCCGAGCGCGGCGCGGATGGCGCCCCGTGTGATGCGCGTGCGCCTGATCGTCACGAACGCGTACAGCACGAGCAACGGGGCGACGATGAGCCACGAGAGCGTGGTCGAGACGAGCGGCTGGCGCCAGCCGAAGTGCATCACGACCGGCGCAAACGCGACCATCACGAGCAGCGAGCGGATCAGCTCGTGCCTGATCTCGGGTGCGCCCGAGGGCCTGCGCAGGTGATAGGTCTGGCGTGCCATGGAGGTGTTGACACTATCGGCCCGACGGTGCCTCGGTCTCTCGTGCGTGGAGCCGGCGCGTGGCGTCACGCAGCTGGCGGGCGACGGTCATGATCGTGGTCGATCGTGCTAGGGCGATCTCCCCGAGGGTCGAGGCCCACGCGAGCGATCCGCCGAATCGCATGGTCACGATCTGGCGCAGGTGCTCGGGGAGCGAGTCGATGGCGTCACGAGCGTCGTCGCGCAGCAGCAGGCGCTCGGCCCATGGCGCGCTCCGGGGTGTCCAGGGCTCGAGCGTCACGCTGGCCTGCGCCCGTGCGCTGGTCTGGGCGGGGCTCTCCACAACGGGCGGGTGGATCAGAGCGCGCTGGAGCAGATCGTTGACGCGCCGATCGACACCGATGGAGATCACGCCCGCGACACGCGCCGTCGTCGAGGGATCGTGGCGGATGATCGCGTCGCACGCGGCCTCGTGCGCGTCGTCGTACACACGACGCGCGTCCGTGGGGCCGAGTGTGTCGAGCGACACGCGCAGACGGCTCTCGATCGCGGTCAGCATCGTGCGTCTGTGCATTCCCACGAGGCGCTCGACCAGCTGCGACGCCCGGCGCAGGTGTGTCTCGATGGTGTCGATGCTCGTGGCGCGCAGGCGGACGGGATCCAGCACCGCGCGCAGCGCCGATGCGCTCGATAGATGGGCGTGGGTCGCCAGCGACGCCTCGACCTCGAGGTCGACATCAACGGGATGGTCGTCGCGTGATGAATCGATCCACCAGCGCAGCGTCGTCGCCATCGACACATGGCGAAGACGCCCGAGCAGATCCTCGCCTGGAGGCGTGGGGACGCCGCCCGCCTCGGGCAGCACGAGTGCGTGCAGGAACGATGCACGCTGTGCCAGGGCGATGCGACGCACACGCTGAGGGTTGATCTCCAGCGAGCGCGCCACATCGCCCGACGAGCGACCTTCCTGGGTGTGGTACTCGATGTCCTTGCGAGCGCGCCGAGACACTCTCTGGCGTCCCTCGAAGCCGCACTCCTCGTGCTCGAGCAGCAGCAAGCGCATCGACTCGTGGGCGCGCCCGGTCCGTGCGCCAAGACGCGAGGCGGTCTGGCTGAGATTCCAGCCGAACCGCCGGGCGGCACGGTGCGCCAGGCGAGCTAGGCGGTCACGCTGGGGCGCCTCGATGCGTGTGAACTCGCTCGCGCGAGAGACCAGATCCCGATTGACTCCCTCGAACCACTCGACGCACTCGAGCGGGAAGACGAGCACCGGATGCCCCGACTCCGTGCGCACACGCCAGGCGATCAGACCCCGCTGGCGGTACCGCCCGATCGTGGCGTGGGACACGCTCCATCGCTCCGCGAGGTGCTCGATGCGCATCGCGCCCTGGGGCGCCCGCTCGATGGGCAGGGCACAGGTGTCGCTCATGCGCTCGATGAACGCGCTGAGCTCACGACGGAGCGCGTCGCCCAGCACGAGCGTGTCGAGGTCGCCTTCCCCCACGAAGCCCGTGATCTGGCGCACGATCCAGCCCTCCGGATAGGTCTGCGCGTCGTCGAGGCTCATGGCCAGCGACTGGGCTCGCAGCAGCTGCCTGCGCACGGTCTCCATCGGTGTGAATCGCAGTTGCTCGGCGAGCGACCCGAGCACGCCGAGGCGGATGGCTCGCAGGCGAGGCATGTCACATCCCGTCGAGCCAGCGAGTGGGCGAGCGCCGCTCGAGGATGCCCGCCTCGTGCGTCTCGTCGAGGAATCGCTCGATCGACTCGCGCGATCGCGCGTCCGGCTCGTAGAGCATCGTGCCGCGCAGGTACGTGTGCGCGAGATCCCGCGGCCAGCGACGCTCGCCGGCACGACGCGCGACGATCCACTCGAGGCGCGTCGCGTTCAGGCGACGCTGACGATCCAGCAGCGAGACGGCGCTGCGAATGGCGGGAGAGTCCTCGTCGCTCGCTCGGCACATCCACGCGGCGTACACGAAGGGCAGCCCCGTCCACTGTTTCCAGGCGTCCCCGAGGTCGAGCTGGTGTGTGTAGCGGACCGCCGGTGGTGAGTCGGTGACGACCTTGTCGCCGATCATCAGCAGTGTGTCGGGGAAGGAGTCGTCGCGCGTGTTCTCGCTGCCCATCGCGACGCGCTCGCGCGCATCGAAGGGCACGATCTCCGGATCGATGGCGTGGAGCTGACGCATCAGCAGGCGCGCCAGCGCGACGGACGTGTGCGAGTCGGTGTCGGCGTGGATGGTCGAGATTGTGTCCAGCGCCACGGCGCTGAAGAGACGGACCGTCATCGTCGAGCCGTCGGAGCCGATCATGCCGCAGGGCAGCAGCGTGAGCTCGCACGAGGCCCGCTGGGAGTCGATCACGGGCGCGAGAGCGACGTCGATGTCACCAGCCTCGAGCATTCCGATCAGGTGGCTGGGTGCCGCCGGCTCGAGCGTGACGTGTCGGAGTTTCTCGAGGCCCTCGATCATCGGGAGTGTGTTGAAGTAGGACACGCACCCGATGCGCAGCGGGATGGACTCGCATGGGGCGCGTGGCGTGGACGTGGCGGCGACTGTGCTCATGGGTTCATACTAGCTCTCGTGTCGCGGAGCGTCGCGAGAGGGGGGTGGGAGATATGATTTCATCGTGAGCACATCGGACACTGGATCGCTGGTGCTGATCGGCGCGGGAGGGCACGCGCGCGTGGTGCTGGAGAGCGCGCGTCTCGAGGGCTGGCGAGTCGATGGCTTCTTCGATGACAGTCCCGACGCGTCACTGGATGATCTTTCGCACCTCGGTGTCATCGGCAGCGTGGAGAGTGGCGCACGAGCGATACTGTGCGTGGGCGACGTGGTGGCACGACGGAGGCTGCTCGATGCAGTGGCGTGGGAGCACGCCAGCGTGACGCATCCGAGCGCGATCCTCTCGGAGGAGAGCGCGGTCGGCGAGGGCGTGTTCATCGGTCCGCGTGTCGTGGTGAACCCGCGAGCACGCGTGGGGGCTCACGCGATTCTCAACTCGGGGTGCATCATCGAGCACGACGCGAGCGTCGGGCCCAACTCGCATGTCGCGCCTGGCAGCGTGGTGGCTGGAGGAGTGTCCATAGGCGCGGACGCGCTGCTGGGGATCGGCTGCAGGGTGCTTCCTGGCGTGCGCATCGGCGATGGCTGCGTCGTCGGCGCCGGGAGCGTGGTCAACCGCCATATCGATGATGGAGAGCGTGTCGCCGGCGTGCCGGCTCAGTCGCTGTCCTGATCGTCGGCGATGGGATCGCGTGCTGGCGTGTCTGGCAGCTGCGCGTCGCGGAACTCGCGAGCACGATCAACCAGCTCGTCGGGATCCTGCTGGGAGGGTGTCAGCTCGAAGTGCCACTCGCTGTTCGAGCGGAACCTGAACGGCAACGCCGCGGCGACGAGGTCGATCAGCGGCAAGTCGTGCGTGCGCACCCTCGTCTTTGCCGACGTCGAGAGCGGCTCGTGTCCCTCCAGCTGGAGTCGCACGTCGTAGACGCCGTGGTAGGTGTACTCCACCTCGAGGGGCGTCCGCCCGACCTGCACGTCGTTGACGTGCACGAGGGCGCCGGATGGCTCGGACGTGATGAAGATCCGTCGCTCCACACATCCGGTGCAGAGCAGCACGACGAGTATCAGGGCGAGGGTCCGACGCATGCGTCTAGCGTACCGATTCCCTGGTCGCGCTGCCGGGCGGCATGGCGGGGCGCTCGCTCGCATGGTGCTGGTCGAACTCGTCGCCCCTGAAGAGCGACCCAAGATAGGTGCGTCGTACGAGATCGTCGTTGATCAGCTCTCGGGGCGAGCCGGCGCGCAGCACCTTGCCCTCGTCGATGACGTAGGCGCGATCACAGATCTTGAGCGTCTGCTGCACGTTGTGATCCGTGATCAGCACCGCGATGCCCATCGAGCGGAGGCGCTCTATCTGCTCCTGCAGATCCTCGATGGCCAGCGGGTCCACACCCGAGAAGGGCTCGTCGAGCAGGATCAGCTGCGGATCGGTGACCAGCGCCCGCGCGATCTCGAGCTTGCGCCGCTCGCCGCCCGAGCACGTGCGAGCCTGGTCGTGCGCCTTCTTCGTGAGCCCGTACTGATCGAGCAGCTCGGCGCAGCGCTCGCGACGCCTGCGACGACTCATGCGCATCGTCTGCAGGATGGCCAGGAGGTTCTCCTCGACGGTCAGGCGCTGGAAGACACTCGGCTCCTGCGAGAGGTAGCCCATGCCCAGTCGGGCGCGTCGGTACATCGGTCGCTGGGTGACGTCCCGTTCCTTGAAGACAACGCTGCCGTCGTCCGGGTCGATCATCCCGATGGTCATGCGGAACGAGGTCGTCTTGCCCGCGCCGTTACGTCCGAGCAGCCCGACGATCTCGGAGGCGTCGACATCGAACGACACGCCGTCGACCACGGTTCTCCCGGAATATCGCTTGACCAGATTGTGCGTCTGGAGGAGTGGACTCACGCCCAGAGTGTACCGATCTAGGCCTTCCCGGGCTCGTTCACAACCACCACGTGCACGGAGTTCTGGCTGATGAAGCGAATGCAGCACGGGTACCTGTAGAACTCGCCTCGGTTGGCGGCGATCGCGCCCCGCACACAGCCGATGATGCGCAGCACGTACAGCACCGGGATCAGGATGCCGAACGACACGAACGCGAACAGCAGCAGGCTCAGCTGGAAGTTCATCGCCTCGCGACCGTGATCGTCGAGGAACGGCGAGTCGTTCTTGCGGATCAGCCACATCACCAGCGTGCCGACGATGCTCATGACACCCACCGCGTCGAAGATGCTCATCATTCCGATCAGGTGGTTGAACAGCGCGTACGTCCGCTCGCCCGAATCGGCGTCGGTGTCGACCACGGGCTCGTGCTTGTACATCGTGTTCGCCATCGTCTCGTCCTGCATCGTAGCGGCGGTCATGGGTCGTCTCCCCGGCGCACGCGAGCCATCAGAAATGTGCGCCCGGAGACTTCTTGGGATCCCGATTCCCGTGCTTTCAGTCGATCCACGCCTAGAATACACCCATGGGAGCTTCAGGCGATCGACATCCCGAATCAACCACCAAGCCCACGATCAGCGTGAGCATGGGCGACCCGCTCGGTATCGGACCCGAGGTGGTGGTCAAAGCGCTGGACGATCCCCAGCTCAGGGCGTCGGCGAGGTTCCTTATCAGGGGCAGCGCCGAGGCGATGCAGTTCGCCGCCGACCTCGCCGAGATCGAGCCGTACTGGTGGCGCGTGCAGCACGACTCGCCCGCCGCGATGGGCGCCGTCTCCGGTGTTGTGATCCTCGATTACGACGAGTTCGGCCTGGAGACAGCTCCCGGGTACACGACGCGCGGGCCGCGCCCGACACGCCAGGGGGGCATCGCCTCGTTCGCGTTCGTCGAGCACTGCATCGAGGACGCCAAGCGCCCGGAGAACGACCCGCTCCGCGCCGATGCCATCGTGACCGCGCCGATCTCGAAGCGATCATGGGACATGGCGGGCAGGGGCAAGTACCCCGGGCACACCGAGCTGCTGGCGACACGATTCCGCTCGCGACGCCACGCGATGATGTTCGTCTCGCCGAGGCTGCGTGTGATCCTGGCGACGGCGCACATCGGGCTCAACGAGATCCGCAACGTGCTGACGATCGGACGCGTCTTCGAGCCGATCGATCTGGGCAGCCAGGCGTGCGTCGAGATGGGCATCGAGCGACCACGCGTGGCGGTCTGCGGGCTCAACCCGCACGCCGGCGAGGGCGGGCTCTTCGGCGACGAGGAGGAGCGCCTCATCGTGCCCGCCATCAGGCTCGCCAGGGACGCGGGCATCGACGCGCACGGCCCGTACCCCTCCGACACCATCTTCAACAGCGCGCTCGATGGGAAGTTCGATCTCGTGGTCGCGATGTACCACGACCAGGGGCTGATTCCTATCAAGCTCCTCGCCTGGAAGAACGCGGTGAACGTCACGGTCGGATTGCCGATCGTGCGCACGAGCCCGGATCACGGCACGGGCTTCGACATAGCAGGGCAGAACAAGGCCGACGCATCGAGCATGCGCGCGGCGCTCTGGCACGCGGTGCGTATGACAAAGGTCCGGGGGGGCCACCTGGAGCGAGCCACGCAGACGACGTGATCGCGAAGAGTCAGCTCAGTACACGCGCACCCATCGCGGGTCATGGGTGGGTGCGGCGTTCTGCCACACCTCGGCGAGCTGGACGAACTGCCCGTTGTACACGAACCAGTACAGCGTCAGCACGACCATGACCCCGAGCCCGACGTAGGCGCACAGCTCGGACGCGCGTGTCCGGCGCAGCATGTAGAGGATGCCGCAGCTCAGCGAGAGCGAGAGCAGCTTGAAAAGGACCAGCTGACGCACGCCGCCAGTCTCGATCATGTAGCGAGCCAGCGGGTTGAGCTCGACCATCCCTGTCGTCCTGATGTACACGAGCGTGTGCATCAGGTCGTAGATACCCAGCAGGCAGATTCCTGCCAGCAGCAGCGTCACGCGTGACGCTCTGTCCTGGAGGCACGACGCCAACCCTCCCGGGAGGACCCGACGCCCTGAGTCGAGGGCGCGACACTCGTCACGTGCGTTCGATGGATCCATCACAACATCCTCGGGCCGCGAAAACTCTCGGAGCACCGTGTGCGTATCGTCAGGAGCGTCAGATCGATTCATCCCCTTGGCGTCGCGGGGACAATCGCGGGCTCTCGTCAGCCCTCACAAAGCGTTCAGCTTGAATCCCGACGCCATCAAGCCGATAACAACATCTGAGCATGCCACGCACCGCACGCAACCCAATCTTGATAATTCGGACGCTCCTCGTGATCGCGTGCGCTCAAGCCGCGGTGCACACGGCACTCGTCGCGCGCGCGCAGGGCACGAGTCCCGTCTACGTCAACGACTCGCCGGCCGCCAGCGAGAGCCTCTCGAGAGTCGACGACCTCGTGCGCGCCGGGAATCTGCGTGAGGCGGCGTCTGTCCTCCAGGCGCATCTCAACGACGACGCCAACCGGCTGGTGCCCTCCGCGAGCTCTCCTGCGCTCTACGTCTCGGTTCGCACCGCCATCCATGAGAAGCTGCTCGGGAACGATCGCCTGCTCGAGGCCTATCGCGAGGAGTACGAGGCCGACGCGCGCAGGCTGCTCGAGAGCAACCGCGACAGCGACGTGGAGCAGTCGTACCTGCTGACCACATCGGGATTCGAGGCGACGCTGCGTGTGGCGCAGCGAGCCATGGAGCGCGCACGCTTCCACGGCGCACGTCTCATCCTCGAGCAGCTCGATCGCCATCCCGATCGGGATGGCGTCGGGGGACGCGACGCCGCGATGCTCGCGTCGCTCCTGCTCGAGTACATGGACGACGCGCCCTCCTTCGAGCGTCTGTGCCACCGGTGGAGACGGGAGGCCTCCCTGGAAGCGATCGATCGGATGGTGATGGATACCCCACCGCTGGCACGCGGGCGATCGCCGCTCGATTCATTCGAGGACGTGGAGCTCTCGAGCCTTGTCTCCACCCCGCTGCGATCCAAGGCGCTGACGCTCCGCACCCTCGAGCCGCCGCCCGGCGCCGAGGCGCTGACACGCCAGCAGCGCGCCAGCCAGCGCGCGCGAAACTCACAGGATCAGTTCGTCGTCCCATCGCTGCTGGGTGAGACGCTCTTCGTGTACGACGGCATCGTGCTGCGGGCGCTCGATCGGTTCACGCTCGACACCATCTGGGAGGAGTCGCTCTCCTCCCTCCGGGTCGAGGACCTGCGCTCCGAGTTCACCCGTCAGATCGGGCCGAGCCTCGAAGACCTCTGCTCGCTGGCGATCGACGAGAGCCGCATCATCGTGGCCGAGGGCATCGCCACGGAGGGCACGCGCACACCATCGTCGACACTCTCGTCGTTCGACCCCGAGAACGGACGTTTGCTGTGGCGTGTCGACCCCACGACCATGCACCAGCTGCTCGAGGACGCCTCGGTGCGCGGCCCGGTCCGTCTCTTCGAGGACACGCTTGTGGTCTCGTTCGTCAAGCAGATCAGGCAGCGTCGTCTGCTGAGCATGCTCATGGCGGGCTTCGATCCCGACACCGGTCGCCTCCGCTGGGTCGAGCCCGTGTGCAGCTCGGGCTCGCTTCCGTACGGGCAGCAGTACCTGCCCGCGCAGCAGATGACCATCGATCAGGGCATCGCGTATCGCGTCGAGCGCCTTGGCTCGGTCTCATCGATCGAGATCGAGACCGGGAGGATCCGCTGGGTGCGCCTCGAGAGCAACGACAGCCAGGTCAACTCGATTCGTGCGCCCTGGCAGATGCCCGCGCCGATCGTGCACGATGAGATCCTCTACACGCTCTCGCCCGATGAGGAGCGACTGCTCGCCCTGGAGACGCGCGACGGCTCGCTGGCGTGGTCACGCCCCGCGCAGTCGATGGGTGCCCCGCGATATCTCGACCTGCACGACGACACGCTCCTGGGCGTCGGCGAGTCCTCGCTGACCTCATTGAATCTCGCCTCGCCCGATCCGTCCACGCAGGAGGTCGAGGTGCTCGTGCCTCCGCAGGACGAGGTGTTCGTCGGACGCATGGCGCGCGGGAACGACGCGCTGGTGCTGCCGCAGGCCTTCGGTCTGTTCGTGCTCCCTCTGAGCCAGGAGTCGCCGCCCGAGATGATCCCCCTGGAGCACTCCGGCAACGTGCTGATCACGCCCAGCCAGATCATCGTGACGGATGTCGATCACCTGCACAGCTATCTGCTCTGGGATGTGGCCGAGCGCCTGCTGCTCGAGCGCATGCGCGAGAACCCGTCCGATCCCTCGCCCGCGTCAACGTACGCGAGACTCGCCTTCGAGGACGGGCGACACGACCGGATCCTCAACGCGGTCGACCTTGCCCTGGACGCGATCGAGCAGGATCCGCTAGGGCGAACGAACCAGGTCGTGCGTCGGTCGCTCTTCGACGCCGTGCTGGAGATGGTCCGCAGCCAGCCCGAGCCCGACGCCACATCGAGGCGCGCGCCGGCGCTCTCGCACGAGACACGCATCGCGCTATTCGAGCGTCTCGACCGGCTCGCGAGCTCGAGCGAGCAGCGGGTCACGGCGTTGTTCGCCAGGGGCTCGTTCCACGAGCGCGTCTCCGAGCCCGAGCTCGCGCTGGAGCTCTACCAGCGGGTCCTCGAGTCGAGGCAGCTCAGCGAGGCGCTCTACATGCATCACGAGCTGGCGCACAGCGCGTGGCGCGAGGCGACCCGGAGGGTGACCGACCTCGTGAGGCTCTACGGCATCGAGCTCTACGCGCCGTACGACGCCAGCGCGCAGGCGAGGCTCGCACGTGGCTTCGACGCGATCGACGACGAGCGGGTCGAGCTCTTCGCGCGTCAGTTCCCGCTCTCGGGCGCGTCGGCGCGCGCGTGGGGTGAGCTGGCCCGGCGAGCCATCGATAATGCCAGACCACGCAGCGCCATCGCCTCGCTCGAGTCCGCCCTGAGCGTGGCGATCGAGACGCGCAGCACATCGCAGGAGTGGTTCGCGCCGCAGGTCTCCACGCTCGTCAACCTGCTCGAGGAGCACGAGCGCACCAGCGCGGCCATCGAGCATCTCGAGAAGCTCGCTCTGATCGAGCCGTCGATGCGGCTGGCAACATCCGGCGGCACGCTCACGCTCGACCAGCGACTGACCCAGCTCAAGGACTCGATTCGCATCGCGAGACGCCCGAGGATCGGCGCGATTCCCGAGCACCCGACCATCACCTCGCTCGAGGGCTGGCTGATCGAGGAACCGATCGTCGAGATGGAACGCCAGCGTGTCACGGACAGCGCGATCATGGGCTCGCAGAGCGAGATGGCGCTCTGGGAGATCGATCCGTCCGGTGGGCTGCGCCAGCGCTGGATGATCGATCGCGCGATCACCGACGTTCTCGTGTGGCTCGACGAGCGCCGTGTGCTCATCAGCCGGTTCGGAGAGCTGGGTCGCACGCTCGAGATGCTTGATGCTCAGAACGCCTCCACGATCTGGAGCAGCGAGCCGCCACGACGCCCGCAGGACGTGCGAATACCGGAGCCGGGCGACCGGCTCCACGTGCGTCTGCCCTCGGGCGCGCCCGCATCGATCCGGGAAACACTCATCGTGTCGACGCCACGCGTTGGCGTCCTCGCGGAGCGAGGCGGGCTTGTCTGGGCCATCGATCTGGAGACCGGCGGGGTGCTCTGGAAGCAGGAGCTCCTCGAGAGCGTCTTCGACATCGTCACCATCGAGGACAGCGTCGCCATCGCCGGCCAGGCTTCGAACGAGCAGGGCGAGCCGACGGATCTGGTGCTTGTCGTCACCTTGCGCGACGGCGTCGTCAGCCATCGCCTCGAGACACGCGCTGGTCCCGTCTCCTGGATGCGCGAGTCCAGCGAGCGAGAGCTGATCGTCGGATCGCAGCAATCGATCTCCTCGTGGGATCCCATCCGTGGGGTCAGCACGTGGGAGGTCCGTGGCATCGTGGGCACGGACACACGCGACGCGTGGTCCTTCCCGGGCAGACTGATCACGCTCTCGAGCACGGGCGAGCTGCGTCAGATCGATGCCGAGACCGGCACACCAACGCTTGGTGCGCTCGACACGCAGAACCGCTTCGACGGGTTCGCGAATCAGAATCTCCCGTTGCGTGTGGCGTTGCTCGGAGACGCCGCCGCCTTCTCCACGCATCTTGGCACGCTGCTGTTCGATCACAGGGGCAGGCTCAAGGGAGCCAACGCGTCCCCGGACGAGCGCGAGCAGGTGCCGGCGGCGTACGGGCAGTCCTCGTTCGTGGTCATCACGCAGGAGCCCATCGAGAGCGTTCGACGCACGCAGTGGTTCCGTCTGTCCGTCTTCGACTCTCAGAGCGCGATGCTCCTCGAGGAGCGCAACGTCTCGCTGGTCGCCCAGCCGACCGGGATCCACATCCTCGATCGACGCATCCTCCTGGAGGTCGGGGGCACCACGATCGTGATCGACACCCAGGGCCAGTAATCGACGTCGCCGATCTCTCCTCTCCGAGCGCGATTCTCGGACGCGGGACGCGGTTGCTTCCAATCGAGGAAAAAACCCAGCCGAATCTGGACAAACTCGTTGCATCGGGCCCCGAATGTCGCTCAAATACACCCAGACCTAGGGAGTGTCCCTGGGTCTGAGAGGAGTGAGAGTCCGGTTTCAATTTGGGAGGCCACGCTGACGTCGGGGACGTCGGCAGCAGATATACCAGACCCCAGGGATCGCATATTCGGCGGTTTACTCTCCTTCGCCGGAATCGACACACGTCATGCGTATCTCCTCCCTGAGCGAAGGCGTATCGGCTGCAGGCACGGCTTGCTGATGTGACGGGATGATCACGGAAGGATCCGGGTTCGCGCGCGAAACCCGGGTGCGACCTCTGCCTCGCGAGGGGCGAAACGGATGACCCGCTGTGAAGCGGCTCATCACAAACACACACTGATGCAAGAACGCGGCGTCGTCCCCGGGCCCGCGTTTTTTTGTGCGCACACCGATACCATGCACGCATGCCACGCGACCGCGATTCGTACACGCGCGCTCTTCGAGATCGGCTCGAATCCCTCCGATCGCGCCGTGTCCGCACGCACCCCGACAAGAGCATGAGGGCCTCGTTCCAGGAAGCGCGCCAGCTCGACGTGCTCTCGCAGCGCCAGCTCGGACGCCTCGGAGAGGCGTGGGAGGAGCTGTGCCCCGACGCGGTGCTCGAGCGCACGACGCTGCTGCGCTACCAGCGGGCGGTGCTGACGGTCGGTGTCGACAGCAGCGCCACGCTGTACACACTCAAACGCGCGTTGCGTCAGCCGCTGATCGATGAGCTGGCCAGGCGCGGGGGTGTCGCGCTGCAGCGCGTCGAGCTGCGCCTCAGCGAGGGCGCATCCGCCTGACGATCGACCATGCACGACGACCTTCACGAGGCGCGCGACGAGGGGCCCAGTCCGGAGGATCTGGTGCGATTCTCGAGGGAGACCACCGTGTGCCCCGCCTGCGGGTCGGAGGTCTACGACGAGGCGAGCGTGTGCCCGTCGTGCCTGCGTGACCTGTCCGACCGCTCCTCACCTCCCGGCTCCATGAGAGTGGTGGTCGTGGTTGTCGTCGTGATCGTGATCCTCGGGCTCGTGCTGCTTCGGTTCTGGTGAGTCACACGCGACGGACCCGACGATATATCCTTGCGTATGCACTCCGCTTCCAGGCGATCGGCGTGGGTCTCGGCGCTCCGAATGGGGTGCCTCGTGGGGGCGCTCTGTGCAGGCGGGTGCAAGGTGCAATCACGCACGGCAACGCCGGTCTCAACGGGGGATGAGTCGCTCGATCACGGCGTCTTTCGCCCTATGTCGGTCCGGATCCACCCTCTGACACGCGAGGTCAGATCGAACACGCGGAACGACGTCGATCAGACGATCGTCATCGACGTCCACATCGAGCTCTTCGACGCCTGGGGGCATCCCACCAAGGCGTTGGGCACGCTCCAGTTCGAGCTCGTGCAGGGCTCACGGACAGGGCTGCAGCCGTCCAGCGAGCTCGAGGAGAACGTCTACCGGGCGACGATCGACATGCTCGATCCACAGGACAACTCCGTCCGGTATTACGACAGCGCCACGCGCACCTACCGTCTCTATCTCGAGGCGCCGCGTCGCATCACGAACGCGCCGATCACGCTCAACGCGACGTTCGTTACGCCCTCCGGTCGCCTGCTCGACGATCGGTTCATCATCGAGCGACGATCCGGACCATCGCCCGCCACGCCGATCGAGAACGGGACAACGACACCCCAGGACTCTGAAAACGGATTCTGATTGCGGGACGAGAGCTCGGGGTTACGCGAGCAGATCCAGGTCGCGTGCGAGCTCGTCGATCGTGCCCTCGATGCGGGCGTCGGTCAGATAGGCATCGCCGGCTATCTCGCTGCGCGCGTTGTAGACCATGTCGGTGCGGATCTCAGCCGCTCGCAGCTGGCTCAGGTAGCGGGAGTGCTCCGAGAGCTCCACCCGGTCGGATCCGACGCGCGAGGCCCGGGCATCCTCCCGGGAGGAGTCCGCCTGACCGTTCACCCGCGTCGAGTCGACACGTTGGGCCGATTGCGAGGCCAGGCGATGCGATTGGATGTTCGTGATCTCTGCCATTGTGTTTTTCTGTGCTCGATGTTGGGGGAGTGGAACCGGAAGAGTGAGGGAACGAACCAACCAGGGGGGAGAATCAGCGTCCACTCCGGGAGAGTGGCCGATGAGGACGAATCGGGGTCACGCGTGCCAGCCCGGATGCTCCAACAGGAAACGTGTCGTGAGGTGTATCATCGACAGAATCATGATGGCGACACGAACAAAATCCGAACTTTTTCGAGTGGCGACCTGCCTGCTCGCCGTGACCACAACTCCTATCGGAGTGTCGTGTTCGTCGTCTTCAAGGGATAACACAAACCTGACCTCGGACGCCGCAGGAGCCGATGTCTCGGGGTCGTGGAGCATCTTCCTTCGCTCCTTCTCCGGTGCCGACTCGGTCGAGCGTGCGTCCCGGTTCGCGCAGATCCTGATGCTCGAGTGGCAACTCGACAGGGTCTTCGTCGAGCCCCGGGACACGGGCGCCGCCGTGCTCTTCGGTCGATACGACGACCCGCAATCCTCTCGCGCGATCTCCGACCTTGAGAGGCTCCGCTCGATGGGGCAGGGGGACGCGAAGCTCTTTGAGGCCGCCTTCTTCCTCCACAGGAAGCAGGCATCGGACGGTCGCTACCCGGAGATCGCGCTGGTGAGCGCCCGGACGGCCTTCGGTGAGGGCACACTCTTCACGCTCCAGGTTGGGGTGTACGAGAGCAGGAACAGGCTCGAGTCCATGCGGGCCGCCGAGGACGCGGCCCTGGAGCTGCGTCAGCAGGGCGAGGAGGCCTACTACCACCACGGTGTCTCACGCTCGATGGTCACCATCGGTGTCTTCACCCTCCGAGACTACGACCCCCAGAGCGGACGCATGAGCCAGCGTCTCGAGGAGCTCCGTGTGAAGTACCCCCACAACCTGTTCAATGGCATGGGGCTGCGAGAGCACACCGCGAGCGGCCAGTCGCGTCTCCAGTCCTCCGGGCTCGTGATGGTGCCCGATTGATTCCAGCTGGCTGGGTGTGATAACAAGGGAATCGTGGGGCTGGAAAATCGAAATCATTCCTTGCATGGGAACCAGAAGTCACTAGTATCGGGGATCGAGTCGGGAACTTGCGCATAGGGAACCCGACGACAACACGCTGGAGAGAGTTGCGAAACATCGCGCACCTTGGGGGGTGGTGATGACTCGTGCGGACACGCCTGTCGCGTGCGCCGCGTCTCGGGTCGCTCCGCCTCCGCCATGCACGATGCCAGCGCTCGTGGGAGTCAGGAATAGGCGCACCAACAATCGAGAAGACACCGTCGGGAAACCGCAAAGGGGCGTTGAGTCCAGATTTGTTCTTGGGCAGGTAAGAGGGAAAGTACCTACCCCTACACTCGATTCCGACGTGAAGCACCGCTCGCATGTCTCACGATGTGCGAGCGGTTTTCGTGCGCGTCTTCACCCCGCGGAGTGGCGCATCGCCTCCCACACGCTCAGCGTGAGCGTCGCGACGTAGAGAGTCAGCAGCACAGATCCCTCGACGCGGCTGACACGTCGGTCCTGCGTGACCGACAGTGGCCACAGCAGCAAACTCAGCACGACCATCGACACCAGCGCGATGGCGCTCTGCGCGGGCAGCCGCACGGGCTCCACGAGCGAGGTGGCGCCCATCACCAGCAGGATGTTGAAGATGTTCGAGCCCACGATGTTGCCCACCGCCAGGTCGCTCTGGCGACGCACCGCCGCTGTCAGCGACGCCGCAAGCTCGGGCAGACTCGTGGCGATCGCGACGATTGTCAGCCCGATCAGCTCGTCCGACATGCCCATCCACTGTGCCGCCTGCACCGCGCCGGACTCGGCCAGCTTGCCGCCGCCGGCCAGTCCTATTGCCCCGAGCACGCACAGCACCAGCGACAGCGGGATCGACGCCTCCTCCACCGCCTCCTCGAGCGCCTGCGGGTCGGTCAGCAGCATCGCCGCCGACGGCCCCTGCGCCACCGCGGTGCGATAGAGCATCCAGCAGAACAGCACGAATCCCACGAGCAGCACGAGACCGTCGATCCGTGTCACCCCGCTGGCTCCCGCTATGTCGGGCGGAAGGTAGAGCATTCCCACGAGCGCGAGCGTGGCCAGCATCATCAGCGGCATCTCTCGTCGGATGATCGATGCGTGCACGCGCATCGGGCGTATCAGCGCCGAGAGCCCGAGGATCAGCCCAATGTTCGCGATGTTCGAGCCCACGATGTTGCCGAAGCTCAGCCCGGTGTTGCCGCCCGAGGCGGCGATGATGTTCAGTGCCAGCTCCGGCGCCGACGTGCCGAACGCCACGACCGTGAGCCCAACGATGTAGGTGGGCACGCCCAGACGCCCTGCCAGACGCGTGGCACCGCGGATGAGCACGTCGCCACCCGCGATGAGGCACACCACCCCGAGCGCCAGGATGAGCATCGCCTCGACCATCGGTCAGGCCCTGCTCACTCGCGTCGACGCACCGACCACTCGCTCGTCCGTTGCGTCAGACACGCGGCTCCTCGGCTGGAGTCAGGTCGTCGCTGTATCGCGATCGGATCGGTGCCACGACACGCTCGACGAACCGGTCGACCTGCGCCGGCGCCATGCCGACGTAGTCCATCGGATCCATCAGCGATTCGATGTCCACACCCTTCAGCAACTCCTCGTTACGCAGGCGATCGAGCAGATCGTTCGGTTTTGCCTCGTCCTTGACGACCCGTCCCGCCGCCTGCGAGTGTCGTCGGATCGCCTCGTGCACCTCCTGGCGGTCCCTCCCGAGTTTCACCGCCTCCATCATCAGGTTCTCGCTGACCATGAAGGGCAGCTCGTCGAGCACGTTGGCGCGTACCGTCGCGGTGTGCACCTCCAGCCCGCTGGCCACGCCGTGGAGGAGATCCAGCACCGCGTCGAGCGCCATGCAGCACTCGGGCAGGACCAGGCGTCGATTCGACGAGTCGTCGAGCGTGCGTTCCAGCCACTGCACCGAGGCGGTCTGCGGCGCGCTCGTCGCGGTCGCGATCACGAAGCGCGCCAGCCCGCACGCACGCTCGCAGCGCATCGGGTTGCGTTTGTACGGCATCGCGCTCGAGCCGATCTGTGCGCTCCCGAAGGGCTCGTCGAGCTCCTTGCGATGCGAGAGCAGGCGTATGTCCGAGGCGATCTTGTGGCACGCCGCGGACGTCGACGCCAGCTCCAGCATGGCGTGCGAGTCGACCACGCGCGGGTACGTCTGGTTCGTCAGCTCGTAGCGCTGGCCCGCCTCCCAACCCAGCTGCTCGACGACCAACTCGTCGAGCCGGTCTACCTTCGAGGCGTCGCCATCGAAGAGCGCCAGAAATGACGCCTGTGTGCCGGTGGCGCCCTTGATCGAACGCAGGCGTATGTCGTCGCGGGTGCGCTCCAGGCGCTCCAGGCACAGCACCAGGTCGTAGGCCCACCCCGCCCCGCGACGCCCCATCGTTGTCGGCTGCGCCGGCTGGAAATGTGTGAACGCCAGCGCCGGCAGATCCCGCCACGCGATGGCGAAGTCGGCGAGCGCGTCGATCACGCGTGCTGTTTTGACGCACACCAGGTCCAGCGCGTCACGCAGCTGCATGAGCTCAGTGTTGCAGTTGACGAACTGGCTCGTCGCCCCAAGATGGATGATCGGGCGCGCCTCCGGAGCCACCTCGCCCAGCGCGTGGATGTGCGCCATCACGTCGTGGCGGAGATCCCTCTCGTACTCGCCGGCTCGCTCGAGTTCCTTCTGAGTGATCTCCAGGTGAGCCTCGAGCTGGTCGAGCTGCTCCTGCGAGATGCCAAGCCCCAGCTGCTTCTGGGCGCTGGCCAGCGCCAGCCACAGACGCCGCCAGGACGAGAACTTCCGCCTGGGCGACCAGATGGCTTGCATCTGCTTGGACGCGAAGCGTGAGCCCAGAGGCGAGACGTAGGTATCAGAAACGGAGGAATCCTGGGTCATAGCGTGTATTGTGGTCTCTTTGGCCATTCCGCGTGTGAATGCATCACCCCCCATGCGACGATGCAACACTGATCCTACCCCACATGGACAACACGCTCCCGTCAGACGAGACCGCATCCGGAGAGACGAGCAGTGAGCCCCGAGCGGGAACAACATCAAGACAAGATCGCGCCTCCTGACGCCAGGGACGCACATCGTCCAACGGAGCCGATGCCCGAGGCGTCGTCCGACGAGGCGCTCGAGCGTCTGGTTAGGAGGGCGCAGGGAGGCGATCAGGGGGCCCTCGAGGACCTGCTCAACCGACACGCGGATCTTGTCTTCGCCATGTGTTTGCGGATGTGCGGGCACGCCGAGGACGCCCGCGACCTATCCCAGGACGTCCTGGTCAAGGCCATCGAGGCCCTCTCGAGTTTCGACGGGCGTGCGAAATTCTCGACCTGGCTCACCAGGATCGCCATGAACCACTGCCTGACGCATCGACGACGCCAGCGCCTGCGTCGCCACGCCTCGCTGGACAGTCCGGGAACCTCCTCCGAGGGCGAGACCACGCTCGGGATGGGACTCGAGCAATCCACGGAACTCTCGGGTCCCTCGCGCGTCGAACACGATCAGATGCAACAGGTGTTGCGCCAGGCGATGCAGGATCTTGATCCGGAGTCGCGGGCCCTGCTCATCCTCCGCGATGTGCGAGACCTCGACTACGGGCAGATCGCCGAGGTGCTCGATATCCCGCTCGGCACCGTCAAGAGCCGCCTCTTTCGCGCCCGAGCGACCCTGCGAGAGCGCATCGAGTCGCGCTCGCCCGACGCCGCACCCGCATCGGAAATGGAGTGAGACCTCCCATGGACGACCACCTGCGAGAGCACGACATCCTGGCGTACATCGAGGGCGAGCTCGACGACCAGAGCGCGCGCAGGCTCGAGGCGACCCTCGCCTCCGATCCCGAGCTCAAGCGGTTTGTTGATGGCGCCCGCGCCGATCGCGCGCACCTGCGACGCTGGGGGCAGCCCGGCACGACGATCGCCCCCCAGGGGCTCGTGCGCGACGCCATGCGCTCCGCCGAGCGCGACGCGCTCGTTGCAACTCCGATCATCGTCAAGCGTGGCGTGCTGGCGCGCATCGGTGGCCCGCGCCTCACAGCAGCTGCCGCGATCCTCCTCGCCGTGGGCGTGGGCATCGTGCTCGGGCCATCGCTGATGCAGCAGCCGACACCTTCACAGCCCGACGAGAGCACGCTCGCCAGCGCCGAGAACCAGAACCAGGCGGGCGCACTCCGAGAGCGCGCCGACACGTCGCTCAACAAGAGCGCACGAGAGCTTGCGGCGTTAGACATGGACGAGCACAAGGACGAGGGCCTCGCCTCTTTCGCCGATGAGAACCAGCTCGCGATCGCCGACGACGCCACCAGCGCATTCGACAACCCCGAGCAGCTCGGCAGACGCGCCAGCGCCCCCAGCGCCGACGCGGCACTGCATCAGTCCATCGATGCGCTCGAGAGCGATGGACTCGCCGAGGCGACCGACGTCGAATCCCGGCTGGAATCAGCCATGCCCTCCGAGCCCGCACGGAGCGCTCCACGCTCAGCGCTGATCGCGCTCGGTGAGTCCGAGGGCGAGGGCCCGGGATCGGCAGAGGAACTCGTGGCCATCGGTCCGCAGGGTCTCGAGGCACCCGACATGCCTCTGGGCATGACGATCGATCGCGCCTGGGAGCTGGCGTCGCGCAACCGATTGCAGGTGTTCCTGACAAGCGACGACGCCACAGCGCTGATCGCCTCGCTCATCGGGCGAGCCGATCTCGACGCCATCGTGCTGCGTGCCGACGCGTCCGCGCAAGGGCGGGTCGATCTCGTCCTGCGTGTCGACAACTCCTTCGAGTCGCTCGTGTCGATCCTCGACACGCTTCAATCTGAACGGATCACCACCATGTCGCTTCGACAGAGCGCCAGCGCCACCCTCGTGCCCGTCGCTTCCGACGAGCTGTTCTGGTGGGAACTTCCTGTCGATCGATGGCACCCGACGTCTCGTCTGGGACTGCGTGTGGTGGTCCTCACGCCCAGGGGTGCAGACACACAGGAGTGAGCCTCAGCGGGCACGCGCCGAGCGGCTCGGCTCGACATCCTGTTGCGTCGAGCGCGACCCGGAGTCGTGGTGGCGATGTGATCGCTCCAGGAGCAGCATGGCGCCGATCACCAGCGGCAGCACGAACATTCCCAGCAGCGAGAAGAGCACCCAGGTGTGGGTGCCCGAGGCACGCTCGGGGGTCATCGCGACCCAGAGCATCGCGCACGCCGCGACCACGCACACGAGCCCTATGACTCCGATGGTGGCCTTCTTCAGTGCGCTTCGATACTCCGGGAACATCTCACACATCCGTGCGTGTCGTCGTGTCGCGCGATTCTTCGTCGCGTCGGGGCGAGACACTACTCGCAGACGGGAGGGCGAGCAACCCCGCGTTCACGGTGCGCCCGTGGCGTATAAGTTGTGACACACGCAGCGCGTGGGTATCGTCACGCCCCGTGAGACAGCGCTGTCCTCAACATCGATGCGGGTCTGTTCACGAGAGCGTGATGGCGCTGCTCAGGCTCGTGGTGGTGGCGTCGATCTGCTGCTGCTGGACCACCCTGTCTGGCGACGCGCACGCGCAGGACACCTCGCTGCCAGCCTACGAGGGGCGTCCTATCCGCGATGTGCGATTCGAGGGCATACAGACCATCGACGAGTCGCTGCTGCGCATGCAGCTGCGCTCACTTCCCGGCGAGCCCATCCGCTCGGAGACCATCACCCAGGACATCGTGAACCTCTCCAGGCTGGGCAAGACGCGAACCATCGAGGCGCGCGTCGAGCAGCACCAGGACGGCTCCGTCACGCTCGTCTTCACGCTCGAGGAGGCGCCCATCATCCGTGACGTGCAGGTCACCGGCAATCGCCAGCTCGACGTCGAGCTCCTGCGCGACATCGTCGAGGGGCTTGGGCTGCGCGCCGGCGTGCAGATCGACGACTTCCAGATCGGCAAGGTGCGACGGTCCATTGAGGAGCTCTATCGCTCTCGCGGGTTCTACGCCGCGGAGGTGATCCTCGACGAGAGCGAGCTCGTCGAGCGAGGCAACGTCATCTTCCGCATCCGCGAGGGTGAGCGAGTCAAGGTGACGGCAGTTCGGTTCGAGGGCTTCAACACCCTTCCTCTCAACGAGTTCCGCTCAAAGCTGACCACACGCAGAGCGACGCTCTTCCGCAAGGCCCCGCTCGTCGAGAGCGAGATCGAGGACGACATCGCCACCATCATCGAGACGTACCGCGCCAGCGGGTTCCTCGACATCCGCGCGGATCGAAGCATCCGTGTCTCGCCCAACGGGCGCGAGGCGATCATCACGTTCATCGTCGAGGAGGGTCCCCAGTACACGCTGCGGAACGTCACGGCACAGCGCGTCGACAGCCAGGATGGCGGCGCCGACGACCTGGTCTTCTCGCCCGAGCAGCTCGCAGGGCTCATCCCCATCAAGCGTGGCGATGTCTACTCGATGCAGAACATCCAGAAGCTCATCCGCACGGTGCAGGAGGCCTACTGGGAGCTTGGCTACGCCGACATGCAGGTGCGTGCCCGCGAGCTGCGTGACACGGTCGAGCCCGTGGTCGACCTGCTCCTGATCATCAGCGAGGGGCGTCGATTCCGGACGGGCGATGTCATCATCCAGGGCAACACGCTGACGCGGCAGAACGTGATCCGTCGACACGTGCAGGTGTTGCCCGGCATGCCGCTGGATCGCGGCGCGCTCGAGGAGACGCAGCGCCGCCTTCGCGCCACACGCCTCTTCGACCAGCAGAACCCCGCCCGGGTCACCGTCCAGCCGGAGGATCCGTCGCATCCCGGCTTCAGAGACGTGCTCGTCGAGGTCGAGGAGACGCACCTGACCGGCAACGTGGGGTTCATAGCCGCCGTCAACTCCGACGCCGGCGTCTTCGGCTCCATCTCGATCTCCCAGACGAACTTCGACATCTCCGACACCCCCGAGACCTTCGGTGAGCTGCTGCGAGGCGAGGCGTTCCGTGGCGGCGGGCAGACGTTCTCGCTGGCGGTCTCGCCTGGCTCGGAGGTCTCCGCGTACACCATCGCGCTCTCCGACCCTTCCGCCTGGGACTCCGACCTGTCGTTCCGCGGGGCGCTCTCGTTCCGCCAACGCATCTTCGAGCGATACGACGAGGATCGTGGCGGCGGCACGATCGTGCTCGGACGACGCATGGGCGACAGATGGGTCGCCTCCCTCTCCTATCGCGCCAACTCCGTCGAGCTCAACGACATCGACCCGATCGCGCCGGTCGATGTCTTCGCCGTCCAGGAGCAGAACATCTTCCACGGCATCGCGCTCCGCTTGTCGCGCACGACCGTGCCCGTCGGGGAGGAGCAGAGCCCGTCGCGAGGGATCCGCACAACGCTCTCCGCCGAGCAGGTCGTCGGCGATTTCACGTTCTCTAAGGTCGGGTTCTCGCAGAGCCTGTTCTTCACCGTCAACGAGGACGCGCTGGGGCGGCGCTCGAAGGTCTCCCTCCGCACGAGCGTCGACCACCTCCTGCCGCGCGGTGAGGCCCCCGTCTATGAGCGCCTCTACCTCGGCGGGCGTCAGTTCCGAGGCTTCGATTTCCGCACCGTCTCGCCCAAGGGAATCCGGAACGACACACTGACGCTCGGCACCGACCCGGTGGGGGGCAACTGGCTCTTCTTCGCGGGCATCGAGTACGAGCAGCCGTTGTTCGGCGAGATCCCCGTCGCCCCGGGAGTCAACGATCCGGTGCTCTCGATCGTCGGCTTCATCGACTCCGGCACCGTCCTCGATGACATCAGCTTCGACGACTACCGAGTCTCGGCCGGCTTCGGGCTGCGTATACGGGCCCCGGCGCTCGGTCCGGCACCGCTGGCGTTCGACTTCGGATTCCCCATCGCCAAGGAAGACTCCGACGAGGAGGAGCTCTTCAGCTTCTCCGTCGATCTGCCCTTCTGACGAGGAGCGAACGCACGCCCGCATCAGCGCACCCATATGCGGGTATCATGCACGAGTGGAAACTAGTGATTCCAAACTCCAGCCAGGAGGTCGTGACGTGCAACGTCTCAACACAACGCTGTTCCTGGTCCTCGTGGGGGCGATGATCGCCATGCTGGCGCTCGCCACCAGCAGGACCGACGCACACCCGCAGGGCCAGATCGTCGTCGCCACGATCGATCTCGAAGCCGTGATCAACAATCTCGACGAGCTCCCCGCACGCGAGCAGGCACTCCAGACCTTCATCAACGAGAAGCAGAGCGAGTTGCAGGTCAAGGCGGACGCGTTCGAGCAGGCCCAGGCCCAGCTCCAGGCCGCCGTGCCGGGCTCGAGCAACTACGAGGCTCTGCAGATCCGGGCGCAGCGTCTGGCTCTCGATGCCGAGCTCGAGAAGCAGTTCTCCGAGCAGCTAATCGCGCAGCGTCGCGCCCAGACCTTCGCCGAGCTCTTCGAGAAGATCAATCAGTCCGTGCAGGAGCTGGCGCTCCAGCGCGGGTACGACATCGTGCTCAACTCCGACGAGAACATGATCACGCCGCAGGGCAACGAGCAGCAGGTCCGCTCCTTCATGATCTCGCGCCGCGTCCTCTACTCCGCCGACAGCGTGGACATCTCGCAGGAGCTGCTCACGAAGATGAACAACGAATGGGCCGCGGGTAAGTGATGACCGCCGACGGTGCGCGCACCGCCGAGCAACTCGCGTCGATCCTCGGCGCGACCCTCCTGGGCGATGGCCAGGTGCAACTCTCTGGCATGTCGGGCATGGAGGACGCCTCGCCAACCGACCTGACGTTCATCCGCAACGCGCAGTACGCGTCGCGATGGGCGCAGAGCAACGCCGGCGCCGCGATCATCACCAGGGGGCTCGAGACCGACATGCCGACGCGTCCCGGCGCGGCCTTGATAGTCGTGGACGACGCCGATCGCGCCATGATGCAGCTGCTCGAGTTCCTGCGCCCGGAGCACTCCGTTCCAGACGAAGGCATCCATCCGGGCGCATCGATCCATCCCGACGCGATCGTCGCGCCCGACTCGCGCGTGGACGCGAGCGTCAGCGTTGGCGCGCACTCCAGCGTGGGGAAGGGCGCGGTGCTTCACGCCGGCGCACGCATCGGGGCGAACGTCTCACTCGGCGCGAACGTGGTCTGCCATCCGAACGTGGTCGTCTACGACAACTGCACCATCCACGACAATGTCACCATCCACGCCGGGGCCGTCATCGGAGCCGAGGGCTTCGGCTTCCATCCGCGCGCCGATGGCACGGGCGTCGAGAAGATCCCGCACGTCGGCGCCGTGCGCATCGAGGAGGGCGTCGAGATCGGGGCGAACGCCTGCATCGATAGGGGGAAGTTCTCGGACACGGTTATCGGGCGTCACTCCAAGGTCGACAACCTTGTCCAGATCGGGCACGGCTGCCGCGTCGGGCAGCACTGCCTGATCTGCGGACAGGCCGCCCTGGCTGGCTCCGTTGTGCTCGGAGACGGTGTCACGATCGCCGGGGGGGCCGGCATCGCGGACAACGTACGCATAGGCGACGGGGCCCGTGTTGGGGCAAAGAGTGGGGTGATGTCCGATATCCCAGCAGGAGAAACGTGGTTCGGTTACCCGGCGATGGGTGGCAAGGAGTACTTCTCGATCATGGCTCGTGTCAGAAAACTCCCGTCCACGCTCAAGCGTCTCGAGGCCCTCATACAATCGGGACGCTCCGGGGACTAAAATCCGCGTCTGTCTGACCGAGGTATCCATGTCCGCCACGACCCACCAACACACGCTGGCCTCCGTCGCGACCATCACCGGCCGCGGGCTCTTCTCTGGTGAGGCTTCTACCGCCAGGATCTGCCCGGCGGAGCCCAACACCGGCGTGGTCTTCGTGCGCACCGATCTCCCCGACGCTGGACCGATCCCGGCGCACGTCGACAACGTGGTCGAGCGACCCCGACGGACCGCCCTCGAGCAGGGCGAGGCCTCCGTCGAGATGGTCGAGCACTGCCTCAGCGCGCTGGCCGGCCTCGGGGTCGACAACGCACGCATCGAGGTCGATGCCACCGAGATGCCCGCGGGCGACGGCTCGGCGTCGCCCTACGTCAACGCGATGCTCGGCGTCGGGCTCGAGGAGCAGAGCGCATCTCGCGACCCCATCACCGTCACCGAGCCCATCACCATCCGCGAGAACGACGCGATGATCGCGGCGTACCCGAACAACGGCTCGGGGCTCGACCTCCTCTACGACCTCGAGTACGACCATTCCAGAGTCATCGAGCGACAGCTCCACGCGTTCACGCTCGATTCGAAGGCCTATGTCGAGAAGATCGCGCCAGCGCGCACGTTCGCGCTCCTCGAAGAAGCAAAGGCGATGCAGGAACGCGGCATGTTCCCGCACCTGACCCCCAAGGACATGCTCGTCATCGGCGAGCAGGGGCCCGTCGAGAACGCGCTGCGCTTCGATGACGAGCCCGTGCGTCACAAGCTGCTCGACCTGATCGGCGACCTGGCGCTGGCGGGGCGACCCATCAACGCGCGCGTTGTCGCGTGCCGCTCCGGGCACTCGCTCAACCAGCAGATGGCCAAGGCCATCCTCGAGCAGGATCGTCGCAACGAGCAGCACGCGCTGGCGCAGCCGGCGATGGACACCAAGCAGGTCCTGCATCTGCTCCCGCACCGATACCCCATGGTGCTGGTCGATCGCGTGCTGGAGATCGACGGCGACTCGCGCGCTGTCGGCATCAAGAACGTCTCTATAAACGAGCCTTTTTTTCAGGGGCACTACCCCGGCTCCCCAATCATGCCTGGCGTGCTCATCGTCGAGGCGATGAGCCAGCTCGCGGGGTTGATGCTCTCTCAGAAACTCGAAAGGGCCGGTAAAATCGCGATTCTGCTCAGCCTCGACCACGTCAAGCTGCGCAAGCCCGTCACGCCCGGCGACCAGCTCGTCATGGAGACCGAGGCGCTTCGCGCGACGAGCCGCTTCGGGGACGTCGCGTGCCGAGCGTTCGTAGACGGACAATTGGTGGCACAAGCCAATGTGAAGTTTATGATGGTGGACGCGGAGCAGGAGTAACTATGCCCACGAGCAATCACATCGGCGTTCATCCCACGGCGGTCATCGACCCCGACGCGTGCGTCCACCCGTCGGTGCGCGTCGGACCGTACTGCGTCATCGGCACCAATGTCACCATCGGCGAGGGGTGCATCCTGCACAACCACGTCACCATCGAGGGCAAGACGACCATCGGGTCGGAGAACGTCATCTACCCCTTCGCCGTCATCGGCGCCGAGCCGCAGGATCTCAAGTTCAAGGGTGACATGACGGAGCTCATCATCGGCGATCGTAACCGCTTCCGCGAGCACGTCACGCTGCATCGCGGCACCGAGGTGGGGGGCGGTAAGACCGTCGTCGGCTCCGACTGCCTGCTCATGGTCGGCGCGCACATCGCGCACGACTGCGTCATCGAGGACCAGGTCGTCATCGCCAACCAGGTGCTCCTGGGCGGGCACACCCACGTCGAGTTCGGCGCCACCATCGCCGGCGGCGCGGGGCTCCATCACTTCACGAGTGTCGGCAAGTTCTCGTTCGTCGGAGGGCTGGCGCGCATCTCCAAGGACGTTCCGCCCTTCCTCGTCGTCGAGGGCAACCCCGCCGAGCCGCGCAAGGTCAACACCACCGCCATGGTCCGTCGCGGGTGGGACCCGCAGGAGATCGAGGGTGTCCGCCAGGCCTTCAAGCGACTCTTCCGCAACCACGACCAGCCCATGCAGGTCGTCATGGACGAGCTCCGCGCCGTCCCCGACCAGTTCCCCAGCGTCATCAAGCTCTGCGACTCCATCGAGCGCACGCAGCTGGGCGTCCACGGGCGCTATCGCGAGTGCCTGCGCGACCAGATGACCGCGCCGCGTCACGCCTGATCAATTCCTCGTATCCCGGTTTGTTTGCCTCCGCACGCTGTAGAGTGGTGCCCCTATGCCGCTGCTCCAGGCCACCAACATCCGCCACGCCTACGGCGAGAACGTCATCCTCGACGGCGCCACGCTCTCGATCGAGCCTGGCCAGCGTGTCGGGCTCGTCGGGCGCAACGGCGCGGGCAAGTCGACGCTCGTCAGAGTGCTCGCCGGGCAGCTCACGCCCGACGCGGGCTCCGTCAACGTCACGCGCGGCTCGGTCGTCGGACACCTGACCCAGGACCACGATCTCGATCCCGACGAGACGCTCCGTCTCGCTGCCGAGGGGGCGTTCGAGCAGCTCCATCACACCCACGCCGAGCTGGAGAAGCTCTACGACACGATGGCCAGCGCCTCGGGCGAGGCGCTCGAGAAGCTCATGGCACGCCAGGCTCAGCTCGAGGAGCGCGTCGAGTCGCTCGGCGGCTACGCCATCGGGCATCGCATCGACGCCACGCTCCACGGGCTGGGCTTCACCGACGCGCAGTTCGCCCTCGAGTGCCGCCACCTCTCGGGCGGGCAGCGCTCGCGTCTCTCGCTGGCGCGTCTGCTCCTGCGCTCGCCCGACATGCTCCTGCTCGACGAGCCGACGAACCACCTCGACATCGAGGGGCGCGAGTGGCTCGAGGACTTCCTGATCAACGAGTACCGCGGCGCCGTGCTCATGATCACCCACGATCGACGCATGCTCGACAACGTCGTGCGCTCGATTTACGAGGTCGAGCAGGGGCGCCTCATCGAGTATCCCGGCAACTACCAGAAGTTTCGCGAGCTCCGCACCGAGCGCCGCGTCACCATGCTGCGCGCCTGGGAGAAGCAGCAGACGAAGTTCAAGCAGGAGGAGGCGTACATACGCAAGTACAAGACGGGCCAGCGCGCCAAGGAGGCGCGTGGCAGGCAGTCCAAGCTCGATCGCGCTCGACGAGACTCCACGCTGGAAAAACCCGTCGAGCTCGACGTCTTCCGCTTCGAGCTCCCCGGCGCACCCCGCCCGGGCGACATCCTCCTGACCGCGCGCGACATCACGAAGCAGCACCCCGTCGTCGATCCCGCGTCCAACGAGGTGATCGGGCAGAAGACGCTCTTCAAGGACTTTTCCATCCAGATCGGTCGTGGCGAGCGTTGGGGCATCATCGGCCCCAACGGAGCCGGCAAGACCACGCTCGTGCGCACGCTCCTTGGCGAGGCGGCGCCCGACTCCGGGCACACCTCGCTGGGATCGAACCTGCACGTTGGCTACTTCCACCAGCTTCCGCCCGAGATCGACCCTGAGATCCCCGCCTATCGCGCCATCCAGAAGCTCGTCGTGCGCGAGAACCCCGACGTGGACATGTCCGAGCAGCGCACACGCGACCTGGCCGGCGCGTTCCTCTTCTCGGGCGACGAGCAGGACAAGCCCGTCGGTGTGCTCTCTGGCGGCGAGCGGGCGCGCATCCTGCTCGCGTCGATCCTCGCCTCGGGCAAGAACCTGCTCGTGCTCGACGAGCCGACCAACCACCTCGACATCCCAAGCGCCGAGCGTCTCGAGGAGGCGCTCTCGAAGGGCACGGGCTACGAGGGGGCGATCATCCTCATCTCGCACGATCGCGCGCTGCTCGACGCGGTCTGTGATCAGCTCATCGTCCTCGATGGCGAGGGCGGCGCCAGCATCCACCACGCCTCGTACACCGACTGGCACGAGAAGGCCGCACGACAGCAGCCCGGTGCGCGAGCACCGCAACCCAGGCAGCCCGCAGCGAAGAAAGCCACTCAGAAGCCCAGGGCGACCGGCAAGAAGTCCTCGGCGCTCGAGCTGCTCTCGACGGACAAGCTCGAATCGAGAATCGAGCGTATCGAGACGCGCATCAAAGAGATCGACGTGTCGATGGGCACTCCGGAGGTCTGGCAAGATCACCAGAAGGCCACATCGCTCGCGGAGGAGCGCGCGCAGCTCACCGAGGAACTCGAGCCGCTCGAGTTCGAGTGGAGCCGTCGCATCGACGATCTGGTATAGCTCCAGGGCCTACGGACACACGCCCCACTGCGCAAGCAGGATGCCTAGGTCGGCGCTGTTTACTGCGCCATCGATGTTCAGGTCGAACTCACCGTTGCCGCGCATGCCCCACGCGCTGATCAGCAACCCCATATCGGCACCGTTGGTCGTGCCGTCGCCGTCGAGATCCGACGGGCCGGGCTGCCCCCATCCGGCTATCAGCAGCCCGAGATCGCCACCGTCGACAGCGTTGTCCTGGTTGATGTCCTCGAGAAGGAACACCGGCTGGCGCCACGCGGAGAGGATCCCACCCAGATCGATGCCGTTGACTATCGCGTCGTCGTTCGAGTCCGCCGAGCACGGCGCCGGAGGACCGGTCAGCCCGAATCCGACCCGCGCGTTCGTGTACTGACGCGAGACCGGCGTCAGTGCGATCCCCTCGTTGGCGTACAGATCGACGATGAAATTCGTGTCGTTGTCGTCCTCGTTCCCGAGGATGAAGTCCGGCCCGCTCTGGTAATACGACAGATAGAAGAAGCCGCCGCCCGCGTCCATGAGGCAGTGGCTCTGATTGAGATTCTCGGTGTGGTAGCAGCCCAGTGTGTGCCCGATCTCGTGCACGACCAGGTTCCCCAGCGCCCGACCGATCGCCTCGGGCTTGCTGAACCCGGGCGCGAGCTCCCAGTTGTTCAGCGAGTTGGGGTTGGCCGGGTTGGGGTCGCTCAGCAGATCGAGCAGCACGAGCGAGGTCTCGCTCGTCTCCTGATTGCCAGGATCGATCGACTCTGCGATGCCGATCGTCTGGATACCGGTCTGCGAGATCGTCCCGCCGACGATGCATCGTGTGACGTTCGGCTCGACACCAAACGGATCGGCATGGTCGCGCGAGTTGCGCACCTCGTACGCCGCCAGCGCGTTCGGTCCCGTCGCGAACGCGAGGCTCTCCTCCACACGCTGCACGACACTGTCGATCAGCAGATCGCGATCATCGAGCGTCAGGCCCCAGTCGACGAGGAATCCGTCGAGCGGAATCAGATTGACGAGGGCGGGCGTGCCAAGCCCGAACAGATTCCTGGGGATGATCGCCTCGCCGTCGAAGTCGATGTAAAGGATGTGCTTCGTGCCGCCCGGGGCCGTCTCGAGCGGGTTGCGACGCAGGCGGAGCTGCATGTTGTATGTGCCACTTGGGGAAGGGTCATTGATCGACGCGTCGATGATGATCGTGTATCGACCAGTCGTGTGCGCCACGATCGCGGCGCCCGCGTCGGTCTCCCACGCCGTGATCGGAAGCTGCGAGGCCTCAGGATAGAAGGTGAACCCCGTGTCGTTGAACACCAGGATGTTGTTGTTCGGATCGAGCACCATGACCCTGCTGTCGAAATCACCCGAGAGCAGCGCCACACCCAGCACATCGCCGCGCACCAGCTCGACGAAGACGTAATCGTCCTCGTTGCCGTCGAGCGTTCCGAGCACGTTGATGTTCGGCTCCAGGTGCGAGATGCGACCATCGGTGGCGCTCTCGAAGGAGTCGTTCGGCTCGACCTCGTTGATGCTGATAGATCCCGGCAGCGGGCTCAGTCGGGTGGGGTCTGATGAGTTCGGCGCGGGCAGCGTGCACCAGGGCACCGTCTCGTGCGCCGGCCTGTCGATGCCGACGCTCGTGCTGCTCCCAAGACCCGCCATCACGCCTGCAATCAGCGCCACACCTGCTCGCGTCGTCATGCACAACCCCTTCAGCGATGCCATTCGGCAGCGACCCCCTCCGAGCCATGTCCCACAGAGTCTACGCACTCGGAGCCTCCCGAGATTCACCCAAGACGAAAGGTCATAAAAACTCCCCACCACACGCCCGTGCGTGCGGTGGGGAGGTCGTTTCGTGTTTATGACGTCAGGGGTTCGAAATCCGGCTCAGCAATCGCCCCAGTTGCCGAGCAGGAGGCCAAGATCGACACCATTGGTGGTGCCGTCGCCATTGAAATCGGTCGTCCCGGGGTTGCCCCAGTTGCCGAGCAGGAGGCCCAGGTCGGCTCCGTCGACGGCGTTGTCGTCATTCAGATCGGCGCCGCACACAGACGAGCTCATGGCATACGCCATACGGACGTCGGTGTTCTCCACGGAGAATGGCGTTACGCCCACACCCTCGCTCGCGTAGAAATCGGGAACGAAGAACGAGGGGCCGAGATCATCGGCCGTGCCGAAGATGCCGTCCGGTCCGACGCCGGCACGCGTCTGGATGGTCGTGCCGCCCGAGTCCATGGTGTTGCGAGTGCCGTTAGAGTTATTCGTGTGCCAGCCGCCGAATGTGTGCCCGGCCTCGTGCGCAGCCGTGTGGCCGATCACCTGCCCGATTGCCTCGATGATCGAGGAGCTCGGATCGATGACAAGAGAGTTGATCGAGTTCACGTTCGGCGCCGGAGCGCTATAGAGATCGAGCAGGACCACACCGGTCTCCGTCGTGTCGAAGTTGCCCGGGTCGATCGACTCGGCGATGCCGAGCGTCGAGACGCCGAGCTCGGCGATCGTGCCTCCGATGATGATTCTCGTGATGTCCGGTGTGCCCGGCAGCAGCACGTGCTGGTGCGAATTGCGCAGCGTGTAGTCAAAGTGCGGATTCTCGACGGCGAGCGCGTCGAACTTCTGCTCCATGTTGGTGATGATCGCGTTCACGACAGCGTTCATATCACCAGGGCCAAGCCCCCAGTTCGGCAGGAACGACGACAACGGGGAGAGATTCGCGCTCGGGTTCCCACCGAACAACGCCGCGGCGTTGATGGTCGGTCCCGTGAAATCGACCCAGATGAACTGCTTGTCGCCCAGCGGGCGGCTCTCATACACGCTCCGGAACCAGCGCGCCTGGAGGATATAGTCGCCCTCGGAGAACGTCCCAGCGCCGCTCACCCACGGGTGCACGCGCATGAAGTACGTGCCCGTCTCTGGGATCACGATGCAGGCGTCCGAGTCCTGTCCGACGACACCTCCAGGGAGTGGGCTCGCAAGGGGAAAGATGCCGGCAACGCCATCATCATTTCGCATCAGGACGGTCTGGTCCGGGTTGTACACCGTGATCATCGGATCGAACGAGCCGCCGTCACGCAGGACCGCAAGGCCCAGAATGTCACCCTTCTCCAGATCAACCTTGAAGTAGTCGTTCTCGTTAGCGGTGTTCGTGCCATGGATGTTCACCGCGTTGTCGACCTCGGTCAGGACGAACGTGTTCGCCGTAGCGATCGTGTCGTTGCTCTCGATCTCATTGAGCACCGTCAGAGCACGCTTGTTGGTCCAGCTCGATCGCTTGTGGTGATGCACCGGGATCGTGCAGAAGGGGACGCCATCGACCTCCGGCGTGACCAGGTAGTCGGTCGGCAATCCCTGCTTCGGGTCGCCGAGAGCAGCGCCGCTTGCCAGGGCCATCGCGCACGCGCCCGCTCCGACCACGGTTCCAAATGTCTTCAGTCGCATCCTGTTGTTCTCCTCGCTTGTTCTACAAAAAATGAGCCACAGCTCTCTCGCTGCCTCACGGTATCCTATGTGTCAAGACGAACATCTTCTTTTAGCACGCCACTCCGTGGTTATCGGGAGTTCCTCGCCCTCGCTTGCGCCCATCCATCAGCATGACAAGCCAGCGAGAACTCTCTCGCCGAGCGGGCCGATGCACGAGTGTGGATCTGATATCCAGCAAGCGATGGGCGCGTACTCAACAAGGCCCCCAATTGCCAAGCAGCAGACCGAGATCGACACCGTTGGTCGTGCCGTCACCGCTGAAGTCCGTCGGTCCCGGGTTGCCCCAGTTGCCAAGCAAGAGGCCCAGGTCGGCACCATCGACGGCGTCGTCGCCGTTCAGATTCGCGGCGCAGACCGGAGTGCTCATCGCGTACGCCATTCGTGTCTGCGTGTTCTCCTCCGAGAACGGCGTCGTGCCGACACCCTCGGCCGCGAAGGCGTCGGTGATGAACTCCGAGCTGACGTCATCGGCGGTGCCGAACGTGCCGTCGGGACCAACATCGAAGAAGTTCTGCTTGAAGTTCGAGACGGTCGCCGCGCCGGAGTCCATGATGCATCGATTGGCGTTGTTCGGCTCGGTGTGCCAGCCACCGAAGGTGTGGCCGATCTCGTGCGCCGCCATGTTGCCCAGCGCCGTGCCGACAAGGTCAATCATCGTCGCGCTCCCACCAAGGGGCACGTTGTTGAGCGAGACGGGCGCCGCCGGGCTCGGATCGCTCAGCGTGTCGAGCAGCAGAACCGCGGTCTCGGTCGTGAAGAAATTCCCCGCGTCGATGGACTCCGCGATGCCGATCGTCGAGACGCCCAGCTCCGCTATCGTCCCCCCGATGATCATGCGGGTCACGTCGGGTGTGCCCGGTATCAGCACGTGCTGGTGGGAGTTCCGAAGCGTGTAGTCAAACTTCGGGTTCTCCGCCGCCAAGGCATCGAGCTTCAGCTCCATGGTGCTCATGATCTTGTTCACGAGCGCTGTCATGTCCCCGCCCGACAATCCCCAGTTCGTCATGAACGACGACAGCGGGGAGAGATTCGCGCTCGGGTTCCCACCGAACAACGCGGCGGCGTTGATGGTCGGGCCCGTGAAATCGAGCCAGATGAACTGCTTGGATCCGATCGACTTGCTCTCGAACACGTTCCGGAACCAGCGCGCCTTGAGAATGTAATCGCCCTCGGAGAACGCGCCGCCGCCACTCACCCACGGGTGCACACGCATGTAGTACGTGCCGGTCTCCGGCGCGATGATGCAGGCGTCCGAGTCCGTGCCGACGTTGCCGCCCGGCAGGGGGTTCGAGAGCGGATAGATGCCGGCGATCCCGTCATCATTCTGCATGAACACGCTGAAGTCCGGGTACGAGATAGTGATCATCGGATCAAACACGCCGCCGTCGCGGACCACCGCGAGCCCGAGGATGTCGCCCTTCTCCAGGTGCACGGAGAAATAGTCGTTCTCATTGGCTGTGTTCGTGCCGTTGATGTCAACGGCGTCGTCTGACGCGTTCAGTGTGAACGGGTTCGCCGTCCCGATCGTGTCGTTCGGTTCGGTCTCGTTAATCACCGTGAGCGCACGCGGGTTGACCCACTCCTGGCGCTTGTGATCGTGGATGGGGATCGTGCAGAACGCGACGCCGTCGATGAGCTCCTCGTTGAGCCCAAGATCGGCTCGCTTGTTGCTCTCGCCCCCCTCAGGGAGACCAAGCCCCATCATGCCCATGCCACACAGGCACACAATCGCTCCGATAACACGCCCGGTTCGAATGGAATCCATCGTTTGTCGCTCCTTAGCCGGTAGTCCGGGTATCCCCTCTCATCTCCTCATATAGACAGTCTATCCTAGCCCGAACAGATACCCTCACAAAGCGGAATATCCAGATTCAGGCCCAAAATGGACGCCGCCACGGCTTATGGGATCTGGTCAAACCATGGCGTCGGACGCGTCACCCGCTGGCCCAGCGCACCAGCGCCAGCAGCAGCACACCCCCGAGCAGCACAGCGACGACGACACTCCAGATCAGATCCCGCCCTCTCGATGCCCCGCTTCGCCCCAGCAGGCCCAGCATCGATCGCGCCCTCTCGGACGACGGATCCTCGCCCCGTCTGGCCGCGTCCTGCACGATCGCGACGATAAGCGACGCGTCGAAATCGCGGATGCCCATCCGGACGGCCAGACGACGCAGCCTGACACGACTCTCGGGACGCAGCACCGCCGCCCTCCCGCCCTCGAGTGATGAGGCCACGCGTGTCGCGAACAGCACACGCGCGTCGTGCTCGTCCAGCGTGTCGATGGCTCCGGACGCCCGCCGGTTCTCCCGCTCGATCTGGCGGGACGCCTCGCGATGGCGCACCATCTGCGCCGAGGCGTCCGTATGGAAACCCGTCAGGCGCAGCATGGGTGTGTCCGAGTTCGTCGACATCGGTCTCCAGTATCGTCCCAGCACATCGCGTGCCGGGAATCGATAAAAGACCCGGACGAAGTTGCACTCTCGCGCTGGGGGTGGGGAACGCTCCTACGGGCACACGCCCCACTGCTCGATCACCATGCGCAGCTCGTGTGTGTCGACCCGCGCATCGCTGTTCAGGTCGTACGGGCACCCTCCCTCGCCCCAGGCGCCCAGCAGGATCCCCAGATCCGCGCCATCCACCCGCGAATCACCGTTCAGATCCGCGGAGCACGAGTCGCTCGAGTCCGCTAGTGCGCTCGCCAATCGTGCGCTGACGAACTGCACTCCGCTGGAGCCCAGATACTTCCGATGGATGCTGCTCGACGGGTCGTACGAGTCGCTCTCGAACGAGGGTATCTGGTCGTCTTCGCTCCCGAGGATCCCGTCGAGGCCAACCCCATAGATGTTCTCACGCAGGCTCGTCCAGCCCGAGTCCATCACCCGACGCTGCCCATTGGTGGGGTCCGAGTGCCACGCGCCAAGCAGGTGCGCGAGCTCGTGACTCACGATGTTGCCGAGCCCGCGTGCCACGCCCTCGAGACGTGAGAATCCCGGCGCGTACTCCACGTTGGCCAGCGACGCCTCGTGCTCCAGCATCGTGCACGGATGGTCCGGATCCGACGCCTCCTCGGCGCTGCAGTCGCTGCTGAGCGAATCGAGCAGCACGACCGCCACCTCGTCGTGCACGAAGTTCCCCGGATCGATCGATTGGGCAAGGCCTATCGCCTGCGTCGAGGAATGCAGCCCGATCTCATGTCTCGTGCCACCCACGACGACACGAGTCGTGAGCGGGTCATCACCGGGATCCGCGTGATCCCTGCTGTTGAGCACGAGGATCTCCGCGCCGCGATACGAGACCAGCGCGCTCGCCAGATTCTCTGTCACCCTGTCAACGACGCCGTCGAGCAACTCGTCCTCGTCGTCAGGCGTCAGGCCCCACGCGCCAAGGAAGTCGCGCATCGGCGACAGGCTGGCATTCGAGCCGAACCCGAACGTGTCCCGCACGTTCAGATCATGGCCGTCGAAGTCCAGAAAGATCTTCTGGACATCGCAGCTCCGCTCTCCCTCGAGCGAGGGACGCAGCAGCATGAGCTCGAAGGCGTAGTCACGATGCCTGCTCCCCTGGAGCGTTGTCACACGCAGATAGAGCGTTATGCTCTGCTGCGCGACGAACTCACTCACGGCTGTGTTCAGGTGTATCACGCGTCCGCTTTCGTCTCGCGTGGTCAGCAGAGGCGAGCCGGGGGGGTAGGCGCCGCTGAAGGTGCCATAGATATTCGACTTGAACACCTGCCCGTAGTTGGTTCCCGAATCGCGCTCGCGCAGCAGCGACAGCATCGGATCCAGCGACGACTCCTGCACCATCGGCACCACACGCATCGAGAGCACGTCGCCCGGGTCCAGGTCGACGCGGTAAAAGTCAACATCGAAGTACCCCGCGTAGATCCCGGGCAGCGTGCCGCGCACGATGTATCGGGGGTAATAGTGCGAGATCGGGATCCGCTGCGCATCCTCGAGCGTCTCGTTCGGGAGCACCGGCTCCTGCTCGAACATCTCCACGGGCGCGACGGACAGCACCTCGTGCGCGATCAACGCGCCGCCCTTCAGTGCACCATGCCCCGACTCGATCACACACCAGCTCGCGTGCGAGTCACCAGGCTCCATGGATTGTCCAGCGGCAGGCACACATCCGATGCAGGTGGCGATCAGAAGAACCGTCGTCTTCCAGGCTCTGGCCATCGCGTGTCGCACGCGCGCGTGCGCTCCGGGCCCTCTCCCACGGATGTGCTACTATCACGCTATCGACTCCACAGCCGATCACGCAACACTCCACCTCGAATTTTTGCGGACACGTGTGCATGTGCCACCCAGATGGGGCATCACGCCCTCTGACGACACTCGAATCCCTCGCCAAGAGAGGCAAGCTCCCCGGCTACGAGGCCCGATCGGACACCTCGTTCCGTGTCGACGCCTTCGGCAACCCCTTCGACGCCGACCTCCTGGGCACCATACGGTCTCGCGAGCCGCTCACCATCTCGTTCGAGCTGCGCGTGCGACGGACGATGCCACTGGTCTTCTCGATCATCACGATCCTCACCATCTGGCCCGGCGTGCTCATCACCGACTCGCTCATCCCAGGAGAGTGGGGGTGGTGGCCCACGCACTACTGGTATCTGCCGCTGACGATCATTCCCACACCCTGGCTGGCCATCTCGCTGGCACGCAAGACGCGCACCACGACGCGTGCGCACGCGCAGGAGCAGATCAAGGCGATCTGCGCATCACTCGACGCGACGCCCACCGGGCCGGCGTTCGACTCCGACGACGCGACTCAGGAAGAACCGGCGCCCACCTGAAGCGGGCGCAGCACGCCCTGCGTTCGCGGCGAGAATGGGTGCAGCTCGTAGATCCGGCGCACGTCGTCCATCGTCACCGAGCACAACCGATCGAGTTCTTCTTCCAGCGTGCGATGCATCCCCAGATACGTCCACAGACGCCCGAGACGCTGCATCCGCCCCTCGGGACGCTCGCCCGCGAGTGTCACCGCGGTTGCGGCCTTGTTCCTCAGACGCTCGAGGTCGCGATCACTCGTTGTCTCCAGCAGGCGTGAGACCTCGTCATCGATCAGCGCGCGAGCCTCGTCCACTCGATCCGGGTCGCAGGACGCGTACAGCAGGAAGCTCCCCAGCCCGTCGTGGGGGTCGTACGAGGCCTGCGCCTCGTCGGCGATGCCCGTCTCCAGCAGCGACCAGTACAGACGCGAGTTGTCCGTGTCGCCCAGCGCCTTGGCCAGCAGGCTCGCCGCGTACCGATCCTCGCTTTGCACGCTCGGGGCCGATGACATCGCAAGGTAGTACCCGCGCGCCACGCTCTCGCGATCGAGCGAGAACTCCGTGCTCCGTCCTCCCGGGTCGCTCGCATCGCGGCGCGCGCCGGACGTGTTCCACGACTCGCACAGGCTCGAGATCCGCTCGACGCACACGTCGAAATCTAGGTCGCCCGCCAGCGACACGACCGTGTTGTCCGCCGCGTACCAGTGCTCGAAGTACGCGCGCATCTGCTCGACTCGCATGGCGCCGATGGTCTCGCTCGTTCCCAGCACGAGGTGCCCGAGCGGATGATCGGGGTACCGGCGCGTGGTGAGCTCGTCGTAGAGCACCCAGAACGGGTTGTCCATGTACATCGCGATCTCTTCGAGGATCACGCCCCGTTCCTGCTCGAAGTCGTCCTCGCGCAGGGCCGGTCGCATCATGTCCCCGAGCAGGTCGATCGCGCTGTCCAGCTTCTCGGGCAGCACGTGGGCAAAGAAGCACGTCATCTCGCTGGTGGTGTAGGCGTTGTACGACGCGCCGATCTCGTCGAACTCCCGGTTGATGTCGTCGGCGCTCCGTCGCTGGGTGCCCTTGAACATCATGTGCTCGAGGAAGTGCGACACGCCCATCACCTCTGGCGACTCGTCGCGCGCACCCGTCTTGACGAAGAACCCGCACGCGCTCGTGTGCGCGTCCGGATCGGTCTCCGCGATGATCGTCAGCTCGTTGTCCAGCGTCGTGTGCTCGAAGGTCACACCCATCCTCGCAGCTCCTACCTACGCGTCTCGTGCGCGAATCGTGCGCTATCCACACCTCTCGTGCGCGCGCTCCGCGTCACTCCATCGGAAAACGCGGACATCGCCATCGACAACGCGCCGGCCCATGGTACTGATTCGTGCGGACACCCACACAGGAGCAGACCATGACGCGAGCCCTCATGCCAATCCTCACGATCGCCCTGGTCGCCCTCGCTGGGTGCGCACGCGTCGCGCCGGAGTCGGTTGCGCTGGCGTCACGCGTCGATGTCGCCATCGAGCGCCTCGGCGAGCAGAGCGAGACGCTCATCCACGCGATTGGCGCCCTCCACCACGAGCGCCTCGACCGGTCATGGGGCACCATCTACGAGCGTGCCGAGTCTGGCTTTCGCACGCACCACCAGCTCACGCCGGACACCCACCTCGACGCCTCCCAGCGCGCAACGATCGCCGCCATCGCCGCCGAGTCCCACGACGCGATCGCCAGCCGCATCCGCCAGACCACCGACGCCCTCATCGAGATGTCCCGCCACAACACGTCGCAAGCGTTGCTCATCAACGCATCGGTGCGCACGCATCTGGAGTCCCTCAACACATTGGCCAACACGCAGGACCAGGTCGTCGCGCACCTCGAAGCGATGGTCAACATCTCACTCAGGCAGCACCTCGACGAGCTCGCGCAACTGCTCACCCAGAGCGCGAACCACCAGGAGAACACGCAATGAATCGCGCCGCCATCCGCACCCAGTACGCCGACGTCATCACCGACATCGAGACCGAGTACCTCCAGGCCTCCTCGTGGCTGCCCTTCGACGCGCTGCGCATCAAGGAGCTCTTCAGCGTCGAGGAACTCACGGAGGTCCGCGAGCTAATCGACCAACTCGACAGCGCCTCCGACGATTACATGGAGCGTGCCGTGCTCATCGCCAACGCCCAGCGATTCGGGGCGACGATCCTCAAGCTGCTCCGACTGGCTCGGATCCTCTGAGCAGCCCCGACGCCACCTCTCCGGGATCCTGCGCGCCGCACACGCACGACGACACCGCGATGCCGTACCCCTCGGGCACCTCGTCACGCAGCGCGGGCAGCGTCCGTTGTCCGATCCCACCGATAGCCAGAACCGGGACCGTCAACTCCTGGCACTCGACACAGCCCCTCAGCAGCCTCGGGCCCGCGATCGAGTCCTTCTGTTTCGTGCTCGTGTCGAACATCGCGCCGACCCCGACGTACGACGCACCGCCACGCTGCGCCGCGATCGCCTCCTCCACGCTCCCGCACGAGACGCCCACGATGAATGGGCTCGTCACGAGCCGACGCACATCCTCGACCGCCATGTCGCCTGGCCCAACATGCACCCCGTGCGCTTCGACGGCCAGCGCAACGTCCACGCGATCGTTCACCACGCACACAGCCCCGAACTCCTCGCACAGCGCAACAAGATCGCGCCCTCGCGCGACGAGCTCACGATCATCGAGCCCCTTCTCTCGCAGCTGCACGCAGCGGCATCCCGCCTCCAGCACCCTCCGCGCCACGTCCAACCATGAGTGGTGCGCGCACAACGACTCGCTGATCAGCACGCACAGGTCCCACGCGCACTCCGGTGTCATCCGATCGAGCAGCTCCCTCTCGATCGTGTACACCCCGTAGCGCACGCCCTCGAGGCGAGCACCGACCTCGCTCTCGACCGTCTTGGCGCACTCCTCGAGCACGCGCAGCGACTCGGTTGCGCGTGCCCTCGCCGACGAGACCACGTCGCGCAAGCCTCTCCTGGATCGCTCGGACTCCGTCGTGATCGTTGCGCCCACGTCGCCGGCCGTGTCGCGCGCTCCGACGCGATCGTGCCCGCTCGTCAGCGCATCGACCAGCGCGCGCACGTCGTGTCGCATCGCCTTGAGTCGCCCGCTCAGCGCACCGTCATCGAGCCCGAAGCGCGCCACGTCCTCCAGCACGCGCAGCGCCTCGCCGACGCGGTTCGCGTTGGCGTCGATGATCCTCAGCGTTGCCCGATCCATACCCGAGCCTAGCCCAGGGCCCGCTCGATGTCCTCGATCAGATCGTCCGTGTCCTCGACACCGATCGAGAACCGGATCAGCGTGTCCGAGATGCCCAGTGCCTCACGCTGCTCGGGCGGCACGGACGCGTGGGTCATGATCGCCGGGTGCTCGATCAGCGATTCCACACCGCCCAGCGACTCGGCCAGCGCGAAGATCTCCACCCGCTCCAGGAAGCGCCTGGCGTCCTCCAGCCCGCCCCTCAGAAAGGCCGTGATCATCCCGCCGAAGCCGTCCATCTGGCGCTTCGCCACCTCGTGCTGCGGGTGCGAATCGAGCCCCGGATACACCACGCGCTCGAACCGATCGTGCGCCTCCAGATGTCGCGCGATGCGCATCGCCGACTCGTTGTGCTGACGCATCCGCACGTTGAGTGTCTTGATGCCGCGAAGCACCAGGTACGAGTCGAAGGGCGACATCACCATGCCCTCGGACAGCTCGATGAACCTGATCCGCTCCGCCAGCGCCGCGTCACGCACAACGAGAAGTCCGCCCAGCACGTCCGAGTGACCGCCCAGGTACTTTGTTGCGCTGTGCATCACGATGTCGAAGCCGTGCTCCAGCGGGCGCTGATTGACCGGCGACGCGAACGTGTTGTCGCACCCCAGCAGCGCCTGGGGCGATCTGGCACGCACCAGCTCAGCCACTCCTCGCAGGTCGACGATCTTCAGCGTCGGGTTCGTGGGCGTCTCCACCCACACCAGCCTCGTGTCGGGGCGCAACGCGCTGGCGAGCGCGTCGAGATCGGTCATGTCGACGTGCGAGACGTCCAGACCCTGGGAGCGGACGCGGATCCTGTTCAGCAGCCGATTCGTGCCGCCGTACACGTCGTCCATCGCCACCACGTGCGAGCCCGCGTCGATCAGATCGAGCGTCGTCGTGATCGACGCCATGCCCGACGCGAACGCGAACCCACCGCACGTCACGTCGTCCGACTCACTCAGCCCCGATCCCTCCAGCTGCGCGATCATGCGGCATAACGCGCTCCGTGTCGGATTCGCAGCGCGTATGTAGTCCATCCCCTTATGCACGCCCGGGGACGCCTGCGCGTACGTCGTTGCGGTAAAGATCGGCGGCATCACCGCGCCCGTCGTCTCCTCCGAGCGCTGTCCGGCATGGATAACCTTCGTGCCAATACGATGCGTCGACGAATCAGCCATGTGCTTGCGTCACCCTTTGCGTTAGTACACCTTGCGGCGCAGGTGATTGATCAGATCGATCCGTGTGATGACACCCTGGAAGTGCCCTTGCTCGTCGAGGATGATCGGCACGCGATCGGCGCGGAACACCGGGATCAGATCGTTCACGCTCGCCGTCGATCGCAGCGTCTCCAGACGCGACGTCATGTAGTCGGACACCGGCTTCTGCCACGCGTCGCTGTCCTGGATCACCGCCATCAGGATGTCCGACTCGTCGATGATGCCCACGACCTTGTCCGCGTCGTCCGGATCGACGACCGGCAGCTGCGAGATGTCGTGCAGCTTCATCGTCTTGAGCGCCTGCTGCACCGGCTCGCCCGGCTTGAGCACGTAGTCCTCGCGCTCCATGTGCAGACGCGCGATGATGTCGCGCAGATCGCCGAAGCTCGGGCGATCCAGGAATCCCGCGTCCGTCATCCACTCATCAGAGAACACCTTGTCCAGATACTTCGCGCCGTGGTCGCACACGAACGTCACCACAACCTTCGGCTCCGTCTGCGCCTTGCAATACTCCATGGCGGCGTGCAGCAGGCACCCCGTGCTCGAACCAGCGAGTAACCCCTCCTTCGCCAGCAGCTCGCGCGACGCCAGGAACGAGTCCTTGTCCTCAACTGCGATCGCGCGATCCACGAGATCGAGGTCGCAGATGCCCGGCACGAAATCCTCGCCCATGCCCTCCACCAGCCACGCGCCGGGCTGCACACTCTCGCCCGTGTTCACGAGCGGCGCCAGGATCGACCCGTCCGGGTCCGCCAGCACGATGTCGATGCCCGGGCAGTTCTCCTTGAGGTACTTCCCACACCCGGAGAGCGTGCCGCCCGAGCCGACACCACAGATGAACGCGTCGGGCTTCCGACCAGTCGACGCCTCGATCTGCTCGACTATCTCCGGCGCCGTCGTGTCGAAGTGCGCCTCGGGGTTCGCCGGGTTGAAGAACTGGTTGATGAACAGCGCATTGGGCGTCTCCTCCGCGATGCGCGCCGCGACGTCCTGGTAATAGTCGGGGTGACCTTTCTCCACGTCTGAGCGCGTCAGCACAACCTTCGCGCCCATCGCACGGAGGTGCTGGATCTTCCCCTTGGCCATCTTGTCCGGCACCACCACGATCAGCTTGTACCCGCGTTGCCCCGCCACCAGCGCCAGCCCGATGCCGGTGTTCCCCGCCGTGCCCTCCACGATCGTCGGCTTTGTCTCGCCATTCGGATCGATCAGCCCCTCACGTTCCGCCTTCGCGATCATCGACAGCCCGATGCGGTCCTTGATCGACCCCGCCGGGTTGTTCAGCTCCAGCTTCAGAAACAGCCTGCACTGGCCCGTATCGAGGTTTTTCGCCTCGAGCATCGGGGTCCGACCGATCATCTCAAGGGTCGACCCGTACATCTGCAGCGGGTGCGTCCCGGTAGAAGTTGTTGTCTCTGACATGTCCCCCAGTGTAGCCATTTCGAGCGCCCCAATTCCGCCGGGGCGGTGCAATATGGGGCGTCCTGGGGCGTTTACCTGATCGGGAGCAGGCGTGGTTCAGAAGACTCGTCAACATGGCTTCACGCTCATCGAGCTGCTGGTGGTCATCGTGATCATCGCGGGCCTGATGGGCATCCTGCTGCCCGTGCTCCCGCGCGTGCGCGATCGCGCCCGACAGGTGGCCTGCGCCGCCAACCTCCGCTCCATTGGTACCGCCGTCCAGGTGCATCTCTCAGATAACAAGGAAACCTTCCCCAGCGCCCGCTACATGCCCCCGCCCTTCCTCTCGGGCGACACCGACCCACCCCTGCCCGTCGTGCTCGACCACTCCATCGACGAGCGCTCCGAGGCGTGGCAGTGCCCGGGCGACGACTTTGTCCACACGCAGGAGTACACCACCGACGACGGCACTCTCACCACCTGCGGCGCCTCGTACACCTACACCGTCGCGCTCTCGGGCCGACGCCTCGAAGAGACACCCTTCGTCCGTCGATTCGAGTGGGCGCCCTCCGACGTGCCCGTCGCCACCGACTTCGACGGCGGCACCTTCGAGCTCCAGTCGGGCGAGGAGATCGTCGTCGACTTCTTCCACCACAAGCGCAGCATCCTGTACGCCGACTACCACGTAGAATAAGAACCGGAGATCGCACCATGGATCCGATCACACGCAAGAAGCTTCTCGTCGGTGGCGGCGCGCTGGGCGTTACGCTCGTGGCAACCGCCGGCGTGCTCTGGGCCGTGCAGCCCAGCGTGCCCGACTTCCCCGAGACGGCAGAGGACGCGATAGCCGCAGTGCAGTCCGACGGGTTCCAGCTCCTCGACACCGACCGACGCATGCAGTACTACGAGCAGCTGCGCTCGCTGATGCGCCAGCTCGACGACGCCGCCCGTCGCGCGCTCATGCAGCAGCTCTCCGAGCAGGATCGTCGCGAGATGCGCGAGGACATCATGGACGAGATAGCCAAGCGATTCGCCCGCGGCGAGGAGCTGCCCGACATGCGAGGGGGCGGGCGACCCCGTGGCGACGGGCAGCGCCGCGAGCAGTGGGAGAACATGACCGACGAGGAGCGCGCCGAGGCCCGACGCGAGATGATGGAGCGCATCTCCAACGAGATCAGCGAGTCCTTCAGCTCGGGCAACGCCCAGTCCAACGGGTTGCAGCAGGAGATGCGCAAGCGCGGCGGCGGACGCGGCGCGGGTGGTGCTCGCGGTGGTGGGGGAGGCAGCAGGGGGAACTAATTTGTAGACTCAGTTCATGCGGATTGAGTTGGGTAAAAAGGAACTGCTGTATGCGTACATGGGGTTTGAGCACGCTGTAGCGTGCATGTTCTTCCCTTTCTGCACACTCGGATCGCTCACGCTCGTTGTGATATTGGGGGGCGACAGCAATCAACGGCTCGCCACAGCATGCGCTTGATGCTGCTGGAGTCTATTGAGATTCCAGACCAGGATTAGTGCGTTTCGATTGCAGCTTCCTCGCCGGACACATCATGTTCGCCATAAGCAGACCCGTCACGATGCCCATCGCCACGGCGACCATCGCCACCAGATGCTCCACACCCGCCATCGTGTTGTGATCCAGCAGCGCGTGGATAGCGCGGAACCCGACCGAGCCGGGCACCAGCAGGATTACCCCGGGCAGGAGCGCGACCGACGCCGGCTGCCCAGTCAGGCGCGCGTACACGTTGCTGAACAGTCCAACCGCGAACGCGCCCGCCACGGGGCCCACGTCCGGGCTCCACCACAGCCCCACGTGCTTGCTCGTCGCGTAGGCGATCAGCCCCGCCACCACGCCCGCGGGCACGTGGCGCGCACGCGCACCGAACGACGCCACGATGCACACGCCGCCGATCAGCAGCGCCGCGCTCTCGAGCAGCAGATCGGGCGACGCCGTCACCAGCGAGACGCGTGACGGCCCCAGCTTAAGCCCTAGCGCCACACCGAACGTCATCGAGATCAGCACCGTCACCGCGCCGATCAGCCTCGCCGAGCCCGACACAAGCGCGTTGGCCGCCACCTCGCCGACCGCGGTCGTGAGGCTCATGCCGGGCAGCAGCATCAGCACCGCGCCCAGCGTCACGGCGAACACGTTCAGCGGCGGGAACAGATGCCCCAGCAGCGACGACGACGCCCCCGCCAGCAGGCACGCGCAGAACTCGATCATCGGGCTCAGGCGCTTCGAGCCCGCGGCGAAGTAGATGAACACCGCCACCAGCCCACCGACCGCGCTCGACGCCGCGATATCCGCCCACGACGCCCCCGACAGCACGAGGCTGGATCCCGCCACGCCGATGAACATGAGGACCTGCCAGCTCAGACGCCCGCGCCTCGTGCGCGCGTGGATCTCGCGGAGCTCCTCGAGCGCATCCTCGACACCGATCTGACCCACGCTGACGCGGCGCAGCAGCCCGTGCAGCGCGCTGAGGCGGGCCAGGTTCGGCGAGCGCCGGTCGACCACCAGCATGTGCGTGTGCTGATCCGAGCCGTCGCCTATGCCCACGAACAGGCTCGTGGGCGTGGCGTTGAATCGCGCCTCGACACCCAGCTGGCGCGAGACCTCGTCCATCACGTCCTCGAGCTCGTGCGAGGCGACGTTGAGGCGCGCCATCGCCAGGCCTGCCTCCAGCAGGAAGCGGATTGTTGTCTTGCTCGTCTCGCCGGACGCCGCGAGCTCGCGGATCGGGGCCACGGAAACGGGAACGGTGATTGCTGCCATCGGAGCACCTGCTTCACATCAACAGGAACAACTCGAACAACGAGGCGCGAGGCCTCGTGACGCACGGTCTGGATTGTGGGGGGGAGCGGTGGGGTGAGGTCGACTCAACAACTAAGAATCGACGTCGTGGACGTGGACCACGTGCACCGCTGTTTTTGTCGGAACTGACAGCCGCCGACACCAAAGTCCTGGTGTCGTCTCCGCATAACCATGTTGTTGCGGCTGTAGCTCATGGGATCACCCTTCGAAGACGAGGGAATCTATCGACCCTTTCGATATGGGTCAACACAAATCCACAAAGAACGCGTGAAATCGCACGCGCTCCGGTGGGCCTGGGTTGGGAGAGTGGTGCCCTACTCGAGCGCCGCGACGCCGCCGATGATCTCGGTCAGCTCCGTCGTGATCTGGGCCTGGCGCGCCCGGTTGAACGTGCGCTTCAGGTCCTTGCCCACGCGACCGGCGGCGTCGGTCGCCGCCTTCATCGCCACCATCCGCGCCACGTGCTCCGAGACGATCGCGTCCGAGAAGCACTGGTTCAGTGTCGCGCGAACCGCCGCGGGAAGCAGCGAGCTGAGCAGCCTGTCGCGCTCAGGGGAGAACTCGTACACCGCGTTGGTGCCGCCCGTCTCCTCGCCCTCCGCGGCCGGCGGCTTGAGCGGCAGCAGCTGCAGGGCCTCGGGCGCCTGGCGACCGGCGGTGATGAACCGCGTGTACACGACGCGCACGCCGCTGATCTCGCCCGCCATGAAACGATCCATGTACTCGTTGGCGAGCCGGTCGATGTCCTCGCGCCTGGGGTTGTCGGTGAAGTGCGTGTGGTGACGCGTCACCGACTTGCCGGCGAACCGCAGGAAGCTGACACCCTTCTTGCCCACCAGCTCGGTCTCTATCTCGCCGGTGGTCTCGTTGATGTGACCCAGGGCAAGACGCAGCGCGTTGTTGTTATAGGGGCCGCACATACCGCGATCCGACGTGAGGACCAGCACCACCTCGGGGGCGTCCTTGGCGCCGGCGCTGATCAGCGGGTGGTCCAGGTCGGCACCAGAGGCCAGCTGCTGGACCAGCTCGAACACGCCCTCGGTGAAGGGCTTGGCCGACGTCGCACGCACCTGCGCACGCGCGAACTTGCTGGTGGCGATCATCTGCATCGTCTTGGTGATGCGCTGGATGTTCGACACCGCCTTGATGCGGCCCTTAATCTCTCTTGTGTTCGGCATGGGGGAAGAATCGTACCCTGTCGGGGATGGGTGTCAAACCCCCGCCCTGCTCGAACCGGGGGCGGTCCAGCAGGGGGCAGGGGCCCCACTCCGAGAGCAGACGCCCCAGATCCTGGCTGTTCACCACGCCGTCGTGGGTCAGGTCCATGCTGTGATCGGCCGAGCCCCACGACGAGAGCACCAGCCCCAGATCCTGGCTGTCGACGTGGTAGTCGCCGTTGAGATCGGGCACGCAGTCGTTCCGGATCAGCAGCGTGTCGAGCTCACGCTGTGCCAGCACGCGATAGCCCTCCTCGCTCAGGTGTGCTGTCAGGCCACCGATCGAGCCGTCCCAGTACCCCTCGTCCAGCATCTCCTCGCCCGGCGCGAGCACCCGCATGTCCACGTAGGCGGTTCTGGGCTGCTGCAACGCGATGGTCGCCAGACGCTGGCGCAGCTCGATCAGCGCGTGGTGCTCCCACATGCCGTTGGACGTGTCGATCGGTCGATGGTGCCACCCGACGATCAGGAAGTACAACTCCGACTCGTCCCATCCCTGCTGGGCCCAGAACGTGCGGATTAGGTTGATGGACGCGCGCGCGTCAAGCTCGCTCTGGGCGGCGCTGCGCTGCTTTGAGTAGATGTCGTTGCCACCGAAGTACAAGCGAATCAGCACCCGCGGCTCGTCCATTAGAGACCGCAGGCGCGAGAAGTAGATCGACATCGCCGAGGGCGAGCCCGGGTCGCCGGTGTCGAAGGGCTCTCGACCCTCGTCGAAACCCTCGCCAAACTCCTTGAAGCCCTGCCCGCCCAGCCACGCCAGCGTCGAGACGCTCACGCCCGCGGCGCCAACACGCTCGACCTGATAAAAGTCCATGTGCAGTGGCCCGAGCACGTTGTCGCTCGTGATCGTGTTGCGATTCAGCCGGAATCGGAAGAAGCCCGAGCCGAGCACGCCTGTCGCATCCGAGTAGGGCAGATCCAGCGAGACCGTGTCGAAGCCAGCCGGCGTCTCCACAACGTCCACGGGATCGCCCAGCACGTTGTCCACTCCAGCGATCGCGCTCGCCTCCCACGTCGGGTGGAATCGACCGCCCGCGTCCTGCGCCATCGCTCTGAACGTCAGGTGTGCGCGCAGATCGTGCGACGAGGGCAACGCGAACAGGGGCGACTCTTCCACGGTCTCGATCGGGATCTGAAGCCCCCAGAACGTCGGCACGCTGCTCGACACGCCCGGCGCCAGCACGCCGAAGCTAATCGGTTTCAGGAACGAGGAGTGCGGCACACCGGCAGAGATCTCGACCGCGTCCTGGGCCTCGAACACGCTCCCCGTCGTGAACCGTGACGAGTACAGGTACCCCGCCCCCGAACCACTCCCGGAGTTCTCTGCCACCGCGAGCAGGCCGGTGGCGTACGCACCGAAGTGAGTTGTCCACGCCAGCTCGACGCCATCACTCCAACCGAAGCTGTTGAATAACTGGTTCGAGTCCCCGCCCATCACGATCGCGCCACGACCGCTCTCGAGCGCATCAAGAAACGGCTCCAACGCCTTGGCGTTGGTGCTCGACTCGGGCAGGTAGATGTTCCAGGGCTCGGCGCACACCGATGGCGAGACGCCAATGGCGAACAGAGCAGCCACAGCCTCGCAGTGTCGCCTGAATCCTCTCACCCAGACCCGCTCCTGATCCAACCCCCGGTCCTCTCGTCCCACTCTACATACGGGCGCGCTCGCGCCCGAGTTTCTAGATTGTGCTCCCATCCGAGCCCGAATCAAGCCTTAATCCATCCCACGCCAGGCGGACTCCCTCCGGGCACGCGTCATCGCCCTCGACGTGGAGCACCTGGTGGGCGACGTGCACCAGCCACGTCCGCCCGGCGCCGATCCGCTCCGACGTCCGGCACGCCTGCTCGATCGTCAGGTGTGTCGGGTGCGGCTTCCAGCGCAGTCCGTCGAGCACCAGCGTCGAGAGCCCCTCCAACGCGGGCCACGTCTCATCCGGGATCTCGCTGACGTCCGTGCAATACGCCAGGGGCATCCACGACGCCCCGTCACCATCCTCGATCGTCGTGATCCGAAACCCGACGATCGGCAGATTGCCGTGCATCAGGCGGATGGGCGTGAAGCGCACGCCGTGGATGTCGATCGGCTCGCCCGGTGCGATCTCGTGCGTCACGAGCCTCGCCACGAAGCTGTCGTTGATGTTCGCCTCTCTGTCGAAGATGTGCGCGTACACCCGGCGCAGCGAGCTCAGCGTGTGGGGCTCGGCGTAGATGTCGATGGGCGACATGCCCCCGTCGCCCAGTCGCGGCATCACCGCGTTGAACCGGCGCACCTCGTCGAGACCGAAGATGTGGTCCACGTGGTTGTGCGTGAACAGTATCGCGTCGCAGCGCTCCAGCCCGTGGCGGATCGCCTGCACGCGCAGGTCGGGCGTCGTGTCGATCAGCACGACACGCTCCTGCCCGGTCGGATCCACCCAGCGCACGCACGCGCCCGTGCGCGTCCGCGTGTCACGCGGATCGTCCGACGTGCACGTGGCGCAGTCGCAGGCGATCATCGGCACGCCGCCCGATGTCCCGGTTCCCAGGAAGATGAACTCCATAGACTTCGAGCATAGCATCGCACCATGGACAGACCTCCCTTCGACCCCAAGCCCGTCACGCTCAGCGGCAACCACGCGTCGCTCGTGTCCCTGGCAACCATCCACGCGCAGCCTCTCTTCGACATCTCGCAGGACGAGTCCATATGGACGTGGATGATCGGCTCCATGTGGGCAACCGTCGACGACGCGCGAGCCTGGATCGACTCGATGCTCGATCGCCAGGCGAGGGGCCTGTCCGTGACATTCGTCGCAATGACGCCAGACAACCGTGTCGCCGGCACGACCTCCTACTACGAGATCGGGCATCGGGATCGCTGGGTCGAGATCGGCGGCACGTGGTACGGCATCGACCACCAGCGCACCGCCGTCAACACCCAGTGCAAGCTGCTGCTCATGGAGCACGCCTTCGAGTCGCTCGGTGCCCAGCGCGTCACCCTCAAGACCGACTCCCGCAACGAGCGCTCGCGCGCCGCCATCGAGCGCATCGGCGCGCAGTTCGAGGGCGTCCTCCGCCAGTACCAGCACCGCCACACCGGCGAGTGGCGCGACACTGCGATATTCAGCATCACTCGTGATGAGTGGGCGAGTGTCAAACAGAGACTCGTCGAGAGACTTGACGCCTGAATTACACGACCCCAGATTCTTCGATCAAGTTGCTCCGCTCTATGGAATCCTGATGTTCGCCCACGGGCCAGCAAGTGACGGGTTGGTTGACGATCCGCCAGTTACATTGTCTACACCCAGGTCGATGATCGCGGGTGGCACCGCTACGTAGCTAATGTTTCGTGTGATCGAGTTCTTGTCGCCCGAGATATGGATGATGTCGTTCGTGGCGTGGTTGGCATCGATCACGTTGTGATCGCTGGGCACGTCGATGCCCGCACCTGTGTTGCTCGACACGTGGTTGTTGATGATCGTGTTGTGCGTGCCGCCTACGAAGATACCGTGGCTGCCGTTGCTATCGGCAATGCACGCCTCGACCCTGCTCTCGAAACCGAGCACAAACCCATTGCTAACGTTCCCTCTGGCGGAGCAGTTGATCGCCTGCGAGTGTCCGCCCATGTCGAATCCAGTGTTATTCACAGAAGCGGTGCACCCCCTGAATATCGACGTAATGGATGCGTCGAACCCGCTACCTCCGTTGCTGAACGCGGTGCAGTTCTCTGCAATAGACCCACTGGACATGTTAAACCCGTCCCCATTGTTGTCGTTGGCTGTGCATCCACGCGCGATGCTCCCGCCACCGAGATCGAATCCACTAAACGTGTTCGTGTTATTGGCAACACAGTTCTCGACCGTCGCCTGCGATGTCAGGAACACGCCGTAGTCACCATTGCCATCGAAGTAGCTGTCCGAGACCACAGCACCAGGACCACCAACAAGTCCCTTCTCGCCGTTGAACTGACAACGCACGCCCTGCACGCGCAGGCCCGATCTGCCCTCCGCTCCGATGCCATCACCGAAGAATGCTTGGATAGTGCCATTGAGGATCGTCACGTTGTTCGCCTCGGGCCCGAGATTAATTCCATCCAACGAGCCGACCTCGGTGTTGCCCGTGATCGTGTAGCCGTTGAGGTCGAGCGTGACGTTGGGCGCGAGGATCTGGATGCCGTGCTCCGAGTGGAACGCGTCGATGTTCTCGCCCAGGTAGTACGAGCCCGGTGAGTCTATGACGATTGGGTTCAATCCAACAAAATCGTTGTAGAGCACCTTCCGTGGCTCGACATCCGTGAGTGTCTTGTACGTTGATAATGGGGCACCGGGAGGTGAGAGCGGCCCAGCGAGCAATGACTGCGTGACACACGCACCGACACCGATCAGAATCACCCGACGCATACACAACCCCTTTCTACTTGAGAAGAACAAGCAGTCCAGTGTACTCAGAGCGGGCCACTTCTCAAAAGAAAAACTGAAACTTCAGGCGTCCAAACGCCCCGGCAAAAGCGCCGAAATATCGGGCACGTTCTCGCTCGTTCTCTCCGATCGCACGTCGCCCGTGTTCAACGTGCCCGTGCGCTCGAAGAGCAGCACGTGGCACACGCCAGCGCTCTCGGGCCTGTGCTCCACGCCGCGTGGCACAACGAGCAGATCGCCCGCGCGCATCGCCACACCGCGATCGCGGAAGTGCATCACCATCTCGCCGTCGAGCACGAGGAAGCACTCGTCCGTGTCGTCGTGAGAATGCCAGTCGAAGGCGCCCTCGAGACGCGCGATCTTCAACTCGTGGTCGTTCACCTCGCCCACACGCGCGGGCTGCCACGCGCCGGGCAGCGCCCCGTAGCACTCGTGCAGACTCCAGCAGCGGATCTCGCTCATGGCGCCGTCAGCGACTCGGGCTCGAACCGCAGGTACGTCTCGACGTCCTCGTCCGTGATCTCGCTGGCACGCCACGCCGCGAGGTACATCCCACCGAGCGTGCGTCCTCCATCGGCCAGTCGACCCACTATCAGCCATCGTCCCACGTCCTGCTCGAGCGTGCCGTCTCTGTGCATGCGATACAGCGTCTCGAGCTCCCCGAACGCGCGCTCCAGATGATCGAGCACGTCCTCCCACGGATCCTCGTGGTTGATCTGTGACGCGTGCGTGTCGATCGTGTCGCGCAGTGTGAGCTCGCCGATCCCGTGATGCATCAAGATGCCTGAGTCGATGTAGTTGTGGAACGCGTACTCGGTCGTGTACCCCTCCGGATTCTCGCCAACCCAACCGTGGTGGTGGATCGTCGTGTGCAGGGGCTGGGCAAGGTCGCCGATCCAATGGCTCAGGTTGCCCATGTGGTTGATCACGTTCGCCCGCGCCTGCCCCAGCTCACGGAGGCGCATCTCGTCGTCGCCGCTGATTCGCTCGAGGATCCGAACGTTTCTGAACGCGCCAACCAGCCTGTAGTACGACTCCATCGCGGCGTGCGCGCCAAAGCCGGGAAAGTAATACACCATGGCGCGATCCCGCTCGGCGTCGTAATCCTCGAACCGCTCGGGGTGCTCGTGGTGCGCCAGCACGATCCGCTCGATGAACTCCCGTCTCAGACGCGGCATCGTCCGCAATGTCAGGTCGTAGCGATTGAGCAGCTCGATATCCAGATAGTGCTCCGGGTTGTTCTCGTGGCTCATCACGTCGTCGCGCACCGCGCGGACGCGATCGACCTCGCTCGATTGATACGCCGCCCTGTCGAGCATCGCGTCCGTGAACAGCCAGTCGGGAGTGTCGGCGCTCTCCCCCAGGGCGCGCTCCATCAGGTCCAGCGCCATGTACGTCACCGCCTTGTGACCCACGCCGCCCCATGCCTGCGCGCTCGCGCTCAGCAGCATCGCGCCAGCCACAACGATCACTCGTCCCACCATCGCTCGTCCTCCAGTTGCCCGGAGCCAGATGCTACCGCGCCGCACACACGTTCACGCAACAAATTGTGTTAGGAACCGACGGACTCCGAGCGCAGCGGGCGTCCCATCAGCCCCGCGATCGCCTCGTCCGGCGCCACGCCCTCGAAGAGCACGTCGCCCACGCTGCGCGCGATCGGCATGTCGACGCCATGCTCAGCCGCCAGCGCCAGCATCGCCCGCGTCGTGGGCACGCCCTCGACGACCGAGATCGTCCCAGCCAGATACTCATCCAGCGTCTCACCGCGCCCAAGCCCCTCGCCGCACGAGCGGTTCCGCCCCTGCGGGCAGAAGCACGTTGTCGCCAGGTCGCCGACCCCCGCGATGCCGAAGAACGTCTCCGCCTGCGCGCCCATCGCCACACCCAGGCGCGACATCTCCGCCAGCCCGCGCGCCAGCAGCGCGCTCTTGGCGTTGAAGCCCAGCCCCATGCCATCGACGATCCCCGCCGCGATCGCGATCACGTTCTTCGACGCGCCTGCCAGCTCCACGCCGAGGTGATCCGTCGTCGTGTAGATGCGCATCCAGCCAGACGAGAACATCCGCTGCACCAGACGAGCCACGCCCTCGTCCGCGCACGCGCTGAGCATCGTCGTCGGGCGTCGCCCCACCATCTCGGACGCGATCGTCGGCCCCGAGAGCGTCACCATCGGGCGCGACCTCGTCTCCTCGCCCATTGCCTCGAGGATGATCCGCGTCGGGAACAACATCGTGCCGATCTCCACGCCCTTCGAGACCGACACGATGGGAACCGACGCGTCGAACGCTCCGGCAAACCGCTCCCACACGCCCCGCAGGAACTGCGTCGGCACGGCGCTCACGACGCACTCGCACGCGCACCCACGCGCGTCGTCGGGATCGCTGATGACCTCGACCCCAGCAGGGAGCTCGAAACCGTCGAGCCGTGGCGAGCGGCGCGTCGCGCCAAGATCAGCGATCTCCTCGGGCACGTGGCCCCACAGCACGACGCGCGACCCAGGCGAGACCTCCCCCAGCAGAGAGGCAAGCACGAGCCCCATCTGGCCATCGCCCACCACGATGTAGGTTTTTTGGTCAGCCATATCCTCACGCAACCCCGTCCAAACGCCTCAGCGGGCGTATCATTGTGCCTTCACCCGCAGTGGAGACGATGTTCCAACCGATGAACCATCCCCCAGAGGCGATCGTATTGCAAGGGCTGCGCTATCGGATCGATCCTCTCACCCTGCACGGGGTGGTAGCAACGCCTCGTCAGACAGCCTGAGTTCCCACAGCCCTTCCTCCTCCAAGGAATCTCCATGACATCCATCCCCGAGTCACCCGAGCAGACGCACGAGCAGACCGAGTACGCCGGCGACATGTGCTGCTCGCATCACGAGATCGAGACCAGCGAGAACTGGATCCTCCTCTACCTCGTCGGCGGCGTGCTCGTCCTGGCCACCGTCCTCGCCAACACCTTCGGCTGGGTCCATGAGGACATCGCCGTCCTCCCCGCCGTGCTCGGCACGATCGTGCTCTCGGCCAATCTCTTCGTCGCGGCCTTCAAGGAGCTCCGACGCGGCCAGCCCACCAGCTCCACGCTCGCGGCGCTGGCCATCCTCGCGGCCGTCACAGTCGGCAAGTTCACCACCGCTGGCTTCCTCGCCTTCATCCTGCTCGTCGCCGACCAGGTCGTGCGTCGCACCGCCAACGGCGCGCAGCGCGCCATCGAGCAGCTCATCCGACTCACGCCCGACATCGCGCGCGTTGTCGAGGAGGGCGCCGAGCGCGAGGTCAAGATCAAGGACGTCACCGTCGGCATGCGAGTCCGCGTCCGTCCGGGCGAGAACCTGCCCGTCGACGGTCGGGTCCTCACCGGCAGCTCCACCATCAACCAGGCCTCGCTCACGGGCGAGTCGGTGCCCGTCGAGGTCAGCGAGAACGACGACGTCTTCGCTGGTACCACCAACCTCACGGGGCAGATCGACCTGCTCGTCACGCGCGTCGGCTCCGACACCACCATCGGAAAGGTCTCCGAGCTCATCCGCGAGGCCGAGTCCACCCGCACGCCGCGCCAGCTGCTCATCCAGCAGGTCGCCGCCTACTTCGTGCCTGTCGCGCTCAGCGTCGCCGGACTCGTGCTCTTCTTCATGAGTTCCTCGCCCGACGAGGCGATCCGTGACAACGCTGTGCTCACCGCCATCACCGTTCTTGTGGTGGTCTGCCCCTCGGCGCTGCTGCTGGCCTCGCCCACAGCAATGGTCGCCGCCTTCGCCTCCGCCGCGCGCCTGGGCATCCTTATCAAGACAACCAACACCCTCGAGGCCGCCGCCAACATCGACACCGTCGTGCTCGATAAGACCGGCACGCTGACAACCGGCGTCTTCGCCGTCGCACGCCTCGTGCCCGCCGACAACGTCGAGGGCGCCGACCTGCTCCAGGCCGCCGCCGACGGCGAGCAGCACTCCAACCACCCGCTGGCCAAATCGATCATGACCACCGCGCAGGCTGCGCGCATCGCTCCCTCCGAGTCGACGGACTTCGAGGAGTCGCACGGCCTTGGCGTTCGCGCCACGACGAGCGCCGGCACCATCCATGTCGGTCGCGCCAACTGGCTCCTCGAGCTCAACCCCAACATCAGATCCTCCGTCGATCAGGTCGAGGCTCGCCTCGAGGGCATGACGGGTGTCCACGTGATGCGCGACGGCGTCTACCTCGGCGCCGTCGGGCTCGAGGACAAGCTCCGTCCCAACGCCAAGACCGTCGTCGATCGCCTCCGCGAGGTCGGCGTGCGCACCATCGCCATCTTCACCGGCGACAGAGCCGCCGTGGCCAATCGTGTCGCTGGTACCGTCGGCGTCGACATGGTCGAGGCCGAGTGCCTGCCCGAGGAGAAGCACGCCCGGCTCGAGGCGCTCATCGCCAACGACCGACACGTCCTCATGGTCGGCGACGGCATCAACGACGGCCCGTCCCTCGCCACCGCCGACGTCGGTGTCGCCATGGGCCTCTCCGGCTCCGACATCGCCACCAACTCCGCGGGCGTCGCCCTCATGAACGACGACCTCTCGCGCATCCCCTTCCTCGTCGACCTGGCGCGCAAGACGCGCACCGTCGTCGCCCAGAACATCGTCGCCTCCATCGTCATCGCCATCATCGGGCTCGTCCTAGCGGCCACCGGATCGCTGACCATCTTCTTCGCCGCCTTCTACCACTTCCTGGGCGACCTCTTCGTCTTCGCCAACTCCTTCCGCCTCATCCGTTTCGGCGAGGAGTTCGCCGCCCACGATATGGCGGCCACCCGTCAGGCATCGCAGACGCAGCAGCCCGCCACCCCGAGCGTCCCATCCCAGGCACCGCTGGCCGCGAGCGCCTCCTGACAACCACGCGATGACGACACACCAGCGCACACCGCTCGACGACGAGGCCGACGCCAACCTGCAGCGCATGGTCGAGTCCGTCGGAGTCAAGGTGTTCTCCGACGCTGTCGGGCTCTCGACGCGACAGGTCAACCGCATCCTCGCCGGCGCGCAGCCCAACCCGCTCGCACGCACAGTGCGCTTCCTGCAGTCCTGCGACACCGAGTCGGGCGACCAGGCCATCGCGTTCCTCTGCCAGGAGATCGGCGGCCACTTCGTGCGCGACGAGCCAACGATCGACAGCGCCAAGATCAACGCCGTCAAGGAGTGCGCCGAGGCCATCGCCGCCATCTCCGATGGCAAGATGACCAAACCAGATCAACGCGAGGTCCGCGAGGCCATCAGCGCCCTGTGCTCACTGCTCAAGATCGTGACCGATGAGCAGCGCTGAGCGCCGACGCACTCTCACTCGACAATCCCATACTCACCCGCCAGCTCCCAGAGCGTCTCGCTCCAGGGCCTGACCCCGAACCGCGAGTGCAGCGAGAGCAGACGTCGCAGCTCCTGGCGGATCGTGTCGCCACGCGTGGCGTCCTGGTTATGCGCATCGAGCGTCTCGAGCAGGCGCGCCCACCCGTGCCAGAACGACTCGTCGTACGCGTCCTGCGCCTCGAGCGCCGCGACACCCTGGCGGAATCGCGCGAAGGCCTCGTCGTCGCGTCCAAGCCGGTGCAGCGCCTCGCCCTCGACGATGGCCAGCCTCGGGTCGTCGTGCGTCTGGCCCTCCCGAAGCCCCGCGAGCACGATGAGCGCCTCATCGGGCGAGCCCGCCTCCACGAGCGCCTCGGCGAGCACCGCGCGGCGCAGGAACTCCTGCGTCGCATCGAGCGTTGTCTGCTTGCGAAGGCGGCACACCTCCACCAGCATCGACGCCATCTGCGCAAGCGAGCCCGAGTCGACCGCTCGACGCAGCTGCACCATCTTGCGCCGCATCTGCGATGACATCGCGTCGAGCCACAGATGCCCCAGCGCCGAGCCCTCATGGAGCCGCGCCAGCTCCAGCGCCTCCGCCTCCCTGTCGAGTGCCAGCAGCGCCTCGATCGCCTGCGCGTCGACACGCTCGCGGAAGACGTCACGCTGCTCGCTCGCCTCCGACGCGTCGATCGCCTCGCGTGCCGCGGCGCACAGACCGAGCAGCACCTCGCCCTCGGTCCGACGATCCGCCTCCGGCGCGTTCTGGAAGACCTCGTGCTGCATGTCGGCCAGCATCACCCTGGCCGGCGCGTGGGCGTCGCTGCCCGCCCCGACACGCTCCAGAAGCTCGCGCCGACGCGCGTGGTCCTCGACACGCACGGCAAGCGCCAGGCGCCACTCGTCGCTCAGCTCATCGTTGGGATACACGCGCAGGGCATTCTCGAGTGTGCGCCGCGCCGCGTCCGACTCGGACGTCCCCAGCCGCTCGGCCAGCGCACAGGCGATCCGCGCGCACCGGCGCGCGTCGGGCCAGCCGCTCCCCGAGACGAACACATCGGCCAGGAGGTCCATCGCCTCGACACGCAGCGCACCACGCTCGCTCTCCTCCGACGCCTCGCTCCGGCGCACCAGCGCCATCGCCAGCTCCCAGCGCGCATCATCGATCCAGGGCGAGCCCGTGTCGCCCACGCCAGTGCGCAGCAGCTCGATCGCCTCATCGAGACGATCCTGGCTCGACATCGCCCACGCGCGCGCCACGTCCACCAGCAGCGGGCGCGACTCGCCCGTCTCGATCCTCGTCAGAAACGCCAGCATCGACTCGCGCAGCGCCAGGTGGTCGCCTTCGTGTCTCGGTCGTCTGCGCAGCGAGTCGTACACCTCGCACGCGACCTCGAGCACGCGCGCGTTCTGATCTTCACGCATCAGCTCCGAGCGCGTGAGCAACCCCTCTATGAGCAGGAGTGTCGAGGTATCGTTGATCGGGTTCCCCTCGTCCACGAAGGGCCAGCGCTCCACGAGATCGCGAGTCGCTCCCTCTATCGCTCGCGCGTCACCCGCGTGGATCGTCGCCATAACAGCGCTCTCGATCACCAGCGAGGGGTCCTCGCCTCCCTGCGCACGCGCCAGCTCGTGGGCGCGCACGAGGTGCTCGTCCGCGTCGAGTCCCTGGAGCAGCTCGCCGTAGGCGCGCAACAGCGCCAGCTCCGCGCGATGGCGCTCGTCCATCGACACGCGCCCCGCTACCTCCTCGACGATCAGCTCGCCGAACGTGGCTCGCGTCGTCGGGTCCTTCTCACTCGCGCCCAGCAGCGCCGCACCGCGCGCCACCGCGATGGGGATCCGATGCTCCAGATACGACACCAGGTACTCGCTCCGATGGTCCTGCAGGCGCTGCGAGTCACGAAAGTCGGCGCGGCGCGCCAGCTCGTCGGCGCGCTGCGGCATCAGCTCCCGCGCTACAGCTAACAGCCTCGCCGCGTTGTACGCGCCGAACCGCACGCGCTCCAGCACGCCCTCGTCACGCGTGCCGAGCATCACGCGCGCGTCACTCAACTCCAGACGCGTCTCCTCGAGCAGTTCGAACGCTCGGTTCGCCTGCGCCACGCCCGTCTCGTCCTCGATCGTCGTCTCGATCGGCCGATCGGAGCCCAACTGCGCCTCGCTCGCGCCGCAGAGCGCGAACACGATGACGAGCACCCACCTCACGACGCGGGCTCCGCGAGACGCACCCGCTCGAACCCCGCCGCTCGTATCGCGTGCAGCGCCCGCATCGCGTGCTCCCATCGCGAGCCGGGCGAGCAGCGCACCAGGAACCGCTGGTCGTCGCTCATGTCACGCCCGCGCGCGTCGCGCAGCACGCTCGTCAGCGCGCCCAGTGAGCGCACGCCCGGCACCAGCGACGAGTCGCTCCCGATCGTCATCGCGTCGACGCCGTCGCCCACCGAGCGGATCAGGATCGTGATCGGGCGGCTGGGCAGCGCGTACGGATCGCTCGACGAGACCTCCGTCACCTCGCCGGGCGGCAGCACCTCCATCGAGCGCTCCGGACCGAAGAACCGCGCCGTCAGCAGGAAGTACATCAGCAGCAGGAACACCACGTCGATCAGCGGCGTCATGTGCAGCGCGCCACCCACGCGTGAGCGTGCCGATCGCATTCGCTCTGTGCGCTTCGTCGACATCCCTACCCCTCCACCGGCTCGCACACGAGGTGCACACGCGTCACGCCCGCGAGGCGGCAGCCCTCGAGCACGTCGTGCACGCGCGTGTACGGCTCGCCACGTCCGGCACGCACCGTCACGCGAAGATCGCCATCCGCGTCCACCATCAGGACCAGCAACTCCGCCAGTCTCTCGACACGCCCCGCGTCGTCCGCCACCGACGACCCGCCGAGCCGGCACCAGACGCCACCGCCCGATGGCATCACGTTCACCACGATGTGCCCCTCCGTGGGCGGGTCGACGAGGCTCGCGTCCTCGACACGCGCTAGCGACATCTCCACTTGCTGCGCACTGCCGATCTGCGTCACCAGCACGAAGAACACGATGAGCAGGAACACCACGTCGACCAGTGGCGTCAGACTCGGCGCCTGGCGTGTGCGCAACCACTTGTGCCTGTTGTGCCCCGTCGCGCCCATCAGCCTGCGCTCTCGTCCTTCGGTCGGAAGTGGTTCACCAGATCTTCCGCCTCCAGCGCCGCCTCAGCGGTCAGGGCATCGATCCCGTTCCGCAGGAACGCGTGCCCCGCCAGCGCCGGAATCGCCACCACGAGTCCCCAGAACGTCGTGGTCAGCGCGGTCCCGATGCCCGCCGCCAGCCCGACCGGATCGGGTGTGCCGCCCGAGGCGACGATCTCCTGGAACGCCAGGATCATGCCGTAGACGGTCCCGAAGAGCCCGATCATGGGCGAGACCGACCCGATGATGTGCAGCACCTCGACGCGGCGCAAGCGCGCCGCCGTCAGCTCGTCGCACGCCTGCTCGAGCGCGCGTACCATCGCGTCGTGCCCCGCGTCCTGCTCACGCAGCGCCGCACGCAGCGCCAGGCACATCGTCGAGTCGCACGTCGCCGCGACGTCCTCCATCGCGACCGGCCCCTCCTCCTTGAGCGCCTTGCGCAGTCGCACCACCGACGCGCGCGGCACGATGTGCTTGCGACGCGTCTCTCTGTGGAACAACGCCAGCAGCGCGAACGTCGACATCGACATCATCAGCAGCAGCCACACCACGATCGTTCCCAGCCACTCGATCGAGCCCGTCCGCTGGTCCTTCTGGATGAAGAACGCCTCGAACATCGAGATCGTCTCGCCCGAGTCCTGTGCCAGCGCGCTGCCCGAGACCAGCGAGATCGCCAGCCCTCCCAGCACGCACGTCCCGATCCTGATCCGTTCACCACTCATGGCTGCTCGTCCTCTACAAGGTCATCTAGCGTGATCATCCGGTACCCGTCCTCGCCGCCGTGCTCGAGCCCGATGCGGCGCATGATGCCCGTCGGGTCCTCCTCGACGTACTGCAGCGTCTTGATCGATACCTCGCGCGCGCCCGTGCGCGTGTCGCGAGGGTTCATCCGCTCGAGCCAGTCGAGCAGCGCGTCGCGCTGGCGCTCGGGTGTGCCCTCAACATCCAGGATGTCCGAGGTGGTGATCGACCCGAGCACAAAGATCGCGTCCGGCTCGAACGCCAACGCCTGGGCCAGCGCCGCCTTGAGGTCGCTCGTGCCGCGCCCGCGAGGTCTGATCGTCATCAGCCACCGCGCCATCCCACGTTTCAGATCGCGCGTCGCGTCAAGCAGGATCGGGCGCGCCAGCTCCTCTGGCAGCGGGGCCACGATTGCGCCGCGCTCGCCCGAGCGCATCAGCACCACCTGGAACCGCTGCGTCGGGTGCAGCGCCGCGAACGAGCGCATCAGCGAGCGTCGCACCTCCGGGAACGATGAGAGCATCGACGCCGAGATGTCGATCACGTACACGATGTCGCGCACGTTCGAGGTGCCAAGCCCCGCGAAGCGCGCGCTGCGCTGGCGGGCGACGTCGACGCGCGTCGTCGTCGGCTCCGGTCGCGGGACCTCAAGCGACATGCGCGCCGAGCCCGCCATCGACGCCGACGACAGGCTCGTGATCGTCATGTCGGGAAGCGACGGCAGCGTCAGGCGACTGGTCGTGAGCTCCTCCTGCAGACGAGACGGGGTCGCCGGCGCCGCCTCGACGTCCTCGAAGCTCACGATCGCCGGGTCGACCGAGTCCAGCATGGGTACCACCGACCAGGCGACGAAGATGGCCGCGAGCACGATCAGCGCGTGCATCGCCAGCGAGGCAACCCACGCCGTCACGATGCCGCGCGGTCGCGAGCGATCTCGCGCGAACCGTCCCCACGACAGGGGCGTGATCGACGCACGTTGGCTGCTGCGCTCATCCACTCCTGTATCAGATCGGTCGTTTCTCGCCCTCGTCTTCCAGGGGAGGCATGACGCGGGTCGACTTGGGCGCAGAACTCTTCTTGCCCGTGCCCATCAGGAAGCGATCGATCGAGAGCCACCCGCTGCCCGAGCAGAACGTCGCGAACACGCCCGCGAGCAGCAGCAACTGCCACAGCAGCCCCGACCACGCGTCGAGCGAGTACGAGTCGTGCGCCGGCAGGATGCCCAGCATCCCTGGCGCGTCGCCCAGCGCCACCGGCGCGATCTGCGTGATCCACAGCGAGCCGAGCATCACGATGATCAGGCCCAGCGATGCCAGACGCGTCAGGAACCCGATCAACAGGAACGCGGCGCCGATGACCACGAGCCCGTACACGACGTACCCGATCATCTGCGGCCCGCGATCACGCCCCGCCCAGCCGGGCAGATACTGCGCGCCCGACTCGTTCGGATGCGCGCTCTGGTAGATCCGAGCCGTCACGAGGTTGTATCGCTTTCGATGGACGGGGGTCTCGAAGTCCGAGGCGCTGTACGCGCCTTCGGATTGTGTCGTGTCCATCGCGCTCGTGGTGTCCGCACCCGTGTCAGTGTCCTCGCTCGTCGTCTCATTCGGGTCGTCGTGCCCCGGCAGAGGATCCGACTGTGGCGAGCCATCCGCGTCAGCGCCCATCGGCACGACCTGCTCGATTTGCTCGGTGAGCTCGGTATCCGTCGGCACATCGACGCCTCCATCAGACGCCTCGCTCGGCGCGTCATCGGTGGTGTTGTCTGTCTCCTGGGGTGCAGACTCGCCCGGCTCGTCGGGCAGCTCAACAGGCTCCACGCTGGGCGCGTCGACGGGCGTCACGACGCCGGCGTTGGCCAGCGCCGCCGCGTCGGCGCCGGAGAACTCCCCATCCTGGAATCCCCACATGGCCAGGTACCCGAACGTCAGCGCGATCGTCAGTCGCAGCAGCACAGGGGACACGTCGCAGGCAAGCTTCTGTCGGAACGTCATGGTGCACCTCGTTTGGGTTGGTTCCCAGACTCTTCTTGGGGGAATCATCGGTGCGATTCACCGCACACTATTTTGCCATATGCCAGGTTTCCGTACCGATAATCGGTTGACCGACCCTCCGGATGGGCGAGAATTGCACCTTCCGACGCGGGCGTGGCGGAATTGGCAGACGCGCAAGGTTTAGGTCCTTGTGTCCGTAACAGGACGTGGAGGTTCGAGTCCTCTCGCCCGCATTCGCGTGAGCAAGCGTCAGGAGCGCACTTTCTGCGCACTCTTCCCGGACCACACCACGTCCGAGGGATTCTCGTCGCCACGCACGCCACTCGACGCGCCCGCACGATCGCACGTGATACACTCATCCCAACCGGGACACGCATCGCATGCGCATCACACCATCCAACGCGTTCCACCTCCAGCGGGCCTACAACGTCCAGCCCGCGATGCACCCCGTGCCGACTCAGCGTGCCGACGCGTCGGCTCCCAGCGCACCACCCGACGCCATTGCGTTCCATACCGGCATCGACGCCAACAGGAGCTCGTCGATCCGCAGACTCGTCGCCTCGGTCGTGCCCGGCGGTGTCGACTTCTCGGGCGACGAGCCCGTGCCCAGCGCGCCCGCCATGCCGATGTACACGCACCCGGCGGACACGAACGAGGTCGCAACCGCGCTGCAGTCCGGTCGCCTCGTCGACACGAACGCCTGATCCTCCGACAACCTCGCGCCTCGCTTGCTGTATCGTGGGGTGTCCGCATGCGCGCACGGAGGGCGCACCGATGACCACCCAACCACTCTCGACACCCGAGCACTGGGCGCTCGACCCGAGCACCCTCAACCTCGATCACGGCGCCTTCGGGGCCACGCCCATGCCCGTGCGCCGGGCGCAGCAGGACATCCTGCGACGCGTGGACGACAACCGCACGAGATTCTTCATCCGCGACCTCGAGCCGCTCCTCGAAGAGGCTCGCGACGCGCTGGCACATTACGTCGCCAGCGACCCGGGCAACATCGTCTGGGTGCCCAACGCCACCGCGGGCGTCAGCACCGTCCTCCGCTCGCTGCGATTCGAGGCGGGCGACGAGCTGCTCGTGCTCAACCACTCCTACAGCGCGTGCATCAACGCGTTCGAGTTCATCGCCTCGCAGCACGGCGCCACGATGCGCACGATCGATCTCCCGCTCCCCATCGCCTCCGAGCAGGAGGTCGTCGACCTGATCCTCAACGCCGTCTCCGATCGCACCCGCCTGCTCCTGCTCGACCACATCACCTCGCCCACCGGGCTCATCCTCCCGATCGAGCCCATCGTGCGCCAGCTCGAGTCGCGCGCCGTCCGTGTCCTCGTGGACGGAGCGCACGGGCCCGGCATGGTGCCGCTCGAGCTCGATGCGCTCGGCGCGTCCTTCTACACGGGCAACTGCCACAAGTGGATCTGCGCGCCGGTTGGCAGCGCGTTCCTCCACGTCCGCGAGGACCTCCACGACCAGATCCTGCCGATGCCCATCTCGCACCGGGGCCACGGCGTGCGCACCGACAAATCCAGACTCCTCGTCGACTTCGACTGGGTCGGCACCGACGACGTCTCGCCCTATCTCGTCGTTCCGCACGCCATCGAGTGGGGGCGATCGTGCCTGGAGGGGGGCTGGGACGCCATCCGTGCGCACAATCGCGCGCTGGCGCTCGAGGCGCGACGCGTCCTGCTCGACGCGCTGGGCTCAGAGCCCATCGCGCCCGAGTCGATGATCGGCTCGCTCGCTGCGGTGCGCATCCCCGATGGCACGCCCGAGCCCAAGCCCTGGCCCACGTACACCGATCCGACGCAGCGCGCCCTGTACGAGCGCCACGCCATCGAGGTCCCCATCGGGCACTTCCCCGCTCCGCCGCACCGCACGATGCGCATCAGCGCGCAGCTCTACAACTCGGTCCAGCAGTACGAGACGCTCGCGCGAGCGCTCGTCGACGTGCTCGAGTCCGAGGGCACGCCCGTCACGCCGGCGCACGCCTGATACCGCTACACTCGGGGTGTGCTCCATCTGCCCGACATCCTGGGACAGCGCACAGCCATCGAGCTGATCACCAGCGCCATGCGCGCCGATCGCGTTCACCATGCGTGGATCTTCCACGGCCCTGAGGGGGTCGGGAAATCCACGACAGCACGCGCCTTCGCGTCGACACTGCTCGACGACACGACCACTCTCGTCGATGGCTGCTTCGTGCCCGAGCCCGACTCGCGCACCCAGCGTCTCATCGAGGCGGGCACGCACCCGAACCTGCACATCGTCACCAAGGAGCTGGCACGCTACTCCGAGGACGACGCGACGCGCCGTCGCAAGCTCTCGAATATCCCGGTGGAGGTCATCCGCCAGTACCTGCTCGAGCCCGCGTGGAAGTCGGCGATCGACCCGCTCCCCAGCATGGCGCAGAAGGTCTTCATCGTCGAGGAGGCCGAGCTCCTCCGGGACTCGCAGCAGACGATGCTCAAGACGCTCGAGGAGCCGCCCGAGGGGACTGTCATCATCCTGGTCACCACGAGCGAGGAGCGCCTGCTCCCGACTATCCGCTCGCGCTGCCAGCGCATCGCCTTCGCGTCGCTCTCCGACGAGGACATGCGCGTGTGGCTGACGCGAGCCGGCATCGAGATGCCGGACGACGATGGCCTGGTGCGCGCCTTCGCCGCGGGCTCACCCGGACGCGTCCTGCTGGCGCGCGACACGGGCATGCTCGAGTGGGGCCCGCAGCTGGCGCCGCTCCTGCGCGACGCCGATCGCGCCGTCTTCAATCCCAAGCTGGGCGAGCTGCTCGCCTCACTCGCCGACGACTGGGCCAAGCAGTGGGTCAGCGACCACCAGAACGCCTCCAAGGACGCCGCCAACAAGGCGGCGTGCGAGCGTCTGCTGGCGATGCTGGGCGAGCGTGCCAGGAGAGGACTGCGTCGGGCGATCGAGCGGGGCGACGATCCGGATCCGTGGCTGCACGCCATCGACGTGCTTCTGCAGGCGCAGCAGCAGATCGGCGCGAACGTGAACATCAAGCTGGCGATGGCCAACGCCGGGGCGCAGCTTTCTCGTGCGTCGGGGGGTGTCGAGGAGCCGCTGCTCAGCCTTCCGCGCTGAAGCCGCCCGAGGGAGCGCCCGCGATCGGTCCGTCGGTGCCGGTGGCGCGCGGCGCGGGCTCGTCCTGGTCGACGCTCTCGCCACGCTCGCGTCTGAGCTGATCCATCAGCATCACCCACGTCTCGCGATCGTACTCGAGCAGCTCGATCACCTCGTCGGCGATGGAGGCATCCTTCTCGAGCGAGGAATCCAGCAGGCGTGTGTACATGTACGTGTACAGGCTCTTGAGACGCTCGCACAGCTCCGGCGCCACCTCGGGGCGAAGCCCGTTGATCAGCTCGAGGATGATGTCCTTGGCACGCGAGAAACCCTCGAAGACGGCCTCGTAGTCCTTCGACTCCAGCCCGTTGCGACCCTGTCGCGCGAACTTGATCGCGCCCTCTATCAGCATCAGACGAAGCTCTTCGGGTGAGGCGCTCATCACCTTCGAGTGCAGGTAGGCGTTGACTGTCGCTGTTTCGGTGCTCATCTGCTCGTGGACGCTCCCGTTGGGAGAGTAGTATCGACACTCACACGCCGGCGCTCCCACCGATAACACGAGGGACCATCACGTTCCACCGATCAGGGGGGTCAGCCGAGCAGCGACAGCGAGTTGAGCGCCTGCGACTGCGTCTGCAGCGAGGCGATGATCTCCTCCATCGCAAGGAACTCTCGCTCCAGCTTGCCACGCTTGACCTCCAGCTGCGCATTTATTGCCTCGATGCGGTCCTCCTGGGCGGAGATCTGCGTGTCCAGCGTGTTGCGCCGGTTCGTCAGCAGGCCCGAGATCGAGTCCGTGAAGCTGTCGGCCATCTGCTCGAAGAGCTCCATCACGCCCAACGAGGTGTCCACGATCGACCCCGCGCCCGAGGTGACGCCCTCGAGCGGCACGCCGTTCTCATCGAGCACCTCGCCGTTGGTCCGCTCCTGCTCGAAGGCGGCCAGGAGGTTCTCTACGGCCTCGGGATCCTGCGAGTAGGCGTCGCGGAAGTCGTCGCGATCGAACTGGAGCTTGCCTCCGTCCCCGATGCGGATGCCGACCTGGAAGAGGTACTCGAACTGCCCCGGCGCGTTGAGCGGGCTGGTCTGGGCGGTGCGCTGCATCGTCGAGCGGATGTTCTGCACGGTGATGTCACCGAACAAGGCGCCGCGCTGCTCCGTCTCGACGTCGAAGAGCGTGCTCGCGTTGATCTTGTCGATCACTGTGTTGTACGCGTCGACGAACTCGGTGATGGTCTCCTCGATCTTCCCCGTGTCCTGCGTGACGGAGACCTCGACGGGCGACTCGCTCGTCGCCTTCAGATCGATGGTCACGCCATTGATCAACTCGTCGAGCGTGTTCGTCGAGCTGGTCACCAGCAGCGCCTCGGCAGGGTTGTTGGCCCCGAAGAACGCCACGGCGTCACGCCCCTTGCTCAGCTCCTCCGTGCCCAGATCGAACCCGTTCGTCTCGACGACGAATGATCCGGCGCTGCCCGTCCCCTCCGACGTGAACACCAGTCGGAAGGGCGTCGGCCCGCCGCCCACACCAATCACCGAGGCGTCCACGCCCACACCGGCGGTGTTCACCTTGTCGGCGATGGACTGCAGCGTGTCGCCCGCGTCGAGCGTGACGACGCGCTCGTAGCTGCCATCGATGATGTTGTCCGCCGGCGGGTCGCTGCTCGTCCACGACGCCTCGCCGTCGAGGTTCAGCTTGCGCGCCACCGTGCCCGAGGTGTCCTCGATCTTCAGCGCGTTGGAGCCGCCCGCGGTGTCGCGGATAACGATGCCGTCGCCCTGATCGTTGAGCTCCGCCGTGACGCCGATGCGGTTGTTGATGGCCGCGATGACATCGTTGAGTGTGCGATGCGTCGACGTGATCGAGATCGTGGCCGTGGCGCCCGAGGAATCGGTGATCACGAAGTCGCCCGTGCCGATGCCCGCGCCGCCGTTGAGATCATCGAGCTGCGTGGCGTTCGAGATCCACTGGATCTGCTGGTTGCCCGACTCGACGACGCCCGTCGCCTCGCCCGCGGTCGCGATGCCCAGGTCGGCGGCGGCTGTGCCGGAGGTGTCCGCGACGACCAGATTACCGCCCGTCGTCGCGTCGGTGATCGTGATGCCGTTGCCCGTGGCGGACACGCTCGCGTTGATGTTCGCGTTGGCGTTGATCTGTGTCAGGACGTCCTCGAGCGTGTCGCTGGCGCCGACGGTCACGCTGAAGTTCGTGCCGTCGCGCTGCGTGATGTCGAACGTGCCGGCGGTGATGCCCGTGCCGCCGTTGAGTCGTGAGAGGAGCACCGTGTTCATCGATCCGAAGACGCGCTCGCTCGTCAGCGACGCGGTCGTCTGTCCCGTGATGCCCAGGTCGCTGGCGGTCGACCGGTTGGCCTCGTCCTCGACGAACATCTCGCGTCCGCCGCCGGTCGCTGTGAGCACGATGGACGTGCCGTCGACGCTCAGGGCGCCGGTCACCTCGCCCGAGGTCTGCGACTCGATGCGTGCGAACAGGTCGCCGATCGTCACCACGCTGCCTTCGGAGGTCACCCACTCGTCTGGCGTCTCCGGGTCGCTGTCGGTGTCCTGGAACGAGCCCAGCGAGCCGAGCGTGATCAGGTACTCGGTGGCGTTGCCGCCGCCCGCGTCCTGCACGGTGATCTTCATGTCCGCGGGGGCGCCGGGTCCACCGTCGCCATACTGCACCCCCAGCCCGTCGCGCAGCAGCGCCAGCGGCGAGTTGTCGCCCAGGGCGTACACCTCCGTGCCGGTCAGCGTCGTGCCAACCGCGCTGCCCAGGATGCCAAGCGTCGCGGCGGTCGTGCCACCGAACGTCTCCGTGACGGTCAGCGTGCCCACACCGCCGGCGGTGTCCTCGAGCACCAGGTGGTCGTCGCTCACGCTAGCGGTGACGCCGACACCCGAGGCGATGTTGATGGCCTCGAGGGCGTCATTGACGGTGATCGCCTTGGAGAGGTCGATCGTCGTGCTGGCGCCGGTGGAGTCGGTGAGGGTGAATGTGCCTCGCTTGATGCCCGCGCCGCCATTGAGCTCGGACAGCAGCGTCTCGCTGGCGACCCGCCCGCCACCGACCTCGAACGAGAACTGCGTGGCGCCGAGCCCCGAGACGTCGGCGTCGGCGAAGCCGCGAGAGATCGATTGCGCCGTGGTCACCAGGCTCTCAACCTGGATGTTGTACTGGCCAGGCGAGGCGAACTTGGTCGCGTTGACGGTCAGCACGTCGGTGTCGGCGCTGGTGGCGCTCTTGGCCTGGAAGACGTCCTCTGCGTTGAACTTCGCCGCCGCCGTCTTGAGCGCCAGCAGGGACGAGTTCAGGTCGATGTACGTGGCCTGCTGCGACTGGAGTGTGATGATGCGCTGCTGGGCCAGGGTGCGCGGTCGCGCCTCGATCGCCATGAGCTGGTCGATGAGCGTGCGCGTGTCGATCCCGCTGAACAAACCGGTACCAAGGGTGATCCCGCCCATCCGGGCATCCTCCGTCTGGCGCCTGACGACGCGGGGCGACGCGCGTCCCCCTGGTGGGGAGGCGGGTCAGGCCGCCCTGCGCATCGGTCGCCACGCCATGGTGGGGGCGTTGGCGCCGCGCACGCTCGGGCGATCCATGCCCTCCGCACGAAGCCGCAGCACGTCGGATGCCCACGAGGCCAACGTCTTGTGAAACAGGAGCTGCATCTCCTCGTGGAGGCGGGCGTTGTCTGCTTCGAACGTCGCGTTGATCGAGTTGGGCACCGACAGGCTCCTTCCTGTCACGAACTGTCTCCCGCTTCCACTCGCTACGCGGGTATCGGCGGGCACCATTCGTGTCCTGCAACCACGATGCCGCGCACTGCGCGCGCCATCGCACGCACCCACCATCGAGCCCGGATCGGCGCAACTTGCCCCAGCACGAGCGCGATCGACAGAAAAACACGTGCGTCGCACCCCAAACTGGGCACACGCGAGTCGCTCACCGGCCTGATCCCGACATCGCGCGTGTATCCTTTATACGGACGCATGCACGAGACACTCCCGACCAACACACCCCGATGCGCAATTCCTGCGCCCGTTCGGATGGACCGCGCCGATGGGCTGGAGCGTCTCCTCCGGACCGAGTGGCTGCTGACGACACGCTCCGGGTCGTTCGCGATGGGCAGCGCGCTGGGCGTGCCCACGCGTCGCTACCACTCGATGCTCAATGTGGCGCTCCGTCCGCCCGTGAACAGGTTCAACACCCTGGCGCTGATCGTCGACTCGCTCGAGCTCGGGGGCCACTCGTACCCGCTCTCTGGTGCGCTCTTCGAGGGCCTCGACGCCCCGCACCCGGACGCGTTCGAGCATCTCGACGCGTTCGAGCAGGACGTTGATCGCGTGCGCTGGATCTATCGCGTCGGGTCGCACACCCTCACCCGCACGCTCGCGCTCGACGACGAGGGCGCGTCGACCACGCTCTCCTGGCACCTGGACCCGCCGGCGGACGACGCCCGCGTCGTGGCAATGCCCCTGCTGGCGATGCGTGACATCCACGCGCTGTGCGACGAGAACCTTCTCGACACGATCCGCACCAGCCCCAGCACGCGGGGCGTCGTGGTTCGTGCCCATTTCGGTGCTCTGGACATCCAGGCCAGCGATGGGCGATTCACCAGCGTCCGCGACGTGTGGCGCAACCTGCGATACCCGCTCGATCGCGAGCGAGGGTTCCCGCACGTCGAGCCGCTCCTGGCACCCGCCACGTTCACGCTCGATTGTGGCTCGGATGGCTGCCATCTGAACGCACGCGTGCTCGACAACCCGACGCCATCAACCGCGTCGGGCAGACGCGCCCGTTGTGCGCAGATGATCGAGTCTATCGACACGGACACGTTGCCCGAGAACCTCCGCGAGCCGGTCGCACGACTCTGCTGCGCCGCCGACGCGTTCCTCGTGCAGCGAGTGTCGGGGACGGATCATCGCACGACCGTCCTTGCCGGCTACCCGTGGTTCGCCGACTGGGGGCGCGACACCATGATCGCTCTGCCCGGACTGATGCTCGCAACCGGACGCGTCGATGACGCGATCTCCACGCTCACGCTCTTTGCTGATCACCTCCGCGACGGGCTTGTGCCCAATCGCTTTGACGATCGCACGGACGAGGCGCACTACAACACGGCGGACGCGTCGCTCTGGTTCGTCCACGCCGTGGGACAACTCAACGCTCTTGCAAGTTCTATCCCGCACCACCTGATCGAGGCGTGCGAGCACATCGTCGAGGCGCATCGCACGTCGAGCGCCCCGCGCATCGCGATGGACAATGACGGGCTGCTGATCGTGGGCGACGAGCGCACGCAGCTGACGTGGATGGACGCCCAGCACGACGGGCACTGCTTCACGCCGCGCCACGGCAAACCCGTCGAGATCAACGCGCTGTGGATCAATGCGCTGCGCACACTCGCGTCACTCGATGTGTTAGGCGACGATGTGTGGAGCGCGCTCGCGGATCGAGCTACGACGAGCTTCCGCGAGTTGTATTGGCTGCCCGAGCGTGGGTGGCTGGCGGACGTGCTCCAGTGGCGCGACGACGGGTGGGTCGCGATCGAGGAGATGCGCCCCAACCAGATCCTCGCGGCATCGCTGCCGATCTCTCCGTTGAGAGACGAGCAGCGGGCGTCGGTCGTGCGACACGTGCGCGAGCGCCTCGTGACACCCATGGGCGTGCGCACACTCGATCCGGAGGCCCCTCGATACGCGCGTCACTATCGCGGCTCGCCGGCGCAACGCGACGCGTCGTACCACATGGGCACCGCGTGGCCCTGGCTGATGGGCCCGCTCGTCGAGGCGCACCTGAGGGTGAATGGATTCTCAGAAGCAGCTCGCGCCGAGGCGCTCGAGATGCTGCGCCCGCTGATCGAGTCGCTCTCGGTTGGGTGCCTGGGGCAGCTCGACGAGGTCGCGGATGGCGAGCCTCGAGAGGATGGCATCCGCCATGTGGGTGGGTGCCCCGCGCAGGCGTGGAGCGTGGCAGAAGTGCTGCGTGCCGTGCTGCTGTGCACACGAAAAAGCCGCTGACGACGGGTCGCCAGCGGCTCGTTTTATGCTACGAATGCGGGCCTATTCAGGCGGCGCGACGACGACGCGAGGCCGAGGTCGAGCGGCGCGAACGCGAGGCCTTGGTGCCCGAGAGGCGCAGGTTGGGCTTGCGCGAGCTGCTCTTGCGGGGCGAGCTCTTGCGGGCGGTCGACTTGCGAACGTTCTTCTTGGGAGCGCTCTTGCGAGCGGTGGTGCGCTTCCTCGGCGTGCTCTTGCGAGCCGTCGTCTTGCGCGCCGGTGACTTGCGCGTGGTGCGCTTCTTGGCGGTCGTCTTGCGAGCCGGGCTCTTGCGAGCGGCGGGCTTGCGCGACGGGCTCTTGCGGGACGTCGTCTTGCGCGCCGTGGTGCGCTTCCTGGGAGCCGCCTTGCGTGCGGTGGTGCGCTTGCGAGGCGTGGCCTTGCGTGCGGTGGCCTTGCGTGCAGTGGTCTTGCGCGTGGTGCGCTTGCGTGCGGCGGGCTTGCGCGACGGGCTCTTGCGGGCGGTCGTCTTGCGTGCCGGCGACTTGCGCGTGGTGCGCTTCTTGGCGGTTGTCTTGCGAGCCGGGCTCTTGCGAGCGGTGCGCTTCTTGGCTGTCGTCTTACGAGCCGGGCTCTTGCGAGCGGTGCTCTTGCGCGCTGTGGTGCGCTTCTTGGGGGACGCCTTGCGGGCGCTCGGCTTGCGAGTGGTCGTGCGCTTGCGAGGATTCGATTTTTTCGCGTTCGTCTTGCGCGTCGTCGCGCGTCTCTTCGACGGCGACTTGGCCGTCGTGCCCTTGCGGGCCGGTCTTCTGGTAGGCATTGCTGGAGCTCCGTGTGGGTCCGACGCGGTTCCCGCGATGGTCCGGACAATCGGGATCGGGTCCGCCTCGGATCCTGTTTCCGTGCAGGTCGGCGCGCGACTGTGCACGCCGTGACTTCCCTGTCGGTGCGATGCATCGGCCCGTTGTGTCGCGGTGCTTCATCACAAATAGGTGAAATGGTTGCAAAGTCGTGACAATCCGTTCGATCGATCGTGCTATTTTTTCAGTCCGATCGTGCCCGACGCCGACCATGACTGATCCGGCGCCGTGTGTCCGCCGATGCAATCAGGGCATAGACTACCTCTCCCATGAGCGACACACGCACGCATCACGACGCGATCGCCTCGACTTGGAATGTCGATTCCTGGCGTGCCAGGACGGGTGAGCATCTCGTGGCATACCCAGAAGAGAGGGTGCTGCGTGAGGTGTGCGACACGCTGCGCGCGCTTCCGCCACTGGTCACCTCGTGGGAGATCGAGACCCTCAAGCACCACATCGCCCAGGCGCAGGAGGGCGAGCGATTTCTCCTCCAGGGAGGCGACTGCGCCGAGCTGCTCGACGAGTGCCAGCCGCGGCGCATCACCAACAAGCTCAAGATCTTGCTGCAGATGTCCCTTGTTCTAGTGCATGGATCCAAGAAGCCCGTGATCAGGGTCGGCCGCTTCGCAGGGCAGTACGCCAAGCCGCGCTCGGCGCCGACGGAGTCGGGCATCCTCCGCGACGGCTCGGACGCCGAGCTGCCAAGCTACTTCGGCGATCTGGTCAACCGGGCCGAGTTCTCGCGCGAGGCGCGCGTCGCGGATCCGCGTCTGCTGCTCGAGGGTTACAAGCACGCGGCGCTGACTCTCAACTTCATCCGCGCGCTGACCGCGGGCGGCTTCGCCGACCTACACCACCCCGAGTACTGGGACCTGTCGTTCTTCGAGCACGTCGATCTGCCCGAGCGCATGCGGAGGCAGTACGAGGAGAGCACCGCCCGATTGGCCGAGGCCCTGCGCTTCATGGAAGCCATCGGCGAGAAGTCGGTCGACGAGCTGACGCGCGTGGAGTTCTTCACGAGCCACGAGGGGCTGAATCTGGAGTACGAGTCGGCCCAGACTCGATCCGTGCCCCGGCGCACGGGCTTGTACGACCTGTCGACCCACATGCCCTGGATCGGCGAGCGGACGAGGCGCATCGACGGCGCGCACGTGGAGTTCTTCCGCGGCATCGAGAACCCTGTGGGCGTGAAGCTGGGGCCGCGTGTCGATCCCGACGACGCGATCGCGCTGGCGCGCACGCTCAACCCGTCCAACGAGGCGGGCAAGCTGCTGTTCATCGTGCGCATGGGCGTCGAGCACGTGCACGGGGCGCTGCCCGCGTTGATCGAGCGCGTGCGCGAGTCGGGCGTGCGCGTCCTGTGGGTGTGCGACCCGATGCACGGCAACACCACGACGACCTCGTCGGGCCACAAGACACGCAACTTCGATGACATCATCGAGGAGATCGAGCGCTCGTTCGACGCGCACGAGGAGGCCGGCACGTACCTGGGCGGCGTGCACTTCGAGCTGACGGGCGAGGACGTGACCGAGTGCGTCGGGGGTGCCTCGGGCGTGACGGAGGGCGATCTGGACAAAGCGTACCAGTCGCGCTGCGACCCGAGGCTGAACTACGCCCAGTCGCTGGAGCTCGCGCTCCGCATCGCGGCACGCATGCACGAGAGCGCCTAACCGCTCGAGATCTGCTCCCAGACCTGGCGGTATCGCTGCCACATCGTGTCCAGCGCGCTGGGGATCACCCGGACGCGTCCGACAACCGAGATGAAGTTCACGTCGGCGTTCCAGCGCGGCACGACGTGCGCGTGCAGGTGTCCCGGAACGCCCGCCCCGGCGGCGGTGCCCTGGTTGACACCGATGTTGAGCCCCTGGGGCTCGATGGCGCGCTCGATGAGGTGCGAGGCGCGATCGACGTACTCCCAGAACGCGCGACGCTGCTCGGGCGTGTACGACATGAGTGTCGGGCGTGGCTGGGCCAGCGCGACGAGCAGGTGCCCGTTGGCGTAGGGGTACTTGTTCAGCAGGATCATGCCGGCGCACTGGTCCTGTCCTAAGCGTGCGACGACGTGATTGGCATCGTCACAATCGGGCTGCGACCAGTACCGCTCGAAGAAGGACCCGGGCGGCTGGGACTCACCCTCCCTGAGCGCCGACGAGAGCTCCTGCATGTACACGTCGCGCCACGGCGCGTGGAGCACCGAGGGCGCGTCGGGATGCTTGTGCTGGTCGTCGTCTGGCATGCGGTGCGCCTCTCTGTCGTCGTGGACGATTGAGTTTACACTCCGGGACCGATCGCCGAGTTCCACACACAGGAGGAGCGGATGTTCGCCTCAGTCTCAGTCACCACAAAGAAATCCACCAGAACGCTCGTTGTCCCCATGACGCGCACGTCGTCGGGCAATCCGTCGATATCCAGGGAGGTCCGATCGCTCGACAGCGACGGCTCGATCGCGCGAGCCCTGAAGCGTTCCGAGTGCACGGGCAAGCCCGCCACTATTGTCGAGGTCTTCCCCGACTCGAAGAAGCCCGCCGAGCGCGTGCTCCTGCTGGGGCTGGGTGAGTCGAAGAGCATCGACGACTCGACCATCCGCGGCGCGATGGGGGCGCTGGCGCGTCGCCTGGCGTCGTCAAGAGAGATCTCGGCCACGATCGATCTGCTCGCCGGGCTTCCAAAGGGCTTCGATGCCTCGCGCCTGGGGCAGCTCGCTGGGGAGTGCTTCGGCCTGCTGGCCTGCGACTTCACCGGTTTCAAGGGCTCGGGCAGCTCGGGCGACGAGCGTCAGAAGCTGTCGCTGCACGCGCCGACGAAGGGCGTGCGTGACGGGATCGCGCGCGGCCTGCGCTTGGCCGACGCCGTGAACACGTCACGACTGGCGAGCTTCACGCCGCCGAACGTCGCGACGCCCATGTGGATGGCCTCGCAGGCGCGCACGCTGGCGCGCAGGCACGAGTCGCTGAGCGTGACGGTCGTCCGCGGTGCGCAGCTCGAGAAAGAACGCCTCGAGGGGCATCTGAATGTCGGCAAGGCGTCGGAGAACGAGGCGTGCCTGATCCGCATCGCGTACACGCCAAAGCGAGGGCGCAAGAGCGACAAGCCCGTCGTGCTGCTGGGCAAGACGATCACCTACGACACGGGCGGGCTGTCGATCAAGCCCACGTCGGGCATGAAGGGCATGAAGGCCGACAAGGATGGCGGGTGCGCCGTGCTCGGCGCGATGCAGGCCATCGCCGACGTGATCCAGCCGAGCCGTCCGGTCGTTGGACTCCTCGTCGCCGCGGAGAACTCGATCTCCGACGAGGCGTATCGCCCGGACGACGTGCTGACGTTCCGCAACGGTGTGACGGTGGAGGTGACGAACACCGACGCCGAGGGACGTCTGGTGCTGGCCGACGGGCTGTGCTGGGCGTGCGAGAAGGAGAACCCGTCATGCATCGTCGACATGGCGACGCTCACGGGAGGCGTCGTCGTCGCCTTGGGCTCGACGTACGCGGGGCTGTGGTGCGATGACGACAAGCTTCGAGGCGCGCTCGAGGAGGCGAGCGAGGAGACCGGCGAGCGCCTGTGGCGACTGCCGCATCACCAGGAGTATCGCGACATGCTCAAGTCTCCCATCGCGGACATCATCAACTCGTCGCCCGAGCGCAAGGCGCACCCTATCCAGGGCGCCGCGTTCCTGTCGCACTTCGTCGAGGAGGGCGTGCCTTGGGCACACATCGACATCGCGGGCGTGCACGAGGCGATATCCGACAGCGGGGGGTACGTGAAGGGCTCGCCGACGGGCTTCGGCGTGCGTCTGGCGGCGAGTCTCGTCGAGCGCTGCTGACCCTACGCGGCGCGAGAGGGGTCCTTGGCGCGCTCGACACGCGTGAGGCGCTCGATGGCCTCGGCGATGCGCGTGTTGGAGGCGTCCAGTGCCGTGAGGGCTCGTGTGTTCTCGGTGATGATGCGGAGCAGCTCCTGCATCTGGACGCGCTGCTCGCGCAGCTGGTCGTGGGCCTCGCGGAGCTGGGCGTCGCGCGATGTCGAGTTACGACGCTCGGTGAGCCACATCCATGCGATCAGCCCCGCCGCGCCGAATTGTGCCGCCAGAGAGAGCAGATCGGATTCCATCGTCGTCTCCTACGCGAAGCGGATGTAGTCGACGCGGTAGGCCAGCGAGACGACGCGTCCGACGTCGGCCTGGTCCTCGGGGAGGAACCGGACGATCGACATGTTGGTCCACGACCGACCGCTGGTGTCGACGAGCGTGCCGTTGACGCGCGTCTCGCAGGCGGACTTGATGGTGTCGACCTGGTCCCAGAGATCGTCCCAGTCGCTGCCGATGAGGCGCCCGCGTTGCTCGATGACCAGCTCCAGCGTGGCGAGCACCGTGTGCTTGGTCTGGAGGTGATCGATCACCAGCGGCGGGACGACCAGCGAGCCGAGCGTGCGCGTGGTGAAGCGGTGCGGCCCCGAGTCGAAGTACGAGTTGCCGGCCAGCGAGCTCATGGCGTCACCTCGCTCTCGATGATCGGGTCTGTCGCGCCGTCGGAGGAGATGGCCACGCCGGTGATGGTCTGGCGGATGCCACGCGTCGGATGCGGCGTGTGCTCGACGGATCGAATGACGAGCGTGATCTCGACGGAGGTGCGCCGCGCATCGGACGCGGTGGGCGCGGTCTCGAAGGCGAGCATCACCTGCGCGCCGAGGGCGGGTGCGCTGTACCGAGAGTCGTCGTCGGTCGTGATCGCTCGCACGACTCGGCAGACGACCCGCTCGTGGGCGACGTCGGCGAAGACCTGGTAGGGGCCCAGATCGCTCCACTCCTCGACGAATCGGGAGGCGAAGCGATCGATCGAGACGCTCTCGACGTGCGAGAGCGTCGTTGTGGCGAGTGTGACGCGCGATGGAGTGAGCCAGATCATGGTCAGATCCGTGACGTGGGCGTGGTGACGAAGCGTCGGATGGTGTCGGTATTGCCATCACCCGTGGTGTCGAGCTCGACGGGCGTGGTCTCGCGTGCGACGCCGAAGCGGTGGCGGTATATCTCGATGCGCTCCCGGAGTTCGGAGCCCGGCGGGCTGGCGGCACCGGAGGCACTGAGGATCAGGTGCATCGCGCCGAGCGCCTCGAGGCGCACGAGCATCGGCGCGTTGACGATCTGCCCCGCGTGGGGCGCGGTGGCGCCCGCCGGGTCGACCCCTAGGGAGCCCAGGAGCATCTCGTGGACGTGCGTGATCTGCGGCGAGAAGGTCCACACCTTGACTTCCAGCGACGAGCCGTCGAGCACGGTCGTCTGCGCAGGGTCGTCGGTGGTGTCGCGCAGGCGCGAGACTGTCAGCTGCGTGTCGGAGACCCGTGCGACGACCTCGAGCGCAACTCCGTTGACGAGCGCGACGTGCCCAGTGTCTACGCCGGCACCGGTGAAGCCGCCCGTGGCGCTGGTCAGTGTCGTGCCCGCGAGCACACCGTCCGTGAGGGAGACGAGCGCTTGGCCCGTCCAGGCGATCTGGCGGAAGAGGGACGGCTCGAGGACGAGCAGGTCGCGATCGGTTGCGAAGGCCATGGGGTGCTCCGTGCAGAGTGGGAAACCCATGCCGACGCGTTCCCGCGCCGGATGGGTGAAGAGAGAGAGGAATCAGACAGCGAGGCTGGTGAGGATGGCGTGCGCGTTCTCGTTGCGCATCTCGAGCGTGTACTCGCCGATAACCTGTCCGACCTCTGAGTCGCCGGTGGAGGCGAGTTGCTTGAAGTGGAACGAGCGGCTCTGCAGCGGCACGACCTCCAGACGCGACGAGTCGAGCAGCACGATGGTGTCCATGGGGACGTAGCGACTCATGACGACCTGCGCGACACCAAAGTCGGACTCGTAGACGGAGATGAGATCCTTGAAGGTGTCGTCGCCCGGCACGAAGCCGCGCTTGTCGCCCACGAACGAGTTGATCATGCGCTTCTGCTTGCCGCCGACGAGGATGGTGTCGACGACGCCGCTGGACTGCTCCCAGACCTCTCGGAGCGCCGCGTTGAGGAGCTCCTCGTTGAGCTCGTCGGAGCCGGCGCCACCGCCGTCGGGCATCTCTCCGACGCCCGGCTCGAAGATGTTCGAGGCGATGGAGGGGATGATGCCATTCATCGTTCGGCGTACGGTCGAGCTTCCCTCGGGCGTGGATGCGGGCGCCACGCCGTTGATGACGCAGTTCTCCAGATCACGCAGCAGCTCTCGGAGGCGCTCCTGCTTCTGGTAGTCGAGCTCGTCGTCGACACCCAGCTGGCGTGAGGCCTGCTGCGAGCCGGAGACCTCGACGGAGGCGGTAAAGATCTGGGTGTAGTTCTGCTTGCGCGAGCGGTTGGTGAAACGCGTCGCGGGGCGATCGTCGCCCTCGAGCGCGGCGTTGCCAAGGATGTGCAGCACCTGGTTGTCGGCCACGTCCTCGGCGGTCGTGCCGCCGTAGCCGCGCGTGACGGCAAGGTCGTCGCCCGCGATGGCGATGACGAGCATGATCTCGAGCGAGCCCTCCGGGCGGATCTGGTCGCCGATGCGGAAGCGGTCGATGTTGTCGACCGTGATGGCGACCGCGCTCGATGGGTTGGGTGTGAAGGTGCTCTGGTTGATGGTGTCGGTGTTGGGCAGCAGCGTGTCCTCGAGCCACTCGTGGACGGTCGATTGGGCGCTGCGCCGTGGATCGCCGAGCAGGTCGAGCAGCGGCGTCTCGTGCGGGGAGACGATCCCGACGATGTCGGAGACGTCCTCGGCGATCTCCGGGAGCGTCGTGCCCGCGGAGTAGGTTGCTTTTCCGGTGAATGCCATGTGTGTGTGGTCCTCCGTGTGCGTGGGGTGGGTGTCTGGCGGAGTCAGGCGCGCGTGCCGCGTCGAAGACGCAGGTAGCGCAGCAGCGAGGCGCGATCGCCGTTGGTGGACGCGAGCTGGGCGGCGTGCAGGAGCGGGTCGTCGTTGGCGACAGAGGCCAGCACCGCGCCCGATGGGGTCGGATCCTGCGCGAAGAGGTAGGGCTTGTCGGCACGGAGCGCCGCGACGAGCTTCTCGATGGTCTCCTCGTTGGGCTCGCCATCGGAGTCCTCCAGCAGGCGGTCGAGCAGGAGCGACGCGGTGTCGAGATCGATCACACCCGCGCGCAGCAGTGCGCTCTCGATGGTGTGTCGCGTGGTCGTCTGCTGGCTTGCCTGCTGGAGGGAGGCGATCTGCGCCTCGAGGTCCTTGATGCGCGCGGTCAGCGAGGCGATGGTCGGTGGCGCGTCGGTGGGCTCGGTGCTCTCGGGGGTGGGCTCCTCGGGTGGGTCGGCGCCCTGGCCGCCACCCTCTGGCGGATCCTCGTCGGGCGGGAGCGTGTTCTCCTCTGTCGGCATGAAGCGCAGCGCGCGATCGTCGAGCATGTGTATCTCCTTGTGCTGGTGTGTGCGGGTGTGTCAGACGACGCCCTGGTCGCCCGGCGCGTAGCCGAGCTCGGCGAGGACGCGCTCGTCGGGCACGCCCAGGTCGATCTTCTCTCTGGCCGACTCGAGGCGATCGGGCTCGCTGGTGGGGATCGGATCGGGCCAGACGACGCGCACGTCGCGCTGCGAGTGTGTGGTCGGGTACACGCCGGCGCGATCGAGCGCCAGCAGGATCAGGCGGCAGATCTGCGCGATGCCCCGCCCGTAGGTCAGTTGCTTGCGCTGCGACTTCGCGAGCATGCCCATGAACGTGACACGCAGCGCGTTCTCGCTGGAGAGCTGCCCGATGCGCTCGCGGATGACGCCCGCGGCCACCGGCGTGATGCCGGAGGTCTTGTCGAGTGCCTGGCGGATCTGCTCGATGTGCGCGTCCTCCGAGGGCGAGCTGGCGTCGCCGCCGAACGACTGGATGGAGGCGTCGGGGTTGTCGGTCGACCAGATCTGCCCGGGCCCGATGGACGCGGGCGTGCCCGAGGCGCCGAAGGCGTCGATGCCCTTGGCCAGGTACATCTTGAACGACTGCATGGTGACGCGGTTGGCGCGATCGCTGAGTCGTGTGTTCAGCTCGTCCTGGAGCGGGATGAGCGGCTCGACCTCGGAGAGCCCCTCGTAGTGCAGCGGCTGCGATCGGTTCTGCATGTGCACGACGGGCAGCACGCCGAGCCTGCTCACCCCGCTGTGGCGAATGCTCGAGTCGGCGAGCTGGACGTGGTGCGTCGCTGAGTAGACGTCGGTGATCGTCGTGCGCGCGTCGCGCTCGGTGAGTGAGGCGATGGAAGAATGGACGATGTACGCGTCGATGGTGCGATAGTCGCTCGGGTCGAGCAGGGGGATGCCGCGCTCCGCGACGATGGGCTCGACGCGGATCGATGAAGCCAGCTCGAGTGCTCCTTCGAGCCCACGCGAGCGAGCGCGTGTCGAGAAGAGCTCGTCGGTGCGCACCAGCACGTCGACGTGCCCATAGATGGCGCCGAGCAGCAGGATGTCGTGGATGAGCTGGGCGCCGCCCGAGGCCTCGAGCGTCGCGTCGAGGATCCGCTCGATCTTGTGTCGCGTCTCCTCGTCGTCGCTGAGGCTGAGGATGGAGATGGGCTCGCGCAGGAGGAAGTCCACCATGGCGTCGATACGCCAGGCGATGTCGTTCTCGATCACGATCTCGCGCGGGGAGCGGCGATCGTCGTCGAGAGGCTCGCCTCGGAGGCGTCCCGGGAGGCCGCAACGCTGCGCCAGGTGTCTGGACGCGGGCCCTGTGCCCTCGGGCGAGCTCTCGACGCCCGGGTTGCGGTAGTACGACCAGAGGCGACGGTATCGGGAGACGCTGTGGGACGCGTGGCGATCCAGCAGCTGTCTGAGGGCGCCGCGCGTCAGCGAGAGCGAGCCGAACCCGGGCAGCGGGGTGTCCGCGTTGGCTCGGGTTGCGCGAGCGCGACGTCGTGGATCAAGAAGCGTGCGTGTGTGTGCCATGTATGTCCTCACGTGAGGACGGGCGCACACGCCCATGCGCACGACAGGCGACGATAGCGCCGCGCGCCTGGCGTCATGCCCGCGTGCTTAGAAGGAGCAGAAAAAAATCGTGATATGTCAGCGGGACCGCGCGCCGCGGTGCGCCGGCGTGCGCACCATAGGGGTCAGCCGATGACCTCAACGCGCGAGTACTGATCGAGATTGCAGACCACCAGCTCGCCGTCGGACGTGCGAAGCTCGAGCCTGTCGATCCAGAGCTTGTCGTCGCGTGAGTGCGCGAACCAGGAGCCCGTCTTCTGCTGCCCGAAGCGGAGGACCTCGCCCTCGATGCGGGTGGTCCACGTGCTCGTGCCGTGGGGGATCTGCTGGATCACGCGCACGCGTGTGCCCGGCGCGTAGAGTGAGGCGTTCGTGGTCATGAGATCAATCTGGCTCGTTCGTGGCGTTGACCTGCGTCGGACGCTCGATGGTGGGGGCGTCCTCGATGAAGTAGGGCTCGGGCACGCTCGCGTTGGCGATGGACCATCGTCGCGCGTCGGTGACGCGCCATCGCTTGAGCCCGCCACGCAGGTAGATCGTGTTCATCTCGTGGGCGATTATCTCGCTGTCGGAGGTCGTTCCCGGCAGCGGGGACGCGACGTCGACCTGCGCCCGCGAGCCGCGGATGCGGATCTCCACGACGTGCACGACCGGGAGGTCGGCGGTCTCGTGCGACAGCACGACGCCGCGCGGGTCGTCGAGGTCACGCACCATGCCCGCCACGTTCTCGGCGACCATGCCGAAGGGCAGGTTGAGCGTGTAGCGATCGGGGAGCTCGCGATGCTCGGAGACATAGCGGAGCGACTCGAGCGTGACCTGCTTCATCGCCGTCGTGTTAGTGTCGTTGAGTGCCGTGTCGTTGGGCAGCCCCGGATAGGACGAGTACCCGACACACCCGACGAGCGTGGTGACGCACAGCGCCAATGCCAGCGAGCGTGTGAGCGTGTGTGTACGCATGATCAGAACCTCCTGCGTGCGCGTCGATGCCTCCTGCATCCGTCGGGGCTAGCATACAGCCACGATCGTCATGCATCACCCCTCCGCCTCGCCATCTCGTCGCATCGTTGTGGGCATCTCTGGCGCCTCGGGGGCGCTGTACGCCCAGCGACTGATCCGCGTGCTGCTGTCGCTCGGGCACGAGGTGCACCTGACCATCACGGACGCGGGACGACGCCTGCTCCACGACGAGCTCGGGCTCGGGCTGAGGCAGATCAACACCCTCGCCGGGCTCCCCGATGGGGACGATCCGTCTGAGCACGGGCTGCTCGTCCACCCCATCAAGGACATCGGCGCCAACATCGCCTCGGGCTCGTTCCGGACGCACGGCATGATCGTCGTGCCCTGCTCCTCCCACTCGCTCGGCGCGATCGCCTCGGGCCTGGGCGACACGCTGCTCACGCGCGCGGCGGCGGTGACGCTCAAGGAACGCCGCCCGCTGGTGCTGTGCCATCGCGAGTCACCCCTGACGATGATCGACATCGAGAACATGCGCCGCGTGACCGAGGCCGGGGGTGTCATCGCCCCGACGAACCCCGGGTTCTATCTTGGTCCGACGACGATCGACGATCTCGTTGATTTCGTCGTCGCCAGATCGCTGGACCAGCTGGGCGTCGAGCACGAGCTGGATGTCAGGTGGGACACATCACGAGAGCCGGCGCACTAGGCGCAGGACGGATACAGTCCGCACCATGTCAGGCTCTTCCGCAGCACCAGCAGACATCCAGACGCGCTCGACCCAGGGTGTGCTGGAGTCGCTCCTTCTCGCACTGCGAGACATCAAGCTGGCACACTCGGTCTTCGCGCTCCCGTTCGCTCTGTTGGGCGCCTTCCTGGCGACGCCCGTGCTGCGTGGTGGGGACGACGCCTCGTGGGCCACGCTCGCATGGCAGCTGGGACTGATCGTGGTCTGCATGGTGCTGGCGCGCACGTGGGCGATGCTGTTCAACAGGCTCGTCGATGCGCGATTCGATCGCGAGAACCCCAGGACCGCTGGGCGAGCCTTCGCCTCGGGCAGGGTCTCGCTGGCGCGCGGCTGGATCATCGCCTCGATCTCGGCTGCGTGCTTCGTGGTGGCGTGCGCTGGCTTCTATCTGATCGATAAGAACGTGTGGCCCATCGCGCTGAGCCTGCCGACGCTCGGGTGGGTCGCGCTGTACTCGCTGACGAAGCGGTTCACGTCGCTGAGCCATCTGTTCCTGGGCGGGGCGCTCGCCGCCAGCCCGATCGCCGCAGCGCTGGCGATCGATCCCGCGTTCCTCTGGTCGCACGCCGTCGTCTGGTGGTTGGCGTTGATGGTGGTGTTCTGGGTGGGGGGGTTCGATGTGCTCTACGCGCTCCAGGACGAGCAGTTCGATCGTGAGAGGGGGCTGCGCTCGATCCCATCACGCTTCGGCGCGTCTGGTGGCGTCTGGCTGAGCCGTCTCATGCATCTGGTGTGCTGGGGCGCGCTGGTGATGTCGTGGCGAACGGATGACCGTCTGGGGGTCGTGTTCGCCCTGAGTGTCGTGCTGGTGGGAGTGCTCCTGCTCTGCGAGCACGCGGTGCTCCAGCGTCGCGGGCTTGCGGGTTTGCCGGTGGTGTTCTTCCTGATCAACGGGATCGTGAGTTGCGTGGTGGGCACGCTGGGAATTATGGACCTCTTCGTCCAATAGCACTAGATCGATTCGATATATTTTTCTTCTGGAAATGGTTCCGGAACGATGTATACTGAGCCAGTCCAAGTTTGCCCCCGGAAGGGCGGCGTGGTCCGCGTTCTCGCGACCCGCCGCCTTTTATTGTGCGCGTGCACACGCGACTCCCGGTGAGGGCGCAGCGATACCGGCACGTGTGATAGGGCTTGTTTCTTTGTGTGTCGAGGTCGTGGATCAGTCCTTGCCCATGACCCAGCCGATTCCTCCGCAGAGGACCGCGACTCCCGCCATCGCTCCGAGTGTGATGATCAGGTTCTTCGAGAGCATGTCGGTCAGGGGGTCGATCGGGGCGTCGAGCAGCGCGACGACGAGCACCGTCAGAGCCGCGACCATGCTCGCTGCCGCGCCAAGGCTCAGCCCACCGAGAAAGCCGCTGGCGCCTCCCTCGACTCGCTCGGCTGCCACCATGGGCATCGCGCCAACACCAACGGCGGCGTCCGTCTCGGCGCCGATGTCGTCGCCCTCGAACAGCGCGCCGCCCCCGCCATCGGATGACGAGTCGGCGTCGCCCGGCACGACCTCCTCGAGGAAGTCGGCACCGAGTGACGTGTCGTCACTCTCGCGTGTCAGGTCCATCAGGCCCGAGCCGCTGCCACCCAGCGCGTCGAGCTCGAAACCCGAGCCCGAGTCGTCGGCCATCTGCGTCATAGCCATCGGATCGCCGTCCTCGAGCTCGTCGGCGTCGAAGATGCCTACACCGGTGCGCTCCTTCGAGTCGCCCGAGTCGAGCCCAGAGCCAGAATCGAGTCCCGAGCCGGAGTCGAGCCCCGAGCCGGAGTCGAGCCCCGAGCCGGATAGAAGTCCCGAGCCGCCGATGGCTGTGCCCGTGCCGCTGAGCGGATCCTCGAACCCGATCGGGCTCGTGTCGCCGGCCGACTCACCCAGCGAGGCGCTCGCCTCGCCCTCGGACTCGCCGAGCGTGGACTCGCCCAGACCCGTGTCGCCAGTCATGCCGAGCGCCGAGGCGCCGCCCGTGTCGGCCAGCGGGATCATGGAGCTGAAATCCGCCGGGTCGTGATCGTCGGTCTCAACGCCCAGGTCGATGTCGAGCTCGTCCTCGGCCAGCAGGTCGATCTGGTCCGCCTTGAAGACCAGCTTGTCGCGATCGCGGAATTCCTGGATCTGCCCGGAGGAGGCCATCGCCTGGACCTCTTCCTCGGTCTTGTTCAGGCGCTCGGCGGCTTCCTCGATCGTGTAGAACATCTTGGCCATGACATTGCTCCTGCCCGCTCACGGCGGACATCTCACAGGACGTCTCGGTTTGACGAGTGGGACCTGACAGAACGCTACCGCACCCCACCCGCTCGATCAAGCGGGCACACTCTATTCGCTCCGGGCGACGATCGGGTTCCTCGTCGATGGCCTGGCCCCACACAGGTGGTCTGATAAGCCCCCACGCCCGCGTGGTGTCGCCCCCGATCGGGAGCGTCCCCGCCAGCACGTTTGACCCGCTCTGAGACATGTTGGTGCGCCGTCCTCTATCGGGCATGTGGCGCACCGATCGCCGACGACACTCGTCAAACGTGCGCGCAATTGACGCGACTGCGCGCAGAGTATCATGCTCTGTGCGCAACTTTGTTGTGATGCACGAGAGAGTTCTTGCCGACGTGCGTGGGTGGCGTACAAACGTAAGTCACACGCACGAAACACAACATCCTCAATGTTGTGTGAACCAGGAACCGAACGACACAAGGGTGTGTTTCATGGCGCCAACGTCGCCAGAGGGCGGGATCGATCCGATCGCCGCCGCGGATCTCCGACGCAGTCGTGAGCGCGAGCTGTCTGACATCATCGTGATGCGCGCATCGTGGTTGCTGCCGGAGGATCGTGCGCTGCTGCTCGCCGTCTATCGCGACGGCATGCAGGCCTCCGATATCGCGCGGCTCCGTGGTGAGTCGGTACGCTCCACGCGCCATCGCCTGCGAGTGCTCATCCATCGCGTGCTCGATCCGATGTACATCTTCGTGCTGCGCCATCGCGACCAATGGCCCGCGACGCGCAGGCGCGTGGCGACGGCGCGTTTCCTCCAGGGGCGCTCGCTGCGTCAGTGCGCGACGCACCTGCAGCTCTCGCTCCACAGCGTGCGTCGACACGTCGAGGCGATCCACCTGCTGGCCGAGACGTCCAGGAGCCAGTCGTGACGCGCATACGCGTTCGCCTCGCCCAACCCGACACCCGCCCGACGACGCCCACGCGTCGCGCCTGCCAGGTGGCGCGCCTCCTGGGCTACTCGCTCGAGGGCGAGCAGCCAGCCAGAAACGACCGGGCCAGCGTGCGCTCGAGCGTCGTCATCGACACGGGGTATGTCGTCCTCGTCTCGGGGGCGAGCGGCTCGGGCAAGTCGACGACGCTCGGCGCCATCGTCGCGGAGGCACGCTCCTCCGGGTGGCACATCATCGACGTCGGCGCGATCCGTCTGGGTGCGCGCGTCTGTGTCGATCTGCACCCGAGACTCGATCTGGATCGGACGCTCGCTCTGCTCTCTGCGGTCGGCCTCAGCGAGGCGCGAGTGCTGGTGAGCAGGGCGCCCTCTCTGAGCGACGGGCAGCGAGATCGCCTGCGCATGGCGCGCGCGATGGCCAACGCGATGGCGCACCGGCGCAGCTCCACGTCGTCGACGATGGTCGTCGTCGACGAGTGCTGCGCGCGTCTGGACCGATTGACCGCCAGATGCGTCGCGGCGCTGCTGGCACGAATGTCACGGTCCATGCACCGGTTGGCGCTCGTGGTGGCGTCGTCACACGACGATCTCCGCGCGTGCCTCGGGCCGGACATCGAGATCCGGTGCTCGCTGAGCGCTTCGCCGGCTGTGCTGATAGCAGAGCGCCAGATCGCTATCGCGCCGGTGACAGTCGCGTGCGAGGTCGTGGATTCCGACGAGGAGCGTCGTGCGCTTCTCCGGCGTTTCTGTCCGATGCACTACCGAGGCGGGCGCCCGGCCACGATCGCGCAGCTGCGCGTGGCGCGCCATGCCACGTCGGGCGACGCGCTCGGCGTGCTGATCGTCTCGAGCCCGACACTCAACGCGCGCCATCGCGCGCTGGCCTGGCCCGGTCGCTACACGGGGGGCGATCGGGGCGTCTGCGCGCGCAGGCTCAACCGCGAGGTGCGCTGCCTGTCCCGCACCATCGTGGACCCGCGTGTGCGTGGCGTGGGCGTCGCGACCAGGCTCGTGCAGAGCTACCTGGACTCGCCCCTGACGGCTCGGACGGAGGCGATCGCCGCGATGGGCAAGATCGCCCGGTTCCACGAGAGAGCGGGGATGCGTGCCTGGGCGATCCCGCCCGATCCACCCGACGCGCGTCTGCTCGACGCGCTGGAGCACGCCGGCATCGAGTCGTGGCGTCTGGCGCAGCCCCTGAGCGTCTGGCGCCGTCTCGAGTCGGGCGGCCAACTGGCGTTCATCACGAGAGAGATCGACATCTGGTCACGCGCGGGACGCTCTCGCGCCTGGGCCAGCCCGAGGCGATGGGAGGACGACCACCGGTCACGCTTCGTGGCTCTCTGTGCGCGTGTGCACGAGGGATACGTGGCGTACACACACGACGCACAAGGAGGAGACTGTGCCCCGCCCATCGCAGCGAAGGACACCCACGACGCGGGCGAGACGCTCGCAAACCGATGACACCACACATCTTCCGCATCCCGTCACGTTCTTCCTGAGCGAGCCGGAGCGTATCGCGGTGCTCGACGCGCTGCGTCGGCGTCACAAGGATCGTCGTGTCGCTCTGCTCACCGCGTTGCGCGTCGAGCTCGACGGGGGTGACCCGTGAGCGACCGCCCGATGGAGAGCGGGCGCGTCGCGCCCCAGAACGTCGAGGATCTGCTCGTGGATCTTGCGCGTGCCTCGTCGACACCCTCGGCACTGGCACGCAAGCACAACATGGCCCTCCAGGAGCTGGCGCACTGGTCGTCCTCGTCCTGCGCGTTGCCAGCGCTGCACGCGCTCAAGACACTCGCCGACGCCCAGGCTGGGCTGATCATCTCGCGTACGCGCGCCCAGGCCGCCAAACGCCTCTTGCGTATCGCGAACGATCGCGAGAACCCGGAAACAGCACGCAAGGCGTGCATCGATCTGCTCAACGTCAAGACAGCAAGCGAGGCGCCACCGAGCGCCGCCGCCGTGCTCTCATCAGCCGACCACGCCGGTGTGTTGGAGTCGCTCGAGAGGCTCGGCAGGACATCGGAGCCGAGGCGCCCCCGATGACCGACACACATCGCGACGTGATCTCCGCGGCGCATCGGGCGTCTCTGGTGGGTGTGCGCCCTCGCACGCCCAATCAGCTCCACGCGTGGGTGCGTGCCGTGCTGGGGCTGACCATCTCACGAGCTCCCCTGGGGGAGGGCAGCAGCGCCCCGTTCGAGTACATCACCCACTCATTCTTCGAGCAGCGCGCCCAGGGTGTCGCCGACGACTGCGTCGTCTGGGCGTGCCGAGGCGGTGGGAAGACATTCCTTGGTGCGCTGGCCACGCTGCTGGACATGATCCACAAGCCGGGCATCGAGGTGCGCATTCTGGGTGGCTCGCTCGAGCAATCGCGTCGCATGCACGAGCATCTGAGAGGGCTGCTGCTGCGCCCGGCGCTGGAGCAGCTCGTCGACGGCAGGCTCACGGAGCGTCGTGTCCAGCTGGCCAACGGCTCGCGCTGCGAGATAATGGCGCAGTCGCACACGTCGGTGCGCGGCGCCCACCCGCATGTCCTCCGGTGCGACGAGGTCGAGCTCTTCGATCGCGACGTCTGGGAGGCGGCCCAGATGCTCCCGCGCTCCGAGCGTCTGGGTGATATCGAGGTGCGCGGACGCATCGAGGCGTTCTCCACTATGCACCTGCCCCACGGGCTGATGCACGAGATCGTCGGCGACACCAGATCGCGACGGGCGATCTTCCGCTGGGGTCTCGTCGACGTGCTCGCCCGCTGCCCCGAGGAGAAGCCCTGCGACGCGTGCGCCCTTCATGAGGAGTGTGCCGGGAGGGCCAAGGAGGCGTGCGGGCACGTGCGCATCGAGGATGGCGAGAACGCCAAGCGACGCGCCTCACGCAGCGCGTGGGAGTCTGAGATGCTCTGCCAGCGTCCGAGTCGCGAGGACGCGGTGTACCCGGAGTTCGACCCAACGCGTCACGTGGCGCGCTTCGAGACGCGGTCTGGCTGGTGTTGGCTCGTGGGCATGGATTTTGGTTTCAGAGCGCCGACGGTCATCCTCTGGGGAGCGCTCGCGGAGGACGGTGTCCTGCGCATCATCGACGCCCACGGCGCCGAGAGCACAACGCTCGACCGCCACATCGAGAGGATCGGACGATCGCCATGGCCCGAGCCCGAGTGGGTCGGGGTGGATCCCGCCGGACGCCAGCGCAACGACCAGACTGGGCTGAGCCCCGTCGGTGTGCTCCGTCGAGCCGGCTACAGCGTGCGAGACCGTCGCGTGGGCTTGCGTCAGGGCATCGAGGCGGTGCGCGCGCGACTGGCCCCTGCATCGGGCGACCCGACGCTGCTCGTCCACGAGCGCTGCGCGCTGCTGATCGAGGCGCTGAGCGCCTACCACTACCCACGCCAGAAGCCGTACTCGATCGAGCCCGTCAAGGACGGTCCCGATCACGCCTGCGACGCGCTGCGGTACCTCGTCGTCTCGCTCGACGCGCACGGATCGTCGTCGTGCCACCGGTACTGCTGAGAGCTCAGCCGTAGATCTGCGTGCTCACACCCGGGGCGAAGACATCCACGATCAGGTGCAGCCCCAGCGAGAGGGCCAGCAGCAGCGCGATGATCTGCACGCACATGATCAGCGAGGCGCGCAGATAGTGTCTCCACCAGCCATCGTGCTCGTGGATGCGGACCGCCTTGTAGCTCATGGCGATCAGCAGCGCCAGGGGCACGAGGGTGAACCACCACGCGCCGCCCGCCAGCGGGAGCGGGTCGAGGATCGGTCGCCACGCGAGCAGCAGGAGCACGCTCATTGGGCGTCCTCGACTCGTCGCCTGGAACCGGCTGAGGGTGGCATGTGCCAGAAGGCATCGATGATGGCGATAGCGTTGAGCATCCCCGCGATCACGATCCAGAGCGAGCCGATCTCATTGGAGTGCGCCAGCGACCTGGTGCGTCCGGCTCTGTTGCGCTCGAACCAGTCCTGGCGTGCGTTGACGGGCGGCTCGTTGACGGAGGCCAGGTGGTGGTTCAGCGCGTCGAGCGCCCAGGCCATCGGGCCGATGCCGGCCTGCCCGACGAACCACCAGCGATCCTCGCGCCTGTCGACGACGTCGAGTCCACCGATGAGCAGCCCGCCGAGCGTCAGCGAGGTGATGCCCAGGAAGATCATGGCGGCGCGTCGGGGCTGTCGCAGCCAGAGGTGCCCGAGCCCCGGCACGAGGCACGCCAACACCGCCGCGATCGGGTGTGCTGACTCGGTGTGTCGGTCTGGGGGGTCGGCTGGCACGGAGTGGGTTGCTTAAAAAGTGGGTGAAAAGGGTTTGACAGATCGTGAAAGGAAAGTAGTGTACCGCGCATCCGGGTGCCACCCGGCAGGCGGACAGGACCCAGGCACACAGACTCCGAGACCACACATGAATGCGACGATCTCACCCGATCCAAAGGAAGGACACGCTCCTCTCGATGCGCACGACGACGAGCTGGCACTCGTTGTGTCCGGTTCCGATTATGACGACGATGACGTGTTTGAGGATGATGAGGACTTCGACGACGAATTCTTAGACGACGATGACGACGAGGACTTCCTCGACGACGACGATGACGACGATGAAGTCTTCGAGTTCGATGACGAAGACGATGATTGACCCGGTCTGAGGGCGTCTCCCCCACGACGGCGTCGATCCAGGGGGAGCTCACATGGGCCAGCAGAAGCACAGCGACGACGCGCACGAGCCCGACTCCGTTGTCGACAGGCGTTCGGGGCTCGACAGGCGGGATTTCGAATCCGACACGAAGATCAGCGGTCTGGAGCGCAGGCGCGGGCCCGGGCGACGACGCTCCGACTTCGCACGATCCGCCGAGGAGGGCGAGCTGACGCCCGAGCAGTTCCTCTTCGTGGCCGCGATCGACGCGTTCAAGCAGGCGAACAACAAGACGTTCCCCGCCTGGACGGACGTCCTGGAGGTGATCCGCCTGCTGGGCTATCGCAAGACGCAGCCGAGCGAGCTGGGTCTGCGGAATCTCGAAGACTGGCTCGAGGAGCCCGACTCGCCAGCGAACGTGCGCACCATCAGCGCGTACGAGGACAACGCGGACGACCTGGCCGCCTGATCAGCCCGACTGGTTCTCGTAGTAGTCGAGATTGAGCTGGATGTAATTGGACCACTCCGAGGGAAGATCCTCCTCGGGGAATATCGCGCGCACCGGGCACTCGTCGACGCACAGCCCGCAGTCGATGCAGGTGTCGGGGTCGATGTAGAGCTGGTCGGAGTCGTTGAAGTCCGCCTCGTCCTTCGTTGGGTGGATGCAGTCCACCGGGCAGACGTCGACGCAGCTGGTGTCCTTCGTGGCAATACACGGCTCGGCGATCACGTGTGTCATGGCGTCTCCAGATCGGCTCGCGGGGCACACAGCGTTGAGCCCCCCTCGCGAGCGACGGGTAGCCTAGAGAATTGGGCGTAAATGACAAGCGGGACCGGCCAGAGGGCCGATCCCGCGTTGATCGTGGCGCTCCGAATCCGGAGCACACGCTCCGAATCCGTACGTGATTCAGCGGCGTCTGCGAACGGCCTTCTTGCGAGTGGCCTTCTTGCGCGTTGCCTTTCTGCGTGTTGCCTTCTTGCGGGTGGCCTTCTTACGCGAGGCCTTCTTGCGGGTCGACTTCTTGCGTGTCGCCTTCTTACGCGAGGCCTTCTTGCGAGTGGCCTTCTTGCGTGTTGCCTTGCGGCGTGTCGCCTTCTTACGGGTGGCCTTCTTGCGAGTGGCCTTCTTGCGCGTTGCCTTGCGGCGTGTCGCCTTCTTACGAGTGGCCTTCTTACGCGTTGCCTTGCGGCGTGTCGCCTTCTTGCGAGTGGCCTTCTTGCGTGTTGCCTTGCGGCGTGTTGCCTTCTTGCGCGTGGCCTTCTTGCGCGTGGCTTTCTTTCTTGTCGCCTTCTTACGGGCGGTTCTCTTCTTGGCCATCGATGAAACCTCCTCTAGTGGTAGAGATCGGAGCCGAGGTTTGATCGGCGGCATGGAGCGCCACACACCAGGCCGCCACACTACTATTTGTAGCTGTATCGGGGGGAGGTACGCAAGATCTTCAACCTTTTACCCTTGGAAAAAATCGGATTTTCTTCGTGCGCTCCGCGAATTCGTTCAGCGATTCGGGTGCGGCGAGCGCGCACGAGACGATCGCGGGGCGTCCTCTTCGCCTCCTGAGACGAGCGAGTCGCTCTCATCCGATTGGCTGTGCGCGGGTGTGGTGTCCTCGAATATCGACTTCAGCGAGGTGCCATTGATCGTGTTGTACATCTCTGTTGCGAGCCGATCGGACACCGTCACGGGTGTTCGTGCGCGGATGATCCCGTTGCCTGGGTTGTACCAGAACCCCGCGACCTCGCTGGAGATGGTCATTCTGACAGTCGGATGCAGGTAATCGGCGTGCTCTGGCGGCGCCACCTCGAGCCACGGGCGATCCTGCGAGACGACCAGGTTGCGCGGCACGTTGTCATCGAACCACGCCGGGTCGATCGTCACGGGCCACCCGCGTCCGTTGAGCTCGCCGTTGCGCATGCCCGCTTGCACCTTCACCTCGCGGTGAATCTTCTGCACAGAGTTGAGCGTGTCGAGCAGGCGTGCCTCATCCTCGCGCTGCTGGCGCACGTACCACACGCCGCCGACAACGAGCCCGGCAAGCAGGAGCAGGACCATCGCATTAAAGATGAGGCGCATCATGTCTTGGATCATCTCATCGGTCGGCTCGGAGCCCTTCTTGGGCCTCGAAAGGGGATTCTTTGCCAGTAATATGACCCTCCAGGACCGGGTGGTATCGCAGCAGATGTCTGGTCATTCGTCCGAGAAAGAAATGGGGTGACGACGCGTGGGAACTACTCTGAATCAACACGAGGGCTCCTTGACGACGGTTCTCGAGCCCAGAGGGGCGGTCCGCTCGTGCTCGCTGTGCTGGCTGCTGCCCACCGGGGCGTCGCACGACCCCGATGATCGCCTCGGACGCAGCGCGATGTGGGAGGAGCTGCTCCATCGAGGGGCGGGTGATCTCGACTCGCGAGCACACGCGGACGCCCTGGACGGGCTCGGCGCGAGTGTCTCGTCAGGGGTCGACACGCGCTTCATCCGTATCAGAGCCACCTGTTTAGGGGAGAGACTCCTCGACCTGCTCCCCCTGGTGGTCGACATGGTCCGCGAGCCACGGTTCGATCCTGAATCGATAGAGCCCGCGCGCGCGCTGTGTGTGTCATCGATCCGGGCGCTCGAGGACGAGCCCTCCGAGCGGTGCATCCTGCGAGCCAGGGAGTCGCACGCGCCCGTGCCTTTCAACAGGTCCGGTCTGGGCACCGTCGATGGTGTCGGGGCCTGCACGCACGAGGAGCTCGTCTTGAGCTGGGCGGAGTGCGCCGTCGCCGACGGCTCGATCCTCGCGCTGGCCGGCGCGTTCGATGCCGATTCGGTCGTCTCGCGCCTCGACGCGCTCCTCGAGGGATGGGGTGGCGCGTGCGACGAGCCACACCCACGTGGCGAGCCGACGCGCGGCTACCACCACATCGACGACGACACCAACCAGGTGCAGATCGTGCTCATGCACGACGCACCGAGCGAGCCCGACTCGGACTCGATCCTCGAGCGCGTGGTCAGCAGCGTGCTCTCGGGCGGCATGTCGGGGAGGCTCTTCACCGAGGTGCGCGAGCGGCGCTCGCTGTGCTACTCGGTCTCGTCCTCGTACGCGACCGATCGCGACTTCGGACGCGTGACGGGGTACGTGGGAACAACACCCGAGCGGGCACAGGAATCACTGGATGTCATGCTCGAGCAGCTCGATCGCATCAACACGCCCGAGGGGAGGGTGACGCCCGACGAGTTCGATCGTGCCATCATCGGCATGAAGTCACGGGTGGTGATGTCGGGCGAGTCGATGGCGTCCCGCAGCGGGGCGTTGGCGCGCGATGTCTTCTGTCGGGGCGAGGCACGCACGCTGGCGCAGATCAGCGCCCAGATCGACGCGGTCACGCTGGACCAGGTCAACGACTACCTGGCCCGACGCCAGACCGGAGAGCTGACGATCTGCACGCTCGGGCCGGCGCCGCTGCGGGCTCCCGATCGCGTCATGGCATGATTCTCACTCGTTGATCTACGGGTGTGTGAATGAGTGCGTGGTGCCGTCCTCCTCGATGTACTCCTTCTGAACTATCTGGGGCTTGAGCTCGACGATGTACGTCCTGCGGTCGGGCGAGCAGGTGATGGAACAGATATCAGCGCGGACGATGGTGATCCGCTCTCGCACTTCCAGAGTGCCACCGGAGTTGAAGTCCTCGACCTCGATGACCATGTCGACCGAGTCGCCGTTCTTCATCTTGTTGAGCATGGCGATCATGGACTGGTCGCGCTTGATGCGCAGGCGCAGCGGCTGGTGCTCCGGTCCGGTGTCGCCGGCGATCACCTGCTCCTGGATCGAGTCGATCTCGATCTGGCCCTCGCGTCCACCGACAATGGACGAGCCGGGGATGTCCGGGCTGGCGCCGTACGAGGGGAGCCCGTTGCTCGTGCCGCCCATCGGGATCGACTCGGGGTTGATGATGCCGTCCTTCGTGCAGAAGTAGTTGTGGCCCGTGCCCTCGACGTGGGGCGCTGAGAGCGCTGCCAGGTCCGTGAGGGTGAGCATCGTGGGCGTGATCGGCCCGGGGGCCGGCGAGAGGCTCCCCCCGAACGAGACCATGTTGATGCCAGTGATGACCGACGCGAACACACAGCCCGCGATGAAGACTCGCGTGTCTGCCATGCCCAATCTCCTGTTCCCGCGTGAGAGCACACCAGCCGCGGCGGGTGCGCGGATGGCATCGCTCACGCTACCACCGGTGGGTCCGCGCGCACAGGAAAAAATGGTCGGGATGGGCACGCCTCGCTAGACAGCCGGGTCCAACGCAACGGCTCGTGGGATTCAGTCGCTCAACTTCCGCAGCGCCTCGATGCGCGCCTTCTGGCGATCGAGCAGCGTGTTGTACAGCCACGCGAAGAACCAGCCGCCGATCGCGCCGTCGACGAGCCCCCACACGAGCCCGATGACCGAGCCGGCGGGGGAGATGGTGTAGCCGAGGTAGACCCTCCCGAGGACGGTCGGCTCCTCGGGAGATGATCCGGTGAAGACGATCATCCACCAGGTTCCGATGAACATCGCGGCACCCAGGATGATGGCGCACGTTTGGGCGAAGACGGTTGTGTCGAGTTTCATTGCTGGTCCTCCCTGTGGGCGTTGTCGCCCACCCAACCATAGGTCGGCAGCGATCCCAAAGCCGAATACACTCTGGGCATGAGCACCTTCTACGTGACGACGCCCATCTACTACGTCAACGACGCCCCGCACGTCGGGCACGTCTACACCACACTGCTGGGCGACGTGGTCGCGCGTGCGTCACGCCTGCGGGGCGAGGACGTCTTCTTCCTGACCGGCACGGACGAGCACTCGGAGCGCGTGGTCGAGGCGGCGGTGGAGCGCGACATGACGCCGCGACAGTGGGCCGATCGCAACGCGCAGGCGTTCCGCGAGGCGTTCGACGAGTTCGGCTTCTCACACTCCGACTTCGTCCGCACCAGCGAGCCGACGCACAAGTCGAAGGTGCAGGGGTACATCTCCGAGCTCCAGTCACGAGGGGCGATCGCCAAGGGCGAGTACGTCGGGTGGTGGGACCACTCCCAGGAGGAGTACGTCACCGAGACCGTCGCGCGCGAGCACGACTTCAAGAGCCCCGTCACGGGCAAGGATCTTGTGAAGCGCACCGAGGAGAACTACTTCTTCAGGCTCTCCGACTACGCCGATCGTCTGCGCGAGCACATCGAGGCCAATCCGGGATTCATCCGCCCCGAGGCGCGCCGCAACGAGGTGCTGGGGCGCATCAGGCAGGGCCTGCAGGACGTGCCCGTCTCGCGGCGCAGCGCGGGGGAGGACCCGGGTGGCGAGGTGTGGGGCATCGAGATGCCGGGCGACCCCGAGCATCGCGTGTACGTGTGGATCGATGCGCTGTTCAACTACCTGTCCTATGTCGACACGCCCGAGCGCCAGCGCTACTGGCCCGCGAGCGTGCACACGATGGCCAAGGACATCCTGTGGTTCCACGCGGTGATCTGGCCCTGCATGCTCATGGCGCTGGACAAGCCGCTCCCGGGCTGCGTCTACGCCCACTCGTACTGGATCCGCGAGGGGCGGAAGATGTCCAAGTCGCTGGGCAACTTCCTGGACATGCCGACCCTCCGCGGCTACGCGCAGGAGTACTCACGCGACGCGCTCCGCTGGTATCTGGTCACGCAGGGCCCGATGGGCGCCACCGACGCGGACTTCGCGCACGCCAAGTTCGTCGAGGTGTGCAACGCGGATCTAGCCAACTCCATCGGCAACGCCTCGTCGCGTGTCTCGAACATGATCGCCAAGTACTTCGATGGCGCGTGCCCCGACGCGGGCGGGGTGACATCCCACGCCGGGCGCGACTGGTCAGCGCTGGCACGCGACGCGGTCTCGAGATGGACCGACGCGATGGATCGCGTGGCGCTGGGCGAGGCGTGCGAGGCCGCGATGCGCCTCTCCAACGAGGTGGACGCCTACATCCACGAGACCGAGCCCTTCAAGCTCGCCAAGGACGAGTCGAAGATGGGCGAGGTGGGTGTGATCCTGTACCACTGCGCCGAGGCGCTGCGCATCGCGTCGATTCTGCTGAGCCCCGTGCTGCCTGACACCATGTCCGAGCTGCTGCGTCGATTCGGCCAGACGATCGACGAGGGTGACTCGTTCGAGGCACTTACGTCGTGGGGAGGGTTGCAACCGGGCACGCCAATCGAGAAGGGCAGCGCGCTCTTCCCGCGCATCGACGCCGACGCCCCGGAGCCCGGAGCGGTCGGGGCCTGATGGCGACGGAGCCGGGCGAGCACGATGGGCTGGAGCTGGCCCAGCGCATGCTGCGCACCTTCCGCGTGGGCACGCTGCTCTTCGACGACAACCTGCGCCCGATGCGGTTCGTGATCGATCCCGAGTCGGGGCGCCTGGCGATGCCCATGATGGTCGCGATGATCCAGACCGACCATCAGGTGCTGATGATCCCCGAGGAGACGGAGGACTCGCTGCAGCTGCTGCTCTCGGTCGAGACCATCGACGAGCACCACGCGCTGGCCGATCGCTGGCGCATCTACCATGGCGAGCCCCAGGACATCCACTGGACGCTCTCGTGGATCGACGCCGCGAAGCTGCGAGGGCTCGTCCTCGACGGCGACGCGCTGATGGGGCGCAACCCGCTGGACATCGAGGAGACGCGCGTCGTGAGTGCGATGAACCAGCGCATCGATGATCTGCGCACGCTCTGCAGGGTGTACGGCGGCATGGAGGTCGAGAGCCCGCTCTGCGTCGGGGCCGACTCGTGGGGGTTGCACGTCAAGGCGAGGTTCGACATCGTGCGCGTCGAGACCACACGCGAGGCGCGTGGGGGGGACGACCTGCTCGTGATGCTCGACGACATGGCGAGGTCGTCATGAGTGGCGCGCCCTCCAATCTGCGTGAGGCGCACATGCACATCCCCGAGCACGGGCGTGAGCTGTCGTGCCTGAATCTGTCCGCGTGCGCCTCGAAAGAAGAGGCGATGGCGCTGCTGAGCCGGCGTGAGCCCGACGAGAGCGGGTGGGTGATCGGCGTGGCGTGCCGTCCCGAGGGGTGGAGTGCGCCCGAGTGGCCGACGGCGTCTGAGCTGGATGAGGCAACCGGCGGCAGGCCCTGTGTGGTGCGATCGTTCGATTTCCATTGCATGGTGGCGTCGGGCGAGGCGTTGAGACGCGCGGGCATCACGCGCGACACGCCAGACCCGCCAGATGGCGTGATCGAGCGAGATGGCGACGGAGAGCCGACGGGCTTGCTCATGGAGCACGCGATGCGCCTCGTGGGCGACCAGATCCCGGACCCGACACCGGACGAGTTCCGCGCCAACGTGCGCGGCGCGCTCGACGACATGGAGCGCTTCGGCTACGCCGAGTCGCACGACATGCTCACGACGACGCGCCTCTGCGAGGCGCTGATCGAGCTCGACGCGCGAGGCGAGCTGCATCACACCATCGTGCTGCACCCGACGATGGAGCACCTCGATGGCGTGCTCGCGTGCCGAGATCGTCTGCCCGAGCGCGTCTCGATAGGGGGGCTCAAGATCTTCACCGATGGCACGCTCAACTCGCGCACCGCCTCCATGCTGCATCCCTTCGAGGATCCGCGCCGCGAGTCGCCACGCGGCCTGCAGATCATGCTGCGGCAGCAGATCGACGAGGCCATCGCGCTGGGCGCACGCCACGACTTGCCCATCGTGGCGCACGCGATCGGCGATCGCGCCGTGCGCACGATGCTGGACGCCATCGAGGCGCACGGGCCGGTCGGAGATAAGCCGCACCGCATCGAGCACGCGCAGTTCATCGACGAGGAGGACGTGCCACGCTTTGCGCGATTGGGCGTGGTGGCCTCGATGCAGGTGTGCCACCTGCTGCCCGACATGGAGGCGCTGCGTCGCCTGGTGCCAGATCGTGCGCACAGAGCCTTCGTGCTGCGCGAGTTGTGGGAGGCGTACGAGTCGCGCGGAGTGGACCCGACGGAATTTCTCTGGCTCGGCTCGGACGCGCCGGTTGTCTCCCCCGACCCGGCGGACACGCTCCAGGCCGCATTGCACAGACGGCGCACGGGCATGGACGAGACCGACGCCATCAACCCCGAGCAGGCGCTCACGCGCGAGCAGACGCTCTCGTGCCTGCGGGCGCGGATATAATCGTCGCATGACCAAGATCCTTGTGACACGCGCGTACCCCGGCACGCTCGACGTGCCCGGCGCAGAGATCGTTGTCGCACGAGACGGCGCGTACTTCTCGCACGAGGAGCTGCTCGACACGGTTCGTGTCCACGCACCGATGGACGCGATCATGACGGTCGCCTACGACAGGGTGGACGACTCGTTCCTCGATGCCGCGGGCCCGCAGCTCAAGGGCGTGTGCCAGTACGCGGTGGGGTACGACAACATCGACGTGGACGCCTGCAACGCGCGTGGCGTGGTGGTGACCAACTCGCCCGACGGCGTGACCGAGGGCACGGCCGACATGGCGTGGCTGCTGATGATGGCCGCGGGTCGTCGCCTGACAGAGGCGGGGCGCTACGCGCGCTCCGACGGGTACGTCACGAACGGGCAGCTTGGCATGCGCGATTTCATCGGCGCCGATTTCACCGGCGCAACGCTGCTGATCGTCGGCGCCGGACGCATCGGCTTTGCCACCGCGATGCGATCGATCGGGTGGGGCATGCGCGTGCAGTACGTGGCTCGCTCGCCCCACTACGAGTTCGAGCTGGCGCCCCTGCACGCCACGAAGGTCGACCTGGACATCGGCTTGCGCAACGCGGACTTCGTGAGTGTCCACACGCCGCTGACCGACGAGACGCGCCACCTGATCAACGCCGAGCGCCTGGCGCTCATGAAGCCCAGCGCCGTGCTGGTGAACACGGCGCGCGGCCCGGTGATCGACGAAGAGGCGCTGGTGCAGGCGCTCAAGGCGGGGCTGATCGGCGGCGCGGGGCTGGACGTCTACGAGCACGAGCCCGAGGTCCACCCCGAGCTCAAGACGCTCGACAATGTCGTGCTCACGCCCCACATCGGCTCGGCGTCGCGCGGCTCACGCCTCATGACGACCGACATCGTCAGCGCGAACCTGCGCGCCGTGCTGGCGGGCGACACACCACCCAACGAGGTGCGCCCAGCAGACCGCACAGAAACACGACTTCTGCGAGATTAGAACTTCGCCTTGGCGATCGACTCGCGCAGAGGCATCACCAGCTGCGGGATGACCTTGCTCTCCGTCAGGCGCTCGGCCTCGACGCCCATCGCGCTCAGCGCGTCGGGAAGATCTTTCACGTCCTCGACGGGCGAGTACTTGCGGATCGTCAGGTACACGGAGATGGGCTCCTCCGTGGGCTCGCCGTTGCGGATCTGTCGCGCGCCAGTGCGCGTCTTGATCTCGAAGTACGCCTGGAGCTCCATGTCCTCGCGCAGCCCCACGCCCAGGAAGGGCTGCAGGTCCATGGGCTTGGTCGACGGGATATCGAGCAGCTCGCCCAGCGGGGTGCCGGCGTAGAAGGCGTCGTGCACGATGGCGTTCTGGTTGGTATCGCACTCCAGGTCGAAGCCGAAGAGCATCTCGACGTAGTCGATGTCCAGCGACGAGAGCGACAGGAAGAAGGGCGCCACCTCGAGGATGGAGCGATGCATCGTGTAGGCGTCGCCCAGCTCGGGCGGGTTGACGATGCCGGCGCGGATGGTGTTCCGACGCAGGGCCATCCACTGGTTGCGCCCGTTGGAGTCGTTGGACTCCAACGCGAACTCCCCCCTGAAGCGCTTCAGGTGCTTGAGGGCGGGGTGCTGACGCTTGATGCGATCGAACAGGTCCAGCACGGACTGGCGATCGTCGGGCAGATCGAGTTTTAAACCAACCTTGAGGTTGACGTAGAAGTCGGAGCAGAGGGCTCCGTAGCTGGTCGACATAGATCTCGTTCTCCGATGGGCAGGGAGTCTAGGGCCTCCGGAGGGCGATGTCGACGCGTCCGGCGCAAGCGCCAGGCCCAGGCCAATTCTTCACACGCAATCGACAGCCTTCCCGGACGCTACCATTCGGTCGGATCGGAGGGCCAGCTATGCGGGACAGATCGCCGGTGGTCGTGGAGCAGACGTACAACGCCGACGTCGCGACGGTCTGGCGGGCGATCACCGACCCGTCACAGATGGCGCAGTGGTACTTCGAGCCCATCGAGCGATTCGAGCCGGTGGTCGGGTTCGAGACGAGCTTCACCATCCGGTTCCAGGACACGGACTGGGTCCATCTGTGGCGGGTCACCGACGTCGTGCCCATGGAGCGGATCGCCTACACCTTCAACTTCGAGAACTGCGACGGCGAGGGCCTTGTGACGTGGGTCCTGACTCCCGTCGAGGGCGCCACGAAACTCACCCTCACGCACACCGGTCTCGAGACGTTCACCGATGACGGGCCGGCCTTCGAGCGCGAGCAGTGCCTGGCGGGGTGGACCTACTTCATCACCGAGAGTCTGAAAGAGTTCGTCGAGACGTCGTCTTAGCGCGACCCGATCGCCGACAGCCCCATCCACGAGAGGATCGCCTCCGTGTCCGACAGATCGGGCACCACGTGGGGCGCCCCGGCGTCGCGCAGATCGTCCTCGTTGTAGATGCCCGTCGCCACGCCGAGACAGATGCACCCGTGCGCGTGCGCACAGGAGACGTCGTGGACCGTGTCGCCGATGATCAGCACGCGCGACGGGTCGGTACGCTCGCCGGTGTGCGCCTCGTGCTTGTCGATCCCCACGCCCGGCAGGTGCTCGCGCGCCGGCTCCTCGTGGGGGGAGTCGTCGCCCCAGACGAGGATCTCGAAGCGGTTCATGTCGATGCCCGCGCGCGTGATCTTCATCGTGCCCGTCTCGGCGAAGTTGCCCGTGAGCACACCCAGCGTGATCGACGCGTGCGCGCGCAGCGCATCGAGCAGGTCCAACACGCCCGGCAGGGGGTAGGCGCTGTCGGGGAACTCCTCGAAGAGGCGCGTCAGGTGACGCCTGTAACCGTCGCGGAAGGCATCGAGCGCCTCGCGTGTCGGCTCGATGTCGTTCTCTGTGAGGATGTCGCGCAGGATCAGCGGATCGAGGCGCCCGGCGTAGTTGATGCCGCCGGCGTTCATGTCCTTGCCGTGCAACTCGAGCCCCGCGTGCTCCATGGCACGGATGCCCAGGGCGTTGGTCTTGAGCAGCGTGGCGTCGATGTCGAACAGGATGAGCTGTGGTGTGTCGTTCATCGCCTGATGGTGAACCCCTGGAGTGTTTCCTCTGATGCGAGTTGGGTGACGATCGAGTTCGATATGTTCCCGCGTTTGGCGTCGATCAGCGCGTCGAGATAGCGCTCGACCTCGTCGGGATCGCCCTGGGCGACGAGGTGGACCGTGCCATCGGGCTCATTGCGGACCCACCCCGAGACGTCGAACCGGGTGGCGATCTCGCGTGCCGTGGCGCGAAAGAAGACCCCCTGGACGCGTCCCTCGAAGATGACCTGGGTGGTGTGCATGGAAGAATGGGATCCTGGGAATCGCCGTTTTTAGCCCGATAACGCCGGTGTCGTCACGATCCGGTGTTTTTACCCGTTCTCTCCAGCCCGGATAGGTTGACCCGGATGGGGTGTGGGGTAGTGTTGAGAGGCTCTGAGGGCGTCCATTGTAGGGTCTCACCCGCCCGCCACAGGCGGAGACGAGGGTCGGACCAACCCCCACCGGGACGCGCGGGGCGGTGTGCCGGATCGGTGACGTATCGATGCGGTGGGGTAGTACGCCGGACGCGAACAGGCTTCATCAGCACAAGTTGTGTGTGTCGGTGGTGGTTATGTGCGCCCGGGATGAGCAGGGTCTGCAGGCGTGTCGCACTCGGGGACAGGCAGCAACGATCGTGAGCGCGTGCTCGACGCGACGGACATCGTGCGCCTCGTCGGCGAGCACATCAGCCTCAAGCCCAAGGGACGCGAGTTCGTGTGCCTGTGCCCCTTCCACGACGACCACAAGCCATCGATGTACGTCGTGCCGCACAAGCAGATCTACCACTGCTTTTCCTGCGGCGCCGGCGGCAACGCGATCGACTTCGTCGTCAACTACCACAAGCTGCCCTTCCGTGAGGCTCTCAAGTTCCTCGCCGATCGCGAGGGCATCGAGCTGACACCCTTCAGGCCATCGCAACGCGACGCCGCGCCAGCGGACCCGGACGCGCCCTCGCGCGAGGAGCTCTCGCGCGCCGCAGGCTTCGCGTGCGACTTCTTCCGCACGATCTACACGCACTCCGATCACGGCAGCGCGGCTCGCGACGCCGTGAAGAGACGCGCCATCTCAGACGAGATGGTCGAGTCCTTCGCAATAGGCGCGGCGCCCGATCGGTGGGACGGGCTCTGCGCCACCGCGACGGGCAAGGGCATCTCCGAACGCACGCTCCTGGCGTGCGGGCTGATCAAGCAGCCCGACCCCAGCAAGACCTACGACACCTTCCGCAACCGACTCATCTTCCCGATCCACGATCAGCTCGGACGCGTGATCGCCTTCGGGGGCAGGATCCTCGACCCCGACGACAACCCCAAGTACCTCAACTCCCCCGAGAACCCGCTCTTTGATAAGTCGTCGACGCTCTACGGCATCCACCAGGCGTCGCGCGCAATCCAGAAGCAGCGCACCACGATCGTCGTCGAGGGATACACCGACGTCATCGCCTGCCACCAGGCGGGCATCACCAACGTGGTCGGCACGCTGGGCACGGCGCTCACACCCAAGCACGCGTCGATACTGCGCAGGCTCTGCGATCGCGTCGTGCTGCTCTTCGATGGCGACGAGGCGGGCGCCAAGGCCGCCGATCGCGCGCTGGAGGTCTTCTTCCACCAGCCGATCGATGTCTCGATCGCGATCCTGCCGGGCGGTCAGGATCCGGCGGACATGCTCGCCAGGAGCGATGGCGCGCAGGAGTTCCTCACATGCGTCGAGGATGCGCACGACGCGCTCGAGTATCGCTTCGAGCGTTTCGCGCGCTCTCTCGAGGGGCGTGGCGACGCGACACGCGCGCGCCTCATCGAGGAAGAGCTGACGCACCTCGTCGGGCTGGGGCTCCACTCGCTCGAGCCGATCCGCAAGCGCCTGGTCGTCCAGCGCATGGCCACCCTCGCAGGCGTGGACATCGAGACCATCCAGGTGTCGATGCCCTCCTCGGGGCACAAGCGATCGAGCGACCCGGAGACCTCGGAGTCCGAGCACCTGGCGTCCACCGCCGCCGAGCAGGCGCTGGGGTGCCTGCTGGCTGCACCGCAGCTGATCGAGTGGCTGCTGGACGCCGATCTTGCGCTGCTCAACGAGGATCACTTCTCCGACGCGCGTGCCTCGTCCATCGCGCGTGCGATCCACTCGACCCCCAGCGGGCGCCCCGTGGAGCACGCCATCGAGGACGACGAGGCCCGTCGTCTGGCCATCGATCTGGCCCGTCGCGTCCAGCGGGTCTGCGACGACGACATCGCCCGCATCGAGGCTCATCTGCGGGACTGCCTCAAGACGATGGCACGCGAGCTCTCCCGCGTTGAAGGGGGAGCCGACGAACACGAAAAAATCACCGGAACCAGCGTGGACAACGCTGCGAATGGTGCCAACAATCCTGCTCACTCGACGTGCGACCAGACCCTCCAGCGCCTGAGCGTGCTGCAACGACAGCACACCGAACTGGGAGGCGATCTTCGCACGCTGCCAAAACCAACCATGGCGGCACATCGTGTGCAGGCGGGTGTCGGCGCAGCGGCCGGCAGCCACGACGGCGATCAACCATCGCCACCCAGTGAGTCGTCTTCTGTGGCGGATCCGGACGGCTCGCACGACAGGACTCAGGCAGACACAACCGGAGATATGAACAGGTGATCACTCAACTCCACGAAGATGTCGCGGCGCTCCTCAAGACCTCCAACCGGCGCGGGTGGATGGCCTACGAGGAGCTCAACAACGCCGTCCCCGACGAGTACGTCGATCCCCAGATGATCGACTGGCTCCTCGTCGAGCTCGATCGTCACGAGATGAAGTTCCGCGACCTGCTCGACTACAAGGCGTGGGCGCGCAACAACGGCATCCATGTGCCCGAGGTGCCTCGCATCGAGCGCAACTACGAGCAGCAGCAGACGCAGCAGGACGTGGCCGCGGTCGCGCAGCGCGTCGCCGCCGACGGCCTGCTCGATGAAGAGGAAGCCAAGGAGGCGCTCAAGGTGCTCGAGGCTGAGGCATCGAGCAAGCGCATCGATGACCCGGTGCGCATGTACCTGACGCAGATGGGCTCCATCTCGCTGCTCAACCGCGACGAGGAGATCCAGCTGGCCAAGAAGATCGAGACGACGCGCATGATCTTCCGCCGTCGTTGCCTGGAGAACGACTACGTCCTTCAGATGGCCGTCGACACCCTCATGAGCGTGCACGAGGGCAAGATGCCCTTCGATCGCACGATGCGCATCTCGACCGCCGAGGAGAACCACAAGGAGACCATCTCGCGGCGCATCCCCGTCAACGTGGGCACGATCCAGAAGCTGCTGGATGTCAATCAAGCCGATTGGGAGGCGCTCAACGAGGCCATCGAGTGCGAGGACGACGAGGCGTACGACTCCATCTACGAGCGGATGCGCGTGCGTCGTCGCAAGATGGCGCGCCTGGGCGAGGAGTGCTCGCTGCGCACAAGCCGCATCGTGCCCTTCCTCAAGAAGATCCGCTCCATCGCCAAGAAGATGCAGACGCTCGAGAAGGATCTGGCCAAGAGCGAGAAGTACCCGCACCGCTACGACCCCGAGGACGTGCTGGTCATGCAGGAGGAGCTCTCGGGCCTGCGCGAGCTCGTCCGCGAGGATCCCGACGAGCTCTACGATCGCGTCAAGACACTCGACACCGTCTTCTGGGAGTACGAGCAGGCCAAGCGCGATCTGTCCGCGGGCAACCTACGGCTGGTCGTCTCCATCGCCAAGAAGTACCGCAACCGCGGGCTCTCCTTCCTGGACATCATCCAGGAGGGCAACACGGGCCTCATGCGCGCCGTCGACAAGTACGAGTACAAGCGCGGCTACAAGTTCTCGACCTATGCCACCTGGTGGATCCGCCAGGCCATCACCCGTGCCATCGCCGATCACGCGCGCACCATCCGCATCCCGGTGCACATGATCGAGACGATGTCCAAGCTGCGCACCATCCAGAAGCACATCCTCCAGGAGACGGGCCAGGAGCCCACGATGGAGGAGCTGGCCATCCGCGCGTCGATGCCCGTTGCCGAGGTACAGCGCGTCATGAAGATCGGGCGCCACCCCGTCTCTCTCGACCGACCGGTGGGCGAGTCCGAGGACTCCTACTTCGGCGACTTCATCGAGGACGCCCGCCAGGAGACGCCCGACTCCAACGCCGCCAACGAGATGCTCTCGCAGCGCATCGAGCAGGTGCTCAAGACGCTGACGTACCGCGAGCGCGAGATCCTCAAGCTCCGCTACGGCATCGGCGACGGCTACACCTACACCCTCGAGGAGGTCGGGCGCATCTTCAAGGTGACGCGCGAGCGCGTCCGCCAGGTGGAGGCCAAGGCCATCCGCAAGCTCCAGCACCCCGTGCGCTCGAGAAAGCTCGAGTCGTTCGTGGACGTGCGGGGCAACGAGGAAGAAGACTGATCACTTCCCTCCGAGAGGAGCAGGACACCGACCCCGTCTCGCATGAGGCGGGGTTTTTTATTCTAAAAATTGATATGCTTGTGATATGGCTGGCCAGAGCGCGAAGACGAGGTTCGAGCAGGCCGCGGGGCGGGAACCGACATATTTCTCTATCTCTGATCGCGCGCTGCGTGACGAGCTCGTCTGGCAGGACAGCTTTGGGCTCGACACGACCCTCCGGGATGTGTACGACGCCATCCGCCACGAGCGCACGCAAACCCCGCTCACCATCGCGATCGACGGGCGATGGGGCTCCGGCAAGACGACTGCCATGCGCTGGCTTGAGCGAGCACTTGCCCATTGGACTGAGCACGGCGTGGTCACGACGGGTACCAAGATCAAGGCGAGAACGGTCTGGTTCGACGCGTGGAAGTACGACTCCAAGGAAGAGGTCTGGCGGGGACTGATCGCCGAGGTGATTCTCAAGGCGATCGAAGTGTCCGAGGTAGAAAGCACCGATGTGCAGAAGACGGTAGAGGCGCTGAAGGATACAGCACTCTTCCTGGGGCGTTCATTCCTCACGGCAGCCGTGCGCTTGCTGCCGAAAGACGCTGCCTCAGAGATAAATGACGATTACGAGACCGTCACACGTCCCGAGAAAGCGTACCTCAATCATTTCAACCAAACATTCCTCGACTGGGTTGCGCCGCTTGTTTCAGACAACCACCGTCTGGTCGTCTTCATCGATGATCTTGATCGATGCAACCTCGATGTCGCGCTGCAGATACTCGAGGCGACCAAGCTGTACGCGGGGATAGAGCACATAATCTTCGTGATGGGCATCGACAAGGAGGTTGTCGCGCAGCTGGTCTCGAAGCATCTGAACAATCTGGGTGTGGAGCGCGTCACGTCGAGAGAGTATCTCGACAAGATGTTCGACCGAACAGTCATGCTGCAGCCGACCGATACACAGGTTCGCGCGTTCATGGAAGAGATTCTGGATGCGGAGGAGTTGTGGGGAACGCTCGACGAGATGCCTCGGGCCAATTTCGCCGAGGTGGTGCTCGCCAATGCGGAGAACAATCCCCGCGCCATTAAACGCCTGATACTGGACGCTCTTGCGAGCGGCACGGGGCGAATGGACTCGGAATCACCGGATGACGAGCCGGAGAGCGATCTGCGATTCGCTCAAGGTGTTCAGCACTCCCTGATACACAAGAATCTGCTGCGACTCAAGGCACAGAACCTCGACATCTGGGACAGCGCCCTTAGCCAGACGTGGGGGCGCAAATTCTTCGCCGAATGGTCAAGTATGTGCTGCGAGATCTGCGAGTGGAATGCTGTTGTGATCCCTCCCGAGTTCCTCGAACAGAGCAAGGGCGATGCGCACCTGCCGGGAATCTCGCCCGAAGCACAAGAGCTCGCTGATCGGGTTGAGCACTATCTCGCCAACATCAAGCCAGAGCGAATGAGAACGCTCGTCGAGCACGTGCTGGGTCATCCAAGCCGAAGCACGCTCGCCGCATGCCTTGGCGATGCCAGTATGGCGCGCTTGATGTGTGTGCGATTCGATGACACCTACGAGGTCTCACCGCTCGATACTCATGACCTCGATCGACAGATCATCGAGGACGCCATCGCACGCAGCTCAGGCAAGCGCTCGGAGGAACTCGCGGTGGGAGATCGCGAGACTGTGGCAAGACTTGATCTCTCTTGGCAGGAGATCACAGACCTGAGCGCGCTGTCGGCGCTGACGTCGCTCCAGATGCTGGACCTGTCGGGCACGGACGTGACTGACGTCGGCGTGTTGTCGGCCCTGACATCGCTGAGGTGGTTGGACCTGTCGGCCACGGGTGTGACGGACATCGGCGTGCTGTCGGCACTGACATCGCTCGAAACGCTGGATCTGGCGGATACGGGCCTGACGGACATCGGCGCGCTGTCGGCGCTGACGTTGCTCAAGACGCTGGACTTGGAGCGCACGAACGTGACGGACATCAGCGCACTGTTGGCGCTGACGTCGCTCAAGTGGTTGGATCTGGCGGGCACAGACGTGACGGACATCGGCGCGCTGTCGGCGCTGACGTCGCTCCAGACGCTGGACCTGTCGGCCACGGCCGTGACTGATCTACACCCGCTGTTGAATCTAGAATCATTGCGCTACTTGTATCTCGGGAGCACCTCAATGACGGACACCAATATCCTCGTCAATATGAAGCAACTGCAATCTCTCGATATACGCGGATCTGCGCTTGCCGAGCAATACGCGGTGTTGCGTGCGCGACTCCCCGACTGTGTGATCTATGTCGAGGCGGACATAGCAAAGCAGGCGAAGGACGCCGAGTACAAGCTCTATTAGGGTCAATCCAGTACTCTCTCGCCATGCCTACACGCTCCATAGAGTGCATTGTCGGTGGAGGATCGTCATGACACACACGCTCGCGTGCGTCATGCCAGCGCCCGACAAGCCCGTCGAGCTGCGCGAGGTGCCCATCCCCGAGCTCGAGCTGGACTCGGCGCTCATGCGCGTCGAGCTCAGCGAGGTCTGCGGCACGGACGTCTTTCTTCGCCAGGGCAGGCTCGCCGAGACGCCGTACCCGCTCATTCCAGGGCACGTGTCTGTCGGCACCATCGAGGCGATCCGGGGCACGATGTGCGACATCAACGGAACGGCGCTGCGCGAGGGCGATCCCGTCACGTTCCTGGATGTCCACGAGACCTGCCACGCCTGCTGGCATTGCCTTGTCGCCAAGGCATCGACGCGATGCCCGCATCGCAAGGTCTACGGCATCACCTACGGGCTCGACGATGGCCTCACCGGCGGGTGGGCGCGCCATCTCTACCTGAAGCCGGGCGTCCGCTGCATACGAACCGACTCGCTCGACGCGTCGACATTCATGTCGGGTGGCTGCTCTCTCCCCACATCGCTGCACGCGACAGATCTTGCCCGCATCACGCCGGGCGACACGGTGCTCGTGCTCGGGAGCGGGCCCGTGGGACTCTCGTCGATCATCTTCGCGCTGATGAACGGCGCGCTGCGCGTGCTGTGCGTCGGCGCGCCCGACGCGCGGCTCGACATCGCCAGAACCGTGGGCGCCCACGACGTGTGCAACTTCCAGCAGCACGACGAGGAGGGTCGCCTGCGTTGGGTGCTCGATCGGACGGAGGGGCGCGGCGCGGACATCACCATCGAGGCCACCGGTGCGCCATCGGCGGTCGTGGACGCGATGCGCTTTACGCGCGACGCCGGGCGCGTTGTTGTCGTCGGGCAGTACACCGACCACGGCACCATCGACTTCAACCCGCATCTGGACCTCAACAAGAAGCACCTCGAGATCCTCGGGTGCTGGGGCTCGGACTTCTCGCACTTCTATCGCGGCGTGCAGATCCTGTCGGATCCAGCTCGTGCCGCGATGTGGGCGCCGATCGAGCTCGAGCGTTTTTCCCTGGCACGCGCCAACGAGGCGCTGGATCTCGTCCAGCAGGGCGCGATCACCAAGGCGCTCATCGAGCCGCACCTGGAGTAGCACACGCCGACCCACGCGATACGCCGTTGAGTTGACGGTCAGCTGGTATGATTGAGTATGCAGCAGAATCGCTCTGTCATTCAGGCGTTTGAAGAGGAATTTGTTTCTATACGGGCAACCGCGGATGCGGCGATCTCCCAGCTCGATGCGGATCAGATCCGGCTGGTACAGCACGAGCGGACCAACTCCGTGATCATCATCATGAAGCACATGGCAGGGAATTTCTGCTCGCGCTTCACCAATTTCCTGACAGAGGATGGGGAGAAATCGTGGCGACATCGTGATACTGAGTTCGTCGACGATTTTTCGCCTAGCGAGAGCGGGCGACAGGAGGCCGTCGAGCGCTGGAACAACGGCTGGAGCTGCGTGCTGGATGCTCTCGCAGGACTCACTAACGACCATGTGGATACCGTCGTGACCATCCGTGGGCAGCCTCTGACCGTGGCCAGAGCGCTCGCGCGCTCGGTGGCTCATGCGGGTCACCACACTGGCCAGATTGTCTGGCTCGCGCGCTCGATAGTGGGGCACGAGAACTGGAACACGATCTCGATCCCTCGAGGGAAATCCGACGAGTACAACCAGAGCCTCGGCTACACACCAAAACACTAAACATATTGAACTCATTTTCTAACACACGAATCGAGTACTCTACCCGTATGCCCACACGATTCTTCGATCGCATCCTCAGGCGTCTGACCACCCACCCGGAGGGGTACGCCCACATCCGCGACCTGGCCCAGGAGCTGCGGATCGACGACGCCGACTTCCCAGACTTCGAGGCCGCGGTCCAACAGCTGGCCGAGCGGGGCGAGGTGCTCTTCGGCACCGATCGCATCCTCGAGCTGCCCCCGCCGGGCGACGAGGTCGTGGGCACGTTCCGCAAGAACCCCAAGGGCTTCGGATTCATCGTGCCGCACGTGCCCAACGCGCACGGTGACTTCTTCGTCCACGCCGACGACACACTCGACGCCCTCACGGGCGACACCGTGCGTGCCGTCATCTCCGAGAAGCGCCATCGGGGCGAGATCGACTACACGGGACGCATCGTCGAGGTGCTCCAACGACACCAAACGAACTTCACGGGCGTGCTCAAGAAGGTCGGCGGCGACTGGATCGTCGAGCCAGACGGCAAGTCTCTGCTGGCGCCCATCCAGGTGCGCGACGTCGGCGCCAAGAACGCCACGAGGGGCGACAAGGTGGTGGTCGAGATCACCATCTACCCCGAGCCGGGCTATATGGGCGAGGGCGTCATCACGCGCGTGCTGGGCAAGTCTGGCGAGCCGGACGTCGAGACACAGGCCGTGATCGCGGCCTTCGACCTGCCGGGCGAGTTCCCCGACGAGTGCATCCAGCAGGCGCGTGAGGTCTCGCGAAAGTTCGAGACCGAGGTGCAGGAGACCGGGCCCGAGGCGGTGTTCGAGGGGCGTCAGGACCTGCGCGACACGTTCATCTTCACCATCGACCCGCCCGACGCGCGCGACTTCGATGATGCCATCTCGCTGGAACGCATCACGCTCGACAATGGCCAGCAGGGATGGGAGCTGGGCGTGCACATCGCGGACGTGTCGCACTTCGTCACGCCCGGGTCGCCTCTGGACGAGGAGGCCAAGAAGCGCGGCAACTCGGTGTACCTCCCCAGGCTCGTGATTCCCATGCTGCCCGAGATCTTGTCGAATGGCGTGTGCTCGCTCCAGGAGCGCGTGGCGCGCTTCGCCAAGAGCGCGTTCATCCGGTACGACGGCAACGCGAACGTCGTGGGTCGCGCGTACGCCTCGACGGTGATCCACTCCGCCAAGCGGATGACGTACCTCGAGGCGCAGGCGCTCATCGATGGGGATCAGGAGGAGGCCCGGAAGCAATCGAAGAACGACACGCCCTACACGGACGAGCTGATCCAGAAGCTCCAGTGGTGCAACGAGCTGTCGCGCAAGATCTACGACAGGCGCCACAGGTCGGGGATGATTCATCTCGATCTGCCCGAGGTGGAGCTGATCCACGACGAGAAGGGACGGGTGGTCGACGCCGAGCCCGAGGACGACGCCTGGACGCACACAGTCATCGAGATGTTCATGGTGGAAGCCAACGAGGCGCTCGCGGTGCTCTTCGAGCGTCTGGGCGTGCCGGCGCTGCGCCGGGTGCATCCCGATCCCGATCCGTCGGGCTTCGAGAACCTGCGCAAGTACCTCAAGGCGATCAACATCAACCTGCCCAAGGAGCCCGACATCTTCGACATCCAGCAGGTGCTCGATGCCACCAAGGGCAAGCCAAACGCGCCGGCGGTGCACTTCGCCATCCTGCGCTGTCTCACCAAGGCCGAGTACGCGCCCAAGCACATCGGGCACTACGCGCTGGCGTCGCGCGCCTACTCGCACTTCACCTCGCCCATCAGACGCTACCCCGACCTGACGATCCATCGCGCGCTGCTTGAGTACCTCAGCCGGACTGATAACGGCAACGACATCCCTCGCGACGACGCGGCGCAGAAGAAGCTCGGCAAGGCCATGAAGCAGTCCGAGCTGTGCCCCGACGAGCCGACGCTGTCCGCCATCGCCACACGCTGCAACTACACCGAGGAGCGCGCCACCGACGCCGAGCGCGACCTGCGGGCCTTCCTGGTCATGCAGCTGCTCGAGCAGATGGTGGGGGAGGTCTTCGAGGGTGTCGTCACGGGCGTGACCAGCGCGGGAGTGTTCGTGCGGATCAACAAGTACCTCGCCGAGGGGCTGGTCAAGACCGCCGACCTGCCCACGCCCAATGGCAAGTTCGGCAGGTGGAAGGTCGACCAGCGCACGGGCGCGCTCGTGGATCAGAACTCGGGCGGCTCGTTCCGGCTGGGCGATCGCGTCGAGGTGTGCGTCTCGCAGGTCAACCTGCCCGCGCGACAGATGGAGCTGCTCATCCCCGACGGCTCGGCGAAGCGACGCGAGGGAGTGGGCAAGGCGTTGAAGCTGGGCGAGGGCGCCGGCGGCATGGGGCACGCCAGGGGCGCGGGGTTCAAGCAGCAGCGCACCGGCTCGCAACGACGCAGTGCCAAGTCGAAACGACGCGACAAGGGCAAGAAGGATTATCGTCAGGATCGCAAGAAGAGACGCTAGCAAGCCACCCACACACAGGAGCAACACCATGCGTATTCCACTCGCGAAATCGGCCCTCGTCTTGTGTGCCATCGGGCTCTTGGGCGCACACGCACAGGACGACACACCGGATCCGTACTTCGAAGCGGCACGAGAGCTCGTGCGGGCGACGGGCATGGAGCACACGCTCGAAGAAACTCTCAAGGCCTCCATGCGGGTGCAGATGGAAGCGAACCCCGTGCTCTGGGAGTTCGAGGACATCTATAACAAGTGGATCGAGGAGCACCTCACATGGGACAAATTCGAGGACGGGTACATACGTCTCTACATGGAGTTCTTCACCGAGCAGGAGATCCGTGAGCTCACCGAGTGGTACAAGACCCCTCTGGGCACCAAGACGATGACGGTGCTGCCTCAGCTCTTCGAGAAGGGAGGGCAACTCGGGATGCGTATCGCACAAGAGAACATGGGGCCCCTGATGGACATGGTCGAGGAACAGATGGCGAGTGACCTGAACGAACAGGGAATCGTGAACTAGCCAGCCAGTCTCCGCCGCGACCATCGGTGCCAACACAAACCCGGGCGCCAACTACATCCCGTAGCGTCTGTATACTCCCGTGTTCGAACACCGGAGGTGCACGATGCGTGAGATGCTGATCGGATATGTAGCACTACTCTCGACGAGTGCCATGGGCGCATCGAAGGTGATGTCGCAGGATGGCACGCCGATCGTCTACGACATCCACGGGCGCGGGGACGTCGCGATCGTGTTTATCCACGGCTTCAGCTGCAACCGCTATCAGTGGCGAGAGCAGATCGACGACTTCACCGACGACCACGCCGTCGTCACCATCGACCTGGGCGGGCACGGCGAGTCGGGCGACGATAGAGACGAGTGGGAGTTCTCACGCTTCGCGCACGACGTCAAGTCCGTCGCAGACGAGCTCGAGCTCGAGCGCATGGTGCTGGTCGGTCACTCGATGGGCGGGCCCGTCGTCGCCAGCGCCGCCGCGCTCATGGAGGACCGCGTCGTGGGCATCGTGCCCGTCGATTCCTTCCAAAACGTCGAGTTCGAGTGGCCCGAGGGAACCGTCGAGGCGATCGCCGGGCAGATTCGCGAGGACATCGAGACGTTCATGTCGGGTTTCGTGGGGGGCATGCTCGACGAGGGCATCTCCGACGAGCTCCGCGCACGCCTCATCTACGACAGCCAGAACAACGACGCCGACGTCATGGCTAACGTCTTCTTGGGCTTTGGAGATGTCAGTCAGGCGCAGATCCTCGCTGAGTGCCCCGTGCCGGTGCACGCCATCAACGCGGCGCTCTTCGAGACGAACGTCGAGGGCAACAGGAAGCACAACGAGTCCTTCGAGGTGACGATCGTGGAGAACTCCGGGCACTGGGTGATGATCGAGCAGCCGGAGGCGTTCAACAGCGCTCTTCACGAGATCCTCGACGACTGGCTGGAGTGATCAGGCGGACTGCGACGTGAACAGCGATCCGTTCCGCGCCGCGTGCGAGTGCTCGCTCCCGCGCGAGGTCAGCTCGCGCCCGCGCCGCGTGCGTGCCACGAGCCCGCGCTGGAGTAGAAACGGCTCGACGACGTCCTCGAGCGTGCCCGAATCCTCTCCCAGCGTTGCGGCCAGTGCTTCCAGACCCACCGGACCGCCGTCGTAGACGCCCGCGATGGTGCCCAGGTACGCGCGATCCAGCGCGTCGAGCCCCAGCGCGTCGACGCCCTCCAGCGCCAGCGACTCCTCGACCACCGGCGTGGTGATCTCGCCCGTGGCGCGCACCTGCGCGTAGTCGCGCACGCGCCTCAGCAGCCGGTTGGCGATCCTCGGCGTGCCGCGCGAGCGCGACGCGATCGTCGAGAGCACCTCGGAGCGTGTGCTCTCGATATCGAGCATGCGGCAGGACCGTGTCAGGATCCGGTGCAGGTCATCGTCGTCGTACAGCGTCAGGTGGAACGCGCTGCCGAAGCGTGAGCGCAGCGGCGCGCTGACCATCCCGGCTCGTGTCGTGGCGCCGATCAGCGTGAATGGCTTGAGCGTGATCGACACCGTCCGCGCGTGCATCCCCGAATCGACCGCCACGTCGATACGGAAGTCCTCCATCGCGGGGTAGATGAACTCCTCGACCGCGACCGGCAGTCGATGGATCTCGTCGATGAACAGCACGTCGCCCGCCTCGAGGCGCGTCAGCGCACCGACCAGGTCGCTCCCGCGTGTGAGCGCCGGCCCCGACGTGATGTGCGCCGTCGAGCCCATCTCGTGGGCGATCAGGTGCGCCAGCGTCGTCTTGCCCAGCCCCGGCGGGCCGTGGAGCATCACGTGCTCCATCGACTCCCCGCGCGCCCGCGAGGCCTGGATCGCGATGCGTAGACGCTCGACCAGGTCGCGCTGCCCGACGAAGTCGTCCAGGCACGACGGGCGAAGCGATCGCGAGAAGGCCTCCTCCTCGGGGCCCGTCTCGGTCGCGCTGAGCACTCGATGCGTGGACATGGCGTCAGTCTACCCTCCGCGGACACGTTCCGTGCTACTCGATCCACCAGTTCTGCACGATGCCCTGGGCGATCTCGAAGTGGATCGCGCGGATGATGCGTCCGCGCCTGTCGGACTCGTCGAGGATGCGGTACACGGTCGTGCCCGAGCTCCGCACTGGCTCGTACTCGTAGCGCACGATCTTGCGCTGCGAGCTGAACACGATCTGCACGCTCGAGGGCTTGCCGAGCATGTTGTGCACCCACTCCTCGGTTGTCTCGCCCCTCTGGATGAGCGCCAGCGTCGGCTCGCCGATGAACCGCGCCTCGCCGCGCGGGTTCGTGGAGTGCTGCTGCACATACACCGTGCTCGAGGAGCCACACCCGAGCGTGGCGCACGCGGCGCACAGAACCGTCAGCGCGCGCCTAGTCACGCCACCAGTCCGTCACGATGCCGTGCGAGATCTGCACGAAGATCACACGATCGGCGCCCTTGCCCTCGTCCGATCCGAGCAGACGCATCCGACCGCCGCTGCCATCCGCATACTCGTAGGGGTACTTCCAGATCTCGGTCATGTTGTCCGACAGGCGCGCCTTGGCCGTCGGCTGCCCGAACACCGCCAGCACCCAGTCATCGCCCGTGGCGCCCTTGTCGATGCGCTCCAGCGACTCCGTGCCGACGTACCTCGGCGTCGGATCAGAGAGCCCCAGGTACGAGCACCCTGCCACGAGGCATACCAGCAGCGCGGGCGCGCTCCACCACGCTCGATGTCGAGAATACACACGCATCATCACGGTTCGATCGGACCGATCAGCCCCCAGGCTCCGATTTTCGGGCTCAGGGGGCGTCCCCCAGCAGCAGCTCGCCCATCCTACGTTGTCTGTACGCCTCGTCCGACCACACCGTCGAGCGAGACCGCCCGCCGACCATCTGGGACGGCGCCCTCCCCGTGACTCGCCCGTCCACCCGGGAGCTGACCCGCGAGTCGTGGCGTGCGTTCAGACGCCCAGGGCGGAGGATCGGGTTCGTCTCCTGCGCGATGCTCCAGGCGTCGGGCGCACCGAGGTAGAAGATCGTCCCCGCGGGCACCGTCGGCGTGCCGCGGCGCAGATCGTAGCTCGAGCGCGGGAACACCGCGCGTATCGCGCCGTGGATGCGCACGTACCGCCTCGTGCCATCATCGAGCTGGTACACACGATCGAAGTCAGACGCCACTCGAAGGTCGTGCATCTGCACACGCCCGCTCGTTCTCAGCGTGCCGATGTCGTCGACGCCCGCCTCGACGGGGCGCAGCTGCTGCGCCGAGGCGCTCGCCAGCGTGACCGCGCTCGCGCAGGCGAGCGCCAGCATCGTGTGTCGTGTGCGCGATCCCATCTCGGGACTCATCGGCTCGACGAGCGTCTCGTCGTCAGGTGGTGGCCGCCTCGCGCTCGTCGCTGTGGAGCACGAGCCTGGGCACGCCGTTGGTGTCTTGGGCGGCGGGCGCCTGCCCTTGCGCGTAGCCGCTGTAGGGCTTGATCTCGACCCGCATCGGAGCCGTCTCGCGCTCCTCGCGCGCCAGCACCTCGAGCGTCAGCATGCCGAACGTGCGCTCGATGGCGTCGTCGATGCGGTGCTGGATGATGCGCATCGCGCGGTTGCCCGGCGTCGGTGACTGTGCGTCGCCCGACGAGTTGTCGTCGTGGTCGATCTCCAACGCCTCGATGATCGACGCGACCGTGATCTGCGACGCCGGTCGTGCCAGCTTGTACCCGCCACGCGCGCCGACCTTCGAGATCAGCAGCGACGACTCACGCAACGCCGAGAGGATCGACTCGATGAACTTGCCAGGCAGGTCCTCGCGCGACGCGATCTCCTTCGCCTGGAGGTAGCCCTCGTTCTCGTGAAGAGCAAGCTGCACCGCGGCCTTCAGTCCGTGTTCGCACCGCTTCGTCAATCGCATCGCCCGCTCCTTCTTCTGTGAGAGATTGGTTCACGTTGGGTCAGGAAGATCAGCACGAATCGATCTATACGCACCCCGCATATCCACGCACTCCATCGACTCCCGGATATGTGGGATGCATGAAGGTAACCCCTCGGCAGAACAGGGGCAATACCAAACCCGCCAGTTCCACAGGGCGTCCAGAACCGTTCACCACACGCAGAAACAGGTATTACCGGACATCAATCCGGAAATCGACCTCCACACCCGTTCCGGGGGGATCGATTGGGATCGACTGTAAAGACGCCCCCTCCGCGCGCCATCGGTAGATCGCGTTCATCACCGGCTCGTCGACCGTCGTTACCCCGGACGAGGTCAGCATCGTCGCGCTGATCACACGCCCGGTGCGCCCGAAGACAATCCGCACGACCATGTCGTCCGGGCGCGACAGCAGGCGAGTCGAGTGCGTGAACTCGGGACGCACAGTCTTGATCTCCAGCCCCTGCGCCGCGACAACCTGCCCTGGTCGCACGATCACCGGCTCCAGGCGCGACGTTGGCAACGACTCCTTGTCCGATGGTGTTGCGCCCTTTGGCAACGATGCCTCGCGCTGCTGGGCGCGACGCGCCTCGGGCAACCGCACCGCCAGCTCTGCCAGCTGCGACGCCAGCGACGTGCGCACGCCATCGAACGACTCACGCACACGCGCCATCAGCGCGCGCAGATCGACCTCCGGCACCGTCGAAGGCTGCGCCTGATCCGTCGGCTGTGGGGGGGCAACGGTCTCGGTGGGCTCGTCGGGCGCGCCACGATCGATCTCGAAGAACGACTGATCCACGCTCGCCAGCGGCGCCTGGTGCAGCGTGGGCGTCTCGAAGCCCAGCCAGTTGATAGTCAGCGCACGAGACTCGCGGATACCCAGCGCCTCGACGGCCCGATGGTGCGCGTCGCGGGGTCGCTCCTCAGCCAGCATCGCGTCCGTCACCACGGTCATCCTGTGCACCAGCATCAGCATCAGCGCGTTGAGCAGCGCGCACGCCACCACGCCCGCCACCAGGCGCAGACGCATCTGGGCGGGCGAGTCCCACGGGGGAACCAGAGAGATGGCATCTTCACGGGTGCTCACGACGTACAATCCTACGCCGGCTCGTGGCACGTGTTGCACACTCCGCTCTCGGGAGCCTCCGCATGCGCTCTGTCGCACACATCTGGCTGACGATTGTCGCGCTCGCGAGCGCAGCCGCCCGCGCCGATCTCACCGTCGGCGACGGCGCGCCGCCACTGGGCGACTCCGTCACCTGGCTCATCGGCGAGCCGATGCCCGAGTACCCCGAGGGCCAGATCACAGTCCTCGAATTCTGGGCGCCGTGGTGCGGGCCGTGCTACGGGGCCATGCCACACCTCTCCGACATCGCCGAGCGCTACGCGGACCAGGGCGTGCGCGTTGTGGGCATCTCCGTCTGGCCACGCGAGGGGCAGACACCCGTCGAGGACGTCCTCGATCAGCACGCGCCGGACATGCGCTACGACATCGCCGTTGACGTCGACAACACCATCGCCAACGCCTACCTGCTGGCCACGGGCAACGAGTCCATCCCCACCACGATGGTCATCAGCACCGATGGCACGCTCGCGTGGGTTGGCCACCCGCTCGACGAGCAACTCACGCAGGTCATCGAGCACATCATCGAGGGCACGTACGGCTCCTCCTTCATCAAGGAGCAGCAGGAGCAGCTCGCTCGCGCAGACGCACTCCTGCGCGAGGCGAACCAGCTCGCCTACAACCGCGACTGGGAGTCCGCGATCGTCAAGCTTCAGGAGGCGTTCGACATCGATCCGGAGCGCTTCGCGCAGTACGCCGTGCTCAAGTTCCAGCGCCTCATGCTCACGCTCGACCGCCCCGACGAGGCCTACGCCTACGCCCGCTCCCTGCTCGACTCTCCCGTCGCGCGCAGCCCCTCCCTGCTGGAGAACATGGCACGCTTCGTCGCCGAAGCGCCGGGCATCGAGCCACGCGACCTCGACCTGGCCCACGACGCGGCGCAGCTGGCCGTCGACCTCACAGGAGGCTCCTGGGGCGAGGCGCTCTCGACGCTCGCATCCGTCTGGCACGAGAAGGGCGAGCACGAGGCCGCCGTCAAGACCATGCGCCGCGCCGTCATCCTGGCGACAGATCAGGAGTCCCCATGGCTCGAGGAGTTCCAGCAGGAGCTGGAACTCTACGAGTCGCTCTGGAGCGAGACGAAGCCACCGCCGTATTAGTTAGGATTCTCCCCCGGCCTGCCCAGCACGCTCACGCGTTCGATCCCACCACTCGCCAGCACGTCCAGCACCTCCAGCAGGTCGCCGCTGCGCCCGCCCTCGTCGGCGGCGACGAACACCACCATCGTCTCGCCTCGCTGCTCGGCACTCTGAAGGATCGTCTCCAGGTGCGCCAGCAGCGTCTCGATCTCGACCGCCTCGCCGTCGACCTCGATCGCGCCCTGCGCGTCGATCGCCACCGTGATCGCGCTCGTGTCCGGCGCGCGCTCGCCCGTGGTCACGGTCGGCAGCGACAGCCCGAGCACATCCGCGCGCACCAGGATCGTCAGCGCCAGCAGGAAGAACGTCAGCAGCAGGAACACCACGTCCAGCAGCGGCAGCAGGTCCAGCCTCGGCTCGGGCATGCTCGTACGAATCCGTCGCATGAGAGCATCCTACAGCGTCCGGCACGATGGGTTGTCGTGTAGGATCCTCGTGACGCATGCCCACCATCACACGAGACGAGTTTGTCAGCGCCGTCGAGAGCGCCCGAAGCGCCAACCACGGGCGACGCATCGCGATACCCGTGGCGCAGACCATCCTCGCGGATCAGCTCACGCCAGTGCTCGCCTACAGGCGACTCGTCTCGGGCGACCAACGCACCGATCCCTCCTTCCTCCTCGAGTCCGTCGAGGGCGGCGAGCGGCAGGGGCGTCACTCCATCCTCGGCATCAACCCCTCCATCGAGGTCGTCGCCTACGAGCACGACGTCACCATCACCGATCGGCGTGCCGACACCTCGAAACAGGAGCGCCGCGACGATCCCCTCCAGGTGCCACGCCAGCTCAGCGACGACATCTCGCTCGTCGTGTCCGGTCCGGAGAAGCTCCCCTCGTGTCTGCTCGGCGGATGGGTGGGATACGCCGCGTACGACTCCGTCCGCTACGCCGAGCCCTCCAAGCTGCCATTCGACAGCGCCCCCGAGGACGATCGACACCTGCCCGACCTGAGCTTCGCCTTCTACGACTCGCTCGTGGTCTTCGACAGCGTCGACAAGCTCGTCTACGCCATCCGCCTTGTCGTGCTCGACGGATCCGACGACGCGTCCATCGCCTACGACAGCGCGCTGCGCGACCTCGATGACATCCTCGACAAGGTCCAGACGCACTCCAAGCCCCTGCCAGTCGGGCGCGTCGACGACCTGCGCGCCCGTGGCGAGGCGCTGCCCTCGAACATGACGCGCGAGAGGCACCGCCAGATGGTCGGCATCGCAAAGGAGTACATCCGCGCCGGCGACATCTTCCAGGTCGTCGTGGGCCAGCGGTTCGAGAAGACCTGCGAGGTCGATCCATTCGATGCCTATCGCGCCCTCCGCGCCGTCAACCCCAGCCCCTACATGGTCTACCTCCAAGGGCCCGGATGCATCCTCATCGCCTCCAGCCCGGAGATCCTCTGCCGCGTCCGCACCGACGAGATCGGCAACGCGATCGTCACCAACCGCCCGCTCGCGGGCACGCGCAGGCGCGGCATCGACGAATCCGAGGACCTTGCCCTCGAGCGGGACCTGCTCGCCGACCCCAAGGAGCGCGCCGAGCACGTCATGCTCGTCGATCTGGGACGCAACGACGTCGGCAAGGTCGCCTCGCCCAACACCATCGAGCTGCCCGCCGTCATGGAGATCGAGCGCTACTCCCACGTCATGCACATCAGCTCGACCATCACGGGCGCCCTGCTTCCCGACCGCGACTGCTGGGACGCCCTCCGAGCCGCGCTCCCGGTGGGCACCATCTCCGGCGCGCCCAAGGTCCGCGCCATGCAGATCATCGACGAGCTCGAGCCCTGCCGACGCGGCCCCTACGGCGGCGGGATCGGCTACGTCTCTCTTGATGGGCAGATGGACATCGCCCTGGCTCTCCGCACGATCGTCGTGCCCACCGAGCAGCGACTGGGCAACGCGTGGACCTACCACATTCAGGCGGCAGGCGGCATCGTCGCCGACTCGCGCCCGGACGCCGAGTTCGAGGAGACCGTCAACAAGGCAGCGGCGCTGGCGCGCGCGCTCGACGTGGCGCAGCAGGCCTTCGCCCGGACCGACGCGTCGAGCTAGGATGCTCTCGTGAACGCCGCGCTTCCCAAAGAGCAGACGCGCACCGACGAGCGCACCCGGACCGACGAGCCGCGCCAGTGGGCCGTCGTGCTGCTCGACGACGACGAGCACTCCTACGAGTACGTCATCGAGATGATGCAGTCCGTCTTCGCGCACACCGTCCAGCGCGCCCTGGCCATTGCGAAAAAAGTCGACGGCGAGGGACGCGCCGTCTGCATGATCACCCACCGCGAGCTGGCCGAGCTCAAGCAGGAGCAGATCCACTCGTTCGGAAGAGACGCCCGCATCGCCGAGTGCGCGGGCGCCATGAGCGCGATACTCGAGCCCGCCAGCGAGGACGTCCCCGACGAGGACGACGAGCTGGACTGATGCCTCTCTCGCACGCCCCCAACCCGCGAGCGCTCATCACCGAACCCATCGACGAGACATGCCTCGACTGGCTCTCGCACCGCTGCGACATCAGCCAGACCGACCTGACGCAGTCCGACGATGCCCTCGACGGGTTCGACGCTCTTGTCGTGCGCACGTACACACAGGTCGACAACACCCTGCTCGAGCGACTTCCCGATCTCCGTGTCGTCGGGCGCGCCGGCGTCGGGCTCGACAACGTCGACCTCCACGCCTGTCGAGCCCGCGACATCGTCGTCGTCCACACACCCGACGCCAACACCGACGCCGTCGTCGAGCACACCATCGCCTGCGTGCTCGATGGCCTGCGCCCGCGCCTCCGCCTCGACAGCGCACCCGACGCGGACTCCTGGAAGGCCCTCCGCGACTCGCTCGTCACGCCAAAGCAGCTCGGTGGCGCCACACTGGGCATCCTGGGCCTCGGCCGCATCGGCTCACGCCTGGCGCGCGTCGCTCGCGCGCTCGACATGCGCGTCATCTTCCACGACATACGCCCGATCCCCAGCGCGGCATCGGGCCACGCGCAGTCCGTCCCGCTCGACGAGCTGCTCGCGCACGCCGACGTGCTCTCCATCCACGTCGACGGGCGCCCCGAGAACCGTCACCTCGTCGACGCCACGATGCTCGCGCAACTCAAGCCCGACTGCGTGCTCATCAACACGTCGCGCGGCTTCGTGCTCAACGCCAGCCACCTCGCGCGCTGGCTGGCCGCCAACCCCGACGCGTCCGCCTTCCTCGACGTCCACGAGCCCGAGCCCATCCCTGACGACTACCCGCTGCTCGGGCTCATCAACGCGCACCTGACGCCGCACGTGGCCGCCGCCTCTGCACAGGCCAAGCGCGACATGAGCTGGGTCGTGCGCGACGTCTGGGCCGTGCTGCAGGGCAACGAGCCTCGCTTCCGCGCCGTCTGAGCGCCGCAGGCGTAGGATGCGACGATGCCAGAGCTCTCAGTCAACATCGATCACGTCGCCACCATCAGGCAGGCGCGCCAGACCTTCGAACCATCGCCTCTCGACGCCGCACGCGCCGTCGAGGCCGCCGGCGCGCAGGGCGTGACCGTCCACCTGCGCGAGGACCGACGCCACATCCAGGACCATGACGTCGAGGCGCTCCGAGAGCGGGTGTCCGTGCGCTTCAACCTCGAGATGGCCGCCACCGACGAGATGATCGCGATCGCCAATCGCATCAAGCCCACGACCGTCATGCTCGTGCCCGAGGGACGCTTCGAGGTCACGACGGAGGGGGGGCTCGATGTCGCGGGCAAGGAGCAAGCGATCTCGCGCGCCGTCGCCACGCTCAAGGACGCCGGCAACACCGTCTCGGCGTTCATCGACGCCGACGAGAAGCAGATCCACGCCTGCGCGAGCGCCGGCTTCGATGTCTGCGAGATTCACACCGGCCCCTACGCCCACTCCTACCACGACCATCAGGGCGACCTGGGCCACGAGTCCGTCGCGCGCGAGTTCGAGCTCGTCCACAAGGCGTCGCAGTGGATCCAGGGCGCCGCGATGCGCTGCAACGCGGGGCACGGCCTGCGACACGACAACGTCGCACACATCGCCGCCATCCCTGGCCTCCACGAACTTCACATCGGGCACGCCATCGTCTCGAGGGCGGTCCTCGTGGGCATGGAGCAGGCCGTGCGCGAGATGCTCGAGGCCATACGTATGTCTACGTACTAGATCGAAGCGAACCATTTTATCGATAGACAACTGGTATATTTCGTAAATACCTGTGAAATAGTGCTTTAGAGAGATTGTAAAGGGAGTTTTTGGAGAAAAATCGCGTTTGTGATACAATCACGCGATGCCCCAGAAATCCTCCACCACGACTCGTCGTCCCAGACGACGACCCGGCGTCTCCTCCTCAAATGCCAAGAGAAAACGCCCGAAGTCCTTCTCGAATTATCAAGAAGCTGTCAAATACTTGCTGGATCGCACCGACATCGAGCGGACTCGCGTCAGACGAATCTCACGCGACGAGTTCAAGCTCGATCGCATCAAGGCGCTCCTCAGGGCCCTCGACAACCCGCAGGACTCGCTCCGCATCGTCCATGTCGCCGGCACGAAGGGCAAGGGCTCGACATGCGCCATGGTCGCCTCCTGCCTCGAGGCCTGCGAGTACACCGTCGGGCTCTACACAAGCCCCCACCTGGTGGATCTGCGCGAGCGCATCACCATCAACGGGCACATGATTCCCTACAACGCCTTCACCGACATCATGCAGCGCGTCACCAAGGCCGAGGCGCAGATCGAGAAGCGCCACGGCATCCCGACGTTCTTCGAGATGATGACCGCCATCGCCATGCTCTGGTTCGCCGAGCAGGCCGTGGATCTCGTCGTCCTCGAGTGCGGGCTCGGCGGGCGCCTCGACGCGACGAACGTCGTCAACTCCGAGGTCACCGCTGTCACCTCCATCTCGCGCGACCACATGCAGTTCCTCGGTGAAACCGTCGAGGAGATCGCGCGCGAGAAGGGCGGCATCTTCAAGCCCGGCGCCAACGCGCTGACCATCGAGCAGCCCGAGGAGATCCTCGATGCGCTCAGAGAATGCGCACAGGACGCCGACAACCAGCTCGAGGTGCTCGGCACCGACATCGAGTTCTCCTACCGCTTCGAGGCCTCCGCCAAGCTCGGCCCGCACACCTGCATCTGCCTGACGTCTGAGCGATCCAGCTTCGAGCACATCGACGTGCCGCTCCCGGGCGAGCACCAGGCCATGAATTGCGGGCTGGCACTGGCCATCGTCGACAAGCTCCGCGCCAGGGGCTTCGAGACCCCCGAGAGCAAGGTCATCGCGGGACTCGAGAAGGTCACCGAGAAGCTCCCCGGGCGCATGGAGATGGTCCGCGAGCGCCCGCGCGTGCTCATCGACGGCGCACACAACCCCGAGTCCATCCAGGCGCTCGTCCGCTCCATCGGCGCGCACATCCCGTACGACTCCATGGTCATGATCTTCGGCTGCGCCGAGGACAAGGATGTCGACGCGCTGCTCGACCAGGTCGCCCTCGGGGCCGACAAGGTCATCTTCACACGCGCCCGAGCCAACTCACGCGCCGTCGACCCGGAGGATCTCCAGCAGTGGTTCTCCGAGCGTTCCGGGAAGATGTCGCAGTGGGCGCCCAACTTCGCCGAGGCGCTCGACATCGCGCAGCGTGCCGTCGCCCGCGACGACCTGATCTGCGTCACCGGCAGCTTCTATCTGGTCGGCGAGGCTAGGAAGCACTTCGACCTGCTCGCGCAGCGCGAGGCCCGCGAGGCCGCCATCGCCAGCGCGTGACCAGTCGATCGTCCCGCGCCGCGTCGAACGTGCGGGCCACTTTGGCGTACACTCGCTGACCATGGCCGAAGCAGCAGAGCACACGACCGAGGCAGCCGTCTCCAGCGACCACCCGCACCGATACAACGCGACGCTGGCCAGCGCTATCGAGACGTCCTGGCAGCAGCGATGGGAGTCGGAGGGCGTCCACCACACGCCCAACCCCTCTGGCGAGCTCCGCGACGGCTTCGAGCGCGTCGACGGGCGACCAAGGCTCTTCGTGCTCGACATGTTTCCCTACCCCTCGGGCGTCGGGCTCCACGTCGGGCACCCGCTCGGGTACATCGCCACGGACATCATCGGGCGCTACAAGCGCATGACGGGGCACAACGTGCTCCACGCGATGGGCTTCGACGCCTTCGGACTCCCCGCCGAGCAGTACGCTGTCCAGACTGGCACGCACCCGCGCGTCACCACCGAGAAGAACATCGACACGATGAATCACCAGCTCTTCCGTCTCGGGCTGGCGCACGACTCGCGTCGCTCCGTCGCCACCACCGACGAGTCCTTCTACCGCTGGACGCAGTGGATCTTCCTCCAGCTCTACAACTCGTGGTTCGACGAGGAGCAGAATCGCGCGCGACCCATCGAGGAACTGGTCGTGCTCCTCGAGGAGGGACAGCGCGCACCCGATCCGACGCTGATCCCACCCAACTCGAACTGGGCGTCGCTCGACGAGCAAGCTCGCGCCGAGGTCATCGACTCCCATCGCCTCGCCTACCAGGCCGAGGTCCCCGTCAACTGGTGCCCCGCGCTGGGCACGGTGCTCTCCAACGAGGAGGTCACCGCCGACGGTCGGTCGGAGCGCGGCAACCATCCCGTCTACAAGCGCCCGCTCAAGCAGTGGATGATGCGCATCACACGGTACGCGGAGCGACTCCTCGACGACCTCGAGCTCGTCGACTGGCCCGAGCCCGTCAAGCTCATGCAGCGCAACTGGATCGGGCGCTCCGTCGGTGCGCAGGCGCGCTTCGAGGTCACGCTGCGCGACGGCACGACGGATCACATCGAGGTCTTCACGACCCGACCCGACACGCTCTTCGGCGCGACCTACGTCGTGCTCGCCCCAGAGCACCCGATGGTCGATCGGCTCACAACCGATGCCGACTATGACGTGCCGGCGCGATGGAGGGGTGCCGACCAGCCCGGACTCGACGCGCCACCCAACGGCTATGAGCGCACGATCGACGCCGTCGAGGCCTACAAACGATTCGCCGAGCGCCGCTCCGACGTCGATCGTCAGGTCGACGCGAAGGACAAGACCGGCGTCTTCACCGGCTGCCACGCCATCAACCCCGTCAACAACGAGCGCGTCCCCATCTTCATCGCCGACTACGTGCTCATGGGCTACGGCACCGGCGCGATCATGGCCGTCCCCGCGCACGACGAGCGCGACTACGAGTTCGCCCAGCAGTTCGAGCTTCCCATCGTGCCCGTCTACACGCTCGAGGACGGCGCACAGCCTGAGGGCTGCTACTCCGGTGACGGCATCGCGTGCAACTCCTCGTACGAGGGCTGCTCGCTCGATGGGCTCAGAACCAGCGAGGCCAAGAGGGAGATCACCCGCTGGCTCGAGGAGCACAGCAAGGGACGCGCCACGGTCAATTATAAGCTGCGCGACTGGCTCTTCTCACGCCAGCGCTACTGGGGCGAGCCCTTCCCTGTCGTCCACGACGAGCAGGGACGCGTCCACGCGCTGCCCGAATCCATGCTGCCGGTCGTTCTCCCGGCGCTGGACGACTTCTCTCCCTCTTCGAGCGATGATCCGGACGCGCCGCCATCCCCACCCCTGGCGCGCGCGACCGACTGGGTCAGCGTCACGCTCGATCTTGGCGATGGCCCGACGCAGTACACGCGCGAGACCAACACCATGCCGCAGTGGGCCGGCTCGTGCTGGTACTACCTGCGCTACCTCGACCCGACCAACGAGGACCGCTTCTGCGACCCTGACGTCGAGCGCTACTGGATGCAGCCGCAGCAGGAGGGTGGCAGCGGGGGGGTGGATCTCTACGTCGGCGGCGTCGAGCACGCCGTGCTCCATCTGCTCTACGCGCGCTTCTGGCACAAGGTCCTCTTCGATCTGGGCCACGTCCACTCCGTCGAGCCATTCGCGAAGCTGGTGAATCAGGGCTACATCCAGGCGCACGCGTACACCGACGAGCGCGGCGTCTATGTCGACGCCGAGGCGGTCGAGGAGCGCGACGGGAGGTACTTCTTCGAGGGCAAGCCCGTCACGCGCGAGTACGGCAAGATGGGCAAGAGCCTCAAGAACGCCGTCGCCCCCGATGACATCTGCCGCGACTTCGGCGCCGACACCCTACGCCTCTACGAGATGTACCTGGGCCCGCTCGAGCAATCCAAGCCCTGGGACACCAAGGGCATCAACGGGCTCTACCGCCAGCTCCAGCGCATCTGGCGCTGCGTCGTCGACGAGCAATCGGGGCGGACCATCGCCACCGACGACGCGCCGGACGACACAACGCTGCGCGTCCTGCACAAGACCATCGCGGGTGTGCGCGACGACATGGACAGCATGCGATTCAACACGGCGATCTCCAAGATCATCGAGTGCAACAACCACGCCACGAAGGTCGTCGAGCAAACCGGCGCACTGCCACGCCAGGTCTGCGAGGCGCTGGTCAAGATGCTCGCGCCCTTCGCGCCGCACATGAGCGAGGAGCTCTGGCACCGCCTCGGGCACGAGACGTATCTTCTCCACGAGGACTTCCCCGTCGCCGACGAGTCGCTCCTCGTCGAGGACTCCATCGAGATCCCCGTGCAGATCATGGGCAAGGTGCGAGCACGCATCACCATCCCCGCCGACGCCGACGACAAGGCCACCGAGGACATCGCCCGCGCCGACGAGAAGGTCCGCTCGCTCCTTGAGGGCAAGACGGTGCGCAAGGTCATCGTCGCGCCGGGACGTCTCATCAATTTCGTAGCAAACTGACCGGGCAGCTCAGCGAGGTATCTCGTCGATCTGGCGACGCAGCTCGCGTAGCTGCGACTCCAGACGCATGATCTGCTGCGAGACCGAGCGACGCTCCGCCTCCGTCAGCGAGCGATCCCCCAACAGGTGTTGCAGCGCACTCAGCTCGTCTCGCAGCTGGCTCATGCGAGAGAAGATCAGCTCGCGATCGAGGCCATCGTCGTCGGGATCGATCCGCACACGCGCGTTCTGCTGCTCCTGCTGCATGATTCTGCGGAGGGTGCCCTCCCTGAGCACCGACTGCGCTATCAGACGGAAGCTGCCAAGCGCCGAGCGACCGCCCGGCAGCACGCTCGTCCCCTCCGGACGAGCCACGAGACGCATCCTGTCGGGTGTCCAGCGGGCGCCGATGTCGATCTCGGACGTCTGGTCCGCCACACGGAGCTCCAGTCTTCGCTGACGGTACTCCCACGCGGAGGCGAGCTCGCGATACTCGATCACGGGCGCATTCAGATCGTTGAAATTCCCGAGCTCGATCTGCGCCTCGAACTCCTCGCCGTCGCGCATGATCCGCAGCGGCAGATACTCGCCAGGATCGCGCGAGATGATCGCCTGTCTGAGCATCCCGGTCGAACGCTGATTTGGAAGCGACGTCAGACGTCGTCCGTCGGCCTCGATCACGAAGTCGCCAGCCCTGAGTGTCTTTGCAACGGGAAACGTCTCGAGGACGGTCTCCAGCATCGCGCCCTGCCCACGATTCTGCTGATCGAACGACACGCCCAGACCAGCGCGAGGCGACTGCATGAACGCACGCTCGAGCACCTCGAGCACACGCACACGCTGTTCCGGCGTCAGTCCTCCCATCGCGAGGCTCTCCCGAAGCGCGGGCGCCACTTCCACCGCGTTCTGCATCAGCAGCTCGGTCGCCTCCTCACGAGTCGCATAGTCGGGCGACGACAACGCCGAGAGCATCACGTCAACACGCGACGTGTCCAGCAGCGGGCCAGATTGGGCCAGCGAGGCACCGCTCAGGAACAGAGCGCCAAGACCGACGCACAGCGCGAGCGCAGCCCGCTCACGACCCGACCGTCTCTTGGACCCGATTCTCGTCTTGCTCATCGAGCACCTCTCGCAGTGTGTCGGCATGATCCACCAACCACTGTACCTTCCTGTCGATCATACGCAGAAAGGCTCCACCTTCCATACGGGCGAAGCTCCCCGTGGCTGCGATCGGCACCACGGCCTCCGTAATCAGCGACTCGATCATCAGCCACGCTAGCGCTTTGAGCTCCGCCATCGAGATCCGGCAGCCCGGCACCGCGTCGTACCCCTCGCAGAAGCTCCGGAACCGATCGATGTCAAGCTCATCTGGCCACGTCGAAGGATCCTGACGCTCGCCGCGGATCAGCGAGAATTGCAGCGCACCCGACGCCAGATCCTCTCCGCGCGACGCCACGCGGGCGGTGTCGAAGTCCAGCACCGCGATCACCTTGTGGTCCTTGAACAGCAGATTGCCCGGATGCCAGTCGCCGTGGATCACCTGCGTGGGCCAGGCGCTGATGCCCGACCCGTTCGCCTGCTGTCGGGCGTGCTCGTACGCGTCGCGCAGACGACCGATCGCCTCCGCGTCGCCCGAGCCGCCAAACCGCGACGTCATGCTCGTCAACGAATCAACAATCACAGGCTGGTCATGGAACCCACCGCCAGCGGGTCGCCACGAGGGCGCGTACCCCGCCGACAGACGGTGCAGCAGCGCGAGCGCGTCGCCGGCGCTGCGCGTCGACTCCGTCGAGTGGTCGTACGCCTGCCCGGGCACGAACTCGAACAGCTCGTAGATCTTCTCCCCAACGTGCACCGATGGCGAACGATCTCGCGCACACCCCATCAGCCTCGGGACCTGGTAGCCGTGCGACTCCAGATGGCGGTGCAGCCCGTGCGTGAACCCGACACGCGCGGGATTGTCGCGACCCGCGGCACGACGCTTGAGCAGCATCGGGCCACGCTCGGTCTTCAGTATCAGCTTCGGCGCGCGTGTCGATCCGCGTGGCAGCTCATGCACGCCCTCGATGATCCCCGTCTCATACCGTGAGACAACCTGCAGCAGCTCCGACGCGCTGAATCCCGCTCGCTCGGGCGCGTGCGAAGACAGCGTGCTCGACGACACGCCCGTGCCTATCTTCGCCCCCGGCGCCGCGTGAGCCTCGCTCTCGCTCTCAGCAAGCTCTGGCGACGGGTTCGGGGTGGTCGGCTGATTCATGTCGTGTTCACTGGCCCAGCGACCCGCGACGCGGGCTACTCGACGTTCTGCACCTGCTCCTTGATGCGGTCGATGGCGCTCTTGACCTCAACAATAGCACGTGCGATCGGAACGTCACTCGATTTGCTCGCAATCGTGTTCGCCTCGCGCAGCATCTCCTGGGCAACGAAGTCCAGCGTACGCCCGATAGAACGGCTCTCCTCGTTCTGAAGCAACTCCTCGAACTGCTGCATGTGCCCGCTCAGACGCGTCACCTCCTCGGCGATATCGCTCCGCTCCGCGAACACCGCGATCTCGCGTATCAGGTCTCCGGCCTCCACCTGCAGGCCCGCGTCCTCGAGCATCGAGTTAATCCGTGCCCGCAGCCTCTCCTCGTACTCCTTGACGACGTCCGGGGTTCGCTCGCGTATCTCCGCGAGACGCTCGCCGATAACACGCGCCTGCGAGCGAAGATCATCCAGCAGCAACGCGCCCTCCTTGCCACGCATCTCGAGAAGCTGCTCGATCGCGCGCTCCAGCAGCGCGCCGAACACCTCGCGCGCCTGCGCAAGACGCGCCTCGTCGTCGACGTCGGGCTGCAGCACCCCCGGCAGCGTCAGGATCGTCCCTATGTTGATCTGCAGATCATCGCCATCGGACGACCGCTGCGCCTCGCGGATCTGATCCAGGTATCGCGCCAGCGCTTGCGAGTTGATCGCCTGCGCCGCGCTGTCCGTCGCGTCCGTGCACCGACCGATCAGCGTCACCGTTCCGCGCGTCAGACGACGACGCATCGTCGCCTCCAGCTCGGGCTCCAGACCCTGCAGCTCGTCCGGCAGGCGGATCGTCGACTTGAAATACTTCCCGTTGAGCGAGCGAACCTCGATCGAGTAGTGCACGCCGTCGCGCTCCGTCGACGCCTCGCCAAACCCTGTCATGGAACGGATCAACGCGTGCCTCCTGTCGCCAGCACGATCACTCGCTCACAGATTCTCGCCCGAATCGCCCGGCGGTTCCTCCGTCGGCGACTCTGTTGGCGCCTGCTCGGGCGTCTCCGTCGTGATCTCCTGGTCCCCAGCGGGCGGCCCCTCAACAGGCACCTCCTGCGCACCCTCACCCGACTGCGCGTCGTCGACGATCTCGTCGATCTGCTCCGCTAGGTTTGTGCCGCTGCCGTCCGTCGCACCGTCCACCGGCGTGGTCGCGGGAGGCGTGTTCGGGGCGCCAGCCGTTGGGTTCGCGGTCGCGACCTGCGGCTCCATCTGGTAGTTCAGCGCCACCGCCGAGATCAAGAACAGCAAAAAGATTCCGATCGTCACCATCGTCAGCACGTCGCCCGTGCGCGCACCGAACGCCGTCTGCCCTGAGCCCGCCGAGGCGCCGCCGAACGCGCCGCTCAGCCCGCCGCCGCCCGTCGGACGCTGGATCAGAACAACGAGAATCATGATCAGGCTCACCAGCAGGAACAACACAACCAGCAGGTTGACCAGCCACAGTGGTATCGCTCCGAGAATCACCATCATCCACCAACACTTTCTTGTGCGACCGCCTCGTGCGCGGCCCTGCCAATCGACACAAACGACTCCACATCAAGCGACGCGCCGCCTATCAGCCCGCCATCGATATCCGCCATCGCGAACAGCTCCGCCGCGTTGGACGGCTTCACCGACCCGCCGTACACGATACGTGTCGACGACGCCACAGCATCGTCGTACATCTCACGCAACTCTGCGCGTATCGCCTCGTGCGCCGCCTGCGCATCCTCGGGCGTCGCGGTTCTTCCTGTTCCTATAGCCCACACCGGCTCGTACGCGATCGCCAGGCGCGAGATCTCATCCCTGCCCAGCCCCTCGAGCCCCGCGCGCAGCTGGCGTCGGTTCACCTCGTCCGTCGTGCCCGCCTCGCGCTCCTCGAGCAGCTCGCCAACGCACAGGCAGCAGCACAGCCCCGCGCGCAGCGCGCTGGCGGTCTTGGCGCCAACCAGCTCGTCGCTCTCGCCGATCACGTGGCGACGCTCCGAGTGGCCCGCCAGCGCCCAGGTCGCGCCGGCATCGAGCGCCATATCGCAGCTCACCTCGCCCGTGTACGCGCCCTGCCCCCGCTCGCTCACGTCCTGCACGCCGCACGCAACCGACGAGCCAGTTGCGATCTCCGCAACGTCGCACGTCCACACGTACGGCACGAAACACACAACCTCCACGCCCTCCATCTCGGAGGCGCGCGACACGACACCCTCCGCCAGGGCTCTCGCCTCATCGCGCAGCGTGTGCATCTTCCAATTGCCGCCCACCAAGGGCTTGCGGGTGGTCATCGATCGCTCCAGAGAGGGGTGGGGGATCCCGTCCGATCCGGGCCGAGCAGTATACACGAGACCCTCCCAAGGACTCCTCACGCACGCGGGTCCCGCACCCGGTGTCGCCTGCCGCGACGACAAGACGGACCACCGGGCCGGAAGCGGGAGCCCGCTCAAGAGAGACTGTTATCCCTCGCTGGACGATGACGTGGGCTCTTCCCGCAGGTCGAGTTCCCAGTTCTGGCCAACGAGATCGTGCCCATAGCTGTGATGGTGGGACTCCTCAACGAGGCTGAATCCCTCGTGCTGGTAGATCCGGCGGGCGCTGATCAGCACCGAGTTGGTCCACAGCGTCATCCGCTCGTACCCCAGCTCGCGTGCGGTGCGAACACACTCACCCACGAGCTGCGAGCCGATCCCCATCCCACGCGCCCACGGCTCGACCAGCAGACAGCGCAGGCGAGCGAGAGTCTCGGAGTCCTTCGCCAGGAACACACACCCCGCGATCTCCCCGTTCACCTCCGCGATCCAGCAGCGCTCCCATCGCGGATCGTGATCCTCGACGAACGCGCTCAGGATGCGCCCCACGAGCGCCTCGAACCGCTCGTCCCACCCGTACTCCTGGTGATAGAGCACCCCGTGCCGGTGGATGATCCACCCGATATCACCAGGCCTGTGCGAGCGAAGCGAGAACGATCGCGCCGGCGCGGGCTGTGATATGTCGAGGATCGATCGGATCGTCTGCATCGATCCCAGCAGTCGTCGTCGCTCTGCCTGCGATCGCACACCGAGC
>JBICIA010000043.1:0-191217 GCA_043101425.1 Phycisphaerales bacterium JB043
CGCTCTTCCGATCTCGTCGATCGTCTCGAACCCGTGCCGATCCATGAACGCGCCGAGCTCCTCGCACATCCGCCCCACCAGCTTGTAGCCATGGACCATGACACCCGTGCACACCTGCACCGTGTTGGCGCCCATGAGCAGGAACTGCGCCGCATCGTCACCCGATTCAACACCGCCTATCGCAGAGAGCGACCTATCCGGAAACTCACCTTCGGGAGTGTCGGAACAGAACCGCCCTATCGGAAACACACCCGCGCCATCCCCATTCGCCGTCGCGCCGGACTCGAGCTCCTCGGGGATCGACTTGCCGGAGTTCCCCCCGAACATCATCGTCGCCAACTCCATCACCATCCGCAGCGCAATCGGGCGCACCGCCTTGCACGAGTACCCCCCGGGAACCGTAAATCCCTCGACCGTCGGCTCCGGGCGCAGCGTGTCGAGATCTACCCCCATCACAGACAAAATCGTATTGATCGCCGCGATGCCCTCGCAGCCAGCGCGCAACGCCGCGCGCGCCGGCTCGACGATGCTCGTCACGTTGGGTGTCATCTTCGCCCACACCGGCACCCGCGACACCTCGTTCACCCACCCGCACACCTCCTCAAGGATCTCCGAGTTCTGGCCCATCGCGGCACCCATCTTCCGCTCTGGCAATCCGTGCGGGCACGAGAAGTTCAGCTCGAACGCATCCACGCCAACATCCTGCGTGCGCTCCACAATCTCCTGCCACGCACCCTTGTTGTACTCCTCCATGATCGAGGCGATCAGTATCCCATCCGGGTAGTTGTCCTTCACCCGCCCGAACTCATCCATCCAGACATCGAACCCCCTGTCCGAGATAAGCTCGATGTTCTCCCACCCGACGACCTCCTTGCTGCCCTGCGCACGCATTCTCGCGTACCTCGGCGCGACATTGGTCACCTTCGAGGCATCAAGCGAGATGGTCTTGGCGATCACAGCACCCCACCCCTCCCTGAACGCCTTCTCGATTACATTCGCGTTCGTTCCAGGAGGACCCGAGCCGATCACGAACGGGTTCGGAAGCTCCAACCCATTCACACGAACACGCAGATCAGACATCATTCCATCCTTTCAAGCGCAGAATCAACCAATAACGCATTGCACAGTGTACGCGATAATGGTTCCACACTCTAGATCATCATCCAGAACCGCCTCGCCACGCATAAGCTCACGCACGGGCAGACGACATATCATGCGCCCTCAATGACCACGACCAACGTCACACTGCTCGACGGCGCCATGGGGACCGAACTCCGCGCGCGAGGAGTTCGCGTACGAGACTACAAGACATCACTCTGGTCGGCCCTCGCGTGCATAGAGCACCCAGAGGCAGTCGTGGAGCTGCACCGCGAGTACATCGAAGCCGGCGCCGACATCATCACAGCAAACAACTACGCCATCACACCAAGACTCCTGGCACGCGAGAACAAGGAATCCCAACTGCCCGAGCTGCTCTCGCTCGTGGGCAAATGCGCACGCCGCTCGCTCGATGGAGCAGGCAGAACCGCGAGAATCGCCGGCTCACTGCCACCACTGGGAACCTCCTACGCAACCGAAGAAGTCGGACCATTCGAGACGAACGTCGAGCAATACAGGCGCATCATCGAGCATCTCAACCCGTTCGTCGATCTCTACATCGCCGAGACCATGTCAACCGCAGACGAGGCACGCGCCGCGGCACACGCCGCCAGCGAGAGCAACAAACCATTCATGATCAGCTGGACGCTCCACCCCAAAGGCCTCGAGCTCCGCAGCAACGAATCACTCCAACACGCCATGCGAGCACTCGAGCCGTACACCCCCAAGGCTCTACTCGTGAACTGCTCCAGCTGCAACGCGATCACCATCGCCATCCGCACGCTTCGAGTCCTCACCGACCTGCCGATCGGCGCCTACGCGAACCCCGTGCTCAACGAGCCCGAGGGCGGCGAGCCCGAGCGCACGCCGATCAATCCCCTGAGCCCCGAGGAGTACTCCACCCACGCACGCACCTGGATCACCGACGGAGCCACCATCATCGGCGGCTGCTGCGACACGAATCCCTCACACATCGCCTCGCTCCATCGCCTGCGAAGAAACGACCACGGATCGCAGTGATCCCCCAAGACCCGCCTTCCCCACATACAAAGGCCCGAAATCCTGCGATCTCGGGCCTCCGACAGATACCTTATTGAATAGCGGGGGCAGGATTTGAACCTACGACCTCCGGGTTATGAGCCCGACGAGCTACCAGACTGCTCTACCCCGCAATCAGATCAGCCACTATACGCACCCTCACATTCCGGTCAACTCTCACCTGCTTCTGCGCCAAGCCACCCCCGTCGGACCTGATAATGGACTCGAATTCAGAGCAATCCACACAAATATAAGACATATAATAGTCTAAGTTTGCTCGACTGCCTCCTCCCTACAGCACCAGCAACCCACTTTTCAACGCCGATAACCCCTCTCTCAGTCACACGGAACTGCTCACGAGCACTACTCGTATGGAAGGGCAGCCTCCTTTCTCAGCAACGAAACACCACCCTCAGATCCCGAGCTGCCGGGTCTGCACCACGAGGACGCCTGGAGTAGGATCCACCTCTCTGAGGCCCTCCGGAGCACCGGTTTCTCAGCAAGCCAATAACCAACCAGACTTCCCCGGGAGTACTGCTGTGAGTTCCAATCCAGTTCGTAATCGCACATCACTCACCAGAGCACTGCTGGCGAGCGCCGCCATCGCGTCGTCCTCGATCTCGGCCAACGCCGTCACCGAGGAACGCTTCTTCCTCTTCTGGGCAGACTGGGAGTCCTTTGGCGCACTCGGCTCCGACGTCGTCGTCGGGCAGATCGACGGCGGTTTGCCCAACCTCGACCACGAAGCGTGGGAAGGCGAGTTCATCCTCCCGATCACCTATCCCCTGCCAACCGACCCCAATAGTGTTCTCGGCGACCCCCTGTGGGATCGCCACTTCTTCTTCACCTCGCACGCCACGGCAGCGCTCGGTGCCATCGGCGCACGAAACATCGGGCTGGGCACATCGCCTCTCGGCGCCATCCAGGGCTGGGCTCCCGAGGTCAAGATGATCGTCGGCGGGATCGGCAGCGATCGCAATCCCGATACCGGAGCCATCTTCGGCGACGATCCCAACGCACTCCTGTTCACACTCTTCATGATGACCGACCAGGACTTCGCCGACGCGGCGATCGGCAACTACGTCGGGTATTGGCAGGACTTCATCGATCGACACACCGACCCCTTCACAGGACCAGATCCCACGGCCGAGGCGCTGCACCCGAACTTCTATACGGCACAGCCCTATCGCGTCGCGACCGTGGTCAACCTCCCCTTCGCGCGCGGCGGCAATCTGAACGCAAACGCCGGAGGATCCATCAGAGCACAACTGGTGAACATCGCCGCCGCGATGACACCAGCCACCTTCGTGGCCGCCGCGGGCAACGAGGGCGAGGAACAGAATGCCAACGACGAACTCCCGGCCGGCACGGTGGGCGCTCCGGCTTCGGCGCCGAACGTCATCGCGGTTGGGTTCACCGAAACCGGGCGACTCGGCCAGCTCGATGACTTCTCCTCGAGAGGCCCCAGCATCTTCCGCGACCGACGATTCGACGGGCAACTGCTCACAAATCCCGAAGTGCAATCGTTCGATCCGATACCAAACGAGCCTCTGCTGCCCGAGGTCAGGGCGGGCATCGACATCGTCGCCCCCGCCGACGAGCTCGAGCTCCCCGGCAGCTTCATCCTGGATCCGCTCAATAACACCGCGTTCATCAAGGGGTGGACCGGCTCGTCCATGTCCTCGTCCATCGTTGCCGGCGCCATCGCCCAGCTCCACGATCTGCATCGCAAGCGTTACTTCAACGACAACCCGGACGACCCCGATGGCGAGTTCAGCCAACGCGCCATCCTCCCCTCGGTGGTGACACGAGCCATCCTGCTCAACTCCGCCACGCGCGAGCAGGGATTCAGAAACTCCACCACACCATCCGTCGAAGAGAACGACGCTCTGATCACAACCCAGCCCATCGACTCCCGTCTCGGAGCCGGTCGCCTCGATATGCGCCGACTCCTCAACCAGTACCTCTCCACGCCCTCGCTCGGCGGATTCCAGGATCTCGACGACGACGGCACCGACAACGACGGCGCAGAGATATTCGCGTTCCGACGCGATCCCTCAATCGTCGATGCCGCTTCACTCCTGCTTGAAAATCAGAACGACTACCTGATCACCGACCTCAACAACGTCCCCGTCCTCTTCCAGGGCACCGATCCAACCCTCGCGGCTGTCAGTTTTTGGAGGAACCCCGCCGACCAGGGCGGACGCCCGGGAGGCGGACTCAGCTCGATCACTCCCGCGCGATCAAAGCACACCGATGAGCAACGCGAGCTCCACCCATTGAGGAAAGACGGGAGAATCTACACACCGATCAAGGAAGCCCAGCTCATCCCGCCAGGCTCCGACGTCGACCTCGGAGGCGTCGAGACAGGCGGCGGGATCAGCGGCCCCGGTTCCAGCAGCAACGGACTCACGAGCGGTGAAAGCTCAGGCATCGGCGGCACCGGTGCCGCAGCAGGCACCGTCTCGATCGGAACGACCGTCAACCCGAACGCGCCCTCCGGTGTCCTCTACCTCTCCGGATGGGACCATGGCATGCTCGGCACGGGCCTGCTCAACATCCCCATGGGCCTCATCACCGAGGGCTCCACGATCTCCGTCACACTCACGTGGAACGAGAGGCAGATACTCGATCAGCGTCTCATCGACAACATCCGCGACTCTATCGACCCCGCGAACCTGCGCGCGACCTCCGATGCGTTACTCGGCGATCTCAACCACCTCGCCTATACCAGAGGCGTCGACGTACCAGAACCAGGCACCGAGGAGGCAAACCGGCTCCTCTATCCCGAGGCGTATTCCAACAAGAGAGACGCGGGACGAAAGATACTCGAGAGCCTCACCGACATCGAGCCCACCGTGATGAGCGGCTACTCCGTCAATCCCATCACCCCGCCTCCAGGGTTCGATCCCGCCGAGAACGACGACCCCAATGCCTTCTTCGATTTCGACACGAACATCGGGCGCGTCGACAAGCTCTCCAACGGCACGCTCAATCCACCAACCTCGCCCTTTAGAGGTGTCTGCTACATAAACGCACGAGTCGCGGGACAGGACCTCTCCTTCACGGGAGTCGCCATCGGACCCAGGCACGTCCTCACGGCCGCGCACAACTTCGACATCAACGACGACGGTCTCAGCGGACTCGAGAAGCCCCTCAACAACCTCTCCGTCACCTTCCGTGGCATCGACACAGACAACGATGGCACCGGAGAGACTCTCACCTACACCAGACTCGCCAAGAACGTCGAGGTCCATCCCAGCTACATCGGAATCGGTGTTGATCCCGTCCCCGGCGGCTTCAACCGTGGATTCGCGAACGATCTGGCCATTATCACCCTCGATCTCGAGGACGGCGTCGACGACTTCGACGAGGTCGGCATACCCTTCTACACCATCTCGACCTTCACCCAGAACATTAAATTCCCGGGATTCAACCCGCCCGGATTCCCAGAGAATCCTCCCTTCGAGCTCCTCATGGTCGGCTACGGCGCTTCCGGTTTCGGCGACGTCGGAGTCAACGCCGCCAGCTACCCGGAGAACGGCTTCGTCCGACGCCTGGGATGGAACCAGATCGCCAGCCCCGACAGCGTCATCTTCGGCTCCGGTAGCTCGAGCATGTTCATGCAGGTCTACCTGTACGACTTCGACGGCCCGCCCCTCATCTACGGCGCTGGGTTCCTCAACGACGGGCTCACACTCGGCAACAAGCTCGAGTCCATCCACACCGCGGGCGACTCTGGCGGACCCGTCTTCGAATGGTTCGACTCGGGCGACGGCATGGGCGGACTCCCCGACGGCAAGATCCAGACCGCCGAACTCCGCATCTTCGGTCTCAACACCGCTCGCGCTAACGGCATCTCGGACTCCATCGAGACGTTCGGCGCCGTCGGCATCGGCGTGATCCTCAACTCCTACGCCAGCACGTCCATGGACAACTGGATCAACGAGACCATCAACGCACCACCGGATCCGCCGCTCCCCGGCACACCAGGGGCCTTCATCAATTTCGACCCGGATACCGGTCTCATCGTCGATGGAATCTCGTGGGAATTCGAGAACCTGGACCTCGAGCTCTACGCCGATCCAACCGACGGGGGCGGGTTCCGACTCATCGCAGCCTCCAGGGGCGAGTTCTACAACACCGAGCTCATCTATCTCCAGAACGAGACCGAGCTCGTCCGCCTCGGCAACTACTTCACACGAATCGTCTACGCGGGCTCCAACTGGGACTTCGGTGGTTTCCTCTTCGGCTCCGACGCCTCTCCATCAAACCCACGTGCCAATGGAAGAGGTGTCCCGTATGAGAACAACTTCAACGCCGACACCGAGTACGGCCTCGCCTTCTACGTCGAGCTGGTCCGCGACGTCAATATCTTTGGCCTTCGTTCAGGCTCAGCGCGATCTGTCGACGGCTCCTTCACAGCCATCGAGGAGCCCTATTACAAGGTCCGCTTCGAGGACCTCCTGGGCGACATGAATGGCGATACGGACATCGATGGCGCAGACCTCGGCGAGCTCCTCGCCCTCTGGGGCGACAGAGGCATCCCGGGTCAGACACGAGGCGACCTCGACAAGTCCGGCGTCGTCGACGCTGGCGACCTGGCCGTCCTCCTCCGGAACTACACCGGCTTCAGAAGGTAAGGCCCAGTCCTATCAACCAGACACCCACACACCCCGTCTCGCGACGGGGTGTTTTTTTACACATCAACCCCGATCGTCTCGCAGCCACCCATGAAAGGACGCAACACTTCCGGCACACAGATCGTCCCGTCCTCCTGCTGATACATCTCGACAATCGGAATCAGGATCCTCGGGCTGGCCACAACCGTGTTGTTCAGCGAGTGGCACACGACCGGCCTCCCCCCTGAGTCGTCTTTATATCTCAGGTTCAATCGGCGACACTGGAAGTCGTACAGCCTCGACGCCGAGTGCGTCTCGCTGTACGCCCCTGTCCCGCGACCATCGCCATCCAACTCACCGCGACTAGGCATCCAGCACTCGATGTCAACCATGTCCGCGTTCTTGGCGCCGAGATCACCCGTGCAGCACTGCACCAATCGATACGGCAGCTCCAATCGCTGCAACAAAGTCTCGACGAATCCGATCATCGTCTGATGCCACTGGCGGCTCACACCCTCGTCCGCCTCACAAATCACGACCTGCTCGACCTTCTCGAACTGATGGATCCGATACAACCCCGCCGTGTCGCGCCCCGCCGCGCCCGCCTCACGACGGAAGCACGTGGACACCGTCGTGTACGTCAGCGGCAGATCGCTCGCGTCGAGCGTCTCGTTCTGGTGCAACGCCATCAGACCGACCTCGCCCGTGCCCGCCAGGTACAGGTCCTGTCCCCCACCCCGTGACGTCTCATCGATGTGATACGCCTGATCACGCCCCGAGGGGAAGAACCCGGTCCCCACCATGCCCTGTTCCAGCACGAGGCACGGCACACTCACCGCGGTAAACCCGTTCTCGCGCACCATAAAATCGAACGCGTAGCGCAGGATCGCCTGATGCAGCATCATCCCCGCGCCCGTCAGCACGTAGCTCCGCGACCCCGCGATCTTCACACCACGCTCGAAGTGCACCATACCGTGACGCTCGAGCAACTCGATGTGCGATCGCGCCGCGAACCCACGATTCGCCTCGAACGATCTCGACGGATCGAACCACTCCGGCGCCCATGTCCGCAACTCAACATTGTCGTCCGACGTCTCGCCGACCGGCACGTCGCTGTCCGGTGGCAGCGGCACCGCGAGCAGAAGGTCCTCGAGCTCGGGCGACACCTCCTGCACGCGTCGCTCGAACGCCTGCACCCGCTCCTTGTACGACGCAGGTCGTGCTCGCAACTCCTCAAGCTCCCGCTCCAGACGCTCGCGCTCCTCCCCCTCCGCCTTCTTGAGAGCACCGCTCAGCTTCCCGATCTGCGGTCCCAGCTCCTTCTCAACCTTCTTCTGCTCCGCGCGCAGCGACTCCTGCTGACGCAGCGCCTCACGACGCTGCGCATCGAGCTCGAGAATCCTGTCGATATCCACATCGATGCGCTTCCGAGAAGCACCCTCTCGATACCGCTCGGGCCGCTCACGGAGGTCTTTCAGATCAATCATGCGCGGATCGTACCACCTCGAAACACGCACGTCGGTCCATCACGCCACAACGCGAGTGCGCAACAAAAAAAACCTCGACCATCCGTGAAGATGGTCGAGGCTTCTGCCACATTGACTCTTGCGAGCCATGTGTCGACGGTTGGGCATCCGCCGAATCTCCCCCTCCAACTCCGAGGAGTTGGGTCGTGTTTCCACGCGGCCTGCCCAACTGCCGCGTGTTCCCTCCTCCCGGCCCTCACCGGGAGTTGACGTGAAACCCATGTTCTCTGGGCTTCCCTCCTTCGCCCCACGCGGCAAATCCACGCGGGGGGCTTCCACTCCTACCGCTGATAATCTACACCCCCCCAGTTCCGATGCCAACCCTAAATCTCCAAATTTCAGGGCCTTCAGAGCCGTCCAACACACGAACATCTGTACTTATCGGACTACTCCCCCCCTGGCCCTGGTCTTGCCGCCCAGTGGAGCTTCCGCTGCAGCGTCGACCAGTACTTCCAGGCAGGGTTCGACACCAGGCGCACACGCTCCCCCATCACACGCACACACACACGCTCCCCCGTCCCCACTCGCTGCTGCTCCTGCCCGTCCAGGACCAGCACGGACCCCGTCTCACCGTTGTCGTTGGCCTGCAACAGCGTCACCTCGACCTCATGCTCCGATCCGACCACGATCGGTCTGAAAGCCAGAGAATGCGCCGCCAGGGGCGTGATCGACAAAGCCTCCAGGTTTGGGGTCAGGATCGGGCCACCGGCCGAGGCGTTGTGCCCTGTCGAGCCCGTCGGTGTCGAGATCACGACACCGTCCCCCCTCCACCTCGGCCCGCTCTCTCGGCTCACACGCAGCTCCATCTCAAGCATCCGATACGGCGGCCCCGCCTGCACTACCACATCGTTCATCGCGAGCCCGCCAAATCGCTCCTTCCCATCGACATCCACGATCCGGGCCTCGATCACCATCCGCTCGTCGATCAGCAACTCCCCACACGCCAGATATCCCGCATGCTCTCGAATCGCCTCGAGGTCGAACTGCGCCAAGAAACCCAGTCGACCGAGATTCACGCCGACCAGCGCACTGCCATGACGCGCAAATCGACGCCCCTGCTCGAGCAGCGTGCCATCGCCGCCCAGCACCAGGATCAGCGACGCGTCGGGTGCCTCGCCCGGGCTCCCGTCCATCGTCCCGCGAACACCAACAACATCCGCACCCTCTTCAACGAGCATCGAACGGATAGCCTCCGCGGCCTCGTCGACCCGTGGCTTCTCCCTGTTGACCAGAATCAGAATCGTCCGCGCACGCCCCTGCTCACTGGAACCGGTCACCATCGATCAGCTCCGTTCCGGCGCCAGATCAGTGCCGACCCGCATCCGACCCGTCGAGGCCAACGCGTCCCGGATGACACGCTCGATCCCATCCGCATCGAGTCCCGCCTGGCGCAGCTGCACACCCCGCGGATCCTGATGGATGAAGTCGTCGGGTATGCCGCACACCCTGACACGCGACGCATCGAGGCCCTCGCGCGCCGCAAACTCCAGCACCGACGCGCCAAACCCGCCGACCACCGAGTGGTCCTCCACCGTCACGATCGCTATCCCACGCGTCAGCAGATCGCGCACGAGATCCTCATCCAACGGCTTGGCGAACCTCGCGTCGAACACCGCCACCCTCGCGACGCCATCCAGCGACTCAGCAGCCTCCACGGCGTCGACCGCAGGCGTTCCGAACGCCAGCACCGCGCAATCGATCGGGTCCGCCAGCGGATCGATGCCCTCGCCGCCCGCCCGCAGCATCCGGGCCCTCCCGAGCTCGAACGCCGGGCACGGAATGCCGCCAAACCTGTCAGACACCGCATCACGCGGATACCGAACTGCGCTCAGCCCATCCTCGTGCGTCCGCATGAACTCCAGTGCCTCGATCAGCGACGCCTCGTCGATCGCTGCCATCAGCACCGCGCCCGGCAGCGTCCGAAGAATCGCGACATCGCAGAAACCGTGATGCACGGCGCCGTCGCCACCAACAAGCCCCGCACGATCGAGGCACAAACGCACACCGAGCCCCTGCAGCGAGACCTCCTGGAACGCCTGGTCGAACGCCCGCTGCAGGAACGTCGAATACACCGCGAAGAACGGACGCATGCCGCTCCGCGCGAGCCCCGCCATCATGTCCATCGCGTGCGACTCGCAGATGCCCGAGTCCCACGTACGCTCCGGGAATCGGCGCATACAGCCCGACAATCCCGTGCCATCTGGCATAGCCGCTGTGCATGCGACGACCGACTCATCACGCTCCATCAGGCCCACAATCGCGTCGCCGAACGCCTGCGTGAAACTCCGCTTGCGCGACGGGATCTCGACACGGCAGCCGTCCATCTTGAAGGAAGGCGGCGAGTGGAACGTCGTCGCGTCACCCTCCGAGAACTCGTACCCCTTGCCCTTGATCGTCTTGGCGTGCAGCACCATCGGACGCGGGTACTCCCGAGCCTCACGCAGAAACCCGATCAGCTCGGGTAAGTTGTGCCCATCGATCGGTCCGACCGCCACGAGACCGAAGTGCTCGAACCACGATCGCTCGCCCGCGTCGGGCAGCCACTGCTTCGTCGCCTCGCTCGCGTTGTGGTACGCCCGACCCAGCAAGCCGCCGCCCGGGAACCTGTCCAGCCACCTGCGCGCGCTGCTCTTGAACCCTCGATACGAGCGGCTCATCCTCATCCGGTCGAACGAGTCCGCCATCGCGCCCTGCGGCTTCGAGATCGACATCCCGTTGTCGTTGAGCACCACGAGGAACTGACGCTCGAGCGTTCCCGCGTTGTTGAGCCCCTCCATCGCCACGCCGTTGACGATCGACGCGTCCCCCACGACCGACACCACGCGACGCCCGTCCGGACGCCCGGAGGGGTCGAACCCCTCCCCACGCAGCGTGTCGCCTCGCGCCAACCCGACCGCGGTCGAGATCGCCGTCCCCGCGTGCCCGACGCGGAACAGGTCGTACTCCGACTCGTTGGGCTCCGGAAATCCCGCAACACCAGCACTTGTTCGCAGCGCATCGAAACCATCGAGACGACCCGTCAGAATCTTGTGCGGATAGCACTGGTGCCCGACGTCGAACAACAGACGATCGTGCCCGAAATCGAACACGTAGTGCAACGCGATCGTCAGCTCCACGACTCCGAGATTCGGCGCCAAGTGCCCGCCGCCACGCATCACACGCTCGCAAATAACCGAACGGATCTCCTGCGCCAGCTCACCCAGCTGATCGACACGCAGCGACCGAAGATCTCGAGGTGTTCGGATGGTGTCCAGCAGGGCCATAGGCATCAAACGTCCGTCTCTGAGGGGGTGTTCACTATAGGAGCCCATACGCCGCGACGCACCCACGACAACGCGATCGCTCACCATGTTCTGGGACTACGACGTGCGGGAAACCATCATCTCGCTCAGCGCCACCAGCCCGCGAGCTCGCTCGCCCAGCGCCCCGATCGCGCCAAGCGATTCCCGATGCAGCTCCCCCACCCGCTCCCTGGCGCCCTCGACACCCAGTTCCCCCGGATACGTCAGCTTCCCCGCAGTCGCGTCCTTTCCCGTCCGCTTGCCCGCCCGCTCGCTGGTCTGCTCCACGTCAAGCAGATCGTCCACCACCTGGTACATCAACCCGATCGCCTCCCCATACGACGTGATGCGCTCCAGATCCGACTCGCTCGCGCCGCCCACCATCGCGCCCATCCGGCACGACGCGCGAATCAACGCGCCCGTCTTGCGACGATGGATCATCTCCAGATGCGCCACTCTCGACACCCCCTCGCCAGCCTCCAACGGGAACGAGTCGCACACCTGCCCACCGATCATCTGCTCCGTCGCGTCCGCCAGCTCGCGCACGACCGCCTTCGACACACCATCGTCCTCCAGCACGATCGCGAACGCCTCCGCCAGCAGCGCGTCCCCCGCCAGGATCGCCATCGCCTCGCCGAACCGAACATGCACCGTCGCTCGCCCACGACGCAGATCGTCGTCGTCCAGCGCCGGCAGATCGTCGTGCACCAACGAGAACGCGTGCACCAGCTCAACCGCCAACGCGCACGACACCACATCCTCCCTCGTCCCACCAACCGCGTCGCATGACGCGAACACAAGCGCGGGGCGCAGCCGCTTGCCACCATCCAGCGACGCGTACGCCATCGCCTCGACGAGCGAGGCGGGCAAATCCCGTCCCTCCAGACGCGCCGCCAGCGCGCCGTCCACCAGGAGCGCCGCGTCTCCCACCAGCGTCTCACTCACGTCTCGATCACCACCGTGCGACATGACCAGCAAGTGTATCGCCCCCTCCCGCCATCGACGCATCGCACGCGCCCACGCCCGGTATCATGCTCACCATGCTCCAGGCAGCCAGAGAACTCATGCAGCAGGGCGGATGGGCCATGTGGCCCCTCCTCCTCCTCTCGCTCGTCTCAATCACACTCTGCACCGAGCGCACGATCTTCTGGCTCCGTCTCCACCGCCCCGGCGTCAGACGATGGCTCAAGCACACACGACACGCGCTCCGCAACGCGCAGCACGACAAGGTCCAGGGCCTCATCGCCACAGGCGTCCCCCTCTACGCCGCCGCCGTCTCCTCCATGCTCACCCGCAACGACGAGCCCGCCATCGTCGAGGCCATCGAGGAGACCCGCCACCCGCTTGAGCGATTCGCCACCACGCTCTCCACCATCATCGCCGCCGCCCCGCTCCTGGGAATCCTCGGCACCGTCACCGGCATCATTCGTTCCTTCAACATCCTCGGTCAGGTCGACGCCGGCATCGTCGCCGATCCCGCCGCGGTCGCCTCAGGCATCGCCGAGGCGCTCCTCACCACCGCCTTCGGGCTCATCATCGCCACCGCGACGCTCTTTCCCTACGCCTGGTTCCGCGCGAACGTCACCCACGCGATAAGCGCAATGGAATCGCTCGCCGCCGCCGCACAGCAGGGCACCACACAACAAAACTGATTCGAGTCCGATCCCGCTCAGCCCGAGCTCGCCTGCGACGCCATCTCCTGCGCCTGCCACAGCTCGTACAGCTCCTGCCCCGACTCCGCGCCATACGCCCTCTCGCGGAAGTCCTCCATCGTCATCAGCCGGCTGATCTGCGCAAGCGCCTGGATGTGATCGCTCGTCTTCTCGGGGGGGCTCGCCAGCAGCACGATCAGCTGCACGGGCTTGTTGTCGATCGACGCGAACTCCATCGGCTCCGACGGCTTGCCGATCGCGATGACCAGCCTCGACACGCTGTCCGACTTCGAGTGCGGAATCGCAAGCCCGCGTCCGATACCCGTCGTGCGCGTCTGCTCACGCGTCCACACCGCCTCCTTGAGCACCTCGGGCTTCGAGACCATGTCGTGCGCAGCCAGCACGTCGACCAGCTCGTCTATCACACCCTTCTTGTCCGTGCTCTCCAGAGGGATCTTGATGCACGACGGATTCAGAATATCAAGCAGATTCATCGTCACTCCCCGACTCGCTCCATCGGGTCAATCCAATCTCGCCACGCGCTCGCGGCCTCTCCATCCTACCGCCAACTCACGACCACGCCATCGCATTCCACCATCACCACGCACACTTTCTCCGCCCTCACCCGCGAAGCACCCCGGAGAACGAACCATCCGCGTACAACGCCTCCGCCTGACCGGGCCCGCCGGCGGGCAAACGCCTCCCGACACGCTCTATCTCCAGGCTGTGCCAGCGCGACGCCCACTCAAGCTGCTCCTCGTTCTCGCGAGGATCCAGCGAGCACGTCGAGTACAGCACCGCTCCACCCGGCGCGAGCAGTCGCATCGCATCCGCGATGATCTGACGCTGGATACGAACCAGCCCCTCTAGCTTCTCCCTGTCCCCAGCCCGATATCGCGCTTCCACACGACGCGCCAGCACACCCGTGTTCGAACACGGCACGTCAAGCAGAATCAACTCCGCCTGCTGCGCCAGCCCATCCAGATCCCCGAAGGGCACAACCTCCACACGCTCGTGCCCCTCGAACGCGTCACGAAGCAGCCCCCAGCGCTCCTCGCTCACGTCCGTCGCCACGATCCGGGCGCCCGGGAACACATGCGATAGCTGCCTCGTCTTCGTGCCCTTCCCAGCGCACACGTCCACGATCAGGCTCGGCGACAGGTCCGACACCGAGTCCACCGCAGCGGACGACGCGCTGTCCTGCACCCATACGTCGTCACGCTCCGCGAGCGTCTCACGCAACTCCCTGTAGCCGCCCACGAACACGTGGTGCCCCGCGACCTCGTGCGCCTGGAACAACGACGGATCCAGCGGCTCACGCGCAAACGACGTCCTGAACACCGTCGATGGCAGCCCGATCGAGTGCAGCGCCACGTGGCGCACCTCCTCGAGCGACATGCTCCGCGACAGCACACGCAGCAGCTCGACCGGACAACTGCTCACCAGCGACAGCCGATGCATCCGGTCCTCGGGCAGCCCGTCGCGTGTCAGCACCACCGATCGCCCGTTCGACGTCACGATGCGATTCCGCGCGTCGCTCACGCCATCCTCGCGCACCACCTCCGCGCTATCGTCCTCGCAGAGAATCTCCTGGAGCCGACGCATCGCCGCGTTCACCAGCCCCCCAGCGTCCCGACGACACCGCTTCCCCTGCTCCACCGCCTCGTGGATCGACGCGCGCACCGGCACGCGATCGAAGAACATCATCTGCACCGCGCCGCACAGCAGGATCGCCCGCACCCGCGGCTCGAGCTCGCGCAGCTCCTTGTTCAGCCCCTGCTGCAACAGGTACTCCAGCAGCAGCCACCGACGTGTCACCGCGTCGACGATCGAGTGCGCGAGCGACGCCTCGCGTGGCTCCAGCCCCGAGAAGTCCACCGGGTCCAGCGGCAGATCGGGGAACCGTCGAACCAATCGCTCGACGTGATCCACCGCGACCGAGCGCCCCGTGCGTGGGCCGCGCGACTCCCTCGGTCGACGCGCACCACCACGACCGCCGGGCCTCGACGTCTTCCGGAATGTCTTCTTGCGTGGAGCGGGCACAGCCCAACAGTGTACCCATTTGACAGAGCTAATCGTGTCTCAAGGCCACGATCGGATCCTGACGCGCCGCCACCATCGCCGGGTAGATGCCAAACACCAGCCCCGTCGCCGCCGCCACCACGAACGACAGCCCGATCGACCATCCCGTCACCTGCGTCGGCAGCGACACGTCCGATGGGAACATCGAACCAATCACGGGCAGGCTCGGCAACAGCGGGATCGCAACACCCACCAGCACACTCAGCCCAACCCCGAGCAGGATCCCCAGCACACCGCCGAGCGAGCTGAGCACCCCCGTCTCCACGAGAAACTGCATCACGATGTGTTTCCGCGTGGCGCCCAGCGCGCGACGGATACCGATCTCGCGCGTCCGCTCCGTCACACTCGCCAGCATGATGTTCATGATCCCGATGCCGCCAACCAGCAGCGAGATCCCCGCGACCGCGCCCAGCACGAGATTCCACGTCAACGCCGACTTCTTTGCGTTCTCCAGCAGCTCGTACGGCACGATGATCGTCACGTCGTTCATCTCGGGATGCTGCGTCTCCATGATCCGCCTGGCACGCTCGGCGTCCACCATCACCCGATCGCGATCGGGCGAGACTATGAACACCTCCTGCACCTGCACCTCCTCGCCCGAGAACGAGCCGCTCTCGCGACGGATCACCGTGTCGCCGAACACCTTGCGCGCCGTCGTGATCGGGATGTGAACGTCGAAGTTCAGGTCGCGCCCCACGAGAGACGCCCCCGCCCCGCCGCTGAGTCCCACCGGCTGCAGGATCCCCACGATCTCGACGACGTTCTGGTCGATCCGCATCGTCGATCCCAGCGGGTCGTCATGCGGGAACATCGCACGCGCGATCTCATGCCCAAGCACCGCAACGAGCGCCGTTGAGTCCAGGTCGTTCTGCGTCAGGTACCGACCACGCCTCAGACGAAGCCCCGCCGCCTCCATCAGCTCGGGCGTCACACCCTTGGCCTGGCTCGTCCGACGGATGTCATCCCGAAGCACCTGGCTGCCAACGTCCTTCAGGGGCACCACCGCGTCCGCGTCCTGGAAATTCGTCTCCAGGATTCTCAGCGTCTCACGCGTGATCCCATAGCGTGTCACGAAGGAATTTTGCTGACCGCCCTGATCTGTCTGCGGCGGCTTCACCGATCGCACGATGATGTTCTTGGCACCCAGCTTCTCGATCTGCAGCAACGCCTCGCGCTTCGACCCCTCCCCGATGCTCACCATCGTGATCACGGCGCTCACGCCAAGAATGATCCCCAGCGCCGTCAGCACCGACCGCAATAGGTGCAGACGCAGGTTCGTCAGACCGAGCTTGAGTATCTCCTGCAGAAACATCGTCGATCACTCCCAGAGCGCATAGCCTACGCTGTTCAACCACCCAACGCTCGGGCCGTTGCCCGCGGAGCAGCATGACACCACACGTCGAGATCATCCAGGAGCACGAGCACCCCGGCGCGTGGGTCTTCGACGCTCGCGTCGACGATCTCCACGCCCGATCCATCCGACTCGCCTGGCAGGACTACGAGGACTGGTCCCGCGGCACCACCCCCCCGCACGCCGTCGCACGCGCCGCGTTCATCGCCATCCTCGAGCACCACGCGATCGAGGACCTGCCCGCCACCTTCGACGCGGCACGCTACAGGCGCACCATCCCATCAATAGACAACTCGATTCAACAGACTCTTGGCGCTCTTGAGAACGACCACTCACTCTGACGAATCGCCCGACTCCTCGCCAGCGGATCCTTCCTCCACCGGCTCGTCCTCGTCGAACTCGTCATCCTCGAGCGACTCGTATCCCTGCGTCTCCACAAGACGCTCCCACGTGTAGGGCCACTCCTGGGTGATCCTCAGGCGCAGCTCCGCCCTGGCCAGCGCCTCCGCCTCGAGCTTCCGCTCCTGGAACAGCTCCCGCGAGAGCGGACGCACGTCGATCAGCTCGACGACGCCCAGCGACAACGCCTCCGGCATCTCCACGATCAGCAATCGATCGCGGATCGGATACTCCATCGTCGGTCTCGACGGGTCGAACTGCGCCGCGTGCGCCATGATCGCCTCTCGGATCTCGTCCGTGTTGAAGTCGATCGTCTGGTACGGCTCCATGCCCTCGCGGCTCACCACCACGCGCTTCATCGCGTCGGCGCGCAGCTGGCTGGCGTACTCGTCGATGCCCACCTCGATGTACTTGTCCTTCAGCCTGTCGTGGATCTGCTGCAGGCCCGTGTACAGCGTGTACCGCTGGTAGTCGTTCTCCACCAGCTCGCGCACCTCACGGTACTCGTCGGGCGGGCCGGCGGGACGAACCTCCACCACACGGAAGTAGTACACCGCCTCGTTGTCATCGCTCCGCGCCGGACCGTAGAGCACGCTCGTCTGCGACTTGACGTCGCTGTCGGGATACAGCTCGCGCACGTTGATCATCAGATCCTTGCCCCGGACCGTCTGCCCGTTGTGCCGCAGCGTCGCCATGCCCGCCGGCATGAACTCCACGTCCTCGGCGATGCGCCAGCCGCCCAACAGCCTCGCCGCCGTCACGCCATCGAGATTCGGTATCTGGTGCTGCTGCAGCGTGTACGTCTCGAGCTGCGACTTGATCATCGCGAGCGAGGGCTGCAGGAGCTCCCAGTTCTCTGGGATCGCCAGGTAGCCGTCGTCGTCCCGCTCCAGCGAGCCCTGCGACGATCGCAGGATCGCCACGATCTCGCGATCGATGCCCGTGAGGATCTCGTCGATCTTCTGGTCCTTCAGGACGTCGACCACCTCGTCGCGAACGTCCGCCCACTCGCCATCAAAGAGATGGTCGTTCTGTTGGTAGTACGTGTTCGCCTCCAACGGGTCGATCTCGATGTGGCGATCGAAGTCCGCTCGCTCGATCTCCAGCCATTCGACGCGATACCCAGGGTACTGGCGATACCCGAAGCCGAACTCGCCCTCGCCGGGCATGACGTCCTTGTACTTCTCGTAGTGATCCAGGTACTGCTCTCGATCGATGACCGGGAGCTGGTGGAAGAAGCGATTCGCACGCACCGGCACCCACTGCACGCCGACCTGGTCGAGCACACGCGCCGCGAACCGACGCAGCTCCGGCTCCGAGAGCTTCACCGAGTTCTCGTAGAGCTCGTACATCCGCAGCACGCCGCGCGCCTTGGCGAACAGTGTGTCCAGCTGCGCGAGCGAGACGCCGCTGGCGAGCAGCTGGGCGCGATCCTCCTCGAGCTCGGCCTGGATGCCCAGACGCAGCGACTCGGGATCCAACGCGCTCAGATTCAACCCTGGATTCTCCAGGAGGCTCGCAGAAACGTTCCGAGCGATCGCGCCGGGCAGGTTGCGTCCGTCCTCGGGCCCGCCGACCAGACCGTCGCGCTCGGCCATCGCCACCAGCAGCATCCACAGGTCCGCCGCCTGACGCTCCTCGATGTCCCCGTCGCGCAGCAGCAGCGTGGTGATGGGGATACCGAACTGCGTGAACCGCATGCGCGCCAGGAGTTCCAATTCACTGGAGGCCTCGCGACGATCCTGCAGATGGATCTCGCCCCCGTCGAAGCGGGCGATCACGGGGTTCATCACCCCCGCGCCGGTCATCTGGGGCAGCTGGGGCAGCAGGAACACGATCAGCAGCAGCACGCCACCGATCATCAGGATCCAGGTGTTGTACTTGCGGAAATACTTGAGCATCACACAACCTCGCTAGCGGGCCAGAGAGTGTTCCACGTGGAACACATCCATGAATATGCGCACGAACGTGTGCGCCGCGCGATCAACGATAGAACTCGACGATCAGGTTCGTGTTCACGTCGAAGGGGATCTGGTCGCTCGTTGGCAGCGACACCACCTTGATCGTCAGATCCGCGGGGGTGACGTCCACCCATCCCGGCACCACGTGGCCGGCGAGCGATTCCATCGACTCGCGCGTCAGGTTGTGGATGCGGTTCTTGAGCGTGATCGTGTCGCCGACCTTCACGCTGAAGCTCGGAATATCGGTCTTGACGCCATTCACGAGCACGTGCCCGTGCGAGACCATCTGTCGCGCCTGCCAGATCGTGCGTGCAAAGCCCGCACGACGGATCACGTTGTCCAGACGGCGCTCGAGCAGCTGCAGGAGCAGCTCGCCCGAGTTGCCCTTGCGGCGCTTGGCCTCGTCGACGTACTTGCGGAACTGCTTCTCGAGGACGTTGTAGTGGTAGCGGAGCTTCTGCTTCTCGTTGAGTCGCAGACCGTAGTCGCGCAGGCGACGACCGCGATAGCCGTGCATGCCCGGGGGCGTCAGCTGTCGCTTGACGGTGTGCTTGGGGACGTCGGCGATGGGGACGCCGACGCGACGTGACAGCTTGACCTTGGGTCCGAGATAGCGAGCCATGGGGATAGTTCTCCGTCGTCCGACCACGTTCTACGTGGAGGGGTGCTCAAGGGGTGCATCGAGCGATCTGGCGTGGGTGCCGCGACTGCGGGCCAGGCCCCGGGCGACATGCCCGGTCGATCCGGTCTCTGAATTTCGAGGCGATATTGCACCATATTCGCCCCTGAGAGTCAACCGGAGGGGATTCTCGTGGCGAGGGCTGCTAGGCTATGGGCGTCGCGTCGTCCCCACACAGCCTGGAGCCCTCTTGCGGAGCGGATTCGTGGCAGCAGATCACCATTTGCCAGTGATATCGCCTCCGTCGCCCTCGATCGAGCGTCTGCTCCACGAGGAGAGCGAGAAGAAGGAGAAATGCGCCGTTTTCGGGGTCTGGGGGGGCGAATCGCCCGTCCGGACGTCGTATTTCGGGCTGTACGCCCAGCAGCATCGCGGGCAGGAGTCGGCGGGCATCGCGGCCTCGGACGGCTCGACCCTCCACGGGCACACGGGGATGGGGCTGGTGGCGGAGGTGTTCACGCCTCGCGTCCTATGGGAGCTCGAGGATCGACCCGATCGTCGGAATGGACGACACGTGGCGCACCCGAACCCAATCGTCGGCGCGATCGGGCACTGCCGGTACTCGACGACGGGCGGCTCGACGAACTGCAACGCGCAGCCGATCGTGGAGTCGTTCGTGGGCGGGCAGGTGGCGATCGCGCACAACGGGAACCTGACGAACACACGGGCGCTCAAGGAGTGGTTCGAGCAGCGCGGGCACATCTTCCACACGACCTCGGACACGGAGGTGGTGCTGCACCTGCTGGCGTCGCCCGAGCAGCAGGAGACGCCCGATCCGCTGGCGGCGACGCTGCGGAGATTGCAGGGCGCGTTCTCGATGGTGTTCCTGTCGCCCACGAAGATCGAGGCGGCGCGGGACCCGTGGGGCTGGAGGCCGCTGACGATCGGTCGGTTCGAGGACGGCACGTACTGCGTCGCGTCGGAGACTGTCGGTCTGGACGCGGTGGGCGCGACGATAGTGCGCGACGTCGAGCCGGGCGAGATCGTGACGATCGACGACGATGGGTTGTCGTCGCGTCGGTTCGCGGACCCGGCCAAGCGGCGGGCGCACTGTGTGTTCGAGCACGTGTACTTCGCGTCGCCGGCGTCGAAGATCTACGGCAAGTCGGTGCAGCTGGTGCGCGAGCAGCTTGGCGAGGCGCTGTCGCGCGAGGCGCCGGTGGAGGCGGACCTTGTGATGCCGATGCCCGACTCGGGCCGATCGGCCGCGACGGGGTACGCGCGTGCGTCGGGCTTGCCCTATCGCGAGGGCATCGTGCCGAACCGGTATGTGGGCAGGACCTTCATCAAGCCGACGCAGGACGAGCGGACGACAGCGGTGAGGCTGAAGCTGTCGATCGTGTCGGAGATCGTGTCGGGGCACAGGCTGGTCGTCGTTGATGACTCGATCGTGCGCGGCACGACGACGCGCGCGAAGATGGATCAGCTCCGCAACGCGGGCGCCAGTGAGATCCACCTGCGGATCTCGTGCCCCCCCATCAAGCACCCGTGCTTCTTTGGGGTTGATTTCGCGTCGCCCGAGCAGCTGATCGCGCACGAGAAGAACGTGGAGGAGATACGCCAGTTTCTTGGCGTTGACTCGCTGCACTTCCTGTCGCTCGAGGGATTGCTGAGCTGCGCGAGCACGGACGTGCTGGAGCCCGAGCAGTTCTGCACGGCGTGCTACTCGGGGGACTACAGGATCGACATCGAGCACCCGCTGACGGTGCCGACGGTCGAGAAGCAGCAGATGCGGATGTTCAGCTGAGGATCTCGGGCGCCTGGGCATCGACGGCGTCGAGGCCCCAGGGGAGCTCGAAGAGCTGACGCGTGGTGCAGTAGGTCAGGCCGGCGAGCCTGCCGACGGCGCGGAGTTTCGACGGATCGATGCGGTGGGCGTCGTCGATGATGTCGTCCTGCACGTGCGCGCAGAGGATGCGACCGACGACGATGACGCCCGAGTTGGGCTCGCCCGGTAGCAGGCGGTGGACCGCGAGGCGCTCGCACTCGAAGGAGACGGGCGCGCGCGCGATGCGGGGCGGAGCGACGCGGGATGAGGGGGACATTTGCAATCTGGCGAGGTTGGCCTCGGATTCGTTAGACGGGAGATCGGCGGCGGACATGGCCATCTGCATGGCGTTGGGCTCGCTGACGATGTTGACGACGAACTGGTGGCAGGAGTGCTCGCCATCGATGTTGCGGAGCGTGTCCTTGTCGGGGCCTGTGGGTTTGGTGGCGGGACAGAAGGCGAGGGCCCAGGGGTTGGCAGAGACGCCGCAGAAGAAGGAGAAGGGCGCGACGTTGACAACGCCATCGGGCGAGATGGTTGAGACCCAGGCGATGGGGCGCGGGACGATGGCACCGACGAGGAGCTTGTAGCGCTGGGTGGGGTCGAGGGATGCTCCGTCAAGGTTCATTTTGTCCCTCTACCCGGCGATGCCTATATACAGAAACACTGTGATGAAGTAGCACGCAATCCATGTAATTGACATGGCAATCCAGAATACCACACTTGAAGCGAACACTCGGTCGGCTTTATACCTGACACTCCCAATCCTCGATACATAACGCACTTTGCGCAACCCAATGATTGCTACTGTCGCAGGGACAACTGGAATGATCCAAAGTAATGCGTACATCTCACCAAACACGTCGTGAATTTTGACGAGTTGAGTTGGCACAGCAATGGCTGCCATACAGAGCAACGTGATGGCGAGGACATGAGTAGCTCGATACCGACCGTCCGTCCAGAAAGTGCGATCCCCTGGCTGTGGCCACTCGCACTCCGGGCACTTTTTCTCTTCAATCCCCAACATGTCGTATCGGCAACGGGGACAGTGAGTTGGAGCAGGCGAATCTTTCATTCCGCCTTCATTGTACGTTCGAACCGACGTTGTTAGAAGAATAGATCAGAGATACTTAACCATTGAAAAAGCCAAACAAAAAACACGACAGGTATCAGAATTGACACTGCAATGCATGGCCTTCCGACCCTGTATTTGCTGCTCCCGACACTCATGAAATACGCGCACAAGAAGCAGCCAATGAGCACGGTGACGACAGGCACAATGACAGCTACCCAGATCTGAAACGTGCTATCAGCTATGTACGGCTCAAAGCCTGTAATCCCGGTAATAGTGGGAATCAACACTACAATTACTGCGATAAGCATAATTAGAACCGCGAGCCATGCGCTGTATTTGCCGTCTGAAAGAATGGTTCTATTACCAAGATCGGGCCACTCACATTCAGGACATTTCAATTCCTCGAGTCCAAAGAAATCGTACCCGCAGCGAGGGCATACATTGGGATCGGGCCTGGCCATCACTGGCATGATACGCTTGTGGCATGACGACAGACATTGCGATTCCGACGTTCGCTGATGTTGAGGATGCCGCGGCTCAGATCAAGGGTGTGGCGAACAGGACGCCCGTGATGATCTCGCGGACGCTCGACGAGCGTGTCGGGGCGAGCGTGTTCTGCAAGTGCGAGAGCTTCCAGCGGGTCGGAGCATTCAAGTTTCGCGGGGCGTACAACGCGGTGTCGCGCCTGAGCGACGAACAAAGGAAGGGCGGCGTGCTGGCGTTCTCGTCGGGCAACCACGCGCAGGGGGTCGCGCTGGCGTGCAATCTGCTGGGGGTGCCGGCGACGATCGTGATGCCGAGCAACGCGCCGAAGATCAAGAGGATGGCGACCGAGGGGTACGGCGCGGAGGTGGTGGAGTACGACGCGTCGGAGGTGGAGCGGGAGAGGCTTGGCGCGCAGATCGCGGAGGAGCGCGGGATGACGATCATCCCCCCCTTCGATCACCCGCACATCATCGCGGGGCAGGGCACGTGCGCGATGGAACTACACGAGGAGGTGCCCGGTCTGGACGTGCTGATGGTGTGCGTGGGTGGTGGCGGCGTGATCTCTGGGTGCGCGATCGCGACGAAGCACATGCGACCCGATTGCAAAGTCATCGGTGTTGAGCCGGAGATGGGCGACGATGTGAAGCGGTCATTCGAGGTGGGCGAGATCGTGACGATCCCGACGCCCGACACGATCGCGGATGGGGCGCGCACGAATTGCCCCGGCCCGCTGACGCTGGCATGCATCAGGGAGCACGTGGACGCGATCGAGGTGACGAGCGATGCGTCGCTGGTGCGCACGATGCGGTTCTATTACGAGCGGATGAAGCTGGTGGTGGAGCCAACGGGGTGCCTGTCGCTGGCGCCGCTGCTGGAGGGGGCGATGGACGTGCGGGGGTTACGTGTCGGGGTGATCGTCACCGGCGGGAACGTCGACCCGTCGTCGTTCTGTCGGCTGGTGGGCTCGTCCTGAGAGTATCGCCCAGGGCGCCCAGAGGATGACATAGGCGACGAACATAATTGCCGTCATCGCGAGTAGGCGGTAGGGCCAGACGCCGAGCTTGGTGATGTATGAGGGCTGCGGGACGTTGCCTATGTAGCCGTAGTGCAGCGAGAAGATGATGTTCGTCGGCAGGATGATCGCGACGTAGGCGAAGAAGATTGTCATCGTGGTGAGCAGGTCGCGCCACGAGGGGCGGAAGCGCATGACGACGCAGAGGTAGAGAGCGCTGGCGACGATCTGGGTGTGGGAGATCCAGAAGAGCCAGAAGTACCAGTTGGTGTGGCCCTCGCGCAGGACGGGCGTGGCGAAGCCGAGGATGGAGAGCCCGATGCCGACGTAGTAGAGCAGCGCGTGGGACCAGCGGAGGCTGGTGAGGAGCGCGACGGGGACGATCCAGACTATGAGGTCGCAGACGTGGAGCGGGAGCGAGTCGGCGATGTCGAACTGGTCGGGCAGGAGCCAGTAGATGGTGTGCCAGAGCTGGGTTGGGATGACGGCCCAGGCCCAGAGGCGGCGCATGAGGCGCTCGCGATGGGGCGCACGATCTCGCCAGCGGAGACCGAGCGTCAGCGCGCCGGCGACGAGGACACCCACGACGATCAGCACCAGGACGTGCTGGGTCGTGTAGGGGCGGAACTCGGTGGCCCACCAGGGCTCGATGATTGCCATGTGCGTCATCGGAGGGATCATCGCATCAAGCGGCTCGTCGTGCGCACAAGCTATTCAAAAAACCATCGCACGCTGTCGGACGCCCCGGTCGGTGAGGGGAGATGCGTTGCGTGCATGTGGGACGCCCGACAGCGTGCGATGGTATGTGGGGAGAAAACCAGGGGTCAGGTCATGCGTTGACGGGCTCGGGGAGCTCGACAACGGGGAAGTCGATCTCGGTCTCTGCGATGTGGTTGAAGTAGTTGGTGTAGAGGTTGAAGAGTGTCAGGGGGATGATCTCGGCGATCTCGGCGTCGGTCAGGCCGTCGTTGCGGGCGGCGTTGAAGTCGTCGTCGGAGACCCAGCCGCGGTCCCTGACGATGGAGAGGGCGAGGTTGATGGCTGCCTGTGTCTTGGGGTCATTCGACGAGGCGCGGAGCGCGGATTCAATCTGATCACTCTCGAGCCCAACCATCTTGCCGATGGCGGAGTGGGCGCTGCCGCAGTACCCGCATCCGCTCTGGGTTGCGATGGCCAGCGCGACGGACTCGCGGAGATGCGGGGAGAGGGAGGAGGAGTCGAGGATCTGGGAGAGGGAGAGGTAGGCCTGGAGCGCTGCGGGGGCGTTGGCCATGGTGCCCAGGAGGTTGGGGACCTTGCCGAGCTTCTTCTCGACGGCTTCGAGCAGTTCGATGGATGCCTGGGGCGCGGAGTCCTTCGTGAGCGGCTGGATGCGAGGCATGGTGGTGTCCTTTCGTGTGGATCGAGTGTCCGAGAAGATCGATCTGCCCGCGTCCTGAAGCGGGGCTGATGGCTGTTTCACCAACGATAGTATAACAAACTAGACTGATCAGTCTATTCCCTGGTTGGAGAAAAATATACTCATCTGTCTGTTTTTTTCGTGGTATGGTGGCAGGTTGGTGCATCCTGGATGCACTGCGGGCATAATTTGTAGTATGTGCTACAAATAGGGGCGGCCGGCATGTCGCAGAAGCGGGATCATCTTTTGGCTGTGGCGTTGGATTTGTTCCATCGTGAGGGGTTCCACAATGTTGGTATCGATCGGATCCTGAGCGAGGCCGGCGTCGCGAAGATGACGCTGTACAACCACTTCCCGTCGAAGCAGGCGTTGATACTGGAGTGTCTGAAGGAGCGTGATCATGAGGCTCGCCAGTGGTTCCGCCATTGTGTGGAGAGCCGGGCGAGCGACCCGTACGAGCGTCTGCTGGTGCTGTTCGACGCGGTGGCGGAGAAGTGCGGCAAGGACGACTACCCGGGCTGCCTGTTCCTGAACGCGTGCGCGCAGTACACGGAGCGCGACAGCCCGATTCGCGCGGCGGCGGCGGAGCACAAGCGGATGATGACGCGGTACATCCACGAGCTGTGCGATGAGGCGGGGTATCAGGACGCGGGTGAGCTGTCGCAGCAGCTGTCGATCTTGCTTGATGGTGTGATGGCGCGATCGGCGCTGGTGGAGAACAAGCGCGCGGCGGTGCTTGCCAAGCAGGTTGCGCGCGTGCTGCTGGAGAGCACACCGAAGAAGACCGGTTAGGTGGCGGCGTGCTCGTGGCGGAGCTGGCCGCAGGCCGCGGCGATGTCGCGCCCGCGTGAGGCGCGGATGTGGGTGTTGACGCCGGCGTCGCGGAGTGTCTGCTGGAATGCTTTGACGTCGTTGTCGCGAGGTCGCTCGTATGGGAGCGGCTCGACCTCGTTGTAGCGTATGAGATTCACGTTGGCGCGCATCTGCTTGCAGAGGTCGGCGAGCTGGCGGGCGTGCTCCGGGCGATCGTTGATGTCGCGAAGGAGGATGTACTCGAGCGTGATCTCGCGCCCGGTCTTCTCGAACCAGAGCGTGCAGGCCGTGAGGAGCTCGTCGATCGTTGTGTAGCTCGACCAGGGGATGAGCTCGCGTCGGAGGTCGTCGTTGGGCGCGTGGAGGGAGAGCGCGAGGGTGATCGGCAGGCTGACGTCGCGTGCGAGACGCTCGATGGCCTGCGGCAGGCCCACGGTGGAGACCGTGACCCTGCGCGCCGAGATGCCCAGACCCCATGGCGCGGTGATGGTTGTGAGGGCGTCGCGGACAGCGGAGAAGTTCGCCAGCGGCTCGCCCATGCCCATGAAGACGACGTTGGTGATGCGCCCGACGTGCGGGAGATTGGACAGTCGCCAGACCTGTTCGACGATGCGTCCGGCGGAGAGGTTGGCGTCGAGGCCCGAGAGCCCGGAGGCGCAGAAGCGGCATCCGACTGGGCAGCCGACCTGCGAGCTGATGCAGGCGGTCTTGCGGGCGTCGGTGGGGATCATGACGCACTCGGTCTGGCGTGTCGTGTCGAGGACGGGCAGCTCGGAGGTGTCGTCCGGATCGCTCCATTGGATGAGGAGCTTCTGCGTGTCGTCGGTGGCGTGCTGGTGTGAGAGGGTGGGTCCCGACTCGAAGATCATCTCGCGCACGAGGGTCTGGCGATCACGCGCGGAGAGGTTGGACATCTGCTCGGGATCGGAGACGCGTTTGTCGTACACCCACTCGAGGATCTGGCTGGCGCGGAAGGCGGGCATGGAATGAGAGGCGCACCACTCTTTGAGCGATTCGGATGTGTGCGCGAATATGTGGTTCGTGGGGTGGCGCACGATGTTCCTAGTTTGATTGATTGATAGTGACGGGCGTCGTGCCGTAGAGGGACTCGGTGATCTCCGGCGCGTGGACGCGGATGCGCCGTGTCTCGGGATCGATGCCCCTGTCGCGCATGATGGTTTTGAGCGTCGAGGGGATGTTGAACTCGACGTCCTCCTGGGCGATGTCGGCGATCTCGATGGTGCCAGAGTAGGTGTCGAGCAGGTGCTTGCAGACCTGCGCGACGAGGTCTTCGGGCGCGGAGGCGCCGGCTGTGATGAGAACGGTCTCGTCGCCCGTGAACCATGTGGAGTCGATGTCGGAGGCGTCGTCGATGAGGCGTGCGTCGGTGCCGACGTGTCGGGCGATCTCGGTGAGACGCACGGAGTTGGAGCTGTTGCGCGAGCCGACGACGAGCACGCGGTCGCACTGGGGCGCGAGCTGGCGGACGGCGTGCTGTCGATTGGTGGTGGCGTAGCAGATGTCGTCCTTGGGTGGCGACTTGATCGATGGGAACGCCTGCTTCAGAGCACGGATGATGACGTCGGCGTCGTCGGTGCTGAGCGTGGTCTGGGTGAGGTAGACGAGCTTCTCGGGATCGTTGATGGTCAGGTGTGGGATGTCGTCGGGAGACTCGACGACCTGCACGGCGTCGGGTGCCTCGCCGCGAGTGCCGACGACCTCCTGGTGGTTGGTGTGCCCGATGAGGAGGATCTGGAAGCCCTGGCTGGCGTAGCGGATGGCCTCCATGTGGACCTTGGTGACGAGCGGGCATGTCGCGTCGATCGCGGTGAGGTGTCGATCGCGCGCCTGCTGGCGGATGACGGGTGAGACGCCGTGCGCGCTGAAGACGACGGTGGCGTGCTCGGGGACCTCATCGATGTGGTCAACGAAGGTGACCCCCCTCTCGACGAAGCGCTGGACGACGTGCTTGTTGTGGACGATCTCGTGGTAGACGTAGAGCGGCTCGTCGGGGCAGATGTCGAGGACCTGGTCGACGACGTCGATGGCCATGCGCACGCCGGCGCAGAAGCCTCTGGGATTGACGAGCATCAGTCGCATGGACTCATTCTACGAGCGTGGTGGTGGGCGTCGTTCGTGCGAGTAGAAAACAGGGCGACCCTCGGAGGAGGATCGCCCTGTGCGTTTGGTGCTTATGTGTGGCTCTCAGCTCTTGGATGCGAGGGTTGTCGTCGACGCCTCGGAGGTGGCGACGAGCTTGTCGAACGCCGCGGGATCGTGGATGGCGATCTCTGCGAGCATCTTGCGGTTGAGCAGGACGCCGGCGAGCTTGAGCCCGTTGATGAAGCGGGAGTATCGCGTGCCGCGCATCTTGCAGGCGGCGGTGATGCGTGTGATCCAGAGTCTGCGGAAGTCGCGTTTGCGGGCGCGTCGGTCGCGCCAGGCGAAGGCGCCTGCTCGCGTGAGGGCGACCTTGGCCTGCTGGTAGTGGCGGCTCTTTGTGCCGTAGTACCCGCGCGCCTCGCGCAGGACGCGCTTGTGCTGACGCTTACGGGCCGAACCTTTTCTGACGCGTGGCATTGGGGAACTCCCTTGGTGCTCGTTGCGGGGCGGCCTGCGGCGGTGTGCCCGGTCGTCTTTGCTGGTCCCGACGAGCGAGTTGTGTGAGACGCACCTTCGTGCGTGGATGGTCTGGTTACTCGGACGCGGCCTGCTCGCGGGCGGCGCGTCTGGCTTCGGGTGAGGGCGAGCGCTTCAGGGCGCTGACGGGCTGCGTGCGACCACGGAGGCGCCGGTGGAGCAGCTTCTGGAGACGCTTTGCCTCGGCGTTGGAGACTTCCTTGCTCTGGCGGAGCGTGCGGAGCTTGGTGGGCGACTTGTGCGATCGCATGTGCGACGAGCTGGCGTGCTTGTGCTTGACCTTGCCGGTCTTGGTCACACGTATACGCTTGAGCAGCCCCTTGTGGGGTTTGTTCTTGGGCATCAGCCACACTCCCTTGGTTTGCGCGACCCACCGTCGCAGCGAGCCGAACAGGGTATCAGGCCCGGGTCAGGATGGCAAGATTGTGGGATTTGAGGGGATCTGGCGGTAGTCCAGGGTCAGGGCCCGACGAAGATGTCGCCCCAGATCTCGGGGGTCTCGTTGCCGCGGAGCTGGACGATCTCCTGGTGCTCGTAGGCGGCTGGGAGCCAGATGTTGTCGCCATTGATGACTGGCGACTCGAGCCAGCGGACGGATCGGTCGGCGGCGAGGATGTTCTGCCCGGCGCCGGCGTGGTTCATGGAGCGTGCCTGGGCGCTGACGTACTCACCGCGCTGCGAGCGAGCGACGATGGGTGAGCGATCGGCCAGGAGCACGGTCTGCGACGGGATGGTGATGCGGATGGTACGGAATGACTGGGGGAAGAGCTGATAGGAGTAGGAGACCTCCTCGTGGGAGCGCCAGTCCTGGTGCTGATCGAGGTCGAGGTTGATGACGGCCCGGTGGTTGCCGGCGCAGGCGAGGTCGTGGAGGTGGGTGTAGCCCTGCGCCGGGAGCGTGAAGAGGTCGGCCGAGTGCGACTGCTCGGGCTGCCCGACGTTCCACCAGACGTCGCGGGCCTGCGCGGCGTATGGAGTCGATGGGAGCCTCGAGTTGTTGTCGCGTGCGAACATGGCGAATCCCATGCCGGCGTTGGCGAGAGAGGCGACGCATGATTGCTGCTGTGCGCGGTTGTGGGCGGCGCCGAGTGTCGGGAAGAGGAGCGAGAAGGCGGCGATCACCATGGCGGCGATGGCGCCGAGCTCGCGCATCGGCAGGCCGCCGGTGCGGAGCGTGTTGATCTCGAAGAGTTCGACGTTCGCCGACGTTGCGGCGTGCGTGCGGACGCGGCTCCATGTGCGTTCGGTGAGTGTTGCCTCGGTGACGTCCTCGGGTGGGTTGAGGAGTCCGAAGAGCTTCGAGAGATGCGACGATCCGGTGCGATAGCCACCCGGGACGTCGGCGTTCTCCCAGTTGTGGTCGACGAGCGCGTCGAGGGCCTTGGCGTCGCTGGCGGTGAGCGTCGAGGAGTGCTCTCGGCTGGCCAGGCAGCGGAGGAGCGTGGTGTCGACGAGTGATTGGTCGGGTACCGCGTGATCGCCCATCGGATCAAGCGTGGCGAGAAGGTCGGCGAGCCTGGACGCGGATGTACGGAGGGAAGGATCGACGCTCTCGGGTGAGAGTTCGGCGTCGATGAGGGCGTCGAGCGCGTCGGTGAGGTTGGCGGGTTGGTTGTTGCGAGAGGAGTCTGCCATGTGACGCGGTGTCACTCCGATTCGTCCAGATGCTGCTGCCAGGCCTGCGCGAAGCGGGCGACGGCGGCGTGGAGTCTGGACTTGACGGTCCCAAGCGGGATGCCCAGCTGGTCGGCCATCTGGACGTAGCTCAGACGTTGGAAGTAGGCGAGCAGGAGGATCTCGCGGTGCAGATCGGGGAGTGAGTCAACGATCTGCTGGACGATGCGATCCTGCTCGTGTGCGTCGAGCGCGTCCGACGGTGCCGGGACATCCACCTCCATGAGGTCGACAAAGGCTGGTCCATCCTCCTCACCCACATTGGCTGAGAGCTCCAGGGTGGACCGACGGTTCTTCTTACGATGCTGGTCGCGCCCTTTGTTCGCGGCGATCGTGAAAAGCCAGGGCTTGAATCGCTTTGTGACGTCGAAGGTGTCGATCGAGACGTGGATCTGCAGAAACGCCTCCTGGAAGACGTCTTCGGCGAGTTCTCTACTTCCCATAAAACGGTAGAGGAATCGCATCAGGTCGTCCTGATAGCGCTCGATGAGCACGCGGAAGGCGTTGGTCTCGCCTGCGCGATAGGCGTCAACGAGTTCTTCGTCGGATCGATCGTCCACTAATCGGGGGCGACGGAATGGCTGCTTTGCGGCGGTGATCTGGTGACTCCTGGGCGCGGGAGGGATGCTCTGAAAGGATACGCACGGCGGAGGGAGGGGTGTTCATCGGCCAGAGAGCGTCGCGATGTGTTGTCGATCGAGCGGGTCGAGGAGGGTCCGAGAAAGGACGTTCTAGAGCTCCTGCGGGGCTGGCTCGGTGCGCGTCATTGGTGTGGATCTCGGTCGTCCTGCGGTCTGGAGCGCCTGATCGGTGGCGGCGATCGGGTCGAGCCTCGTGGGCACGATCAGCGAGAACATGGAGCCCTGGTTCTCCTCGGAGACGAGCTGGATCTCACCCTGGATGAAGGAGGCGAGTTCCTTGCAGATGGCCAGCCCGAGCCCGGTGCCGGTGGACTCGCGGACGTGCCCGGACTCGACGCGCTCGAACTTGTCGAAGATGCGTTGCTGGTCGGGCTCTGGGATGCCGGGGCCCGTGTCGAGCACGGAGACGCGGACGCGTGTGTCGTCGGAGTCGGCGAGGAGTCGTTCTGCGCGGAGGGTGACGGTGCCTCCCTCGGGCGTGAACTTGACCGCGTTGGAGAGGAAGTTGAAGACGATCTGCTGGAACTTGCGTGGGTCGGTCTCGATGATCGGCGCCTCCTTGTGGGCGGCGATGCCCATGGGGAGGTTGAGTTCGAGGTTGATGTTCTTGCGTTCGGCCTGGGGGCGGATGAGCGCGATGAGGCCCTCGCAGGCGCTGGAGACGCTCATCTTCTCGACGTGGAGATCGACCTTGCCGGCCTCGATGCGTGCCATCTCGAGCAGCTCGTTGATCATCTCGAGAAGGCGTCGTCCGGCGACGACGATGTGATCGAGGTAGCGTGCACGCTTGGCGAAGCGCTCGGGGTCGATCCTGACCATGTCGTTGTCATCGGGCTTCTCGTTGTTTGCGATGCCAACGAGGAGTTCGGCGAATCCGATGATGGAGTTCAGCGGGGTGCGCAGCTCGTGTGAGACTGTCGCGAGGAAGTCGCCCTTGAGTCGTGCTGCCTCATGTAGCGACTGGTTGGCGTGCTCGAGCTCGGTGACCTTGAGGTCGAGCGAGACGTTGATGCCGCGGAGTTTCTCCTGGCTGTGCTCGAGGCTGACGAGCATCTCGTTGAAGGCCTCGCCGAGCTCCTGGAACTCGTCGCCGGTCTGGATGTCTGCGCGAACGTCGGGCTCGCCGGCGCGGATGCGTTCGGCGGTCTCGCGGAGCTGGCGCACCGGCGAGAGGATGAGGCGCATGGTAATGACATAGAAGAGCGCGACGGCGATGGCGCCGACGATGAGACCGGTGAGCACGAGGTAGAGGCGCGCGATAAAGAGCTGCGAGGCGAGGTGGGTGGAGTGGTGCTCGACGAAGATGACGCCCACGAGCGTGCCCTGATCGTCGAGGTCGGCGCGTGCGTAGCGGTAGACGCGCTCGCCCTGGGTTCGTGTGACCTCGGTGAGCTCCTCGAGGGTGCCATCGGAGGCGGCGCGAGACGCCTTTGCGGCGAAGCCGTCGCTCTCGAGCCACTCCGAGAGCTCGGAGGAGGGGAGGTAGGCGACGATGAAGGAGGGCTCCTGGGTGTCGTCGCGATCGAGCTGTGGCTGGGAGGTGAAGCGTTCGACGGGGACGGTGAGCGAGGCGAGATCGGGCCAGATGGCCGAGATGCGACGCGAGGCGTCGTGCTGGGCTCGATCGACGAGTCTGCCCGCGCGCAGCCAGGGGACGACGACGGCGCCGGCGACGAGGAACAGGACGGCGATGCCGAAGAGGATCTGGCACTTGGACGCGAGCGAGAGCCCGAGGTCAACAGGTGGGAGTTTGCCGCTTTTGAGCAGCGTCGAGCGTGCCATGGGACTCCTTCGAGGACGGTTGCCTCGGGAGCATTATTGCAGGCTCGCGTCCTGACGTCGTTTTGGCGACCAGTCGACGGGCGATGCGTCGCCCCAGAGCGTCTCGAGATCGAAGAACGCGCGTGTGTTCGGCTCGAAGACGTGGACGACGATGTCGACAAGGTCGACGAGCAGCCACGTGGAGGCGGGATCGGACGAGCGACCGAAGATGGATCGCCCCTGCTGCTCGGCGATCTCTTCGGCGTCGCGTATCGCGGTGCGCATCTGTCGATCACTCGTGCCGGAGGCGATGATGATGAAGTCGGTGACCTGGGAGAGGCCCCGGACGTCGAGGATGAGGATGTCGGTGCACTTTGCGTCCTCGAGCGCGTGCGCGACATCGACGGCCAGGGACTGCGAGTCCGGCTGATCGGTGCGTTGTGTTGGCTGCTCTTCGGTTGCGCTCATGCACGAGCCCCCGGTACGAAATGGAGTGCGCGTGGCGTCACTGGAGTCCGATGATGCCGCTGACCATCGGGCCGAACTTCACGACGAGGCCGGCGAAGACGACGGAGACGATGGAGATGAGCTTGATGAGAATGTTGAGCGACGGGCCCGAGGTGTCCTTGAAGGGATCGCCGACGGTGTCGCCAACGACGGTGGCCTTGTGGTCTTCGGAGCCCTTCCCATAGATGATCGTGGAGCCCTTGCCTTGCTTGCGGAGCTCTTCGGCGCGCTGAGTGAAAGTATCGCGGAGCTCGTGTGGAACGGCCTGGTGCTTGTCGTTGTCGTCGAGGTACTCGTCGGCGGTGATCTTGCCGTAGGACTCGATGAGCTTCTTGGCGTTGTCCCAGGCGCCGCCGGCGTTCGCCATGAAGATGGCGACGGCGAAGCCGGAGGTGAGGCCACCGGCGAGCATGCCCATGACGCCCGGCACGCCCAGGAGGATGCCCACCACGATGGGGACGAGGATGGCGAGGAGAGCGGGAACGATCATCTCGCGCTGTGCGCCTGCGGTCGAGATGGAGACGCAGGAGGCGTAGTCGGGGTAGGTGACGCCTTCGTGCTCAACTTGCTTGGGCCACTTGGTGGGGTCGGCTATGTCGTCCTGGCTCATGCCCTTGCTGATGAAGGCCTCGCGCATCTTCGCGAACTGTCGTCGGCACTCGATCATCATGCCGTTGGCGGCGCGACCGACCGCGTCCATGGTCATGGCGCAGAAGAGGAAGGCGAGGAGGACACCGATGAAGACGCCGCCGAGGACTCGTGGGTTGACGAGCGTGACGTCGTAGAACTCGAGCACGTCGGAGATGGAGGAGTTCTTGGTGGGCATGATCTTGAAGTCGACGGTGCGCGCGCCGTCGGTCTGTCCTGACGCGCCCACGATGCCCTCTGTCGAGAGCTTGTAATACGGAGGGAGCGCGTGCGTTGGCTCGTCTGCGGTAGCGGGCGCCGGGGGCTCGAGGTCGAACAGAGTGAATGACTGCCCGATCTCGAGGCTGTCCATCTCCTGTGGGGTGATGGAGTCACGATCGATCATGGCTCCGTCGTAGTACATCGCTTCTGACTCGGTTGGGAATGCGGTTGTGCCGTCTGCCTCCTGGGTCGGGATGATGATGGCGAACTTGCCGTAGCCCTGGTAGTAGGCCACGGGCGCGGTCGCCTCGTCGGGAATGGCGTCTTCCTGCAGCACGAACGCCTCGGACTGTGACGATATCTGTGTCTGGACGACCTGGATGTACGCGGCGAAGAGCGCCAGCGCGGTGAGCGCGGCGGAGCCGATGGCGAAACCCTTGCCCGTTGCGGCGGTGGTGTTGCCCAGCGAGTCGAGCATGTCGGTGCGCTCGCGGACGTGTGGTGGCTGCTCGGTCATCTCGGCGTTGCCGCCGGCGTTGTCGGCGATGGGGCCGTAGGCGTCGGTCGCGAGGGTGATGCCGAGGGTCGCGAGCATGCCAACGGCGGCGATGCCGACGCCGTAGAGACCCAGGAGGAAGTTGTCGCCGCCGCCCGCGAAGGTGAACGCGGCGACGATGGCAACGACGACGGTGAGCAGCGAGGCCCATGTCGATTTCATGCCCTCGGCGATGCCCGAGATGATGACGGTCGCGGGGCCGGTGATGGCCTGGCGCGCGATGCGTCGTGTGGGCTCGTACTCGTACGAGGTGTAGTGCTCGGTGGCGTGGGCGATGATGAGGCCGGCGGCGAGGCCCGAGACGATGGAGCCGGCGAGCCCCATCGCGTTGACGGCGCTGTTGCCCATCAGCACGAAGAGCAGGGCGAACGCGACGACGGCGATGAGTGCGGAGGCGACGTAGACGCCCATGTGCAGGCCCTTGAGGAGCTGCGCGAATGTGGCGCCCTCCTTGGCCTTGACGGTGAAGATGCCCGCGATGGAGCAGAGGATGCCGGCGCCGGCGAGCGCGAGCGGCGCGATGGCGAGCTTCATGGCCAGCGCTGTGGATTCGGCGGTCGTGATGCCTTCGATCGTGAACGCGGCTGCGGCACCGAGGGCCATCGTTGCGAGGATTGAGCCGTAGTAGGACTCGTAGAGGTCGGCGCCCATGCCTGCGACGTCGCCGACGTTGTCGCCGACGTTGTCGGCGATGGTTGCGGGGTTGCGCGCGTCGTCCTCGGGGATGCCCGCCTCGACCTTGCCGACGAGGTCGGCGCCGACGTCGGCGGCCTTGGTGTAGATGCCGCCGCCAACGCGTGCGAAGAGCGCCTGTGTGGACGCGCCCATGCCGAAGGAGAGCATGATGGTGGTGAGGATGCGGATGTCGAAGTCGAAGACGGCGTTGAAGAGCAGGAACCAGACGGACGCGTCGAGGAGCGCGAAGCCGACGACGACGAGACCCATGACGGCACCGGAGCGGAAGGCGACCGTGAGGCCCGAGTTAAGCGAGTCCTTGGCGGCGAACGCGGTGCGCGCGGAGGCGTTGGTGGCCATCTTCATGCCGAACCAGCCGCAGAGACCCGAGAAGAGCCCGGCGACCGGGACGCCGATGAGTGAGAGCTCTGGCTGGATGCCCATGCCGAAGGAGAGGATCGCGAGCACTAGGATGAGCGCGACGAAGACCATCGTGACGACGCGGTACTGTCGCTTGAGGTAGGCCATGGCGCCGTTGCGGACGGCCTGCGCGATGCGGACCATCTCGTCGTCGCCCTCGGAGTAGCTCATCACGGAGCGCGAGAAGACGAATGCCATGACGAGCGCGAGTATCGCGCCGACGGGTGCGAGGAAGTAGAGCCAGTTGCTCGTGAGGTCGGAGATAGAGGCGAGTGTCATCATTGGTGTGTCCATCACGTCACATGGCTCCTGGAGGTGCGTGGTGTGCGTGGTTGTGCCCGAGAGCAAGGTGATGATTCGGGCGTTATCGCGGGCAAGGTCTCGTGTGCCCTTGCGTGGCTCGCGAAGGTGGGTTGCTGAACGTATTCGTCGTCAGGATGCCCGCTCACGCGACAGTGGTGAGCGAGGGATGGTGCGTGTGTGAGTCGATCGATTGCCCAGTCGGATATCAGGGAACCCGCTTGACGCTCTTGCGCGCGGCACGACGGGCGCGCTCGGAGGGCTTCTCGTAGTACTGACGTTTTTTGACGTCCTTGGTGAGGCCTTCCTTCTCGCAGAGCTTCTTGAAGCGTCGCATGAGTTGCTCGACGGATTCGTTGTTTCGGGCCTTGATTCTGATAGCCATGCTGGACTGAACCCTCCTGGGGTCCTCAGGTACGGTGTGATCGGTTACTCGGGAACGCTCCGGAAGCGGGTCAGTATTGTGGATTCCGTCGCGATTGGCAAACCCACGGGTGGTCAACTCTCGCGTCTGGATGGGAGTCGGGCATGGTGCTGATCGACACCTTCAATGTGCTGCACGTCACAGGGGTGCTGCCCCCGGAGCTGGCGGGGCTGGACATCGCGGGGCTGGCCCGCCTCGTGTCTGGGAGCCGCTGGCGGGATCGCCCGGTGGTGCTCGTCTGCGACGGCACGGGAGGCGGGCGGGTGCGTTCTCGGACGTTTGTCCGACCTCTGGACGGGCATCCGCACATCGGGGCGTTGTTTGTCGGGCCAGGAAAGGATGCCGATGGCGAGATCGAGCGTCGTCTGGAGCGGGATTCGAGCCCGAGACGGATTCTGGTGGTGAGCTCCGACAACCGGCTGCGGGCGTCGGCACGACGGCGTCGGGCGGAGTGGATGTCGAGCGAGGCGTTCCTCGGGGCACTGGCGGCGGATGCGTCGCGGGGAGGTGGGCTCGCGTCGGGGAAGCCGGAGAGCGGTGCGCTCGACGACGACGAGATCCGCGCGTGGATGCGGGAGTTCGAGTTCGACGACACGCTCGTCGAGCGAGGCACGAGCGAGTGTGATCGCGCAGGCGAGGCGGGCGAGGAGTGGCCCGACGGGGTGGATCCGGACGATCTGGATATGCAGCGATGGCTCGACGAGATGGACAACACGGGGCCGCCCGGCTCGCGATCGTGAGCGTGTTGGTGCTCGCGCTGGGCGGGTGCTCGGTCTCGAAGCACGCGCGCTCGGTGGTAGATCCGTCGCAGGCGTCCATGCCGCGCTGGATTGACGTGCCGACGGCGATCGCGGCGGGCGAGCGGGTGCTGCTGGCGCGTGGGTACACGATCGTGCGTGATATATCGACGGACGCGTCCGGCGAGGTTCTGGGGAGTGCGTCGGAGGATCCGACAGCGATCGGGCCCACGCAGAAGGTGCTGATCACGGCGCGCGCGTCACAGGGCGGGACGATCGTGCGGGTGTCTCACCTGCCGTGGCACAACCGCGACCACGCCAGCGTGGTGCTGCGTGAGATGCACGAGGAACTGGGGCTGCACTGAAGCTCAGCGTTGCTCGATGGGCGTGTACGGGGCGTCGTGCGGGCCGACATACTCGGCCTTGGGTCGGATGAGGCGGTTGGCCTTGAGCTGCTCGATGGCGTGTCCGGACCAGCCCGAGATGCGCGAGAGCGCGAACATGGGCGTGAAGAGGTCGAGGTCGAGCCCGATGCAGTGGTAGGTGGTGGCGGAGTAGAAGTCGACGTTGGGATAGATGCCCTTGGCGGCGACGGCCTGCTCCATGATCTGCTCGACGGCGTAGCTCTTGGCGTAGAGGTCCTGGTTGTTGGTGTCCTCGGCGAGCTGCTTGGCAAGGGTCTTGAGGTATGTGGCGCGCGGGTCGTAGGACTTGTAGACGCGATGCCCGAATCCCATGATGCGCTCCTTGCGCTCGAGCTTGTCCTTGACGTAGTCGTCGACGTCGTCGACGGTTGGGATCTCGTTGAGCATGCGCATGACGCCCTCGTTGGCGCCGCCGTGGAGCGGGCCGCGGAGCGCGCCGATGGCGGCTGTGAGGGTCGAGTAGACGTCCGAGAGCGTGGAGACGACGACGCGCGCGGTGAACGTGGAGGCGTTGAGCCCGTGGTCGGCGTGGAGGATCATGCAGGCATCGAAGGCACGCTCCATTGTGGGCGTGGGCTTCGCAGCGTTGAGCATGTAGAGGAAGTTGGCGGCGAAGGAGAGAGACTGATCGGGCTCGACGACGTCCTGGCCTTTGCGGAAGCGATCGAAGGCGGCGACGATGGCCGGGGCCTGCGCGAGGACGCGCAGCGACTTTGTACGAAAGGCGTCGAGGTCGGTGTTGTTGGGATCGGGATCCTCGAAGGCGAGCGACGAGACGGCGGTGCGGAGCACGTGCATCGGCTGCGCGTTGGCGGGGAATGAGCGGACCAGATCGAGCGTCTGCTTCGAGATGGGATATTGCGCTCGCAGGTCGCTGGTGAAGGAGTCGAGCTCCTGCTTGTTGGGCAGGCGGGAGTTGAGCAGGAGGAAGACCGTCTCCTCGAAGCTGGAGCTGCGGGCGAGGTCGTCGATGGCGATGCCGACGAACTCGAGAACGCCCTTCTGTCCGTCGATGAAGGACATCTGGCTCTCAGCGGCAACGACTCCTTCGAGTCCCTTCGATGCGGGGCTTGTCTCGCACGTCATGGCTGTCTCCCACCGATTTGTATGGGTTGTGTCGGGACCGAATCCCGCCGACGATACGCGTCCACGGCTGACCGATCCTGATCACACACGGCTCGGAGCGACTATAGGTCGTAAGCTTAGTCCGGGCAAACTTCCTCAAGAGGCGGCGCGAATCGCATGATTCTCCACGGGCGACTGCTGGTCTCGGCGTACCGCGCTCCGGAGCCCGGCTGGGTTCGTGTCGAGGGTGGGCGGATCGTCGAGATTAGCGATGGGCACCCTCCCGAGAGGCCCGACTACGGTGATGCCAGGGCGCTGATAACGCCTGGCTTCGTTGATGCGCACATCCACCTGCCCCAGATTGAGTCGGTCGGGTGCGACGGGATGGAGCTGCTGGAGTGGCTTGATCAGATCGTGTTTCCGTCGGAGATCTGGTGGGAGCGTGGCGGGTGCGAGCCGATGCTTCGGACAGCGGTGCGTCGCATGGTGCGTGAGGGGACATGCGGGTTCGCGGGGTATCTGACCAGCGATCCTGTGACGGCGCAGTGGGCGGCGATGTCGCTGAGGGAGAGCCCTTCGTTGCCGCGGATGAGGTGCGCGGTTGGCAGGGTGGCGATGGATCGCAACGCGCCGGACGAGCTGACGAGGCACGATATCGAACGAGCGGGCATCGGCAAGGGGGTGAGCGTCGCGTTGCCCGACGCGTGCGCGTCGGAGGACGTGGAGGTGTCGGTGAACCCTCGGTTCGCGATCTCGTGCACGGAGGAGCTGCTGGCGGAGTGCGGGTGGTGGGCGGAACGGAAGACAGAGGCGGGTCACGCGCCGATCGTGCAGACCCACCTGAGCGAGCAGATGGCGGAGTGCCAGACGGTGCGGGAGTTGTTCCCGAAGATTGCGCACTACACGGGGGTGTACGACACGGCTGGTTTGCTCGGCGAGCGGACGCTGCTGGCGCACTGCGTGCATGTGTCGGACGCGGAGTGGGAGATGATCCGCGAGCGAGGGAGTGTTGTCGTGCACTGCCCGACGGCAAACACGTTTCTGCGCTCGGGGCTGTTCGATCAGGACGCGGCGCGCGCCCACGGCGTGCGGATGGCGCTGGGGTCGGACGTGGCGGGCGGGCCCGATGTTGCGCTGCCCAGGGTTGCGAGGGGGATGATCGAGGTTGCGAAGGTGCGCGCGATGACGGGCGGGGCGAGCGCGACGATCCCGTCACCGGCTGGCGTGTGGGAGATGATCACTCGCGGGAACGCGGATGCGCTGGGCTGGAGCGATGTGGGTCGGATCGAGGAGGGTGCGCGAGCAGACCTGCTGGTGATGCGTTTCCCGGAGACGTGGTACGACGAGCACATGATCGGGCGGCTGCTCTACGGCTGGTCGTCGAGGCTGATCGAGACGCGTCTAATCAAGGGCGTCCCGGTTGATCCGGGTAGTATCTGATCGATGTTCATTCCGCTGGGGACAGACCGACCGCTGCGTCGTCCGACGCTGACGAACTACGCGCTGATCTTCGCGTGCGTGCTGGTGTTCATGCTCGAGGCGATCTCGATGCGCGGCGAGGGGACGCCACTCGGGCGTGTGTTCGGGGCGATGGTGCTGGACTCGCACCCGAGCCAGTTTCGCTGGTGGCAGCTGCTGACGTACCAGTTCCTGCACGCGGACTTCGGTCACATTCTGGGGAACATGCTGTTCCTGTACGTGTTCGGGCCGAACGTGGAGGACCGGCTGGGGCGTTGGTGGTATCTGCTGTTCTACCTGGTGGGCGGAGCGTGCGCCGGTTCGGCGCAGATCCTGTTCTCGCAGGGTTCTGTGGTCGGCGCGTCGGGCTCGATCGCGGCGGTGACGGGCGCGTACCTTGTGTTCTTCCCGAGGACGCACATCAAGACGCTGATCTTTTTCTTCTTCATCGGGATCTTCATGATCCCGTCGATGTGGTTCATCGGCTTCGCGATCGCCAAGGATCTGTTCTGGCAGGGCTTCGGTGGTGATCACAGCGTGGCGTACCTTGCACACCTGGGCGGGTACGCGTTCGGCGCGGGGATCTCGATGACGCTTCTGGGCACCGGCGTGATGAAGCATGAGCACTTCGACATGTTCGGCATGGCGCGTCAGGCGCACCGGCGCAGGCGGTTCAAGGAGCTGGCCTCGAAGGGCGAGACAGCGTGGGCGCACGAGGGTTTGCGCGCCGAGGAGCGCGAGCTGAGCGAGGACGAGCGCCGCTCGCGTGATCTGCGAGCGCGCCTGGCGCAGTCGATTCGCCAGCGCGACGCGTCGTCGAGCCTGGAGGCGTACGACGAGCTGCTGCGCGTAGAGCCGGATGCGACGCTGCCGCGCCAGCAACAGCTGGACGTCGCCAACTATCTATTCCAATCCGACGCGCACGAGAGAGCCGCGCAGGCGTACGCGCGGTTCCTCGACAGGTATCCGAGCGATCAGGAGTCGGCGAGGGTGCACCTGCTGCTGGGGCTGCTGTACGCGCGCTATCTCGACAACAAGACTGCGGCGCGTGGCCTGCTCGTGCACGCGCGCGAGCACGTGATGGAGGCGTCCCAGCGAGAGCTGGCGAGCACGCTGCTCGAAGAGATAGGAGCGGGCTGACGATGCGGACACGGATCAAGATCTGCGGCATACGCACACTCGAGCACGCGCGGTGCGCTGTTGATGCCGGTGCCGACGCGCTCGGGCTCGTGTTCGCGTCGAGGTCGCCGCGATTCATCGAGCCGTCGGAGGCGTGGGCGATCGTGAACCGGCTCCCCCCCATGGTGACGACGGTCGGGCTGACGGTTGACGCCAGCCCGGAGGAGTACCAGTCGATCGTGGAGGTGTGCCCGACGGACTTCGGGCAGCTGCACGGGAGCGAGACCGTCGAGATTGCGCAGGAATGCGGGCCGCGTGTGATCAAGGCCATTCAGTTCGACGCGGAGACGATCGAGGACGACCTGCGCGCGTGGAGCGCGATCGAGGAGGTGGACGCGGTCCTCGTCGACGGCGGCAGGGGTGGCGAGGGCATCACGCTCGACTGGGAGCGATTGGCGCGGGCGAAGGAGGCGTGCGCCAAACCCTTGATATTGGCGGGCGGACTGGATGCGTCTAACGTGGCGCGTGCTATCGAGGTCGTGCGTCCCTACGCGGTGGATGTGTCGTCGGGTGTCGAATCGGAGCGTGGCGTGAAGGATGAGTCGAAGATTGCCGCGTTCTGTGAGGCGGCCATGTCCGTGGGCTGAGTGGTCTGCCTGGGCTTTTTGTTCTGTTTCCTATGGCACCACCAATAGATAACCGGCTCCACGGCTTGCGCCATATATGCAAGGCAGAAGAGCACAGTGAACCAGATTATCTTGTCCGGGCGGCGCCACTGCATCGTTTAATGATACGAATGCCCAGCCCGTGTTGCCTGTCGCGATTGATACGAATCGGGACAGGCTACGAGGACACCGGCTCGAACGTCGCGCCGTCCTTGACGCCCATTGTCACAATCTGATCGATCTCGAACTGAGATGCTTTCTGGAGCGCGTGGGGTGTGACGGTGAAGGGCGTGCCGGCGTTGATCGTGACGGTGTTGTTGCGCTCGTCGATGGCGACGATGCGCCCGGCGATGCGACGGGGTCTGCCCTCGATCGGCTCGAGGAATTTGCCGCCGGACTTGAGCACGTCCATGCGCATGGCCTGACAGGCGATGACACCCTCGATGGTGTCGCCCGCGGTCGCTTTGACGGTGTGCTTTGGTCTCAGGGCGATGCGGTAGCTGGTGCCGGGGATGGCGAGGGTGATCGAGTCGTCGTCGAGCGCGTGGACGATGGCGCGAGAGACGGCTGGGTTGTCTGGTGCCTTGACTGTTGACGCCGGGTCGATCATCGACGGTGCTCCTTGCGGTGTGTGGGTGATCGTAGCGTCGGGGCCTACGCGGTGTGCTGCACCGGAGGGAGCGCGGGGCGCGGCAGCCCGAGGAAGTTTGCCAGCAGCCACGGGCCGTGGTGCGAGAGGAAGCTCTCGGGGTGGAACTGCACGCCCTCGAGGGGCGCGGCGCTCGGGTCGTCCCAAACACGGCGCACACCCATGATGACCTCGGCGACGGTGCCGTCCTCGAAGTCGTCCATGCACCAGGCGGAGACCTCCCAGCCGTTGTCGGGCACGGTGTCGCGCGTGATGACGAGCGAGTGGTAGCGGGTCATGGTGACGGGGTTGGGGAGGCCTTCGTAGATGCCCTTGGCGTCGTGGTTGATCTGCGAGGTCTTGCCGTGCATGAGCTTGGCGTGTCGCGCGACGGTCATGCCGTGCGAGAAGCCGATGCACTGGTGCCCGAGGCAGACGCCGAGGATGGGGATCGTGCCGGCGAAGGCTGAGACGACATCGTTGGTGATGCCGGCCTCGATGGGCGTGCAGGGCCCGGGCGAGAGAATGATGTGGGACGGCGCGAGCGATTCGATCTGCTCGGGTGAGATCTGGTCGTTGCGGACGACGCGCAGCTCGATGGTGTCGTCGAGCTCACCGATGCGCTGGACGAGGTTCCAGGTGAAGCTGTCGTAGTTGTCGATGAGAACGATCATGCGCCCGCTCCGAGTGGGTGCTGCGCACCCGTGACGGAGTAGCTTAGGCGGCCTCGCGTGTCCCCGCGACGCCGTCGCGTGTGACGAGGAAGAGATCGGTCGTGATGGGGTACGGGAGCTTGACGTAGTCTTCGTCGACGCGGTCGCGGACGCGCTGGATGAAGGCCTCGGGGTTGGCGGTCATGGCGACGAAGACATCGCGCGCGGGCGTGGCCACGAGGAAGTTGCCGCCCAGCTCCGGGGCGAGCTTGGTGTAGAGGTCCTCGAGGAGGAGTCGGGCGGCGTCGTAGCCGTCGCGCTCCGAGAGGATGGCTGCGCGACCGCCGTCCTCGGAGTCGATGACCTGCATCTCGACATCGTCGGATGTCTCGCGCAGATTCTGACGCGCGATCTGGTCGAGCTCGTCGGGTGTGACCCCCCACCGGATCATCTGCTCGGTGGTGATCGAGACGGTCATCTGCGGCAGGTCGATAACAAAGAGGATGACGGTGCCGTTGACGTACGGCACGCAGGCGACCTGCTCCTTGTCGAGATGGTTGAAGACACCCTCGGGGTGGATGCGCGGCATGATCATGCGACGCGCCAGCTCGAAGGGCATGGCCTCGGCGCCGGCGGCCTCTCCCGAGAAGAGGTTCTCAAGATACTGCTCGGTGATCTCGGCACCCGATTCGGGGTTCTGCGAGACGAGCCTGAAGAGGTTGTCGAGATCGAGCCGCCTGCCATTGATGACCATCTCGCGCGGCCCGACGAGTTCGACGTCGTACTCCGGGTGCAGCCGGTGCAGCAAGGCCGCGACCTGCTCGGCGAACGCTTCAGGCTCTGTTGGCATGAACGACATCGAAGACACCTCGCCCGCGGTGTGCGAGCCGGTGGCGTATCGACACTCGTTCTACGCACCCATAATGCAGATGTTCGAGTAACGGCGAAATGGACGTTTGTGGTCCGGTAAGGGGGTCTGCAGGGCGTCCTCGGTGCGCACGGAGTGCGCGTGCCCCCCGCGTCCTATGGGGAGATGTGGGGTACACTTTGCGTCTATGAGCGCGACCTGTCGCATCCAGGACATCGTGGTTGGCGCGGAGCATCCGCTGTGCGTTATCGCGGGCCCGTGCACGCTCGAGTCGGAGGAGCTTGGGATTCGGATCGGCACGACGCTGCGCGACGCGTGCGCGACGCTTGGGCTGGCGTACGTCTTCAAGGCGAGCTTCGACAAGGCGAACAGGACGAGTGGCGGGTCGCCGCGTGGACCGGGGCTGGAGAGAGGTCTGGCGCAGCTGGCGAGCGTTCGCGACGCGCTGGGCGTGCCCGTGACCACGGACATCCACGAGGCGTCCCAGGCGGACGATGTTGCTCGGATCGTAGATATGTTGCAGATCCCGGCGTTCCTGTGTCGCCAGACGGATCTTCTCGAGGCGGCGGCGCGCGCGGGGAAGGCGCGAGACTGTGCCGTGAACATCAAGAAGGGACAGTTTCTGTCGCCTCGTGAGATGAGCGGACCGATTGGCAAGGTTCGCGCCTCGGGGTGCGAGCGCGTGATGGTGACAGAGCGCGGCACGTTTTTTGGATATCACAGACTCGTGAATGATTTTATAGGACTTGGTGAGCTGATCGAGCGTGCCAACTCGGGCGACGAGGGCGGCGCGCCGGTGTGCTTCGACGTGACGCACTCGACGCAGCTGCCGGGATCGTCTGCCACAACAGGGGGGCGTCCGGAGCATGCGCCGATGCTGGCGCAGGCGGCTGTGGCGTCGGGCGTTCACGCGATCTTTCTGGAGTGTCACCCCAGTCCGTCCGAGGCGTGGAGTGACGCGGCCACGATGCTGGCGCTGGACGACGTGCCCGAGCTGTTATCGCGGCTGGCGCGTCTGCGAGGGGCGTTGTCCCCAGATGCGAGCGTGGCACCCTCCGCGTGAGAGCGCTAGAGTGCGTCCTCGACAGGAGTGACGATGAAGTGCGACAAGTGCGACAACGAGGCGACGGTCCACGAGGTCGTGCTGGTCGATGGGAAGCACGTTGAGAAGCACCTGTGCGAGGAACACGCGGCCAACGAGGGGCTGATGCCCCACCCGCATGCGCCCATCACGCAGATGCTCTCGAAGTTTGTGGTGTCGTCGGGCGAGGGCGTGGAGAGCGACGCGCCCGTCGAGGACGCGTGCCCGTCGTGTGGCCAGACGTACGCGGGCTTCCGCAAGGAGGGCCTGCTGGGGTGCGAGCACTGCTACGAGATGTTCGAGTCACGGCTGGGGCCTCTGCTCCAGCGCACGCACGAGAACGCGACGCACCACGTGGGCAAGGTTCCGCGTCGGAGCGGCGGCACGGTGGACCGGGGGACGATCGTTGCGACGCTGCGCAAGCAGTTGCTGGAGGCGATCCACGCGGAGCACTACGAGAAGGCCGCGAAGATACGAGATCGTTTGCGTGAGGTTGGCGTGGGCGGCGAGCCGGACACGCTGGATGAGAACGGCGCGGAGCACTACGCATGAACACGAACGGCGCGAGCCTGGGTGGCGTGGAGTGGCTGCGCGAGGACGGGGCGGAGCGCGACGTGGTGCTGTCGTCGCGTGTGCGTCTGGCGCGCAACGTGTCGGGCTTTCCGTTCCTGCACAAGGCGACGCGTGAGGATCGGTGCGAGATACTGAGCCTGATCAAGCACACGACGACGAGCGCGAACCTGGCGCCGCAGCTCGTGTGGATCGACATGGCGACCAGCCCGCAGAACGAGCGTGATCTGCTGGTCGAGCGCCACCTGGTATCGCGTCAGCACGCCAAGGGCGAGAAGCCGCGGGCGGTCGTGGTGAGCGCGCCCGAGGAGCGACTCTCGATCATGGCGCTGGAGGAGGATCACCTTCGGATCCAGGTGCTGCGCGCGGGGCTGGCGCTGCACGACGCGTACGAGCAGTGCGACAGGGTGGACGACGCGATCGAGGACAAGCTGGATTTCGCGTTCCACAACAGGTTTGGGTACCTGACGGCGTGCCCGACGAACGTGGGGACGGGGATCCGGGTGTCGGTGATGCTGCACCTGCCGGGCCTGCGGATGACAGGGGAGATCGACAAGGTGCGGCGCGCGGCCAAGGGCATGAATCTGGCGGTGCGCGGGTTCTACGGGGAGGGTTCGGAATCGGTGGGCGATCTGTACCAGATCTCGAACCAGACGACCCTGGGCACATCCGAGGAGGAGATCCTGCAGGATTTCGAGCAGGACATCCTGCCGAGGATGATCGAGTACGAGCGACACGCGAGGCGGTCACTGCTGGACAGGCGCCGGATCATGGTCGAGGACCGGATCCAGCGTGCGCTGGGAACGCTGCGCCACGCGATGCTCCTGAACGCCGACGAGGCGTTGAAGCTTCTGAGCCAGGTGCGCATGGGGGTGGTGCTGGGTTTGGTGGAGTGCCCCGAGCGGATGATCAACGAGCTCATCCTGCTCTCGCAGCCGGCGCACCTGCAGCAGGTGCTCGGTCAGGAGCTTGACCAGGCGGGTCGGCGCGAGGCGCGTGCAACGATGATGCGAGAGCGGCTGGCGTAGCGCGGGTTCTCGATTTTTCTGTGTCGATCGCTCACACTTAGCGCATGAGCGACGACGATCAACGATCATTCCGGTGGCCACCACGGGATCCTGTAGAGGACTCGTCGAGTGCGCAGGTGGTGATCGAGCCTCCAGAGCCGGTGGTGCTGGTGGCGCGCGAGCGGGCGCATGTGGCGTGGTGGCGCGGGGTCGAGGAGACCTGGTTGGAGCCGACGGTGGCGTCGCTGGGTGTCCGGATGCTCGAGGCGGGCTGGGAGCCGGATGCGCCGGGCGCGTACTGCAACAGGTGCGGCGTGAGCGTTGGTGCGCATGAGCAGGGCGAGTTCGGATGCGCAAGCTGCAAGGACGTGCGCTGGCCCTGGGATCGGTTCGTGCGACTGGGTGAGTACGATGGCGCGCTTCGGACATGGATCCACGAGATCAAGTTCAGACGATGGCGCGCGATCGGCGTGCGGCTCGGGCGGATGCTCGGGGAATCGCTGCGTCTTGCGGGGTGTCCCGATGATGCGGTTGTGGTGCCGGTGGCGATGCACCGACTCAAGCGCGTGTGGCGTGGGATCGATCACTCGCGGGTGATAGGCGAGGGTGTCTGCGAGGCGACCGGAATGAGCCTGGCGAGAGTGCTGCGGGCGCGTCGCCACCGATCGCAGCGCCTGGTGAGTTCCTCCGAGAGGGCGAGGAACGTGTCGGGCGTCTACCGCCTGGCGGGTCGCCTGAGGGAGGCGTCGACGGTGGTGCTGGTCGACGATGTTCGCACGACCGGCGCGACGCTAGCGTCGTGCGCACGCGTGATCCGGGAGGGGCGAGCGGGCCCGGGTGAGGGGCCAAGCGTGTGGGCGTGCACTCTGGGCGTGGCGCCGGAGCCGGGGCGTCTAGCACGCGAGGGGGCGTCGTGAGGCGTGGCGCTGGACTGCCTGTGGACGGGTGGTGGAAAGCGTAAGCCCCTGGCAGGAGGGGTTTTGTGGGCATGATGGGGAAAATGTGGAGGTGGCCGAGTGTGGGCATTGACAGGGGTTGTGGTTGTGGTAGGATTTTCGGCCCTGCTCACTTCATAGCGATGTGGTGGGCGGCAGGGGTATCGCGTGGCGCGATGCCCTGCGTTCTTTGACAAGTGAACAGCTGGGAAGACGCGAGAACGTGCCACTGCAGCGATGGCGTGCACGCGCCACTCTCTCACCGGAGAGGCGTTGCTAGTGGAGAAAAACCCAAGGTGAGGATCGCCATACAGCGGCGGTTCTGCTTGGTGTTCTCGTGCCTTTTCTGGAACATCAAGCCTTAGTTCAGCGGTGGGCAACCACCACTGAGCGGACGTCCTTTTTGAGGGGACGTCACGACCACGTTGGTTGGATCTTCCAACTGACGCACAGGTCAGCTTTTCTCGTATTTGAGGCTCCGCTGCTCTTGAGCGGCGGGGTTTGCGATACATCAAGTGAAGAGTTTGATCCTGGCTCAGATTGAACGCTGGCGGCATGGTTAAAGCATGCAAGTCGAACGAGAACCAGGCTTCGGCCTGGGGACAGTGGCGAAAGGGCGAGTAATGCACTCCTACGTACCCCAAGGCGGGGGATAGGTCGTGGAAACGCGGCGTAATACCCCATGTGCTCTCAGGAGGAAAGGCTTCGGCCGCCTCGGGAGCGGGGAGTGTCCTATCAGGTTGTTGGTGAGGTAAAGGCTCACCAAGCCGAAGACGGGTAGCGGGTGTGAGAGCATGACCCGCCGCATCGGGACTGAGACACTGCCCGGACTCCTACGGGAGGCTGCAGCGACGAATCTTCCGCAATGCGCGAAAGCGTGACGGAGCAATGCCGCGTGCGGGATGAAGCGGCTTCGCCGTGTAAACCGCTGTCAGGGGTCAGAAACACTGATCAACCCCAAAGGAAGGGCCGGCTAACCTCGTGCCAGCAGCCGCGGTAAGACGAGGGGCCCGAGCGTTAATCGGAATCACTGGGCTTAAAGGGTTCGTAGGCGGATGTGTAGGTGTCTTGTGAAATCCCTCGGCTCAACCGGGGAACTGCAAGGCAAACCACACGTCTTGAGGCAGGTAGAGGTCGTCGGAACGATAGGTGGAGCGGTGAAATGCGTAGATATCTATCGGAACGCCAACGGTGAAGACAGACGACTGGGCCTGTTCTGACGCTGAGGAACGAAAGCGTGGGGAGCAAACGGGATTAGATACCCCGGTAGTCCACGCCCTAAACGATGTGCACTAGGTCGAGGGAGCTCTGACGCTCTCTTGGCCGAAGAGAAATCGTTAAGTGCACCGCCTGGGGAGTACGGTCGCAAGGCTAAAACTCAAAGGAATTGACGGGGGCTCACACAAGCGGTGGAGCATGTTGCTTAATTCGAAGCAACGCGAAGAACCTTTCCAGGGCTTGACATGCACGGATTAACGTTTGGAAACATACGCCACGCCCTTCGGGGTGGAACGTGCACAGGTGCTGCATGGCTGTCGTCAGCTCGTGCTGTGAAGTGTCGGGTTAAGTCCCTTAACGAGCGCAACCCTTATCGCTAGTTGCCAGCGAGTCATGTCGGGGACTCTAGCGAGACTGCCGGTGTCAAACCGGAGGAAGGTGGGGATGACGTCAAGTCATCATGGCCTTTATGCCCTGGGCTGCAAACGTGCTACAATGGCGCGCACAAAGCGAGGCGATGTCGCGAGGCGGAGCAAATCGCAAAAAACGCGCCCCAGTTCAGATTGCAGGCTGCAACTCGCCTGCATGAAGTCGGAATCGCTAGTAATCGGAGATCAGCTACGCTCCGGTGAATGCGTCCCTGAGCCTTGTACACACCGCCCGTCACGTCATGGAAGTCGGGAGTGCCCGAAGTCGCCTCGATTCAGGGGTGCCTACGGCAAGCTCGATGACTGGGACGAAGTCGTAACAAGGTAGCCGTAGGAGAACCTGCGGCTGGATCACCTCCTTTCTAAGGGATTTCCTTAGACCGAGACCGCGGAGCGATCCGCACTCGGCTCGTCAGCGCGATCTCGTCCGACCCGTTCGGACAGCGTCACGGCAACGTGGCGTGAACGTCTTTCCCAGCTGTTTCTTGATACACAGACCGCCCGGCGCTCGCGTCGGGCGGTTTTTTTTTGTGCGCGCATGACGTGGCGTCGCTCTGCTTGAGCGTATCATCGGGCGATGTCCGAGAGTGTGCGAGTATCGCCCTTTCTCTCCACGCGAGATATCGATCGCACGGTCGCGTTCTATCGCGATCATCTCGGTTTCACGATCGAGACATTGGATCCGCCCGACGCCCCCACGCTTGCCGTCCTCGATCGGGGTGACGCGACGCTCATTTTCGATTCGACGCTCTGGAGCGGAGAGCCGAATCTGACGGGGCAGATCTACTTCGATCTGTCGAGCACCCCCCCTGCGGACCAGGGCTCTGACGAGCTCGATCTGCTATGCAGCAGGCTCGGCAAGCACACAACGATTCTGTGGGGCCCCGAGACTTTCGAGTACGGGCGGCGCGAGTTCTCGTGCCTGGATCCGAACGGGTACGCCCTGGTCTTCAGCGTGATGGTCGTCGATTCCTAGCACGCAAACCGATTGCGTGCGAGTCGGGTCACGCGGAGAGAAGGCAGGTCTCGATCGACTCGAGTTGCACGAGATCCTGAAGCATGTGCGCCGATGCCTCGTCGAACTCCCCCACCGCGGTGCGCCGGAGGCTCGTGAGCATGCCGCCGGTGCCAAGGGCTTCGCCCAGGTCGCGCGCGATGGAGCGGATGTAGACGCCCTTGCCAGACGTGATGTCGAGCTCGAGTTCGGGCCACTCGTAGCGCAGGATCTCGATCGAGTGGATGGTCACGCGTTTTGCGGATGGTCGCTCGACGGCGTCGAGAGCCCCCTCTCGCTCGGCGTTGCGTGCTGTTTTGTAGGAACGTTTGCCGTCTACGTGCACAGCGCTAAACACCGGCGGTCGCTGCTCGATCTGCCCAACAAACGACTTGCAGGCGGAGCGAACGCCCTCGAGCGTGGGCGGTGTCATGACATCGATTTGTGTGCGCTCGCCCTCTGCGTCATCTGTTGTCGAGAAGGCAGAGAGATCGATCGTCGTGTGATAGCGCTTGGACGTGCCCATGATGGAATCGATGCGCTTGGTGGCGGTGCCCAGGCAGAGAACGAGGACGCCCGTAGCGAGGGGGTCGAGTGTGCCAGCGTGCCCAACCTTTGCGCCACCGGTGAGTGCGCGGACCTTTCGGCAGACGGCGGCACTGGTCAGGCCAAGGGGCTTGTCGACGACCAGGATGCCGTTGAGGTCGGGGCGGAGGTTTCTCGGCGAGCGTCCCATTGGAAGGAGTGTACGCCGGTGGTCACGAGTCCATCATGAAGATTGATGCGAGAAGTTCGATGCCATCGAGCAGATTACCGAGCCTGACGTTCTCATCCTCGGCGTGCTGGTTGTTGTCGTGGTTCACAACCGGGCAGATGACTATGGGCTTGCCAAGTCCATCGGTAAAAAGGTAGAGCGGGAGCGAACCACCGAGCGAGGGAAGCAGCACGAGGTCATTCCCCGCAGTGTTCTGTGCCGCCTCGATGACATCACGCACGATCGGGACATCCATGCTGGTACGTGCGGATGGGTAGCCGGATGCTCTCATGATTTTCGCGATGCGCGGGTGCCGCCTGCGGGTCTCCTCGTCGGGCTCATCGCGGACGATGTGGTAACCCTGAGCCTCTATGTGGCGCTCGACGAGATCGAGCATGTGCTCGGGATCGCAACCCTTGACCAGACGAACATCGAGGGAGGCGCTCGCGATGTTTGGCACGATGTTGCGCGCGCCCGACCCAACATTGGCTGAGCGGATGCCCCTGATGTTGAGCGAGGGAAGGAGCAGTCGCTGGGCGTACGGCTCGCTGCCCTCTGACCGGGCAAGCTGGAGATCGTTCAGGAGCATCGCATCCACAGGTGGAACATTGGCGAGCGCCTCTTGCTCGAGCGCAGTGAGGGGTTCGATAGTGTCGAAGAAGCCTTCGATGAGCACGTTGCCGTCGTGGTCCTTCATTGAGGCGAGTAATTGCGAGAGCATGAGCGCGGGGTTGGGTGCCCAGTTGCCGTAGTGTCCGGAGTGGAGCGGTCTGGTGGCGCCGTAGATGGTGATGTCGAGTCCTGTGATTCCACGGACTCCGAACATGAGTTGTTGCCTGCCGCTCTGGTGAATTGGCCCATCGCAGAAGAGCCAGAGGTCGATGTCGGAGAGCAGCTCGTCGTAGGTGTCGAGGTATTGTGCCAGGTGTGGCGAGCCGTCCTCCTCCTCTCCCTCGAAGAAGAAGACGAGATTGACACTCGGAAAGAGACCCTGAGCATGGATCGCGTCGAGTGCGCCGAGCATGGCCGCGAGAGGCCCCTTGTCGTCAGAGGAGGCTCGCGCGTAGAGACGCCAGTCGGGGTCGACAGGCTCTCCCGCGTCCGGCATGGGGATGCGGATTCCTCCTTTGTCTATAGCGTCGGTGTAGAGAGCGGGCTCGAAGGGGTCACCTGTTTGCCACATCTCGGGATCGACGGGCTGGCCATCGTAGTGGATGTAGAGCGCTATGGTGCGCGTGGCGCCGGGAGATGTGAGTGAGCCAAAGACGATCGGCGCGGCCTTCTCGAGACGGAGCAGCCGTGTGTCCACACCACGAGCTTCGAGCATACGCTGGATGTGGGTCGCGTTGCGTTCGAGGTTTTCCAGGTCTGGATACACATTGGGGATGGTGAGAAGCTCTGAGAGTTCCAACAGGAGTGACGATGCGTGCCGATCTATGTGATCGCGGAGGCGCGTTCGGTCGATTGCCTCCGCCAAGGCGCTCGTCCGCAGACAGAGCAAAAGCAACATGGCCTGGAGCATTCTGCGTGCGTGGTTCCTCATAGTCGAGCTCCTCGGGCTTGGAAGCGAAGGCCTGGATTCAGAGTGCCTTGTGCGAGCGTGCATGGGGGCTGTTCCACGGGTCCACGATACACTGACGTCCATGAGCGATGCATCAAAACATCTGGCACGTCGGAGGAGAGCGGCGAAAAAGTACCGACCCGCGCGGGTTGAGTTGTTGCTGGTCGCCGAGGCGCCGCCGTGCGATACGGATCGGTATTTCTATTTCGAGGACGTGCCCAGCCACGACTGGCTGTTTCGCTACGTGTGGGAGGGCCTCACGGGCGAGAAGCCGATGCGCGAGGAGAAGCGCACGCACCTGGGCGCGCTCCGTGACGCCGGGGTGTTCCTGATCGATCTACATGAGGGCAATATCGCCAAGCCGAAGGCGGCCGATCTGGCGCCCGAGGTTCCGAATCTTGTTGAGCGATGCGCGGAGCTCGAGCCCCAGAGCATCGTGCTGATCAAGTCGGTGGTGTACGACGTCTCCTTCGCGGCGTTGCTCGGGGCTGGCCTAGCGGTGATCGATGCGCGCATGCCATTCCCCGCCAGCGGCCAGCAGAAGAAGTTTCTTGAGATATTCAGAGACGCGATCGCGACATCGGGTTTTGAACTGGGCACGCTCGCGTGAGACGGGTGGACACGATCGGATGTGAATCCGATACAATGCCCGGCCCCACGCTCGGTGGAATCATCTGGAGAGGTGTCCGAGTGGCTGAAGGAGCGGCACTGGAAATGCCGTATACGGGTTCCCCGTATCGGGGGTTCGAATCCCCCCCTCTCCGCTTTATTCAATTCGATGTTGTTTGTGCGCAATCAATGCTGTTTTGCGGGGTCGCGCAACCTCCGAGTTCCAGATGAGTTCCGATTCAGACGGATTTTGTGCCTCGGCATGAGTTCCGGCAGGTTCTCCGCAAGACATGATTCTGGGCATTTGTGAGTTTACGTGAATAGATAGCGAACCGTGATAATCGCGGGACGCGTCTCACAATGGCGACACCTGGATACCGTCAGTTCACAATCGGATTCACCGAGCCGACGACTTTGATGCCTGCAGGGGTCTCGATCTCGATCCACCACTTGGCGTTCTCGGGGAGCGGCTCTGGGGCCACAGCGTGGATGTCGGGGGTAATTGTGGCAATTGTTTTTAGCCTGGGAAGTTTGGCACATCAACCCATAGGTGAATACAAGACGGAGATGGGGTGAGGGAGGCTTCGCACAGCAGGGGCAACAACCGTGTGCCCGGTGTTGCCCCACAATGAGCCCAATGTTCGCTGCTCAAGTGCGCGTACGAATGAGACTCAGTGCAACAAATGAGAATTGGAAATCCCGCCTGAACCAAGCAAAAAAGCCGCTATCGCTGCCCAGAGAGCTACGGGCGCTATACGACCTGAGAATCCCTCTCTCCACTGACACAGACTCACTCCATGCGATGGCATTCATCGATCGGGATGGTTGACTCTCAAGAAGTCTCCGCAGGACTGACCGTCTGCTACTGATCCCCCCGCTTTGTCGGGCTAGCGATACCTATGCCGATATAGGTCATATGGGAGAACAGATCACACGCGACACCATCCTGCGTTGGGGCCAAGGTCAAAAAGTTTGGGATTTCCTGTCTGTTATGGGCCACGCATTACAGACGGCGCCCGATGATCACCAGGTGCGACTACTCGGGGTGTCGAACCTTGCCCGGCTCGGGCTTGGTGCACTTGCTCGCCAGCAGATCGAGCTCCTCCCGCCGGAGGTCCAGGCCTATCCGGACATACAACACCTATACAACGTGACAGAGAAGATTTCCGACAACCGCCTGGGACCAAAGAGGCGAATCAGGTATTGCAAAATGAATCTCGACGCGCTCGGCGAGCGAGCCAATCCTCTCACAGACGCCTTCGGAACATGGTGCGAGAGGATCCCCCAAGAGGAGGCGTTCATCTCATCTGATGGGAATGTTATCCGACGCCCTTGCAGTGAACCCGACCCAGCCAAATGGAAACTCGTCGGTGACCATCGTGCAATGGCCCAGACAATGGCGCGACAACTCGCGACTCAGGCTACTCCGTCGAGCGCGCTCGCAATCGAGGGGGTCGACCCGCCATGGTTTCTTGAACTCGCGGCGCGGTATCTGCAGCGCCAATCCGACGGCTCGCACGCGCGATTGACCATTCTACAGGCCGATCCGTTAGAACTGCTCGACGCCCTGAGCACTACGGATCTTCGCGATGTACTTCAACACGATCGTATACATATTCTCGTCGGACCCAACGCAGGCGTGCGCTACGCCGAATGGCTCGAAGAGCATCGCGGTGTCGCGTCGATAGGATTCGCATGCACGTCGCCGAGCACCCGCACACGCATCGACCCTGCTGTCGATGTCATCGTCGCCGATGCAGAGAATCGCTATACCTCAACGCGCGATCGGCTGATTCAGATAGTTGAGCAACATACTCGAGGGCGCGACGCTGCGTATTGGTTACGAAGATACGCCGATGCTAGGGCTGGAGGCGACCCGCTTCGTATTCTCATACCATCAAGCCGATTCTCGACATACGTCAAGCATGCAGCGCGTGATTTGAGTAAGGCATTTCGTATGGCTGGCTGCGAGACTCGCGTGTTTATTGAGCCCGCCGACCACAGCCGTCTTACGAAAGTTGGTTATCTTGACTTGTTTAGTGAGTTCGACCCCGACCTTATCGTCCTAATCAACTATCCACGATCCATGCTTGGTGAAGGGATACCCACCAATACTCCCTTCGTATGCTGGATACAGGATGCGATGCCGCATCTGTTCGATGAGAATATCGGGCGCGCGCAAGGTCCGCTTGATTTCGTTGCAGGGCATTTCTATGCCGAACTTTTCGATCGCTTCGGGTACGCCCGAGACCGGTTCCTGCATTGCCCGGCCACTGCAAGCCGTACCAAATTCCACTCGGGCCCGGTCGAGCAATCACTCAACGACAAATACTCCTGCGAGTTGGCGGTCGTGACAAACCACTCAGAGACACCCGAAGCCATGCAGCGGAGGCTTCAACCTGCGATTCTAGCCGCTGGGGTGCCGCCGGAGGCCCTCGATGCTATCACGACCGCCCTCTGGAAGATCGCGCGGGAAGACTACGAACTGGCCTCACTTGGGCGCGCACAATTTGTGTGCGCCCAAGTGCTCGAGGACTTCAGACCGCGAAGCGTTGACGTGGCAGGCGTCGCGCGGCAATACGCGATGCCATTGCTAGAGCGCATGATGCGCCATCTCACTCTTGAGTGGGCGGCTTCCATCGCCGATCGCCGCAACTGGCGACTGCATATTTATGGGCGAGGGTGGAGTGAGCATCCGACCTTCTCGAGGTTCGCAATGGGGGAGATTGAGCATGGTGAGCCACTTCGCGCGTGCTATCAGGCCGCGGCATGCCAGCTTCATGTTTCCATCCATGGCGCACAGCATCAGCGTGTCTTTGAAACGGCACTGTCGGGTGGGCTGCCACTTTGTAGTCGCACAAGTGCTTGTCGCAACCCAGCAGTCATGCTCAAGAGTTTTTTACAAGATACTGAGCCTGATTCATCTCGTAACGAGAAGGTCGGATATGTCATCGCCAATCACCCGGCTGTTATGGCTGCCATCAGCACGCTGCAAGATATAGGGTTCGCCGGCCCGAGATTAACCGAGGGAGGAATCCTATGGATTGCCAGGACGGCGTTTGACGCCGCTCGAAGCGGCACCATTGACAGCGCACCGCCGACTGCCGACGTGCTTGTCGACCAGTCCTCGACCACATTTGGGAACGAACTCGAATTGGAGCGGCTAGCTGCGAGAGCGGTAGAGCGTCCCGTTTGGCGCGCGGCCCTATCTACTGCAATTGCCAGGCGCGTACGCGAGTCGCTCACAACTGAGGACTTGGCAACTCGTCTCTTGATGTTCGTTGAATCAAGCCTTGAGCAACGTTGCGTCACTCAGGTGGATCGTGGCAACGTGGAGGGGGAACCGCCGTCGGTACATGCGACGCCGATTTCTTCCGCTCCAGCCGTCTGACGTGCATGCTCCTTTGAAATTCTCCATTCATAGACGGGAATCACTTCAATTCCAGGCATTGATTCACAGCAACGCTCGATCATCTCGGCCTCCCACGCGTCACTTGACAGCAGGATTGCATCGGGCTTGAGTTCGCGAACACCTGCCAACGGAACGGTTGGCAGACCCATGAACTGCTCAGGACGCTCTGGCGAATCGTCAATGAAGCATATGAACGGTAGCTCCCTACTGAAGAGATCGCGTGCCCGTTGGGTATGTTGACCGATCCCATAGACAGCAATCCGGCGTCGCCCCCGAGCCACAGCGGAACAGACCAATCGCTCCATCCGCTCGACGATGCTCTCGTCAATGAGATCCGGGACCCGAACGACACCCAAGCCAGAACGCCGCCATCGCGCCACCTGCTCTGTATCGACACTCGCCTCTCTACGTACGACGACAGCGTCATTTCCTGGTTCCGGATGATCCAGTCCGATTGCTGTATAACCAGCGTCGCGCAATCGCAATCGCGCCCATTCTTCAACTCGCTCGGGTTGAATCTCGAGCGCGGTCCGAGGCCCCTCCATTACAGTGAGGCGCGCGCCGCAATCTGTGAGTCTGTCACGAACAGGCAATGCCAACACTTCGTCAAACAACTCGCGATATTGCTCAACCTCTAATTCTGCGCTCTGGTACAGAGCGGGCTCCCACACAGCGTCCAAGAGATCGACATGCATCAGCCGATCATCGCTGAGCGTTGCAATGTTCCCAGCGAGACGATCTATCTTATGCACTGGCCTCCCAGCCAATATCGGCTCGAGCCACCCATGGATTGTGTCGTTGACCGAGACCGCCGCATCGACATAGCAGTATTGTTCGATGAGACGCCTATAGTACACGCTGTCCGCGTGAGCCACAGCTATACGCTTTGCGCCGCGAAGACGGGCGGCGGCGGCATAGCACGCGTCGTGAGAATTCAATATCACAAGATCAGGCTCGAGACCAGCAAGAGAATCGTACAACAAGTCAATAATCTCATGTGGCGGCGAACCAGGATCGAGCACACACGTTGCCATCGACTTGTCCTCAGCGATCCGCTCTGTGGATTCGGCGCACCCCCATAGTTCCGGATCCGGCGACACAAAAAGTGTTCGCATGCTGTAACCCAAGTCACGTGCTGCGAACGCTCGCGACAAACTCAGCGACCAAGCCATCACACTATCATTCGAACTAACGGTTCGGTACACCATGTTGACGACTCGTGTGCGGCCGGGCACTCGCGGGTGACGATTCGCTGGCCGATTGATTGCGAGGGGCACGGCAGGTGCGACAAACTTATCAGGACGCGATATGCAGGCCGTACACAGATCCGCGATTGCCTCCGTCGCAGGGACCACACACTGGTGTAGATTGGTCAGTATCTCCGCCTGGCTTTCCATCTGATCCGCCGTTGGTGAGAGCAGTTCTTCCACCTTCCTTTCCGAGATTTTCGCACCGAGCACCCAGACAGCCTGATGCCATCGAGACGTCTCGAAAGGATGCAGCAATGCGGTCGGTCGCCCTGCAAGCATCGATTCAATTAGTAGCGTAGAGGGTGTTGTTATGACAGCAGAGCACTTCGCCAAAGAGTCCACAAGAGGGCCAGCATCACTGGTGACTCCTAGTTCCGCGTCCAGATCTCCCGTCAATCTCCACCGAACGGGAATGCAACGCGTGTGAAGGTGGTCGCGGAGTCGCACCAGGGTGGCAATCAGCAAGGCGCGTTCGGTGTCGCTGAACGCCGGCGTCCTCGCAGTAGCAACGAGCACCTCGCAAGAGGCGGGTAGAGGCTCCGACGTGATCGAACTCAGCCGAGGCAACCCGGTCGCACTTGCGCGATTCCCGAATGATTCCAGGCGCACTCGGTCTGCTCGTCCCGCGCATGCGATGACGCCGACCGGGGCGGGGCGCAAAAAAGATCCCCCAGCCAGAGGGTTCAAGTAGGTGTTGCGGTATTCAACGATGCCGTCCATCAGCAAGATGGATGGAATACCAACCATCGACGCGTCGCGCAGACACCGCTTACTCGATGGGCTCTCAAGATCGGCCACGACCACCACCGCTGTTTCGCGCGAGACGGCGCGAGAATGGCGATTCGGTTCTAGGCAGTGCTTGCGCAGCGAATCATCGAGTCCAACGAAGTGATCCGTGCCTGAATCATTCTGCACCAAGACTATCTCGCGCTGCGACACACTCACAGTTTCGTCAATCCCTGCTTCCGATAGACAATATTCCTTCTAACTGGCAGATGGATATCTCCCCAACTTCTGAATACGCGTTGTAACGCACCAGGATACCCCCTGGCTGAGCACTTCCTCGCATGGCGAGCCTATTAATCAGGGTTCTCGCACACCAGGGGCGAGGAACCGGGTTCGGGCTGTAGCCCCAAAAGTAGCCCCACATTCGGCGCTCATATGCGCGTACAAATGAGACTCAGTGCCACGAATGAGAAATCGTACGTCCCACCTACTGCGAACAAAAACCCGTTTACCGCCGTCCAAAGAGCTATGGCCACCAAGTCACCCGAGAATTCCCCCCTCTCCGCTTTCAACTTATGAACACTGATTGTGCGCAGTGGACAGGTTTACAGGGTCGCGCCCACTACTTGGTGCTAGCAAGCAACCCAGCACATGATCCGTGGACACGTACTTACCAGCTCCTCCAAGAGAGACTTGTCGATGCGTAACGGGCCACGCACACGAGAACATTCGCACTCTGTTTTATAGTGTCACACATGAGCACTCCACCACGGTGTGCCCCAATCTCCAGGAAGACACCCAGATCCCTGCGGTTGACTATCGCCGAATGGGGCGATATCAGCTCATCACCTCGCTCCGAGACACACCGTGTGCAGCGCGTTATCTCGCGGTCGATTCAGGGATGTATAGACGCCGGAGCAGGATGTCCCCACGTTCTCCGCTTCTCATGATGCCCCGGTGATTGTTGAAGTACACAAAGAGGCCGCCTGGATCTGCTACGATCCCGTTCGGATAGGAAATCGTTGCTACACCTTCCAAGCCATCCTTGAAGCCTCGGACGCCCGTGCCAGCAACGATTCGGAACGAGCCATCAAACTCCACCCGTACAATTCGTTGGTCCAGCAATTGCGTTACATACAAGGCTCCGTCGGCGATCGTCAAATGCCCGTTCGCCGAGCCGGGCAGAGTGACGAACTCTGTCGCCTCGCCCTCGGCTGATATTTTGAACAGAACAGGTGATCTAAGATCAGCAACAAAGAAATCCCCTGACGATGCACGGACAATCGAGTTCGGTGACGTCATTCGGTTGTGACGAGAGAACACAGTCGCCGCGCCTCCGCTGGCCGGGACACGAGCTATGTAGCCGCCCGAGAAGTTCGCAACATATATGTCGCCTTCCGGGCCTTCTACGAGACCCACGGGCCCATGCAATCCTTCATCACAGAATACTTCCACACCGCTATCAGCTTGACTCATTCTCAGGATGGATTGAGCCTCAAAATCTGACTGGAGGATGTCCCCGTTGCGCAAGACCGTGTTCCCCGAGCTCTGGCTGAAGTTATCAGCCAGGATTTGCACCTCTCCTTCGGGCGAGATCCTCCACACGTATTTGTTGAAGTTAGCGAGGATGACATGCCCTTCGGAATCGACTGCGAGTCCGCCGATACCCCCCAGAGACTCGAGCTCATCGGAGAGCGGTACCGTGTCAACGCGGTGCTTGTCGTCTTGAGGCTTCACCTGGCACTTCGCCTGGAGTGCCGCGGCTCCCACCAAACATGCGACGGCGACACCGAGTGTCCAAGACTGAGTTTTCATTCCTACATCCTTTCTTTCGTCGGCCCTTTGATTGCTCATGCTCATCACGATGAATCGTTTCCAAAGCGCTAGCGCTGCTTCTGCGTCATCTTCTATGACTCCCAGCCCTCAGCCTGTGAAATGCCTGGCTTGTGTCGAGACTGTGCGAACTCCTGCTCCCTGCCCGTTGCTGAGTTCGCCGGACAGATAAGAGCTTCTCAATAAGCGAATGACCGGTCGGATGCTGGTGGTCCAGTTTTCTTCCAACAGGCTGCATGCCTTATCGAGTCGGTCTTGCTCTATCTCATGCAGAATCGCGTCATGTTGCTCGAGTGACTCGCGCATGGCGCCGCCGACTCTGAGGTAGGCCAAGTCGTAGCGGAAGCCGACTGGCCGCAGTGACTTGATCATGGAGAGAAGACAGGAATTCCAGCAGTCCTCGACGAGTTCGGAGTGCCACTGACGATCGATCTCGATCACCTGCTCAGGCTTGAGGTCGTCTGACTTCAGCTTCGCATTCAAGAGCCGCAACCGCTCCAGACGCTTCTTCGGTTGCGAGTCCCGGAGCGCCAGCGCTTCGAGCTGACCCAGGAGGGTGTAGACCTCTTCAACCTCCTGCTCGGTCATCGGCGCTACCGTGCAGCCGCGATTCTCGCGGAAGACTACGAATCCCTCTTGCTCGAGCTGCGCCAACGCCTCACGAATGGGCGTGCGGCTGATCTTCAATCGCACACTGAGCTCGCTTTCACGCAGCTTCTCTCCGGCGGCCAGTTCACCGTCGATGATCAATTCACGGAGGGTGTCCCTGGCAGCACCGCGTAGCCCAGTCCGGTCAGTGGATCGAGTTTTGGTAGTTGACATCATGGACATATTGTATACACTATTGCCTTGAGTGTCCACAATATTTTCCAAGGAGGCTACTCATGAAGGTCTCGATCGCTGCACTGCTCCTGACGATCACCCTGCTTCCCGCCGTGACCACCCTCGCCGATGACCTTGATCTTGATATTGCGATCGTCGGCGGACGCGTCATCGACCCGGAGACGGGTTTCGATCGTGTGGCAAACATCGGCATCCGCGATGATCGCGTCGTCGCCCTGACCACCAGTGACCTCGTGGCGCACAAGGTGATCGACGCCCAGGGGCTGATCGTTGCTCCAGGCTTTATCGACATCCTCGCTAGCGGTGGTGGCTTCACCGAGGACGGCAGCGCCTTGAAGGTTCAGGATGGCGTGACCACTCAGTTGGGCATGGAGGGCGGCCCGACCGGAGGTGTTCATCAATACTTGCTAAGCCTCGCAGGCGACGCGTCGCGCGTTTACACACATCTTGGACTTGCCGTAGCACATGAGGCGATTCGTGAAGAAATCGGGCTGATCGATCGGGATATGGCGGCCAATACGGAACAGATTCGGCTCATGGAGAGCATCGCTCGCCGCGAAATCAACGCCGGCATGCTGGGGCTCGGGTTTGGGTTGCAATACACACCAGGCGCATCCGAAGAGGAGGTCCTGGACCTCTTCCGGATTGCTGCCGAGTTTGACGTCGGTTGTTACGTGCACCTGCGATACCTCGGCCCGATGCGCCCGGAGAACGACATCAAGGGGCTGCAGGAGGTTCTGGCAAACGCTGCCGCGACGGGCGCGCGATTGCAGATCTTGCACATTAACTCTATGTGCGGCTATTCCATGGAAACAGCACTCGAGTTGATCGATGGTGCGCGAGCACACGGTATCGACGTGATGGCGGACGCCTACCCGTGGCTTGCCGGAGAGGCGCCGCTCGAGTCTGCCGTGTTCGATGAGGGGTGGCGTGAGCGATTGCAGGCTGATTTCGGGGATCTCGAGCGATCCGACACAGGCGAGCGCCTGACAGCGGCCTCTTTCGAGCGATATCGCGCCGACGACGAGGTGACAATGGTGATCGCGCACTTCATCTCTCCTGAGGGCACTGATCGCGCTCTGAGACACCCGCTCGTCATGATCTCCTCAGATGGGGGCGTTACCGGGGGCGTTGGCCATCCACGGGGCTCGGGCACATTCGCCAAGTACCTGCGGCTGGTTCGCGAGGATGGTCGTGTCTCGTGGCCCGACACACTTTCGAAGATCACCCTGCAGCCCGCGCAGCGCTTAGAAGATGCATGCACAGCCTTCCGTCGCAAGGGGAGGATCCAGGTCGGCGCAGACGCCGACATCGTCGCGTTCAATCCGCAGACGGTCGGCGAGCGCGCGACGTTTGCCGAGCCGGCACAAGCTTCCGAGGGGATCGAGCACGTCATCGTTGGCGGTGTGATTACAGTCCTGCACGGCGAGCTTCAGGAAGGTCGTTTCGGTGGTCGAGCGCTGCTTTCCGATCACAGCATGCGGGCGCGCATCGATACCGCTGAGTTCGCTCGCTGGATCGACGACATGAGGGCCGAGCATCGCACCCCCGGCGTGGCCGTGGCGCTCGTCAGTGAAGACGCGTTCGAGTTCCTGCATACATCGGGGGTTCGCAGCGTCGAGTCACAGCAAGCCATCACACCTCGCACGATCTTCGCCATCGGCTCGACGACTAAATCCATCACGTCGACACTGATCGCCATGCTGGCCTCGGATGGCGCACTGAGTTGGGATGATCCCGTTCGCAAGCACGTCGACGGGTTCCAACTCTCGGATCCCGAAGCAGATCGCGCCGTGACGCTCGAGGACCTCGGGAGCCATAGGACGGGGGTCGGTCGTGCCAACCACATCACATTCGATCCCAGCCTGAGCCGCGATGAGCTCGTGGCTGCGTTGGCGACACTGCCGTCGACGGCACCGTTCCGCGAGCGATGGCAATATCAGAACGAGCAGTTCGTCGCGCTAGGCGTCGCGGCGGAAGCGGCGGGTGGCGCCGATTGGGAGCTACTTGTTCGTCGACGCATCTTTGACCCGCTCGGGATGGAACGATCTTACTTCGGCGTCCAGGAATTGCCGCATGACGACGACATCGCCGACGCGCACCAGGTATCGAACAGCAGCGCGAGCATCGTGAAACGCTTCGACATCGGTCCGGCTGGACCTGCGGGTTCCTGGGAGGCGAGCATTGAGGACGTCGCGGCATGGCTTCAATTTCACCTGCGTCGAGGCACCGTAGAAGGTGAGCGACTGCTGGACATCGATCATCTTGAGAACACGTACCTTCCACGCATATCGATTCCTCCGAACGATCCGTCGGGGATTAGCATGGCCTTTCCGACGGCTGAAAATCTATCCTACGCGCTTGGTTGGTTTGTTTACGAGCGCGACGGCCTGCGCGTCATCGAGCATGGTGGCGGAACGAACGGATTTTCGTCCATCGTCGGATTCGTCCCCGAGATCGGGATCGGGTACATCGTGCTCCAGAACATGCAGAATGGAGATTCCCTGCTCAACCTTGTGATACGAGAGCGAGTTCTGGACATGCTGACCGGATCGGAACTGCGGGATGGATCACCCGCGTCACTCCCCTTCCGCCCGAATGCACTGAGTCTTCCCACGGACCCCGCCGGGCGCTGAGTACGCTATCGCCGCAAGGCGAGAAGAAGACCCGAAGAGACCCATGTTTCGGATCGGGATTGATAGCTATCGATAAGCATCGACAAGGAACGAGGCTCAGAGATCATGTCGTCGTTATCCGATCACTCTCCAGGGGCTTTCAGGGCAGATATGACGGCGTGAGTGTGAGCTCCCCAGTAGCTCCCAGCTCGTCGTTCAAGTGCTCGTTTTAGCTCGATAGAGCAATATCAAAAACACAACAGCACAAGCCCATCCGAAACTGTCGCCGATTGCTGAGTAGATCGTTCGACGTCCGGCGGTGGGCAACTCTGCTATTAGCATGCCTTCTTCATTGTTTTTAAGTTGTAATTTTCCGATCATGCGCCCGCTCGAATCGACCATGGTTGTTACCCCATCCTTCGTCGGGCGGATCATCGCCACCCCCTGTTCGATCGCCCTCAGACGCGCCATTCTGGCGTGGGTCTCTGCCGCTTCATCCCAGTCGTTCGAGGGTGCTAAAAGCACGTCGGTGCCCTTAGAGCCCGCCTGCCTGATCAGGTGCGGGAAATCCAAATCAAAGCAGATCGCTGTCGTGATCCGCCCCAGTGGCGAAGCGACCACGGGCAACACCCCGTCGCCCTTGGCGTGATTCGTGCCCGGCACGCGTGTCGCTTTAAGAAAATCGATCGTGACCTCGCCCGCGGGATCAACCAGTACAAATTTATTGCTTGCTGGAGCCCCGGACTCCGGATGGTACACAACCATACCCATGCCGATATAGATACCTCGGCCACGAGCGACCTCTTGAGCCCTCTGTAGCCACCAGCTCTCCTCGGCTGCGGTTATCACTGGATTCGCTTCCGGCCAAACGATCAGCTGTGCGCCACTGTCAGCCGCCCGTTCTACGTATATAAAGTGCTCTTCAAGTGACTCCTCGATGCGCGATTGCGCCGACGCGACAGAACTCGCGGGTCGCTCAACCCCGCGCGTGTATGCCCACACCGCATCGATCGATTGAGCATTGAAAATATTCGGCGGAATCACGCAGGCTACACGGCTCTTTGGTGCACTCGGGGCCGTAAGAATACGTCCAACCCCCAGCGAGCATACTGCTGCTACCAACAGGATACTCAGCAGGATCCCCTTTCTGGCTTCAGCTTTGTCGTGCAACCATCGTGTTGTAGTCCAATTGAGCAACGAGCCAAGCCAAACAGCAAAAAAAACAAGGCCCGTCCATCCCAACACCGAGGCCGTTTGGGACACGACAATCGAATCCGCAAAACTGTATGCGATGCTGCCCCATGATCCGCCAGGGCTAAATCGCGCAGTCAACAGATCGAACATGACCCAGCCGCACGGCAAGACCAGCGTGCTGGCTACGGAACCCCAGGAAATCGTTGTCCACCGACTCAGGACAAATATCAGAGACAAAACCAGCGAAATCCCACATTCCATCGCGATTCTCGCGAATACAGGGAGCGGAACCATACCAGCGTACGACCATTCCCAGACGAGCACATGTGCCACTACAAATACTGGCAAGGCGATCAGTGGCCTAGTGTGATCGAAGAACCTGGCGCTCAACGCGACGCCACAGATGACGAGCGATCCAGATGGCCAATGCCCCTGGCCAAAGGCAAGCGAGAATGATCCTCCGATCAATAACAACACCCCGATCAACGGGCTGGCGTTACCTTTTGGTGATGGCTCACTTATTTGCATGGCATCTCTCCACACAGGGACTCGATCGCTGTCCTTGCTTCACGACACCATGCCAGCCTGGCCCTGTTCATGTAGCGACCTGACGATAACGCGAGCTTCCAGTACACCCTCTCTTCTGGAGAGTGTGCCTGCCGGTCGATCTCGCCCTCCAGAAACTTAAAGAGAACTCGTGTTTCCTGCTCGTGAGTTTCGAGGCGGTCTACATGGCGCAGAACCTGCTGCGGCGTTTGAGCGGGACCGAAGAACACCTTGAGCAGCATCTCATTGCGTACGCTTGGCTGATCTGCGGGGTGTTCGAGCCAAGTTCGAAGCGCTTCGCTGCCTGATTTCGTTATGCGGTATTCTTTCCGTTCAGGGCGCCCCTGGTCGCGCTTCACTCTGACCGCGACCAATCCATCCTTATGTAGCTTGTGCAGCGCAGGATAAATCTGGCCCAGACTCTCGTTCCAAAAGTGACTGATACGCTCCTCGAACTCTCGTTTGAGGTCATATCCCGATTTCGGGCCCGAGGTGAGCATCCCCAGGATTGCGAATCGTGTGCGATTGAGCCGCGGCATATATATCTCCTAGATATATATCTTACAGCTATTATAACTGTGAGTCAAACTCCTCTCGCAGAACTCGGGCTGGGGCCTCGTAATAGAACATCACTGGGTCGGCGACAGGCTTGTCGCCGCCGATCGGGTTTACAGTCGATAACCTCCCAACATACACTCAGAGGCACTATTGGCAGTTTATTGTCAATAATCGAGGGCCTGATCATGAGTCTCTGCATCCTCAACCGTTCTCCGCAATCCCTCGCTGCCAAGCGCGGAGTGATGTACCTCCTGTGCCTGTGTCTGGTCGTGGTCACAGGCTCATGCGCACCCGAAGGGACAGGCATTGCCGACAAACCGGTTTCCTGGCCTGAGCTCGCACACCTCGACGAAGCTGCCCTCCACGCAGCCGGCCACGCCAGAGCCGGGGAGCTCACCTCGCTCAGGGAGGAGCTTCCCGAGCTGCTTGAGGCCGGGAGAGCAGTCTCTCCGTCATCCGTTCCCTCCAATGCCAGCGATCCCCAGCGTGTGCAAGCGCTCCTGGTCGACCTGGCCAGTCTTATCGAGAGTCTCGCCTCCGAGCCTGACGATGAATCTCTGGTGGCCATGGTGCAAGGGTTACACCCGGTGATTGAGAACCTCATGGAAGCGGCGGGTGTGCCCCACGTTCACGCCAACGACGATCATGACCACGATCACGGTGAGGGAGAGGAACACCATCACCCATGAGTTCCATGAGCCAGCGGCGACCACAGCAAGGCGTAAGACCGACGGAGTGTGCACGATGATCCGTTTGCGCGACGTCTCCTTGCGCCTCGGAAATGCGAATCAGTCCTCGAGCGTGCGGTTTCATCTCCCTGTCTTCGAGGTAGCGGCGGGAGAAACGGTCGCTCTCACGGGATCGAGCGGTTGTGGAAAGAGCACTCTGCTGAACCTCATCGCCGGTCTGCGCCGCGCCGATAAGGGCGAGGTGAACGTCGCCGGGACCGACCTCGCTACCCTCAGCCACGCGCAGCTCGATCGGCACCGCGGCGCTCATTGCGGTTTGGTTTTCCAGTCCTTCCACCTTCTCGCTCCTTTCACAGCGATCGAGAACGTCTCCATCGGCTTGCGTTTCGGCGCCCGAAAAGGGACCAACTTGCGGAAACAGGCCATTGAAATCCTGGACCGCGTTGGACTAGGTCACCGTCTCCATGCGCGACCGGACCAGCTCTCCGTCGGTGAGCGTCAGCGCGTCGCCATCGCCCGTGCCGTAGCCGGAGGTGCCTCCATCCTGCTCGCCGACGAGCCGACCGGATCACTGGATCCAGAAACCGGAGGAGAGATCTTCGACCTGCTCCTCGAGGTTGCCGCCGAAGACGGGCGCACGCTGCTCATGGTCACACATGACCTCGCGCTCGCTGCGAAACTGCCGCGCAACTTCGACTGCGCCGACCTCGTCCACGCCGTCGCTATCGCACCGGAAGAGGAGGCTCGGGTCGCATGAGCTTCCTCCCCATGGCATGGCGATACCTGAAGTTTCGGTGGCTTGTCACCATGCTGACCGTGGCCAGCATCGCTCTGGGTGCGGCGCTGGTCTGCACGGTGCTTGCCCTGCGACACGAATCCGAGCGTGCTCTCTCGAAAGAGGCCGGGCTCTACGATCTCGTCGCCGGGGGAAAGGGGAGCCAACTCCAGCTCGTGCTCTCCAGCGTCTATCACCTCGACTCACCCACGGGGAATCTTCCGTACACCGAGTATGAGCGACTTGGGCGTGACCCCCGAGTGCTCTGGGCCGCGCCCATCGGGCTTGGAGACAACTATGACGGCTACCGGATCGTCGGCACGGAACCGCATTTCTTCGATCTGCCCGATCGGGACGAACAACCGTTCTTTCAGCTCGCGCGAGGTCGCATATTCGAAGACAGCTTTGAAGTCGTCCTGGGCAGCCATGTCGCGGCTACCACCGGGCTCGATGTCGGAGAGACATTCTTCGGCACTCACGGACTCGTCGATGTGCCCGGCGGCGAGATTCATCGCGATTTCCCGTACCGGGTATGTGGCGTCCTCGCTCCTACGGGTACCGCTCAAGATCGCGCCATCTTCGGCTCGCTTGAAGCCGTATGGGAAATCCATGAGGCCGAGGCTAAGAAACATTCCTCTGTTCAGGCAACCGACCTGGTCGGGGAGCAGCAGGAGCGTGAGACAACCGCGATTCTCATTCGGCTGAAGACACCAGGCTTGCGTCTCTGGATGGCTGACGAGATCCGTGATCGGAGCGATGGAATAGCTGCGATCCCAATCAATGAGATCCTGCGTTTTCAGCGGGGTGTCATCGGACCAGTCCAGCGCGCTCTCCTCGCGGTCGCGGCTGCCGTCGTCGTGGTCGCCTGTCTCACCGTGCTGACGACTCTCCACCAGGCTGCAGAACGACGACGACGTGACATTGCCATCCTCCGCAGCCTCGGGGCGGTCCGCAGCGAAGTAGCCATGCTCGTATTCTTAGAGGGCTTGCTCCTCACCGTCGCGGGCATCGCCCTCGGACTGCTCATCAGCCACGGGGGACTCGCCCTCGCTACGGCCCCGATCCGCGACGCGACAGGACTCGTACTCAGTCCCTGGCGCATGCCCAGCACCGAGGTGGCAGCCCTGGGCACAATGGCGTTTTGTGGTGCCGCCGCCTCGCTGTTTCCCGCGGTGTCATGCTACCGGCGCACCCCCATCGAGGACCTCCACCTGACCGAATGAGGCTCGCAGTCATCATGAGAATCAATACCTTACTTCTCCTGCTTCCACTCATCGCCGCTCTTGGGTTCGGATGCGAGCGGGATCGATCAGAACGCGACGCGTCCGCCGATCTCGAGGGCACCGAGCGTGCGGGGCAGCTCGATAGCGCAGTCTCTGAAGATGGCGCGCCGATTGTTAGCGCGCATGACTTCGAAGCCAGCGACGAGGCTCCTTCCGAATCTCTGCCCGTGATCGATTTTCCCATGCTCGACCAGGTCCGCCCGCTCAATCTCATCGATGAGGGCCACGATTTCCCCGATTCGCTGAAGGCACTCGACGGACGCCGCGTCAGCATGGTCGGATTCATGGCGCCCTTCGACAGCCTCAGCGACATGCGCCGCTGCATGATCGTTCCCAGCTACGTCGGATGTAATTTCTGCAGTCCGCCCAATCTCACACAGGTCGTCTACGTCACCCAGGGCAGCGATGAAGATTCGTCGACTTCCTACCCCTTCATCGAAGCGCCGTCTCACGTCACGGGCATCCTTCGGCTGTCGCTGCCTGATAGTGATCACGATGGAGTGCAACAGGGTTTTGTCTACTCCATAGAGAACGCTGTCGTCACTGCCCATAGTGGCGACGTGCCCAGACCCGCGTCCGGTCACGGCACGGCGCCCCACCAGCCCAGGAGGACACAGCTCGAGCCGATCGAGATGTCGGAACTGATCCAGCAGGTCTCTGATATCGTCGGGCAAGAGCCGCTTCTTCCCATCGAACTCGAGCCGGTTTCTGAAGAATTGTTCGGCGAGATTGTCCGAGCCAGTTTTGAGACGACGTTTCCAGAAACCACTCGACACGCCCGGACCAGGGCCTTTCAAGTGCTCGGACTGCTCCCCGAGGACGCCGAGTGGATCGACTCTATCGCGTACTTTCACCTCTTTCGAAGCGTCGCCAAGGCGGACGAAACCGGGGAGCGAATTTACGTGCTCGACTCCGTCCCGATCGATCACCCCTACGTCCGGCTTGGACTGGTGGGTGAGATTTCCGACGCGATGTCATTTCAGTACATCCACCACAACCGAACAGATTCGGCAGCAGACGACACGAATGTCGGTCGAGCTCAAAACGATGACGCGCGTCGTGCGCGCGAGGCCATACGACAGGGAATACAGGCGGCGATCGTCTATCGCTACGCCACGATTCACGGCATCTCTCTCGCTTCGAGACCCCCAGCTAGCTTTGTCCAGGTGAGGAGAGCGTCGGAGTCGTACGAATTTCGCATGTGGGATTCGCTGCCCCGTTATATCGGCTCGTTCTTCGTTCAATCCTTCGCCGGTGACACTGGCCCGCTTACAGAAGTTGTTCCGACTCTCACCCGACCACCGTCCACAACGATGGAGTTCTTTCGGCCTCAATGGTACGAAGACGCCACGCTCTGGCAACAGGACCCCGTCGCGAGCGGCTTTGCCGACAACATGCTGGATACACCGCCCACCTTCACCGATGTCCTTGGCATCGGTGGCCTTGTTCCAATGCTCTCGAGATGGCATTCCTTCGACGCCGCCAAGACGATCGCCGGAGGCTGGGTCGGTGATCGATGGGCGATCTGGCAGCTTCCCGATGGCGGTACGGCGTTGATCCTGGAGATCCGCTGGCGAGACGAGGAGTCGGCGATCCGATTCCGCGAGTCCATTCCTGACCTTTCCTTGTGGAGCATCCCTCCGCACCAGTCCGGAAGCACCCGGGTGCACATCATCAGTGCAGATTCCACAGACACGATCAACCGCCTGACCTCGGCGGTGCAAGCCGATCACTGAACGCGACCTGGGCGAGGCGAGCCAACGATCGTTTGTGGAGACCCTCGAACTAGCAATGCGCCAGCGCCGATCCCACCTTGAGCGATGCTTGTAAGCGATACCATGAAATGATGAGCAACGAGGAGGGCGCATCGCTATTCGGACGCTGGGCTAATGAATACGACGCGATTTACGCGGCGCGAGGTCGGGATATCATCGCAGAGGCACGCGCGATCCAGTGCATCCTCACCGAGCATGGGCGGAGGGTCGGTGACATGCTCGACGTCGGATGCGGAACGGGCGTGCATCTGGCGGCACTCGCGGACAGCGCCGGCGAGATGGTGGGCGTAGACAACTGTCGTGAGATGCTGGCCATCGCTCGACGCAACGCACCGCGAGCTCGTCTAGTGGATGCAGACATGCTAGAGCTCGACCTCGGCAGGAGTTTCGATTCCGTCATCAGCCTCTTTGCGGTGCTGAACCTGACGCCGCACGAGGAGATGGAGAGGGCGTTTGGCGCGCTGTCGGCGCACCTTGCGCCGGGTGGCACGCTGTTGATCGAGCCATCTGTGATGCTTGAGGATTTGGTGCCGCCAACAGAAGATGAGGTCGAGGGCGACGCGTCGGGGGTCCGATTCTGGCGCCGGACATCGGGTCGAATCGAGGGTGATACCCTGATCGTTCGCTTCGAGATGCGTTTCGAGCGTGCGCATGGAACGGAGCACATCGATGAGGTGCATCGCATCGCCCTGCGTCCTCGTGCGTGGTACCGGAAGCAGATGGAGCGTCATGGACTGGAATGGGAATTTCGACGCGTCGCACCGTTTCCGCACGAGTTGCTCGTGGGCAAGCGACCCGGCTGATTCCGTTCGGGGCCACGACTGACTCAGAGTCCGCTGATGACGCGAAGGTACCGATCCACGGCTTCGTCACGACGGTGGAACCGCTCGGCGAATCTGCGTCCGTTGGTGCCCCACGAGGCGAGCGGGGAGGGATCGTCCGCGAGGCCTCGGATGTGCGACGCCACCGCGGCCGGGTCGCCTGGATCGACCCAGACACCCAGGCGGTTGGACACGACCATCCTCGCGATCTCATTTTCCTCGCTGGTGATTGCCAGGATCGGGAGCTCACATGCCATCATCGGCAGCGCGCGATACGCGACGTTCTCGTCTCGAAACGCGGGGTCACGTGAAACCAGGCCGACATCCGCACACGCGTACAGCTCGCGTAAACGATCGCGTGGAACCGGCTCGACGCAACGCACATTCCGAAGGCCCTCGCGCCTCGCACGCTCGACGATACGAGCGCGGTCGTGCCCACGCCCCACGATCAACACGATGATGTCGGGACGGTCGATCAGCCTCGCGGCGGCGTCCAGAATGGTGTCGTATCCGCAATAGCGGCCGATGTTGCCCGCTGCGAGCGCAACGAAACAATCTCCGAGTTCGAGCTCGCGCCGCATCGCCACCGAGCTGCTGGGCCCATCGAACTCCTTCAGATCAACCCAGTTAGGGACGACATGGACACGATCCGGCAAGGCTCCGTGAGCAAGGCATCGCTCCCGCATTCTATCAGTGAGCGTGATAACGGCGTCACTGGCTCGGACTGCCGCCCGCTCGAGCGTTCGGTTGATGAGCCTGAGTAACCGGCTGCGTGGTATCGAATCGGAGGCGATGTCTTGCAGACTGAAGACGAGCGGCACACCCCAATGCCGAGCGATGATGCTCATTGAGAGCACGGCGGGTGTGGGCCATACAGCGACGACTGCATCCGGAGGTTGGAGACGGAACGCGGAGATACCTGCTGTTATGCAGAACGAGATGTAGTTCGCAACGCGAGACAATGTTGTCATCCGACGCGGGCGGTGCACCGGGACTCGATGCACACGAACCGCACCATCGCTCTTCTTCCATTCGCTCTTTGCTACGGCGGCGCTATCGAGCCCGTAGTGCGGCACCGCTGTCAACACCTCGACATCGTGCCCACGCTCGATAAGCGAGTCCGCGAGCTCCGCGAAGAGCCAACCCGAGCCTGTCAGGTCTGGTCTGAAGTAGATATTGACGATTAGGATGCGCACAGGATTTAGGATTCGCCCCTCGGAGCAGGAGCGAAGCGAAGAAGCGCGAGTGTCGCGACCAGTGCTATCGCCGCACTGCCGAGCACAAGCGAGATCCTAGGTCCCTCGTCCACGGCCGCGACTCCAGCGCCTCCAAAAACAGCCGCAACAAGCAACCCGACGAGCACGATCGCTCCCTTCGACAATCCCGCCGAGCGTAGCCGAATGGCGACGTGATCGCAGCTCGCGTGCCACGGAGCCTTCCTCCCTGCCTGACGAACTACGATGAGGAACACGAGCTCGAAGAGCGGGACACCGAATACAAGCACCGCCGGGATCGCCCGCCCAACCGGATCTGTGGAGACCCAGCCCCACGCCAGGCAGCCCGCCAGACCGCCAAGGGCAAGCGAGCCCGAGTCGCCAAGAAAGACGCTCGCGGGTGGTGCGTTGCGCAGCAAAAAACCGGCGCACAGACCAGAGGCGACCAGGCACACCTCTCGCATTGCGGGGCTGATCATCGCGAAGCAGGCAAATGACACCAGAGAAACCCCCGGGAGCAGCCCGTCGCTGACATCGAGAAGATTGAACGCGTTGATAAACGCGATGACGAACACCACGCCTGTCGCGAGCATGGCCAGGCCTGTCCAATCTTGCGTGGCGGGGCTCACGCCCACTACGAACGCGGACGCGACCACGGCCTGGAGAAGGAACTTCGTTGGAGGCGAGAGACTCCTCAGATCATCGAGTAGGCCGATCATGCCACAGCCGATAGCAGCGATCGTCGCGAAGCGAGTGATCGTGTCCATATCGATGGGCCATGCCAAGAAGACACACGCGGCCGTTGTCATAAGGCTGACGCCTCCGCCCAGTGCGACAGGTTTGTCGTGGTCCTTGAAGTACGGGTTCGTCGGACTGAGCCAACCGAGTTGTCTGGCCAGGCGTTCACCGACGACGGTAAAGACCGAGCCGACAGCCGCGGAGACGAGTATCAGCGCCAGTACATCGATCATGGATCTCTCTCGTCCGAGAACGCCGCTCTGTGAGTGTCGCTCCACATGAGGCCCGTCTCGATGTCGCGCGACATCGAAGAGTAGCCCCAGGACCCGAATCGTCCAGCAGTATCGATACCAATGGAGGTCAGATACGCCCGGATCGTCGAGAGGCTCTGCTTTGTCTCGCGGTTGAAGACGACGTAGGCGGGGTCGATCGTGAAGAGGCGCCGGACTCGAACCTTATCGCCCGTGCCGAGAACGCCGGTTCGGCGCAACGCCGCCTCCACTTGTTGAAGGTAGTTATCGTCTGTGGTCGCGGTGTTCGCGGGCTCTGTGGATTCGGCGAGCACCCCCCAGCAGCCCGGAGGCGCCATGGCCGGATCGAACTCGTTGAGAAAGATCAAGCGGTAGTACGGCAGCGAGGCGTCGGGGCAGTATCGCCAGGAGGGCTGAGGCGGACGATTGCCTTCTACTCCGATCGCCGCGATACGAGCGCGGTTCCAGTCGAGCGAGTTGGCGGCGCGACGCACACTCTCGGGAGTGCTCGAGATCATCGACACAAGAACCGGCAGCGGGATTGTCGAGAGGCATCTCGAGGTCCAGCCGAACATCCGCACACCGGACGGAGTCCGAGCCATGATCCTCCGACGGCTCGGATCGATTTCGATGACCTCGTGATCACGCCGAATCTCTGTCACACGCTCTGCGAGTCGGCGAGACAGAACCTCCATGCCACGCGTTGGAGCGCCGATGGGAGGCCTGGGGAAGTACCCCTCTCTGTTGTACGCGTTGCTGCTCCGGCCCTGACGGAACAGGCCTACAAGGATCTCTGCGATCGTGGGTGTCGCGATGTTCCATCGGATCTCCTCCGGCGCAATGCGAGCCAGGTCGCGCCTCCAATACTTCGTGTTGTACGGTCGAAAGAAGAGATCGCATAACCTCGGTCCGAATGTCTGCTCAAGAAGTCTCTCGTACGTTCGCGCCCTGCTTGCGAATACTCGGCGTATACGACGAACGATCATCTGACCAGCAACCACACTTGCGTCTGACCACCCAAGAGCGCCGACATGATTCTGGATCGGGTACGGCACCGTGCGGCTGCCCACACGGATATCCGCGCTGCATCGGATGGGAACCAGGGTGTCGCCCAGGATCTCGCCCACGAAACCTCGGATCCGCTCGTTGTGGACGTGCAGGAAATGAGGGACCAGGTCGAACCAGAAGCCATCCTGGTGAATCGTCCGAACGAGCCCGCCCACACTGGAGCCACGCTCGAGTACAACACAGCGCGAGCGAAGACGCCCCCCCGCCGTGAGGCCGGTAATACCGCCACCCACGATCACGAACTCGAATTCTGTGCAGTGATCCGGATGATCCATCCTGGTCTTTGTCGGCGTCTGTGCTGTCGCTGGGATTCTCGTGGTCTGGTGAGCTATATCGGTCCGAGCCAAGATGCTTCCGAAACTCCATCAATCACAGACTGGTGAACGCGTGCCCTACAATCCAGTCTCGGCTGGACACGCCCTGCCGACGAACACACCCTATTCAGGGCACTGATGACAGCATCCAAGCACGAGAGAAGCACACCTGCGATTCTTGGCGGCCAGCCCTGCGTGACCGCGCCTCTTCCGCACCACGTCTGGCCGAGTCTCGGTGAGGACGAAGAGCGCGCGGTGCTGGACTTAGTCCGTCGCGGAGCGATCTCTCTCCATCGCAGGGGTGACATCATCGAGGCGTTCGAGGATGCGTTCGCGGAGGCACACGACGCGCGGTACTCCCTCTCAACCCATTCGGGCACAGGCGCCATTCACGCGGGCTATTTCGCGCTTGGTCTGGCACCAGGCGACGAGGTCATCGCCCCGGCGTATACGCATCTGGGCACCATACTGCCGATGCTGCACGTGGGTGTCGTGCCGGTGCTCTGCGATATCGACGAGACGAATGGAAACATCGACCCCGACGAGATCGAGACCCATATCACCGATCGGACTCGCGCCATTGCGGTGACACACCAGTACGGGCACGCGTGCGACATGGACCGGGTGATCGATATAGCCTCACGCCACGGGCTCCAGATCCTAGAAGACTGCTCTCACGCGCACGGGGCCTCTTACAAAGGACGCCCCGTGGGGACTCTCGGAGATGTCGGTTGTTTCAGCCTGCAATCGCACAAGGCGGTTCCTGCTGGCGAGGGCGGCATGTTGGTTACTGATCGCGCGGACATCATCGAGCGTGCCGCACTGCTTGGTCACTTTCGCCAGCAATCGGCGTGGACGAGCAACGCGTCGATGGCGTTCGTCGAGACGGGCTACGGGCTCAAGAGTCGACTCCACCCCCTCGCGGCAGCGATCGGCCTGGAGCAACTCAAGAAGTTGGCGAAGGTCAACGAGTTGCGAGCCATGCACCACACGCGTCTATGCGAGGCAATCCAGGACAGTCCAGGCGTTGAACCGCTACGCCGCGTCGAGGGAGCTCGTCTGGGTGGTTACTTTCGGTTCGTCATCCGAGTCGACGGGCGGTCTCTGAATGGCCTGACCGCGGATCTCTTCCTCAGGTCCCTCGTGGCGGAGGGAGCCACGCAGGCCATGTCTGGATCCCTTGCGAAGCCGATGCACCTGACCAGGATCATGCAGACCCTGGACGACGGGATGTACCGCGGGGGCTGGCCGAGACGGGGTGATCACGTCGGGCGTGTGCGTGTCTATCAACCCGGAGATTTTCCAAAGGCGGAGCGTTTCTCGGCGAGCACGATACAGCTCCCCGCATTTACGTACGAGCACTCAGAGATCGTGGATCAGTACGCCAGCGCAATCCGGCGAACCGCGAGCTGTGCCGAAGCAATTCTCACAGCACTGAGTGCGGGAGGTCCGGCGTGATCGATCTGGAAGGGCGGCGCATCATGCTGGTCGGAGGAGCCGGCTTCATCGGGCGGCATCTGGCGCGCGCGTTCCTGGGTTGTGGCTGCGATGTGTCGATCCTGGACATCGACACCCCACCCGATGATCTTGTGTCTGCGTGCGCTTTCCATCAGAGAGACGTCCGCGATCGTGCGGCGCTGCGCGACATCTTCGATCGCGAAGCCGATTCGGTGTATCTGCTCGTGTCTCATCTGGGTAAGAAATGTGAAGAGAACCGAAACGACGCCTGGTCGACCAACGTGGCTGGATTTGCTAACACGATCGATGAGTTGGCCTCGCTCCCCGTCTCGCCACGACTGACCCTTCTCAGCTCTTCTATGGTCTACGCGTCGAGCAACGTTGAATTCCCTCTCACAGAAACAGCGCGGACCCTGGGCGAGGCTATGTATGACCAGACCAAGCTCGCACAAGAATCGATCTTGCGGGCTCACTGCCGCGCTCGTGATGCTGCGGCGGTGATCTTTCGTCCCTTCTCTATCTACGGACCCGACGGCATGTCTCCCGAGAAGGGGCACTTTATAGGTACCTGGCTGGCTCGGGCCAGATCGGGCGCACCGCTGGTCGTGCATGGTGACGGAGAGCAGACCATCGATCTCGTGCACGTCGATGACGTCGTGCGAGCATGCGTCCTCTCGGAGCAGCACGACATCGATCGTGGATCTGTCGACGTGTTCAATCTCGGAAGCGGTTTGGAATCTCGCGTGCGGGACATCGCTGGATGGATCGTGGACGCCATCCCGTCTACCCGTCTGGAATACGGACCCGATTCGACTGCTGTCATACCACGTCGGTGGGCGAGCGTTGAGAAAGCCAGAGAGCAGCTTGGATACCAGCCGATGATCGTGCCTGAGGCTGGCGTGCGCGAGTTGTGCTCACAGTGATCGCTTCGAGCGTTCTCGAGCAGACACGATCGTGCGATTGAGTGCTTCGCAATACCCGAGAAAAGGAGCGCCAGAACAAGCGGTAGCTCCACAATGAACTGTTACATGAGGAACGGAAGCCAGAGATTCGGTACCGCCTCGATGCTCTCGTGTTTATGCGTTGTCGGATTCAGAGCTCTTCGGCGAGTCGGTTGATGGCCGATGTGAGCACCTTGATCGAGCACTCGTACTCGTCGAGGATGATGTGTTCATGAGGTGTATGATCCAGAGCGCTATTTCCTGGACCATAGGCGGCGATCGGGCAGCCCCAGACGGGGCCGACAACGTTCAGGTCCGCGGTGCCCGTCTTGAGTTTCGGGCGTGGGTGCCCACCGTTCTCTCTGATGGCGGCAGAGAGCGCTCTGACGACCGGGTCACAGCGATCGGTCTTGTACGCGTCCTCGGAACCGGCACGCGAAAAAGTGAAAATCCCAGGGTTCGCGAGCGACGCGAGCTCATTGGCGAGCGCTTCTGGCTCGATGCCGGGCGGCAATCGGAATCCAGCCTCGATCGACGCGGTGTCAACCAGCCCATCGCTCGAGGAGCGCATGCTGCGGACCGTGGACTGGATGACCGAGAACACGCCCTCGCGGTGCTTGTTCATCTGCTCAATTTTCACGAGCACGCGCGACCACCAGTGGATCACCAGATCGCCGGCCGAGCTGTCAGGGCCCGCGCTGTGGTGGCAGTCGATCGTGGCTGTCGCGGTAAGGAGTAGGCGCCCTTTGTATCCGATCGTGACACCATCCCAGCCGGATGGCTCGCCGATGATGCAGGCATCCGGGTTCAGTCGATCACGGATGTGGTGAGCGCCGGGGGAGTCTGCCGATTCCTCGCCGACCGCGCCGATCACGGAGACCTTCACACCCTGAGGGAGCTCGGCTCGTTCGGCAGCGCAGAGCATCGCGCAGAGTGGACCCTTCGCGTCGACGCTGCCGCGCCCGTGGAGTGTGCCCTTTTCGATACGCGCGGGGATATCCCCGGGCACGGTATCGATGTGTCCGAGCAGCACGATGTGGGTGCGCACTCCATCACCCACTTCCCCCCTGTGAGCGATCGCGTTGTTGACCTCGTCGATTGCGGCTTCGAATCCTCGGGCCTGAGCGTGGCTGACGAAGCACTCCGAGGCAGTGCGCTCGTTGCCCGTGATACTCCTGGTCGAGACAAGATCGAATAGCAGTTGCTGGTCCGGGGTGAGGGTTGTCATGTGTTGGCCCCATGTGGTGCGGAGAAGATTGTGCCGCGCCCTGACCGCGCTTCGGCGATCGCGTTCGCGCAAACGGCACTCCCGATGACAACACGCTCAACACCACCGGCTACTGCCTCCCCTGCTGCCTGCACCTTGTTCGCCATTCGTCCCTTTGCAGCAGCGCGCACAACAGACGAGGTGGATTCGGAGTCCACCGATGTGATGAGTGATCCGGGGTCGCTGGGATCGCGCAATACACCGGGTATGTTCGAGAGTAGCAGGAGCTCGCTGGCACCCAGCGCTGTCGCGGTTGCCGCCGCTGCGCGATCCGCGTCCACGTTGATCGCGGTGCCGTCTGGTGTCACTGCCGGAGGTGTGAGCACCGGCGTGCGCCCAGCATCCATAAGGAGATGGAGGAGATTGGTATCAACCGATTCGACCCGTCCGGACAGGTCATCGCGTACCACGAAGGTGCGCCCGGCTTCTACAGCTCGAATGGCGTCCTTGCGTCGACCGGTCCAGATACCCCCATCAAGACCGCTCATGCCAAGAGCATCGATTCCCTCGGCGCGCAATCGCTCGACGATCGACTTGTTTACCTTCCCGCAATAGGTCATCTCGAAGATCTCGAGCGTGCGTCGATCGGTGCGTCGAGACTCACGCCCCGATGGGCTGGTGAGAGTTCGTGGTGGGTGGCCGAGCGCCTCGGCGAGCTTGTTCGTCTCGTGCGAGCCTCCGTGGACGAGCACCACTCGCAGGCCAGCGCGAACGAGCTCGGCGATCTGGGGTGCGACATCGAGCGGATCTATGCCGCGGCCGCCACCGATCTTCATGACAATGTCACAGGACATTCTCGTGTCTCCTTTGTGAAGCTGGCATGCTGCTCTCATGAGTTGGCTACGCGGGATGAAGACCTGGAAACGCGAGCCCCGTGGTTTCGGGCTCGCCGAGTGCGATGTTCATGGACTGGACAGCCGAGCCCGCGGCGCCCTTCATGAGGTTGTCGATGGCACACAGAGCAACAACGCGTCCCGACCGCTCGTCGACCGCGAAGCCTATGTCCGCGTGATTCGAGCCGGTCAGCACCCGTGGATCTGGAAATCGATTCGGGCCAACGCGGTCCGCGACGAGCCGTATGAACGGTTCTTCGCGATACGCCTCGCGATACAGCTGCCAGAGCCGCTTCAATTCAACGGGCTCAGGGGGTGTGACGTGGGCGGTGCACAACACACCGCGCACGGTCTCGATCGCGGTGATCGTGGCGTCGAGCTCAAGGGGCCCGAGGTTGCGATGGACCTCGGCGATGTGGCGATGACCGAATGGAGAGTAGGTGCGCACGGCGCGCGCCCGAACCGGATGGTGTGAGCCGGGGCCTGGCGCGGCACCGGCTTCGGAGGAGCCGACCTTGACGTCCGCTATCACACTCTTGATCAATCCGGCTCGCGCCAACGGCAGAAGCGCGAGGGTCATTGCGGTCGCGTTGCAGCCCACCCCCGAGATCAGAGCCGCTGAAGCCAATGCCTCGCGGTTTACTTCCGGAAGGCCGTACACCGCCGCGGTGAGATTCGCGGAGCAGGGATGCGGCGAGCCATACCAGCGTGCGTACTCCCCTGGATCATCGAGACGGTGATCCGCTGACATGTCGATTACCAGGCTCGCCTTGCTTCGCCAGCTATCGAGAGCGTTCTCTGCCTGGCCGTGCGGCATGCAGAGGAACAAGACATCGCATGTCTCGATCTCCGTCGGGGGCACGTACGCGTGACCGACATGTCCTCGCAGATTTGGGTGCGATCGATGGACCGGCTGGCCCGCCAGCTGGCGTGATGTCACCTGGTTGATAGCGACAGATGGATGGCTGTGCAGCAGGCGGAGCAGTTCACCACCCGTGAAACCGCTGCCGCCAACGATGGATACTGAGAAACTCATCTCCCGACCCCCACAGCCTGGCGCGTCTGCTCAGCGATCTGAAGCACGTGTTGGGCGATGAGTCTCGGGATGTTCACTCCTGTTGCGCCGATGCTGTTGCGGAACTCCATCGAGTGGTTGAGCTCATTGACCAGCAGACCCCGATCGGGACACTCGAGCACATCGACCGCAACGGCATCGGCACCCACTGCTGTGGCGGCGGCGCGGCAGAGCGCACCCATCTCACTCGAGATCTCAAGCCCCTCGACTTGCGCCCCGCGTGCTGTGTTTGTTACCCAATGCTCGCTATGGCGCATGATTGCGGCGACGGGCTCGCCAGCGACCACGAACACCCGGATATCACGATCCGGCTTGTTGATGTGCTGCTGCACATAGAACACGCCCTGCTGGGCTGAGCCGAGCGTCCTGCGGTGCTCGAGCACGGCCTCCGTGGCGTCACGATCGTTCAGACGCGCCACAAGCCTGCCCCACGAGCCGACCGTTGGCTTCAGCACAGCCGGATACCCGATCTGCTCGACCGCTTCGACACCTGCCTCCTCACTTGTTGCGACACGCACGCTCGGCTGAGCGATGCCCGCTCCGGCCAGTGCGATGCTGGTAGCCAGTTTGTCGCTGCACGTCTCGATCACACGGGCCGGATTAATGCAGCGGATGCCGAGCCCTTCCAGCACACGCACGGCGACCAGAGAAGCCGTCAGGCTGACCGATCGATCGACGACCGCATCGAATCGCGCCCAATCGGCTACATCTGTCGGGTCGAACACGACCCTGCGAAGATCGATGAGTTCGACCACTGCACCGAGATTCTCGAATGCATCGAGCAGCAATCGCTCCTCGGCGCGCAGGCGTGTGTGGGTCATGGCGATACGCATGGCTGTACCTCACGTGAGCGGGTTTGGCGCCATGCCCTGAGCGATTTCCCAGGGCATGATCGTGGCCTTATTCACCCCAGTCTTCTTCGACCTCGGGAGCGAGCTCGAGTTGGATCGGCTCGACGGAGATCACCTCGAGCTCACAGCTGCAATCAGCGCAGCGGACGACTTCACCAGCGAGGGGCGGACGCGCGAAGCTGGTCGTGGCGTCGCATTCGGGGCAGTTGCTGGCGATCTGTGTGGCGTCGGTCATGGGTCTTTCCTTTCTGTCCTGGGTGGCTCGGCGTCACGCGAAGCCGAGTAAAGAAACGGGTCTCGGAGAAGCCGATTCGAGAACCGGCGATTTCCTGGGTTTTGAGTGGGGTTGGTGGATCGCGTGGCGCCACAACAACAACCCCCGGTCAGTGCCGGGGGTTTACGCGATCGTTCTGTTTGGGTGGGGCCCGAGGAGCTTGCGCTTACTCTTGCCTCATCCAGCCACGATCACAGCCCCGGCACGTTTGGTGCCTTTGGGCTGTTTACGTTTTCTGGTGTGCGGGCTGGACATGGTCGGCGTGATGATAGCTGCCATCGGTCGTGTGTCAACCACGCATCGTGGCGGATCGGTTCCTGTGATCAACCGTCTAGCCCTCAGAACCTACTAGAAGTGCCTGATCGCCTGGATTCTGTGGGTATCAGTTCGCACAATCTGAGCACGAGCCCCACAGAAGGACCTCGTGCCCGCTCAGCGTGAATCCCTTGGGCAGCATTCGCTCGAGACGACCGACACACGGCGTGACGTCGAACACACGATCGCACGTCTCGCATCGAAAATGATGGTGGTGTGTCGATGCGATCTCGGCGCTCTCGAATCGATCCGTGTTGCCCGCTATGTGGACTCTTGTGATTTCGCCGTCCTGGAGCAATCGATCCACCACGCGATACACGGTGCGCAGGCCCAGCGCCGGCACATCTCTTTGCGCCATCGAGTGGATCTCGTCGATCGAGAGCGGTCGCCCGGCGCCCTGTATCGCGTTCCGGATTGCGTCCTGCTGCTGCGTGTTGCGACGCGTCGTCATGACGCCAGCGATCTTAGTTGCTTGGCGAGATGCCCGTTGGGGCAGCCGGCAGGGAGGCGCGGGTGCCTCGCGCAAAGACGCGACGGAACGCGAGAACGCCGAGGCCGATCGCGACGCCCAGCATCAGCGTGGTCACGTTGAACCCGAGGCCGGCGACGGTGGCGGAGCCGCACTCGACGCACTGAGAGACCAGCTCGTGACCGTGTCCCGAGGGGGTGCAGTGGATACAAGGGGTGGTGTTCATGGGGAACCTCCTGAGTGTTGTTGGCAATTGATTGTCATTATGGCCACCCTGTGCTGATTGTCAACCCCTCATTTTTAGAGCGGGGAGCCACCCACATGCGTCCGTATTCCATGCTCGTCGTGAGCGCCCTTGGTTAGCACAAGGCCTGGAATGATCCGCGGAGTCGTGCGAGAAAGACGTCCGCGTGGGAGCGTGTGAAGCAGATGGGTGGCTTGAACTTGAGCACGTTGTTGTGAGGTCCATCGGTGCTGAGCAGGACATGGTTCGTCTTCATGTGCTCGATGATGGACGAGGCGAGTTCGGGATCCGGCTCTTGGGTCGAGCGGTCTCGCACGAGCTCGACACCTATGAACAGGCCCATGCCGCGCACATCGCCGATGCGCTCGAACGAACTCGACAGCTGCTGGAGAGCTCGCATGAGATACTTCCCGGTCTCGAGCGCGTTGGCCATCAGACCCTCGCGCTCGATGACATCGAGCACCGCCAGTCCCACGCGGCAGCTGACGGGGTTGCCCCCGAATGTGTTGAAGTACTCCATGCCGTTGTTGAACGCGTCCGCGATCTCGCGTGTGGTCACGACGGCGGCCATCGGATGCCCGTTCCCGATTGGTTTGCCGAGCGTGACAATGTCGGGGCAGACGTTCTGCGTCTCGAACGCCCACATGTGCGTGCCGACGCGTCCGAAACCGACCTGCACCTCATCGGCAATACAGACCGCCCCGTGCGCACGCGCGTGCGCATGGGCATGCTCGAGATAGCCATCCGGGAGCACCACCTGCCCCCCGACGCCAGGGATTGACTCGGCGATAAACGCGGCGGGGTTTCTGCCTTCGTTGGCGATGTCCGCGAATCTGTCGGCGACCGACTGCGCGTACTTCTCGCCGGCGCTCGGGTCGTCGCGCTTGAACCGCCCTCGGTAGGTATCGGGGAACTCGGCGACGTGGGTGGTTGCGGGCGCTCCTGAGCCGCCCCTGCCGTTGAACTTGTACGGGCTGATATCGATAAGGGTCTGGGTGTGACCGTGGTACGCGTGATCCACGACGACGACATCCCGTGCGCCTGTGCAGGTGCGCGCCAGACGCAGCGCGAGATCGTTGGCCTCCGAGCCCGAGTTCACAAAGAAGCACACTTCCAGTGGATCCGGAATCGTGGAGGACAGTCTCCGCGCGTACTCAACGATGGCGTCGTGCAGGTAGCGAGTGTTGGTGTTGAGTCGAGCAATCTGCGCCGACGCGGCCTCGACGACCCGAGGGTGACAGTGGCCAACGTGGCAGACATTGTTGACACAATCGAGATAGGCGTTCGAGTGCTCGTCGTAGAGATACGCGCCGGATCCCCTCACGATTTTCAACGGATCTTTGTACGAGGTGCTGAGCGTCGCGCTGAGGTTCTTGCCACGGAGTTCCATGATGTCCAACGGCGCGTGCGATGCTTGTGCAGAATGTATCTCCGAGAGCACCGCTTCTCTGAGCTGCTCGCCGTCCTGGCTCGCCAGTCTGTGCAGCGCCTCTAAAGCGGGCTTCTGGCTGACGAGCAGGTACTCGTTGTCCGGATCGATCGCGTGCTGGCGAGACGACATGGTGACGCTCAGGCACAGACGGAGCCGCATGAAGTCGAAGAGCGTCCCGGCCTCGGCTTGAGCGGGCGGTGTTGTGATCGAGTACGCCCTGACGACGGATCCAATGAGGTCGGACCAGGGGGAGTCTCGGAGCAGGAGGTACGCGAGCGCGTTGGCCAATTCGCAGACACGATAGGTATGCACCATGTCACCAAAGTCGATGATGCCCGAGATGGTGTCGTCCGGCCCGATGATGATGTTGTGGTCGTTGAGATCGTTGTGGATGACCTGCATGCGGAGCGACGGCAGGTGCTCGATCAGGTGAGGCGAGATCTCGCTGAGATGTCGCTCCACAATGGACCGGTGTTCTTCTTCACTAATGTGGTGCGCATGAGCTCTCACGAGATTGATCGAGTGCTTCGCGTCCCAGTCCAGATGGCGATGCATAGCCTCGTGCGCGAATGGCTGCAGCGTGTTGATAAGGTCGGAGGCCACACGTCCCAGCTGCGCCAGAACACCCTGCGAGCACTCTCCGAGACCAGCCAGTGGCGTGCCCCTGGCGTAGCTGACGGCACGCATGTGGTAGCCCACCCCATCGTGCTCGATGCGCTGGATCGCCTGCCCCCTACCCGTCGGTAGCACCCTTGGATAGAGATGTGGCATGCGGGAGTGCTCGCGCAGATGCCCCAGGGCTCGGCACTGCATGTCGATCGCAGCCAGCGGCTCTTCCGGATGTGCGAACTTGACGACGTATGAACCGCCCGTGTCTGTGTCAAGACGGACATTGAGATCACGCTCGCCGACCAGCGGCTTCAGGCGACCGGAGAGCCCGTAGTGCTCGTGCATCAAGACCTGGATGCGTTCCTCGGGAATATCGGGGCGATTCGCTATGTTCATGGCGACGCACTGGGCCAGGCGCGTGTCTCGGTGCTCGCGTCGAACGGGATGATCCAGAACGAGTACGACATTGGCTGCACTGGGATGGTGTGCTGATCGTCCTGTGAAGCTGGTGCTGCTACTCGTGATTCCGCAGGCTGAGGGTGTTTCACAACAACGCGTGCTCTGAATAAGGTTCTGTTTAGGCCGCTAGCGCCGCATGCTCGAGTCAGTGCCACTCTCTATTTTATATACTACATCCGACGCGTAGTCCTACCCACAGCAAACAGACAACAGAGCAGAGGGAATGACGAGTGACGGCACCGTCGATTAATGCGAAACGATTGACATTTCGTGCGCTGCATGACGAGGGGTGCTTTGTTCTTCCCAACCCGTGGGATAGGGGTTCGGCACAATTGCTCGAGCACCTGGGCTTTAAATCACTCGCAACGACGAGCGCAGGCTATGCGTTCAGTCTTGGCAAGCCTGATTCGCCGTTAGCCTTGGGCTGCGATGAGGTGCTTGACCATATATCAGATATTGTCCGATCCACACGCCTGCCAGTCAGCGCCGATTTCCAGGCGGGCTACGCAGACACACCCGAGGGTGTCGCGACAAACGTCCGCCGCTGTTTTCAGACAGGCGTTGCTGGCCTCAGCATTGAGGACGCGACCGGTATCCATGAGAGCCCGCTCTACGACCTTGAAGAGTCGGCTGAGCGTGTCCGGGCGGCACGCGGTGCGATCGAGGCATCCGGCGATGATGTCGTGCTGACCGCCAGGGCGGAGTGCTTCCTCGTCGGGCACCCTGATCCGTTCCGGGAATCGATCCGGCGTCTCTGCGAGTACTCAGATGCCGGCGCCGATGTCCTCTATGCGCCGGGCATGCGAGATCCCGCGCAGATCCGTGAGCTTGTGCAAGCCGTTTCTCCAAAACCAATCAACGTGCTTGTGAGTGCCGAAACGAACCTTGCAGTGATGGATCTCGCCGAGCTCGGCGTGCGACGTATCAGCCTTGGATCCGCGCTCGCGCGCGCGGCCTGGGGTGGCTTCCTCAAGGCCGTTACACCTCTCAGGGAACATGGCGAGTTCTCAGGCCTGGAAGGCGCGGCCTCGTTCAACGAGCTCAACGGTGTATTCGAGCGAGCGCCATCCACGTAAGCGACTCACGGCTTACCGCCCTACTCCTTCCGTATCTGACTCGGGCCATCCGAAGATCTCTGCGATGTCCCTACGCTCTCTTTGCTCCGCCTCGATGAGCTCGGGGAATCGAAGCCCCGCCTCGGTGAGTGGCGAGCCGCTTATCTCGATGTAGTACGGATCCAGGTGCTCGTGCATGTACGTTGCTGTCTCTTGATACTGCTTCAGCGCGATATCGGCCAGTCGCTCCGCCTCCACACGATCCATGCTTCTGCCAGACTCTGCGTACACCCGGGCAGCAACTGCGGCGGCGATTTTCATCTGGTAGTACTGGCTCAATAGTTCGGACGCCCTGGCTAGTGCTCGCACCCGCTCGGCCTTGGGTTTGTTTTGAGTCGACGCAGCAACGGCGCTCTCCGCGGCTCGTGAACCCGCGACACCCAACTCTACGACATGGGACATGTGCTCGACAGGTGTCGTGTTGAAGATGCTTCCCCCCTCGCTGCCCCACACCGCTTCCTGGTAGAACGGCGCCCTATCCAACTCGGAGCCGTTTCTTTCTTGGAATCGTGATGGGGATCGAGCCACGAATCTTGCGTAGTGATCGATCGGGACGAGTCTCGAGCCTCGAGCGGGTGATGCCGTGTAGCTCCACGGGTATTCGCCCAGCAAGAACTCATAGGGCAACCGCAGCTCACGCCGGAGAACATCTCCACCGGAGTACACCAGCGCGTCGGTCTCAGGTATCACGCGGGCGATCGCGTCGTACGCTTCGAGCATGTGCTCGGCGGCCGCACGAGTGCCAAACTCGTCTTCTAAACGTTCGAGCCATGGCTCATCAGAATAGGGCTCGTCGCTGGACGCGTACCTCGCCAGGGCCTCACGGAACATGGGTCCGAGGATCGAACCGGAAATGTGCCTCTCCCAGTAGATGAACCCTGCGAATCCCTCAACCTTTTTCATCTCGGCAATGATCTCGTACGCGAATCGTGGCGAGTTGAGCGGAAAATAGAGCATGTTGCCCGGGTACAGATCTGACACTGTCGGCAACCCTGTCTGCTCGGCCCACCAGACAACACCCGGGTAGGGTTTCGCGTCGGTCAAGCTCTCGGAGTTGTACCCATGAAAGCCAAGCCACAGGTCCGGGTAGTCACTCTGCACAACATACTCTTGGAATGATGCGAGAGGAACCTGCCACTGGTTGACGATGTAGTGCATCTGCCTGCCAGAGCGTTGGAGCCCCGGTAGTATCGCTTCGGTGAACAGTCGACCACGCTCACCTGGCATCGGTTCGCCCAGGAACCCATAGAACCCATCGAGCTCCGGGTATGTGTTCGGGATCTCGGCGTAGAGCGCTTCGATGTAGGCGCGGGTGTCCTCGTTCCACACTCCGCAGTCGACGGTGCGTCCGCCACGCCAGAAGTCTGGATACCCCTCGAGGTGCCAATGCGACACCTCGGTGGATTCGTGCTCGAGTTGCTCCAGCCCACGGGAGACACCGAACGCGCCGGTGTAGAACAAGTGCTGCGCAAGGATGTAGTTCGACAGGCCCAACTCGTGCGCTCGCTGAAAGCGCCACCGTATGAAGTCGACAATCCGCTGGTGTGCCTCGGGAGTGAGCTCTTGTGCCTCAGGAAACTCAGTATGGCGAGCAAGAACGTGCTCGCCCGAGCTCAGCTCACCTGGGCCGTACCAGATCACCGCGTTGTATCCCTCCTTGGACCATCGCGTGAGGCGATCCTCCCACGCCTGTTTGTTCCAGAATCCCGGATCGTCAGGATGCGTGTCTCCAGCCAAGATGCCACGAAAGACCAGCTCCCTATCCCCCAGCGATTCGGCCGGGTGATCGAGTATCTGCGCGCCTATGGGAGTGAAACAGCCCCCGAGGATGACGGCCAGAGCACAGATAAGACCATAGACCGAATGCCTGCTGGTCACGATTCCGGTCAGAAAATGGGGGTTTTCGATGTGATGGCTCAGACGGCTCAAGAACATGCTCATCGATTTCACCTTTGTATCTGAAGGGCCTTGCGAGGTGTGAATGCAGAATATATTATATATTTTATGACCATGCAACCCCCTTTCTCGACACTCCGTGAATCAATTAGAGAGGAGATCATCTCGCGGGTGATCTCCGGCTCGCTGACACCCGGCGATCGCATCAAAGAGAGCAACCTTGCTCATGAGCTTGGGGTCAGCTCGACCCCGGTCCGAGAGGCGATGATCAGCCTTGAGCATTCCGGATTTGTTCTCTCTGTGCCACGCAAGGGGTTCGTGATCGCCCCCTTCGACCCGCAGGAGGTACGGAATCTCGCGTCCGCGATCTGCATTCTGGAATCAGCCGCCCTGAGATTGTGTGACAGCGTCGACAAGGACCACCTAGATGAATTGCGCAAGCTCAACAGTGAGTTCAGGCTGGCTGGTGAGGACATGCCTCTAGCTCTTGACTTGGATTATCGATGGCACTCTCTGCTCCTTGCCCCTTGCCCAAATCGGTACCTGCTCCAGCTGATCGAGTCCACACAACAATCGTTGCGCAGGTACAACCGATTTCACCAGAAAGGGAAGCTCAACATCGAGAGATCGGCCTCGGAACACGAGTCGGTGATTGATGCGATCGAGCGTAACGATGTCAATGTCGCACTCCGCCATCTCGATCGTAACTGGCAGATTTCTACCGAGCTCCTCGTCACGAAACTTGAATCAAACGAAGAACTGGAAAGCGCCCGACTATAGCCCAACCATCGATCGGTTACTCTTGTGCGACGAATGGTTCGTATGTGTACGCGACAACCTTATTCCCTGTAAATGTCGGAATGATGAGCAGATGCCGATCTTCGATATATTCGAAGTCAGCGCAGTTGAGACCTTGTGTGTACAGATCAAGGATTTCAATCACCTCTCCTCCCGTGGTGATGTGGAAGAGCTTGCCCTGCCACAGTGACGCCAACACCGAGCCGTCACTGCTGGTTTGGATTCCGTCAACAATGCCAGCGCCGAGTGACGCGACATCGACCTCGACACGCGGAATATCTGCGGACATTCGCTTCACTGTGGCGTCACCCGAGTTGCCCACAAATAGATGATTGCCCTGTGCTTTCAGCCCATTCACCCGATGGAGGCTCGTGCCGGTCGCACAGAGCCTGAACTCACCGTTCTCGTAGATATAAAGATCGTCCGTGTTCGGTTCCTTCGGATCGCTCGTGTTGCTCAGGAAGAGCCGATCGTCTGGAGATACCGTGATGTCGTTCAAGAATCGATGCTCAAACGGGATCGGGATACGCCGGAGCACATCGCCCGTCTCGACCGAGATCTCGACGAGATTCCCCTGGAACGATTCGACGACGTAAAGACTATCTCCGACAAGAGCCATGCCGCACGGCCCGTCAAGACCCCGCACCCACTTGTGCTCGACAACTTCACCGTCCAGAGCCAGCTTCGAGATATAGCCCGTGTTGGTTTTTGTGGTATCTACCTTGTCGAAGTTGCTGACATAGAGAACCTGGCGTTCACGGTCGTACAACACCGACTCGGGCGTGTTGAACACGCTGTCGGTCTCCCACAGAAGCGTGGCGTGCCCGTCGCTCCGGAGTGCCGGCTCGATCACGGTATCCGTTGTGCACTGGAAGCCCCAGCCACCGAATGAATCCGATACCGCGAGCATGATCTCGTTCCTGCCAGGTGCGAGCGATGCGAACACGGTGTCGAAGGGACCGATTGCGCCGACAAAAGAAGGATCTCTGGATCGATAGCCGTTTCGACCGCTGTACACGGCATGGCCGTTGACATACACAGTGACACTATCACTGTAGCCAACGGACAACCGTACCGTCTGCGCCTCGTCGCTATTCAGGAACGTGCGCGCATACACAGTCTCGGAAGCATTGCGTGTGTGCTTGCGATGCTTCGATAGATTCACAAGGCCCCGTTGATCGGCCTGGACGCGTTCCCAACCGGAGTAGAAGACCTGATAGAAGCGAGGATAGGTGCTTAGGTCTAGCGATTGAGTGGGAAAGATTCTGGATATCTCCCAATCGCGCAGCGCGAGCGGGTTCTCCTGAACCGCAGGCGGTTCATCGAACGCTAGGGAATCGGATGATTCGTATGAGAAATTCGAGAAGTATGCGGTCCCGTTGCGCGGGCCGAACACGCCTATGCCACCGGCGCGTGCTTCGTGCTGCAGATGATCGATATGGAGCTGGGCATGCTCGACGTCTCCGACAAATACACGCGCTTGAGATTCATGGATCTCGAGTCTAATCGTGGTCCATTGCTCGGCTGGCAGATCAATCAGGGCGGTGTTGCCCTCTCCATGGAAGAGCTGCCAGCATGCCACGCCGTTGAAGATCGGTGCGTATTGCAGCGAATCCGGATACAGCCCCGCTCTGTGGGGACGGGTATAGACCCGCTCATAGGTATCGGAAGAGGCGATCCTGAAGACGACCCCGGGATATGAACGCTCTCCCGACACGGCGACATCCACCTGTATCGTCCCATTCTTGAACTCTACGTCTTTGAGTGTCGCGACACCCTGGAGAGCCTCTCTCCCGAGGTGATCAGCAACCTGAGCGTTGCTCAGATCCCAGAGGTCATCCTGGAATGGAACGGGCTCGACTGCAGACACCGAGGTGCACGCGAGCAGTGCAACGAGTGGCGATCCTGCTGATTTGATACGGTCGATGAGTTGCATGAGATGTTTCTCCGATGGTTGCGATCGGTTGTGCTGCATTCAAACCGAGCCTGACGACGCTGCGGAATCTCAGAGCTGTAGAAATCCTCGATCCACGCGACGCGTTTATTCAGAACCTGAATGTCAGACCTATCTTGAGTGCCAGATCCGACTCGATCGTTTGGTAGTTGTTCGTTGAGTCGTCGTAGCCCTGATTGAGTTCGAGGAAGATGTCGTTGCCGGGCGTGACCGTCCAACGAAGACGGCTGTTCCACCCCAGTGTCTCGGAGACGTTGTCGTACTGGGCGAAGTTCGACCAGCTCACGTCGGGGTTCAGCGCCATATTCAGCCTGAGCCTGCCGATCCGTGTGGTGAACTCGCCGTAGGGCAGATCAACATCGTTCTGGATCAGATTGAACTCGGTGTTGAAGTATGGCGACGGTTTCCACGTGATCCTGAAGATGTAGTCCTCGCGGTTCCCCTCGAAGAACTCGCCGCCTTCTATGAGCACGGTCGCGTAGACGGGTCTCTTGACCGCGGTCCCAACACCCGCTCCGAATCTCAGAGCGTCGTATCTGCCGGGCGGGATTGTGACTCCCTGGCTGATTATGAAGGGCTGATCGATCCGCTCGCGCGTCGTGTATGAGTAGGCGACTGCGTGGTCGCCGCTCGAGTTCTGGACACGCAGGTGAGGCATCGTGAGGCTGGATGTCACCACCTCGTCGTCCAGATCGGTGGTGTGTGCTCCGGCGACCGTCAGATCGACGAACCCAGCCCCCTCCTCACGCCATCGGTAGCGTGCGCTGGACTCGTACGAGCGGATGCCTCGAATCGCCGAGAAACCGAGAGCGGGGTTGTACTCGTCTTCGACCTGCGCAACGAACAGCGTGGCGTTGAAGGGCTCGTTCGGGTAGATCACACCCAGACCAACGGCCGAGCCATCGTCGTCTGAGAGGGTGGGGTTGTCGCGTGAGAACGTGTGCTGGTACCAGGCATTGACGACGAGGCGGTTTGTCCCATTGAAGGAGGGGTTGTCGTACCTGAAATCACCACCAACAAGGGTATTGTCGGCGGTGGTTGAAGGATCGCCGTTGGTGACGATGACACCCGCGCTCATGGTCTCGCTGAGGTCATGCTTGTAGCGACCGACCAGCAGGTTCTTGTCACCGAGCATCGAGTCGTCGTCCATCTGCACGTCCAGGATGCCGAACTCGGAGTTCGCGGTGCGCCCGGTCAGCTTGAACCCCGCGAGGATGTCTTTCTGCTGCCCGGCGACAATCCCGATTCTGCGCGAGTGGAACGGGATCGGGTCCTGATTCAGCCCACCGAACTTGAATATGCCCGCGTCCTGCAGGAAGAAGTCACGTTTCTCGGGGAAGAAGAGAGGGAACCGTGTCAGGTTCACTCGGCGGTCATCCACCTCAGTCTCAGCGAAATCGGTGTTGAATGTCAGCAACGCGGTGATGGCTGGGGTGATGCTGTACGAGATGTCGCCACCCATCGTGACATCGGTGTCACCCGTGTCGGCGTTGTGACGCATCAGCGCGTAGGGCCTGAACTCCAACCCACTGCCCTGCTCGAGATCTGCGAGATTGGTGAGTTGGCCCGCTGTGGCAGGGTTCAGCATGGGCGTGTTGCGGAATGGTGATGACCAGCGGCTGTACTCATCGAGGCGCTGGATCATCCTGGAGAAGTTGATGCCCCAGCTGTCGTTGCCAGGGTCGAACGAGACCGTCTTGGTAGGGATGCGGATCTCGGCTATCCAGCCGCTCTCGTCGATCGTGCACTCCACGTCCCAGATGCCGTCCCACTCGGTGACGACGGTGCCACCCTGAACGATCAACCCGTCGAGCTTTGATCCGAGCGGATTGATCTGGAAGAAGTACCCGTTGGTGTTGTCATCGAACGTGTCGAGGACGAGCGCGATCCTATCATCACCCGCGGGCGAGACATCCCTTCGGAGTTCCTTCGCGTGGATCTCCTCGGGCTGAGAGTCGAGGCAGGTGAAGCCAACGTTGATGTTTTCCTGGTCGTACAAGACCCTGACGATGGTGCGCTCGGAGGGCTCGGCTCCCTCGTGCTGCCATACCTGCGTGAAGTCGTCGACGCCCTCGGCCTGGTCCCATTCTGGCTCGGACAGCATGCCGTCGATCTTGATCGGAGACTCGGTTCTCAGCGGGATGATGGCCTTCTGGCCCGCGCCCCTGAGATCATCGTCCTGGAGACGACGCGTGTTCAACGCCTCGACCGAGAGGGTGGGGCAACCGATCGCACACGCAATGAGCATCGCGCGCGCTCCCCGATGCCACGACGTGCATGTTGTGCTGCACATCTTCATGGATACTGGGTACCAGCGACCACAGAGCTGGTTTGTGTTATGTATTACAATTATGAAAAATTATAATTGGCTCAATGCCAATACCACCCGTCGGGATTGGCTCGCCCGGCCCGCGGTCGGTCTCGTGCGCCTCATGCGTGGTGTTGTTCGAGCATTCCACGCATGATCGCGATCGATTGTCGCAGCTCGTCCCGTCCGGTCGTGCTCGTGTAGCAGAATCTCACAGCGTTCGGAACGTGCTCGTTCCAGTGGAAGAGGCGAGCGTGCCCGAGCGTCACACCCTTGTTGCTTGCGGCCTTCACGAACTGGGTTGGGCTCCAGCTATCGTTGAGTTCGAGCCAGTAGTAGAGAGAGGGGCTCATGGCCTTGTTCGCGTGTGGCCCCAACAGTTCCTGGATCATCGCGTGGCGCTGTCGCAGCTCGACGCGCTTGGGCTCGAGCACTCTCTGGGCCTCGCCAGACTCGATCAGGTGGCTCGCGAGGGCCGACGAGAGCGTGCAGGTGTAGAAGAGGTTGACGAACAGGCCTTCCGAGATGCGCGCGAGCGTGTGTTCGGGAGCCGAGACGTACGCGACCCGGACGCCGAGCGCCACCGGCTTCGTGAAGTTCCCGATGAAGACGGTACGCTCGGGCGCAAGGCTCGCGATGGGAGGCGGACCAACGTCCTCGAACAACCGCAGCGCGTCGTCCTCGATGACGAGCAGGTCGTTCTTGCGAGCGATCTCGGCGATGGCCTCCCTGCGCAGTGTGTCCATCGTCATCGTGAGAGGGTTGTGGATTGTGGGCGTGCAGTAGAGCGCTCTTGTCTTGTGCTTGCGACACATCGCGTCAACCGCATCGGGCAGCAGGCCCCCCTCGTCCATCGGCATACCAATGACATTGATCGACAACGTCCGGGCGATCCTGAGCAGGCCAGAGTACGTTGTCGCGCTGGTCAGGAGCGTGTCCCCGGGACGAAGATTCTGGAGCAGCGTGAGAAAGAGCGCGTGCTGTGACCCGGCAGTCAGAATGACCTGGTCTGCGCCGCGTTCCAGCCCGTAGAGTGAGAGCCACCGCGCGCCTGCCTCCCTGTGACGGAGTGTGCCGGAAACGGGCTGGCGTTTGACATACTCGGAGAGATCGTCGGTCCTGAGCAACTCGCACACGTGCTTGTGCATGTTGGGACCGAACTGCCCAAGGGGATTGTCGAGGAGCAGGGAGATCTCCTGGTTCTCCTTCGACTGGCGAGAAGACCGATCATTCGTCGGCTCACGCCCAACAAACGTGCCTCGTCCTACTTGACTGGAGATCAGCCCCAGCTGCTCGGCCTCGGCGTAGGCGTGTCTGATAGTGCTGCGCGCGGTACCTAGCCTCGATGCCAGATCTCTGTGGGTCGGGAGCCTGTCGCCCGGCTTGAGTGTGCCGTTGGTTATGTCCTCGGAGAGAACACGGACGATCTCCTGATAGAGCAAGCGCCCGTTTCGTTCGATATCTGGAATCCAGCTGACCATGCTCCCACCCACGAGACTGCAGAGGTGCTAAGGAGAGGATCACATAGCTCCGCGTTCTGCTGAGGTGATACATGAGACGCCACTCGATGGTTGCGTTGGCGCTGGGTGCGATGCGCTATCGTGTTGCCGGTTCATTGAGAGCGTCGTGCAGCTGATATTGGCTCGGTGCCAATAGCCTCCATATTCACATCGACGACGTGCGAGAACGACGAGCGAGGTTGAATGCGCGATTGCCGGCTGTCGCCGACAACGCGCAAGGGTGTTGCCTCGATTGACGCGCTAGACATCATCTCGATTAAAGATGTGCTGCGCATCGAGGGCTGAACGTATGCGATGTACAACTCCCTGGAGATGCGAGATCGTGTACACGTCGATCGAGGACTCGCTCTCTTCTAGCAGGGAGTCGATGGTCGTGGAGATGCTCCTGAGCTGGAGCAGCGAGAGGTCTGCGATCGGCTTCGACGCCGCCCCGGGCATGCCATCGGGGAGCGAGAGATCGATGAGTCGATCCACATGCATGCTCTGTAGATTCCGACGGAGGCTCGAGACCATCGGTCGTTGATCGTCGTAGTCGCCCACGTGACCAGTGTCTTCCAGCTCCGTCCAGATGGACCGGTAGATCGCGGTCATGGTCTCGGCGAGCGTGAAGGCGTCCTCGTCGTCACGGGACAGGAGCTCGTTGTCGTAGATGCGCCGCAGCGTGGTCGGATTGAGCACCAGCGTGAGCGCTGTTCCCTGGATGCCCTGGACCACGTCGTGCACGCTGATCGTCTCGTCCCTGACGAACGCGCGCTCGCCCTGGTCGAGCCAACGATCCGAGCCCATGTGGACCAGCAGCTCGGTGTCGAGCCCGAACGCCTCGTCCTGGAACATGAGATCGAGGATGATCTGGAGCGCCTGACGCTGGCGATCCGCCTCCACCGGCTGGAGAGGCGCTCTGTCGGTGGTGCCCGCGCGATCCGAGTGGGTGTACGTGCCGCCGAGCCAGTTCGCGGCGGTCATGACGTCTCGTATGTGCAGTGCGAGGGTCACGTTGAGCGCGAAGCGCGCGTGATCCCAGCTTCCACCGCGCGCTTTCGCCCGCTCGACGATGCGCCCTCTCAGCTCCTGCAGCATCTTGTGTTCCATGCGCACGAAATCGAGGACGTCCCGTCCCATGTCTCTCAGTCGCACACGTGGGTTGGGGCCGTTGATGTGCTCGTCGCCGTGGTAGATATGCTCGTCCCGAACGGACTGGGTGAGGATGCCCTCAAGGGCCTGCTCATCGAGCTCGTATCCGTACTGGATCGCCCAGTAGTCGTACGGCCCAATCGTTGGCATGAAGTAATCGCCCTGGACCTCACCGATTCCATGGTTGAAGTTTGCGGCGTTGTAGTCCATAACAGACGCCGTGAACGCCTTGCCCCTCATCTCATCCGAGTTGATCTTCTGAATGTCGTAGAGGGTCGATGCGCTGAAGTTGTGACGCAGCCCGAGCACGTGTCCGACCTCGTGCATCATCACGTCCTTGATGAGCGCGTTGACGAACTCATCGGGAACACGATCCAGGTCCCCCTCGCCCGCATCGGCGAGCGAGCTCTGGTCGAGGATGAGCGACGCGATAGTGGTGTCCAGCGCGCGATGATTGGCGTTGCTGCAGAGCGCGTGGAGCGCGCTCGTGCTCGAGTGGCTTCGGAAGCCGCTCGACTCCCGACGACGGCGCTCCTCTTCCAGTGCCGACGCCAGCGGGTGCCCGCCGTGCGGGCGCGGACCGGTCGAATCGAGCATCAGCCTGCGCTCGGCGAGGCGAGCGGGGCGACGCTCGGGCGGGGAGAGAAGAATCCTGGGATCCCAATCGGGTCTGCTGTCCAACCACGAGAGCGTCTCGGGGTCGAGCAGCTCGGTCGCCATCGACTCGAGCACGTTGTCGTGCTGGTAGACGGCCACCCTGAGCCAGCCATCGTTCATCAGCATGTCGGCGTCGAGGATCTGCCCCGTGCGCGGGTCGGCACGCAGCGGGCCGATGGCGAAGCCCAGGTTGTTGGTGCTCCAGCGCGCGAAGTTGTACCGCACGTCCTCGGGGTCCTTCTCCATGTGGGCGCCGGTCCTGGCGTCCTGCTGGTACACCTCGATCGCGTTGACGATGCCAACCTTCTCGAAGGCCTTGTTCCACTCGAGGATCGCCTCTCTCACCGACGCGCGATACCGGATCGGCGTGGTATGCTCGATGTAGAACACGATGGGCTGCCTGGGCGGGCTCAGCTCCAGCTCGGGATCCGCCTTCTCGATGTGCCATCGGCAGATGTAGCGCGTGGTCAGATCCTGATCGCCGATACTGGCCAGATCGGTGAATGTCCTGGTGAAGTATCCAACCCGATAATCCGCGTGTCGGGGCTCGTACCCGGTCGACTCGGGGAGCTCGCTGATCGAGTAGTGCGTCGTCACATAGGTGCCATCCTGGACGGGTGAGGTGTAGGCGAGCTCTACGTTTTGCGGAAAGGCCTTTGCCTTGGAAACATCGGTAACGGCCGCGTTGAATCGTGGGAAGAACGGGAAGAGCTCCTGGCTCTTGTGGACCAGAAGGCGTGTCAGATCGATCGCGGGACGCTTGCCATCCATGGCGATGATGGGCATCTCCGCGATGAACCGATCGGTGAATTGCATCTGACGCGAGAGCTTCGACTCGGTATCACCCGTGGAGCGCACGTCCAGGTTGGGTTGTGTCAGGACGAGCCGGTTCTCGTGACGACGCAGCGTGAACATGTAGCCGTCGATAGTCGAGGAGTTCGCGCCGGGCACGCCACCCGAGATCGTGGGCGCAAGGAAATAGTGCTTGCCAGTGAAGTCAGGCGGGAGCACACCTATCACCCTGCTGGATGTCGTATCAACATAGATGTCCCACATGCTCGTGCCCGTCATCGACGAGACAACCTTCTCGAAGTCGGCGTCGATGGCCTGATCGAGTGCCGGCAGCTCCTGCGCGCGTGGTTTCTGCGCCATCGCTTGCTCGACGGGCGCCAGACCCGGAGCTACCGACACCGCGCCCATGATCGCCACGCCCAACGTGAGGCCGAACGCTCTCTTGCCTTGTGAGTTCACGTGATCACCTCCATAGGATGTCTTTGTGGTACGCAGGGAGGTACTGGCACGAAACTATTACGTTGCATAAATTATTTTTATGTATTGGCATCGTGCCAAAGAACCCGAGCCTTCACACACAAGAGCTGGTTTCGATGGTTCGGAAGCAGCAGGCGAGCAACCCTAGGCCGCGTTTGACCACGTAAAAAACGCGGGCCTCGGAGTGGGCCCGCGCATCGTGTGCTTCTCTCCTGTGCTGGTCGTTTTAGATCAGTCGTACAGTCCCGATGAGGGAGGGATCTCGCCGTTCCTGAGCTTGATCGAGGTCTCGAGGCGGAAGTTCGACTGGGTTCGGTTGCGCTCCGCGAAGAAGAACTTGAGCTGGTACATCTGCCCATCAACGAGCCAGTCGAGACGGTCCATGCTGATGGTCTGCATGCGGCGTCCGTGGATGCCGCCGATGTCGATCACGAGCTGGCCGTCCACATAGACCCACACGTCGTCGTCGCCCGTGAACGTGAAGAACTGCCCGCTGCCCTTTTCATACACGAATCGTGTCTCGAGCTCGAACGTGAAGTGGAAGTTGTGGTCTGGGCCGCCACCGCCCGAGTTACCGAACAGCTGGCCATCGATCGGGAAGAACCCACCGATGGACTTGTAGATACCGTCGGTGTCCGAATCGAAGACGTAGTTGCCAGTGCTGGAATCGTGCGCGAGTTCGATGTCGAGCGGCGCAGAGACGTTGATGCCCGGCACATCGTTGAACCACTGACGGAACGAGTCTTCCGACTCCACGTATCCGTCGTTGGCGCCCTTGATGAACGTGCCCTCGTGATCACCACGGGCGTCTGTGTACGCCGTGCCCCACAGGTGCGGCGCAACTGGATTGCCATCGGCGTCCTTGAACTCGTCGGCCATCTTGCGACCGCCGCCCGGATTGAGCTGCGGCTTGCCGTCTGTGCCGAGTGTGGGTTGTACGAAACCCAGAACATGCCCGACGCTCATACCGCCAGGGAGCTCGAAGTCTGGGTGTCCGCCCGCGACATCGCCTTCACGAAAGTCTCGAACGATGCCGGTAAGCGTGACCGTGTCCTGTGCCAATGCGTATGACGGCACAGCCATTGCCGCCAACAAACCAAAGAGCCCTGCGCGACGCGCATCCCTAAAGCGGTTCATCGTATTCTCCTTGTGCTTCCCCTCACTGCATGTGAGCCCGGAAGTGCATGAAGAATCCAATTCAGGCCGCATGTCTCCAAGCGGTTTGGGCCGCTCATTTCGACCCGTGTGTGGAGCTGTTCGGGACCCGTGTGAAGCTGTGAGGATTGTGCGGGCAGTGACGGATGGACTCCGCGTAGAATGTGTGCATGAGCGATACTTCAACGAGCGCGCGAGCACCAGAGGCGCCAGATGGTGCCAACCAGGGCCCGGTGCTCCTGTTCGATGGGCTGTGCAATCTCTGCGATTCCAGCGTCCAGTGGGTGATCCGGCATGACCGGAAGAATCGATTCAGGTACGCGTCGTTGCAGTCGAACGCCGCGCAGACGCTCATCGGTTCGACGGAGAGCCCCAGCCTGCCAGACAGCGTTGTTCTCGTAGACGGAGCGGGAGTCCATGTTCGATCCGCCGCTGCGATTCGTGTGGCGCTTCATCTAGGCTTCCCGTACAGCTTGCTCTGGATTGCATTCTTGATACCACCGTCGCTGCGGGACGCGCTCTACTCGTGGATCGCCTCGAACAGGTATCGATGGTTCGGACGACGCCAGACATGCATGATGCCAACGCCTGAGCTGCGAGATCGCTTTCTCGACGCGGACGAGCCCCTGGATCGAGTGGAATCAGATGCGCGCACTGACGCGCCCGGCTCGCCTGCTCGGCGCACCGACGCGCTGGCACACCTCACCCGACCACTCCACCGGGTCTTTATGGTGTACGTGGTGATGTACGTGCTGCCGTTCCCAGCGATCCTGCTCGGGTATCTCGCGCAGCTCCCGGGGCTCGCCTCGCTGCCAAGCCTTGGCGCGATCCTGACATGGCCCGCCACGCAGTACTCGAGCGCGAAGAATGAGGTGGTCCTGCTGGTAGGGAGAGTAGTCTTCGATGTCCAGGCATCCACGCAGGCGACGGGGAGCGGCGATCGCACCTTCGACTATCTCGAGGTGCTCGTCAATCTGTCCGTCGCGATCGGCGTTGGATTGACTTGGACCGCTATGTGCTATCGCCAGGCGATCAGCGAGCGATCGACGGAGATCATGAGAGTTTTGGTGCGCTATTACCTCGCGTTCTTCCTCTTGGTCTACGGCTGGATCAAGGTGTTTCCGCTCCAGTTCGTACCACCTGCGCCGGATCGAATGATCCAGTCATACGGCGACTCCTCACCTATGGGCTTGATGTGGACGTTCATGGGTGCCAGCGCTGGGTATCAGGTGTTCGCTGGGTTATCAGAGCTTGCCGGGGGGTACTTGATGTTCTTCCGACGCACCACGACTCTGGGAGCGCTGGTAGCCAGCGGCGTGATGCTTAATGTATTTCTGATGAACCTGTTCTATGACGTGCCCGTCAAGCTGTTCTCACTCCACCTGCTCGTGCTGGCGCTGTACCTCGTGGCAGCGGACCTGCCGCGTCTGGCAGGCTTGTTCTATCTCAATGTGCCAGTCTCGCCACGCACGATGACCCCGTTTTGGCACAGCTCCACCGTGGTCAGACGTGGACTCTTGATCACCAAGGCTGTCATCATCATCGGACTCACTGTCTCGTTCGTAAGCACAAACAGCCAGAGATATCTCAACTCCCCCCACTACTTTAAACCGCATGCCATCACGGGCATCTACACAGTGAGCGAGTTCGAGCTCGATGGCTCGAGCGGCGCGGCACTTGAACTGGAAGAGCGGCTCGTGCGTGTAGGGTTCAACTCGCCCTATGCCGTGACGCTGCAGTATGCCGACGGACGTGGAGTGCGCATGCGAATGCAACTCGATGAGGAGGCGGGCACGCTCGCGCTCTTCGATCGTGGCGGCACACCTCCTGAGGAGAACCCTCTGGACTTCACGCTCGACGATCACTCACTTCACATCGAGGGGCTATTGGAGGGGCGCTCGGTGCGGATCGAACTGGTTCGACAGAGCGAGAACCCGCTGCTGAGTAAGCGTGGATTCCATTGGATAAACGAGTACCCGTTCAACCGCTGAACGACTGAACGGGCCTCGGTTTCCGTCTGATCTTCGGTTTACTGGAACGTCACACCGGGCTCGCACAGACACGAGGAGGTTGGTTCCACATCCGCGCGCCACCACGCCTCCTCTCGCTGGCGTGCGTATTCCTCCGCCTCATCGAATCGATCGAGCCCGACGAGCGCCTGCTCCATGCCGAGTAGGCCCCAGCCGTTGTGCGGGTTGCGCTCGAGATCCTCGAGATAGACCTGCTCGGCCTCCTCGTAGCGTCCCATCGCCACCAGGAAGGCGCCGAGTGGATGGCGCACGGGGATCATCCACGCGGGTGGCTCGTCGTAGACGAGGTTGTCCTCCATCTGGGCCGCCTCGCGGAGGAGTCGGATGGCCTCGTCCTGTGAGCCCTCGCGGTATCTGAGCTCGGCCAGGGCCATGTTGCGCGCGATCGGCAGGATCTCGTTGATCTTGTTGTTGAATTGAAGCCAGGTGTCGGGGATGCGCGAGGCTGCGTCATCGAACAGGTCAAACTCGAGTTGCGCGTCCGTGGTGTTACCCAGCGCCGAGTGCGCGATGGAGCGCGCGTAGTGATGGACCGCCTGCGAGACCTTGAGATACGGCGCCGGCAACGGCTCGTCCAGGATGTCCTGCCAGCGACCGAAGCGGATCATGACGTGGTACGTGGTCGGGATGATGCCCTCGACGAACCAGCCCTGCTCTCTGATGAAGCCCTCGGGGATGGTGTTCCAGAGCTGTCGAGCGGCGCGCATGGCGGACTCGTAGCGGCACTCCATCATCGAGGCGTAGGCCAGGAAATGGAGGTTGTGCCCGTAGTAGCCCCAGTAGAAATCCTCGTCGGTCGTGTTGGCGAGCGTCGCTAGGTCACGCGCGATGGCGGCCTCGTTGGAGTCCGATGCGTCGGACCAGCGCCCAACGACCGCGTAGATGTGGGAGGGCATGTGGACCAGGTGCCCGGAGCCAGGAATCCGCGTCAGGAGACGATCGCCCGATGGAACAGCCTTCTCGGGCTCGGGCCCTGCTTCCATCGCGTGGATGTACAAATGCGTGGCAGCCGGGTGATCGCTCTCGTACGAGAGGATGTGCTCGAGCACGCTGACAATCTCGAGGATGTTGCCCTTGGGTTCGTCGTCCGAGGTCCAGTAGTCCCAGGGCTGGAGGTTCATCAGTGCGTCGGCGTAGAGGGCGCCGATGTCGGGATCGTCGGGGTAGTCGTTGTATATCTCTCTCATGGCTTCGGCGTATGCCTGATTCAGCGCCGAGACATCGTCCGGGAGCGTGGGTGCATATCGCTTCGAGATAGCATGGACGAGCATCTGCTCTTTTCTGTCTGCGCTGTCCATGAGCGCCAGCGCATTCTGAGCCGCCACGTAGGCATCTTCGTGTCGCTCGGCGCTGATAGCTGGATCGTTGAGATTTGGTCCCTTCGCGTACGCGATGCCCCACCACGCCATCGCGAGGTCGGGGTCGTACTCGAGGGCTTTCTGGTAGGAGCGGATGGCCTCGAGATGATGGAAGCCGTAGGTGAGCTGGAAGCCCTGGTCGAACCACCGCTGAGCGTGGTCGGAGTCGGTCGTGACGGGAAAATGGTACTTGTCGACGCCGATGAGCAGCTGCGGCTCAACCTCGTGAGATGAGGACACGCAACCGGCAAGGGTCAACAGAGCGAGCGGCAGGAGGGCGATAATCTTCATGTCTGCGATTCCTGTTCATCGAGGTGGATACTGCGGGTCTCTGGTGACTGAAGCGTGGAGTGTACGTCTCGGGTGACAGGGCCGAGCTTGACTTTGCGCCAAGTACACTCTTCGCTGGCGGAGAGCCTCCGTCCGCGTCGACGGGTGTAGATCTGGAACGCGTCTGGTCGCAAATGACCTTAAAGTTAGTGTCTATCAACAAAATAATGTGCACGTCCCAGAATAATGGACCTCACCCCACCAGAGCATATTACACAGTCTGTTGTGGGTAATATCTGGTCTTAGATGCAAACTTCAGAGGGGCATTGGCAGAGCCAGATCGCGATTTTTTCCTTGAGTAGGGGGGGTGGATGGGGTACAACGTTGAGATCGTGTGTGCATGGTGCACACATTGTGTTCAAGGAGTGGTAGAGGAAGCACGTCACATACCTGACCTCTGAGGGGATATGAGGGTCCGGTTTCCCATCTCAACGTGAACGAGAATTTCGTTGCGAGTGTCGCATCTTGTTGGTGCGCATCGCGAGCCGAGTTCTCCTCAGTTCGGTTGAAGCGGAATGATCGTTGGCCGGCGTTGGGACTGGACACTCAGCACGACTTGCCTTCCAAAACCACACGAAACGGTCTTCTTCGGAAGACACAGTCGTTTGATCCTCTCACGGGATCAGGAGGTAAGAGACATGCATGTGAGTCTGAAAGTCGCAGCGGGTGTGGCGCTGGGTGCAGCGCTGGCAGCGCCATCGCTGGCTGTGACACCTGGCGACCTGCAAGCTGCTCCGGACATTATTGAGTTCGAGTACATGACAGGTCTGAACTTCGAGAGCGCACGCAACTGGGCGTTCTCGTCGATGAATCGTTCTGTCTTCGGCGACAGCTACACGGCTGGCGTCTACGGGCAGAACACACTCGGCGCGCACAGCCTTGATGGTGGTGCCGACACGTTCAATATGGGCGCTGGCGGAGCCTCGGGTGGTCTGCACACCTACTCTGGTGCTGGCACCATCTACGCGGGCAACCACGTTGCGGCGAACACCGTTGTGGTCGCCGCGTTCACGGCTGACGGCAGCGACTGGCTGTCGAGCGGTATCGATCCGGGCGATGGCGGCGGTGTGATGACACGCCTCCGCATGGACGTTGGCTCGTTCCTCGCCGGTCTCGATTCCATCGATGGTCTCGGAACCCCGGTCAGCGCTCAGATGGTGCTGTTCTCTGGTGGTGCTGCGGTCTTCTCGACCGGCGGTGTCATCTTTGATGGTGGCGCCACAGGCCTGACCGGCTCGGCGGTCATCTCCGGTGTCGATGGACAGAACATCGACGAGGTTCAGATGATCTTCAACGTCGTGCCGACACCTGGTGTCGCGTCCGTGCTTGGCCTCGCCGGCCTCGCCGCGGTCCGTCGCCGCCGCTGAATCGCTCTGCTCGCAGAGCAATCCTCAGCCAAACACACACGATGCAACTCGACGCCCTCCCCTCGCGGGAGGGCGTCGTTCTTTATGGACTCGCTACAATGGATGACAGATGCGAGTCACCATCAACGATGCGGCGTTCACCCTCGATGACGATTCGACGATCGAGCATCTGCTCAGCCTGCGGGGGCTCGACGACAAGCCCTGTGCCGTGGAGGTCAACAGGGTCTTGGTGCCCAAGCGTGAACACGCGAGCCGCACGCTCTCGGATGGAGACGTCGTCGAGATCGTCACACTGGTCGGAGGCGGGTGAGCACGCCAGGGAATCATGAGCACAGCAACGACAACAGACTCTGCCGACGCGGGCAGCGCGCCGAAACTCGATCCCATCACGATCGGCTCGCGGACGCTCACAAGCAGGCTGATTCTCGGCACGGGTAAGTACCCATCCAATGAGCTGATGCGTGACGCGCTCGTTGCGTCGGGCACCGAGGCGATCACGGTGGCCGTCCGTCGAGAGCGTCTCTACAACGATCAGGGCGAGAGCCTGCTGGACGCGCTCGATCTGGATCGCTACACGATCCTGCCGAACACCGCCGGCTGCTTTTCCAGTGAGGACGCCGTGCGTGTGGCGCGCCTGGGACGCGAGATCCTCGAGCAGCTCGACAACAGCGGCCAGAACTGGGTCAAGCTCGAGGTGCTCGGATGCAAGAAGACGCTGCTGCCCGATCCGGTCGGGACACTGGACGCGTGCCGAGAGCTGGTGTCCGATGGCTTCGAGGTGCTGGCCTACACGAGTGACGACCCGATCGCGGCGCTGCGCCTGAAAGAGGCCGGCGCAACGTGCGTGATGCCCGCCGGGTCCCCTATCGGGTCGGGACAAGGCGTTCTGAACCAGCGGAACATCGCGCTGTGTCTCGAGCTGCTCAAGGAACCGTCCGGTGAGGTGTTTCCGGTGATCGTCGACGCCGGCGTGGGGAGCGCCTCGGATGTCTCCATCGCGATGGAGCTCGGCGCCGACGGCGTGCTGCTGAACACCGCGGTCGCGCACGCACGCGATCCTGTCACGATGGCCAGCGCCATGCGTCACGCCTGCCTCGCTGGCCGCCAGAGCTATCTGAGTGGACGCATCCCGAAGCGCAAGTATGCGAGCGCCTCGTCGCCCTGGGAGGGCGTGATCTCGTACATTCCTGGCGAGTGAGCCTCAGGCTGGGCGCAGGCCCCTGAAGAGCTGCTGCACTCGATCGGCCTGTTGCTTGCGCACCTGCTCGAGCACGAGCCTGGGAATACGCCACGCCTCCTGCTCGTCCGTGACGAGATTGCAGTGCTCCTGGATGCACTGGTACAGCATCTTGAACGCGTCGCGTGGCTGTCGCATCTGGTCGAGCGAGTCGACGAGATCGCGCTGCGTGACGTCGTCCTCGAACAGATCGAGCAACGCTCGTGACTCGGCCCCATCCGCCTGGCACGCGCGCAATCGAGCGTTGCAGAGGTCGTACAGGGTGGCGCCGCTCCACCCGAGCTGCTCGATCATGCTCTGCTTGTCGAGGCGTGCCTCCTGGAAGAACGCCGAGCTCTCTCTGAAGAGCAGGTGACGCAGCTCGATGGGCAGGAGCATCTTGAAGCCCCAGCCGGGCAGCTGGAGGAACTTGTTGTTCATCATGGGCCACACGACGGCGCGCATCCTGTCGGGATCGCCAGAGACGGCCGTCGGCTCGTCGACGCGATCGAGTATCACGCAGACGCCGGTGTACCCCAGCACCGAGAGGACGCGCTGGAGCCTGTCGAACATCTCGTAGCGCGGCTCGTCGGAATCGTCGGTGGGCAGCACGCTGGAGGCGATGTCCTCGCGGGGGAGCTTCGAGAAGGAGCGCGACAGTGAGCCCATGGAGCGCCCGAGCGTGCGCAGCTGCCCGCTGACACGACGCGAGACCCTGCGCAGGCCTGCGACACGGAACGTGTAATCAACCAGCAGCCACTTGAGCATGGCCAGCAGCCAGAGTCCACCGAGAATGTAGGTCAGCCACAGACCGAGTTCTGAGTAGGGACCCGGAATGCCCAGGAGTCGGTCATAGGCGTACACACCAACGGCTGGGATCCATCCGAGCCCGGCCATGGCCTCCCAGACGATCCGATTCTTGGCTCCAGGCGCCTTGAGGACGCGCTGCAGGCGCTGCGTCCGAGATGGCGCCTCCTCTGAGCGATCGTAGAGCGACTGGAGGAGCAGCAGATCGCGTTTGGTTGTCGCGTCCGACTGCTTGATGCGCTTGGCGTCGTCTGTGCCGAAAGCGTTCTTGCTCGAGCGGGGATCCCCGAGCACGCCATCGACAATGCGCACGACCGCGGTGTGGAGTATCGAGTCCATGTGATCGACGAGACGCAGCTGCCTGAGGAGGCTCGCGTCATCGTCGCCACGCCTGCGCTCCGCGGAGGCGAGGAAGGTGTCGAGCCCGGCGTTGAGATCGTCGTACGCGATGAGGAACATGCGCCTCGATGGGTGCGCGTCGTTGAACGCCTCGATGCGCTTGGCCAGCTGGAGGCGGATGGCGGTCTTGCCGCTGCCCTTCTCTCCGAAGACGATCGACGTCGACGGGTGCTCGAGCTCGCCGAGGATCTTGTCGAAGTCGGGGTGGGTGCTAGTATCGACGTCGAGGCGCTGGAACACGGTGTCGCGACGCGCCTCCTCGGCACGGAACGGATTCTCCGCCAAGCCCCAGTGCTCGAAGAAGCGTGAGACCTTCATGACGCCGACTCCTTGCGTACGCGTGTGTCCACGATCGCCAGTATATCAATGCGCGATCGGGGTCCCAAGAAGAGAGGAGACCTCGTCGACCTTCCCTTGGAGAGTATCGTCATCGCGTGCCTCGAGGTTGAGGCGGAGGAGCGGCTCCGTGTTGCTCTTGCGCACGTTGCACCACCAGCCCTGCGAGTCGAAGCAGTCGATGCTGACACCGTCGAGCTCGGAGATCGTGGCGTCATCGAAGTATCGCTCGACGAGCGCCTCGAGTGCGCCGTCCTTGTCCTCGACCTCGAAGTTCATCTCGCCAGACTGTCTGTAGCGCGCGATCGGCCTGATGATCGCGCTCATCGCGCGTCCGTCGCGCGCGTGCTCGCCCAGCACGCTCGCTAGCGCGATGACGCCAGAGTCGGCGTTGAAGTTCTTCTTGAAATAAAAGTGCCCGCTCAACTCGCCGCCAAAGACGGCCCCCTCTTGCGCGAGCGCCTGCTTCATGAACACGTGCCCAACGCGACTCTGGATGGGACGACCACCAGCCTCGCGCACTGTCTCCTCGAGCGCCTTGCTCGATCGCAGGTCGTACACGACGGCGCTGCCCGGGTTGTCGCGGAGGAAGCACGTCGCGAGCCACGCGGTCAGGTGGTCGCACCCGACGATGGATCCACCCTCGTCGACGATCACGCACCTGTCGGCGTCGCCATCGAAGCACACACCCAGATCGGCGCCCTCCTTGACGACGCGCTCCTGGAGCCAAGTGAGATTCGAGGCGACGAGCGGATTGGGCTCATGCACGAAGTGCGTGCCGTCGCTGTCGAAGTGCATCTCGACGATCTCCAGCCCGTCCACATCGGCGCCACACGAACCGAAGAGTCTGGGCAGCGAGGTGGCGGCCATGCCGTTGGACGCGTCGACCACTATCTTGACGGGCTTCTTCCTCATCGCCTCGACATCGAGGAAGGAGTGGACGTGCTCACGATAGGCGTCCCAGAGGTCACGCTGCTCGATGAAACCGGGAGTCTCGATCGGAGTGTGCTTCTCAAGGTTTTTTGTGGCGGCGCGCTCCCGGATCTCGCCCAGCCCAGTGGTCTCCCCCACGGGCCTGGCGTGGCGCCTCGAGATCTTGAGCCCATTGTACTGCGGTGGATTGTGGCTGGCGGTGACCATGACACCACCGGCGCAATCCAGGTAGTTGATCGCGAAGTACACGAACGGTGTGTCCACCAGCCCGATGTCGATCACGCTGCCCCCCTGCTGGGTGATGCCCTCGCAGAGGGCCGCCGTGAGCGACGGGCTGCTCGCACGCATGTCGTGCCCGACAACGATCGACTGCATCATCGGCTGCGTGCGTCCCCCCTCGTGCGCCTCATCGCGAAGCAGCGAGGACGTCGCGTGCCCGATCCGCCACACGACTGATTCGTTGAGCGGGTCGGGATAGATGTGACGCACGTCGTAGGCCTTGAATACGTCGCCGAGCATTGGGTCTCCTTCCGATGGGCGCGTGACGGGAGGGCAGGATACACACCGTGAGGACGTGTGCGAGTCTATGCCATCGTGGGCTCGTTCTCGGGCACGATCCTGACGGGGACGCTGTCGGGGATCGCTCCGAGGAACATCCTGCCGTAGCGCTTGGTCACCACGCGCGGGTCGAGCACCACTATGCGTCCGGAGTCGTCGCCCGAGCGAATGAGCCGCCCGATCCCCTGCTTGAACCGCAGCACGGCGCGAGGGAGCGCGTCATCCATGAACGGATCCCCTCCACGCTCTCGGATCGCCTCGCCCCGTGCCTCGACGACCGGGCGATCAGGAGGATCGAAGGGCAGCTTCGTGATGATGACGTTCCGCAGTGCGCTACCACGCACGTCGACACCCTGCCAAAACGACGCGGCGCCGAGTAGCACTCCCCTGCCCGAGTTGCGGAATCGCTCGAGCAGGACGGATCGCGGTCCGTCGACGGTTTGTGCGCACACGAGATACCCGTCGGACTCGAGCTCGTCGCGCAGGCGCGCGTTCGAGGCGCGGAGCGCAGACAGGCTGGTGAAGAGCACGAAGGCGCCGCCGTCGGTCTGGCGCACGTGCTCGAGGATCTTGTCGCACTGCGCGTCCATGTGCCCACCATCGCGAGGATCGGGCATGCTGCGATCGACGATGACCTCCATCTGGTCGCCCAGCGTGTACGGACTACCGAGCGAGAGCGTCTCGGCCGGCGCGTGCTGCTCGTCTCCTTCGCACCCGAGGCGATGCACGATGTGCTCGAAGTCGTTGTCGCGCGTCGTCAGCGTTGCGCTCGTGAGTGTGACGGAGCAGTCCGGCTCGAAGAGGTGCTCGCGCAGGACCGGCCCAACCTCGATGGGCGAGCAGGAGAGTGTCACGCGCGTTGTTAGCCCTGACGTGTGCGCGCGAGACAGCGTCCTGACCTGCGCCCAGTATGCGCTGCCGGGCATCTGCTGCTCAAGCAGCACCTCGCTCTGGAGAGCGACCTCCTCGACGCGCTGGGCGTAGGAGGTCAGCTCGAACGCGTCCTCCTCCTGCTGGACGACCTCGCGCAGGCGTCTGAGCTGGAGTGCCAGACGCGCGAAGACGGGCGTGATCGTGTTCGCCAACCCGGGCGCCTCGCGGAACCTGTGCGTGCGTTCTCCCCGCTCGGGACTCGCGCCCGAGCCGAGCACGAGATCGCAGACGCTCGCGAAAAGTCGCTCCGCGGACTCGCGCGCCTCGACGACCGAGCCGATCGTCTGATCGAGCAGCGTGTCGCCCTCGTCCTGCACGGGAAGACCCATGAGAAAGCCCTTGCCCGAGCGAGGGTGGCAGAGCACAGAGAGCAGGTGCCAGACGCGTCCCTCGGCGAGTGACACGCCGAAGTGCTCGGTCGCGACATCCTCGAGCGCGTGCGCCTCGTCGATGATGACGTGGTCGTAGTGCGGCAGGAAGCCAACGCCGCGCGAACGCAGCGCCAGGTCGCTGCAGAAGAGCGCGTGATTGCAGATCAGCAGATCGGCGCGCTCCATGCGTCGTCGTGCGCGCTGGTAGAAGCAGCTCTCGTGCTGCGGGCATCGCCTGCCCATGCAGTTGCCCGAGTCGCTCTGCACACGATCCCACACACCCTGGCGCTCGAGCTGTGGCAGCGTGGCCAGCGTGCCGTCGTCCGTTTGATATGCCCACTCCTCGATCGCGTGCAGCGACTGTCTCAAGACCGCGTCGGGGAAGAGGATCTGCTGGCGACGCGACGCCAGCTCGAGACGCCTCAACGAGAGGTAGTTGCCTCGCCCCTTGACGAGCACAGCGCTGAACTCGGCCGGCATGACGGATTGCAGGAGCGGGACGTCCTTGTCGAGCAGCTGCTCCTGGAGCGCGATGGTGTTGGTGACAACGATCACACGCTCGCCGTGACGCGTGATGCGCTCGACCGCGGGGAGCAGGTAGGCGAACGACTTGCCCACACCGGTGCCCGCCTCGACGAGCAGATGCGAGCCCCTGGTCATCGTCTCGCTGATGGCGTTGGCCATCGTCTGCTGCTGGGGTCGATGCTCGTACGCGTCACCGAGACGGCGCGCGATGGGGCCGTCGGGCGCGAGCACGTTGTCGAGCATGAACGACATGCCCCCATCCTAGCTCGTTCGGGATCCATTCGGGGTGCTTACCCCAGCGGATCGCGCGTTGGCTCCCCGATCGCGCGTGGATACTTCGCTGGTGTCTTGCGGGTCTTGTGGAGCACGACAAGCGTGCCCGTGGGCGTGGACACCGTCGCCCCAACATCGGCGTGGAGCAGGTACAGGGCCTGGTGGGCCTCCTCGATCTCCTCACGCGCCCTCTCGCCCTTCGTGAGCACGATCAGCCCGTCGGGCTTGGCCAGCGGGATGGTGTACTCGGCCAGGATCCTCATACGCCCCACGGCACGTGCAAGAACGGCGTCGAAGCTCTCTCTGAATCCCGGATCACGTCCTATTGCCTCGGCACGATCCTGCACGACACGCACGTTCGCCAACTCCATCTCGCCCGCAATCTGGCGGAGGAACTCGCACTTCTTGCCGGTGGACTCGATGCAGGTGACGTTCCAGTCGGGTCTGGTGATGGCCAGCGGAATAGCCGGCACCCCTCCACCGGTGCCCACATCGGCGACGGCACTGCCCCCTGGCAACTCACCCAGCACACTCAGGATGGTCAGGGCGTCGAAGATGTGGCGCATCCAGGCCTTGTCGGGATCGCGGATGGCCGTGAGATTGACCCGATTGTTGGCCTCGAGGAGTCGCGCGAGGAACACCCCGAGCCCTGTGAGCTCATCGGGCTCGCACTCGATGCCAAAGGACGAGCAGGCGTCGAGGAACTCCTGTGTCGGTGCGAGCGGCTCCATGGAGTTCAGCGTACACACTTGGCGCGCCACATGGCAGGTGGGAGGATGGTCGTATGGCACGACTCACGACAATCGGAGTGGCATTCCTGGTTTTGACCGGGTGCTCAGTCCAGCACGGAACACGCTTTGATGTGGCGCACGCAGAGAGCGATGGAGAGGCGCGCGCCAGCATCGATCTGATGCTCGACGACTTCCACGACGCGGCGTCGGACGCGGACTTCGACCGATACTTCTCGCACTTCGCGCCCGAGGGCTACTTTCTTGGCACCGACGCCAGCGAACGCTGGAGCAGGGCGATGTTCGAGCGCTACACCAGAGCTCGGTTCGAGACCGGCACGGGGTGGACGTACGCGCCTCGCACGCGTGAGGTGGTCATCGATCTCGAGCGTGGCTACGCGTGGTTCGACGAGCTGCTCGACAACGAGCGCTACGGCACATCGCGTGGCACGGGCACGCTCTCGCGCGATACCCACGGTGCGTGGAAGATCGAGCAGTACCACCTGAGCTTCCCCATCCCGAACGACATCGCGGCGAGCTTGACCGATCAGATCAAATCGTTCGAGGCGTCGCGTCGAAACGGTCAGTGATCGTCTGAGAACTCGAAGCTCTCCCGTACGAGCGGTGCCTCGCGGCGCATCGCGATAGCAATGATGATCCCAGTCATCACGTACACACTCACGAGCGACGTGCCACCGTAGCTGACGAAGGGGAGCGTCATGCCCGTGACCGGGAGCAGCCCGACCGCGATACCCATGTTGAAGACCGCTTGCGAGGCGATCAGCGCCGCGAGCCCCACGCACACAAGACGCGCGAACGCGTCGCGACACCCCGACGACACCCACAGGGCGCCGCCGACCCACGCCAGGTAGAGAGCCATCACGATCAGCCCGCCCAGCAGCCCGAAGCGATTGATGATCACGGCGAAGACCATGTCGTTGTGGTCCTCGGGCAGCTCGTTGAAATCGACGACGGCCCGGCTGAGGGTGGCGTCCATGCCGACGACCCCCCCGGCGCCCACCAGCGTCATGGATTTGAAGCCCTGGTAGTTGATGCCGTCGGCCTCTGACGTGTCGCCCGTGATCTGGTTGACCATGGCGCGGATGCGCTGCTTCTGGTGGGGCTTGAGCATGGGGTACATCGCCGGGGCGCTCGCGCCCAGAACGACAACGATCAGCGCGAGGTGCCAGAGCCGGGCTCCAGCGGCAACCAGCATCGCAAAGAGCGTGGGCATGAAGAGCAGCGCGGTCCCCAGGTCGGGCTCCAGCACGATCAGCCCCATCGGCACGAGCGTGATCAGCGCCGGCACCATCAGCCCCAGAAGAGTGCGATGGTTCTTGCGCTTGCGCAGATAGAGCGAGACCGAGAGGACGTAGGCGATCTTGGCCAGCTCGCTGGGCTGGAAGTCGGTGAAGCCCAGCGAGATCCAGCGTCGTGCGCCATTGCGCGGCGCGACGAGCACCTCCGGCACGAATGGCACGAGCACGAAGACGAGCAGCGCGCCCGAACCGATCACGAGCAGCGGCGCGAGCTGGCGCAGGAGCTTGGCGCTGGGAATCGTCGCCACACAGCACGCGAGGATCCCCACGCCCAGAAAGATGAGCTGACGCTTGGCGTGGTATCCCAGCCCCGTCGCGCTGACGCCCGCGGTCAAGTCGATCGCATAGACCCCAACGAGCGAGAGGATGATCGAGGACGCGAGCGTGATCCATCCGGCGTGGGCCCATCGGATCGTGCCGGCACGTGTCGATCCGCGTGGTGTGTAGTACTCGCGTGGGGTGATGCGACCCTCGCGCAGGGCCTGCGACGCGGTGTCCACGCTCGAGTGGTGTGCGCTCATCGTGCGCTGGCTCGCTGCTCGTCGTCGGGGAGATATCCCTCGTCGATGAGCGCCCGGATGGCCATATTGACGATCGGGCCCGCGACGCGCCCGCCGCTGCCGCCGTGCTCGACGACGCACGCAATGGCGTACTCGATCGCACCTCCCGGTGGGCCGACGAGCGCCACGGTCCAGGCGTGATCACCACGCCGGACGATCTGAGCTGGCAGGGGCCCGTCGCCATCGGCATCGTGCACACTCGGAGACGCCTGCCCAGTGCCGGTCTTACCAATGATGCGGAGGTGATCGTCATGGAAGATCGGCTCGAACACGCCATCGATGGTCAGGTGGTGGCTGGTGCCGAACTGATCGCGCACGGCCAGCTCCATGCCGAGCATGGCCTTATCAATAGCCTCACGCGACCAATCCATCGTGCGGACCCGATCCGAGGACTGTTCGATGCTGCTGACGATGCGGGGCTCAACGAGCACACCGCCCCGTGCGAGCGTCGCGTGCGCGTTGGCAGCATGCAGCGGCGTCCACCCGAGGGGGCCCTGCCCGGTTGCCATCATGATGGCGTCGGACATCTGGAGCGATGGTCCCGTGCCCGTGCCCAGAACGCCCGATGAGATCGGCAGACCGATGCGCAGCCCCGTCTCGACACCGAGCTTGCGGTACAGATGCGCCATGCGCCCCGGATTGAGCTCCTGCCCGAGCGTGTAGAAATAGATCTGGCACGATCGGGCGATGGCGTCGTGCGCGCTGAGCGGGCCCTCGAGCTGCATCGAGTGCGTGAGCATGCCGTAGCGCTCGCGCCAGATCCAACACCTGAGAATGTCGGTCCTGTTCTCAAGATAATGGCCGTTGCAGGCGATCATGCGCGACGTGGTTGTCACGCCCTGGGCGATGCTCTCGCAGAGGATCAGCGGCTTGACGATCGACGCGGGCGCGTACGCGCGACCCAGCGCCCGATCGACCCACGGCGCGAGGATCGGATCCTCGAAGACACGCTCGCTCTCGTTGCGGACCATGCTGCGCGTGAACGTCGGCCCGCTCGCACTAGCCAGGATGTCGCCCGAGCCGATCTCCAGAACGACGATGCCCACACCGAGACGCCCGCCGAGCGAGATCGTCGTGTTCTCATGCCAGCCCTGCACGCGTGCGAGCCCGACGTCGGGATTGAGTGACGCCTGGACTCGCGCTTGGAGCATGATGTCAAGCGTCAGATCGACGTCCGCGCCTCCCACCGGCTCCTCGCGAACCGTCTCGCCCGTGTCGCGACGCGTGCGATCGACACCCCGAAGCCCCCTGAGTGTCGACTCGAACGCCTCTTCGATTCCCCAGGCGCCGATGGAGTCACCCGTTCGATAGTGTCCCCTGTCGAGCTCGCCGGTCTCGGGGTCGATGCGCGGGCGACGTTTCACGTCCTCGGCGAAGACGCGATCGCGCATCCATCCGAGCGTGTGGGTAGCCACGCCCTCGACGAGCACCGTCTGGATTCGCTCGTCTCGGATCGGCGAGGGCAGCAGGCTCCTGTCGACCTCTACCTCGACGCTCTCGAAGGGGTAGTGGCGCTTCTGTCCGTCGCGCACCTGCAGACCATCGAACTCTTCCGAGAGACGGCGCATCGCGAAGGCGATCTCGTCACTGACGTCGCGGAGGATGACGTGCGGCTCGCGCTCCTCTCGGATGGGGCGCGCCACATCACGCAGCGTGATCTCCTGCGCGCTCTCCTTCTCGCGTGTCCATTCCTCGAGGCGTTCGAGGCGTCGGCGCTCCCAGACCGTGATCGCAGCTCGCGACACGCGCGACATGATCCGCGCGCGTCGCTGCTCGAGATCGGCGCGTGGGGTGCTAGAAAGCTCGGCGATCGCGTCCCAGAAGCGGTGCAGGCGATCGTGGTAGATCGGTGCGTAGCGCTCGATCAGCGCGTCGCGCTGGGCGACGTCGAGCTTAGCCCATTCCTCGGCGTGCTCCTGGCGCGCCTCGCGCGCCGCCTGCTCGTACACCCACGCGCCCGTCACCATCGGGTACTCGACGAGCACGTCGAAGCTGGGGCGATCCTCGGCGAGCACGCGACCCTTGCGATCGCGGATGGCGCCGCGCGTTGTCTCGACCCAGCGCTCGCGTGTCAGCGGGCGATGCGCGTCGAGCCGACGCGAGGTGCCCTCCACCACCGTCAGACGCACGAGCTGCACGGACACGACGCACATGGCCAGCGCGAGCAGCACAAAGAGCAGCGTCACACGCCTCTGGAACATGCTCGTGAAGATGGGAGTGCGCGTCGTCATGTCGTGGCGCCCGATCCGTCAGGCCCAGAATGGCTGGGGGACACCACACGATACACGCTGGGAGCGCGATCGTTGACTGGAATGTACTAGCGAAATCTCACGAACCCTGGCGCTTGTCCTTGGTGATCTGCGCGTAGGCGTTGTGCGAGTGGATGGACTCGAAGTTCTCGCTCTCGATCGAGTACCAGGTGATCCGGGACTCGTTCTCCATCAGCACGGCGAGGTCCCGCACGATGTCCTCGACGAACTTCGGGTTCTCGTAGGCCACCTCGGTCACGTGCTTCTCATCGGGGCGCTTCAGGACGGCGTACACCTCCGAGGACGCGGACTTCTCGAGCATCCGCACCACGTCCTCGATCCACATTGGCTCGTCGAAACGGACCCGTGCCGAGATCTCGCAGCGCTGATTGTGCGCCCCGTAGCGGCTGATCTCCTTTGAGCAGGGGCAGAGGCTCGTGGCGGGGGCGGAAACCCCCATCACGAAGTCGTCGACGTCGTTGCTCTGGCACGTGAAGGTGACCTTGTAGTCCATCAGGCCGGCCATCTTCGTGATCGGTGCACGCTTGCAGACGAAGTAGGTGAACTCCAGCTCGAGATGGGCCTCGGCGGCGTCGAGACGCTCCCTGATGGTGCGGGTGACCTCGACGATCCGATCCGGCGTCAGACCCTCTCGATGCTCGTTGAGCACCTCCAGGAAGCGGCTCATGTGAGTGCCCTTCTGGTAGTGCGGGAGGGAGACGTACATGTTGATCGTGGCGACCGTCTGCTGCGTGCCCCCCTCGGGCGTACGCAGCGTGATGGGATAGACCACGTTCTTGACGCCCACCTTGTCGATGGGGAGCTGTCGGGTGTCCTCGGATGCCTGCACATCGGGCATCGCTTCATTCGGCGTCGATTTGCCTGCCATCGTCATGCTGTGCTCGCGTCGGCGCCGCCTGGCACTCGGGTTCAGGTGAGTTCGGATACCCCACACCCGCCCCGTTCGAGAGGCACGCGCGGATCGAGTCAGACACTCTAGGCCTGGACAGGAGCCTTCGTGTCTTCGCTCTCGTCGGATTCACCCGACAGATGCGGAGCAACCAGCGAACCGCCCCAAGAGAGGCCCACGGGGATGCCCAGAAGGGCCCCTGAGAGCCACTGGAGCGGTGTGGGAGCCAGCAGGGGCCAGGTGGAGCCCGCCAGCGCCGCCTCCACCTGATCGGTCACGCCCATCCCAAGGCGGACCACAAACACCATCAGGGCCAGCACCATCAGTGTGATCACCAGGGCGCTCTCGCGGATCCCCGCCCAGATGATCGAGCCGATCAGGGCGCCTCCCAGCGCGCCGAGCGAGGTGGCCCAGAGAACCTGCCCGCTCCGCGGCTCCTGGGCGACGATCCAGACGATCGCTGCGGCAACGCCCAGGCAGGCAACGATCGCTGGCACCAGTTCACCCAGTCCGCCACGCGTGACAGGCCTGGCCCGACGATGTCTGTCGCCCCGTGCGATGAGCCACATGATTCCAGCGGCGATGACCAGGATCAGCCCGGATTCGAGTGCCAGCACCCGCAGCACGCCGGGGTCACGGGCCAGGCGCAGGATGTCCACGCTCGTGACCGAGGCCCCGACCCACGCGACCACCACTCCGGCGTTCCACATGCCCCATCGAAGCGAGATGAGGCGTGCGCTCGACCACCCCATCGTGCCGGCACCAACCATGACGATCGAGACGCGCGCCAATCTCGATGCAACGCCGTCGGAGACAAGAACCGTGGCCTCTACGCCGCCATCGATGCTTGCAAGGTGGGTCCAGAGCACGAACGCGAGGGGGCCGACGACCACTGACGACAGCGAGAGCATGACGAATCGCAGAATGAGCCCTTTGACGTCCATAGACGCCCAATACTACCGACCATGTGGGATCTCAACGCGACAATCCGTTGCAATGTCACCCGGAACACTCGACACTGCCCCCTCTATGGGTCATGAGCCAAACCAGAGCGTGATGCTGAACACATCGGCACTCACTGTCGAGCAGGTGATCGATGTGGCACGACGCGGCGCTCGCGTCGAACTGGGTGAGCATGCGATCGTTGCGATCAGGGAGGGGCGAGAGCGCCTCGAGAGAGCCATGCGAGATGGCGTGGCGCTGTACGGCGTCAACACCGGCTTCGGCTCGCTCTCCCGCCAACGCATCGACGATGCGCTGCTCTCGGACGTGCAGCGCAACCTGCTGCTCTCGCACGCGTCTTCCACCGGCGAGCCGCTGCGCGAAGAGATCGTTCGGGGAGCCATGCTCCTGCTTGCCGGCTCGCTCGCACGTGGGCACTCGGGCGTTCGACCCGTCGTGGTCGAGTCGTTAGTGAGGCTCCTCAATGCCAACGTGACTCCGGTCGTGCCCGAGACGGGATCCGTGGGGGCGTCGGGTGATCTGTCGCCACTTGCTCACATCGCGATCGTCCTGCTGGGAATGGGGCACGCCATCCACGATGGCGAGCGGATCTCGAGCAGCGAGGCGCTGGCGCGTGCTGGGGTCGAGGTCCTCGTGCCGCAGGCCAAGGAGGGGCTGGCTCTGATCAACGGCACGCACATCATGGGCGCGCACGCCACCCTGGCGTGGCACGACTCGATGCGCCTCTTGCGCGTGGCGCTGGTGGCGGGGGCGATGTCCATGGACGCCTGCCGGGCGACCGACGCGTTCCTCGACGAGCGTCTCCACGCGCTCCGCTGCCAACACGGACAGATGCGAGTTGCCGACGCTCTCAGGGCTCTGCTGCGCGACAGCCAGATCGTGCCGTCGCATCGAGACGACGACCAGCGTGTGCAGGATCCGTACTCGTTCCGATGCATGCCACAGGTACTCGGCGCATCGCTGGACATGCTCGAGCACGTCGGGACCGTCCTGCGACGAGAGCTGGGCGCTGTCACGGATAATCCGCTGGTGTGCGTTCCCGATAACTCGCATGACTCGATCGTTATCTCGGGGGGGAATTTTCACGGCATGCCGCTGGCGCTCGCGGTGGACTGCGGCGCCATCGCCATGTCGCACATCGCGGGCATGAGCGAGCGACGTGTGTACGCGATGCTCGCGGCACGCGAGCCCGAGAGCGGGCTGCCAGCACATCTGAGTCCTCACCCGGGGCTGCACTCCGGGTACATGATCGTCCAGTACGCGTCGGCGGCGTGCTGCAACGAGATCGCACACCTCGCGTCCCCTGCGAGTGTGATCAACATCCCGACGTGCGCGGGGATGGAGGACTACAACTCCTTCGGTCCGTACGCCGCGTCGAAGCTCGAACGAATCACCGAGTTGTCGCGTCGTGTGATCGCCATGGAGCTGCTCTGCGCGAGCGAGGCCCTCGAGCACCACCGCCCGCTGGAGTCCTCCGCGTCCGTGGAGCGGGCGCACTCGATAATCCGCCAGATCGTCCCAGAACTGAGCCACGACCGCCCCCCCTCGCCCGATATCGAGGCGATAGAATCGCTGATCCGAGACGGATCGCTCGATTCGCTCTGCACGCTGGCTCCCGTGCGGGGCAAGGGTTGAACGATTGAGCTGCTATCCGGTATCACCTCGGTGCAACCGGTATGCTTCGCACACGAGCGGGGTCAGGAGATACGCCGACTCGGTCTGTTCTCGAAACAAGGGAGATATTCAGCATGCATCGCATCACGAGATTCACACTTGGCATGATCAGTGGGCTGATGATCATCACCCCATCCCTCTCTGCCCAGATCAGCGAAGAGCAGCGTCAGCAGGACAAAAAGGAGCTGCTGCAGGGATACCACCAGAAGCCAGGTGTTGACACTCCGTTTGCCCTGCCCTCGATCACGGTGCAGGATCCCGAGGGAAACGACGTCTCGCTGAACGAGCTGTTCAGCGAGTCCGATTTCACGGTCCTCAAGATAGTCAGGGGTGACTGGAGCATCCGTTGCACGAACGCCCTCTCGGAGCTTGGTAGGGCGCAGGACGACCTCGCGGCTCAGGGCGCCCGTCTTATCGCGATCTCGCCCGAGCGTGCGAAGCACGCCACCCGCCAGATAGCCAAGGCCATCGGCGAGGAGAACTTCAGCATCGAGTTGTACATCGACAGCTCAACACAGCTGATCAGAAAGCTCCGCATCGCGGAGCGTCTGCGCGAGAAGGTCATCACCCAGTTCGAGAAATCGCTCCAGGACAGGCGTGAGTATGCCTTCGAGGAGGATCACCCCAACGCGTCTGGCGAGTGGGTGACACCGCTGACAGCGACAGTGATCGTGGACTCAGCCGGCACAGTCGTGTGGATGCAATCGAGCTGGAACACACGCGAGCAGGCCACGCCAGAGGACATCACGGCGGCTCTCGAGGCGCTCGCGGAATAATCCGCCGGCCACACGCATTCGAATCTCGTGCTACCACTTGCGATGGTGCGCGGTGTGCGCGCATACTGGTACAGGTTGTGTGATCCACTCGTGGTGGGCAATTCCCGAGGTGTGCTATGAGATTGAACACGAAACTACGTCAATGCCTGGTCGGCGCGATGGTGCTGTGCGTCGGTGCCACGCTCCACGCGTCCCAGGGCTCCGCCGATGATCTACCGGACCTTCTCGACCCGAACACCGACACGCCGGGTCTGCGCGTCGGCGAGCGTGTCCCCGATGGCATCAGCGTGTACGACAGGGATGGCAACGAGGTCTCGCTCAACGAGGAGTTCTCGGGAGGCCTGACGGTTGTGATGTTCTATCGCGGCGGGTGGTGCCCATACTGCACCAAAGCGCTGGCCAAGTGGGGTCGCGAGCTTGGCAGGTTCGAGGAGCGTGACGTCCAGGTGATCGCTATCTCGCCCGAGACTGGCGAGCACCTGCTCGAGACCAAAACCAAACAGAAGGTCGGCTTCGACGTGTTCGTTGACAAGACCACCGAGGCGATGCGTCACTTCCGAGTGGGCTTCCAGGTCGAGGACAGTTACGTGAGTATGCTCAGGAACCGCCTCAAGGTAGAGCTCGGCGACTGGAACGCCTCGGGTGAGACGATCCTCCCTGCTCCCGCCACGTTCCTCATCGATGAACAGGGTGTCGTGCAATGGGTTCACGCCAGCTGGGACTACAAGAAACGCGCCGATCCCGACGATATACTCGCGGTGATCAGAGAGTTTGAGTAAGCTAACGCACATCCACTCGTCGTAGTGGTACCCTCTTGTCGTCAGAGCGCTCCGAGCTGACGGCAGGAGGTTTTTTCATGACCACGATGAATATCGACACGTCCAACGCGCGAACCGTCAGAGCACCCAGATCACTCGAGAGAACCTGCAAGACGTGGCAGGCCGAGGCCGCCATGCGCATGCTCATGAACAATCTCGACCCCGAGGTCGCGGAGAATCCCGACCAGCTCGTGGTCTACGGGGGTCGGGGACAGGCGTGCCGCTCCTGGGAGGCGTTCGACGCGATCGTCGCGTCTCTCCAGGCGCTCGAACCCGATGAGACGCTGCTGATACAGTCGGGCAAGCCTGTCGGGGTCGCACGCACGACGACCGACTCGCCTCGCGTGCTGATCGCCAACTCGAATCTGGTCCCCCACTGGGCCACGCAGGAGCACTTCGACGAGTTGTGCGCCAAGGGCCTGATGATGTTCGGGCAGATGACCGCCGGATCGTGGATCTACATCTCCACCCAGGGCATCCTGCAGGGCACGTACGAAACCTTCGCCGAATGCGCGAGGCAGCATTTCGATGGCGACCTTCGCGGACGCCTCTGCGTGACGGCTGGGTGCGGCGGTATGGGTGGCGCGCAGCCGTTGAGTGTCACTATGAACGGCGGGGTGTGCCTGATCGCCGACGTGGACAGATCCCGTCTCGAGCGACGCGCGCACGTCGGGTACCTCGACGAGCTGCTGGACACGATCGACCACGCGATCGACGCGTCCCTCGATTACGCGGAGAAGAGGCAGGCGGTCTCAGTGGGCGTGTGCTGCAACGCGATCGAGCTCCTCGATCGGATGCTCGAGCGAGATATCATTCCCGACGCGCTGACCGACCAGACCAGCGCCCATGATCCGCTGAGCTACGTGCCCGAGGGGGTCACGTTCCACGAGGCGGAGATCATGCGAGGCGCCGAACCGGAGGAGTACCAGCGCCAGGCACGCGCGAGCATGCGTCGTCACGTCGAGTTGATGGTCCAGATGCAGGAGCAGGGCGCGATCACGTTCGACTACGGCAACAACATCCGCCAGATCGCGCTCGAGCAGGGCTTCGATGACGCGTTCGCGTTCCCGGGATTCGTCCCGGCCTACATCCGCCCGCAATTCTGCCGCGGGCGCGGCCCGTTCCGCTGGGTGGCGCTCTCGGGCGATCCCGAGGACATCCTCACGACCGACAGGGCGCTTATGGAGCTGTTCCCGGCAGACACATCGCTGCACCGCTGGCTCACCATGGCGCAAGAGAAGGTGGCCTTCGAGGGGCTTCCGGCGCGCATCTGCTGGCTCGGGCTGGGCGAGCGCGACAAGGCGGGCATCCTGTTCAATGATCTTGTCAGAAGCGGCGCGGTCAAGGCCCCGATCGTGATCGGGCGCGACCACCTCGATTGCGGCTCCGTGGCGTCGCCCAATCGCGAGACGGAGGGCATGAGAGATGGCACGGACGCGGTGTCGGACTGGGCGTTGCTCAACGCGCTCGTGAACACGGCATCGGGCGCATCGTGGGTGAGCTTCCATCACGGCGGCGGAGTCGGCATCGGCTACTCGCAGCACGCGGGGCAGGTCATCGTGGCCGACGGCACGAGCGAGGCGGAGGCGCGATTGCGACGAGTACTGACGAACGACCCACTGATGGGCATCCTCCGCCACGTGGACGCTGGCTACGAAGAGGCCGAGGCGTGCGCGCGCGACAATAGCGTGTCGATCCCGATGCGTCGGCAGGGCTGACTCAGGACTCGTTGACGAGCTTCTTGCGCTTGGTCGGCTTCGGTTGCGATTCCGCCGCGGCCTGCGATGCACGAAGCACCCACATGATCAGCGTCAGTGCCGCAAAACCCATCGAGCAGTACCCAAGGACCTCCATCCAGTGGTAGCTCGACATGCCCGAGGTCAACTCGTGCAGGACTGTCTCGATCGGCTTGCCCGGCGCCCCGAAGACGACATCGAGCAGGTGATCGAACCCGTCACCGGAGCCCGCGGGCTTACTCCTGCCCGCGTACCAGATCATCCCCCATCCCGCGAGTCCGAGGAAGAGCAGGCCCCGAAGCGGGAATGGCTTGATGTCGGTGTGCGGCTCGTACATGTATCCAAGATCGGATTCTGACAGCCCTCGGGCCAGTCCTCACTCTGAGCCGGCAGAGATTTCTTCCGTGTGCCTCCGATAACGTACCCCCCCCTTCCGCACCAACCGCACAACATCACAGGATGATCGCGGGGCGATACGATGGGGCCATGAGAGCACGTGTGTCATTGCTGCTGATCACGCTGCTGATCACGCTCCCGGCGTGCTCCTCGAAGTCGCATCGCGTGCGACTCAGTGGCTTCCTGCCATCTTCCATAGCGCTCAAGCCCTCGTCGGACGACTCGAACATGCTGGTGTACACCAGACCGGGCTTCCGAGCGGGCTTGCTGCAGGTGATCCACGTGGAGCCGGTGGTCACGGATCGTGTCGATGGTCTCTCCTCGGAGCAGCGTGAGAGCATCTCGTCGCGTATGACGGACGACATCCAGGACGCGCTCCGGGATGCCGTCCATGTTGCAGAGGCGCCCGCTCCCGACACGCCATCGCTGCGGGTGGCGCTCACCGGGCTCTCACGCTCCTCGCCCCTCCTGAACATCCATCCGGCGACCAAGATCACGGGCCTCGGGCTCGGTGGTGTCGCGCTCGAGGCGATGCTCGTGGATACCACCACGCACGAGATTCTCTACGCGGTGGCGTTGTCACGCGACGCACCGAAGCGCGTCGGCTCGGGGCTCACGAAATGGGACGACGCGCACAGCGTTGTCGATCAGTGGGCGCGCGAGCTGGCAGCGCTATGGTCCGCATCCCACCACTCGCCATGACCAGTGCTCGCTGATGGATCGCATACCCCACACCACGCCAGTGTCCTGGAGCGCGACGGAGGGACGGTTCGCCTCGAGCATCCAGACCGACTCCCACGACGACTGTGTGGTGTGCCTCATAGGGCTGCCAGATGATCTCGGCGTCCGTCTCAACAACGGGCGTGAAGGCACTGCGATGGGCCCGGGCGCGATCCGTGGCGCGCTGTCTCGCTCGGGAACAACGTTCGACGCGCTGCGGGGGCGTCCGCTGGCGACGCGCGTGTACGACGCTGGCGATGTGCAGCCGGTCGAGGGGAGCGACGCCCGCGCCCTCGAACGGACGCACGACCGGGTCGCGGAAGCGTTGCGCGCGATACACGAGATCGGGATGGTCCCAATCTGCCTGGGCGGAGGACACGATCTGACGCTCGCAAGCGTGCGCGCGCTCAGCCAGCACTCACAAGCACCCCTGGGCGGGATCAACCTCGACGCACACCTGGACGTTCGAGAGACACCCGGCTCCGGGATGCCGTTCCGATCTCTCATCGAGTCGGGTTGCCTCGATCCGATGAGGCACACGACACTCGGCGTGGGTCGATTCGCCAACGCACGGGAGCACCTCGAGTGGCTCGAGTCGCAAGGCGGAAGTGTTGTGCCGGTCGAGAGCGTGCTCACGCACACGTCGGGCACGATCAAGGAAGCCATGGGACGCATGTCCAGTGGCAACGCGCCGGACGCCCCCTGCTTCGTGACGTTCGATCTCGACGCGATCGACTCGTCGCAGGCGCCGGGCGTGAGCGCGTCGAACCCGATGGGTGTCCGAGTCGAGCACGCGATGGAGCTGGCCCGACGAGCCTCGCGAGATCCGCGTGTGCGCCATCTCGACATCATGGAACTCAACCCGCGTTTCGACGTGGACGATCGGACCGCCCGTCTCGCGGCGCTGCTCGTGCTGACCATCGTCTCGGGCATCGAAGACCGCTACACATGAGCATCATCATCACCAACGCGCGCATCCTCACGCACGGTCGTGTCACAGAGCGTGGGTTCGTCTACGCCGAGGAGGGCGTCATCGCCGAGGTGCGTGAGGGTCGCCCCCCGAGGGATCTGCGCGCCGACACGTACATCAATGCGCGTCAGCAGGTCGTGATGCCCGCGTTCGTCGACGCGCACACGCACGCGTGCTGGGCCGGCGATCGTGTCGACGAGTGGGAGAAGCGCCTGGCAGGGGCGTCGTACCTCGAGCTGCTGGAGTCGGGTGGCGGCATCATGTCGACCGTGCGAGCCACACGCGAGGCCTCCCGCGAGCACCTGACCGAGCTCCTGCTCGAACGACTCGCCATCTTCCTCGAGCAGGGCACAACAACACTGGAGATCAAGTCGGGCTACGGGCTCTCCACAGAGCACGAGCTCAAGATGCTCCACGCCATCAGCGACGCGTCGGACCGATGGGAGGGCACCATCGTGCCCACGGCGTTGCTGGCCCACGCGATCGATCCCGACCAGCCCGACTTCGTCGAGACGACCATCGTCGAGACGCTCGATGCGGTGCACCGAGAGTTCCCGCACATCGCTGTCGACGCGTACTGCGAGAAGGGAGCGTGGTCGCTCGAGCAGTGCCGGCGCCTCTTCGAGCGAGCCAGCGAGCTGGGGCATCCCTGCCGGGTCCATGCCGATCAGTTCAACTCGCTGGGCATGACAAGCTGGGCGATCGATCACGGGTTCCGGAGCGTCGACCATCTCGAGGCGAGCTCAGGCGAGGACGTGGCGAGGCTTGGCGAATCAGAAACGTGCGCTGTCGCCCTCCCGTGCTCGGGCTTTCACACAGACGATCGCTACGCCGACGGTCGTGCCCTGCTGGACGCGGGCGGGTCATTGGTGATCGCCACGAACTGCAATCCGGGCAGCGCGCCCACGTCGTCGATGCCGCTGGCGATCGGGCTGGCTACGCGCAAGATGGGCATCAGTGCGCACGAGGCGATCGACGCCTCCACCCGGACACCCGCATCGCTGCTCGACTGCAACGACCGAGGCGTGATCGAGCGAGGCAAGAGGGCCGACCTGATCATTCTCCGCCACTCCGACGAGCGTCTGCTGGCGCACGATCTCGGTGGCAACCCGGTCGAGGCGGTGATCGTCAACGGCGAGCTCGTCTGAGCGTTCGACCGCGGAGTGCCCCTGGCGTAGTATGCTCGCGTGATGCGCCCGACGAACCCCAACGCGAAGCTGGAGCACGCGCAGGCCGCCGCAACACGCGTCGTGGATGTGCACAAGCGCCTCGTCGACTTCCTTCGCCCGGGCGTCACCCTCGCCCAGATAGACACGTTTGTCGGGCAGGTTCTCGATGACCTCGGCGCCAAGAGCTGCTTCAAGGGATACAAGGTTCCCCGCTGCCCCGCGTTCCCGTCCTTCTCCTGCCTCTCGCCGAACGACTGCATCGTCCACGGCACCGCGGGATTCCGCCGGGAGCCGCTGGTCGAGGGAGACACGATCTCCATCGACATAGGCGTCAAGTACCACGGCTGGATCGGAGACGCGGCCTGGACGTACTACATGGGATCGATGAGCGACGACCAGAAACGGCTCTGTGCTGCGGGACGCGAGTCGATCGACGCTGGTATCGCGCAGCTCGTGCCCGGGAAAACCTACACCGAGTTTGCGCGGGCCGTGCAGGACGTCGTAGAGACTCGGCACGGGCTGCATTGCGTGCGCGGGCTCGGCGGGCACGGGTACTCCCAGCGTCTGCACGAGCCCCCGTTCATCGCGAACTCGCTGCCCAGCTTCCCCGGCGAATGGCCCGATGCGCACACGAAGGTCAAGACGGGAACGCTGCTGGCGGTCGAACCGATGATCGCTGTCGGCACACCCGAGATCTCGCAGGAGCCGGGCACGTGGCCCATCTACACCGCCGACGGCTCGCTCTCAGTGCACTACGAGCACGACGTGTACATCGGTGAGGACGGCCCTGTCGTGCTGACAGAGGAGCTCGCGCAGCTGCCCGACGTGGTCGGAGACTGACGCTCAGCTGTCGAACAGCGTCATCATGGGATCCTCGACACGGACGCCGTCCTCGTCGGCGATGGTGTGCTTGAAGCCCGGCCTGAGCGCCCCGGACGCCCACGAGCCATCGACGCCCATCGCGCAGAACGCCACCTGGTGCTCGCTGTGCAGCGCGAACCGATCCGCCAACCGACGGAGCGCCTCCTCGATCGCCGCTACAGGCGTAGCGCCACGTCGCATCTGCTCGACGACAAGGAACGAGCCGCAGATACCACTGATCAGCTCACCCGTGCCGGTGGCTGTTGCCGCCCCAGCGTGCTGATCGACGTAGAGCCCCTGCCCGATGATGGGCGAATCGCCGACGCGCCCCGGTACCTTGAAGGCCATGCCACTGGTCGAGCACGCGCCCGCGAGCCCACCAGCGTTGTCCTGCGCAAGTATGCCGACCGTGTCGTGCAGCGGCTCGCCAGATCGCACGCGTGCGGTGTCGATCCCCTCGAGCTCCTCGACGTTGATCGGCGGGAGCCAGCCCTTGTACTTGTCACGATCGATGTGTCGAGGGTCCTTGCGCCACTCCTCGTACACAGCCAGGGCCTTGTCCGTCAGCAGGTTCGTCGGCTCGAAGCCCTCGCGCTGCGCAAACGCCTCGGCGCCGTCACCCGAGAGGGTCACGTGGATAGTGTTCTCCATGACACGACGTGCAAGCCGACAGACATTCGCGTAGTGCCTGACGAAGCACACGGCGCCGCACCGATCGGGATCCGTCATGACGCATCCGTCGAGCGACACGTGTCCATCCGCGTCGGGCAGTCCACCGATGCCGACGGAGTCGATGGTCGGATCATCCTCGATGGTCGTCGCCGCCTCGACGACACCATCGAGCGCGCTCCCGCCCTCCTCGAGAATGGGATAGCCGACCTCTGCGCCCGTCGGACCGAACGACCACGTCAGGAGCATCCGAGGCTGCACACCCATTGCCAGAGGCCTCTCCGCTCAGTGTCCAACGCCGAGCTGGCGATACTTCTCGCGGTACTTGTCACGCAGAGACTTCTGCTTGTCCTGCAGATCGATCCGTCTGCCGTCGATGAACGCCATCTCCACGTTCGATCGCAGATCGAGAACATCACCATCGGTGACGATGAGTGTGGCGCTTTTGCCCGATTCCAGCGAGCCGTAGTCGCCTGCAATGCCCAGGATCTGTGCCGGCCAGATGGTCATCGCACGCACGGCGTCGTCGGGGTCGAGCCCATACGCCGCGGCAGAGGCCAGGTGGTACGGCATGTTGCGGACGCTCGACGACGAGCTGTTGGTCAGGCACCAGAGGACGCCGGCCTCACGCAGTTTCAATGGCAGGGTGAATCGCTCGTCGACGGCGCTGTCGCGCCTGCGCGGGAGCGAGTGCGTTCCGGTGAGCACCACCGGGACGTTGTGCTGCTTGAGGAACTCGGCGCACAGCCACGCGTCGCGCCCGCCCACGATGACGGGGCGCATGCCCTGGGCGATCGCCCACGACACGGACGACTGGATCTGCTCGAGCTCGTTGGCTCGGATCCATACGGGGGTCTCGCCGTCCATCGTGCGACGCATCGCGTCGAATCGCACGTCCATGGCCACGCTGGGATCACGCTCGCGGGCGCTCAGGTATGCGCGAGCTCGAGCGAACAGGTCATCGATGGCCTCGAGCGAGTCCTTCGTGCGCTTCTTCTGCTCGGTCGCGCTCAACGAGATGAACGGCGATCTGTTCACCTGCAGGCTCGGCCATCCCATGACCAGCCCGGTGTCGGGAGCGATCGTCATGTCCTCCCACGTCCATCCATCCAGCTGGATGACCGACGCACGACCGGTCACGGTGCCCCCAGAAGGCTGCAAACCGGCGATGAGCACTCCGTTCGATCGCGCCACGGGGATGTGTGTCGAGTCAGGGTTGACCGCCTGCGCCGCGACCACCTCGGGCGTGAAGGGCCCCGTCTCGTTCGAATCGTTCGTGACGCTCACGGCACCAACCTCGGTCAGGCCGAGGTTGGTCGAGGCCGCGATCAGCCCCGGATAGATGTGACGCCCGGTCACGTCGATCGTCTCGATCGTCGCGATGTGCGACTGGCGATTCCAATCGCGCAGCGCCCCGGCGTCCATGATCTGCGTGATGCGACCGTTGTCGAAGAGGATCGCGCCGCCCTCGATCGTTTCACCGCTGACGGTGTGAATCGTGGCTCCCGACAGTAGGATCGGGTGATCCTGCGGGGGCGCCTTGTGGACGAGGTCCTGCCCAGACGACGCGACCGTCGCGGCCAGCGAGGCGCAGAGCACGCACGTCTTGACTGTGTTGAAGATCGTTCTCAATGTGCACCTCCCATGTGCCCGTCGAATATGCCGCACTCGCCACAGTCCTGAAGTGTTCCGTTGAGCCCATCGAGCTGATGCTCCAGCAGGTAGGACTCGATCATCCGCATGCGCGCGTCCATCAGACCCGAGCGATCACCGCCGCTCCAGCCCGGTCGTCGACCCATGCCCGGACGCTTTCCGCCGCCCTTGTCCGTGCCGCCCTCCTCGAAGATCTTGCGGAGGATGCGCTGGCGCTCGGAGCGAACCCAGTCACGGAGCTCCCTGTCTCGCTCGATCGAGTACATGAGCGTGCCGTCGACCCAGGTCTGGCTCGCGCGAGCGAACGTGCTCAGAGGAGAGTCGGTCCAGATCACGAAGTCCGCGTCCTTGCCCACCTCGAGCGAGCCGATGCGATCCTCGAGATCGAGCTGGATGGCGGGATTGAGCGTGACGAACTGCAACGCGCTGTGCTCGTCGACACCGCCATACTTGACGGCCTTGGTCGCCTCGGTGTTCAGGCGTCGCGCCAGCTCGTTGGAGTCGGAATTGAACGAGACAGAGACGCCGACCTCGTGCATGATCGCACCGTTGTACGGGATCGCGTCTATGACCTCGAACTTGTACGCCCACCAGTCAGAGAACGACGAGGCACCCAGCGCCGTCTCCTTGATGGCCTCGGCGACCTTGTATCCCTCCAGCACGTGCTGGAAGGTCCCGATGGTGAAGCCGTACTCCTTGGCAATCTGAGCGAGCAGGAATATCTCGTCCTGTCGGTACGAGTGACAATGGATCAGGCGTTCGCCGGAGAGGATCTCCGCCAGCGCCTCGAGCTCCATGTCGGGCTTGGGGTTGTCTCCCCGCTGCTTGGCGTCGGTGTAGTCCTGCGCCGCCTCGAACCGCTCGCGGATCAACGCCCCGACACCCATGCGAGTCTGCGGGTAGCGTGCCTCACCGAGATACCGCCACGTGTCGCGCTTGGGATTCTCTCCCAACGCGTACTTGATGCCGGGCGTGGCGCCGTCGAGCCTGAACTCTCGGGGATCCAGCGATCCCCACCGGTTCTTGACGACGCTGTTCTGCCCGCCGATGACGTTCGCCGAGCCGTGCAGTTGGTTCGCGGCGGTCACTCCGCCCGCCAGCTGGCGGTACCAGTTGATGTCATCCGGATTGATGATGTCGAAGACGCGCGCCTCGGCCGTGACCGGTTGGCCGACCTCATTGACGTCGCCGAAGCTGGCGCCGATGCCCGTGTGCGAGTGGGCGTCGATGATGCCGGGCGAGACGTGCATGCCCTCCGCGTCAACGATGCGGAGCGTTCTTCCTTCCGTCGGCATGTCGTCAGACGAACCGATCCACGTGATCTTCCCGCCCTCGACGATCATCGCGCCGTTCTCGATGATGCCGTCCGCCCCACCCGTCCAGATCGTCGCGTTGATGATCGCGACGTCCTCCTGCTCGGGCGCCTCGAAGAAGCCGTAGGCGCCGAAGGGCGACGGAAGATCCTCTGGAACCTCGCTCGTTGGGTCTTCGTCTTTCTCGGGCTCGTCGGCTTCCTCTTGAGTATCGCTGTCGGTGGTGTCCTCGTCGCTCCCGGACTCCTCGTCCGTCGGCAGATCCCCCACACGCGATCCCGCGAACGAGCTCTGCGAGCCGTCTGGCGAGAGCGTCACACCCGAGTAGGACTGCCCATCATCGCTGAACACGAGCGTGGTCAGCCAGAAGCCCTCGATCCCGAATTTCTCGGCGGGCATCCTGAACGACAGCCGGTTCTCGAACCGCTTGACGCTCTTGGCCTCCTCCTCCTGGTCATCGAAGAGCAGCGTGACCTTCTTGTCGCCATCGATGTGGTACTCCCACGAGAACTCACCCGATTGCCCATCCCACACGCCGTCGTAGGTCTCGTCATCGTCGCTGGAGATCTCGTGACGCACACCGTCGATCCAGACGGACCTGATCTCGGCGTCCTTCTCGAAGATCGAGCCATCCACCACGACGAGATTGGCGATGTAGCCCTCCTCGACGCGACCGAGCTTGTCGTCGACACCCAGCAGCTCCGCGGGCGTCGTTGTGATCATCGCCAGCGCGTCGTCCTCGCTGAGCCCGTGCTCGATCGCCTTGCGCAGATTCGCCCAGAAATCCTTGCGCGACTCGAGCTTGTCGGTGGTCAGCGCAGCGGTGACGCCCGCCTGGACGAGCCGCCTGGCGTTCGTCGGCGCCTGCTCCCACGACATCAGATCATGGAGGGAGTACGTCTCGGCCTCGGCCATCGACCCAACGCCCGGCGTCTCCGGGTACACGAGCGGGACGATGACCGGCATCGCCAGCGAGGCGATCGCTTCGACGCGTCGATACTCCGTGCCCTCACCCAGCAGGATCGCGTCGCGATCGAACTCGTTGAGCGCCTCAGACGCCCACATCAGCTCGAGCTCGGATTGGTCGGCGTTGAAGAGCAGGAGATTGCCTCCATCGCCTCCAGGCCCGAGCGCTTCCAGCGACGCGTCGTACTCTGCATCCGAGCTGGCGTCGTACCAGTCGGCCTCGGCCAGGATCTGCCTGATAACGGCGACGGCGCCCATGTTCGAGGTTGGGTAACCACCACCTCCGAAACCACCCTGCTCCATCGCGACCTCGATGTAGACATCGTCCGCGTACACGGTCCCGGAGAACGGCGACGAGCTCTCCTGGCGTCGATTGGCGTTGCCGCCCCTTCCGAATTGGAAGCCGCTCGGCTGCGATGGGAGCAGGGCCTGCTCACCCCGGAGCGAGACCAGCGCGCCACGTCCGCGGAACACGCCATCCTCAGGGCTGATGGCAGCCGCGCCAAAACCGAGTTCGCGAAGCGATTTGCTGATCGAGGACGAGAGACCCGTGCCATCGAGCGCGCGTCTCTGGGGTGTCACCTTGCTGTTCCAGTGCACACCGGGCGCATCAGTGTCGGGCATGGGAGCCCCGACCGGCACATGCGGCTCAATGAATCCCGCGTATATCGTCTTGCCGGAGACATCCCAGACACGTGCGCCCTGCGCCGGACGAGTGCCCGAGCCGACCGACTCGATCACACCATCGCGCATCACGACAGTCGCGTTCTCGATGACGACGCCCGGCGAGGCGACGAGCGTGCCGCCCACCAACGCGTCCCAGCGCATCTGGACGGGTCGAATTCCGTTGATCGGCCTGTCGCCGGCGCTCACCGGGGAAGCCCCAATCAGCACCACGATGATCGTCAACACTCCGGCACACGCTCCGCGCAGCCACGTCCCAAGCAAGGTGTTGGTTTTCATACCAACACTCTACCGCAGAGGTGGAAAACAGGTGCAGCGATTCAGGAGGGTGAGCCCGGTGGGTCAGTTCCCGGTTGCCGTGATGATGTCGTCGAACTCGTTGATACTCCTGCCCACAGAGCCCGAGCTGCCGGTGTAGCTGATCGGGTCTCCGTCGGTTGGGGCGTAGACAAGAGTCCGGGCGAGATCGAGCTGGGTGGTTGAATCACGGACCGACTGGATGGATTTACCATCCCCCGACACGGGATTCTCCAGATAGACCTGATTGGGTCCCGCAGATTGCAGCACGATCGATCCTCGGGGTTTCGCCGGACGCCAGGGGTCCGAGACCGTGCCTCGCTCGAGCGGGAACGCCGGGCTGCCAAGGAGACCGGCCAGATGCTGCTGGGTCACCTCCTCCTGGTTGCCCAGCGCGTTCATCGTCTGGAATCCGATCATGCTCTGCGCGCTCTGATCGATAGGGCCGAGGGGTCCGTTCCCCAATCCGATCCCGCCCTCACCCGCCGCCAGATAGCCCGAGTTGGTGGACCAGTAGAACCCGGGCCTGCCGGTTTTCGAGGTCTGATCATACGATGCCCAGTAGTCAAGATAATTGGTCGATCCGGGCGAGGCCGAGAGCGCGTTGGACGTCGGTCGCATCGGAGACGATGGATCCAGACGCCAGGCCATGATCGGCTGACCGAAGGGATCGACTACATCAGCCATTCCCTTGTGCGTGATATCGAGCCCGCTCGGAGCGGTTGTCCACAGCTTGTTGTTGATGTCCGCCTGACGCTGTCCCTGAACGGGGAACATCTGATTCAGAGGAAGCGTCAGGTACGCGCCCGCGGGGTTCACGTTCGGATCATCGGATCCAACGCGATTCAGATCGACATGCACCTTCGAGTCCATGTTCTGCAGCGGACCGACGTCCACATACGCGTTCGTGGGATCCATCTGGAACGATGACGGATCGGCGTCGTATTCCGCGTCAGGAATCACACCACCCGCAAGGTCGAGCAGGATATTCTCCATCTCTGTGAATCCCTCTCCACCGGAACCCGAGTTCTCAGGCCCGGACATCTCGACCATAGAGAAGTATCCCGGAGCGCGCTGCTGGCTCGCCTGGAAACTCTCGAGTGCCGTTCGCACCTCTCGCATCAGGTTCTCGGTCTCGACACGCTGCGCCTGCGTTCGCACACCGAACATCGCCGGCAGGAGCAGACCAACCAGGATCGCGATGATGCCAACAACGATCAGAAGCTCCACGAGCGTGAACCCGCGAAGTCGCGCTGCCTTCCTGTCCATGACAAACCCCTTCGAATTCTCGTGGTCGCAACCACTCCGGATGGTTCGCTCCGTGGATTGCGCACGGAGCCAGATCACACTCACACCGGCGACGCCACGCGACGACGCTCTCCATCCAATGCCATGTCCGAACGGATCCCCCGCATGCCCACCAGCATCATTGTATCCGAATTCGGGTGTCTCTTGGATCCACTAAAAAAGCAACTGGAACTGAACCCGGACATAGAACTCGCCCTCATCGTCGTCCCCCAGATAGCCGAGACCCGGGCTCGAGTAGATAAGATTGCCACCCAGCCCGTCATCGAGATGCGAGACGCCCTCGTCCAGCGCAAGGCTGGTGTCGACCGTCAGCTTCGAGGCGTGCCCGTGCAGATACCTGTTCACACCCAGCGTGATCGTCGAGAGCGTCTCGTTGCCACCCGGCGCGGTCGGCGTGCGGTTGTCATCCACGACGAGCAGGTCGTAGCGCACGAACCCCTCGAGCGCCTCGCTGAGGTAGTACCCAGCCTGCACGACGAATCCCATGTCGTTCGACTCGATGGCAAGTGAAGAATCAACGGCCTGCGCCATGATCGACGCGAACGCGTTCCACCCGTCGCCCTCAATCGACACATCCGCCGTGTACGACGTCAGGTCTCCATCCTGCGGCTTGTCCGCGAGTTGATGGTGCGCAGCAAATCCGACCAGCAGCGCGCGGTCCTGTCCCGGGGCGCTCGTGGTGTCGTCGAAGACGCCCCAGCTGCCAGCAAGCAGTGTCTCCACACGAGCCGTCAGCGCCAGATCGGAATCACCAAGCATGAATGCAATATTCTGCGCATCGGAAAACGATGTGTTGCTCTGGTTGATCCCATCCGTAACGGCGAGCGAGTAACGCGAGCTCTGACCTGTTCTGCTCTCGTACAGCAGTCCCTGCGATCGGCCGGCGTTGAAGAACGAGCCCGCGACCGATCGATCGACGGCCTGCGTGCGCTTAGAGCTCATGAGCCATTCGCGATGCAACGGCACCTTGAACTGACCGGCCTGAAGACGACCGCCCGGACCGAGGTCCACGCCGAAGTACGCGTCGCTGAGGCTCGCGACACCCAATGACCTGGAGAAGGACGTGGTCACCTTGTAATAGGTCTTGGCATGCTCATCACCGAACGCGTCGCCGCTGAATGTGAGCTTGGTGCGACGATTCTCGAAGCCGTGCTGAAAATCGTCTTGAATTCCCTGGCCAGGAGAGGCGGAGTACGAGGCGTTCGTGGACTCATCTCCGGTGCTGAGGATCCAACGCAGCTGCACCTGCGCCCCGATCTCGAGCCGGAACGATCCATCCGAGGAAGAGATGAAGAAACCACCGTCATGCCCACCAGAATCGCCGTCTCGCAGCAGGCCCTTGCGCATGTCACCGTCGAGGAGCAGACTCGACGTCCTCGTGGTGCTCCGCTCCCGCTCTGAGGTCTCCCCTATCGCGCACGGCGCGCCGAGGAGGAGCCCCATGAAGATCGTGATTCGCGGCTTGTAGAACGACACAGACATCTCCGATCAGCGACGGGATGGTACAGGGTCTCGATCGCGCGGCGCAGAAAAAAACACCGGCCAGCCCGAGGGCCAGCCGGTGTGTAGTTCAGGCTATGTCAGCTAACTCAGAAGAGGAGCTGCAGCTGAGCGCGGATGTAGAACTCATCCGAGTCGTCATCACCGAGGTAGCCGATACCAGGATTCGTGAACATCACGTTGGTACCGAGACCAGCACCCGCGGTCGTGACAGCCTCGTCGAGCGCGAAGTTCGCGTCGACGGTGAGCTTGGCCGCGTGGCCGTGCAGGTAGTGGTTGACACCAAAGGTGATCGTCGAGATCTCGTCGTTACCACCAGCGCCGAAGCGGTTGTCATCGACGGCGAGCATGTCGTAACGCAGGAAGCCCTCAGTGTCGTCGTTGAAGTAGTAGCCACCCTGGACGACGAAACCGAAGTCGTCAGAGTCTGAGGCACCAACGGTCTGCGGATCGACGTTCTGAGCCGAGAAGGCCGCGAAGGCGTTCCAGCCGTCGCCCTCCATCGAGAAGTCGACCGTGTAGGCCGTCAGATCGGCGTCGTCGAAGTTGCCTGCGCCGGGCTCCTCAGCACCCTGCTGGTAGTGAGCGGCAAAACCGAGCATCATCGCCTGCTCCTGACCCGGGGCGCTGGTCATGTCCTTGAAGACATCCCAGGAACCCTCGAGGAGGATCTCACCGCGAGCGGTGATAGCGATATCGGAGTCGGCGACCGGTGAGGCCGCGTCCTGGACATCACCGAAGAAGGTGTTCGCCTGGCCGGCACCATCCGTGAGCGCGATGGCGTAACGGAAGTTATCGCCGCTCTCACCCTTGTAGGCGATGCCCTGCGTGCGACCGGCGTTGAAGTACTCGTTGGTCAGCGAGCGATCGACAGCCTGCTGGTGCTTGGAGCTCACGAGCTCCTCGCGATGCAGGGGGACCTTGAACTGACCGAAGACCAGCTTGGCGCCATCTTCCAGTGTCGTGCCGACGTAGGCATCCTGGAGGCCGAAGCCGCCACCAGAGCTGCTGAAGGCGCCCTGGATCTTGTAGAACCAGTCACCGAAGGCATCGCCCGAGAAGACGAGCTTGGTGCGACGATTCTCGAAGCCGTGCTGGAAGTCGTCGTTGCCACCCGAGCCGGCGACAGCGCCGTAGCTGGCGTTGGCCGCCTCATCACCGGTGTTCAGCACCCAGCGGAACTGGACCTGACCCGAAACGTTCAGACGGAAATTGCCATCGGCCGAGGCCATGAAGAAATGTCCGTCGTGACCAGCAGAACCACCACCCTGCAGAAGGCTCGAGCGGGTCTGCGCATCGTTGAGCATCTCGCTGACAAGAGCACGGACCTCATCCGAGTTCGTGTTCGTATCGGCGATCGCTGCCGTGCCGCTGACGCTGATGGCTGCACCAGCGAGCAAGCTAAGGCTGAATGTGCGACTCATGTGAGTCATCTCCTTCTTTGCTTATCCACCCGTCCCTTCCTCGCGAGCTAGGCCAACACGACCCGCCCTTTGGGAACGGCGTCCAAGTTTCTCTATCTTCATCAGGAACACCCTGTCCCTGAATGCGAGCTTCCATCATACCGGGGTGATTAGTCTCCGCAAACCGCCCTGGCATCCCCACATGTCGGTCGCCGCCAACCAACCGAAACACATTTCCACCCCTTCCTTCACACATGTCGGCTCTTTTCGTCCAGTTTCCCCGTTCGAGGGGATTTTTTACCCCTACGCGACTCCCACTTCCAGCATTTCCATACAGGAACGCGTAATCTGCGCGGCATCCAGCCCGCAACGTTCCAGCAATTCACGCGGATCCCTCGCAGATTTTGGTAATTGATTTACATATAATTGCTTGAGCGTGAAGCCATCTCCCGACTCCAGCATCACGTCCGCGATCGCCGAGCCGATCGAGGCGCCGTAGTTGTCTTCCAGCGTCATCACGTAGCCGCCGTTGGCGTTCGCCACGTCCAGCAGGGCGTCGGCGTCGAAGGGGAGCGAGTACAGGTCGACCAGCGACGCCGAGATGCCCTCGTTGTCCAGTAGCTCGATCGCCCTGTTCGCCTCGTGGACCATGGTCCCCGCCGCGACGAGCAGCACGTCCCGCCCCTCGCTGAGCACCTCGAAGCCACCCAGGTTGAAGACCACGTCGTCCGAGTACAGGAACTCCACGTCCGGTCGGTGCGTCCGCAGGTAGCAGGCGCCCTCGTACTCGGCCATGACGCTCGTCAGCGCGTACGCGGCATACGCGTCGGCTGGCTGGAGCACGTACATCGCCGGGTTGCCGTCTCGATTCCTCACGGTTGTGAAAGAGCGGGTCCAGGCGATGTCACTCAGACCCATCTGGCTCGGGCCATCGGCAGCGGGTCCCAGCCCCGTGTGCGAGCCGACCATCTTGATGTTCGCCCCGCTCAGGATCGCCATCTCGAGCTGGTCGTACCCTCGTGAGAGGAACTTGGCGAAGCTCGAGCAGAACGGGATCTTGCCTGCCGCGGACAGCCCCACCGCCTGCGAGACCATGTGCTGCTCGGCGATCTTGCACTCGAAGAAGCGAGACGCCAGCTGGGAATCACGCGCGAACATCTCCGCGAAAGTCGAGTTGCTCACGTCCGCGTCGAGCGAGACGACGCGATCGTTGACCTTGCCGAGCTCGCGGAGCGCCACGCCGAAGGCGCGTCGTGTGGCGAATCGTCCCGCGTGGAGGACGGACTCCATGTCGTTAGCTCGCATCGCCTGCGAGAACCCCGCGATCTCGAACGAGCCTGGGGTGGACGCCGGGCACTCCGTGGGCGGCTGGATCTCGAAGTGGTCGCCCTGCACGAGCGAGCTTGTCAGCTCGATGCGACGCGTGTCCAGCTCGGCGAGAGCCTGCTCGAGCACGTCGCCCGAGGCCGGCTTGCCGTGCCAGTTCCCGGCTAGCGCGTTGGGCGCTCCCCAACCCTTGACGGTTCTCGCGACGACGGCCATCGGGGCATCCCCCTCGCCGAGCGACTTGAAGCGCTCGAAGGCGTCGAGGATCTGTGCCGGATTGTGCCCGTCGATGGAAGCCACCTCGAATCCCAGGGCCTCGAGGCGCGCTGCCAGCTTCTCGGGTGACTGCTGCGAGCCGACGGCTCCCGCCTGTCCGAATCCGTTGCAGTTGAAGATCGGGAGGATGGTGTTGAGTGATCTCTCGACGATGGCGTCAAGCGCCTCGCCAACCTGGCCCTCACGCGCTTCGCCGTCGCCGATCAGACAATAGATACGCTTGTCGAAACCGTCGAGACGCGCGGCTTCAGCGAGCCCGACAGCAACCGACACGCCCTGCCCAAGCGAGCCCGTGGCGGCATCGAAGAACGGGAACCCCTCTTGAGGATTCGGATGCCCCTCGAGACACGAGTGCAGATCACGGAGCGTGTCCAGATCATCGAACGTCAGCTGGCGCAGCTCGCCCGCCTTCCCGAACCGACCACCCAGTTTGGCAAACGCCGCGTAGACAACCGGGACAGCGTGGCCCTCGCTGAGAACCAGCCTGTCAGACGATGGGTATCCGGGATGCTCGGGTGACCAGCGCATCGTGTTGAACATCAGCACGGTCGTGATGTGCGACAGGCTCATCGCCGACGTCGGGTGCCCGCTCCCCGCCTGGTCGCACATGCGCAGAGACATCTGGCACAACTCGATCGCCTGGGCGTGGACTGCTGCTTCGAATGACATCGATTCCCTTTCGTCTGAGCTGGCTCTTGCACGAACAACCATCCCCCCTCGACGTCCCTCTGGACGTGTGGCGGGGCGGGCTCACCGACACCCGCATCGCACCAGCGATCGGAGATTATCAGGCCACCGGCGCTCGACGACAACCGCCCGGAGCCCGCCGATCCCCCTTTTCTGACGCCTTTGGAGCATATCTTGCGGTACACTGATCCTTCACAAGAGAGAAAGCTACCTATTCGGAGCGGACAAGGTCATGAAAGTCATCTGCGATCGTGCTGCGTTGCTCGATGCCGTCAACCTCGTCACGAGCGTGGCTCCCGCTCGGAGCCCCAAGCACGAGTTGACATGCGTGAAGCTCGAGGCGAGCGACGAGACGCTCACGCTCCAGGCGACCGACGCCGACGTCTCCCTGACGATGCAGACCGATCGCGCCGACGTGTCCGAGCCCGGTGCGGTCCTCATTCCGGCCGACAAGCTCCGACAGATCGTGGCCGCCGAGGACGCGGACGACGCGTTGACCATCCAGGCCAAGGACGACAACGTCACCATCACGGGCAAGGACGCGCGCTTCACGGTGTACTCGCAGGACGTGTCTCGATTCCCCGCGCCGCCGGCGCACGCCCTCGATGATGCGCGCACGCTCGAGGTCCAGCCGTCCGACCTCCGTCGCCTGATCCATCTGACGCTCTTTGCCACGGCACGCGAGACGTCGCGCTACGCGTTCAACGGCGTGCTCCTGAAGTACTCCAGACCAGGCGACAAGGGCGACAAGCACACACTTGAGCTTGTCTCCACCGACGGGCGACGACTCGCACGCGCCTCGACGCCCTACACGACGACCAAGCCCTCAGAAGACACCATCGCCTGCATCATCCCCTCCAAGGCGCTCTCGCTTGTGGCCAAGCTGCTGTCCCAGATCCCCGACGGCTCTCTCACCAAGCTGACGATCGTGGAGAACCAGGCGTTCTTCTCGTTCTACGAGAAGAGCGACGCAGAGCCCATGGCCACGATTACCAGCGCTCTGGTCGAGGGCGCATTCCCTCCCTACGACGACGTGATTCCGAAGCAGCAGGACATGCGGGCTACATTCTCGGTCGAGACGCTGCGCAGCGCGTTCCGCCGAGCCGCGCTGCTCACGACCGAGGAGTCTCGTGGTGTCCGCATGTCGTTCAATCCCGACGGGGACTCCACCTCCCTCAAGCTCTCCTCGAGAGCGCCCGAGACGGGCGAGGCGGAGATCGACGTGTCCATCGAGGAGTACGAGGGCACCGAGATCGAGATAGGTTTCAACCCCCAGTTCATTCTCGATGCCCTCAAGGTGCTGGACACCGACAAGGTCATCTTCGAGATGAAGGCGCCCAACAAGCCCGGGACGCTCCGCATCGACAACGACTTCGTTTATGTCGTGATGCCGGTTAACCTCCAATAAAGACGACACCTGGCACGTCGCAGACCGACTCAATCGCCACGTTCATCGTCTTTTTTCCGCCTTTCGTATTGCTTCACCCCCAATCAAGCGGTTTACTTGGGCAGGCGCGGGTTCTGGTGACCCGCCGGATGTTTTCGGACCTTCCACACGGCACAGCAGCGAAACCATGACTATCAAGAAGACACGTTGTATTCGTTCGATCGCGGGGTGCGCCCTGTTCTCGCTCGCGACCACCCCTGCGCTCGGCACCGGCCCGGACGCCACGCTCAGGCTCCGCAGCACAACCATCACCAAGAACGAACGATCCGAGTCGCTCTCCGGCGCGATCCAGAAAGAGCGACGCGCGCGTGCAAAACGGGCGCCCTATCGGCTCATCACGCTGGATCGCCCCCTGACCCCAAAGCAACGCGAGAGGCTCGAGGGCGCGGGCATCAAGCCGCTCCACTACGTGGGCGACAACACGTGGATCGTCTCGACGCGCAACGCACGAGCACGCGAGACGGCGCGACTGCGCGGAATCACGTGGCAATCGACCATCGATCCCGCATGGAAACTCGATCCCCTCGCCGGCGACGCGCCCGTCCGATCCGACCTGCGCAAGGCGGTTCGCAGGGCCGGCGAGTGCGTGGTCCAGCTCGGCCTGATGGGCGATGTGTCCAACCAGGAGATGATCAAGCTTGTGGAGTCGATCAACGGTGCGCAGGTCATCGACTCGTACCGCACCGCGCGCATGGGCACGCTCAGCGTGCTCGCTCCCATCGCCTCGCTGAGGCAGCTCGCCTCGCTCGACGGTGTGATGTACATCGAGCACTACCCCGAGGCGACTCTCCGCAACGAGACCGCTCGCGCGATCGTGCAGAGCGCCACGGTAACGTCGTACCCGATTCACGCGCAGGGGATCACGGGCCTCAATCAGATCATCGGCGTGCTCGACAACCGCATGGACGTGTTCCACTGCTCCGTCGTGGATCCAGCGGAGCCGGTCGTGCCGGGAGTCGTCAACCCGAACCACAGGAAGATCCTCGCGTTCAACGACACCACGCTCGATTTCCCCGCTGCCCACGGCACACACGTCGCCGTGACAGCCGCGGGCGACAACGGCGCCACGGGCGATCTTCGGGGCAACGCGTACAACTCCAAGCTGGTGTTCAATCTGGCACCGTCCCTGACCGATCGCACCATCGGCACGATCCTCCGCTCGCGACTCGACGAGCACCACTCCCAGGGTGCGCGCATCCACACGAACTCGTGGGGATACGACTTCACCACCGACTACAACGGCTGGTGCGCCGAGATCGACTCATTCATGTACGACAACGAGGACTCGCTCGTCATCTTCGCCGTCACCAACACCCCCGCGCTGCAGAACCCCGAGAACGCCAAGAACGCACTGGCCGTAGCGCAAACCAAGGACACCACACTGCCCTTCGGGATGGTCGGTGACTTCGACGAGTTCGGCGGCGGCGGCGAGGGACCGACCGCGGACGGACGCAGAAAACCAGACATACTCGCTCCCGGCACCAACATCGTTTCGGCCAACATCGTTTCACGCGACGGCGGCGGCGCGATCATCGATGACTGCACCATCCGCGTGCTCACAGGAACGTCGATGGCCGCCCCGGCGATCGCCGGCGCCGCAGCGATGACGCGCCAGTACTTCACGGAGGGGTACTACCCGACCGGCACCGCGACGCCGGGCGACGAGCTGACGCCGACCGCGGCGCTGCTCAAGTCCGTGCTCATCAACTCGAGCCAGGACATCACCCAGATCGCCGGGTTCTTGGGACGCTCCGTTACCGGGTACCCGACCGACACCGAGGGATGGGGGCGCGTGCAACTCGATGAGCCCCTCTACTTCCCGGGCGACTCGCGCACGCTCATCGTTGAGGACGTCCGCAACACCGACGCCGAGGCCCTCAGCACCACCGACGTCACGACATACCAGTTCAACGTCACGGGTCAGGCGGAGCAGCTCAGGGTCACCCTGGCCTTCACCGATGTCGAGGGCGTGCCCTTCTCGGCGACCCCGGTTGTCAACGACATCGACCTGGAGGTCGTCGATCCATCGCTGAACGTCTACCTCGGGAACGTCTTCGATCAGCCCAACGGCGTGTCCATGACTGGTGGCACCGCCGATCCACTTAACAACGTCGAGCAGGTCCACATCGACGCTCCTATGAGCGGCACGTGGGAGGTGCGGGTCAAGGGCACCGCGGTCAACACCGGCACGCAGGGGTACGCGCTGGTCATCACCGGTGAGGTCTCCGATTGCCACCCGGCCGACTTCAACTGCGATGGCAGTGTCGACGGCCTCGATCTGGGCATCCTCCTGGGCGCGTGGGGCACGCCCGCCGGCGACCTCGACGACGATGGCAACACGAACGGCGCCGACCTGGGCATCCTCCTGGGCAACTGGGGGCCGTGATCGAGACGGAGGCGTTTGACACAGTGCGGGGCGCCCACGACGATCGCGCGCGATGTCCGACACGCTCGCCTGGTCGCTGACAGTTCTCCTGGCCTATCTGATCGGCTCCGTGCCCTTCGGCTATCTCTTGGGCAGGGCTCGAGGTGTGGATCTGCGCACGCTCGGTTCTGGCAACATAGGCGCGACAAACGCGATGCGCCAGCTAGGCGTGCCCATCGGCGTGGCGTGCTTCGTCCTCGACTTCTCCAAGGGTGCGCTCCCGACACTGCTGGCGGGCCTGTACTTCAACACGTTCGACCCGTCATCACTGACTCCCACCGGCGCGTGGTGGTGGACCGGCTGCGCGTGCGCCACCGTGATGGGACACATGTTCTCCGCTTACCTGCGTCTGCGCGGTGGCAAGGGAATCGCGACGACCTTTGGCGCGATGCTCGCGCTCTACCCGCACGCGACGATCCCCGCGCTCGTCGCGCTCGTCGTGTGGATTCTCACGCTGGCTGTGACGCGATACGTGGGCGTCAGCTCGTGCGTCGCCGCGCTGAGCCTACCGCTGGCGCTCGTCGTGCGCACGTCCATCTCGTCGAGAGACAACGCGTGGGAAACCAGCGCGCCATTCCTGCTGCTCACGAGCGCGCTCATGATGATCGTGCTCGTGAAGCATCGAGGCAACATCCGTCGGACGATCGCGGGCACGGAGCCACGTATCGGACGTGCCGAAAGCGGCGCAGACACGCCAGCCTGATACCGCATCTTGACCAGCCCACACAGAGCGCAGCGGCCGCGTGGAGTTGTCGCTCATCGCGACAGATGGGCCTGAACACCCGACTGGAGGGGGTCGATCTCCCTGACTGGCAGTGCCGGCTGCCTGCGAAGGAGGGCTCCCCATGGCGAACCTCAAGCTGCATCGTCCCGAAGAGGAGGCCAACGAAGAGAACCCGCTCCGATTCCCGAGCGAGTGGTTCAACGAGACCCACGCCGACTCCGACGAGCTGGCGCAGCAGATCGTCGAGCTGGTCGAGGACGAGCGCGATCTGATCGCGACCATCCGTCGTCTCCAGTCGGAGACAAAAGCCATCGAGAACTCGCTCCGTCACGTGCTCCAGCTCGTTGGGCAGGACGACGACGACCCGCCGACCGCCGCGTGAGACCGGAGCAACACGCACCCGGCGCCGCTTGCGTTCAGCGCGGGCGGCGTTTTCAATGCGCCCATGGGAGCGCACGACACGCAGAATCCGTTCACACGGGTCGCCACATCACTCGAAGACGTCGGCGTTGCCCTCTCTTCGTCGCGAGTGCTCGCCGGGTTCGACGCGTTCGTCGATCGCATATGCGACGTGGTGGACCATCGCAGCGCGCCCGGCACTGAACACTACACACGATGTCACTCGTTGCAGACGCTCGCGTCGCGCATAGCCGACGCGTCCGGGCTCAGCGCCAGCTTCGAGCTCGTGACACGCACGACCAAGCCGGGCGGCAACGCGCTGCTGTGCGCCAGCGCGCTGGCGTCGCTGGGTGCGCAAACAGAGTTCGTTGGTGCCGTCGCCGATCCGAGCGCACCAGACATGATCCACCCCGATCTGAAGCCACTCGAAGCGCTCTTTGCCAGGGTCGCGCCGCTGGCACCGCCTGGCATCACCGACGCGCTCGAGTTCGACGACGGCAAGCTCATGCTCGGGCGTCCCCAGTCGCTCGACACGCTCACGCGTGATGGTGTGCTCGGAGACGACAGCAGGGGTGGGTACATCGATTCACTCCGGGACGCCGACGCGCTGCTCTTTGGCAACTGGGCGATGCACCACGCGCTCACCGATATCTGGGTCGAGCTCGCGTCGAGGCTGGCGTCGCTCGAAACAAGGCCGCGCCTGTGTCTCGTCGATCTGGCGGACACCACACGACGCACCGATCAGGATTTGCGCGTGTGCGTGGAAGCGCTCCGCACGTTGCAACGCCGCGTCCCGCTGACGCTCTCGCTCAACGCACGCGAGGCGACACACCTGGCACGCGTGGTCGGGTGTGAGATCGGCCCGCAACTCAATCCCGACACTCCGCTCGACATGCTTGTGGATGCTGCGCACGCGCTCCGGGACGCGCTCGCCCTCGAGCGGATAATCATCCACACCCACTCCGGCGCGTCCTCGTCCACCGGTGATTCCTCCGCCCACGTTCACACGGCGCACGTTCAGAAGCCGCTGCTCTCGACCGGCGCTGGAGACCACTTCAACGCCGGGTGCCTCGCGGGGTACCTGCTGAACGTTGACGACTCCCTCGCGCTCGCGTGCGGGTGCGCGCTGAGCGGATTCTATATCACACGCGGGCGTGCACCCACGATGCCCGAGCTCACGGAGCACTCGCTCGCTCTGCCTGGTGCGTGACCGCTCGTCAGCCTAGAAGCACGGCCCCAGACCCATGGCGCGACGCCACGTGCTCGTCTGTCCATGATGCAGGAACGTGTGTGCGCTCATCATGAAGTTCACGAGGTCGCCGATCGTTGGGTGCGAATCCTGAATGAATCTCTCATTTGGCGCCGAGAGGGTCTCTTCGCTTGCCGTCTGGAGCGCGTTGAGCATCGTATCCAGCCGCTCGAGGTAGTACTCGCACACTTCGCTGTAGGGCGGGTACTTCGTGCCATCGGGATCGTGCTCGCACGCGACGTCGACCGCGAACAGCGCCTCGTACCCCTCGCGCGGCGAGACGAGATCATCACGCCCGATCATCCGCAGCACGTCGTCGAAGTAGATCGACAGGTGCCCGAGATTCCACGTGGGGTGGTTGCAGTCCGCGCCCTCGGGCTTGCACGACGCCAGCTTCGGATCCATGTCTTTCGCGAGCGCCTCGACGTACATCCTGCTCATCATCAGATTCGCTCGAATCGAGCCCGCCAGGGCGTTCTGCGCCGTAGTCGTCGACATCGTTGGTCTCCTTGTCTTTCTCTCGATGATCGTCCCGAAAGTTGCCACACCCCCCCACGAGGCTAATCATACTAGCGTCGCACCCGCCGGAACAGACGAGAGGCACAACGCCGATGTCGCAGGTCACGTCCATCGCACGACGAGCGTCACGAAGGCAGTCGTGGCTTCGGTTTGCCCGGACGCTGCCCCTCGCTCTGACGATCGTGCTGACGATGACGGCGCTCACGCTCATCGCCGCGCGGCTCACGGGCCTCGAGATCGCTTTCTGGATCCTGATCGCTCTCTCGTGCGCGATCGCGCTGGGTGTGTCGGTCGGTGACGTGCTGTGGCACAGACGGGGTGTCCTCGCCAGTGCCGCGCGTCTCGACGGGCTCGCCCACCTGCATGATCAACTCGCGAGCTCGATCGAGTTTGCAAGCCGACGCGATGGAGATCCTTTCGAGGGACTCACGATCGAACACGCCGAGTCGCTTGCGCCCGACGTCTCAGTCGGGCGTCATCTGCCGTTGCGATGGCCCCGACGTGCGCTGCTCGTGCCCGTCGCGCTGGCGTTCCTGCTCGGGGTCGAGCGGCTCGTGCCCGTCGCGACCTCTGCGCAGACACCAGCACCTGGAGTGCGATCGCTCACACAGAACGAGTCAAAGAACGCATCGGAATCACTCGATGAGGCGCAGGAAACGATCGAGAGAATCCAGCAGCGCGAGAACGAATCGGTCATCGCCTCCCAGACCGAGGATCTGCTCGAGGAGCTCCAGGAGCAGCTCACGCAGAGCGATCCCGTTGATGAGTCCGATCTGGCTCGTGCCGCCGAGTCGCTCGAGCAGGCCGCCTCGGAGCTCGAGACGCAGAGCGAGCAGGATCGTGAGACGCTCGATGCGCTGCGCGAGTCGCTCTCCGAGCTCTCGCGTCACGACGAGCCGTCGAGCTCGCTCGACCCTCTCCGTGACGCGATCCGCGACAGCGACTTCAGCCTCGCGCAGGAGGAACTCGAGCACCTGCTCGACACGCTTGACGCGCTCTCCGAGGAGGATGCCAACGAGCTCCGCGAGCAACTGAGACAACTCTCCGATGACCTGCAGGAATTGTCTCCCCCAGACCCCATGGAAGACGAGTCGGCGCCCCCCTCGGAGCCCGACAACCAGCACTCATCATCCCAGGAGTTCTCAAACCCAGACCCGCCCGATCCGTCCACGCAAGACAACGGGCAACCCGAGCAGACGCAGCGGCCTCAAGACGGGCAGCCCGACGAAACCCCGCAGACAAGCGATCAAGACCCGCGTCAGACTCCCACCGATTCCGACCAGCAGCAGGATCAATCGGCGGAGCGCCAGCCAGGCGAGAACCAGAGCACCCAGGAACAACGACCAGGCGATGCGCCACAGCAGGATGAGCGATCGGGCGATCCACAGGAATCGCCCACGCAGCAAGACTCGCAGCGTCAACCCTCTCAGTCGCAAGATCAGCCCTCGCCCGCCGATCAGCAGGATCAGCCTGTCGATCAGCAGCAGCCTTCTTCGCAGCAGCAACAGCAGCAGGAGCAACCCGGCGGCAACTCCACGCAGGAGCAGACACGCGAGCGCCTCGAGCAACTCCGTGAGGCACTCGAGAACGACCCGGAGCAGAACCCATCGACAGATCAGCGCCCGGAGCAAGCGCCTCAGACTGGCGACTCGCCGGAGTCGAGCCAGGATCAGCGTCTGACCCGAGAATCGCTCGAGCGCGCACGAGAGGTCCTCGAGCAGTGGCAAGAGAACGAGCAGCGCTCCAGACAGCGCGAGCAGGACGCCCGCGAGCTCCGCGAGCGTGCGCGCGAGCTGCTCGAATCGATGGACGACCGCGAGCTCGACGAGCTGCGCGAGCGGTTCCGCGAGATGTCCGGGTCCCAAGGCGACTCGCCCCCCGATGGTGAGACGCCACCCCAGGACTCGACACCCTTCCAGCGCGATCCGCAGACACTCGACACCGAACCGGTCGACGCGCGCAGTCAGGGGGATCAGCGCGACGTCATCAGCGAGTGGTACCCCGATCGCGACGGGCCACGTGATGAGCGGAGCGTGCGTGTGATGCGCGAGCGTCTCGAGGACGCGGCCAAGAGCGCGCGTCGTGCCACAGACCGCTCGCCGCTCTCACCGAGGACTCGCGACGCGGTGCGCCGCTACTTCGACCGTCTCCAGGAGCTGGCGCCGCCATCGGAGGACGTTGCGCCGCCCAGCGCCACTGACGTGGGCGACACCACGGGGGATCGCTGATCCATGTCGATCGAGCTCGACAACCCCTGGTGGCTGCTCGTCCTGCTGCTAGTGCTGCCCGTGCTGCACGTGTCGCTCGGGCTCCGCTCCCTTCACACGCTGCGAGTCGCGTCCGTCGTCCTGCTACGCACCCTTCTGTTGGCATGCGTCGCGATGGCGCTCGCGGGCGCGACCCGGGTCCAGACCAACGACCGTCTCAGCGTCATCGCGCTCGTCGATCTCTCGGATTCCATGCGGCGATTCGTCGAGACCCCGGGCCATGAGACGATCCAGCAGGCGATCCAGGAATGGCTCGACGTCGCCACGTCGGATCGTCGCCCCGACGACCCCCTCTCGATCATCGCCTTTGCGCAGGATAGCGAGGTGCTCGCCGCGCCCCGTCCCGACACGCCAGCGCCATCGTCGATCACGCTGGACATCGACGGCACGCAGGCCACCAACATCGCCAGCGCACTGGAGAGCGCGTTGGCACTCGTGCCAGAGGACACCTCATCACGGATCGTGCTGCTATCCGACGGCGCACACACCGACGGCAACCTCGAGGAGCAACTCCAGCGGATCCTCTCAAGGGGTGTGAGCGTCGATGTCGTCCCTCTTACGTTCTCGATCGATCACGAGGTCCTCATCGAGTTCCTCGAGACCCCATCCAGCGCCACCCGCAACTCAGCCATCGACGCGCGCCTCGGAATCTCTTCCACGGATGACATGGTCGGCACCGTCTATCTCCGTCGCGAGGGTGAGCTCATCGACGCGAGCCCGACCACACCGGGCCTGGGGCTCCGTGTCGCCCTCGAGCCCGGATCGCAGGTCTTCACCATCCCGATCGAGCTCGACGAGCGACCCCTCCACAGGTTCGAGGCGGTCTTCGAGCCGGATGACCCCTCGCTCGACACACTCGTCGACAACAACTCCTCGCGTGCCCTGACCGTCACGCCCGGCACTGGCGCCGTGCTGGTCGTCGATGGCGTGCGTGATCCAAACACATCACAACCGGGCGGCCTGCTGTCCGCGACACTCGAGCGAGAGGGCATGCTCGTCAGGAGCGAGTTCCCCACGTCGATGCCGACTGGCATCCTCGCGCTCCAGGCGTACGACCTGATCGTGCTCGAGAACGTCGCCTCTGACGAGCTGCCCACGACGACGCACACGATGCTCCGTGAGTACGTCGAGTCGCTCGGGGGCGGGCTGCTCATGATCGGTGGAGACAAGTCGCTCGGGGCGGGTCGCTGGCAGAACACCGAGCTGGCGCCGATCATCCCCGTCCAGCTCGAGATACCCGATCAGCTGCTCGCGCCTCCGGCGGCCCTCGCGCTTGTTCTCGACGCCTCGGGCTCGATGCGACAGAGCGTTCTGGGCGGATCGCGCACGCAACAGCAGATCGCCAACGACGCCGCGGCCCTGGCGGCCCAGAACCTTGACACGCGCGACGAGCTGGGTGTCATCGCGTTCAACTCGGCCCAGCGCATCGTGGTCCCGATGGCACGCAACGAGAACCCCCAGGAGGCTGCCGAGAAGATCCGATCGATCTCGTCCGAGGGAGGAACGAACATCTATCCCGCCATGCGCACCGCGCTGCGCATGCTCCGCGCGTCCGAAGCGAGCGTGAAGCACATGATCGTGCTCACCGACGGACGCGACGACAGGGATCCATCGATCGGCATCAATATCGCGCGCGACGCGTCCAACGACGACATCAGCGTGACCACTATCGGCGTTGGCGACGAGGCCGACACCGCCACGCTCCGATCGATTGCCAACGCCGGTGGGGGCACGTTCTACCGCATCGTCGATCCGAACACCCTGCCCCACGTGTTCCTCAAGGAGTTCAGCGTGCTGCGCAACCCGCTGGTGCGAGAGGAGACCGTCGTGCCGCTCGTGCGCGCAACCGGCTCGCCGATAGAGTCCGTCGTGCGCAACCCACTCCCGCCGATCGACGGCATGGTGCTCTCACGCCCCCGGCCCGAGCGAGACATCCTCCTGCCTGTGCTCACCAGCGAGGGCGAGCCCGTGCTGGCGCACTGGAACGTTGGGCTTGGGAGGGTGGGGGTGTTCGCGTCGGACGCCCACGAATGGGTCACCCCCTGGGTCGAGGCGGGGCTCTTCCCCGAGTTTGCTGTGCAGCTCACCCGTCTCGTCGCCCGCCCGCCGGCGCAGCGTCAGGCGACCCTTCAGGCACGCGTCAGCGATGGGCAACTCGAGATCCAGCTCGAGGCCTACGACCCGCTCTCCGACCGTCCGCTAGACAACGCGATCGTCGACGCGACCATCTTCCAACCCGACGGGCGAAGGTCGCAGATACGCCTGCGCCAGAGCGCACCAGGCATGTACACGCACACGCTACCGGTCTCGGAGATGGGGCAGTGGATCGTCATGGCCCGCCCGCGAGTTGGTGACCAGGCGCTCGCCCCCGTCGTGGCCGCGACCCAGAGTGTCTCGAGTCCCGAGCAGCGGGTGCTCGAGCCCGATGAGGCGCTGCTCAGAAGGATCTCGACACGCACGCGTGGGAGAACGCACAGCATCGACGCTCCGGAGCTCGCGCGTCTCTACTCACGCGAGGGAACGCTCTCCAGGCAGGCGCGACTGCCCATGTGGCCGGAGCTGCTCGTCGCCACGATGGTGCTCGCGCTGCTCGACATCGCCACCAGACGCATCGCGTGGGATCGGCTCCTGTTTGGCGCCTCTAGTGCCTATCAGCCCAGCCAGAATCGGAACACCACAGGACGCATCGTCAGCTCGCTTCGCTCGCATCGCCAGCGTAGACGCAAGGCAGCCGGAGCGATGCCCGAGGAGCCCACACGCACATCCAGGACGACAAAAAGCAGGGCATCGAGTGCTCCGAGACGATCACCCGAGGGCTCCACGAGCGACTCTCTGCGAGCCGCCAAGCGCCGAGCGCGCGAGCAGTTCACGGACGATCAGCCCAATGAATAGTTATCGGACGATCCGAACCGCGACATTCTCTCTCCCAAACGAGGCTACACTGACCCCCGTGGGGGAATAGTGGGAATTCCGGAAGCGTTCATTAGATGAGCACGGACAGTCACATCCCGCACGACCGGTCGTCGTTCGAGGCCGATGCACTCGAGCACATGGACGCCCTCTATCGGATGGCCCTCCAGTTAGCCGGCAACGCGCAGGACGCGTCAGATCTCGTGCAGGAGACGTACCTGCGGGCCTTCAGGTCCGCCGGCACATTCCAGGATCGAGGCAGCGGCACGCGTCCGTGGCTCTTCACGATCCTGCACAACACGTTCTACTCGCGGGTCAAGCGTGAAGCCCGCGCACCAACCGCGGTAGAGGACTTCTACGATGCCACGTCGTCCGACACTCTCCCAGACGAGCCGCCCCCGGCATGGGACCTCGCGTCCTTCGACTGGGAGCACGTCGACGATCGCATCAAGGAGGCCATCGAGAATCTCTCCCCCGAGCATCGCGAGGTGCTGCTGCTCTGGGGAGTGGAGGGCATGAAGTATCGGGAGATCTCCGAGATCGTCGGGGTCCCGATTGGCACGATCATGAGCCGACTGCACAGAGCGCGGAAGATCGTTGCCGAATCACTGGAGCACATCTGCAAGGAACTCGATACCTAAGACACTCACCCATGGACGACACACGCTCCAATCCGAACATCCCTGACGAGCTCCCCATCGGCGCTCTGCTGAGGATGTGCGCCGACGGCGAGACACTCACGCCCGAGCAGCAGGCGCGCGTGGACGCCTACTGCGCCGAGCACGCGGGCCAGCCGTGCTGCATGAAGTTCGAGCAAACGCTCCGTGATCGCGTGGCGGGTGTCTTGTCCGGCTCACAGCAGGCCCCCCAGTCGTTGCGCGACGCTGTCAGGGGTATCGCCGAGCAACAGGGCGAGGTCGAGACCGCGCCGGCTCCGATCGTGCGGGCTGATCGGTCGTTCTGGCGCCCAAGCCGAGTGATGCCGCTCCTCGCCGCCGCTGCGGTGCTGCTCTTCCTGGGAGGAACCCTCGTGTGGCAATCGGCCTCCCTGTTCGGGACGTCGATGCCCTCGTGGATCGAGACAACGCAGCAGGCCTCGCTGGTTGGCTTCCTCGACTCCGAGCACGCGCGTGTCAGCGAGAATATCGACGTTGCCTCGAGAAAGCTCACGGCAGACACACCCGTGGAGACCGTCGCCCTCGTCAACACCAACCTCGGCAAGAATCCCTGCCAGCTGAACCTCCTCGAGTCGTGCCAGCTGCGGCTCGTCGGTGCCGGTGACTGCGGCGTCCCGGGCAGGGGCAAATCGATCCACGTGATGTACCAGAACACCGCGACGAACGAGATGCTCTCCGTTTTCATACAGCAGGATCCGAGGTCGACGGAGAGCGACCCCGCACACCTGTGCGCCTCGCGCCTCAGCGAGGGCAACGAGGTGCTCGCGTGGCGCTACAACGGGCTGATCTACTACGTTGTCAGCCCCAACCCCGATCAGGCAAGCGAGGTCATGGCGGCCTTCGGCGCCCCCGATGCCAGATCCAATCTCTGATCGGCTCGCTCGCGCGATCTCAATCTCCCTCAATCTGAGCCATTCACAGAGAGTTTCGACCTCCAGGTGACTACACTACGTGTGTATACATCTGTGGGGTGCTCGATCGATGACGATCACAAACCAAACTCGTCTCCTGAGCTGCGTCGCGCTGCTCTCGCTCACGTGCATCACGATGCCCACCGAGGCGCAGGACGCTCTGGGTACCGGCAACGCGCTGGACGCCAACACGCGCCAGGGCTCCTACGGGCGAAACACGGCACGCCGCGACTTCGCCACCGAGCTTCGATATCGCAACGCCGTCATCACGGGCAACGCACCTGGCGGATTCTCGTTCCGTGGCGATGTCGGGTACGGCGCATCCAGGGAGTTCAGGGGCTCGCTCGGATCGGACGACCTCTTCGGCTTCCGGCGGGATACGTATCTCTCCTCGATGCTCTCGCTCGGCGGAGAGAACCTCCGATCCTCGGACGCGCTGTTCATCCAATCGCAGCTGCAAACCACCGGCACGACCGCATTCGGGTTCAATCCGATCGTCTCGCGATCATCACCGAGCAGCGCCACCGCCGAGTCGGGTTTCCTCGACCCCTCTGTCAATCCATCGTTGGCCAGATTCAGCGAGCGTCCCGGCGCGCTGCGTGCGACAAGCTCGTTCGTTACGGGGCAGGCGCTCTCGCCGTCAGTCATCCAGGCCCCATCGAGATCAGACGAGACCATCCGTTACATGGTTGTCTCGCCGATCATCGGCATCTCGGAGCGCGAGGTGGACGCACCGACAGAGTCGGAGAACCGAGTCTCCACGCAGAGCGACTCGCGCGTTGAGACGCGCACCACGGGACGCCTCGACGCCCGTGCGGGGCAGGCGGAGACCCCGAGCCTTCTTGAGAGGCTCCGAAGCCACTACGAGCAGGACGAGGACGAGCAGCTCGACACGCCGGGCGAGACGCTCGAGAGTCGGATCGAGCGGGTCCGTGAGGAGATGGATCGACTGCGACGCAACGACCCCGAGGACGAGGGCGATATCTCAGAGGCCGCCGACGCGCTTCGTTCGGACGAGCCATTCGAGATCGAGCGGTTCGTCGATTCGAACCTGACGGACGAGTCATTCTTCCAGGAGCACATGAAGAAGGGGCAGGAATTGCTGGGCGAGGGACGCTGGTTCCTCGCTGAGGAGCGATTCGGTGCCGCGCTCCGCATCAATAGTGGGAATCCTCTGGCGATGGCCGGACGCCTGCACGCCCAGCTCGGTGCCGGGCTCTTCCGCTCCGCGATCATCAGCCTCCACTCGCTCTTCGATGCCCACCCCGAGATGCTCGGCGTCCGCTACGACAGTGCGCTGCTGCCTAGCGAATCCCGCCTCGACCTCCTGCTCGTGTCCTTCAGATCACAATCCGGAGGCGACTCGGGCAGCGACCGAGACACGGCGTTTCTCATGGCCTATCTCGCCTGGCAGCTCGACCGCAAGGACATTCTCAGCGAGGCGTTCGTGCAGATCGAGCGAATCAATGATGAGCTCGAAGACGTCGAGCCGCTGTACGAGCTGGCTCGCGAGCTGTGGCTCCCGCTCTCTCCCGCACCGCCGCTACCAGAATGAACCCAGCGGCACGCTCGATCACACAGTTCCTGACCGATGGTTCGCTCGCGTCGTTGTGCGATGCGGCGAGTGTTCTTCTTGGATCGAGCGTCCAGCTCATCGACGAGCAGGGCAACCACCTGCTGATCTCACGCGTCGACACCGACAACTCGCTCAGCATCACACAAGAAGCGCCCGGCGTGAGAATCGCGTTCGATGCGCCGATCCTCGTGCGACGAAAGTCCATTGGAGCCATCGCCATCGAGGAGGGCGCTGCCTGGAACAGCCATCCGGACGAGGTCCGACACTGGCTCGGGACGCTCGCCTCGATCATCGGCGAGCTGTGCGAGTACAGGATCTCCATGGACGACTTCGAGCGCGAGCTCGACATACTCGACTCACTCACACGCCATCTCATCACTGGAAGAGGGCTTGATGCGATACTGCGCGACGGTCTCCGCGCCGCCATCGAGCTCGTCGGCGCCGACGGCGGCACGATCCGAACACTCAACAACAAATCGAGCGAGCTCCGGCTCGTCGCGTCGGAAGGATTCAGCGAGCGCTACCTCGAGGAGGCGGAGCTGCTGCCTTCAAGTGAGGAGGTCGCCTCTGCCGCGCTCGCCGGCGAGCCCGTTGTGATCGAGAGCATCGAGCAGCACCCGCGTCTGCTGCGTTCCGAGGCCATCGCATCGGAGGGATTCACCTCGATGCTCTCGAGCGGTCTCGTGTTCCAGGACAAGCCACTCGGGATCGTTCGCGTGTACACACGCGAGCAAACGCGCTTCCGGGACGCCGACAAGGCCTCTCTGAGCTCCATCTCCAGGCAGATCGCAACAGCGCTGGCGATCGACACGCTGATCGAGGATCGCACCAACGCCGATAGGCTTCGCCGCCAGGTCCGCATCGCCTCACATATCCAACAGCGCATGCTGCCCCGGGAGATACCATCGACACCAACGCTCGACATCCACGCCGAGTTCGAGCCGTCGCTCGAGCTGGCCGGGGATTTCTACGACGTCTTCCCGCTTGGTGATCGTGTCGCGTTCGTCGTGGGCGATGTCGTGGGCAAGGGCATACCCGCAGCGCTGCTCATGTCCAGCGTGCGCGCCTCGCTTCGCGCCTACGCCAGAAACGAGCTGGAGACCAACGACATCGCGCACATCGTGACACGAACCAACCGCGCACTGTGCCGCGATTCACAGCCGTCGGAGTTCGCCACACTCGTCTGTGGCTCGTTCGAGCCCGCAAGCAGCATGCTGCGTCTGTGCTCGGCGGGGCACGAGCCCTCGCTGCTGGCCCACGACGACGCGGACTCCATCCGCATAGAGTCGCTCGATGTTGGCGGCATCCCGATCGGGATCGACCCGGACGCGCACTACGAGGCGCAGGACATCACGCTCGAGCCCGGCGACTCTCTCGTGCTCCTCTCGGACGGGCTCCCCGAGGCCATGAGCTTCGAACAGGAGTTCTTCGGGCGCGCACGTGTGCTCGATGCCATCCGCGTGTTCCTCGCACAGCATCCCGATACCAGCGCTCGACATCTCGCCCAGCACCTGCTCTGGGAGATGCGCCGCTTCACTGGGCTCAAGCAGAACTCCGATGACGCGACCATCCTCACGATGCGCGTGACGGGCTGATCACCCCTCGTCGCTCTCTCGGATTCTGGCCAGGACCGTGTAGTCCTCGAGCGTCGTCGTGTCGCCGACCGTCTCCTTGCCCGCGGCGATGTCGCGGAGCAGTCGACGCATGATCTTGCCCGATCGCGTCTTGGGCAGCGCGTTGGCGAACCTGATCTGATCCGGCTTGGCGATGGCGCCGATCTCCTTCGACACGTGCTCACGCAGAGCACCCCGAAGATCATCGCTCGCCTCATGGCCCGGGCCGAGCGTCACGAACGCCGCGATGCCAGTGCCCTTGATCTCGTGCGGCATGCCAACCACAGCCGACTCCACGACCGACTCGTGGCTCACTAGTGCGCTCTCGACCTCCATCGTGCCAAGCCGATGCCCCGACACGTTGATCACGTCGTCGACGCGACCCATGATCCAGAAGTAGCCGTGATCATCGCGACGTGCGCCGTCGCCCGGAAAGTAATACAACTCGCCATCCGGCCCCTTCAGCGTCGACCAATATGTCTCGATGAAGCGATCGCGATCGCCCAGGATCCCTCGCAGCATGCCGGGCCATGGCCTGCGGATCGCCAGGAGCCCGCCCTCGTTCGCCCCCTTCTCGCGACCGTCCTCGCCCACGATCGCCGCATCCACGCCGGGGAATGGAAGCGTGCACGAGCCAGGTTTCGTGGGCGTTGCGCCGGGCAGCGGAGTGAGCATGTGCCCGCCCGTCTCCGTCTGCCACCACGTGTCGACGATCGGACAGCGCTCGCCACCGATGACCGAGTGGTACCACATCCACGCCTCGGGATTGATCGGCTCGCCCACCGTTCCCAGGATGCGCAGCGACGAGAGGTCATGTCTGGTGACATGCTCGTCGCCCCACTTCATGAAGGCGCGGATCGCTGTCGGCGCCGTATAAAACTGCGTCACCTTGTGGCGCTCGCAGATGTCCCAGAAGCGGTTCTCGCTGGGGAAGTTCGGCGCGCCCTCGTACATCAGCGTCGGCACGCGGTTTGGGAGGATGCCGTAGACGATGTACGAGTGTCCCGTGATCCACCCGATGTCCGCCGTGCACCAGTAGACCTGGCCCGTGCCCTCGTGCAGGTCGAACGTCAGCCGCGATGTCAGGTACGTCCACACCATGTACCCGCCGGTGGTGTGCATGATGCCCTTGGGCTTGCCTGTCGTGCCCGAGGTGTAGAGCACGAAGAGCAGGTCCTCGGAGTCCATGGGCTCGCAGGGACACTCGTCCGACGCGTCCTCCATCAGCTCGTGCCACCAGCGATCGCGTCCCTCTGCCCAGCCGATCTCGTTCTCGCAGCGTTTGAGCACAACGACGTGCTCGACGGAGCTCGCGCGCTCGCACGCGTCATCCACGTTCTGCTTCAGCGGGACGATCGAGCCCCGACGCCACCCGCCATCAGCGGTGATGATGATCTTCGAGCTCGCGTCGTGCACGCGATCCGCGATGGCCTGCGCGCTAAACCCACCGAAGATGATCGAGTGCGCCGCGCCGATGCGCGCGCACGCCAGCATCGCGATCGCGAGCTCCGGCACCATCGGCATGTAGATCGTCACGATGTCGCCCTTGCCCACACCGAGTCCCTTGAGCACGTTGGCGAAGCGCGATGTCTCTCGCTTGAGGTCTGCGTATGTCAGCGTGCGGATCTCGGGCGTATCGCCCGGCATCGGCTCGCCCTCCCAGATGATCGCGGGCCTGTCGCCCAGCCCGTCGTTGACCTGGCGATCGACGCAGTTGTGGCAGAGGTTGGTGGTCGCGCCAACGAACCACCTCGCGTCAGGCGCATCCCACTCCAGCACCTTACTCCAGGGCGAGAACCAGTCGAGCTTCTTTGCCACGTGGTCCCAGAAGCTCTCGGGATCGCGCAGCGCCTCCTCGTGCATGGCGGCGCGATCGCCGGCGCTCTTGATCCACGCGTGGTGTGATTGGGCGCCGGGCCCGGCGGAGGAGAAATCGGGTGAGGGCTCGAACAGACGATCCTCGTGCAGGACGGACTCGATCGATGTTGATGTCTCGGTGCTCATGGCGCACAGGATACCGCGCGTGGTATCAGGGACGCGCCATCAAACTGATCAGCCCCGTCGTCGTCTCGACGCAAGCCCAAGCCCAGCAAGTAACGCGATTGTGCTTCCTGGCGCTGGCGGTGGTGGACCCTCGAAGAGAAAACCACCGAAAAGCGGGCTCCAGACATCCTGAACTGTGGCACCAGTGCCGTCCTTCCAGGTGACGCCGAGGCTCCCGGATATCGGCGCGCCCGGACCAACGCCGTAATCTTCCGCATAGAAACTGAGCTGCGCGACGAGCGCCTCATTGCTGGCGTCGGTCTGACCATCGGGTGTGCCCGGGTTCGCATCGAACCATCCCCCACTAATCGTGTTCGGCCCCATCGCAAAATCGGGGTCGACCGTAGTGTCGGTGCCGTCAGCCGCGTCCGGGTCTCCAAGCGTCACCCACGTGTCCCATTGCAGATCGGAATCGAACCCGAAGAATCCGGAGTTCGACACAACATCTCCACCAAACGGCGCTCCTGTTTGGTAGAACGGGATATCCGCGACCCAGTTGGCTTCGAACACGTTCAGCAGCTGTACCGGCTCAAAAAATCTCGCGTGCAGGCTAAAAACGTGCACGTCCTCTCCAGTCGACAGCGTCGCTGTTGTCTGCCAGCGCATCACGAGACCAAAAAACCCAGCGTGTGCGCTGTGCGCAAACACACTGCTCACGAGAATCGTTGCAACTGTTCTGATCATCCTTTACCTCCTCCGTCGCGACGCCATGCCAAGACCTACAAGCATCGCGATGCCGCTGCCCGGTGCCGGCGGCGGCGGGCCAAACTCGAACCCACCGAGCAACGGATTCGTTGTCTCCTGAATCGTGCTCCCCGCGCCATCCTTGTACGTCACACCAAGGCCACCAGACATCGGCCCGCCCGAACCGATGCCGACATAGTCGTCCACCAGAAAACTCACCTGCATGATGAGAACCTCCAGATTGACGTCGGTCTGGCCATCGGGCGTTCCGGGGTTCGCGTCGAACCAACCGCCAGAGATCGTGTTCGAGCCCATCGCAAAATCGGGATCGGTTGTCGTGTCCGTGCCATCGGCAGCGTCGGGATCGCCCGCTGTCACCCACGTGTCCCATTGCAGATCGGAATCGAAGCCGAAGAATCCGGAGCTCGGGACGATGTCGCCCCCGAACGGCGCCCCCGTCTGATAGAACGGGATGGCGCTCGTCAAATCCGCCTCGAACACATTCAGCAATGTCACGGGGTCTGTGAACCGCGCGTACATGCGAAACACGTGCACATCATCTCCCGACGTGAGTGCGGACGTCGTCTGCCATCGCAAGGAAAGCCCAATCAACCCGCCATGAGCACTCTGTGCCGTCAGCACACCCGCAATCAATCCAAGAAGCACTCGAGTCATCACTCACCTCCTCCTTCGTGATGCCAGACCAAGCCCAGCGAGCAGCGCGAAGCCAGTGCCCGGCGTCGGCCACCACACAATCTCCTGAACTATCGCGCCAGCCGCATCGCGATATGTCACACCAATTGATCTGATGGATCCGCCGAGCCCTCGCGCGCTGCCTACCACCGACACCTGCCCGACAAACACCTCCGCCGGAAAAGTGCCATCTGTTGCACCATCGGGCGTGGCAGGGTTGGCATCGAACCATCCACCAGAGATCGTGTTTGACCCGAACGCGAAGTCCGGGTCGGTCGTGGTGTCATCGCTCACGGTCGAGTCCATCACGCCGATCGAGACATACGTGTCCCACTGGAGGTCGGGATCGAAGCCGAAGAACCCGCTGTTTGGGGGTGTGTCACCACCGAACGGTGCGCCTGTCTGATAGAGAGTGCCTCCAAACACGATGTCGGCGTCAAAGATATTGAGAATGGTTGCTGGCTCGTCGAACACGACATACAGGTGCCACGCCTGGACACTCTCGCCCGTGGAGAGTGAGCCGCTTGCGTGGAACCGAGAGTCCATACCAACCACCGACGCATGCGACGCCCCACCTACAGCGAGAGACAGAGCGACATAAAACCAACGGAGATGATCCATCACTCATCTCCTCCTTCGTGACACCAGGCCAAGCCCGGCAAGCAGACCGATGCCAGCGCCCGGTGTCGGTATGCACGTGGCCCAGCAGACGGGGTATTCCTGAATCGTTACACCGCCAGCATCTTTGTAGGTGACGCCGGCCGACCCCGACATCGGGCCCGAGTCACCACGCGCCCCACTCGCGACAGTGAACTGCCCGATGAAGACCTCGTTGTTCTCGTCGGTTGCGCCATCGGGCGAACCGGGATTGGCATCGAAGTAGCCTCCGACAACCGAATTGCTGCCGAAGGCGAAATCCGGATCCGTGGTCGTGTCATCACCGACTGTCGAGTCCATCACGCCAATCGAGACATACGTGTCCCACTGGAGATCAGGATCGAAACCGAAGAACCCGCTGTTTGGAGGTGTGTCGCCCCCAAACGGTGCGCCCGTCTGGTAGAAGTCGCTGTCGCTCACCCAGTTGATATCGAACAGATTGAGCACCGTCGCGGGCGAGTCGAAGATGAGATACCCATGAAATGTGTCGCCCAGGGCGCTCGACCCTACGAAACGAGCCTCGAGAGCGAACGCGGCTCCTTGCGAATCAACCGCGCTCGCAGCTGTGATCACACAGATGAATCCACAGGCACACCGTCTCATGGAGACTCCTCCTCCGACGTGTGCGTCCTCCCCGGCGACACAACTATACCACAGCACAAGCCAACGTCCATATAAACTTTTGAAATAAGTACAGATCGACGAACAGATCACGAACGCGCGATGTAACCGTTTGTCAATCCTCGCGATGGCGACGAGAGGCCACACCGAGGCCCGCCAGCATCAGCACGCCCGTGCCGGGTGTTGGGTACGGGATGATGTATTCCTGGATCAGGTCGTCGCTTGGGGTCACGTACGTCACGAACGCGTCGCCCAGGAACGGCACCGCTGCGGCTCGCGCGCCCGCGATCAGCGAGATGCGACCCGCGTACGCTCTGTTGTTTGCATCCGTCTGGCCATCGTGCGTGGACGGGTTGCTGTCGAACCATCCACCAGAGATCGTATTTGACCCGAACGCGAAGTCGGGGTCGGTCGTGGTGTCATTGCCGTCGGCGCTGTCCGCGTCACCGATGGTCACGAACGAGTCCCACTGGAGGTCCGCGTCGAAGCCGAAGAACCCCGAGTTCGGAGCGGTGTCGCTCCCGAATGGCGCGCCCGTCTGATAGATGGTTCCGCTCGTGCTGAGGTTCGCCTCGAAGACGTTGAGCACGCGAGCGGGCGCGTCGAGCTCGATGAACATGTCCCAGACGTCGACATCGCCGCCGGTCACACTCTGGGTGCCCAGGAACTCGAAGTGCCACATGGCACCGCTGGCATCCTCACCACCGAATGACAACAACCCCGCCACGAGAGCGACAGCCACAGATCGAGATTTCATCTCTCACACTCCTCATCTCTGTGCTTCCCGCTCCTGACTACCAGCCTATCGAGGAATAGTCCTATCTCAAAAGGGAAAATCACGAAATGGGCATAAAAAAACACCGGCGACTCAGAGAGCCGCCGGTGAATGTGACTTCAAAGAAGTCCGTCGACGCGATTAGCGGCGACGACGACCAGCCGTGAGGCCAGCCAGGCCGAAGAGGGCCATCGCACCCGGTGTCGGGATGAAGGCACCAATGTCCTGGACTGTGGCGCCAGAGCCGTCCTTCCAGGTGACGCCGGCGGTACCGGACATCGGGCCCGAATCGCCACGAGCGCCAACAACCGTCAGACGACCAACGATGACCTCGTTGTTGATGTCGGTCTGACCATCGGTGGTACCGGGATCCGCGTCGAACCAACCACCGGAGACGGTGTTGGGGCCGAACGCGAAGTCCGGGTCGGTCGTGGTGTCATCGCCATCGGCGCTGTCAGTGTCACCGATGGTGACGTAGCTGTCAGACTCGAGGCTGGCATCGAAGCCGAAGAAGCCGGAGTTCGGGGCGGTATCCGCACCGAACGGGGCACCAGACTGGAAGAAGTTAGCATCCGAGACCCAGTTGGCCTCGAAAATGTTGAGCACCTGGACAGCCTCATCGAATATCGCGTAGATATCGAATCGCTCTCCAAAGCCGATGTCACCGGCCGAGCGAGCCTCGAAACCGATGAGTCCGGCATTGGCGCTTGTTGCAGCGGCCAGACCCGCTGCAATCGTCAGAGCACGAATGTTCATGTCTTGAACTCTCCTCTAAAAGTTCGTTTCTTGTTTGTTCCGGGGAATGCCACGCCGTGACACACCCCCTAGACCAAACACACACTGCATGATGCTCCTGCAATATACCCCAACGACAACGTGTCACCAAGATAATTATGGACAGAAAACGCCTTTTTTTGACGCTCTCACAGCTTCTTTACACCAACCATCCATCACATTCCCTCTGCTCGTCCAACGCCCTCTCAGATACTCACGGTTATCGGACAAGAGTCAATCGTCACCCGAACGTATTCCTATCATTTCCTTGGCTAAACGCTCGAGACGCGTCTTCTGCTCCTCGAAATACGACCGCCACTCCGGGTCACGCTCGATCAGCAGAGCCACTCGCAGGCGCTCGGCCGTCACCTCGTCCATCTCGCCAAGGAGCTGATCGGCTCGAATCGCCCCTCGCAGGGCCGGCAGGAAGCGAGGGTCTCGCTCCAGAGCGCTGGCATAGTGCCTCACGGCATCGCTCAGGTACCCGGCTCGCTCCCACGTCAGGCCCAGGTTGTACGCCGGACGGGGATCCATCGGCGCTTTGGTCAGCGCTTCGGCGAACGCCCCGGCGGCGTCCATGAAACGCTCCTGCTCGAGATACAGCAGCCCAAGGTTGTTCCAGGCGGGGGCGAACTCGTCGTAGACAGCCAGTGCCTCGAGGTACAGCAGCTCCGCCTGCTCCAGATCTCCTCTCTCCGCGGCCGCCTGCGCACGCTGGCTGATCTGGCGCGCCTCGCTCAGGCGCTGCGAGACCGGCTGGACACCGTCGAGCACGATCTGGCGAGGCCCACGCTGGCGCGCGCAGCCCGGGGCGAGCAAGAGCATCGCGCAGAAGAGAGTCGTGATCAGGAGAGCGCGTGTCGCTCGGTTCATCGTCTGGCCTCCCAACGACCCAGCTGGATCCGGAACGTCCATCCCAGGTTCGTCGGACGCATCTCCAGGCTCATGACCTGCAGTCCCCGGATCTCCTGCTGCGCCAGCTCGAGCCAGCGTAGACCGTCCTGTGCCATGGCGTTCGTGATGGTCACGTCGAGCATTGTATTGACAAGTGGCGAGTCGCTCCCGAGCGGGCGATTCTGCATGTTCCCCAGATTGGCGGGTGGGCTGAGCCCGAGTCGGCTGGAGATGCGATCCAGCTTGGCACGCAGCTGCGTCTCCGGCGGGTACTGCGACGCGCCGGAGTTTCGCTCCCCTCGCTGCTCGATCGAGTGCAGCTGTGCCTCGAGGCGGAGCAGTTGCTCCTGCTGGGCGACACGCGCCTCCAAACGCCCACGATGATTGCTCGATGCCCTGGCGATCGCGATGGTCGAGAAGATCGACACCAGGCAGAAAACGATGGCGATCGCCAGCATCGTGACCGAGCGGTTGGAACGCTCCGTCGTCGACGCCAGCGCCGAGGCGCGCACGAGGTCTTCCTGAGAGATAGTGCGTGACCGGCTCATTCCTCTGCCTCCCACTCGCCCTTGAAGTCCCAGAAGAGCGCCGGAGGCTGCCCGCGCGGGTTCCCCTCTTCCCAGATGATCCTGGTCTCGGTCGAGACCAGGGCGGCGTGCAGATCCTCACCCGGCGCGTACGACTCGGTCTTGAACGTCACCACGGATTGGTTGTCGTCGATGTTGATGCCCGTGATCTCGAGCCCCTCCATCTGGCTGAGCAGCTCCAGCAGAATGCGGTTCTCCTCAAAGATCGGCAACGGTGGCGGCGGCGCATCGATGGGGCTCGTCTCATTCTGAGCCAGGATCACCTCGCCCTCGAGCACCTGCTTCGGCACGAGGTTTCTTCCCCGATAGTCGGCGAGCGTGCGATCGTCAAGGCTCATCGCACGCTTGAGGATCTGCCAGTTCTGGTTCTCGAGGTTGCGCGCCTCGCGCCTGTGTGTCTGACCGATGGCGTGCAGGCGATAGCCGAAGATCCCGACCCCGATGCCAAGCACCACAAGCGCCAGCGACGCGACTCGGATCAACCGCCTGTGCGCCCTGTTCGAGCGGTGCGTAATCGAGGTCAGCGTGCGACGCGGGTTCGTGAGCATCTGCTCGTCGGGCGTGTCGCACTCCGAGATCTCTCGAAGCAATCGCTCGAGCGGTGCGTCATCCTTGATCTGCTCGATTGTCACCTTGCTCCATCGGGACGCGCACTGCCCAGCGAACTCGGATGTCGACGCCATCACCAGACGCATCGTCTCGATCTCGACGCCGAGCTCGGCACACCAGGTCAGCCAGTCCATCGTGCAGCGCGAGACCGTCGCGTGGATCTCGCCCAGATGACCGTGCCCACCCACGAGCAGGCTGCCACCCTCGCACAACGCCCACACCAGCCTGGCGGGAGACACCTCGCACACCACCAGCGTGCAGCGATCTTCCGTGCCCCAGACCCGAGCCATCGCGTGCCACGTGGTCAGCACGTCTCGCGCCATGACGCCTCTGCGATCGAGCGCATCGAACCACAGACGCGCGGGGCCATCCTCTAGCGCGAGCACGGTCGCGTGGGAGACTCCTCTCGATTTTGCTTCCGGCTCCTTCGTTCTGGAGAGACGGCTCATCAGTGTGGATCGACGCGCCGCGGTGGCGTCCATTGGCTGGATGCTCGCGGTGATCGGCACCGCGCCCTCCTCGCTCATGGCACGCCGAGCCGCGATGGACACGACGCGCTCCTCGTCCGAGGGCGATGAGATCCAACGAAAGCCGGCGGTGTCAACACCCAGCACGACGCATGTGAGTTTGTCGAGACGCTCCAGCAGCGCGTCGGCGCACTGGTCTGCTCTGGCCTCGATGCTCGACGCCGCTTCCTCCGCGACGTCGGGGCGATCCCACCGAGAGACATCGCCGTCGTGGATCACCACGAACGAGTCGAGGCTCGGATCCAGATAGCACACAGACCCGCTCATCGCCTGCCCTCCTGCGCGCCGCGATCGGGTCGTTGGTCCTGCATGCCGCCGGCCCTGTCGGGGTCACCAGGCATAGGCGTTCCACCCGACGAGGAGGCCGCCGGCGTCATCCTCGGCGCGGGGCGTCTGCGAATATCGAGTGTCTGCGTCGTGCTGTCCACATTGAGCGAGAGCGCCGCCTCGCTGATCTCCATCACGTCGACGCCCTGAATGGAGTCGCCTGCGGCGAGGAAGTGTTGCTTGTTGTTGATAGTGACAACCGCGTAGTGGGTGTCGTTGATGAGGATGTTCCCGATGTACTTCCAGCCGCGGATCTTGCTCTGCGCAGCTGTTGTTGGAGTCGGCTGAGGAGCGCCCGTTCCCTGCTGTCCTGAATCATTCTGCGCACGCACATCCTCCGCCGCCGGCTCGTGAATATCGTCGAGCATCGAGACCAGACGCGTCCACGGCATGGGCAGCACCGGCTGCCTCTCGACACGCTCGCCCTCCTGCTCGAACTCCGTTGGATCAACCGGCTGAGGCTGTGGCGTCGAGTCGTCCACCGGGTAAAGCATCGCCCCGGCGAGCACGACACCCGCGCCAATCAACCCCGCCATAGAGAGGCGTGCCAGACGCGCGGCGCTGTCAGGAGACATCGTCATGGGTCACCTCCCCCGCCTTCTGCTTCGACGCGTGTCATCGGTGTCGTTCTGCGACTCGGACGCGAACACCTCGCGCCACGCGTGCATGGTCGGTCGCGTCTCGCTGTACTCGACGAGCATCTCGTACTCGCGCGGCAGCACCGGGTCCTCCACCTCGACGCGCAAACGCAGCAGCGTTGGCGCCGGCACGAGGATATGTGTTATCGCGCGGTTCTCTTCGGGTGTTGCGCCACCGTCGTTGAGCACGTCCACGAGATCGGCCATGTCGATCCGAGCGCGTGCGCGCCGTCGGATCAGGCGTCGGGCGGCGGTGGCCAGCGGGTCACCGAAGAGCGCCTCGATGATCTCTCTCGGCGCCGTGTTCATGGAGATCTGCTCGGGCCCCGACGCGCGGAACAGGTCGGGGCGATTCAGGGGGATCGCGTCGAGCATGTCCCAGTAGATGTCGCGGAATTCCTCGGTCACGTTCGCCGCCGAGGCCAGCGCCGTGCTCTGCCCGTCATAGATGCGCACCGAGATGCGCTTGCCCGAGGGCTCGAGCACGAAGCCGAACGCTCGTGCGTCCGTGTCCGTCAGCTCTCGGATGTCCGAGATCGACGCGCGCTGCACCCACTGCAACACCAGCGCCTGGGCGCCGAACATGTCGTGGTGCATGCGATACTCGGCGACCTGACGCTCCACCAGACGCATCTGCGCGTCCGAACGCACCAGCACCCCCGTGATCAGCAGCGAGAAGATCATCAGCATCATCAGCACGATGACAAGCACGTAGCCGTGGTGGCTGCGCTCGTTGGTTGCGATCACGGCACCACCTCCCCGAACACCTCGCCCGTGCGCACGCCCGGCTCGAGCATCCAGTCGGCACGCGCGCCACCGATGGTCCACAGCACCACACGGATCGCCCAGGGAAACTCCTCGGTGTAGTACGACTCGTACAATCCGTGCAGCCCGCCACCGTCGAGAGCCGTGAGTTCCGCGAACTCCAGGTCATCGATCAGCAGCACCGGCTCGCCCGGCGGGTCCAACGGCTGCCACACCAGCGACCAGAGACGCTGCCCGAACTGAGCGCCGGGTGTCTCGCCCCGGTTGATCCTCGGGTACAAGTCGAAGCCGCCGCGCACAGGCGCACCCTGCCAGTCAAGCCTGGCCATGGGCGGCGAGGCGAGTGTCACCTCCAGCCGACGCGGCTTCGGATCCTGTGGATCGTAGAGGTCCTCGGGATCGATCATCCGCAGGTGCAGGCGCAGCTGTCGGTCCTCATCGACGACGGATTCCACCGAGCCCGTCTCGTCGCTGCGAGAGAGCTGATCCTGTCCGAAGACGACGTGGGGCGTGCGTGCCGCGACCAGCGACTGCATGGCGCGTCGCATCACGTCCTGCGTGTTGGCGAGCGTGTTCATACCCTTGAAACGAATCGCCATGCTCTGATCGGCGCGCTGCAGGTACATCACCATGCCGAACATCGTGGAGAGGACGATCCCCGCCAGGGAGATCGACAGCAGCAGCTCCAGGAGCGTGAACGCGTGTCGGGATGGTGTGCGCGTGCGTGTCATCACTGGTTCGGCAGATTCAGCTCTCGTTGGAGGAGGCGTTCGACGTGGCGCAGCAGCGTGGCGTCGTCGGTGCTCGAGTACGGATCGAAGATACGCGACAGCGAGACGATCACGTCGCCTCCCTGCCTGAGCGCGTCGCCATCGATGTGGTGGTAGACGTGGATCGTGATCATCACGAGCCCCGCGCCGAGGCGCTCGTTCTGCGAGAGCGTCTGGGCGTTGCGCGCCCGACGCACCTGCACACGGTTCCGTCGAGACTGCTCCGTCAGGATCTCCTCCTCGAGCACGTAGCGGTAGTAGCTCGTGCCCTTCTCGATCCGCAGCGACTCGTCGGGCATCTCGTTGGGGTTATGCAGATACTGGATGATCAGGTTGTGCGCCACCTCGGTCGCGTTGAGACGGTGCTGCTGGCGAACGCTCTCTGATTGCAGCGAGGAGAACGTGCTGACCATGATCGACGACACGGTCCCCAACAGCGACGTCGCCAGAATCACCTCCAGCAACGAGAGCGCTCGTCGTGAGCGAGTTGGTGCGCGTCGTGTCGTCATCAGCGCAGGTCCCAGATCGAGATATCGTCCTCGGTCCCCGCCTGCTTGTCGGGGCCGTTGGAGCGCAGATCGAAGCCCTGCGTCACACCCTGCACGGGGCTGTAGTACGCGAAGGGCATCTTCCAGGGATCTTCGAGCGCACGCTCGCCCTCGAGATATCCCGGGACCAGGAGCAGCAGGCCCTCGGTCGTCGTCGGGTACGACCCGTTGCGGATGTTGTAGGCATCCAACGCCTGCTTGATGGTCTCCATCTTCGTGTAGGTCAGATCGATGCGCGCCTGGTTGCCTGTATTCACCAGCGCGAACGACATGGCGCCGGCGAGGATGCCCACGAGCAGGATCACCAGCAGCACCTCGATGAGCGTGAATCCACGTCGCCAGGAGCGGCACATGCGTGTGTTCACCATTCGATTATCTCCCTATTCCCTGAGTTATCTGTGACAGCGGCAGCAGGATCGAGATCACGATAGGCGCGATCAACGCGAACACAACAACGAGGATCACGGGCTCGAGGATCGCCAGCATGCGATCGGTGTCGCGATCGACTCTCGACGCCAGATCCGCCGAGATGCCCTCGAGCGCCTCTTCCAGGTCGCCCGAGCGCTCCGCCGCGATCAGCAGCTTGCGTATCGCCAGCGGCAGCATGGTGACCTCGTCCACGAGCGTGCGCCACGAGCCGCCCTCGACCAGCCCGTGCTGGAGGCGATCGATCTGCGCACGCAGCTTCTCGTCGTTGATCGCACTGGACGCCACGCCCAACGCGTCGGCCAGCGGCACGCCCGCGTTGCTCATCGCCGCCATGATCGAGAAGAACCGAGCCGACTCGGTCGTCAGGATCACCCGCTTGATCGGCCCGATCTGTTGCACAAACGAGCCGAGCAGGCGCAGCGCGATGCGCCGTGCCACGAGCATCAGGATCAGCACGCCCACGAGGATCGCCACCACGAACAGCTTGTTCGCGCTCATCCACACGCTCGTGCCCATGATGACATCCGTCAGCAGCGGAAGATCTGTGTCGAACGACTCGAAGACCTGGTTGAGCTGCGGCACGACGAACATCAGCAGGCTCAGCACCACGATGAATCCGACGGTGAGGATCACGCTGGGGTAGATCGCCAGCGAGATCGACTTCTCCCGGATCTTGAGACGTCGTCGCGCGCCGATCGCGAGCCGATCCGCCGCGATCTCCAGGTCACCCGTGCGCTCCGAGGCGCGATACACCGCGATGGCCACGTCGTCGAAGCCGCCTACGGTTGCGCAGGCGTCCGCGAAGGACGCGCCGCCGGACACCTCGTCGCGTAGCCTGCGAACGCGATCCTGCGTCTGTCGGCTCACGACGCTCTGTGCAACCTCGAGGGCCTCGATCAGCGGCACGCCACGCGTCAAGAGCGTCGCGAGTTGCTCGTTGAGCGCCGCCTGATCCTTCAATGGCACCTGCGAGGGGGACGACGCCCACTGCGGGAGCGACCAGGCGCGCAGCAGCAGCAAGCTCTCGCTGCTGAGCTCGCGCGACAGCTCCGCCTCGTCGAGCGCGTTGCGCACGCCGAGCTTGCGCCCGCCGGTGGCGGTGACCGCGTCGAAGATGAACGGCTTGTTGGCCTGAGTCTGCGCCACGTAGGCTTATCCTTCCATCGATTCCGCGAGCACGCGATGCAGCTCGTCCTCGGTCGTGAGCCCCTTCTCTATCTTCTCGCGCCCGTCGAGCACCATCGGGTTCATGCCGCTGCGCACCGCCTCGGCCATCAGCTCGACGGCGTCGGCCGAGCGCATGGTCAGGCGACGGATCTCGTCGTTGACGACCATCAGCTCGTAGATCGCCACGCGCCCCGCGTAGCCACCATCGGAACTGCTGCGCCTCAGCAGACGCTGCCCCAGCACCGCCAGCAGCGACGAGTTCACCAGGAACGGCTCGATGCCCATGTCAACCATGCGTGAGATGGCGCTGGGCGCGTCGTTCGTATGGAGCGTCGCCAGCACGAGGTGACCCGTCAGCGACGCCTGGCAGGCGAGGCGGGCCGTCTCCTCGTCGCGTATCTCGCCAACGAGGATCACGTCCGGGTCCTGTCGCAGCAGGGCGCGCAGGCCCGACGCGAACGTGACACCCCGCTTGGGGTTGACCTGCACCTGCGCGATGTTGTCCATGTGATACTCGACGGGATCCTCGATCGTCATCACGTTGCGCGATGTCCTGTCGATGCGATCGATCGCCGCGTACAGTGTCGTCGTCTTGCCCGATCCTGTTGGGCCGGTGACGAGGATCATGCCCGTCGGGCGCTCGATCAATTCCATCAGTGTTTTCTGCATCGGATCCGTCATGCCCAGCGAATCGAGCGAGAGCTGTGTCTGGCTCTGATCGAGAAGTCGGAGCACGAGACGCTCGCCGAAGATCGTGGGCACGCACGAGAGACGGATGTCGATCTTGCGCGTGCCAATGCGCACCGTCGTCTGCCCGTCTTGCGGTGCGTGACGGTTGGCGATGTCCAGCTCGGCCATAACCTTCAGACGCGACGAGATAGCCGGCGCAAGGCTCAGCGGCGGGCTGAACGCGTCCACCAGCATGCCATCGACGCGGAAGCGGATCAGCAGCTTGTCCTCCAGCGGGTGGATGTGCACGTCCGAGGCGTTCCGGCGCAGCGCCTCGAAGAGGATCATGTTCACAAGGCGGATCACGGGCGTCTGGCGCGCCAGCTGGAGGAGGTCAGTCGCCTTGCCAATCGAGCCTGCCGCGGTCTCGAACGCGCCCTCGTCCAGCGGCATGTCGACGACGATCTCTGTCACAAGGTCCTGTCGCTGCTCGTACCCACGATTGATCAGGTTGGCGACCTGCGCGCGAGGCGAGAGCACGATGTCCAAGGGCATCCCGACCAGCTGCTCGATCTGCGTGAAGGCCGTCGGCTGCATCGGCTGCGCCGTGGCCACCCGCATGGTCGTGCCGTCGCTCGACAGTCCGGCGATGTGGTGGCGACGCGCCATGTCCGCGGGAACGTTCTCATAGAAAACGTCCGCGGAGTCCTGCGCCTTTGGCTCCGTCTCGAAGGCGAGCCCGCACCGTCGGGCCATCATGTCCAGCGCCGCGTGTTCCTCGAGGCCGAGCGTCGAGAGCAGCGTGTCCCACGTCTCCTCGTCGGTGCCCTGGATCTCCTGCATGGTCGCCAATTGCTCGGACCGAACGGGGAGCGGATGGAACAGCGTCGCGATGCGATCCCACCTGGGACCGCTCTCGCTCGCCATGCCGTTGCCGGTTGGAACGTCAGAGGGAGCCATCACATCGCTCCGCTCTCGGGTGCGCTCGTCGAGTTGTCGCTCGCGCGCGAGATCGATGTCCGCGTCTCGACGATCGACATCATCGCCGGCTGCAGCGGCGGGGTCTCTCCGAGGTCGACCTCCATAAACTCGGCTGGTCCGCGCGTGAGCAGACGCAGATCGGTGAACGTGGGATCCTTCAGCACCCGTGGCGTGATGAACACATACAACGCGCTCTCCTGGGTGTTCTTGGTCTGTGATCGGAAGAGGTGCTTGATAATCGGGATATCACCGAGGATCGGGATCTTCGAGATAGACTCTGTCTTCGTCTCCAGTGTCAATCCACCGATCACAACAGTGGAATCCTGTGGGGCGGTCACGACGGTCTGCACCGAGTCGGATCGCGTGTTCGGGGGAAGATCCGGATTGGGCTGGTCGCCGAACGCCGAGAGCTCGACGTCCAGCTCGAGCGTGACGAAGCCGCCCTCACTGATCTGTGGTGTGACGGTCATCGTCGTGCCCGCCGAGATCTGCCCGCCGAGGCTCGTCTGCGAGGGTGTGCCGACCGATTGTGTCGTCTGCGAGAACGACACGTTCTCTGTGCTCGAGAGCGTCGCGGTCTCATTATCGTTCACGAGCATGCGCGGCATGGACTGCACCCTGCCATCGCCCTCGGTCTGCAGCGCGTTGATGACGATCGGCACCCAATCGTCGTCGATGATCGCTCCAGAGAAACCGTCGGCGATGGGGATCTCTACAGAACTGACATCGTTGGGATCCGGCAGCAGGCCAAAATTCGAGAACAGCGGCACGCTCGTGCCCGGCCCCATGAACGCCGTGTCTATCTTCAGTGTGAACTCGTTGGACGTGCTCACCGTCACGATCTGCACTTCGAGGTACACCTGCGGGCGACGCTGATCGATCTGCTCGATCACGCGCCTGATCTCGTCCTGCTGGCGATAGGGCGCGCGAACCATCAGCTGGTTGCGCTCCGTGTCGGCGATGATCGCCATGCCCTCGGTGGGCGTCAGCCCCAGCCCCGCCTCGCCATCGCCACCAGCACCCGCGTCTGCGGAAAGGCTCGTGCCCGCGGGGGGGGCGTCGGTCACACCCGAGCCCTGCACCAACGGCTGCGTCGTCTGCTGCGGCTGGGCACCGAAATCGGAAACCCGGCTGATGTTGCGTTGCGACTCGAGCGATGGCTGTAGGAACGGCGACTGTGCCGTGTCGTCCTCGGCGCTCTCAAGCTCGAGCAGCTGGCTGATCAGCTCTGCCGCCTCGTCGGCGTCGGCGTTCTGCAGCTTGTAGAACTCGACGACCATCGTCTCGTTCTGCACCTGGTCGGCGAATTCTTCAACCAGATCCCTCACGGCATCGTGTTGCGACGTGGTGCCGTAGTACGTGAACGCGCCACTCTCGGTGTCCTCTACGACAAAACCGCTGCCGAAGAAATTCTGTTGCTGCGTCGCAGAGGCACTCGCCAGACGCACAACGGGGCCGAGACCCTGTCGCTCGCCGTACGAGGCGATCACCGGCGACATCGCGCCGGCGTTGTAGCGACGGATCACGATCCGACTCGGCTGGTCGACCAGCGCCACAAGCCCCTGCAATTCCGCGGCCTCTTCCTCAGTTCCTCGGAACAGCAGCGCGTTGGATGATCTATCCGCAACGAGGCGCCGCGCAAGGTTCGAGAACCCCTGTATAGACACCGCCGCCTGCGCTGCGCTGGCGGGCGTGTTCGCCTGCGCGCGTGGCGCGCCGGTCTCGGAGGACTGTCCGACAAGCTGCAGGATCCGCTCTCGCGCCTCGTTCGCCGCCACGTGCTCGAGCAAGAACGGGACCGTCTGCTGTCGCGAGTGCTCCTCGAGAAGCCGCTCGACCGCCTCCTGGATGATCCTGTTCGTCTGCGGGGCCGCGGTCGAGATGATGACGCCGAGCTCGTCGACCGCCGAGATCTTGTTGTTAGACGACGTGCCCTGTCCCCCGATCATCTTCGTCACCGCATCGAGGACAGTTGATGGGCTCACCAATGGCGTCGGGATGATGCGTGTCGTGGCGAGCTCACCGTCGAGATCGGGCATGACCTGCGCCGACGTCGAGATCATCAGCCACCCCTGATCGGTCTCGCTCAGCGCGAAGCCCTGCTGCGCGAGCAGCATGTCAAGCAGCGGGATCAGCTCCCGATGCTCGACCGTCATCTGCGCCTTGAACTCGACGGTGCGACCCGACATCTCAACATTCGAGACGATGATGTTGATCTCGAGCACACGCGAGACGAACTCGACAAAACTGCCCAGCTCCACGGGCTCGGCGAACTGCCCAATCTGGACCGGGCGCGTGTCCTGCGCGATTTGTGCCAGTTGGTTCTGGGCGATCGCGCCGGGCGCGTACGCCAGGCTCAACGCCGTCCCTGCGAGCGCAATCACCGCTTTTTTTGCGTTGGAAAGCAGAGATCTACTCCTTCCACCTTGACCACTCAGGCTGACCACGATTCGATGCTCCGGTGCACACACACACAAAGACACCCCTGCGAATCGCAAGTCTCGTGCCTGCCGCCACTGAGACGCTCTCTCTGCTGGAATGTTCCCGATTCCTTGTGGGAGAATTCGATTTTGATTTCGTGCAGAAAAAGCAAATTACTGATATTTATCACCGTCTTATTGCTACTCAACCGCCTAATCTCCTGATCACACCCCAGCGCGTCAGGGATCCATCGCTTGATTCCTCGCTCCAGCAGCTCGTGTGGGCTCCCGAGACGATCGAGTCCATCTTCGATCTCATGCTCGAGCTCGCCTCACTCGTGGGGGAGGCATCGCGCGGACAGGATCTCGTCGTGGGCTTACGCGAGCGCTTCTTTAGCGCATCTGACTACGTGAATCCGTACACATCCGGAGCGCGCGTGTGCGTGCTCGAGTCACTCGAGCCACTCGTGACCTCCGGTCTCTGGGTGTCGCAGCTGCTCGAGAGAGCCGGCGCACGTGTGCCTCTGAATCCAACATCCCCCATGTCCGACGCCGGCGCCGGTGCCGGCGGACAGCAGGCCCATCGCGTCGCCGATCCTCCGAGGACTCTCGACAGGCACGAACTCATCGGCGCGTCTCTCGATGCTCTGATCGTCTGCCTGAAGCGCACCGAGCTTTCCGAGAGTGTCAGTCGAACGCGCGCGTGGATAGAAAAACATGAGTGGGTGCGCGATCTCTCCTGCATCCGATCGAGTCAGTACCTCGTTGTGGACGGGCGATTGTCGTTCCACGACACAGGGCCAAGCCTGTTCGATACCTACCAGTGGCTCGTGGCGTGGCTCAACGATCGCCCGTTGCTGGCACCTCGGGAGTACCCGTGCCATCCGCGCGTGCCGCCCCGAGTGTGAGCTCCTGGACAAGCCTGGTGGATGAGTCGTACACGCCGAACCGCGAGGTGCCGTCGACCTCCCATCTCACGAGCCACGCCTGCTGATCGCTCGAGCGTGCCACGACCTCGAAAGGGACGATGATCGTCCGTCGGATCGAGGTCAGATCCTGCTCGATCGACACGTCACGCACGGACCACACGACGCTGCCATCGCTGCGCACAACGCGGATCGCCTGCACTCCCGCGTTGCCAGGTCGCATGAGAACGTCGTCGATCGTTGCTCCGTCCACCTCGAAGAGCGTTGTCTCGCTGTCATCACGAAGATCGACGACACGCAGCACGTCGCGCGATGAGACTCGCTCGACGAGATACACAAGGCTCGTGTCGTCGCGGAACGCATGCCAACGCATCGAGCCGCGCGCCTGGCTCCCGATCGGTCTCGTGGTCGATCCCGTTGCTCCGTCGAACGAGGCGTGCAGCAGCACCCGATGCCCATCGCTGTCCCTTCCGATCAGCAGGCGAGCCACGAGCGACGAATCAAAGGCGACGCCATCGATGAACCACCCGTCCGAGACGCCGGGCTGCTCCTGCACCGGCTGCACGCCACCGGTGCGAACGTCACCTCGCCACAGATCGAAGTACCGCTGGTCGCGCGCGTTAATGCCGAGCATCACGACACCCGGCGTGTGCCCCTGGGACGCGAGAATCCTCGTGTCCGCCCGCTCGGGGCCAAGCCTCCGACGCGCACCGGACGCCACGTCAACACCGAACACGAAGCCCGATGCCTGCACCAGCAGGTGCGAGGAAGCCCCCGCGAACTCCAGCCGCTCGATGGGTTCGTCGAAACTAATAATCCGACGCGCCCCGATCGTGGAGCGCCACGAGCCCTCCCAGACGACCGTCGCGTCATTGTCGCTGGTCGTCCACGCCACACGAGTGCCATCGGGCGAGAGCGCCACGAGCGAGTCCCCTCGCGCGCCGAGCGTGACACAGAGCATCAGCACGAGCGTGCGCACACCCCGCCAGATCAGGCCGCATCGAATTCCCGCCTCACCAACGCACACGATCGGGTCCTCTAGAGGATCTCCATGATCTCGAAGCGCTTCACACCTCGCGGCGTGTCCACCCGCACCACCTCGCCAACGCGCGCCTTCATCAGCGACTCACCCATGGGGCTCCCGACCGAGACCTCAACGATCTCGTCGTGCCACTCTCCCGACGGCTCGCCAACGAGCTTCACCAACTCGTCCTCGTCGTCGCCCTCCTCACGTATACGGACCGTGCAGCCCACGAACACAACGTCGTCGGGCATCTGCCCGTCCTGCACAACCTGCGAGTTACTCAGGCGCTCTTCCAAACGACGGATCTCGGCCTCCATGAGCCCCTGCTCCTCGCGCGCGGCATGGTATTCGGCGTTCTCCTTGAGATCGCCGTGGGCTCTCGCCTCGGCGATGCGCGCAGAAATCTGCGGGCGTTTGGCGATCAGATCGTCGAGTTTTGTCTGGAGCTGCTCACGCTCCTCTAAGGTCATGATGTCCATGCCATATCCTTCTTCTTCCTCTTGGCGACTCTCGCGGGAAGTCACGTCCCATTCCCGCACGCCCAAAGGTCATGTCTGATCCGACACCATACGCTCACGGGCACGTCCGGTGCCACCCACACGTCCCGCGCTCACCCAGACGATCGCCCAGAGCACCATCGCCACTCCCGCAGGAACCGACGCGGCGGTCCAGACCGTGGGCGTCACCTGCGGCGAGAAGCCGCTGGTCCCCGTGGTGATAGCGAAGATCGCTGTCCACGGGCTCGCTAGCGCGAGATTGCTCACCAACTCATCACCGGCGCTCCCTGTCACGAACGACAGCAGCGTCCCGCCGCCGCACAACACGAGCACGACCGCCATCCACATGCTCCGCCACCATCCGGAGGGCGACGAGGTCCCGAGACACACCACCACGCTCAGCAGCAGTGTCCAACTCGCCAGCAGCAGCGCGACGGCGCCGGTGATCGCCAGATCCCATCGCCCGAGCCATGTCAGGGGCCAGAGCACGGCCTGCATGGGAACAAGCAGCACGAACAGGTCAACCCACGCCGCCAGACACGGACGCCTCGGCGAGACCTGGCTCAGACGGAGCATCGGCCAGAGCACGGTCAGGCCCACCGCCAGCAGCATCAGCAGCAATCGCGAGGACGACTGCACGAACCGAGCCTCCGTGAGACCAAGCACCGGCAGCTGCATGACGGTGACGAGCGATGCGGCAAAGAGATAGATCGACCACAGCAACGCGAGCATCCTCGGCTCGCCGCGTCGGTGCCCCCACCCACGGAACTGCTCGCTCGAATCCGTCGCGTGCGCATCGAGGCCCCAGAACAAGCCTCCCGGTGCATTCGAGAGCATCGGGTCCAGCAGACCGCTGTTCTGCGTTGGACGCTCGGTCACGGACCCGGGCTCGAGACCGGAATCCATCCCGTCACTCTGTGTTCGATTCGTGTACGACAACCCGGGCATTGTAGATCTCAACGCGTGGCATTCCCGCGCTGACCCATGCCGGATCGTCCAGCAATCGCGCCAGACGCCTGAGCTTGTCCTCGTCGGAGACCTCGCCGGGAGATCTGGACGACGGCGGAGCCCCCCAGACGATTCTCCCTCCCTGGCGCGTGACGACGATCAGCCGCTCGTGCTCCTGGTACTCGCTCACGTCCACACCCGCGACGTGCTCCCACGACGAGTGCCCCCGCAACCTCGCCAGCAGCGCGATGCTCGCCTGGACGGCGCCACCGTTCCAAGTGCCGCCATAATCGAGAAGGTTCCCAGAGCGTCGCGGTATCGGCGCGCGCACGCCCTCGATGACTCTCACGGGCCACGAGCGCCCCGCCGCGTACTCCAGTGCCAGCAGTTCGCCCCCCACACCGACAAGATGCTCGCGATCGCCGACGCGCACCACCGCCGCCGGCGTGCGCCATGTCGCGCTCACCTCGAGGAGTGAGTCAGGTCGACGCCTCAGACGCAGATCGGAATCGAACCACCCCGAGGACATGAGCAGCGCGTGCGTCTGCTCTAGTGATATCTGATCGAATGGATCGCTCCCGACACTCCCCATCACCATCTCTTCCAGACGTCGCTGCTCGTGCCTTGGTAGCCACGTCGAGTTCGATGCCGCCATCGGCCACGCGAACTCGACACGCACGGGCTCCTCGAACGAGTCGCCGACCCGATCACGAAGCGCGGGGCGGATCCAGACCGCCAGCGACGCGACGATCGCGACCAGAAGAACCAGCGGGAGCAGGCGCAGCACGAGCCCGGCGGGCTCGAATGAGTGCTCGTGCTCCTCGAGTGGTTTCGGTTTCGCGTTGCGCTTGCTCATACGATCACCGCCTCGTCGCGCCGGGGCATCTCCACGCCACGGCACCGGAAGGCCTCGTCGACCAGGCGCTCGCACAGATCCGGCATCGGCATCCCGTCGTGCGCGCCCGCCATCGGCAGCAGCGAGTGCGACGTGAATCCCGGGATCGTGTTCACCTCGAGCAGCATGGGCACGCCCTGCTCCGAGAGCATCCAGTCCACACGCGCCAGCGAGTCGCAGCCGATGTGGCGGGCGATGCGGAGCGAGTCTTCCCGGATCATCGCGTCGAGCTCGTCGCCGAGCGCGGGCGCCACGATGTACTCGGTGTCGTCGCGCGCGTACTTCGCGTCGTAGTCGTACCACCCCTCCGCAGGAACGATCTCCACGATCGACAGAGGCTCCCCACACAGCACACCCACCGTCAGCTCGTGGCCCTCGACGTAGCGCTCCACGAGCGCCGCCACGCCTCGTTCGCACGTCCGCCTGAACGCCTCTCGCCACTGGGAGGGCGTTGTGCAGATGTGCATGCCTATGGTTGATCCTTCTGCGTTGGGCTTGACGATCACCGGCAGCGGAAGCGGACACGTCTCACAAGCGGGGTCGAATCGAACCGCGTCGGGTGTCGAGATCCCCAGGCGCAGCGCCAGCGCCTTCGTCGCCTCCTTGTCCATCGCCAGGCGAGACGGCGACGCGCCAGCACCAACGAACGGACGCCCATCAGACTCGAGCAGTTCCTGGAGAGTCCCTCCCTCGCCCCACGGCCCGTGGAGCACGGGGAAGAACACGTCACCCTCCATCGAGCGAAGATCCTCGATCGTGCAGACCTCGATCGTGTGCTCACGAACATCGAACCGAGCGGACTCTCGCAGCGCACCGGCTACGTTCCGCGCGCTCGCGAGGCTCACCTCACGCTCCGCATCGGGGCCACCCCCGAGCACGATCACCCGCACACGATCATCCATGATCCTGTCCTCGCTTCCAGCACACGATCTCTCGTTCCAGGTCGACGCCTCGACGCTCATGCACGATCACACCGACCCGATCGAGCAGTTCAATCACATCGCGCGCGCGCGCGCCGGGCGAGGTGACGACGAAGTTCGCGTGATCGTGCGAGATGGACGCGCCACCGGCACGCAGCCCCTTGCAGCCACACTCGTCCAGCAGACGACCCGCGCTCACACGCTCCCCGTCAACGAGCGGATTCTTGAACGCGCACCCCGCCGAGCGCTCCCCCAGCGGCTGTGAGCGCTTCTTCTCACGCATGACGCGCTTGAGATCGGCGCGCACGGACTCCGGCTCGTCACACTCGAATCGCAGCACGCCCCCGAGCACAACATGACGCTCGAGACCGCTCGTGCGATAGCCGAACGCGATCTCATCACGCCCCAGCGTGCGTATTGTTCCACTCTCAAGATCCATCACATCTACACTCTCGACCACATCGGCGATCTGGCCGTACCTGCCGCCGGCGTTCATGCGAAGTGCCCCGCCGATGCTCGCCGGGACACCCGCGAGCCCCTCAACGCCACGCAACCCCTGGCGGGCGCACTCGACGGTGAGTTTCGCCAGCCTCAGACCGGCTCCGACGCGCCAGCGCGCCGGCTCGAGACGCTCCACACCATCGAGGCGTCTCGTGTCGATCACAACACCGTCGATGCCATCGTCGTCAACCAACAGGTTGGCGCCATCACCGAGCACACGCAACGGTGCCCCTCGATGGTCCTCGAGTATCTCCCGCAGCTGATCAGTGTCGCCTGGGATCACGAGCGTGTCCGCGACGCCACCAACACCAAACCACGTCTTGATCGGCGCGTCTCGCACGATCTTTATGTTCTCCAGAGTGCGCGTCACGACGCCACCATCCCCACCGACGAGCCATCGGGTGACGGCACGTTTCTCATGAACCCGTGGGCCACCTGCCAGACCGGTCCCGCGCCCATGACCACGACCAGATCACCCTCGCGACAGATCTGCGAGAGCTGCTCGATGATGGCCTCGAAGGGGTACAGGTGCATCGCCTGCACGCCGCGCTCACGCAGCCTGTCGACCAGGTCGGACGCGCTCACGAGAGTCCGCTCTGCCTCCGAGTCTCGCACGAAATAGATGTGCGGCACGATGACCACGTCGGCCTGCGTGAATGACTGGGCGAACTCGTCGAGCAGGAACCGCGTGCGTGAGTGCTGGTGGGGCTGGAACACGCATATCAGCCGCCCGCCGCGCTCATGCGGGCGCTCGTGCTCGCGCAACGCTCGCAGAGTGGCCTCGATCTCGGTCGGATGGTGTCCGTAATCGTCGTACACACGCACGCCATCGTGCTCACCGAGAAACTCCGTTCGACGCGCCACACCCTTGAAATCGCTCAGAGATTCGCACACCAGCGATGCGTCCGCGCCAAGCCTCAGCGCGTGGGCGGCGGCGTACGCGCTGTTCATCGCGTTGTGCTCGCCCGGCTGGCGCATTGTCCAGGACAGCTCACCGATCTCATCGTGCGAAAGACCAACACGGTGTGACGCGCTGTCGTATCGCACCCTCCAATCTGATCCGGGCGCGAATCCAACCGTCTCTATCGCACACTCCAGTCCCGCCGTCACCTCTCGCCTGTGGGCGCCCTCGTGCGCGATCAGCAGACGCCCACCGCGATCCGCGCTGGGCAGCAGCCGGGCAAACTCACCGAATGCCTCAACGACCGCGTCGAGCGAGCCGTAGATATCCAGGTGGTCCGCCTCGATCGACGCGATGCTCGCCTGCGTCGGGCACAGGTTGTGGAACGAGCGATTGAACTCGCACGCCTCGGCGATGAGCACCCCCGGCTCGCCCTCTCGCGCACCACGCTCGATCCGATCGCTCCCCAGACAAAACCCACCGGTGGGATGCTCCACACCCTCAGTGAGTTGTCGGCACTGCGCCCCGACGATGACGGTCGGATCCAGCCCCGCGTGGGCCAGCGCGACACCCAGCATCGCAGACGTCGTCGACTTGCCGTGCGTGCCGGCGATCGCCACCCCAGTCGAGCGGCGCATGCACCAGCCGAGCATCTGAGCGTACGTTCTGACCGGTATCGAGCGTGACCTCGCCTCGACGACCTGCGGATGGTTCTCCCGTACCGCCGCCGAGATAACGAGCAGATCGGCATCGCTCGGCAACGTTCCCGGCGACTCCTCGCGGACGTCCATGCCGCCATGTCGGAGCGTGTCGAGCACCTCGCTCGACTGCATGTCCGAGCCCGACACGATCGCCCCGCGCGCGCGGATGAGCTGCGCGAGCCCGGAGAGCCCGCACCCGCCTATTCCCAGGCAGTGCACACGCGCTCCACGCAATGTCGGGGGCATCTCCGTCACGTTTCCATCCTGAGGCACACAACACACACTATCGGCAACCGAAACAGCACGAGCACACCATCTCCACGGGACCCGCGGACACGCTACCCTGCACCCCACGATGACGGGCGCCGAGCCACTCCCATACAGAATCGCGGTGCTCTGCGACCTGCGCGACGAGCGGGATCGCGTGCTGCTTCTCCATCGCGCACGAAACCCGAACAAGGGCCTGTACTCACCCATCGGTGGAAAGCTCGAGACGTCCATCGGAGAAAGCCCAACGCAGTGCGCCAAACGCGAGATCCTCGAGGAGGCCGACATCGAGGTCGACATCTCGGATCTCCGCCTGATGGGCATCATCTCGGAGGCCGCCTACGAGGGGCAGTCGCACTGGCTCCTCTTCGTGTATCGCGTCACGAGACCGGTGGATGTTCGCACGGGCCCCATGGACGAGGGCACCCTCGAGTGGCACCCGCTCGAGACCATCGAATCGCTGCCCATGCCCGAGTCCGACCGGCTCGTGCTCTGGCCCATGATCCGAGAGTGGGAGTCGGGCGTGACATGCGTCCACATCGACTGCACGCAGCCCCAGATGATCTGGTCACGCGAGCAGTAAATGCCCGAGAACTGGCTCTTCGGATATTCGCAGCTTCTCGTGATTGACTTTGTTTTTCTAGCTACACTTAGTGGTCCACACACTCGAAACGATGCATGAATCACCCATTCGACCATCCACCCCAGCCCTGGAACTCGTCTCCAGGCCCGCTTCGAGACGCGATCAAGGACGTCATAGAGGCCGACGCGATCGCGCTGGGGATTCTCGATCCGCACACGGCTCGCTCCAGCTGCCTGCTCCACGCAGAGAGTTTCACGACGTCCAGTCTTGCTCGTTGGCTCGAAGGCGGCTCGAAGCAGGACCAGTCCTACAATGAGAGTCTCACGTCGGGATGCGCTCAGGCGCCATCCGCCAGCGACGGCCTCCGCATAGAGACCGCGCCAGCCGCCACACACGTCCTGCACGTGCAGCTCCCCATGCCTTCTGCATCCTGCCACTGGTGGCTCGCGTGCGCACGTCCCCACACGCCCTTCACCCCACGCCAGCGCGACAACGCCATCCGCCTCCTCCAGGAGTGGTCGTCATCGATCATCGCTCCCTCGGAGACCGATCTTCAGCACATGATCGTCACGAGCGACGGCACGCCGGTGTTCACGGGCCCGCTGCTCTCAATGGCGTTCGATCGAACCGAAGAGTCCGAGGCGTCGTTCGTCCAGCTCGCACTCGGATGTCTCGAGCAGCGTTGGGAAGATAGCCGGCTCGATGAGCCCCATGACATCGTGGTCCCGCTGGGCGACAATCCGATCTGGATCACGTCACGACGCCGGCACGTCCTCGACAGAGCCGGGACGGAGCACTGGCTCCTCGAGTGCCGCTCCATTGAGCGTGACGAGCTGCCCATGGTGGGCCTGCTCAAGGACACTCGTGTGGCGCGCGCGCTTGGCTTCATCCACGACTATTACTTCGACTCTCCCTCGCTCAATGATCTGGCCGCCCACGTGCAGTCGAGTCCTTTTCATTTTCACCGTCTCTTTGCCAAGCAGGTGGGCGTGTCCCCGAAGCAGTACCTGCTCCAGAAGCAGATGCAGGTCGGGCGCTGGCGACTGCGTCTCGGGCTCGAGCCCATAGGAGAGATCGCCGTGGCAACGGGCTTTGCCAACCACGCCCACTTCACCTCGACGTTTCGTCGCCTGCACAAGATCTCACCCAGCGAGTACCAGCTCAACGCGCTGCGCAGGACAGACTCTCTACGTCCCTACGGCGCGAGGACCGAGTCTCGAGACGCGCTGCGGGAGAAGCCGACGCCCGATCCCGAGCCCTGACCCACATCCAATCGTCACTTCGTGGGGGCACCACCCCAATCGTACTGGTCATGCAATCCGATCGCCCGGTTTTCCGATAGAGCATGGTGTGGACCTATACTTCTCCATCATGAAGGCCGTCTCTGCGCGCTCAACCCGACGCCCGCGTTGGCACAGGATCCCCCTGCTGCTCGCGTCGATCCTCTTGCTGCTGCCCTCCGCGGTCGCGCAGGACGCGCAGACACCCCGAATCCCGAGCGGCTCTTCCACGGCAATCCCCGCCCATCGACAGGCCTCCACGCTCGCCGTCGTCTCCATCAGGGGCGAGATCGACCGCTGGACCAGCGTCTCCGTCCAGCGTCGCATCCGGCAGGCCGTCGACATCGGCGCCGACGCCATCGTCTTCGACATCGACACGCCCGGCGGTGAGCTCGGCGCGTTCCTCGAGATCTGCGATGCCATCAAGCAATCGCAGATTCCCAACACCATCGCCTGGGTACATCCCAACGCCATCAGCGCCGGCGCCTTCATCGCGCTCGCAGCGTCAGAGCTGATCATCTCAGACAACGCTGTGTTCGGGGACGCCGCGCTCATCGAGATCTCCATGCTCGGCGGCGTCAACGCGGTCTCCGACACCATCAACGCCAAGCTGCTCTCCATTCCCCTCGCGGAGATCATCGACTCCGCCCGACGCAACGGCTACGACGAGAAGCTCGTGCAGGGATTCGTCGTTATTGGCGCGGAACTCTGGATGGTGACGCACAACGACACCGGACGGATTCTCTTTATCACCGAGGATGAGTACCGTCTGCTCTTCGACGGCGAGCCCCAGCGATCCTCCCCCACCATGGGCTCGCTCTCGCCATCGAGCACACCCGCGCCACCGCGCGCGGAGTCTATTCCCAACCCGACAGACCAATCCTCGGCACGCCCGGCCTCGCCGCAGCTGACCGAGCAGATTCTCGAGACATCCCCCGATGGCGAGCCCGGACTCAACGAGCTACTCCGCATGCGAGGCTCTAAGACAACACGACCAACAATCAGATCGAGCGACAAGGGCTCCTACACATTCGTCGAGTACGTCACCGACGGCTCCACGCTGCTGACGCTCAAGACCGACGAGGCGGTTCGCTACGGCCTGGCCATCCAGACAGTCAACAACGAGAGCGAGCTCCAGCAGTTCACCGGCGCCTCGACTCTCATCAGCCTTGACATGAACTGGTCGGAGAAGCTCGCGCGCTATCTGTCGTACCTGCCCGTCAAGGGCTTCCTCATCGTCGTCTTCCTGCTGGGCATGTTCATCGAGATGAGCGCCCCGGGCGTCGGCCTACCCGGAGGCATCGCCCTGCTCGCCCTGGGAGGGCTCGTCGCACCACAGTTCATCGCCGGCGCCGCCGCGTGGTGGGGCATCGTCGCCATGCTCGCCGGGCTGGGGCTTATCGCGGTCGAGATCTTCGTGATCCCGGGCTTCGGGCTCTTTGGTGTTGGCGGACTGGCCGCCCTCTTCGCCGGGCTCCTGGGCATCGTGTTAGGTCCCACTGGCATGAACCCGCACACCGAGTCAGATTGGATATTCGCCATTGCCACCGTCCTCCTCGCGCTCGCCTCGACCGGCATCGGGATGTACTTCGTGGTGAAGAACCACAAGTCCTTCCCGGGGCTGCGGAATCTCGTGCTCACAGGGCGCGTCGACATGTTCGACAGCGAGCAATCCACCGGCATGCTCGCCGCCATGGGAGAGCCCGAGGCGAAGGTGCGCACAGGAGATGTTGGCATCACGATCACACCGCTGCGCCCCGCGGGCACCGCTGAGTTCGATGGTGCGCTGGCAGACGTCGTCTGCGACAGGGGCTTTGTTGAGCAGGGCACACGCGTCCGTGTCATCGAGAGCGGCGGTATGCGTGTCGCCGTCGAGCCCATCGACGACGACCCCAAGGGGCTCTTCGAGGACACGCCCGATCCGAGCACTATCGACCCTGGACCACTCGAGGAGCTCGACGAGTGATTGAGAACACGTTTCTGATGTGGGGATTCGGACTCTTCGCCCTCGCCGGCCTGCTCGTCTTCCTCGAGGTGCTCGTGCCCTCGGGTGGAATCATCGGCGCCGCGTCCGTCATCGCCGCCGTCGCGGGCGTGGTCGCCTTTTTCCGCGACTCGGTGACATCCGGGCTCGTCTCGATCCTCGTGCTGCTCATCCTTGGGCCGGTCGTCATCGCCTTCGCGCTCAAGATCTGGCCCAACACACCCATCGGACGGCGCCTGATCCTCGATCGCGAGGACGACGAGCGAGACGCGCCCGAGGAGATCGAGCGACGCCAGCAGGACATCGAGCATCGCACGGAGCTGCTCGATCAGACCGGCATCGCCACCACCGACCTCATCCCGGGTGGCAAGGTGAAGGTCGGCGAGGAGCACCTCGACGCCATCGCCGCCGCCGGTGCCATCGACAAGGGCACACCCATCCGCGTGGTCGGCTTCGATGGCGCTCAGGTCAAGGTCCGCAAGTCCTGACAGCGGGGATACGTACCCCCTGAAACACGATTCCAAGTGATCCCAATATGGGTACATCAGAGGTATCGATGCGCCTGCGGACCATTCTCAGACAGCAGCGTCTCTCTGGCTCACTCGTCATCGACGAGAGCACATATCCCCCTAATGCGTCACTGCCAGAACATGTTGATGGTATCGATAGAATCTCGATCATCCTCCAGGGATGCGCTGGCGAAGCCTCTCGTGATCGTCCACGCAACACGGGCTGTTTCAACGTTCTGAGCAAGGCGCCGGACACACCGCATGCCAACACATTCGGCGAGCACGGCTGCCGGATCTTCTCGCTTGTCTTTCTCAACAAGGAGCTCTTCGACGCGAAGAATCACTGCTGCACGCAGTACCCCACGTGCGTGCGATCGATGATCCGCATCCGTGAGGGCGCATCGAGGAACCAATCCACTCGAACCATCCGCCGACACATCTCGCGAGAGCTCTGCACACTTCTTCCCACACTCCGGTCGGCACAGCAGCACGCACACCAGTTGCCCGTCTGGTGGGTCAGGGCACAGCCCGTTTTCGATCAGGCTGCCGCAAAACACGCCACAGTCTCCGAGCTCTCGGATCGCATCGGCGTGCACCCTGTCCATCTAAACAGACTCTGCAAGCGCGCATTCGGCAGAACCACCGTCGCATACCTGCGATGGGTACGCGTTCGGCTCGCAGCGGGGCTGCTCAACAATCCTGATGTCCCGTTGGCGATGGCCGCCGCTCGTGCCGGGTTCCATGATCAACCCCATATGACCCACGCGTTCCAGCGCGAGCTTGCGATAACACCAAGACAATTTTTGCTTTCTCTGCGCCGCATGAACTAGGCGTTTGATTCGTACAAGAATTCGCCTCGACATCGCTCAGAATAGCCGCTTCCTACACACAACCCTTGGAAGGAGCTGTTCATGCGCACTGCCCAACTGTTACTTGCAACCCTTGTCGTCGCGGCCGCGTCCACGTCTCGCGCAGGCGAGATCCCCTTTGACACACTCAAGTCCCGATGGGCACACGCCGTACGCGACTTCGGCGTGCCAGGAATGTCGGTCGCCGTTGTCACGAGCGACTCGATTCTCTTTGAGCACTCATTCGGTTCGAGAAATCTGGAACGAACCAGATCAGCCAACACCGACACGAGGTACTACATAGCATCGAGCACAAAATCGTTCACGGCGCTCGCGATCCTCCAGCTCGTCGATCAGGGCGTGCTCTCGCTCGACGACCCGCTCATCACCCACCTGCCCTCATTCGCACTCGCGGAGCCGATCGAAAGCAGCCCCGTTAGGATCCGCGACCTGCTCACGCACGCCAGCGGGCTCACAAACGAGATCCCGGTCTCGCTCCACGAGTCCTACACGGGCCATACGATCTCTGATGAGTTCTTCTATTCAACAGTCGCAACGTATGTTGGACAATCCGGATCATTCAAATATGGCAATCTGCACTACTCGCTGCTCGGGCGTGTGATCGAATCTGTCACGAGCCAACCATGGCAGGAGTATGTCATCAAGAACATCCTTGTCCCGGCGAAGATGACGCGAACGACACCGTACGCCTCTGTCGCGCAGGCCGACGACAACCACGCCGAAATGATCTACCGACAGGGACCCGGGCACTGGCGCCGTCCCGACATCACCAAGGTCGACTCTTCCATGAGCCCCGCCGGCGGCATATACGCCTCCGTCCACGATCTGGCACGATGGATCCAACTCCAGCTCAACGATGGAACACTCGAGACCACACGCTTTCTCTCGCGAGATCTCGTCCAGGCGTCTCGATCGCCACAGGTCCAGGTGGATACATCGTTCTCGGGATTCACGCGCGAGCACTACGGCTACGGCTGGTACGTCGGCAGCTACCTGGACGAAACACTCGTCCATTGCTTCGGGAGCTTCGCCTCTGGCGCTCGTGCCCATCTCTCGTACATGCCCAACCACGACATCGGAGTAGCGGTCGTCACCAATGTCGCCCATGGCCCCGGAATGCAGATGACCGACGCCATCGCGAAGGACATCTACGACAGCCTGCTCGATCACATCCCCGATGGCGATCACATCGAGGCACTCCGTCATCGCCTCGATGAGGCACACCCATCAGAGCTCTCGGGGCTGCCACTGCCCAACATGTCGAACAACCCCGTTACCAGCGAGAACAGCATCACTCTCGACCCCGTCGCCTACACAGGAACGTTCCACTCCGATGTCTACGGCACGATCACCGTCTTTCTGGAAGACGGCCTGCTCGTCATCGGATATGGGGGCATCCACCACGCTCGCCTTACGTCGTTCCGAAACCCAGACACCTTCATTGTCTTTCTCGAGCCCCGCTCAATCGCGTCGGTTGGACAGTTTCTTGTCGAGGACAATGCCGTCAGGAGAGTCGCGCTCGATCTTCCTGGCACGCCCGATGGCGTTGCGATCTTCACGCGGATTGCAGAATAAAAAACGCAGACCAGAAACTGGTCTGCGTAATAGAGTCCTCAAAAATGGATGTGCGATCAGCGCCTACGACGCAGCAGACCGAGCCCGGCGACACCGAACGCCATGCCAACGCCAGGCGTGGGCACCGCAACGAACAGCCAGTCCTGCGTGCCGCTCTCGTTCGAGCCGTCAGAGTTCGACGTCACCCAACCGCGACCGACGTAGTAGCCAAGCCCCTCGAGGCCCGTGCCGGCGAGACGATGATCGTCCTGCTGGAACAGGAACGACGGTGTGGATTGGTCATAGAACGTGTGCGACCAGCCGGCGCCGACGTCGGCGTTGCCCTGCGAGGTGATCGTGCCGACGTTGCTGGCGTCGAACGCACTCACGGCCCAGCCACTCGCGGTCGCGGTGACATTCGCCGCGTAGACGAAGCTCACGTCGTACCAACCCTCGCCGAACCCATAGGCGGCACCCGTGTCCTCGCCGCCGTACACCTCGCCGGAGATCGTGATCGTCCCAAGCGTTGTGTCGACCTCGAGTGTCACGTTCGTGCGACCCGCGTCGGCCTGAGCAGCGTCCATTGAGAACGAGGTCACACCACCAGATGCGCCCGCAAGCCCAGAGAAAATATTGTCGAAGCGCAGGCCATACGGTGGCGGATTCTGATTGCCGTCCGGATGGTCACTCAACTCAAATGTCAGTATCGCGGCGTGCGATGACACTCCAACGAGCGCACTCAACGCTATTGCCGCAAGAGACGTACTGCCACGCATATCTCTTTCTCTCCCTCGAATGTCGTGCCGGGGTGCTCCACCACCTTCGGCACCGTGTTTCTTCACCCCACAGAATAGTGTCCCTCTCACCCCGATCCAAACAAAAAATCTCGCTTTATCGGGTCTACCTCAAAAACCTGCTCTGAGAGCCCCCAATCCCCTTTCCCAGGCACGATTTCCGTATAGCTACGGGCGTGTGCCCTGGGGGTGCTCGCAGGCGGTTCGGGCTCGTCGTCGTGCCCCGCAGACCAGCCCGGCGCACCCCAGCAGAACGACCGCTCCAGGCGTCGGGATGCTCGTCGTGACCGCCCCGTACACCGTTGCCGTCGCTCCGCCCATCGGGGTGTTCAGCGTCCAGTCGAACGCGTTGATCGTCAGCCCGTAGGGTGCGTTCTCAGCCGTGAACGAGTGCGTGCCCGCGTTGTTCGCCGGGTCATTCACGCCGATGAAGTTGGTCGGCCCGGGAGTGGTGCTGTTCAGCGCCAGCGCATGCCCGATCGGATCGGTCACACCCGTGCTCCCGTCGTAGCCGTCCGGCGTGTGGTACACGGGGTCGGTCGGCAATCCGGAGTTCCACGCGATCAGCAGGATCACGCCGTCACCCGCGTTTATCGCGTTGTCCACCGCGTTGAACAGCCCGGCACCCCCCAGCGTGGAGCCGTCCAGATACTGCGTGTTCCAGTGCGTGCCACCGGTGATCGAGTCCCAGTTGTCCTCGAGGTAGCTGTCCAGCCCGCCAACCAGCCCGTTGACGGTTGTGCCGCCCGAGAAGGTCGTGCCCATACGTGTCGCCATGTCGCCGATGACCGTGTCGGCGTCGCTGGCTGTGTTGCCGGGCACGAGGCTGCTGTACACCTGTGAGTAGTAGTACGCCAGGTCGGCGCCGGTTGTCGGCGCGCAGTAGTTCGTCCACGAGAATCTGTCCTGCGCAAGGTCAGGAAGCCCGCTCAACGATCCGGCGTGCGCGCTCGACGCCACGCAGATGAACCCTAATCCGCCCACGATCGTGTGACGCACGTGTCACCTCCCTTTCTCCAGGCACCCGATACGGATTCCATCATGCGGGTGCCACCACACAATCTACCGCGCATTGACGATGCCCCAAATAGTTATTCAGCGCATTTGCCCGCACACATGTAAACAGGCCATTCTGTATATCCACGATATGCGCACGCAACACCTCACGAGAGTCGGATCGGTCTCGATCGCGCTGTGGCGTGGCAATCGCGAGACCGGCCACCAAGCCGATCCCGCGTTCTTGAGTGACGTGCTTCGTGTCGAAGAGAGATCCCTTCGCTCAGCGCCTTCGACGCAGCGCGATAACCCCACCGAGCATGGCCATGCTCACGGTCCCTGGTGTGGGGACAAACCACCTGACATCGTCGATCCACAGCTCCTGTCCGCCAACGCTGAACTGTGTGATCGTGCCCGTGATATCCACACGACCGAAGTAGCCGCCGGTGCCTCCTGGCGTGGGACCGAACGACGTGTACGCTACAGACGCGCCGCCCAGCGTCGCGGGGAGCGTGCTGAAGTCATCTGCGTTGAACAATGACCCATTGATGGTCATGTTCACGTTCCCGCCGTACTCACCAAAGTAGAACCCGATCGTCGCGACCGAGCTCACACTCACGTCCACGCTCATGTTGTTCAACGCCAACGCGTTCCCGGCCTGACCCGCGTAATTCACCGTCGTCGTCGGTATGAACGTGTTGTCTGCCTCCACGCCCGTTGTCGGGCCCGACGGTGCCGGCGTCCCGCTCGGGAACCAGTAGAACGTGTCTACCGTCAGCGTCGCACCACCCGTCACGAACACATCGCCCAGGTTGTATGTGTACGGCGATCCCGGCGGATCCGGCGCCAGATCCTCGAAGTTCAGTGTGACCTGGGCCTCCGCGCACAGCGACACTCCCGCGCACGCCATCGCGGCGCACGCCACAGCCAAATACCGTTGCATGATCGAATTCCTCTTTCCCCCAACGCTTCCGTCTTACCCTGTCGCAACCCTCCCCTGTACCTCAGGGCGCACCCTACTGCGCGCCGCGCCTTGTGCAAAGGACTTTTCTCGTTTTTTTCTGGTGCGCGATCACTCCACGTGATTATCCGGCAGGTCCAGATCGGGAACCGTGGTGAACGGGATCCGCATCGGCGCGCTCCGCCTCGTTGCGTGCATCGACGCCGGGTACAGCGCGTCGTACCCGTACCGACCGTTCACACGATCCAACGCCTCCGACAGGCGCAGGCTCGCCCGCTCGCCATCGAACAGCGGCATGGGAGTCGACTCGTCGTTGCTCAGCTCCGTCAGCACCACGCGCACCAGCAGGATCACGCCCTCGGGGAGCGCGCTCCACATCAACGCGAGGGCGCGCATGAACGCGCTCGTGTCGCGCGTCGGCGCCAGCTTCTTCTCACACTTCCAGCGACCGCCATCCGTGAAACGCACCATGATCGTGATGCGGCTCGCCCAGTACCCCTCCTTGCGAAGCCTCGACGACGCCTTGGTCAGCAAACGCACCAGCACCCCGCGCGCGCCCTCCGGGGTTCGCAGGCTCGGCGGCAGCACGTGCTCGTGCCCCAGCGACCGGCGTGTCGTCACGACCGGCGCGATGTCCACACCGCGGATCTGGTGGTACCACTCGCGCCCCAGCACACCCCCGAAGACCCGCTCCATCTCCGCCTCGCTCAGCGCGTACATGTCCTCCACGCAGCGCACACCCGATGCCTCGAATCGTGTCACCATCCGCCGACCGATCCCCGGGAAATCGCGCAGCTCCAGATCGAACAGGCACTCGGGCAGATCCTCGGGCGCGATCATCACCTGCCCGTTGGGCTTGTTCATCGCGCTGGCAAGCTTCGCCAGCAGGTGGTTGGGCCCAACGCCCACCGACACACCCAACGCCTCGCTCGTGTGCCCCTTGATCGACTCCCTCACCCGGCACCCCAACTCCCAGGCGCGGTCCTGATCACGCTCGTCACCAACCAGCCGGCACGCGAACTCGTCGATCGAGCACACGCGCGCCA
>JBICIA010000044.1:0-33541 GCA_043101425.1 Phycisphaerales bacterium JB043
CGCGACTCGACGACTATCGGTGTGAACGGCTTCCCGCAGAACTCGATCTACGACGGTGTCACCGGTGGCGCGGATCCTGGCAACACGCAGGGTGCCTTCGCTGGTGAGATCTTCGAGTCTGACTGGCTCCAGCTGGTTCCTGGCATGGACGACGATCCTGCCACGGCCGGTGTCGGTGAGATCGAGGGCTACGGCATTTCTCACAACGACTTCTTCCAGGATTACCCGACCAAGTTCGACGTTTCCGGTTCGTGGACCGGTCCGACGTTCAACTCGGCTGGTGTTGACGCCCTCCACTTCCGTGGTGGCTTCGATCCCGGTCCGACAGACGTCCCGACCTTCGCGTTCAACGACCACTACCTCGACAACTGGGTTCTCATGGGAGATCCGTTCCCGCTGCCCGATCCCAAGCCAGATGACACGATCCCGTTCATCGACGATCACGAGCTGTGGACGCCCGGTCCTCTGAGCATTCAGGGCGACGACTGGTTCGTCGCGCTGCTCCAGAATCCGTCGCTGTCGACGGCTCGCAACAACACTGCTGGTGGCAGCCAGTCTGCCGAGCAGAAGGACTTCTTGAACTCGAACGTGTACAAGGATTCCTGGTCGCGTCGTAACCTGCCACCGGTGACGGGCGGCACGGTCACGCCGGCAGAGGTTGCGTCGTACATCTGGATGGACACCACGCTGCTCAGCCGTGGCTACAAGGGTATCGACACCATCGATAACGATGTCGACTTCTCGCACATCGTCCTTGGTGGTCGTGACTCCTTCTTCACGGTCGACAACAACATCTACATCCGCCAGCCGAACACGGCTGCCCAGGGCTCGACGGCTCCCTTCGATCCGACGATCCCCGCGGATGAGCAGAGCGGCACGAACGTGGTCGACAACGGCACGGACAACGTGGCGTTCGTCAACGTTCGCCTCACCGATGGCGGCGGCACGCCGCTGACGATTCCGGTCAACTCGTGGTTCGAGGTTCGCGCCCAGGTCAACTTTGACCCGGCAGGCAACCACCCGGTCGTTCCGGTCTTCGACTTCGGTGCTGGCTCCGTGACGGGTATCGCTGATACCGCCGCCGCGGGCAACCCGCGTTCGATCGGTCTGGCAGGATTCATCACTGGTACGCCGACCACCAACCGTCAGGAGTGGTGGAACGGTGGCGAGTCGGCTGGCTTCGGTGCCGGTGTCTGGGTGGACGACATCCAGATCGATGGCCCGCGTCTGCCGAACCAGTACGTCCAGGAAGTCGAGGGCGCCGAGTACGCTTCCGACCCGACAACGGTTGGTGGCTGGGGCCTTCCCTGGGACGATGACATGAGCTCGTATGTGGTTGGTGAGGCGACGGACGATCGTGGTTACACGCCGTTCCTGAACACCGTCTTCACCGACAACGCTGGTGAGCTTGACATCATCGCCGAGACCGCGGCTGCGGTCTCTGGTGTGACCCCCGTGTTCACGTACGTCATCGACGCAATGGTGCTCGGCACCGACATCGATGGCGAGACGGCCGGCACGACGGTTGCCGTTATCGACAACCTGCCGTCCTTCTACGATGCGACGACGCCGCCGGTGGTTCCCGGTATCGTTGGCGGATCGTCCCGCGTGAACGAGCGTGACGCTGCCCGTATCCGCATCGCCGCCGCCGACTGGACCCTCCAGGCCGGCAGCTCGGCGCCGTGGGACGGCGTGACGCCGGTCGTGGGTCGCTACCAGTTCCAGTACGATGCGCGTATCCAGTCCGCCGACGGTCAGTCCGTCATCGCGGATGACCCGACAGCCTCGGGTCGCGGCAACGTCATCTCGATGGACTCGTTCGGCTCTGGTGACGCCATCCTGGGTGACCTGGACACGGTGATCACGTACCAGGTTCCCGACGCGAGCGTCATCGGCGGTCAGAAGGCTCTGATGTCGTTCGACATGTGGGTTGGTGACGGCTCCAGCGCGACCAATGTTGGTCGTACGGCCTGGACCGTTCTGGGTGTTGGCCCGACCCCGGGCGAGATCGCCCAGGTCGTCTTTGGTGGTCCGAACAACTACGAGGACCTCCTTGACTTCGACAACACCACTGGCGCTATCAGCCCGGGCCCGGACGGTGTCCCCGACACCTTCCAGTTCGACGATTTCGCCAGCACGCCGGCCAACATGTACCTGAAGGTTCCGAACCCGTTCGTCGGTGCTGCCGACGAGTTCCTGTTCTCGGACACCGGTGATCCGGCGCCCGCGAACACATGGGTTACGGCCTCTGTTGAGATCTCGGCGAACGGTGACTGGGATATGACCATCGATGATGGCGTCTCCCCGCTGAATTACTCGGGCTCCTCGCTGGCTTCGGCCATCGGCTCGGGTAATCCGACGAACGGCACCAGCTGGTTCCAGATCGAGTTCGGTAATGATGAGGGCTCCAACGGTGCCCCGAGGCTCAACGAGATCGAGTGGTACTCGCTCGGTTCCTCGGCCGCGCCCGAGGGTGGCCTCGACATCCTGCCGAATCCGGCCGGTCCTGGCTCGTTCAATGACACGTTGAAGAACTTCTACTACCAGATCAACGATGTCCTTGCTCCGGGTCTTGGCATGCCGACGATCACGGATGTTGACGTCGCCACAGGTGCCGTTCTTGGTACCCGTGCGATGGGCAACGACGACCAGATCATGTTCTGGAATGACAACGCCACGCTCGCCGTCGGTGGTGGAGGCGGTACGCCGCTGAACGCCGTCCGCACGCCGCGCAACGGTCGTTGGCACTTCCTGGACTCCGGTGCTCTGACGCCCTTCGCTGACGAGACCGACGTTCTGGCTCGTGGTTTCTGGACGCCGCTTGGTGTTCCGGGCAACGCTGGTGTGAACAACCCGGCACCGCTCGGTGGTATCGTCAGCCTCGCGCCGCCGTACAACGGAGCTGTTCCCTTCGAGGACATCCTCCAGGCGACGCTGGTTGGGTACGCACCTCCGGCAACCACGGATATCCCGCAGCACCTCACGCACGTCGACAATCTGCACGTCGAGATCGATTCGTCCTGCCTGGGCGACTACGATGGCGACGGCGATACCGACGGCGCTGACCTGGGTCTCTTCCTGGGTACATGGGGTACCGCCGGCGGTGACTTCACCGGCGACGGCACCACCAATGGTGCGGACCTGGGTATCTTCCTTGGTAACTGGGGCACCTGCCCGTAATCAGTGACACATCACCGATCGATCCACGGATCGTGAGGTGACAATCACGCGACTCGCACCGCGAGAGCCTCGGCTCTCGCGGTGTTTTTTTATATTTATAACTCGTCCACTGGAGTGGAACAGTGTTATGTTGGGGTGCCAATAACCCCGTGGAGAGGGATTATCGTGCGGCTGCGGCTCGCACTGCGTGCGGGCCTCGACTTGGGAGCGCGCAATGACAACCCGACTCTCTTCCCTCGCCATGATCTCGTGTGTTGGCGTCGCCTCTTCTGTGCACGCCCAGGCGAACTCACACGCACTTCCCACCGACATGGGGATCACGAACCCCGAGGACATCCTCGCCCGCATCGATCGCGAGCGTCGGCTGATCCGCACGGGCAAGCTCGACTGGCGTATGGCGACCAACGCGTTGTCGACCGACGATCGCTTCGCGCCACCGCCCAGGCTGGGGCAGGGGCGATCGCTGCGTCACAACGTCAACCAGCCGTGGGGCGCGCTGATCGATGGCGACGACTTCGTGCTTGATTTCGAGGATCCGGCGTACGTCATCGGCGATCTGAATCCAACTGTCCCATGCGGGTTTGAGATATTCGCACTCCACGGCTTGATTGATCCAGTCTCTGGCACGTCGTGGCAGGTAGGTTTTGATGCGTGTTACGTCGAGATCGTCGACAATGCCGCGGCGCAGGGTGGGCCTGGCTGGGACCCCGACGGTGCCGACAACGATCCGAGCACGGAGGGCGTGCTCGACGGCGACCCGGACCAGCACGGCGAGGTTGGCGGACCGGATCCGCTGGGCCTGCACGGCAAGTTTCTCGCCGCAGCAGCCGGAACACACGCGCACGGTGCGCCGCTCGATTTCGGCTCGCGCCTCGAGGGGTGGTTGTCGGCGAAGTTCTTCGTGCCGACACCGGACACGCCGGTGGTGACGGTCGTGGACATGTACTTCGATCGTCCGGACTCGTCGATGTGGTACTCACCGCTGAGCGAGACGGAGGGGAACTTCTTCGTGGTCTCCAGCTACTGGTTCGGGTACACGTTCGGAACGTTCTCGGTGCTGGCCGATCCGGACAACGTGATTCGTCGTCCGCTGGTGCTGGGCCCCAAGCCGGGCGAAGCCAACACCGGACAGTTCTACGTGCATCCCTCGTCGAGCCCGTGGCGACTCAAGACCGACGAGTGGTTCTCGGTCGCGATCAGGCAGGCGGTGGACTCGCATTCTGTGTGGGTGAGAGACTCGCAGACGATCCCGCTGTGCGGGTTCGAGCAGAACTCCCTCTACGACGGGCTGACGGGCGGGAGCGATCCTGGCAACACCCGGGGCGCGTTCGCGGGCGAGATCTTCGAGAGCGAGTGGCTGCAGCTGATCCCGGGCATGGACGATGACCCTGGCACGACGCCCATCGAGGGATGGGGGCCAGCGCACAATGATTTCTTCCAGGATCATCCGCAGCTCTTCGATTCGTCGGGAAATCTCGCGGGAGCGCAGTTCAACTCTATCGGGATAGACGCGTTCCACATGCGCGGCGGGTTCGATCCGTCGCCGACAAACCTTCCCAACTGGGGTCCCAACGACTACTACATCGACAACTGGGTGATCATGGGCGAGCAGTTCCTGCCACCCGATCCTCCCCCTGACTTCGCCATTCCGTTTACAGATGACATCGAGCTCATGCTGCAGTGGCCACTCACAGTGCAGGGAGACGGCTGGATTGTCAACCATCTTGTATCACCAGTCGTGACGAGCGATCGCAACCACACGCCGGGTGGCACGCTGTCCGTCGAGCACAAGGATTTTCTGAACAGCAACGTGCTCGACGTGGCGTTCGCGAGGAGGGGTATTCCCACGGTGACCGCCACGACGGGCACGGCGTCGGTCGCGCAGTCGTCCCTGTACCTCGACACAATCCTGATGTCGCGCGGGTTCGTCGCGTCCGACACGAGCGAGACAAACGAGCACGCCGCGATGATCATCTTTGGTGCGCGAGACATCTTTTTTAATGTGAGCAACTTTATCTACGTGCGATTGCCGAACCCCGCCTTCGACCCCACGCTTCCCGAGATCGAGCAGTCCGGATTGAACGTGGAGGACAACGGCAGCGACAACGTGCGAGAGGTGAATGTGCGATTGGCTGACGCAGGCGGCACGCCTCTGACGACCCCCGTCAACGCGTGGTTCGATGTGCGTGTGGAGGTGCTCCGCGACCCATCAGGTGGCAGCGAGCACCCGATGGCGCTCTTCTTCGACTTTGGCTCGGGGCTCGTCGAGGGGGTCGCGGATCCCTCCCCGGTGGGCAATCCGCGCGCACTGGGCCTTGGCGGATTCACGTCACCCACACCGAGCATCAATCAACTCGGGTATCTGAGTGGCGGCGAGCTTGGCGGCTTCGGCGCCGGGATATGGGTGGACGATCTGCTCGTCGATGGCCCACGACAGGAGGACGCCTACAACGTGGAAGTGGAGGATCCGGCCAGCGAGTACATCGACGATCCCGCGTTCGCGCTGCCATACTCCGATGACCTGTCTGGTTACGAGCGCGGGCTGCCCATCGACGACAGGGGCTATAACCCGTTCCTGCGGACGGTGTTTAGCGGGAGCGATGGCGAGGTGGACATCGTCCCGACGGTGGCGATACCGATCTCAGGTGTGACACCTGTATACACCTACGTCATCACCGATTTCGTGCTCGGCACAGACATCAGCGGGCAAGGAGTAGGGGCAACTGTGTGCGTCGTGGACAATCTGCCCGGGTTCTATGACACGACGTTCCCGCCGGTTGTGCCGGGTGTGGTTGGCGGCTCATCGCGTGTCAACGAGCGAGATGCGAGTCGAATACGGATAGCTGCCGCGGACTGGTTGTTGCAGGCTGGCGCCTCGGCACCATGGGACGGCGTGACGCCGATCGTCGGTCGCTACCAGTTCCAGTACGATGCGCGCTGGGACTCCCCAGACGGACAGAACCTGGTGATCGATGATCCGACGTCGAGCGGTCGCGGCAACGTGATCGAGCTGCGTTCCGTGTTCAGCGACGACGCGATCGATGGCGATCTGGACCCGGGGCTGAATGCGACGTTGCCCGAGGCGCGAGCGCGTGGAGGCGGCTACGCGCAGCTCGAGTTCGACATGTATATCGAGGATGACGACCCGAGCGACGGTCCACGCGGGCGAACGGTGTGGAGCCTCATGGGCAGAGGTGCGAATCCCTGGGCCATCGCGAAGTTCGCGTTTGGTGGTCCGAACATCTACGAGGACAACCTGACGTTCAACGCGTCGACTGGCGCGATCACACCCGGCCCGGATGGACAGGAGGACAATTTCCGGTTCAACGAGTTCCAGAGTGATCCGAAGAGGATCCACGTGCTGGTGGTGAATCCGATCACGGGATACACGTTCGTGTGGCAGGACACGGGTATCGATGCGCCGCTGAACACGTGGACACGCTGCGTCGCGCGTGTGTTCCACGACGGCTCGTGGGAGGTCACCATCGACGATGGCGTGGCGTCTCACCACCTGGCTGGCATATCACTCACAGAGGTGGTTGGCATATTCCCCGACGTGGATGGCACCGACCACCTGACGATCGAGCTCGGCAACGACGAGGGCTCGGACGGGCACGCTGTTTTGGCGCCGATACGCTGGTACTCGCTCGGTGAGACCGCGGCGCCGGAGGGTGGGCTCGACCCGCTGTACAATCCTGCCGGCCCCGGCTCGTTCAACGACACTCTGAAGAATTTCTACTACCAGATCGACACGGTGCTCCCACCCGCGAGCGGCATGCCAACGATCATGGACATAAATGTCGTCGACGGTGCGATCATCGGCACACGTCAGATGACGATCGATGATCAGGTGATGTTCTGGAATGACCAGAGCACGCTCGGCATAGGCGGTTCGGTTGGTGTTCCGATCGACGGCTCGCAGACCCCGCGGAACTCTCGCTGGGAGTTTGTTGACGATTTGAATCCGACGAGCGTGCTGGCGCGCGGTTTCTGGACACCTCTGGGATTGCCCGGGCCGGCGGGCGTGGCTGACCCTGCGCCGCTCGGTGGCGTTGTGAATCTCACTCCCCCCTACAACAACGCCGTGCCGTACGAGGACATCCTCCAGGGCACGATGGTAAGCATGCCTCAACCGAGCAGTTTCGATGTGCCCGCGTTCCGTGTGCTGATCGACAACGTGCTGCTGGATGCTGGCGGCTGTGTGGCTGACCTGAATGGTGACGGCGTGGTATCCGGAGCCGATCTCGGATTGCTGCTGGCGGGCTGGGGGCAGTCGGGCGCGAGCGACATGGATGGCGACGGTACGACCAACGGTGCCGACCTCGGTCTTCTCCTCGGTGCGTGGGGACCGTGCCCATGAGGATTCGTGCGATGCCTACGACAACTCTCGTGCTGGCGGTGTCAACGCGCGCACTGGGCCGTGGAATCGGTCGTTTCATGCCATCTCGCGCGGCCGTGCCTGCGTCTGTATGGCGCCAGAACAGGTATGCGTGGTTGTTTGGCGAGCAACACACCAAACGTAGAGGAGCTATGTGATGTTCACACGAACGTTTGTTTTGGTAGCAATCTCAGGACTGGCGGTGTCAACGCACGCGCAGATTGCGGCTTCTAGCAACTCGCGTTCGGAAACGATGCGCCAGCGTGTCGATCACGAGCGCAAGCTTATACGCGAGGGAAAGATGAGCTGGAGACTCGCCAGCTCGCCACTGGTTTTGGATGACCGCTTTCCATTGGATGCGCCACGCACATCTATCCGCTCGACGGGTTCGCGTGCGCACAACGTGAACCAGCCGTGGGGTGCGCTGATCGACAGCGACGACTTCGTGCTGGATTTCGATGATCCGGCGTATGTCCTTGGCAACCTCAATCCGACACTGCCGTGCGGGTTTGAGATTATCACACTGGAGGGCACGATCGATCCTCACTCTGGCACACCCTGGCTAGCAGGAATCGCGTGCTACGTGGAGGTCGTGGACAACGTCGTGGCGCAGAGCGGACCCGGCTGGGACCCGGACGGCGCGGACGACGATCCGGGCACGGAGGGCGTGCTCGACGGTGATCCAGATCAGCACGGCGAGGTTGGCGGGCCAGACCCGCTCGGCGTGCATGGAAAGTTTCTGGCGGCCGCAGCGGGGACTCACGCGCATGCTCCCTCGCCCGGGTTGGGCTCGAGACTCCAGGGCTGGCTATCGCACAAGTTCTACGCACCACGAGCTAGCGAGCCCGTTGTCACGATCGTCGATATCTACGCCGATAGAGAGGATTCTGCCACGTGGTTCGCGCCTCTGAGCGAGGTGGAAGGGAACGTGTTCGTGGTGTCGAGCTATTGGTTCGGGTACACGTTCGAGAGTTTAAGCGTGCTGGCTGATGATGATCACGTCATGAGAAGGCCATTGATAGTTGGCCCCGCCCAGTCAGATCCGCCGCTCGGGTCATTCTATGTGCATCCCAAGTCGAGCCCATGGCGACTCAAGACCGACGAGTGGTTCTCGATTGCTGTCCGTCAGACAGTGGATAGTTTCTCTGTGTGGGTGCGCGACTCTCAGACAATCGGTGTGAATGGATGGGAGCAGAACTCGCTGTTTGACGGGGTGACAGGCGCGAGCGACCCAGGGGACACTATGGGCGCCTTTGCCGGGGAGATCTTCGAGAGCGACTGGCTCCAGCTGATACCTGGAGTCGAGGATGATCCGGGAACGGCTGTTATCGAGGGCTACGGCGTTGCGGCCAACAAGGACACGCTGACTCATCCGTCGTTCATTGACCTCTCGGGCTCGGTGGCGGTGCCGCGGGCTTCGTATCCTGGGTATCCCAACGGCATCGATGCTTTTCATTGGAGGGGTGGCTTCGACCCAACGCCCACTAATCTCCCAACGTACACGCCGAACGACGTGTACATCGACAACTATGTGGTGCTCGGAACGCCTGTGGACGATCTCGCATGCCGGGCAGATTTCGATGGCGATGGCGACGTCGACGGAGGGGATCTAGGTTTCCTGCTCGGAGGCTGGGGTCTCTGGGGAGTGACGAATCTCGACAACACCAACGCCACGGACGGCGCCGATCTGGGCCTGCTGCTTGGCGCCTGGGGTCCGTGCCCGTGAGGAGTTCGACGATGCCTTCGAGAGCGATCGTGATGGTGATGGCAGCCGGGATGGCGGTGTCAACGCACGCGCAGGATCGCAGCACGAACTTGTCGCCAACGAGTGCCGAGAACCTCGAGCGTAACGCGCGTCTTATCGATCGTCAGCGTGTGCTCGTGAGGGAGGGAAAGCTGGATTGGCGCAAGGTCGTGTCTCCACGCGTGCTCGATGACAGGATCCCGCCGGCTCCGAGAGCTCGTGCGAGGGGCGCGACGTCTCTCCGTCACAACGTCAACCAGCCGTGGGGTGCGCTGATCGACGCGAACGATTTCGTTCTCGATTTCGAGGACCCTGCGTATCAGATCACGACGCTCGATCCGACATCGAGCAGCCCGTTCATCTCGCTCGCGGGTGTTGTTGATCCAAACACCGGGGATGCCTGGGGTCTTTTTGGCGATGCGAGTGGATACGTCGGGATCGTGGATAACGCCGCTGCGATGACAGGTGCTCGATGGGACCCCGACGGAGCCGACGACGACCCGCTGACTGAGGGTGTGCTCGACGGCGATCCCGACCAGCACGGCGAGGTTGGCGGGCCGGACCCGCTGGGAGTGCATGGGAAGTTCCTCGCTGCCGCGGCGGGGTCGATGGCCACGCAGGCGCCGCTCGACTTCGGCTCTCGCCTGCAGGGATGGCTGACCCACAAGTTCTATCTGCCGAGCATCGACGAGCCAGTGGTCACGATCGTCGACATCTACGCGGACAGGGAGGACTCGTCGACGTGGTACTCACCCTTGAGCGAGATAGAGGGCAATCTCTTTGCGATGTCGAGCTACTGGTTCGGGTACACGTTTTCTCAGAACGCAAGCCTTGCCGACCCGGACAACGTGATCAGGCGCCCGATGATACTTGCCTATGACTCCACACCCGAGATCCCTGGCACCGGTGAGTTCTATGTTCACCCGGCATCGAGCCCGTGGCGAGCCAAGACGGACGAGTGGTTCTCCATCGCGATACGGCAGACGTACGACGGATACTCTTATTGGGTTCGGGACTCGCAGACGATTGGTGTGAATGGCTTCGAGCAGGATTCTCTGTACGACGGGATCACCGGGGTAGATGATCCTTCCGGCACACGGGGCGCGTTCGCGGGCGAGATCTTCGAGAGCGACTGGCTCCAGCTTACGCCGGGTGTCGATGACGATCCAAGCACGAGTGTCATCGAGGGCTATGGGGTTTCTCGGACAGCATTTGGCAAACCTCACTTAACAACCGTTGACAGCACAGGGTCGTCTGCGGCACCGAATATCTCCGCGTTCCAGAATTTTCCCGCGGTGGGCATCGATGCGATCCACTGGCGGGGTGGTTTCGATCCGGGGCCAACATACGTGCCCACGTTCGTACCCAATGATGTGTATCTCGACAACTACGTCGTGCTCGGCGAGCAGAATCGCCTGCGGACGCTGACACCGGACAAGAAGATTCCCTTCAGCGACGACCTCGAGCTCTGGGGTCCGCACGTCTTTTTAAAACTGGGTGGCGATTGGGACGAGTACAGATACACGTACCTGCCGGAACTCGATGGATCCACGAACATCACACCGGGTGGCACGCAATCGTTCCGACATAGCGCGCTGGGTGATGACAATTACATCACGGAGATCCTTACTCGGAATAATCTCCTGACGGTCACCGCGACGGATACGGTCCCGGTCGTCGTGCAAACGTCCATGCGCCTGAGCGGCACCTCGATGAGCAGGATCCTGGTAATCCGTGACACCACGGAGCGTCACACAGATACCGCGAGACTGATCTTTGGCGCCAGGGATGCGCTCTCGACCATCGATGATCGCATCTACGTGCAGCAGCGCAACCCGCTCTACGATTCGACGATCTCGGAGCCGGAGGACATCAGCGAGAACAGGGTCGATGACGGCGTGGCCAACATGCAGAAGGTGGCGGTGCCGCTGGTGGACTCCACCACGCTCACCCCGCTGAGCATCCCCGTGGGCTCGTGGTTTGATGTGCGTGTCGAGGTGCTCGAGGATGCGACGGGCAACAACCAGCATCCGCTCACGATGCTCTTCGATTTCGGCAGCGGCTGGGTCGAGGGGGTGGCGGATGGCTCTGTCCGCGGCATCACGAGCCTGCGCTCCTCCACTCCGAGCGTAAGCCAGGTCGAGTGGCGCGCGGGATACGAGCCCGGTGCAGCGTTCCAAACGATGCACATCGATGATCTGTTCCTCGATGGACCCAGGAGTGATGACCAGTACAACGTCGAGGTTGAGAGCGTCACATCGACCTATGACGATGATCCGCCATTCGTGCTGCCGTACGTCGATGACCTGTCGTCGTACGAGATCGGGCGCCCGATCGACAACCGCGGCACAACGGAGTACGGGGCGACGCTGATCAACGATACGATGGGCGCGATCGATGTGGTGGATGTGGACAGCCCACCGGTTGCGGGCATCACTCCCGTGGTGCTCTATACCATCGAGGAGCCAGAGCTGGATGGGACCTTGCCGGGTGGTCCGTATTCGGCGGGCGACACGGTTGCCGTAGTCGACAATCTTCTGCCCGAGAAACCAGACTGGCCCTTGGGCACGAGCGCCTGGCGTATCCACTATCGGGATGGCGCGCGTGTTCGCCAAGCGGTTGCGGAGTGCAGCAAGTTGGCCGATAGCGCGCCGTGGGATGGTGTCACGCCTGTGATCGGGCGGTATCAGTTCAAGCACGCGCCACGATGGACCACTGAGCAATCGCAGGTAGAGGTGATACAAGACCCGACCGGCAGCGGGCGCGGAGCGATGATTCGGCTTGAGCCCGACGCGCTGGTCACGCAATACAACTCCGGGTACGCGCCCGCGCTGTCACTCCAGGCGCCTGTGATCGCGCCATATGGTGGAGTTCGGGCGATGCAGCAGTTCGACCTGTTCCTAAGCGACGGAACGCCTAGCGATGGGCCGCGGGGGCGAATCGTGTGGCCGATCTATGGACGGTACGGGCCCTCTATCTCCACCGAGAACCTCATTGCGCGCGTCGTGTTCGGGGGACCTGACAACTTCGAGGATCTGATGACATTCGATGATACCTCGGGTGATATCACACCCGGGCCGGATGGGTACCCAGACGACTTCCAGTTCGACGACTTCCAGGGTGATCCGACGCACATCTTTCTGGAGATCCCGAACCCGTTTGCGGGGAGCGGTGGCTCGTTCCCGGACACCATTCTCATCGATACCGGCGACACGATGGCGCTGAACACCTGGGTGCAATGCACGGCGACTGTTGATGCGCTCTGGAACTGGGAGATCACACTTGACGACGGCGTGTCGCCCAAGGTCTACACGGGGAGCTCGCTCGAGAGCCCGCCACAGAATCCGGGCTCCAGCATCGACAGGCTCGTGCTCGAGGTCGGCGTTGATCCGGGCTCGACACCGCTCACGGAGTTATCCCCGATCCGCTGGTACTCGCTCGGCGCGTTCGCGGCGCCCGAGGGCGGCCTGTCGCCGCTGACACAGCACGATTCGAGCTCTGGGTCGTTCAATGACACGCGCCAGTATTTTTATTATGGCATCGGGACCATCCTCGATCCTGGCAACAATCTGCCGGATGTTGCGGACATCAACGGCACAACCACCCGAACACTGAGCAATTTCCACGTGATCGGGTTCTGGAACGATCAGAGCACGGTCGGGATGGGTGGCCCGGTTGGTGCGCCGATCGATCCGCACCAGACACCTCGCAACACCCGCTGGGAGATGGTCGACCCCTCGGACCATTCGGTCGTGCTCGCGCGAGGAACGTGGGGGGCGCTGGGGCGACCTCGCCTGAGCACGGAGGATCCGACCTATTATTCCACCGCACCATATGGAGGGATCGTGAATCTCTCGCCGCCGTACAACGGACCGTCTAGCCTGCGTTCGATCCTCATGGCGACGATGGTGGATCCGCCACAGCCCACAGACTTTCGTGCCCAGCCGTTCCGCGTGTACATCGACAACATCGTGATGCGCGAGATCGGGTGTCTGGGCGATCTGTCGTTGGATAACTCCATCTCTGGTGTTGACCTGGGATTGCTGCTCGGGCAGTGGCAGCAGCCCGGGCTCGCAGACCTCAACGGTGACGGCACAACTGACGGCGCTGATCTCGGCCTGCTGCTGGGCGCGTGGGGTCCGTGCCCATGAAGACGCGTGCGATGCCTGCGAGAACTCTCGTGTTGGTGATGAGCGCTGGAATGGCAGTGTCCGTGCACGCGCAGAGCGGGATAGTCGACAGCACTCGTCTGGATGAGATGCGACGGCTCATCGATCGTCAGCGTGCGCTCGTGCGCGAGGGGAGGCTGGACCCGCGCCTTGTTGTTTCACCGCTCGTGCTCGATGATCGATATCCGCCTCCGTCGAGGGGTGTGGCGAGAAGCACGTCTCACCTCCGACACAATGTCAATCAGTTGTGGGGTGCGCTAGTTGACTCGAATGACTTCGTGCTCGATTTTGAGGACCCGGCGTACCAAATCACGACACTTGATCCTACGACGAGCAGCCCATTTGTCTCACTGGAGGGAGTGGTTGATCCACAAACGGGGAATGCCTGGTGGGGGCCGGACGGGAGTGGGTTCACGGGCATTGTCGACAACACTGCGGCGCAGACGGGTGGCAACTGGGATCCGGATGGCGCCGACGACGATCCGCTCACCGAGGGCGTGCTCGACGGCGACCCTGATCAGCATGGTGAGGTTGGAGGGCCTGACCCGCTCGGATTGCATGGCAAGTTTGTGGCGGCCGCCGCCGGCTCGCATACGAACCAAGCCGCGCGCGACACGACTGGACGACTCGACGGCTGGCTGACAGCCAAGTTTTTTGCGCCACGTGCCCAGGCTCCAGTCGTGACGATCGTAGATCTCTATCTGGATCGCGAAGATTCAAGTGTTTGGTACTCGCCGATAAGTGAGACAGAGGGGAATTTCTTCGCGCTCTCGAGTTTCTGGCTGGGCCATGCATCTGCGGAATTTAGCTTTCTGGCCGATTCTGACAATATCATCCGACGCCCGTTCATTCTTGGTCACGGATCACCCGACGGTCCAAAATTCTATGTGCATCCCGAGTCCAGCCCGTGGCGGATCAAGACGGACGAATGGTTCTCGGTTGCTCTTCGAATGACGGTTGACTCGTACTCGGTCTGGGTTCGTGATTCGCAGACCATTCCGCTCTGCGGCTTCGAGCAGAACTCGATCTACGACGGGCTCACCGGGGATGACGACCCGAATGACACGAGGGGCGCTTTCGCGGGTGAGCTATTCGAGAGCGAGTGGCTGCAGCTCTTGCCCGGTGTGGACGATGACCCGCTCACCTCTTCGATCGAGGGATGGGGGCGATCGCACAATGACTTCCTTCAGACATATCACCAGAAGTTCGACCAAACTGGATCGCTCGTCTCGGGGACCTTCAACACGGTTGGGATCGACGCCCTCCACTTCCGGAGTGGGTTTGATCCCTCGGTGACCGATATGCCGGACTGGAAGCCCAATGACTACTACCTCGACAACTGGATCATGATGGGAATGCCGTTTGACTACTGTGTCTCTGACTTCAATGGAGATGGGATCACGAACGGCGTTGACCTAGGCACACTTCTTGGCAATTGGGGTGTGGGATACTGGAGGGGCGACCTCAATAACGATGGCATGACTGACGGTGCCGACCTCGGTCTGCTGCTCGGCGCGTGGGGGGCGTGTCCGTAGCGAGGCCTAGCCCTTGCCGACGAGCTGGGTGTCCTTGACCTCGACGCCCTTGAGTCGTGACCTGAGCGCGTCGCGGTTGGGGGCGAACTCGAGCGCGGTCTGCATGGTGACGTGCTCGGCCTCGACGAGCTCGACGAGCGAGTCGGTGAAGCTGCGCATGCCCTCGCCCTTGCCGGCGCCGATGGCCGAGTAGATCGAGCCGTCACGCCCCTCGCGGATGAGCTCTCGCACGGTGGAGTTGGCCAGCAGGACCTCGGTGGCGGGCACGATGCCGACGCCGTGCTCCTCCGTGGCGGGCAGCAGACGCTGCGCGCAGACAGCGCGGAGCGACGCGGAGAGCGTGGAGCGGATGAAGTCGTGCTCGTCTTGCGGGAAGAACTCGAGAAGGCGCGACATCGACTGCGCCGCGTCTGCGGTGTGCATCGAGGCGAAGACGAGGTGGCCGGTCTCGGCCGCCTGGAGTGCGGCGAGCACGGTGTCGTGGTCGCGCAGCTCGCCGATGAAGATCACGTCGGGATCCTGTCGGACGACGTAGCGGAGCGCGTCGGCGTAGCTCTGGCAGTCGATGCCCAGCTCGCGCTGCGAGATGACGCTCTGCGCCGGCTCGAAGTGGAACTCGATGGGGTCCTCGATGGTGATGATGTTCTTTGCGCGCGTCTCGTTGAGGCGCTGGAGCATGCAGGCGAGGGTGGTCGACTTGCCGCAGCCCGTGATGCCCACGACGAGCACGAGCCCGTCGGGCGCCTCGTCGGCGATCTTCTGGTAGATGGGCGGGAGGCCCAGCGACTCAAAGGACGGGATCTTGGAGTTGATGCGTCTGATTGCCGCGTGGACGGCGCCCTCGGCGCGGAAGATGTTGCAGCGGAAGCGGTCGACGCCGAGCTCCTCGGGGTGCGGGGCGACGGCCTGCTGCTGGCTCTCGTCTTGGAGGCTCTTGAAGGCCTTGTCGGCGATCGACTGGGTATCGAGGTGGGTGGAGAAGTCGAGATCACCCGTCTTGTCGAAGCGCTCGCGCAGACCGGGCGGGATGATCTCGGCGACCATCGCGTCGGTCTCTTCGGGTGTCAGCGGTGGCAGGTCGAGCGATCGGAGCAGGCCCTTGATGCGGAAGATCGGCGGCATGCCGACCTTGAGGTGCAGGTCGGAGGCCCCGTACTGGCCCATGTTGAACAGCAGCTGCTTGATCGGGATTTGTCGAGACACACGAGCCTCCATACATCCGAGGGTGAACCACGTGAACACCACCCTACCATGCCCCACTTCTGGAGGCACGAGGAATCTTAGGTGCGTGGGTGGGGCGAGACGACGCCTCAGGCGTCGTCGAGGATCTCGATGGATTCGAAGGGCTCACCCGAGAGCATCGCGAGGCTGGCGCCGCCCCCAGTGGAGACGTGCGAGACCTTGTCGGCGATCTCGAACTTCTCTGCCGCAGAGGCGGTGTCCCCCCCACCAACGATGGTGACGGCGTTGTTGTTCGCTGTCGCCTGGGCCATTGCCTTCGCGACCTGCGTGGTGCCAACCTTGAACGAGTTCCACTCGAAGACACCCATCGGCCCGTTCCAGACGATGGTGCTGGCCTCGTGCAGGATGGACTCGTATGCGCCCTGCGTCTGCGGTCCGATGTCGAGCCCCATCCAGCCGTTGGGGATCTCTTCGGTGTGGATCTCGGCGCCGCCCGTCGAATCGGAGAACTCGCGCGAGCAGATGTGGTCCTTGGGGAGGTGGATCACGCACGCGGAGCTCGCGGCCATCTCGAGGAGGCGCTTCGCGTCGCTGAGGCGCCCCGCCTCGACGCGCGAGTCACCGACGTTCTTCTCCAGAGCGGAGAGGAACGTGTAGGCCATCGCGCCGCCGATGAGGATGTGCGCACACTTGGGGATCAGGTGCTCGATGCATGGGATCTTGTCGGAGACCTTCGCGCCGCCGAGCACGGCGACGAATGGCTGCTTCGGCTCGCGGAGCGCCTCGGAGAGGTACCTGACTTCCCTGGCCAGGAGCTGGCCCATCGCTCTGGGCTTGCCGTCCATGGCGCGTGGCACGCCCAGCATGGAGGCGTCGGTGCGGTGCGACGTGCCGAAGGCCTCGTTGCAGTAGATGTCGGCGAGGGCGGCGAGCTTGCTCGCGAACTCCTGATCGCCCTTCTTCTCGCCCCGGTGGAAGCGGAGGTTCTCGAGCAGGAGGCACTCGCCATCGCTGAGCGCCTCGATGGCGTTCTTCGCGTCGTTGTTGAGGCAGTCGGTGGAGGGGAAACCGACGGGTCTGCCCAGGAGTGTTGAGAGTGCTTCGGCGCACGGCTCGAGGGAGAACTCCTTCTGGTATCCGATGCCGCCCGGTCGCCCGAGGTGGGACATGAGCACGAGACGCCCGCCCCTCTCGAGGACGCTGTTGATGCTCGGGAGCGCGAGCCTGATGCGTCGGTCGTCCTGGATGACACCGTTGTCGATGGGGACGTTGAAATCAACGCGCATGAGCACGCGCTTGCCGGCGACGTCCACGTTCTCGATCGACTGCTTTGCCACCGTGGGCTCCTCCTGCGTTGGGATTGGGGTGGGCATTCTATCGGCTCCGGGTTGGTGCGCGCACGGGTACACTCGGGGCGTGCGACTCTTCCCTGTCATCATAGGCCCGACGGCGGGTGGCAAGACGGCGCTGAGCGTGGGCCTCGCGCATCGGTTGCGTCGGCGCGTGGACGGGCCCGTCGAGATCATCTCGGCGGACTCGATGCAGGTGTACAGAGGCATGGACATCGGCACGGCCACGCCGACGATCGACGAGCGCGAGGGCATCACGCATCACCTGATGGATGCGCGCGACCCTCACGAGACTTTTACAGTCTCCGAATGGCTCGACGAGGCGAACGCGTTGATCGCGGGCATCCGCGAGCGCGCGGGCGTGCCGATCGTCGTCGGAGGCACGCATCTGTACGTCAAGGCGTTGCTCGACGGGCTCTTCGACGGGCCGCCAGCCGACGAGGCAACCCGGGCGGAGCTGGGCGCCATGGAGAGCGCGGGCCTCCACGCGGAGCTGTCGCGCGTCGACCCCGAGTCGGCGTCGAGGATCCATGTGAACGACCGCAGGAGGATGATCCGAGCGCTGGAGGTGTTCCGGCTGACCGGCACGCCGATCAGCGCGGTGCAGCAGCAGTGGGACACGACGAGGCGTCAGGACGCGCTGCTCGTCGCGTTGCAGTGGCCCGCCGAGCAGATCAACCCGCGCATCAACGAGCGCGTGCGCGAGATGATGCAGGATGGTCTGCTGGAAGAGGTGCGCGCGTTGCACGAGGCGGACGCGCTCTCGGAGCAGTCGCGCGAGGCGCTGGGGTACAAGCAGTTGATCGAGCACCTGGAGGGGCGCGTCACGCTCGAGGAGGCTTCGGAGCGGATCAAGATCGAGACCCGTCGATTCGCCAAGTCGCAGCGGACATGGATCAGACGCCTGGGTGTGTCGGGGCCGGCGATGTCGATCGAGGCCTCCGAGGGCACCCCAGAAAAGTGGGCTGAGAGTGTCGAGAGGGCTCTTTTTGGGGGTTGAGCGAGTTTTTCCCAGTTTGTTCTCAGAAATTTTGTGTGTAAGGAAAAACAAGCCTCTGGCGTCACTGAACCGAATGGTTCGACACCGTCGGGAGCATGGGTCTGGCTTGACAGATCGCTCTCGGGGTCCTTTGGTGTCTGCCCGGAGGAGGCTCGACCGGATCGATCATGGCCAAGAAGAAGCGATCAACCCGTGCACAGACCATCGATGCGGACGGCAAGCATCTGGTGATCGTGGAGAGCCCGGCCAAGGCCCGGACTATTAATAAGTATCTGGGCGACACGTACACGGTCGCCGCCTCGGTGGGCCACGTGCGAGACCTGCCCGCCCGGAACCCGAAGGGCGTCAAGCGCCCCGTGCCGGGCGTTGACATCGAGAACCACTTCGAGCCCGACTACCAGGTGCTTCCGGACAAGAAGCAGGTGGTGACGCAGCTGAAGAAGGCGGCCAAGCAGGCGACGGACGTGTGGTTCGCGACGGACCTCGATCGCGAGGGCGAGGCGATCGCGTGGCATCTGGCGCACGAGCTTGGCATCGATCCGTCGGACGCCAAGCGCGTCGTATTCAACGCGATCACGAAGGCGGAGATCAAGCGTGCGTTCTCCACGCCGCACCCGATCGACGAGGCCAAGGTGAACGCGCAGCAGGCGCGCCGCGTGCTGGACCGCATCGTGGGGTACCAGGTCTCACCACTGCTATGGAAGAAGGTCGCGCGTGGTCTGAGCGCCGGGCGCGTGCAGTCGGTCGCGGTTCGGCTGATCGTGGAGCGCGAACGAGAGATCCGCGCGTTCGTGCCCGATGAGTTCTGGCGGATCAACGCGCGCTTCACGCTCGACGATGACACCGCCTCGAGGCTGATCCCGGAGTGGAGCGCCTTCCTGGAGACAACGGACGCCAAGGGCAACACACCGACTCTGAAGAAGCAGAACCAGTGGATGGCCAAGCACCACTCGCTGCGCGCCGAGCTGGTGCGGGTGGGCGACGAGAAGTTCGAGCTGGGCTGCCAAGGTGAGTCGCCCCGGGACCTGACGTCGGACGTGGCGCGGATCGCCGAGCTGGCGGGCCTGGGCGACGTGACGTTCGACACGACACTCGATGAGGATGCCAAGGGTCCTGCACGCACGACGCACACGGTGGGAGGCACTGTCGACCCGTCGACGCCCTACGGGGTCTCCTCGATCGAGAAGAAGCGGACGAGCTCGCGCCCGTCGCCGCCGTTTATCACCTCGACGCTCCAGCAGGCGGCATCGACCAGGCTGGGTTTCGCGGCCCAGCGGACGATGCGCGTCGCGCAGTCGCTGTACGAGGGTGTGGATGTCCCGGGCAGCGGCACGGTGGGTCTGATCACGTATATGCGAACCGACTCGACGCACCTGGCCAGCGAGGCGCTCACCACGGTGCGCAACTACATCGGCGACACCTACGGCGACGAGTACCTGCCCGAGAAGCCAAATTTCTACAGCTCGCAGAACAAGCAGGCGCAGGAGGCGCACGAGGCGATCCGCCCGACGTCCGTGGCGTTCCCGCCCGAGTCGATCAAGAGCGCTCTGACGGGCGATCAGTACAAGCTCTACAAGCTCATCTGGGAGCGCTTCGTGTCATGCCAGATGACACCCGCACGATGGGATTCGACGTCCGTGTTCATCACGGGTGGGACGGACTCGGCGCAGCCCGTGACGTTCAAGGCCAGCGGACGCGTGCTGGTGTTCGACGGGTTCTATCGTGCTGCGGGTGTGCCGACGGCGTCGGACGAGCAGACGCTGCCGGACGTGGACGAGGGGCATGCGCTGCACCCGTTCGCGATCGAGCCGGAGCAGCGGTTCACCTCCCCACCGCCCCGCTACACGGAGGCGTCGCTGATCAAGACGCTCGAGTCTGAGGGCATCGGGCGGCCATCGACGTACGCGTCGATCCTGCAGGTGATCCAGCAGCGCAAGTACGTCGAGTTGATCGAGCGCCGGTTCTGGGCGACCGACCTGGGCGAGGTCGTGACCAACAAGCTGATCGAGGCGTTCCCACAGATCATGGAGGTCTCGTACACGCGCGAGCTCGAGGATGAGCTCGACGCCATTGAGAACGAGCACACGGAGTGGAAGAAGGTGCTCGACAGGTTCTACGGTCCGTTCGAGGAGCAGCTCGAGGCGGCGCATGAGAATCTCAAGCACGCCAAGGCGGAGATCCAGCCCGCGCCCGAGGAGTACCGTTGCGAGAAGTGCGGGGCGTCGCTGGTGTATCGCTTCGGGAAGAACGGGCGTTTTCTCTCGTGCTCGACGTACCCGGAGTGCGACTACGCGTGCCCGTGCGATCGCGACGGCAAGCCCCAGCCGGTGCAGAATGCCAACGTCACCTGCTTCAAGTGCGAGCAGCCGATGATCAAGCGCACCGGGAGATTCGGGCCGTTCTATGGATGCTCGGCGTACCCAGAGTGCGACGGCATCCTCAAGGCCGACAAGCAGGGGCGACCGCTGGCGCCGCAGCCTCCCGCGATGGCGACCGATCTGGAGTGTCCCAAGTGCCAGGAGGCGCACCTGGTGCTTCGCAACGGGGTGCGTGGTCCGTGGCTGGCGTGCTCGTCGTATCCGAAGTGTCGAGGGCGCGGCAAGTGGAAGGAACTCGACGACGAGAAACGCGCAGGCCTCGAGGACGAGCTGGCTGCGCATGAGAAGAAGCATCCGATCCCGATTATCCGGGACCTCGACGGGAACCCGTTGACCGACGCCAAGGGCAAGCCGCTCGAGGACGAGGAGCAGGAGTCATAGGATCTCCGTGCTCGTGGTAGAGTGGGGCTCTCGATGGCTCTGATCAGGACACTCCAGTCGTACGCGCACCGCCTCGGGTTCGAGCGTGACTGGTATCTGATCGTGCTGGGCGCGGGTGTGGGAACGATCACGGCGTTCGGAGCCATCGGATTCGCCTGGCTGATCGACTTCACGCGTGAGGGCGCCGAGGGGCTGCACATGCGTCTGCCGCTCTGGGCGCTGGTGGTTGTGCCGATGGCCGGTGCGCTTGTGACGGGCGTGCTGATCCACCTGTTCGCGTCGGAGGCGCGCGGGCACGGCGTGCCGGAGATCATCGACGCGCTGTACAGGCGTGCGGGGCAGGTTCGCCCGAGGATCACGATCATCAAGGCGCTGACCTCGGCGAGCACCATCGGCTCGGGCGGATCGGCGGGTGCGGAGGGTCCGATCGTGCAGATCGGCTCCGCGATCGGCTCGAACATGGCGCGCGTGCTGGGCGTGTCGCGCGATCAGACGGGGACGCTGCTGGGGTGCGGCGCCGCGGCGGGGATCGCGTCGGTGTTCAACGCGCCGATCGCGGGTGTGTTCTTCGTGCTGGAGATCCTGCTGCGCGATTTTTCGCTGCGCACGTTCACGCCGATCGTGATCGCGTCGGTGTTCAGCGCCGCGGTGACGCAGGCTGTGCTCGGCGAGAACGAGGCGCTCTTCGCGGTGTCGCAGTCGCTTATGAAATACACCTTCACGCTGGCCGAGCTGCCTGGATACCTGGTGCTTGGCATCGTGTGCGGCCTCGTGGCGACGGCGTTCATCAAGCTGCTGTACAAGGCCGAGGATCTGTCGGCCGGGCTGCGGGTGCATCCGGTGTTCAAGCCGGTGCTCGGGGCGTGCGTGATGGGCGTGATGGGGCTCGTGTACGTGGGTGTGGTGCACAACGAGGAGTCGGGGCACTCGCTGCCGGCGTTCTACGGCAACGGGTACGACTCGATCCGCGAGCTGCTGAACCCCTCGACGTACGCTCCCGCGGATGCTGCGATGGACACGTTCCAGCCTATCGTCGGCTTCCTGGAGGCCGATGCGCCCGCGCTGGTGCAGACGACACTCGGCGTGCTGGCGCTGCTGCTCGTGTGCAAGCTCGTCGCGACGTGTCTGACGCTGGGATCCGGCGGCTCGGGAGGTGTGTTCGCGCCGTCGCTGTTCCTGGGCGCGGTGACGGGGGCGCTGTTCGGTGTGCTGCTCGACAGGATCGGCATCATCCCGAGCAACGGCTCGCCTGCGGCGTACGCGCTGGTGGGCATGGCGGCGGTCGTCTCGGGCACGACGCACGCGCCGCTGACGGCGATCCTCATCATTTTGGAGATCACGCGCGACGAGTACGTGCTGCTGCCGATCATGCTGGCGGCGGTGATGTCGACGGCGATCGCGCGCTACCTGATGCGCGACTCGATCTACTCGCTGAAGTTGCGCAGGCGCGGCCTGCTGCTGGGCTCGGCGCTGGATCTGTCGATCCTGCGTCGCATCCGTGCGCGTGATGTGCCGCTGGTGCCCCACGTGACCGTTCGCCCGGAGGATCCCGCGAACAAGGTCTACGAGCTGAATCGCCAGTACCAGGTCTCGGACGTGGTCGTCGTTCGGGATGATGACGTCTACGAGGGGATCATCACGTCGGCTGACATCAAGACGGCGCTGCTCGAGAAGGACGCGCTGCCGTTCCTGCTCGTCGAGGACCTGGTGGTCAGGACGCTGCCGACGATCGCCCCGGACGATGGGCTGGACGTGGTGATGGACAAGTTCGCCAAGCACGACGTCACCAGCCTGGCGGTTGTCGAGCCGGACGCCAATGCGAACCTGCGCGTGGTGGGTCTGCTCACACGTGGCCGCCTGCTGAACAAGTACCAGCAGTATCTCCGCGAGTCCTGACATGGACGGGGCACACGAGCTGACACCGACCCGTTTCTTCTTCCGAAGACGCCATCGCCTGACGCGCAACAACGAGTTCCGTCGCGTCTACGACGAGGGCGTCCGTGTGCCGCGTGGGGTGCTGGTTGTCATTGGCGCGCCGAATGGGCTCGAGCACGCACGCCTTGGACTGTCGGTGTCACGGAAGGTCGGCAACGCTGTCATACGATCTCGCGTGAAGCGCTGCTTGCGCGAGTCGTTCAGGCTGCTCCAGCATGAGTGCCCAGGCGGGTTCGATATCGTCGTGGTCGTGCGGAGGCACGAGCCTCTCTCGCAGGAGGAGTACCAGCGCACGATGCGTGACGCGTGGATCGCGATGGCGAACAAGCACACGAGGCGAGCGTCGGATGACGATCAGTGACCCGTGCCCGACGAGCCAGAGGCGGTCGCGATGGCGTGTCGCGTGCTCGCTGCCCTTCGTGTGGCTCGTGCTGGCGTACAGGGCGACGCTCTCGCCGCTAATGGGAGGGCACTGTCGCTTCCACCCGTCGTGCTCGGCGTACGCCTTGGAGTGCTACCGACGGTTCGGACCGATTCGTGCCTCGTTGCTGACGCTGCGTCGTCTGGGGCGTTGCCATCCGCTGGGTGGGTCCGGATATGACCCACCGCCGAGCGGGTGAGTGAGAATCCCTGTTTTCGAGGGCGTCTGTTCGCCTCTTTTCGAGTGGCACTTTCACAAAGCTGGTGTAGGCTAACCAGACCATGGCCGGTCGACTCCCTGCTGCCGAACGACGTGCCCAGTTGCTGGAGGTTGCCTCGCGGCTCTTCGCCGAGCGTGGCTACTCCGGCGCGACGACGTCGGAGCTCGCCAAGGCGGCGGGCGTGACCGAGCCGATCATCTACCGCCACTTCAACTCGAAGCGTGACCTGTTCATCGCGCTGATCGATCAGACGGGTCACGAGACGATCGAGGCGTGGAAGCAGCAGCTTGGCGATGCGCCGAACGCGGCGGAGCGGCTACGTCGGCTGATCAGCGCCAATCCTATGGTCTCCAATCGTGGGCGTGGGCTGTATCGCGTGATCGTGCAGGCGATGACGGAGATCGACGACGAGCTGATCCTTGCCGCGTTGCAACGCCACATGATCAATCTGCACGCGGTGATCTCGCACGAGGTGGACCTCGCTCAGCAGTCGGAGTACGTCTCCGAGCGATTCTCACCCGACATCACGGCGTGGATGCTCATCCACCTGGGGCTTGGGTACGGCGTGATCGCACCGCTGGGCGTGCCGGGGCACGCGCGTGACGAGTCGGGGATGCACGTTCGCGACGTCGTCGAGCAGCTGATGCTCGGGGTCAAGTAGCACCGATCGCCTATCATTGAGCGGTATGTCCGTGTATCTGGACAACAACGCGACTACTCAGCCCGCCTCGCAGGTTGTGGATGCGATGACCGAGTGCCTGACCACGCGCTGGCACAATCCATCGTCGGTGCATCGACCGGGACAGGAGGCACGTCGCCTGGTCGAGTTGGCGCGACGAGACGTGGGCGAGCTGCTCGGGACTCGGGCACGCAACATCACGTTCACGTCCGGTGGCACGGAGGGGCTGCAGACCGCCATTCGCGGCGTGCTCTCCCGCGTTCCGTCCGACTCGCCTGCCACCATCGCCACGACGCGCATCGAGCACAGCGCCGTTGGTGATCTGCTGAATGACATCGGGCGTGATCGGCCGAGCCTGCGCGTGGAGTATCTCCCTCTCGACGACAACGGCATCATCGATGTGCGTGGGCTCTCACGTGTGACGCAAGAGACGCTTCTGGTGTGCGCTCATTGGGCCAACAACGAGACGGGTGCAATCCAGCCAGTCGAGGCGATTGTCGCGCGGTGCCGTGAGCTGGACGTGGCGAGCGTCATCGACGCGACGCAGATGGTTGGCAAGGTGCCCATCGATTTCGACGCCTCGGGCATCGACCTGCTCGTCTGCTCGGCGCACAAGCTCCACGGGCCGAAGGGTGTCGGGGCTCTCGCCACGCGCACCGGCGTTCAGCTGAGACCATCGCAGCCGGGCACGCAGGAGCTTGGACGCCGGGGTGGGACGGAGAACGTGGCGGGCATCGTCGGGTTCGGCGCTGCGGCGAGGCAGAGCCTCGCGTGGTTCGCCACACCGGAGTTGCGTTCGCAGCAGGAGGAGCTGCGCGATCGGCTCGAGGCGACGCTGCTTCGCGAGATTCCGAACGCACGCCTCAACACGCCCGGGGATGGCGCACCGAGGCTCTGGAACACGATCAATATCGGTTTCGCGGGTGTGCAGTCGGAGGCGCTGCTGATGCTGCTGTCCGAGCAGGGCGTGTGCGCCTCGGCGGGAGCGGCGTGCTCGTCGGGCTCGCTGGAGCCCTCGCCCGTGCTGCTGGCGCTGGGGGTGCCCGAGTCGCACGCGCTCGGCTCGATACGGCTGAGCCTCTCGCGTCACACGACGCCAGAGGAGATCGCGCGTGCGGAGGAGATCATCCCGCGATGCGTGCGCCGGATTCGGGACTCGACAACAACTGCGTTGCCCACGACGTGACGCGGTTCAGGCGTCGGTGCGATCGACGAGCGCGTAGTTCTCGCGCTCGCCGCGCCCCTTGAGTGGATAATCTTTGCGGAGCGGGTGGCCCGGGTAGTCCTTCCACGTGAGGATGCGTCGCAGGTCCGGGTGGTTACGGAACCTGATGCCGTACATGTCGAAGACCTCGCGCTCGGTCCACTCGGCGCCGGGCCAGATGTCGGTGACGGAGTCGACGTACAGCGAGGGATCCTCTTCGATGCCCTCGGTGGGGACGCTCGGATCGAGAAATGTCTTGACGAGGAAGGTGTCGTCTCGGCTCGTCGAGACGAGCACGTACACGACCGCGAATCGACCCTCCGTGGGAGCGGAATAGTCAAGGTAGTCGACGGCTGTGACGTCGGAGAGGAAGTCGTAGGCGCACCGCTTGTCGTCGCGGAGGAAGAGCATGACCCCGTGGAGGTTCTCTGGGTCGACGATGAGCGTCGAGATGCCGCGGAACTCGGTGGCGCGCAGACGCAGCGAGCCGAATCGCTCCTTGAGAATCGCGAGTGTTGGATGATCGAGTGTCGGGGGCATGGGGCTGGATTCCTTCCTCGGGAGCGATGTGCCGGGACCAGTGTACCGCGATCAGGGTGTGCCGGGGCACGCGCGTGCGAGCGCGTCGAGCTGCGATTGGGGAGTGGCATTGTCGCCATCGAGCACGATGTCCGCGCCACGCGCGTGCAGCTCCTCCAGAAGGCGTCCGATGTGCGCCAGACCCGCCCCGGTGGTGCCCAGCGGAACGCCAACGGGCAGCGCGTCGCCGGGCGCTCCTGGATCGACGAGCGGCTCGCGCACCAGGACAAGGTCGACGCATGTCACCTCACCGAGCAGGCGGCACATGTGGTCCTCCACGCGATCCATCATCGAGCGTTCGAATATCGAGGAGACGTCGACGCACAGCCCGACGTTCTCGCTTCTGATCTCCTCGCAGAACCACCGGCATGCGGGGAGATCGGAGACGACGTGTCGGCAGTGCGACCGCACAATCACACGATTCGGGGTGTCGCGCAGCTGATCCTGCAGAGACGCGCATCGCTCAACGAGTCGCGCTCGCACCTGGGGCGACCAGATCCGCGGGTCACGCTCGAACGAGCCGCCGTGCGAGTTGCCGGACCAGACAACCACATGGCGATGCTCGCGCACCAGCGCCACCACATCTTGTGCGTCGTCGAGGACCGCGCGATCGAGCACGACAAGCGGCTGCTCGTCCTCGATGCGCGCGATGATGCCCGCGCTCGGGTCCGCGTTCCTGGTTGTCCACGTGAGCACTCGCACACAAACACACTACACGTCACTCGTTCGGTGTGCCTGGAGGACGTCCGATACGAGCGTCTCTTCGTCCGGGTTGTTTACACGCTCACGGTGATCGCGTGGAGCACCCGATCCAGAACGTCCCGGAGATGTCGCAAACGCTTCACGAGGTGATACATGGTCACAACCAGCTACCAGGGAGAGCTCGCCACGGAGACACGCCTGCGCGACGAACGCGGGCGCGTCGTCGATTCGATCCGTGCTCGCAATCGCGGCGCGCGGGTCGAGTTCCTCGACGGGTTCTCCGACACGCAGCTCCGGGAGTACCTGCGTCACCTCGAGCACGCGGACGAGCCGCGTGGATCGTCGTGGGTGCGCCCCGCGGGCGTGCCGGGGATCGTCTGGAGAGAGTCATCGATCTGACCCGGCTCACTCGGAGTCGGTCAGCTTCCGGATGCGACCGATCAGCTCGTCCTGCTGCTGCTTGAGCAGTCGCAGCTGCAGCAGCGAGCGCACGCGTGTGATCAGCTCGATCTTGTGGACCGGCTTGGAGAGGAAGTCGTTGGCGCCGCTCTCGACGGCCCGCTCGACGTCGGCCACCTCGTTGAGCGCGGTGACCATCACGACGGGGATGTCCCTCGTCGTGGGATCGGACTTGATCTTCTCGCAGACCTGGAAGCCGCTCATGCGTGGCATCATGACATCGAGCAGCACGAGATCGGGTGAGTGGCGCTCGACCATCTCGATGGCGTCGAAGCCGTCTCGTGCGCCGATGGTCTTGCAGCCGAGCTCCTCGAGGTAGGCCTGCAGCAGCTCGAGATTCTGCTCGTGGTCGTCGACTATCAGCACGGTCGAGCGGGTGATGTCGGCGGGCGGGAGCTCGCTCATGGCTTCGTGCGCCTCTTCGGTCAGGGTCTCGCTCGCGTTCGGCTGCTCAGGCATGCTCATGGGCTCCCAGGACCACCATCGTATTCGCCATCGGTGTCGGGGTCGAGACGGTCGTCCCGGCGTGTCCATCGCCCGTCGCGGAACACCACATCGAGTGGGTCGATGTCGTAGCGAGGCGCGATCTCTTCGATCCGGAGCGTTCTCATGGGAGCGTTGCCCTGGAGCAGCAGATCGCCGCCCCACGTGGACGCCTGCGCGTCGAGCAGGCGGGCCTCGAGTCGCAGCAGATCTCTGAGCTCTCGACGGTCGAGCAGGTGCGTGCCCGGATCGCCCGCGCAGGTGCGGCATACTCGGGCACGCCCACCTGGGCTGCGCGAGACGCGTCGGTTGCGACACTCCGGGCACGACGTGTTGCTGGACATCCACTCGATGAGTCGCGCGATGCCGCCGGATGGCAGGTGCTCGTCGTATGCGCCGAGCACCGACGGGAGAGAGCTGTCGAGGCTCAGCGCCTTGGCATCGCGCGGGTTGCCATCTCGGAGCTTGGCCAGAGCCTCAGCGATCTCGTCTGGCGACAGCTCGTCCTTCCGGCTTTCGAGCGAGGCGGAGGGATTCCAGACCACCCGTTGCGAGGCGCGCACGCGTGACTCGGCGATGGCGAGCAGCCAGCGTCGGTCTGGAGCGTCCTCCGCGAGATCGGCCAGCGCGTAGCACACGCTCGATGCGAGCCCGAGCGGCGCACCACGACGCTCGTCGAGCTCCATCGCGAGCACGAGCAGGCGCCTGGCGAGCCTGTGCGATGCTCTGTCGGAACGCTCGTACGCGATGGTCTCGGCGAGGAGGAAGTACGACATCGGGTCGTCGGGGCTGAGCGATTCGAGACGCGACGAGAGATCGCTCTGCGCGTGCGCACCCCGCGACATGCCTATGAGCACAACCACCAGCACCGTCCATCGTCTCATGCGTCGCCTCCTGACATCGCGCTCGGCTCGTCGTCGATGCGTGCTGGGAAGCCTAGTCGGATCCACCACAGCTCGACGATCGCTCGCTGCGCCATCGCTATCTGCTCGAGGACGCTCCCGGACGCGCTGCGATCTCGCAGCAGGTCGTCCATCACGCTCTCGACCTGGTATGTCGCGTCGGGGCGCTCGCCAACCATCACGTAGGCGAGGAGCTCCACGAGAGAGAGTTGCTCGACGGCGAACTCCCTGATCGGGCCCTCGATGAGACGCAGCCTGCCGAGACGACGCTGGCGGATCTCGTCGAGCGTCACCCGGCTCGACGGATTCGGCTCGAACAGCATCGCGTGCTCCTCCCACTGGCGTCGGAGCTGTCGTGTCGCTTCATTGAGCGTGATCCCCGATGGCACGTCGTCCACGTGTGGGCTTGTTCCGGTGATGGATCGAAGCGACATCTCGAGACGCGCCACATGCTGTTGGCCGTCGCCCTCTGGCCCGCGGCGCGACATCGCGTCCAGAACAAGCCCGGTCAGTGCGCGTCGTGTCTCGTCTCGCCAGCGAGGGTCCGAGTGATCGAACGTGTGCAGCCCCGTGATGTCATCGAGGAGCTCGTGGGCGTCCTCTCGCCATCGATTGGAGCCCAGCGATTCGAGAAGGCCGCGCAGCACGGACGTCTCGGCGCGGCGCTCTCGGACGATCCACTGCGCTCGACGTCTGACCTGGTTCGGTGTCCCTCGCGTCGCCACCTCCGCGAGCAGGTCTCCCTCGCCCTGGGTGAGGAGCCCCTGTCGTGTCTCGAGTGTGCGTAACGCGTCGAGCCGTCCCTCGAGCGAGTCCGTGCTCGTGACGTACTGCACCATCCAGCCTGTCTCGCCCGAGGCCACGTCGGGCTGATCGGGCGCGTGATCGGTGCTGCTCTCGATCGCGTCGAGCGTGCGCAGCGCCTCGTCGTAGCGTCGAGACCAGATCATGTGTCCACCCTCGAGGAGCGATCCCGATCGTGCCAGATCCTCCAGCAGCATCTCTTGTCTCACGGGGATCGGTGTGCTCAGATGATCTGCTGCGAGCCGACGCCATCGCTGGCGAGGCGAGGCCTCGTCGATGTCTCCGATGGCCCAGTACGCGCCGAGTCGCTCGCGCACGGAGGCGCGTGCGCTCTGCGAGGCACCGGGGGCAAGGATGAGTGTCGATGGCACGCTCGGTCCGTCTGGATCGAGCGAGAGCCACTGCGTTACCACCGACAGGTTTCTCGTGTCGATGTTGGGATCGTCCAGCCAGGACAGCAGAGACACCATCGCGTGCGTGGGCGACGCGTCGCTCTGCACGCTCCATGCGAGATCGCCCATCAGCGCGAGCGTGGCGTCGCGCAGGGGCCTGCTCTGCGAGATCGACTCGTCCATGCGCAGGACGCGATCGATCGCGCCGATGAGCAGGCGCTGGCGCACGGAGTCATCCTGTATCCAGGGCATGCACTCGTGCCATGAGGCGAGCATCGAGGCGAGGCGATCCTCGGGCTCGTCACGTGTGAGGATCCGCTCGAGCGTGACGCGTGACGCGTCCAGCAGGGAGTGGGACGAGTCCACCGAGCGTGGCACGCGTCCCCCGAACACTTCACCCAAGATCGACGCGGTCGCGTCGTACAGGCGGCTCGATGTGTCGAGTTGTCGTCTGAGTTCCTGTGTGTACCACACGCTCCAGATGGCGCCGGGTGGGTCGAACCCACCCGCGTCGGCGACGAGCATGCGCCGTGATGGAGAGACGACACTCTCGAACGCGCGCTCCCATGATGCCGAGGTGGATGGGATATCGAGCAGGATGGAGGTGATCCGCTCCTCGATCACGAAGCGGAATGGCTCATCGAGTGTGTGCCAGTTGGGAGCGAGCCACTCCATGGCGCGCTCGAATCGCCACGCGCCCTCGCCGACGTTGTCGGGGATCAGGTCGTGCGCCTCCTGGAGCGTTTCCAGCAGATTGGAGGCGTCGACGATCAGCTGTGATTGCCTCTCAACGCCTGGCACCGGCGCTGGCGGGGCTTCGCCCTCGCTGGTGGTCTGTGTTGGGGCGCTCTGCGAGGATGGCGTGCGCTCGGGCAGCAGGCTCGCGACGACGGCGAGGACGACGATCAGCGTGATGCCGACACCTCCGACGACTCCCACGATCGCGAGCACCGGGTCGGTGCGCGTGGAGGCCTCCCTTCGTGTGCGAGAGGCGGGGCTGACGACACCCGATTCCCTCGCGCTGGCGTTAGCGGTGACGGGCGCGCGATGGAGCGCGCGAGAGAGCTCGGTGACGGGTATGCCTGAGGCGTGGGCCAGCCCGGCGACGTATTGCATCGATCGCCGATTCCATCCTCCTGTGCGCCGGAGCATCGCCAGCGCGGTGTGACGGAACGCGTCGAGCTCTCTGTCGGAGATCGTCCGCGTCCTGTCGGCAGCGCTCTTGTGCTCGGGGGTGTGTTCTGCGCTGTCCTGCTCGGTGGGCTCTTCCCGGGGCTCGGACAGGAGGTGCGCACGCACGCGAGGATCCATGAGCTGCGCCGCCGCGGCGTGGAGGGCCAGGCGCACCTCGTCGGCCTCGACCGAGCGCCCCAGCGGATGACGCGCGACGCGTCCCAGTCGGGTGCGCAGGGCCTGGATGACCTGCTCGTGTGTGCAGTCGGGCGTGTGGAGCCCGAGCAGCTCCACCGGGCCTCGTGTCGCCTCGATGCCGAGGTAGCGCTCAATAGGAGACATGGCGCTCACGGTGTGAGATCCATGTCGAGGTCGTCGGCCAGAGCCCGGAATCGCTCGTCCCACGGCGTGGGGGCGAGATCGGGGTACAGCCCCGCGTGCGCCCTGAGCAGTGCTCGCCCCTCCTCGGTGTCTCGTGACGCGACGAGGCGGATGATGTTGAAGCGGGACTCGAACCAGTCGACACTCGATCGCTCCACTCCCGATGCGATCAGATTCCAGGCCTCGATCGCCTCGTCGGGCGCGCCCGCGCCCTCGGCGACGACGGCGAGGCGTCTGAGCACGTCCGGATCGGTCACGCCGGCGTCGCGCAGCGCCCGGTGTGTTGACAGGCTCGTCGCACGCCACTCCCGATCGTCTGAGATGATCCAGAGTTCATGCGTTGCCTCGGCGCAGAGCGCGATCTGGGCGAGTGTCTGGTCGCTCGCGTCGCTCTCGACCCGTTGGATCGGCCAGGGCACATCCGTGTGCGACAGCACACGCGCGCCGGAGCGCACGACCTCTCGCAAGAGCGAGGCGGGAGCGCCATCCTGACGCTGCGCGTCGCGCCAGCGGACGACCAGGCGTCTGAACTCGTCCTGGTCGAGCGATCGCAGCAGGTCACGCGCGTCGTCGTGCTGCACCAGAAGGGCGCGGACCTCCTCGACGCGAGTCGAGTCGTCCTGCGCCATGGCAAGCTGTCCCTCGCGCAGCAGCAGCGTGGATGAGACATCCTCGTCGCTGAGACCCGTCCCGTGCACCTCCCAGAGCACCGAGAGCACTCGCTGCGCACGTGGCACGTCGACACGTGACGAGCCGAGCAGCGACGCGAGCACACGCTGCCCGCGGATGAGCGCCCTGGAGGACGCGTCGCGATCCCCCTGGAGCGCGAGCTTGGCGTCGTCGTAGAGGATCGGCTCGGCGACGTCTGCGTAGCGCTGCCCCGCCCACTCGATGTCGGGTTGGCTGGCGGTGCGGTACTGATCGAAGAGCAGCTGCGCCAGCTTGCGACGCGATGTGTCGTAGGAGGGCGCGTCGGGCCCGATCGCGCTGAGTCGCATGATCAGCGCGTCGGCGTCCTCGTCCTTGTCGCTCTCCTGCGACGCCACGATGCTCGAGACGTGCGGGTGGTCGGGGTGCTCGCGCAGGAACATCTGCACCAGCACGTCGCGCCGATCGCTCGGGACGGTCGCCCCGTTTTCCTCGGCGTCCTGGAGGCATCGGATCGCCAGCCACAGCGCGTCGCCCGCGACACGCGGGTCTGTTGTCTGCACCGCTCCGCGTGCGAGCGCCTCCGACGCCTCGACGAGACGTCGCGCTGCCTCGCCTGTCGAGCCGGGACGGTTCTCGATCTGCCAGAGGGAGGCGTCACGCAGGCTCACGCCCGACGCCAGCAGAACTGGGCCGGTGGCGCTGATGAACCGCGACGCGTCGCGTGCCTCCGTCGCATCGAGGAGCGCTCGCGACGCTCGGAGGCGCATGTCGAACGAGCGCGCGTCGTCCGGGCGCTCCTGGGCGCGGTAGTACATGCCCAGCCCCTGCGCGCAGAGCGACGCGAAGCCGCCCTCCTCGAGCCCGTCGCTGGAGTATCGCTCGACACTCTGCGAGAACTCCTGGAGGCTGGCGCGCATCAGGAGATCCTCGAGCGCGATCCGACGCAGCTCGTCGCGGATCCTGTCCCGCCTGACCCCCCTCTCGAGCGAGGCGAGCACGAGGAGCGACTGTCCGGTCGTCAGCGGCGATGGCTCTCGTCGCTGCGCGTCCCAGCGGAGTCGCTCCAGCTCGGTGCGCAGGTCATCGAACGCGCTCGCGCGCGACAGGATCACGATGCGCCACGTCGGGATCTGCTCGCGCACTCGTGGGGCGAGGTTCTGGGCGCATCGTGATCCTGTCGCGCGCGAGCGCGTTCGATGACCTGCGCACCGAGCTGGAGCGACTCCGCTGGGACGCGCAGCGACGAGAGCCATCGCCGCT
>JBICIA010000045.1:0-86692 GCA_043101425.1 Phycisphaerales bacterium JB043
GCACGGTGCAGGTGGTGGATCTGACGATCCCCGGCAGCTCGCCGATAGTGATCTTGTTCGCGCCAACGGAGCACGCGATGGGCTGCAAGCCGTCGCTGTTCGAGGTGCTCCAGCAGGTGTGGGCGTCGGCGCTGGCGTCATCGGCTCAGCACGAGGGTGCGTGCCGTCTGGGCGAGGAGCTGGCCGAGGCGAATCGCGTGCTCTCTGAGACTCAGTCGGACCTGGCCGAGGCGCGCTCGATGATGAAACTCTCGACGCTCGCGGCGGGTGCGGCTCACGAGATGAACAACCCGCTGACGATCATCTCCGGTCGCTGCCAGGTGCTGCGCAAGAAGCTCAAGGACGACGAGGACACGAAGGCCAGCGTGGAGACCATCCACGAGGCGTCGTGCCGCCTCACGGACCTGATCAGCGCGCTGCACGTGTTCGCGGACCCGCCGAGGCCCGAGCGGGCCACGACGGACCTGAACGATTTGCTGATGCGGACGGTACGCGACCTGAAACTCGAGCGTCACTCCCGCAATCTGGCGTGCCCCCCGGTGAGGGTGGTCTTCGAGGACCGTGTGCCGCCGGTGGTGATCGATCCGGAACAGGTAGCGACTGCAACGAAAGAACTGCTGAAGAACGCTATGGAGTCGGGGACTGAGGAAATCATCCGTGTTCGCGTTTATCTGCCCGAGGATGATGACCGACTCACTATCACAGTAGAGGACACGGGCAAGGGCATGCGCGACGAGGTGCTGCGCAGGGCGTTCGACCCGTTCTTCTCGGACAAGGAAGCCGGTCGCCAGCCCGGGCTCGGGCTCGCGGTCGCCAGGCGTCTGATCGAGCTGCACGGCGGCACGATCGGCCTGACGAGCCAGGAGGACGCGGGCACCCAGGCCCGTGTCGAGCTGCCCGGGGTGAGGAAGCAGCGAGACGCCAGCAGCGCCTCGTCCAGGACGGTTGGATCGCAAGCGGCATGAGGTGCACGCGTTGACGCAGAAGCAAGACAACACGCCGGACACGGGGCCAGTGATCCCGCAGCATCGCGACCCGCTGGTGCCACGCCACGAGGCGTCGGTGCCTCCCGTGTTCGCCAACCAGGGACGGGTGCTGGTGGTGGCGCGCGATCCGCACGCGCGATCGATGCTGGCGGAGCTCGTCTCGGACGACCCGATGCTCTCGGAGTTCGTCTCGACGTTCGCCCAGGCGCTCGACGCGCTGACGAGCCCCTTCGATGTGGTCGTCGCGGAGCGTCACCTGCCCGATGGCGACACGTTCGAGCTGATGCGCCTGCTCGAGGCCGAGCACCCGCACACGAGCGTGATCCTGCTCGATACGGATCCCGCGGTGGACGACGCGTTGCGTGCGATGCGTCTTGGGGCGGTGGATCTGCTCACGCTGCCGCTGAACGAGGAAGAGGTTCTTGCGTCGATGCACATGGCACTTGATCGGGCGCGTCGCGTCCGGGCGCAGGAGAGAGAGACCCAGAGGCTCCGACGCGTGTGTCGCCGGCTCGACGCGTCCCGGAGAGAGATCAACGACCAGATCGATTCGATGTGCAACGATCTGGTCGGCGCGTACCAGGAGCTGGCAGATCAGGTGTCATCCATGAGCATCGCAAGCGAATTTCAGGCGGTCATCGCCCAGGAACTGGATATCGAGGAGCTGCTCCGCAAGATGCTGGAGTTCATGCTCACGCGCACCGGCCCGACGAACGCGGCGGTGTACATGCCCTCGAACCATTCCGACTTCTCCCTGGGCGCGTACGTCAACTACGACTGCCCGCGCGACACGGCCGACATGCTCTTGGAGCATCTGGCCGGCGTGATCCCCGCCAAGTACCAGGAATCCGATCAGGTGCACGTGTTCCAGACACCCGCCGAGATGCGCGACGCGCTTGGCGACGACGCCGCGTGGATCGAGGACTCCAGCGCGATCATCTTCTCGTGTCGCCACGATGACGAGTGCCTGGCGGTGCTGACGCTGTTCAGGGACTCGAGCCGCCCGTACACGGAGGACGTGATCGACCAGGTCCGCACGATGGGCAGCCTGTTCGCAAGGCAGCTGGCGAAGGTGATCCGCGTGCACCATCGCCACACGCACAGCCAGGAGGACTACGGCTGGGACGAGCAGGGCGACTACGGCGACGACTACTCCGACGGCTACGGCGGGGGCGGCGGTCTGGCGGCGTAGGACCACTCACATTCTGCATTGATCTACTAGAGCATCTCTGCCATTAGAGATGCTCTGTTATTGCGCCGTTGTGAGGCCAGAGTCGCCCGTGTGCTCCTGCACCCAGAGCACGGGCAGCAGGTAGTTGGCGCCCTTGTAGAGGAAGACGCGACCCGAGATGGTGAACTCGTCGGTGCCGATGAGCTCCAGTCGCGAGCGCATGTGCTCGAGCGCGCGGCAGGGGAGCAGCTCCTGCGGCAGGTCGGTCCAGGGATCGGCGTCGGGGTCGTTGTCCATGATGAAACGCCAGCCGCCCGAGTCGGAGCGCATCACGCGACCGCGTCGCAGGGCGAGCAGCGTGCCGTCGGTGAGCAGGCCTGGCGATGTGCCGGTGGCCTGGGGGGGTGTCTCGTCCCAGCCGATGTTGGTCTCGTTCTCCATGCGCGCCAGCAGTTCCTCGACAGACGGATCGTCGGAGAGCGCGGGCGGTGGCGTGGGCGCGTCGTCGATGTCGGCCTCGGTGTTTGCCTCGAGGGTGTCGGTCGGCTCGGAGGCGGGCGTGAAGATGGTCACCAGCAGATAGTTCTGGTCGTCGAAACGGAGAACCTGCCCCGAGACGAGGAAGCCGGTGGGTTCCTCGTTGGGACCCGTGATCTGCTCCATCGCCTGGAGGTTGGTGTTGGGCAGCAGGATCATGGGCGGCAGGACCCTGCCGTCGTCGGCTGGCGCGAAGACCATGACCCACGAGTTCGTGCCCAGGCGCTGCATGGTGGCGAACTGCTGGACGAGGAAGGTGCCCTCGGGCACGAGCCCATCGGGGGCCACGCTGGGCTGAGCGGGCGGCGAGTCGAGGATGGGCGTGGTCTGCGCCGGTGCGCTGGCACCGAGCAGGAGCGTCGACAGGATGGCGGGAATCGATCTGGGCATGGTGTGGTTGTACCTCTGGTGGTACAGATCGTCCAGACAGGGGGTTGTGGTCGAGCGGAGTGGGATCGGGCTCGCTGGGCGTGCTGATTGGTGGGCGTCGGTGCGATACAATGGTGGGCCCGAATCGGAATGGCCGTGTGCCCGAGTGGACTAAGGGGACGGATTGCAAATCCGTTGTGCGAAAGCCAATCGTGGGTTCGAATCCCACCGCGGCCTTTGGATCACCCTCGCGAGCGACTCGCGGGGGTGTTTTTATGGTTCCGATCCGTCGGGCGAGCCGCGCAGCCACGCGACGCGCTCGATGCTGATGACCGAGTTCGGCGACCACTGCTCGTAGAGGGCACGTGCCTCGGGCTCGGAGTCGGCGGCGACCAGCGCCTCGTAGTGGAATCGCGTGGTTGGGTCCTGCCCTGTGACGCGCCAGATCGCCAGCGGGACCATCTCTCCCTGGTCGAGCCCCCATACGGTGCCGGAGAGCTCGTCCCGGCGCGCGTTGCCGGTGGGGGTTGGCTGGGTGGTATTCGAGGCGATGGGGGAGCTTGTGCTGGTTTCGGGACGCGTGGTGATAGGCTGGGGATTCGTCGTGACAGGGGTGTTCGTTGGGGTGTTCTGTCGATTGATGAGGGTGGGCATCCAGAACGTGCCGGCGCCGACGATGGCGCCGAAGATCCACGCGAAAACGATTGAGCCCATCGAGCTACCCCCGGTGGAGGTCTGGTAGGTCGCGCGTGGCGCTCGTGTGGTGCCGGTGGGTGACTTGTAATCGAACCTGGGCTCGTCCTCCTCGACGAACTCCTCCTCCGGGGCGTCGTCGTGCAGCAGGGGCGGGGGCGAGAGATCCTCGGCGGCACGCACGGAGTCGATAGCGAACCCGTCCGGGACTCTGCCGAGCTTGGCGAGCGCCTGTCCGGTGGTCGCGGCGTCGACGTTGACACGTCGCGTCTCTCCGCTGGTCGGATTCCGCAGGGTGACGAGATATTCCAAGTGTTCGGGTCCTCCGTCGCGACACCGTATGATAGTGGCTGGATTGTAGATGACTGTGACGCGGATCGTCGAGGGATCGTCGATCGACGCCTCCCTGGGAGGGACCAGCCATGATGCTGTTTCGAAAGCTCGCCTCGCTGCTGCGTGGGAAGGCCACGCCGTTCCAGATCTTCGCCGCGTGCGTGCTGGGGACGATGATCGGGTTTGCTCCCGCGTTCACCAAAGCGCCGGCGTTGGCGCTGGCGTTGATCATGCTGCTGATCGTGCTCAACGCGAATCTGTTCCTGGCGTTCCTGTTTGCCGCGGTGATGACGCTTGTGGGCTACCTCGTGCTGCCGCTCTCATTCCTTATTGGGCGGTTCCTGCTGGACGGGCCGACGTCGGGGCTGTTCGAGGCGCTGATCAACATGCCGGTGGTGGCGTTCGCGGGGCTCGAGTACTACGCCGTCACGGGCGGGCTGGCGCTGGCGCTCGTCGTCGGAATCGTCTCGGGGTTCGGTGTGATTAAGGTCCTCGTCGGATTCCGGAAGAAGATGGCGGATCTGGAGCAGAACTCCGAGCGCTACCAGAAGCTGCAATCCAAGAAGAGCGTTCGACTGGTGACGTGGGTGTTCCTGGGCAAGGGGCACGGCAAGAAGAAGACGTACGACGATCTGCTCTCGAAGAAGATAGGCAACCCGATCCGGATACCGGGTGTGATCCTGGTCGTCCTGGTGTGCGCGCTTGGGTACATCGGGCAGATGTTCCTGAGCGAGGACCTGATGACGATGTGGCTGCAGCGCGGCTTGCAGCGTGCCAACGGCGCGACGGTGGACCTGGCGGGCGCCAGCGCCGACCTGGCGGCGGGCAACATCGAGCTGCGCGGACTTGCGGCGGCGGATCCCAACGCGCTGGAGACGAATCTCCTCCAGTCGGTGGATCTGCAGATGGACATCGACACCTCGTCGCTGCTGGCCAAGAAGGTGGCGTTCGATTCCATCGTGGTGCGCGAGGCGGAGCACGGCACGAGGCGCGCCGTGCCCGGCGTGCTCGTTGGCAGCGCGCCGACCCCGAGCAAGGAGCCGCCCGCGGGATCCGACGATCTGGGCAAGACGATCGAGGACTACATGAAGCAGGCGGAGGTGTGGCAGGAGCGCCTGGCCCAGGTTCGTCGCGTGCTCGAGAAGATGGGCACGTCCGAGGCGCAGACGCAGGAGGACGAGGGCGAGACTCTCTCGGAGCGTCTGGCCCGCATGGCACGCGATCTGGGGTACGCCAACGTGAAGGCGACGCATCTGATATCGGGCGCGCCGTCGGTCGTTGTTCGTGAGCTGACGATCGACGGCATGGCCTCGACATCGATCGGTGGCGAGGTCTTTGATATCCACGCCACGAACCTGTCGACGAATCCGTCGCTGCTCGACGCGCCCTCGACGCTGACGATCCGGTCACGATCGGGTGCCATCAGCGCCAGCGTCACGATCGATCCGTCTGTCGGCACGAGCGTGCGTTACTCGCACACCGGCATCTCCGCCGACGCGATCGCGTCGCAGATGATCTCGCCGCTGTTCTCGGGCGGGACCATCGACATCTCGCTCGACGCGGTGCTGCAGGGGGTGACGGTCAACGCGCCCCTGAGCGTCACGCTGCGCAACACGACGCTGACGCTGCCGGGCGGCAACCAGCAGCAGGTGGACAACTTCACGCTTCCGATCGCGCTGCGTGGACCGATCGATGCGCCGCGCATCACCGTCAGCAACGAGGCGCTGAACAGCGCCCTCCAGCAGGCGGGGCTCCAGCGATTGCAGGAGGAACTCGGCGACGAGATCAACGACGCGATCGGTGAGGAGGCGGGCAACCTTCTCAAGGGCGTCCTCGGGGGCGACAGGAACAAGTAGATGCCGGGCCCAAATCACAGAGCCGTTCAAGGGTTGAGCCAACCCTTGAAGATCAGTCGTCTGGATCGGCTCTGTTAGTCGAGGGCGACTTCGATCGACCAAGGACCCCGGCACCCGCCACGAACGCGAACGAGCCGATGAAAGGATTCGCGAAGGCGAACCAGGTGGGCTCCTTGCCCACCTCGGCCATCTCCTGTAGCACACGCACGGTGTAGTCCGTCGCGCTCTCCGATTCGGCACGGACCTCTCTGGCGGGCGGGTCGTCCTTGCCCTCGTTCTGCACCGCGCTGTAGAGCCCGTATCCGAGGATCACGACGCCAACGGCCAATGCGGGCTTGCATGACTTTGCTATCACGAAGCAGAGCATGCCGCTCATCGCGCTGATAACCGTTCCGCCGATCAGGACGGTCGTGTTGAACGTGGAACTCGTCCAGTACTCGCCCGGCCTCAGAGTTCCCTCGATACCAAGCACCATGGTCACGACGAGGAACATGGCCGCGATGGCAACAGCCATCGCGATGAACGATGCGATCGCAGCGAGCAGTGATCTGAGCATTGGAATCTCCCAGGTGTTAGAGCGTGACTGGACGGGCACACGAACGCTCGCCAGGAAGCACAGCCTCCAGTTCTTACCATAAAACCCCTGTTGAGTTGGGCGAACCGTGCTGCCGACGGTGCAATACACCCGATTGGGCGAGCTGGCGGGTGCGGGGAGGTTGCGCCACATCTCGTTGAACCGCTGGCGGATCAGGGCGATGGGTGCAGAGGTATTGGAGGTCCCTGGTCGGGGCCAACCCGCCCAACCTCTATTTCAGCAGCGTAGTAGTTCTCAGCTAATACGGGTGATCCAGCCAGTTTTCTTAGGGTCGCAAGCTGCCCAATATGAGTCAGTGAGTCTGCGAGCGGGCCGGCGATAAGGCGTTCCATCGGGGCGCTCGCATCTTCGATGGTAGCAGCGCTGTCTATCGCTCTCAGCAGCTCATAGAAGCACCGTACTTGTTCTCCCCAATCCTCATCGCATTCGCAAGCAGCTTGGCGGTTCTCATCAATCCGCGCAAGGCAAAACCGGAGTACCTCATTAATGTGCGAGAGAATCTCGATGGCGCTGCGAGTATCCTGGTGGACCCGCGTCGATTCGAAATCTGCTGGTGCGTTCCTGAGCACGTTTCCTCCGCGGTACGCCACGGTTGCCAGCACGTGCCGGAACATCATTGCTCTCTCGTTCATACTCGTCGTTCCTGGAAGGCTCCTAGTTGCCTTTGCGCCGTCGTGCGAGTGCGCGGAGATCTGGAGCGCTGTCCGTTTCGTCGACTATCTCCATCCCGAGCACCGTCTCGAGAACATCCTCCAGTGAGATGACGCCCGCTGTCCCGCCAAACTCATCTACGACATAGAGAAGGTGCTGGTGCGCTCGTGAGAATCGCCTGAGCACTTCTATGAGCACCGCCTTGAGCGGCACGGGATCGATCTCGCGGGCGATGTCCTGGAGTGGGGTGTCACCACGTCCGTGACGCATCGCCTCGTAGATGTCCTTCCGAAGCACGACGCCAACGATGTGATCGGGCCCTGTTCCATAGAGTGGTATGCGAGTGAAATCGAGTGACGCGTGGCGCTCGAGGACCTGTGCCACCGTTTGATTCGCAGGGAGCATAAAGACAACAGTGCGAGGAGTCATCACCGACTCAACCCTGATCTCACGCAGCCTCAGAATATTCTGGATGACCGTCGCTTCCTCGGCGTCAATATCGCCGCCCACTCGCACGAGCTCGGCCAAGATCATCAACTCCTCGCGCGTGGGTGTGCTGGAGTCCGACCCTCTCTTCAAAACCCTGCTGAGAATCTCCAGAGTGGCAACGATCGGATATGTCAGCACGATCATCCAGTGGATCATCACAACGCACAGTGGGGCGAGGCGTCTGGCGTGCACCGCGCCGAGCGTCTTCGGGACGATCTCACTGAACACCAGGATAATCAGCGTCAGGATCGCGCTGGTCACACCGATCCACCCCCCGAAGATGATTGCTGCCTCGGCACCCACGCCCGCCGCGCCAACTGTGTGGCTGATAGTGTTTAGCGTCAGAATCGCCGCCAATGGACGATCGATATCTTTCTTCATCGCATCGAGCATCTTCCCTATGCGTGGCCTGCTCGCAGCGATCGATTGCGCGTCCGTCCGAGACAGCGTCAGCAGACACGCCTCACACATCGAGCACGCGAAAGAGACAACCACCGCAAGGTTGAGATACAAAAACAGCTTGAGGAGCTCGACGTACATGGCGTGCCAGTATAGACGGCTCGGTCTCTCTAATACGTAATACGACGCTGTCTGCAAGGAGCGTGGATCACAACAACGTCCGGGTGAGCTTGCGGTCGTTGTGCTTCCGGGCGTTGCACGCACGGGTGTCTGCTTGGTGCGTCACGTCCTGTCAACCGCGAGCGTATGTGTGATGATTCGAGTTCTTACAATCCAAAAAACAAAGTCTTCTAATGGGCAGTCCCGGACTTGAACCGGGGACACCGGCATTTTCAGTGCCGTGCTCTACCAACTGAGCTAACTGCCCTGCGGTGCCACCCTCGCGGATGGGTCGCGGAGGGTACCACGAGCCTGTTCCATCGGCAAGATTCGCGCGTCTCTGGAGGCGTGGTCGACCATCGTGAGCGCTCTTACGCGTCCAGCACGGCGAGCCGGCAGATCTGCTCGACGGTCAGCGACTCGGGGCGCTGTGAGGCGTCGATTCCTTCCAGGAGCGGATGATCGCGACCGAGTATCTTCCCCAGCTGCTTGCGGCGCGTGGCAAAGAGGTGCTGGGTCATCGAGACGAGACGATCCGTGTCACCAATGAGTGGGCTGGCGAGTCTGTGTATCGAGACCATCGCGCTGGTCACCTTCGGCTGGGGCCAGAAGCAGCCCGGTGGGAGCGTTGCGATGCGCTGGCACTCGCCCAGAGCCTGCGCGATGACGGACAACTCGCCGTACACCTTGTTCCCAGGAGAGGCGAGGATGCGATCCGCGACCTCCTGCTGGATCGTCACGTGTAGCGAGATGCAATTCTGGTGCGCGAGCAGCAGTGTGAGGATCAATGGCGTCGCGGCTTGGTAGGGCAGGTTGGCAACGAGCTTGAACCGCCTCCCATCGAGAGCCTTGACGAGCGACTCCCTCAGATTTCTCTTGGACGCCAGGCAGTCGTCGTGCACGAGAGTGAACGCATCCGGATACCGAGGAGCGAGCGTGGCGCGCAATAGACTCGCGAGCCCGTCGTCGAGCTCGCACGCGATGACCTCGCACCCCCTCTCCAGGAGTGTCTCTGTGAGCGTGCCCGTGCCGGGCCCGACCTCGAGCACCAGATCGCCGGGTGAGAGGGACGCGCTCTCGACGAGCTTTCCCAGCAGGTTGTGATCAACGAGGAAGTTCTGGCCCAGCGAGTGCCTCGGAGACAGCCCATGCGAGTCGAGGAGCGTTCTGATCTGTGAGAGTGTCTGCATGCGTCTGATCTGGGCGATTGGTGAGAGGGTACAATGGGATCGATGGGAGAGGATCAGCCCCAGCCAGCACACCAGTCCGCCAGGAGCATGGCCGCGGGTCTCGAGCCGGCCCTCCGCGAGGCGTGCGATAGGAAGCTCGGACCGATCCGGTGGTTCAGCGCCGACTGGCAGCACGGCGGGGCGTCGACCGGGTACTCCACGTACGAGTGCGACGAGGGCGAGCGCGAGGTTGTGGTCAAGCTCCCGCTTGGTCCTCTCGAGTACAGGTTCACGCACGAGCTCGGCGTCACGGACTCCCCGACACCCAGGGTGATGAACGGAGGCACCGAGCTGGGCGGCTACGACATGGGCTGGGTCGTTATGGAGCGAGTCCAGGGGAAGCCTCTCCAGATCGATCCCGACACCAGGACGGTGCGTGAGGTTCTTGTCGCCGCGGCGAGCTTCCACGCTCGAGCTCTGGAGATCAGGCCGGTCCCGACGGAGCGCAAGCTAGCCGCGTGGGCCGATCTGCTCGAGACAGCGCGCGCGCACGTGCACGACAATCCGATCCCGCATCAGCAGCTGTGGAACGAGCAGGTCAAGCGCGTGCAGCGCATCTCCGACTCGCTCGTGTCTCGCTGGCGGTCGCGTCCGATCAACACCTGGTGTCATGGTGATCTCCACCTGGGCAACGCGATGCGACGCGAGGAGGGCTCGCCCTGGGGCGAGCCCGGGATCGTGCTCATCGACCTTGGGCACGTGCACCCAGGCCACTGGGTCGAGGACGCCGTGTACTTCGAGCGGGTCTCCTGGGGTCGCGATGGCGCGCTGGCCAAGGCCAAGCCGGTCTCCCAGATCGCCAAGGCGCGCAAGAAGCTCGGGCTGGAGGTGGGTGAGGACGCCAACGAGCTCGCGGACATCCGGCGTGTGCTGACCGCCTCGTGCGCACCGGCCTTCCTCCAGCGCGAGGGCTCTCCTCGCTATCTGGAGGCGGCGCTGCACGTGCTCGAGTCGCTGACGCCGCGGTTCTCGAAGCAATTCCACAGATAGGGCACGCCAGGCTGTGAAGCGATACCTCGTGATATTCAGGAAGACGTGGTGGCTGATCGTGCTCGCGGCGATAGGGGCGTTCGTCGTGGGCTATGTCGCGGAGGGCTGGGTGGGGTGCTTCATGTTCCCGAGCACGATCGCTGTGATTATGTACTTCGCGTACGTGCGCCTCGACAGCGAGGGCAACGAGCGAACGGATATCGACGGGTAGGACGTTCGTCAGAGGTGCGCGAGCTCGGAACGCCCTTGAAAATGGATCCAAACGACGTTCGGAGCCGACGCAGTCAGACAGAGATCAGCGATTCCTGCTACAAGTGGGCATCTGATGTTCCGTTGCACGCACGAGGAGGCCACGGATGGCCGCGAAGACTGCCACGAAGGCACGCACTATGAGTAAGAAGAGAACCGCCCGGGGTGCCTCGACAGCCAGGAAGAAATCGACTTCCAAGAAGGTCACCGCCGAGACGCTGGCCGGTCGCCAGCGCGAGATCTCCGTCTCCGAGTTCTTCGCCAAGAACCGCCACCTGCTGGGGTTCGACAACCCTCGCAAGGCGCTGCTGACCGCTGTCAAGGAGGCGGTCGACAACTCGCTCGACGCGTGCGAGGAGGCGGGCATCCTGCCGACCATCATCGTGCGTCTCGAGCACCTGCCCGAGATCGACGAGAACCGGTTCGTGCTCACGATCGAGGACAACGGCCCGGGCATCGTGCGCAAGCAGCTGGAGAACATCTTCGGCAAGCTTCTCTACGGCTCGAAGTTCCATCGTCTCAAGATGTCTCGCGGGCAGCAGGGCATTGGCATCTCGGCGGCGGGCATGTACGGGTTGATGACCACGGGCAAGCCGATGCGCGTCACGACGCGCCCCAAGAAGAACAAGCCGGCTCATTACATCGAGCTGGCGATGGACACGACCAAGAACAAGCCGGACGTGACCAAGGATGTCGAGACCGACGACTTCCCCGAGCACACCGGAACGCGCGTGGTGCTCGAGCTGGAGGGGCGCTACACCAAGGGTAAGACCAGCATCGACGCGTACCTCGAGCAGACGGCCATCGCCAACCCGCACGCGCACATCATCTATCACCCGCCGGGCTCGTCCCAGGACGAGTCGCAGGAGGAGTTGCTCGAGGACCACTCCCAGGACACGCTCGTGGAGACGACTCGGGTTGGCGACGCGATCGTCTTCCCTCGCACCGTCGACGAGTTGCCGCCCGAGCCGGTTGAGATCAAGCCGCACCCGCGCGGCGTCGAGTTGGGCACGCTGATGCGGATGCTCAAGCAGACCGAGCAGACCCAACTCGGCGGTTTTCTCACGAAGGAGTTCTGTCGTGTCAGCTCGAAGGTCTCGCAGGAGATCACCAAGCAGGCAAAGCTGACGACGCGCACGTGGGTCAACTCGATGGGCCACGACGAGGCCGAGGCGGTCTACAAGGCGATCCAGAAGACGAAGTTCATGGGCCCGCCGATGAACTGCCTCGCGCCGATCGGGACGCGCCAGATCCTGGCGGGGTTGCTCAAGGGTGTGAAGGCCGAGTTCTACACCGCCTCGACGCGCCCGCCTTCCGTGTACAGGGGCAACCCGTTCCAGATCGAGGTCGGGCTGGCGTTCGGGGGCGACCTGCCCAAGGACGAGCTCTCGCGTGTGATCCGCTTCGCCAACCGCGTGCCGCTGCTGTATCAGCAGTCGGCGTGCTCGTCGCACAAGGCGGTCGTGGAGACGTCGTGGCGCAACTACGGACTGAGCCAATCGCGCGGGGCCGCCCCGAGCGCGCCGCTCGTGGTGATGATCCACATGGCGAGCGTGTGGGTGCCCTTCACGTCGGAGAGCAAGGAGGCGATCGCCGACTACGACGAGATCCGCAAGGAGATGCGTCTGGCGCTCCAGGAGTGCGGGCGGAAGCTGGCCACGTACGTGCGGAAGCGCCAGAAAATGGCGCGCGAGAGCGAGCGTCGCGACGCGTTCCAGCGCTACATCGGTGAGGTGGCGCGAGCCCTGCACACGATCGACTCGTCACTCGATCCCACGAAGGTGCGCGACGATCTCGAGAAGGTTGCTAGGAAGCGCACCGCCATGGCGGACGTGGAGCTCGACGAGGAGGGCAAGGCCGTCGCGAAGAAATCGAAGCGCAAGGACGACGACGTGATCATCGTCGAGGAGCGTATCAGCGCCGACGGCGATGAGGCTCCGCATGAGGACACGTCATCCAAGGGCAAAAAGAAATCCTCACGCGCCCGCGCGTCGAAAGACAACGGGCTGTTCGGCGCGAAAGACTAGGGGAGCGAGAGATGGCGAAGAAAAAGATTCGCAAGAAGGTCGTGCGCAAGAAGGTCGCCAGAAAAGCGTCATCGAAGAAGACCTCGTCCAAGAAGACCACGACCAAGAAGGCAACAACAAAAAAGACGCCCCGAAAGAAGGCCGTCTCACGCCCGCGCAAGAAGAGCCAGCCGACCTCGGAGAAGATCACCGAGCTGGCGCACTCCATCGCCAAGCAGGCGAAGCGAGGCACGGACCCGGGCGTCGACATCCCCACGCGTGCGCTCTCGAACGTCGCCTTCAACAAGAGGGCCGGCATCATCGAGATGGGCGACTCGACGCAGACCCGCAACTTCTTCAACCTCGGGCAGGCCAAGAAGTTCATGCAGACGACGCTCGTCGCGGCCGGCGCATCCGAGCTGATCCGCCAGGAGAAGACGACCTCGATTCGTGATCTGTTCTACCACTGCAAGCACACAATCGAGGGCACCCGTGAGAACACGTTCGACGAGCAGAACGAGTCGGACGTGATCATCGAGGATCTCGAGGTCACCCTCGCCTCGCTGCGCGAGGAACTGGGGCTGTTCGCGGAGCCCAAGGGGGCGCTCGTCGGCCCGATGGTCATCGAGGACAAGGGCGACACCATCGATCTCCAGCGGATGGGCTCCGGGGGCTACGCCGTGCCCTCTATCGTCGAGCAGGACGTGATCACATTCAAGAAGTGCAGCGCCAAGTTCGTGCTGCTCATCGAGAAGGGGGCAGTCTGGCGTCGGTTTAACGAGGACAGGTTCTGGGAGACACACAAGTGCATGATCCTCCACGGTGGGGGCCAGCCGCCGCGCGGTGTGCGCCGGCTGCTGTGGCGCATGCACAACGAGCTCAACCTGCCCGTCTACGTGCTCGTCGATAACGACCCGTGGGGGTACTACATCTACTCGGTGGTGAAGCAGGGTTCGATAAACCTCGCGTTCGAGTCTGCGCGCATGGCGATTCCCGATGCGCGGTTCATCGGCATGTCGAGCTTCGATGCCAAGAGGTTCGATATCCCGAAGGAAGTGACAATCAGGCTCAACGACCAGGACATCCGGCGCGCCAAGGAGATCCGCGGGTACCCCTGGTTCGCCAAGAAGCCGTGGCAACGCGAGATCGACAACATGCTGCGCCTCGGTGTGAAGCTCGAGCTCGAGGCGCTCTCGAGCAAGGACTTCAGCTTCATCACCGAGACGTACCTGCCCGCGAAGATCAAGGAAAAAGACTTCCTCGACTGAGCGAGATGGCGTCATTATTGGTCGTTGCATCGAGCCCAAAAAAGTTCGTGCCTTTCTGTCGAACATCGTGTAAGTTTCATATCAACAATGGGTTAGCGACGATTGCTGCAGGTCGATGCGCTGCGTGGATGTCGGGGCTGGAGGAGGATTCGACGCCCCAGCGTGTCGGCCTGTTTGCTTGCGCTCGTTGTACGATGACCGACCATGCCCGCATCTCACTCATCGCTCGACTCCCTCCCCTCGATGCTCGCGATGGTGCACGTGCGCGCGCTCCCGGGAACGCCACGGAGCACGCTCTCGCTCGATGAGATCGTCGAGACCGCGTTGCGCGAGACCGCCACGCTGGTCGCTCTAGGGTGCGAGGGCGTCATCATCGAGAACATGCACGACACGCCATACGTCAACGACGTGGGACCAGAGATCGTTGCGTCCATGGCGCGTGTCGGATGCGCGATCCGAGCGGCGCATCCGGATGTGTTCCTGGGCGTGCAGATCCTCTCGGGATCGAACGTCGGTGCGCTCAGCGTGGCCCTCGCGTGTGGTGCCCAGTGCATCCGTGCCGAGAACTTCGTGTTCGCCCACGTCGCCGACGAGGGCCTCATGCCCACAGCCAGCGCGGGCCATCTCCTGCGAGAGCGCAGGAGGCTCGGTGCGACGGACATCGCGATACTCGCGGACATCAAGAAGAAGCACGCCTCGCACGCCCTCACGTCAGATATCTCGCTCACTGAGGCGGCGCGTGGCGCAGCATTCTTTGGCGCCGACGGGCTCGTCGTGACGGGCACACACACGGGCGAGCCCACCTCCGTCGAGGATCTCCGTAAGGTCCGAGACGCCAGCTCGCTGCCACTGCTCGTTGGCTCGGGCGCGACTCCCGAATCCTCTGGCGCCCTGCTCGAGCACGCGGACGCTCTGATCGTCGGCTCGTACCTCAAGCGGGATGGGATCTGGTCGAGCGAGCTCGACGAGCAGCGCATCGCGTCGATGGCCGAGAGCGTCAGAAGCGCGCGTGCTTAGGATTTCTTTGCGGCGCTGGCCTGAGCGGCTGCGAGTCTCGCGATCGGCACGCGGAATGGCGAGCAGCTCACGTAGTCCAATCCGAATGACTGGCAGATGTGGATCGATTGTGGATCGCCCCCGTGCTCGCCACAGATGCCCAGCTTGAGCCTTGGATTCACCTTCCGCGCCTTCTTGCACGCTATCTCGATGAGCTGGGCGACGCCGGACTCATCGAGGGACTGGAACGGATCCCGCTCGAGGATGGAGTTGTCCAGATAGTCCGGGAGGAACGCGCCGATGTCGTCACGCGAGAAGCCGTACGTCATCTGTGTCAGGTCGTTGGTGCCGAAGGAGAAGAAGTCGGCATGCGGCGCGATCGTGTCGGCCACGAGGGCCGCGCGCGGGATCTCGATCATCGTGCCGATGAGGACCTCGTTGGCGATGCACGCGTCCTGCTCGTTGCACACCCGCTCGATCGTGTCCTCGATGATCGGGCGGAGAAACGCGAGCTCTCGAGAGGTCGAGACCAGAGGCACCATGATCTCGGGTATCGCGACGATGTCGTTCCGAGCGCACTCGATGGTCGCCTCGATGATCGCGCGCACCTGCATGCGGAGGATCTCGGGGTACGTCACGGCGAGTCGGCACCCGCGATGGCCCAGCATGGGGTTCTGCTCCCTGAGCTGACGCACGCGTGAGCGGAGCGTCTCAGGCGACACGCCAAGATCGCGCGACGCCTGCTTCATGGTCTCCGCATCGTGCGGCAGGAACTCGTGGAGGGGTGGGTCCAGCAGGCGGATTGTCACGGGCAGCTCGTGCATCGCCTCGAAGATCTGCACGAAGTCGCCTCGTTGGTGGGGCAGCAGCGCCTCCAGGGCCTCGCTACGATGCTCGCTGTCCTCCGCCAGGATCATCCGTCGCATCTGCGCGATACGAGACTCCTCGAAGAACATGTGCTCGGTTCGGCACAGCCCGATGCCCTCGGCGCCATACTCTCGGGCTCTGCGTGCGTCCTGGGGCGTGTCCGTGTTCGTGCGCACACGCATGGTTCGTATCGTGTCCGCCCACTCCATGATGGTCGTGAATTCGCTCGAGAGCTCCGGCTCGACGGTTGGGATCGCGCCCGAGATCACGTCGCCCGTCGAGCCGTCGAGAGAGATCACGTCGTCGCTCGACACCCTTCGATCGCCGATCTGGAACGACGCGCCCTCGACGTCGATCGCGACCGACTTGGCTCCTACCACGCAGCACTTGCCCCACCCTCGTGCGACAACCGCGGCGTGCGATGTCATGCCGCCTGTGGACGTGAGAATCCCGACGGCGCTGTGCATGCCGTCGATGTCCTCGGGTGATGTCTCCTTGCGAACCAGGATCACGCTCTGGCCCTCCTCGCTCCGCGCGACGGCGTCGTCGACGCTGAACGCGGGCTTGCCGACCGCCACGCCAGGCGACGCCGGGAGCCCTGTCGTGAGGATGTTGGCGTGCTTCCTGGCGTCGTGATCGAAGCTGGGGAGCAGGAGCTGTGTGAGGGCATCGGGATCGACGCTCGCGATCGCGCGCTCCTTCGAGATCAGGTTCTCGCCTGCCATGTCCGTTGCGATCCGGATCGCCGCCTGAGCCGTGCGCTTGCCCGAGCGTGTCTGCAGCATCCACAGCGTGCCGCGCTCGATGGTGAACTCGATGTCCTGCACGTCGGCGTAGTGCTTTTCCAGCTTTGTGCGAACGTCATCGAGCTGCTCGTACACGTCGCTGTTCCAGGCGTGAAGCTGCGAGATCGGCTTCGGGGTTCGGATGCCCGCAACGACGTCCTCGCCCTGAGCATTGATGAGAAACTCGCCGAAGAACTCCTTCTCGCCCGTCGAGGGATTGCGTGTGAACGCCACTCCAGTGGCGGAATCGTTGCCCATGTTCCCGAACACCATCGTTTGCACGTTCACGGCGGTGCCCCGGAGTCCGGTGATCTCGTTGATCTGGCGGTAGCGCACGGCGCGGGGCGTCATCCAGCTCTTGAAGACAGCCTTGATCGCGAGGCGCAGCTGCTCGTAGGGATCCTGCGGGAACTGCTCGTCGGTGTGGCGCTCGTAGACATCCTGGTACATCTCGCAGAGGACCTGCATGCCGTGCGCGGGCACGTCCGCGTCGGCGGTGACGTCGAATCGCTGCTTGATGACGTCGAACGCCTCCTCGAACAGATCGTGCGGCACGCCCATGACAACGGAGCCGAACATCTGGATGAGACGACGGAACGCGTCCCACGCGAACCGCCTGTTGCCGGTGGCGCTCCCGAGCGCGCGCGCCGCGCCGTCGTTGAGGCCCAGATTCAGGATCGTGTCCATCATGCCGGGCATCGAGATCGCGGCGCCCGAGCGGACCGATACCAGCAGCGGGTCCGAATCGCCCCCGAACCGCTTGCCGGTCTCGCGCTCCAGCCTCTTGATGCTGGCGCGAACGCCGTCAATCAACTCCTCGGGGAGAGTCTCGCCAGCCTCACGGAACTCCTCGCACGCGAGGGTGCCGATGGTGAAGCCGGGGGGAACCGGGAGTCCGAGAATCCGCATCTCGGCGAGATTGGCTCCCTTGCCGCCCAGCGCGTCGCGCATGGAGGCATCGCCGTCGCAGCGTTTGCCAAAGTAGTAGATGTGCGGGTGCGCACGAGCAGGGGCCTTGGATGGCGATGGGCGGGCAGGAGCCTTGACGCGCGTCGTGCGCGTGCGTCCGGCGCGTGACGCGCGGGCCGACGTCTTCTTGCGAGTGGCCTTCTTCCTGGAGGGCGTCTTCTTCGACGACGTCTTCTTGCGTGGCGCGGCTTTGCGGGCTGTTGTCTTTCGTGCCGTCGTCTTCTTCGTGGTGGCTCGCTTCGTGGGAGACTTCTTCCGAGTTGTCTTCTTCCTGGTTGCGCTCTTGCGCTGTGTCTTCTTCTTCGTCGCGCGCTTCGACACACCGCGCGACGAGGATGTCTTCTTGCGGGCTGTTTTCTTCTGGACAGCCTTCTTCCGTGTCGTCTTCTTGGAGGTGCTCTTCTTGCGAGCGGCCTTCTTGCGTGTTGATGTGGCACGCGACGACCGCGCCCTGGTCGCTTTCTTCCCGGATGATGCTCGACGAGCCATGGCTGAGCTGCGCGTCCTTTCGGTTCGTGGCTGGAGGGGCCACATCCTACCACCGGCGTCGCGCGTCGGTCTGGCGTAGGATTCAGCCCGATGCACGCACTCGATTCCCTCATGCCGACCGACGTGATCAGGCGCTGGCCAGAGGAGCGCCGTCTCGTCGCGCTCGTCAGCGCAGGCACGCACCCTCGATGGGCACGATGGAGCATCCTGGGTGAGCCATCGGAGACGATCCGCTGCGAGCACGATGACACTTCTATCCGCGAGGCGATCTCGTTGCTCGATGGCGCGTCTGCGTCCCCATCACGCGGATCGTGCTCGTTCACCAGCGGCTGGATCGTCGAGTTGCGCTACGAGCTGGGTGGTTTTTTCGAGCCACGATCCCTGCGCGAGTGCCCGGCTGGCGTGACGATGCTGCTGCACAGGTGCGATCGCGCCCTGGTGCACGACAACGTCCTCGACCGCTGGCACACCCCCTCCGTCGACGACGGGCTTCTGGACGATCTCAGGAGGAACGAGCCCGACGAGGGTGGCTCCTTATCCGCGCTCAGCAGCGAGTGCGGGGCAACCGACTACGCGACCAGGGTGCGTCGTGCGCTCGAGTACATCCGCGATGGTGATGTCTACCAGGTCAACGTGGCGCACACACTCCGCGCTGCCATCAGCGGATCGTGGAGGGCGCTCGGCGCCGACCGGCTCGAGTCGATGCGCCCCTGGTACGGTGCGTACATCGAGAGCGAGCCGGACATGGCGGTGCTCTCGTGCTCCCCTGAGTTGCTCGTTGAGCTCGATGGCGTCTCCCGGAGCGTGGTGTCGCGCCCCATCAAGGGCACCCGCAGCGACGCCGTCAGCCCCGACGAGCTGGCGCACAGCGCCAAGGACGCCGCCGAGCTCTCCATGATCGTCGACCTGATGCGTAACGATCTGGGGCGTGTCTGCGAGCCCGGTTCCATCGGGGTCGCCTCGCATCGCCAGATAGAGCACCACGGGCACGTCCACCACGACCAGGGACGAGGTGTCTGGCATGCGGTGTCCACGATCGAGGGGACGCTCAGGCGTGAGCTGGGAATCTCCGATCTGCTCCGCGCCTGCTTCCCCGCCGGCTCGATCACCGGGGCCCCCAAGATCCGCGCGATGCAGATCATCGAGGAGCTCGAGCGATGCCAGCGTGGCGCGTACTGCGGCAGCATCGGTTTCGTCAGCGATTCGGGGCACGCCTGCTTCAACGTGGCCATTCGCACCGCGACCCTGCGGAGCGAGTCGTCCGATCGTCGTGACGGTGCGATCGAGTATCCGGTCGGCGCGGGGATCGTGGCGCAGAGCCGCCCGGAGGATGAGTGGCTCGAGACGCTGCACAAGTCCGCGGGCATGCGTGGGCTCCGTGACCTGGCCCCCGAGATCGAGGGTCGCCCGATCGAGCACGCTCTCTGAGAACTGGTGAGAACCGCACGTCGAACCCGATGAGTCGATAGAGTCCCGGAGAGAGACGAAGGGATCGCTGTCAACACGGAGTTCGAAGGAGTCAGCTGAATGTTCTTCCGCACGTGCGCCTGTCTGGTAGGAGTGAGCGCAACATCCGGGCCGATGATGGGCGCGACAACCGATGCGTCGCTCGAGTTCTCGAACGCCGATCTGCTCGTGTCGGATAAGGGCGAGAACGAGATCGCGATGCTCAGCGCGATGGCACGTCGATCCTTCTTCCAGGACTCGGACCCCGAGCCCGAGATGGACGAGAACGGCGAGCCCACGTACCCGTGGGACCTGAGCTTCGAGCTCGGGGGCTCCGGCTCGCGAGGCAACACAGACGAGGACAACCTCACGACCGCCATCCGGGCCCGCAGAGAGACCCCCAAGACCGTGACCGACCTCGGCGCCGACTATCGGTACTCCCAGACCAACGACACCGAGACCAAGAACCAGACGTTCCTCTTCGGACGTCGCGAGTGGAACCTCGGAGACTCGCCCTGGACGGTCTTCGCCACGACCTCGTTCGAGTTCGACGAGTTCAAGGAGTTCGACACACGCTGGGCCTTGGCGGGCGGCTTCGGGTACCGGCTCATCTCTCGTGAGAACGAGAAGCTCCAACTCGTGCTCGGTCCCGGTTTCTCGAAGGAGTTCGGATCCCAGGACGACGACTACAAGCCCGAAGCCTTGTTCGGTCTGCTCTATCGCAATCAGCTCAACGACAGCGTCGTGCTCACCGCGGCCGCGGAGTACTACCCCAATCTCGAGGATTGGGTCGACGACTACCGCATCCGCTCCGAGGCCGCGCTCGAGGTGGCGCTGACGGAGGGCAAGGACTGGTGGCTCAAGCTCTCGGTCCAGGACAACTACGACAACACACCCAGCGCCACCGATGAGGCGAACGACTTTTATTACGGCGTGTCGCTGCTGCTCAAGTTCTGATCGCTAGACACTCGTCTCGACGCCCGACATCCGCATGATCGTGGCCGGTGACTCGGGCTGCCCCGTGCGCGCGCTCAGGAGCGCCGCCTCGCACATCGCCAGCACGCGATGGTGCTCCACAGGACGCCATGTGGGAGAGTGGATATCGAGCTCTCGCTGGATGGTCTCGTGCACGCTGCGGGCGAACGAGCGTCCCGCGTCGGCGTCGTCGTCCTCGACAGCCTCGCCATCGGCATGCGTCCAGGAGAAGCGATCGTGCTCACAACGCATGATCCCGGCGTCGCCCAGGGCCAGCAGTGAGCGTGTCCATCGCCCGCCTCGATCAGAGAGCGTCACCGTCGCGCTCACGCCCTCGATGCCACGCACGTGGACCGTCATCTCGCCGAACAGCGTCGTCAGCCGATTACCAGCCTGGAGTTGGAAGCCCCCGTGGCGCGGCGCGTGGATCATCGCGTCGACCCACTCCGGCTCTCCCGAGAGCGAGAGCACCGCGTCCATCGCGTCGAAGAGTCGCGCTCCCAGGCTGGCGCATCCGAGAGGCGAGACACACGAGAGTGAGACGACCCTCGGTGGCGTGGAGGCCTCGATCGCCTCGTGCAGCGTTCGCATCCCCTCCGTGGCTCGCCAGAGCGGCGCGAACACCCACGGGCGCCCACTCGAGATCAGCGCGTCCCCGGAGATGCTGCGGATCGTGTCCGGGCACGGCTCCAGTGTGATCACGTGCGACGCGCCTCCCAGCGTGTCCCTGAGCACCTCGGATTCCATGTCGGGGATGACTCCCAGCAGCACAATACTCTGGGACGCGATCTCTCCGAGCTGTCGCGGGCTCGTGCAGGACTGCACTCCGAGCGCCTCACCCATCTGCGATGCCTCGCCGGAACGACCATCGTGACCCACCGCTTCGAGCGAGTACCCGCCCAAATCGAGCAACTCCGCGAGCAATGGAATCTGCTCCGGTGTGATCCAGGCGCACAATCGTGTCGATGCAGACTGAGTCATGGGTGGGTGCCGTTGGGCGCCTATACTATGTTGATATGCGGGCAGGCGACCGCTCCGGGTGCTCGCACCCGGGGAGGAAAGTCCGAGCACGACAGGGCACGACGGTGGGTAACTCCCACCCGGCGTTCGCTGCGACCGAGGGCCAGTGCCACAGAAAGCAAACCGCCGATGGCCCGATCCGTCGGGCACAGGCAAGGGTGAAAGGGTGCGGTAAGAGCGCACCGCCCGGGTGGCGACATCCGGGGCACGGTAAACCCCGTCGCGTGCAAGGCCACGCAGCTCCCTCCTTCGGGACCGCTCCGCCTGGGCGGACTCGGGAGCGGGTAGGCCGCTGACGACCTCGCTGGCAACAGCGTGGCAAGAGAAATGGTCGCCATCCCGACTCGTCGGGAGACAGAACTCGGCTTATCGCCCGCATCAGCGAACCGCAGGCCCGACGGACAACCCGTTGGGCCTGCGTCCTTTTCAGAGCGAGGTGGTATCCCGACGATAGGATGCACTCGTGTACCAGGCCCTCCTGACCCGTCGCTATCTCCCCTCACGCGTCATGCCCATGCTCGCGATGGTCGCGGTCGTGCTGTGCAGCGCGATGGTGCTCACCGTCTGGTCCGTGATGGGGGGCTTCCTTCAGATGCTGCTCGACTCCGGGCGCGTGCAGATCGGTGATGTCATCCTCACCCGCCCCGTGATCGGCATCCCGCTCTACGAGGAACTCATCAGCGCTCTCGAGGCCGATCCGGACATCGAGGCCGCCACCGGCATCATCGAGACACCGGCGCTGCTCAAGTACCCCTACGGCATAGGCATCCGGACGGTCCAGCTCGTGGGTGTAGACGGCGAGAGCTACGCGCGTGTCACCGAGTACGCCGACACCGTCTGGTGGACTCCGCTGGCGGCGCCGCTCCCGAAGGACACGCAGGCCCAGGATCGGCGCCTGCGCATCGATCCGTCCTACGAGCACAACGGGCTCGCCCTGACCGAAGCGCACCCGTACACGGGTGCCCAGGAGCCCGCGATCGTGATGGGTGTGCACGTCTACACGTTCAACGAGCGCACCCCCGGCGGATGGATCGAGCCAACGGACCTCTTCATGCCCGATCAGCGCGTCACCATCTCCGTGCTCCCACTCAGCGACCAGGGCGTCGCGGTTGACCTCACGGCACGCGAGTTTCCCGTTGCTAATGAGTTCAAGAGCGGGCTCTACGAGATCGACGCCAACCGCGTGCTCATCCGTCTCGACGCGCTCCAGGAGATGCTCTCCATGGACGGTGGGGATCGCATCGGCAGCGACGCCACGCTGAGCGTGGGTGACCCGAACGCGACGTCGTTCCCCACGCCCAGCGTCATCGGTCGCGACCCCGCTCGTGTCACGAGCGTCCTCGTGCGAGGCGTGGATGGCACAACCGAGGATCAGGTCAAGGCTCGCGTCGAGGCTGTCTTCGAATCTTTCTCACGCGAGCACGAGCGGGCGCCGTCGCCCAACCAGGTGAGCATCTATACATGGCAGCAGCAGCCGGGGCTTGCGGTGTTCATCGGCGCGGTCAAGAAGGAAACAGCCCTCGTGCTCGTGCTGTTCAGCTTCATCTCGCTGACCGCGGTGTTCCTGGTATTCGCGATCTTCTGGGCGATGGTCAGCGAGAAGGTGCGAGACATCGGCATCCTGCGAGCGATGGGCGCCAGACGCCTTGGCATCGCGTGGATCTTTGTCCGATATGGCCTGGCGATCGGCTCGGTTGGCTCCGTGCTGGGTATCGGGCTGGCATACCTGATCGTCAGCAACATCAATCCGATCCACGAGTGGCTGGGCAGCGCACTCGGAATCGTCGTGTGGGACCCGACGATCTACTACTTCACCACCATCCCGAACAATGTGAATCCTCTGCACGTCGTGATCGTCTGGGGTGGCGGCGTGCTGTTCAGCGTCATCGGCTCGCTGGTGCCGTCGTACAAGGCCGCGACGCTCGATCCCGTGCGTGCGCTGAGGTTCGAGTGACATGGCACTTCTCAGCGCAACAGATCTTCACAAGCACTACACGCTCGGGCGCATCGAGGTGCCCGTGCTGCGCGGCGTTGGTCTCGATGTCGAGCCGGGACAATGGCTGTGCATCTTCGGCAAGTCCGGATCGGGCAAGAGCACGCTCCTGCACCTGCTCGCGGGTCTCGACAGGCCAACCAAGGGCGAGGTCTTCTTCGACGGACAATCGCTCAGGCGCATGTCCCAGCGTGCGCTCGACGACTATCGGTGCCGCCACATCGGATTCGTGTTCCAGTTCTACCACCTGCTCCCGGAGTGCAGCGTGCTCGAGAACGTCCTCTGCCCGCTGATGATCCAGCACGGGCGTCTGGGGTACCTGCGCCAGCGCGTCTCGTTCCGCACGCGCGCGCTCGAGATGCTCGAGGTCGTCGGGCTGTTGGATCGCGCGTCCCACAAGCCGGCGAAGCTCTCGGGCGGCGAGCGCCAGCGCACGGCGCTGGCGCGCGCGCTGATCCATGAGCCGGAGATACTCCTTGCCGACGAGCCCACGGGCAACCTCGACCAGCAGACCGGCGCACAGATCCTCGACGTGCTCGAGCGCGTCCGTGAGCAACGCCAGCAGACGATCGTCATGGTCACCCACGACGACTCGATCGCCTCTCGCGCCGATCGGGTCGTCAGCCTGCGTGACGGCGTGCTCAACGAGGCTCGTGCGGTTTCTACCGGCTAGACTCTGCGGGTGCCGATCCACTAGGGCAACACCCCGCCATGGCGTGCGCCATGCCTGAAACGACCACCCGATTCAAGGGAAAGGCAGATTCGTGGGCACCACGGATGTTCTCCAACAGCTCTTCAGCCGACTGACCGCCTATCCGGTCTGGGAGATCGCGTTGGAGCTGGGCATCATCTGGCTGCTCGCCTGGATGATCTGGCGGTTCGTGGAGGGCACGAGGGCTGCCGGCGCCCTCAAGGGCATCCTGCTAATCCTCTTGGGGTTCCTGCTCCTGCGTTTGCTTGCCCCCGCGGGCTCCTTCGAGCGACTCTCCTTCCTGGGCGATCGATTCCTCGGATTCGCCGCCATCGCGCTGGTCATCGTCTTCCAACCCGAGATACGTCGGGCGATGATCCGCATCGGCGAGACGCCCTTCTTTTCCCCGCAGGGCTCGAACGTCGAGCCGGTCATCGCCTCGGTCGTCAAGGCGTCCGAGTTCCTCTCGAAGAATCGGTTCGGCGCGCTGATCGCCATCGAGGGGCGCGTCGGGCTGCGCGAGCTCATCGAGCGTGCGACGCCGATCAACGCCGACGTTTCGGCCGAGCTGCTCCAGGCGATCTTCTGGCCGAACTCGCCACTCCACGACATGGGCGTGGTCATACGGGGGACATCGATCATGGCCGCCGGAGTGCAGTTCCCGCTGGCGGAGCCAGCCGACATGCCCGACAAGCGGCTCGGCACACGCCACCGGGCCGCACTGGGTCTGGCGCGCGTGACGGACACCATCGTCATCGTGGTCTCCGAGGAGACCGGCGCGATCAGCCTTGCGCACCACGGGAAGCTGCAGCGCTGGCTCACCACCGAGACGCTCCAGGACGAGCTGTACCGACGACTGAGCAACATCGCCGATTCGTCGCTCAACGGTGATGCACCGAACGCCGAGACAAGTGTGGAGGAGCAGGTATGAGGCCCTCCAGCCGCACGAGCTCGATCGTCACGTTCGCGTTGATCACCATCGTCTCGCTCGTGGTCTGGCTGTTCGCGGAGGCACGCTCCGTCACCGAGGTCGCCATCGAGACGAGCGTGACATTCATAGAAGATCCGGATCGACTTCTGGAGTTTCCCAGCGGCACATGGGACGGGAACGTCACGATCCGTCTGACAGGCCCTCGCGGTGCGCTCGACAACGTGCTCGTCGAGCTGGGACGCGGACTCGAGATCCCGCTCGGCTCCACGGGCGTGCCGCGCGCCGAGGGCGAGCACAGCATCGTCCTGAGAGATGTGCTGGCGAGCACCTCCCAGATCCAGGACACGTCTGTCACCGTCGTGAGCGTCGAGCCCGCGAGCGTCCAGCTGCGCATCAATGCCCTCCAGGTCATCGACAACGTCGCGGTCCAGCTCAACATCCCCGGGGTGCAGCTCCAGGGCGACGCGATCGTGACGCCGCAGGTCGTCTCCGTGAAACTCCCTCGCGCGCTCGCGGAGACCCTCCCCACGCCTCCCGTCGTAACGGCGAATCCCTCCCCAGGAGTGATCGAGAACGCGCAGGAGGGGCAACGCTACACGTTTCGCGCGCCCCTTCGCGTGCCAGGCTTCGACTCGAGTGGCAACATCACCATCACGCCTCCGAGTGTGGAGGCCACGATAGTCGTCCGACAACGTGTCGAGACCATCACGATCGGATTCGTTCCGGTGTGGGTGCTGCTGCCACCCAACGAATCGGAGCGATGGGACGTGAAGATCCACGACGAGGACATCGGGCTCACCGACGTGGTCGTCCTGGGTCCGAGCGATCTGATCGCCCGCATACGATCGCAGGATCTGCTGATCCGCGGTGTCGTCGAGCTGACCGACGTGGACCTCGAGTCACGCGTTACGGAGAAAGCGGTGCAATTCCCACTGCTCCCGGAGTCGCTGCGGGTTCAGTCCGACGTATCGCAGATCAGGCTCACCATCACACCGCGTCAGGACGATCAACCCACACAGGGTGCCAACGGCGGCAACGGCGGCAACGGCGGCAACGGCTCTCTCAACAACATCCAGCAAGAGAATCAGCCGTCGAGCTGATCGCGCTCGTGGCGATAGAACAGTCGCGCGAGCTTGAAACCCAGCGTCTGCGCAAGGGTGCGCTCGAGCGCCTGTTGCTCCGTGCGTGTTGTCGGCAGCGGCGCGGCGCTCCGTGGCAGCTCCACCCGCAGGGGTGCCGAGCTGCCATCCAGCGGCCAGATGTGCATGCGATTCTGCGCGTCGAGAATCTTGACCCGCATCATCGCGAAGGGCGACGTCGAGGCCCCGTCGCGTGAGAGAGTCCACGTGACACACTCGGCGTAGATAATGACGTCGGCGCCAACGGCGAGTCCCACCTCGCTCACCGGGCGGGGCTCTCCGTACCGCTCGTCCACGGCGTACCGAAGCGGCGCCGCCGAGTTGATCAGGGCCTCCTGACGGACGACGCCCTTCTCGATGAGCGTGGAGTCCGCCTCCTGCCCGATCGCCATGCGCAGCGAGCGCCTCGGGAGCACGGACGCACGATCATCGATGAAGACGACCGTCGGTCGGAACGGATCGAGCACAACCACCGGCTCGACCTGACCACGACCGTGGAGCAGGTACATCCCGGGCGCGATTATGTTGCATCCGCTGACCAGCAGCGATGACGTGAGAAGGATCAGCGCGAGTGTGTGTGAACGGGTCAATCGCATGGTTATCAATAGTCCGGGTAGTACGGCTCCTCGTGCTCATAAAACGCCCATGTCGCACGATCAAGAAATCGCATCCGGAGCACGGTGTCGACCTGGAGCGCCGAGTAATCGTCGGGTGAGAACCCGGTGCCATCCGGGAACCTCACGGCGATGTCTCGCGAGAACGCGAACTCATCCGGGAACGGGCTGTCGGCCTCGACGATCCCTACCGTGCCGGCCATCAACCCGTCCCACAGATACGAGTTGCCAGTCTCATACAGGCGATGCTCGAACAGATCGATGTACACGAGTCTGTCCACTCCGAAGTGGTATGCCAGCTCCGAGTAGGTCATTGCCGACCAGCCCGGATTCGCGTACTGGAACTGAAGCACCACCGGGCCAGGCACGTAACCCACCGCGCCCGATTCAACTCGCAGGCGCTCCGTGATCGAGTTGGTCAACTGCGGGATCAGATCCTGCGCGTTTGTCTGGATCACACGATCGGCCGCGATCACCACTGCGAACGAGTGCCCCTGGAGGCCCACATACTCCGCCTCGACGGTGCGCGTGCCTGTGCGCTTGTAGGACTCGACCATCATGCCCGCCATGGTGGGTATCCAGCACCCTCCCAGCAGCATGGTCGCGAGCAGGCACACACAGCACAGCACCCGCGAACGCGTGCGTGCGAGTCGCTTCTCGATACGACGGGAATGTGGTTCTGCGCTCATGGGGATCTGGAAGAATAACACACCGCTTGGAGCGATGTACGCATCCGCCCCGACCTCGGTTGCCTCTCGCCCAGGACGCTACCAGACCAGCGCTTTATATCCCCACGCGAGCAGAAACAGACCCAGCGCCGGGTACAGCAGACGCGGGTGCGTCACGACCCGCAGCATGAGCACCGACGCCCGAGAACCGGTGGTCACGCTGTGCGCGCACGCCCAGAAGCCCGTCGCGACCACGAACACTAGGAGCAAGCCGAACGGCTGCGCCTGGCCCGCCCGGAGAAACCGTCCCTCCGCTGCCAGCGCGAACGACGTCGTCATGCCGCAAGTCGGGCACGGTGCCCCCAGATCCTCGGCCCACTGGCACGACGCGAGCCCCAGCTGCGTATGCGTGCCGTGCCCATTCGACGACGGGCTCAGCCACGACGCGACGCCCAGCAGCACGATCGCGCCCAGCGCCACGAGCAGCGCGATAAACCGATCTGCACGAGAGAGAGATGTGCGGGTCATCGACACATCACCACGCTACAGCGCGATGTGCGTTGAGAGCAAACCCCTCACGCGCTCAGGCGCAGGTGGCCCACGGAGGGATGGTCACCCGTATCGATGAACTGCGAGTGGCCGATCGATTGCACCGGCCCCTGCTCGATCAGCGTCCGAGCGATCTTGCACAGCATGCGGGTCGAGGCTCCCTGGGCGCCCGCGTCGCGGACACAGATCGTGCGCAGCGAGACCTGGCCCGGCTGCTGGGAGACGGTATCTGGGCGCTCCGGCAGAATGCCGCACAGCACGAATCTGTCAGTGGCCTGCTCGAACTCCTCGATGATGGCACGCGACACCTCATCGGGGTGCTCGCTGAACGTCACGAGCAGGAACCGGTCGTCACCCAGATGCCCGGTGAACTCGCCCCGCTCCTGGTCCTCGACGTAGTTCGTCATCGTTCCAGCGAGGATACGCAGGATCAGATCGCCAACCTCGTATCCGAACTGCTCGTTGTACGTGTGGAACCCGACAATATCGACGAAGATCGCGCTGACGTGATGGTCCTGACGCAGCAGCGAGTCGAGCTGACGCTCGCACTGCACGCGCCCGGGCAGCCCCGAGAGCTGCGTGTAGTACCCATCGATGTCCCCGGTCAGACGCGCCGCTTCCTGCAGGACCTCGGGCACGCTGATCTCGCCGAGCACCTTGCCCTCGTGACCGATCAGGAACGGCTCCGACATCTTGTGCCCCCTGCGCGAGGACAGCAGATGCAATGCCTCCGAGATCAGTATCGAGGGCACGATCGTCTCCGGGAGCGGCTCGATCAGATCGCTGACTCGCAGATCCGGCTCGTTGTCGAACTGCACGCTCATCAATCGCTCGGACGTGACCCACCCGACCGCTTTCGAGTCCTCATCGAGCAGCACGACGCCGGAGGGCCCGTTGGCCGCCCAGTATCTCTCGCGCACCTCGCTGATTGTCATGTGCTCCGAGGCCATGAACGGCTCGCGCATGATTCCCGAGAGCATCGCGGGATTCGGTCCGAGTCGTTTCTTCTGCATGTGCACGTGGTGCCCGAGCATCCACGCGCGGATCTCGCTCTCCAGTCCCAGCAGCGAGTCGGAGGGGCGGGCAAGCAGGTAGCCCTGCACGTGCTGCACACCCATGTCCATGATCACGCCGAGGTCCTCGTGCGACTCGATGCCCTCTGCCACCAAACGCACGCCGCTCACACGGGTGAAGCGAACCAGCACGTCGACGAGATTGCGTCGATAGTCGTCGCCTGCGATCCCGATGATCAGATCACGATCGATCTTCAGCCACTGCGGGCGAAGCTGCATGATGCGCTGCAACCCACTCGTGCCGGCTCCCAGGTCATCGATCGCGACATGCACGCCCGCCGCGCGGATCGTGCGAAGCTGCTCGAGCAGCGTGTTCAGGTCGTCGGTCTCGGCTCGCTCGGTGATCTCGAGCACGATGTTCTCGTGCGGCACTGTGCCGATGCGATCGATCTGCTGGATCAGGCTGGACGCGAACCCGCGCTTGGCCGCGGTCCGGGGCTCGCAGTTCATGAACAGCATCGTGCCGACGGGCCAGTCGGTCGCGCTCTGGAGGATGATCTCTCGTGAGCACTGCTCCAGCTCGTCCGTCATGCCGCAGCGGCTCGCCGCCGAGAACAACTCGTGCGGGTTGGCGTACCCCGACTCCGGTGACGGACGCAGGAGCGCCTCGTACCCGATGATCTCGCCCTGATTCACGTGCACGATGGGCTGGAACACGCACGTCGCGAGTTGCTCGCTGATCAGCGCGCGGATACGAGCCTGGTCCGTGCTCGGATCGTGTTCTCGCTCTGGTTCGGTGTGCTCGGTCATGCCCATGCGACGAGAGTCCAGGAGTGTGAGTGCTCTCGCGCACTATCGACAGGCGCAAATCTGTAGTTATGGCACGCTGAACAGAGCGGTCCACAAACCACCCAATCCGGGTGCGTATTCGTCTCCGCCAACGACGGGCGATCGCTAGTCGAACTTGAACACGCCCTTCTTCAGGCAGTACACGTACGCCACGATCGTTGTCAGCAGGAAGAACAGCACGCGTCCGAGAAACTGCATCGACAACGCCGAGCCCGGCTCGACGTGCACGTACGTCACGGCCCAGGGAATCAGGAACATCACCTCGACATCGAAGACGAGGAAGATCATCGCCAGGATGTAGAACCGGACGTTGAATCGCTTGCGCGCCGTGGCGATCGGCTCCATGCCCGACTCGTACGTCGCGCCCTTGACGTCACCCTCGCGCCGGGGACCGAGGAGTTGGCTGGCAGCCACGTTGATCACCGCGAACGAGATCGCCATCACAACCAGCAGCAGCACCGGCAGATACGAGCCGATGAGTCCCTGTCCGAGTGTTGTCGGGAGTGTGTCGAGCATCCGTGAGTCCCTCGCGTCCGTGCGCTGTGTCGTCTGATGAGCGTTCGCTCGCCAGTCTAGCACGCGGTCCATCCGTGTGGTTTCCCGGCTACACTGTGGTACTCCAGGGAGTAGCTCAGCTTGGTAGAGCGCCGCGTTTGGGTCGCGGAGGCCGCAGGTTCAAATCCTGTCTCCCTGATTCGCCCCAGACAGCGCCAGGAGCCCCAGCCGATGCCAGGACGCAAAACTCCCCCGACGCCCGATCGCGCCACGGTGCTGCTCGTTGGCTCGGGCGGTCGCGAGCACGCGCTCGCCTGGAAGCTGGCGCAGTCCGAGCGCCTGAAAACGCTCTACGTCACGCACCCGCAGAACCCGGGGCTCAACGCGCTGGGCCGACCGCTGGGCGTTCCTTCCGATCAACTCCATCCCCACAGGATCAGACAGGCCTGCCAGGAGCACGAGATCGATCTCGTCGTGATTGGTCCCGAGGACCCGCTCGCGCAGGGCCTGGGCGACACTCTCCGAGAGGCGGGCATCAACGTCTTCGGGCCCAACGCCGACGGCGCACGCCTCGAGGCCGACAAGTCCTACGCCAAGGAGCTGATGCGGGCGTCGTCCATCCCGACTGCCGAGTCGCGTACGTTCACCGACTTCCGGGACGCCACGGAGTACCTCGAGTCGCGCGAGCACCCGCCCGTCATCAAGGCGTCAGGGCTCGCCAGAGGCAAGGGCGTCATCGTCCCCGAGACGATCGAGGAATCCATCGAGGCCGCCCGGCGCGTCATGCTCGATCGCGAGTTCGGCGAGGCGGGTGACACCATGATCGTCGAGGAGCGCCTCAAAGGCCCGGAAGTCTCCATCCTCTCGATCACCGATGGCAAGTCGATCTACATCCTCGATGCGTGCCAGGACCACAAGCGCCTCCTCGAGGACGACATGGGGCCCAACACCGGAGGCATGGGCGCCTTCTGTCCATCAACTCAGGTCGATGAGGCCCTTCTCGACGACGTGCAGCGCTCGACGTTACTCCCGCTGCTCGACATCCTCCGACGAGAGGAGATCGACTTCCGTGGTGTCATCTACGCGGGGCTCATGCTCACGCACGCTGGCCCGAAGGTGCTCGAGTTCAACGTGCGTTTCGGCGACCCCGAGTGCCAGCCGTTGATGGCTCGCATGCGATGCGACCTCGTCGACGTGCTCTTCAAGGCGTCGACCGGGCAGCTCGATCAGGTGGCCATCGATTACGACCCGCGCGTCGCCGTCACCATCGTGCTCGCCTCACGAGGCTACCCCGAGGCGCCCGAGACGGGATTCGAGATCACCGGCGTAGACGACGCGCAGAGCATGGACGATGTGCTCGTCTTCCACGCCGGCACCAGGCTCGACAACGAGGGTGTGCTCCGGACCTCTGGTGGGAGGGTGCTCAACGTCACCGCGCTGGGCGACACCCTCCAGGAGGCTCGCCAGACGGCGCTCGGGGCCTGCGAGCGCATCCACTTCGAGGGCATGCACTACCGTCGCGATATCGGCGCGAGCGCCATGGTCACGAGCTGACGCCCGACGCGGCGATCGACTCCCACGCGCGCGCGTACAGATCCGAACGAACCGCCAGGTACCCCGGATAGTCCCGCCGAGCCCTCTCGATCACGCTCCGTTCGAGCGTCACGACGCTCACCGTATCCATGGTGTCGAGGATGACCTCGCCGTTAGGGGCGATCGCGATCGATGGCCCGCCGATGGGCACGTCCTGCTCGGGCGAGGGACGGTTGACACTCAGCACGTAGGCGCAACTCGTCAGCGCGTTGGCGGTCCACACCGGTCGCCACTTCACCACCTCGTGCTGCGTGGCAGCGCGAGGATTCAGGATGCACTCGACCCCCTGCGCCCCCAGCAGGTGGCATCCCTCGGGACGGTTGTTGTCGGAGCAGATCTGCACGCCGATGGGCATCGCGAATCCGTCGATGCGAGCGGGTGGGTGCGGGCTCGCCTCGTAGTGGGACGACTCCCAGAACCCCTCCTCCTCGGGGATATGACACTTGGCATAGGTGCCGATCAATTCGCCCTCGTCGTCGAATACCAGCGCCGTGTTGTAGCGTCTTCCGTCGCCGGGGTCGCGCACGATCGCCGCGCCGACCAGCCCGATGCCAACGTCGCGCGCGGCCCTCGACTGCATCGTCGCGCGCGCCCCGCCCGGATCCTCGGCGTCCTCATCGCGCGCGTCCTTCGTCGCGGGGCACCACGAGTTGCATCCGCACTCGGGTATGACAGCCAGCTCCGCGCCGAGGCTCTTCGCTTCACGCAGACGCGCGTGCAGGCGCTCCTCCGCGTCATCCTGGTAGAAGACGTCCGAGATCAGTCCGACAGTGAATGTGGTGCTCATAGGCCCGATTGTAGAACCATCGCGGTCCCGTGAGCGCCAAAAAAAGAGCCGCGGGCCAATGAGGAGGTGGTCCGCGGCGATCTCAATTCTGCATCAAAGCGTGTGAGAGAGTTGTCCATATATACGCAGACCGCGCCATCCGGTTGCGTCGCGATCGCTCGGGCTATCAAAAAACGGGCCTCCCATTATCGGAAGGCCCGTCTCCAAAGTGGGCGGTAGTGGATTCGAACCACTGAAGGCGTAAGCCAGCGGGTTTACAGCCCGCCCCGTTTGACCACTCCGGCAACCGCCCGGTTGCACCCACGCCTCGCGGCGCAGCCCGCCACCATACCCGTCTCATCGACACCCAGCAACACGAACTCGAGACGCTCGGGTGCCCCAAAGCCGCCGGGGGGACTTGAACCCCCAACCTCAAGATTACAAATCATGCGCTCTACCAATTGAGCTACAGCGGCGTCGAGCAGGGGGACAAGCATATCCGCCTTCCACCCGACCGCAAAGCGCACGAAGAACCCGCGAGACGTCGGGACTCGCGGGTGTGAATGTGAAGGTAGATCGAGCTGCTCAGAGCGTGCGCCGACGACGGATCGCCAGGGGCGTCAGCCCGGCCACGCCCAGCCCGAAGGTCATCGGGAGGGGGATCAGAGTCCCACCGTGACCGACAGTGATGTACGACTCCTGCCAGCACTCGCGGTAACCGCCACGCACGTGCACGCCGATGACGAGCCCCTTGAGGGAGTTCTCGATGCGTCCGTCGCCATCGACATCCTCGCCCCAGCCGGCGTTCATGGCGCCGACGATGTCATCGAAGCCGAACCCATCCGCCATGTCGAAGATCAGCGACACCGACTCGCCGTACTGCACGCCGTTGAACCGGGATCGTCGTCTCGATTCTGTGAGAAAACCACGCGTGGTCTCGAACTGGAACGGCCCCTCGTCGTCCATCATGAAGCTGTACCCGCCAGGCAGCTCCCACGGGCGCGCGTATCCGCCGTTGTTGAAGTTCACACCATCGTCCGAGTCATCAACGTGGACGAGCTCTTGCAGACACCCAGGAAGCCCGTCGTCAAGGTAGATCTCTGTGAGGATCCCCGCGGGCGTGCCCGTCCAGTAGAACCTGAACGAGACCTGGTTGGACGCGAGCCCATCGTTCGAGACGTCCACCCTGAGGTTGGAAGCAGTCTCCTCGGAGGCACCATGCCCGTAGGTGGCGATCCGGGTGAACCCGAATGTCTCGGTGGCGCCGCTTGCAAGTGTGGGGAAGCACACGCACAGCGCGGCGGCCGCGAATGCCTGTGCAACAACAGACTCTCTCATCTCTCTCTCGTCCCCTTCACGAACGACCCATAAACCAAGCCCATGCCACACACGCTGCGAGTGTGTGCGACTGGCTCATCCTACAGTACCACCAATTCGATCTGGCTCAAATTGTATTGTTGGATTTTATAGAACTTTAACAGCATGCCCGTCTGAGATTGATCCTAAAAATGAGGCTGTTGACAGACGCACACACAAAAAACCCGCGAACTCAGGGAGGTTCGCGGGGGTGAAGAATCAATTGATCGCGTCGCTCAGAGCGTGCGCCGACGACGCAGCGCCAGGGGGGCGAGCCCAGCCATGCCCAGACCGAAGGTCATCGGCAGGGGGATGATCTCACCAGGAACGGTGATGAACGAATCACTCTCTCCGTCGCTCTGCGCACGAACGTGGACGCCGATGACCAGGCCACCCGTGTTGGTGATCGGATCGGTGCTATCGCCAGGAGGCAATGTCCATGCGCTGTTCATGGCATCGATGACATCGGCAAACGACTGGCCGCCGATGAGATCGAAGATGATCGTCAGCGACTCGCCCAACTGAACCGCGCTCGCGTTGCCCGGATCCGCATCGGCGAGGAAACCGGCCGTGGTCTGAAACTGGTACGGGCCGGTGCCATTGATCATGAAGTTATTGCCTTCAGGAAGTTCGGGCGGGTTGGCCGAGCCACCGTTATTGAACGAGACGCCGGGGTCAGAGTCGTCGACCGCCGCGATACCCAGGAGCGTGCCGTCATCGAAGTACACCTCGGCTATCGAGCCGGAGGGAGAGCCCGCCCAGTAGAACGTGAAGGCGACCTGGTTCGGGCCAACACCATCGTCGGACACATCAACCTTCAGGTTGGCAGCTGTGCCAGTGTCCGCGCTGTTGTCCGAGATGCGATAGAAATCGAAGGTCTCCGTCGCGGCGCTGGCGGCATTGGTCATGCCAACAGCGAGAGCAGCGACCCCCACAACCGAAACTACGTCTCGCAGGCTCATCTCTTCTCTTTCCTTCCTCTCGCCCACCAGTTGGAAAGCAGGCTCTCTCTTCGCGTTGAGATCAGAGAACGGCATCTGACCGATCCCAGAGTATCTCCCTTATTAGTGTGGGGCAAGGGTTCTTTGCTGGCTTGGGCAGAGATTATGGCGGTTCTGGCGCATTCTTCACAGTCCGAAGGGTGAATCAAGCCACATAAAGCGCCCAGTGTCTCCAACTCATCACCGGAGGCGTTGAGCCACACGATCGAGAAGAACTCGGGCGAACGATTCCTTCGTGTCGGGTGGTACTTGCTCTACCCCGCTCTGGGATTCCGAACTGCCGATAATCAGACCCTCGATCTCCTCGGCATCCATCGTCTCCAGCGGGTTGGCGACGATCATGTTCAGCCCCTTCGATTGAAGCTTCCGAGCGCCTCTCGATTCCAGCTCATCGCGTGACTCCAGCGCGAAGCCCACGAAGAACTGGTCGTCCCGCTTGTCACGCGCACACCTGGCGATGAGGTCCTCCACCGGCTCCAGTTCGAGACTCATGCCCTCATCCATTCGCGCCATCTTGGTTGTGCGTGGGGTCTTGGGTCGATAATCCGCCACCGCCGCCGCCATGATCAGCACGTCGCACTCACGCGAGTGGGTCTCGAGCAGGTTCTGGAGGTCATCCGAGGTTCGGAACCTGTGGATCGCGAGATTCGTATTATCAGGCGTCGAAACGCTGACAGGACCGAGCAGCAGCGTGGTGTGCCACCCCCGCGTGACCCCCTCCAGGGCGAGGGCGATCCCCATCCGCCCGGAGGAGCGATTCGCGATGTAGCGGACCGCGTCGATCGGCTCGTGGGTTGGGCCAGCGGTCACCAGCAGGCGCGGAGGGTCCGATCGACTTTCGCTGCGGTTTTTCGACATGGGTGAGTCGGGTCGCTTGGCTCGAGGTGGTCACACCAACATAATGAGTCTCCGGTGACGACGGGCTCGTCACCAGAGGGGTGGATTCTAGGTACCGTCGCCCACGCGACACGCAAGTGGAGAGCCATGGCACGCTCACGCAAGAAGATTGGTGAAATCCTGGTCGCGCTCGGAAAGCTCGACGCCAACGAGCTCAAGAACGCTGTCAAGGAGAAGAAGCCCGGCACGAGGCTCGGCGAGGCCCTCGTCGAGCAGGGGCTCGTCAGCGAGGACGATCTGGCAAAGGCCCTGGCCAAGCAGTTCGGGCTGCCCTACGCCGACTTGGGCGACCCGCAGATCGCGCAGAGCGTCGACATGTCCCTCATCCCCGAGGAGATGGTCAAGAAGCACCTCGTGCTTCCCGTGTCGCGCAACAACGGCAAGCTCCAGGTCATCGTCCACGATCCGATGGATCTCGAGATGATGGACATGATGCGTTTCCGCCTCAACGTCGAGGTGGATCCCACGATCGCGTCCAGGTCCAAGATCAAGGGCATCATCGACTCCAAGTCCGCCGCCCCGAGCCTCGTCGCGACCGACGCCTCGCTCGTGACCGAGTCCATCGACCGCTCGGTCGACAAGTCCGTCGACGCTTCGATCGACAAGTCCGCCGACGACGCGCCCATCATCAAGCTCTGCAACCGCATCCTCATGGAGGCGGTCCGCATGCGTGCCTCGGACGTCCACATCGAGCCCATGGGCGATCGCGTCAGGCTGCGCTACCGCATCGATGGCGTCTGCATCGAGCGCGACAACCTGCCGAAGCGCATGCAGAACGGCGTTCTGGCGCGCATGAAGCTGATGGCGGGCATGAACATCGCCGAGCGCCGCGTCCCGCAGGACGGACGCATCAAGCTGCCCGTCGACGAGGACATCATCGACTTCCGTGTCTCGGCGTGCCCCGCCTACCACGGCGAGTCGGTCGTGCTGCGTATCCTTCGCCCCGACGCCGTCCGCATCGGTCTCGAGAATCTTGGCTTCGAGCCCGACATGCTCGAGATCTTCAACAAGGTCATCCGACGCCCCAACGGCATCTTCCTCGTCACCGGGCCGACCGGCTCGGGTAAGACGACCACGCTCTACTCGGCGCTGGACATCCTCAACACGCCCGATCGCAAGATCATCACCGCCGAGGACCCGATCGAGTACGCCTTCTCCGGCATCAACCAGTGCCAGGTCCGCGACGACATCGGGCTGGGCTTCTCCGACATCCTCCGCTCGATGCTCCGCCAGGCGCCGAACATCGTGCTCGTCGGTGAGATCCGCGACAAGGAGGTCGGCGAGGTGGCCATCCAGGCGGCGCTCACGGGCCACCTTGTCTTCTCCACCCTCCACACCAACGACGCGCCCAGCGCGATCACCCGACTGATCGACATGGGCATCAAACCATTCCTCGTGGCGTCGTCCATCCAGGCCATCCTCGCGCAGCGCCTCATCCGCGTGCTCTGCGAGTGCAAGCAGCCCGACGACAACCCCGATCCGAAGTTCCTCCGGCTCACGGACATCACGCAAGAGGATCTCCAAGCGCACACGATCTACAAGCCTGTCGGGTGCGACAAGTGCAACGGCTCGGGCTACAAGGGACGACGCGGCATCTACGAGCTCATGCTCATGACCAACGAGATCCGCGAGATGGCCTTCAGCGGCGCTCCTATCACCCAGATCCGCCAGACCGCGATCAAGTCGGGCATGCGTCCGCTCCTTGGCGACGGCAAGATCAAGATCCTCAAGGGCATGACGACTCCCGCCGAGATCGCTCGCGTCGCGCAGGCCGGCGGCCTCGTCGAGGAAACCGAAGAAGAGATGCAAACCGCAACCGTGTAACACCACGATCGCGCCACGCGATCGACTCCCCGGATCCCAGCTATGTCAACCATCCAGATCGATCGACTGCTCGACACCGTCATCAAGACGGGCGCCTCCGACCTCCACCTGACCGTCGAGCGCCCACCGACGCTGCGCCTCCACGGCGAGCTGCGCAATCTCCAGACCAAGGTCCTCGATGGCGACGACATGGTCACGCTCATGAAATCGATCACTCCCGAGCGCAACCAGCAGGAGCTCCAGGAGGTCGGCGGCACCGACTTCGGCTTCGCCTACGGCGACGCGGCACGCTTCCGTGTCTCGGTCTTCCGCCAGCGCGGCAACGTCACCATCGTCTGCCGCCAGATCCCCAACAAGCTCCTGTCGATCGAGCAGATCGGCCTGCCACTGATCGTCACCGAGCTGATCCGTCGCCCGCGTGGCCTCTTCCTCGTGACCGGTCCTACGGGCTCGGGCAAGACGACCACGCTCGCGTCGATGATCAACCACATCAACATCGAGCTCGATCGTCACATCATCACGATGGAAGACCCTATCGAGTACTACCACCCGCACAAGAAGTCGATCGTGAACCAGCGTGAGGTCGGCAACGACGTGCCCACGTTCTCCGAGGGCCTCCGTCGCGCCCTCCGCCAGGATCCGGACGTGATCCTCGTCGGTGAGATGCGAGACCTCGACACCATCGAGGCCGCCATCAAGGCCGCCGAAACGGGCCACCTCGTGTTCGGCACGCTCCACACAACCGGAGCCGCCAAGACCATCGACCGTGTCGTGGACGCCTTCCCCGTCACGCAGCAGAACCAGATCCGTGTCCAGCTCTCCACGGCCCTGCTGGGAGTGCTCTCGCAGGCGCTGCTCCCGAGGGTGGACGTCAAGGGCATGGTCGCCGCCTACGAGTTCCTGCTGGTCACCCCAGCTATCGCGAACCTCATCCGCGACAACAAGACATTCCGCATCGACTCCTCGATCCAGACAGGCAAGAAGTTCGGCATGCAGCTCCTGGACGACCATCTCTGGTCGCTCTATGAGTCCGGAAAGATCTCCGCGGAGGACATGATCGATCGCTCGAAGGATCCGGGGTCGCTCAAGGACAAGGTCCACAAGCTGGGTGGTCAGATCGGGCGCACCGAGCTCGATGAGGAGGACGTATCCGTCGGCTCGTAGCGCGGATGCCACGGTTTTTACACGACAAATACCAAGTGTAAAAACATCATAAAATTCACCGTTGGCGAAAAAACAGGATCAGGGTCCTAGAGTTATCGTATATCTGTGGCACCGGGATCCAGGCCTCGGGGCACCGTAACGCTCCGCCAGCTCACTCGACTCGGAGATCCAGACCGATGGCGATCGACCCCCACGAACTCAAGAATCGCAAGCTCGGACGCTGCCTGACCAAGATGGGCAAGGTCACGCGCGAGCAGGTCCACGAGGCGTTGGCGATCCAGAAGGAACGCAAGAAGCCGATCGGGCAGCTGCTCATCGAGCTGGAGTATGTCACCGAGCGCGACGTCAAGGAGGCGCTGGCCGGTCAGGCCGGCATGCGTTTCGTTGAGCTCGACGAGGTCGAGCTCGACGACGAGGTGCTCGCGGCGATCCCCGCCGAGACGGTCCAGGCGTATCAGTGCATTCCGATCGAGTACTCCAAGTCGACCCGCAAGCTAACCGTCGCGCTCAAGAGCCCGGACAACTTCCGTGCTGTCGACGACCTCCGTCTCTTGATGGGGTTCAAGGTCGACGCGTGCGTCGCTGATGAGCAGAAGATCGACGCCGTCATCAGCAAGCACTACTCCAAGTCGGAGTCGGTCACCGACGTCATCTCCGACCTGGCCGACGACGACAAGTTCCAGTCCCTGGCCGGTCGTGGCGACTCCATCGATCTCGATGAGGTCATGGAGGCCTCGGGTGACAACAAGGTCATCAAGCTCCTCAACCTCGTGCTCCTCCAGGCCATCCGCGACAAGGCATCAGATATCCACTTCGAGCCCTTCGAGGAAGAGTTCAAGATCCGATACCGCATCGATGGCGTGCTCTACGAGATGGTCCCGCCCCCGGCGTACCTGGGCAGCGCGATCACGAGCCGCATCAAGGTTATGTCGAACCTCGACATCGCCGAGCGACGCATGCCCCAGGACGGTCGCGTCGAGCTGGTCGTGGGGGGGGCGCCGATCGACCTGCGTGTCGCCGTGCTCCCGACCATGTACGGTGAGTCGGTCGTCATGCGTGTGCTCGACCGCTCCAACGTCGAGCTGAGCATCGATCGCGTCGGCCTCTCGTCCGACGATCTCGACACAGTCAACACATTGATCCGCAAGCCCAACGGGATCGTCATCGTCACCGGGCCGACCGGCTCGGGCAAGACGACAACGCTCTACGCGGCGCTCTCGTCGCTCAACGACATCGAGACCAAGATCCTCACCGCCGAGGATCCAGTCGAGTACGACATCGATGGGCTGTGCCAGTGTCAGGTCAACACCGACGCCGGGCTGACATTCGCCAAGTGCCTCCGCAGCTTCCTGCGTCAGGATCCGGACGTCATCCTCGTCGGTGAGATCCGCGACCTCGAGACAGCAGAGATCGCCGTGCAGGCGTCGCTCACGGGCCACCTGGTGTTCTCCACCCTCCACACCAACGACGCGCCGAGTTCCATCGTGCGATTGCTCGATCTCGGGCTCGAGGCGTTCCTCCTGACGGCGACAGTCGAGGGCATCGTCGCCCAGCGTCTCGTGCGCACCATCTGCAAGAAGTGCAAGGAGGAGTACGAGCCCACGGAGGAGCAGCTCATGGAGCTCGCCCTCACGCCGGAGATGGTTGCGGGAAGGACGTTCTTCCGCGGGCGCGGGTGCGACACCTGCCACGGATCGGGCTACAAGGGACGCACCGCCATCTTCGAGATCATGTGCATGGACGACGATCTGCGCGACATGATCATGAATCAGGCCTCGACCTCGGTTCTGCGTGACGCCGCCCGCAAGCGCGGCATGAAGACACTCCGCGAGTCGGGGCTCAACTCGATATACGAGGGGCTGACCACGATCGACGAGGTCGTCCGCGAGACCATCGACGAGGAATAAGCCTCGCCATCTCGGGTCCACCCCGGGGAGACGCACCATGCCCGTGTTCCAGTACGAAGCGCTCGACAAGACCGGCAAGCCGCAGAAGGGCACCATCGAGGCCACCTCCAGCGACGACGCCATCCAGCGCATCAAGCTCCAGAACCTCTACCCGACCACCGTCCGCGAGCAGAAGGGCAAGAAGGGCGGCGCCAAGTCCAAGGCCAAGAAGCCCGACGCCAAGAAAAAGAAGAAGGGCGGCGGCATCACGATCGGCGGCGTCAACGCCAAGCAGCTCACCGTCTTCACGCGACAGATGTCAACGCTCCAGGACGCCGGCCTGCCGTTGCTTCGCTCCCTCCAAATTCTCGAGAGCCAACAGAAACCCGGGAAGCTCAAGAACGTGCTCATGGACGTCTGCGACGACGTCGAGGCGGGCCAGAGCCTCTCCGACGCGATGGCCAAGCACCCCAAGGTCTTCGATCGTCTTTACACCAAGATGGTCAACGCCGGCGAGATCGGCGGCGTGCTCGACGTCATCCTCCAGCGTCTCTCCGAGTTCATGGAGAAGGCGCAGAAGCTCAAGTCAAAGATCAAGGGCGCGCTGATCTATCCCGTCGTGGTGATCTCCATCTCGCTGATCATCCTCGTGGGCATCATGTACTTCATCATCCCGAAGTTCGAGGAGATCTTCACCGACATGGGCGTGGAGCTCCCGGCACTCACGCTGGGTCTCATCAACACAAGCCGCTGGATGGCCGGCAACACGCCGGGGCAGGCGATGCCCGGCGCGTTCATTATCGTCATCGCGCCCTTCGTGCTCTGGTTCCTGTACAAGATCGTCCGGAAGACACCCTTCGGGCGCGCCGTCATCGACTGGACCTTCCTCAAGGTGCCGGTCTTCGGCTCGCTCATCAAGAAGTCGACCACGGCGCGCTTCACGCGAACGCTCGGCACGCTCATCAACGCCGGTGTGCCCATCCTCGACGCCATCAAGATCACCGCCGAGACCTCGGGCAACTGGGTCTTCGAGCGATCCCTCAACAAGGTCCACGACTCCATCCGCGAGGGCGAGAGCTTCGCCCAGCCGCTGCGCGAGACCAAGGCCTGCGACGCGATGGTCGTCAACATGATCGACGTCGGCGAGGAGACCGGCGATATGGACTCGATGCTCATGAAGGTCGCCGACACCTACGAGTACGAGGTCGACGTCGCCGTCGAGGCGCTCGTCAAACTCATAGAGCCCATGATGGTCGTCGTGCTCGGCGGCATGGTGGGCACGATCGTCATCGCGATGTTCCTTCCCATGATCAACATGATCGAGGCGCTCTCGGGCTGACCGGCTCGACCCCCGGAGACCATCAATGCGGACACGCACACACAGCCAGCACGCCTTCACGCTCATCGAGCTGCTCACGGCGGTCACGATTATTCTGCTCTTGATCGGAATATTTTCTGTTGTGTTCGCCAGCGTTGGGAACAAGAGCAAGGAGACGATCACGCTCTCGCTCATGCAGACGCTCAAGACCGGCATCGATCAGTTCGAGCTGGACCTGGGGTACCAGCCGCCGCTGCTCGTCCCCGATCTGCTGGCGAGCACCCCCGACAGTGCTAGCACGCCGTATCCCACGCTGTATCCCGACTCGTTCGAGTTCGTGGACCCGCTCGCACAGGACGATGCCAGCGAGACTCTCCGGAACGCGCGATACTTCTCGACGCTCTCTCTGGCCACGTATCTGGTCGGAAACTGCGACCTGGCGCCCAGCTCCTACTCGCCCGCAAACGATCCCCAGCGTCACGACGGCGCGCAGGACGCGGGCATACGAGATCCGGGCCCCGATCGCGCGTGGGGCGGCGCAAAAATCCGCGACGACACGACCCACAGGCCCGCGCTCTCCGGCGACATCTACGGCCCATACGTGGACGTCGGTGAGGGAAAGTCGATCCGTCGTGAGTACGAGTTCAGGCCCGTCACCGAGTACGCGACCTTCGACGCGTTGCGACTCAACACCACGACACGGTCGTTCTATGTCTTTGTCGATGCCTGGGGAAATCCCATCCGGTACTACAGAGACCTGGTCAAGCGTGATGACGACACGGGCGAGCTCTCGGTCATCCACGCCCCCGTCGAGCTGCTGACAAGCGGGCTCACACAGGTCAGCGATCAGTCGATGACAAAAGACCAGCGCATGTCGATACTCAGCACAGAGAACAAGCACATCACGCAGTCCACGTATCACCTGCTCTCCGCTGGCAACGATGGCTTCTTCGCCACGACCAGCGACCCTGTTCTGGACTCCCAGTTCGCCGTCGGCTCGATGCCGGCCGGATACAGCAACGACGCCGTCATCTCCGCCGTCATCGGCACGAGCCCGATCAGCTACTCCAGGCTCGTTGATTCGGTCAGCAACAACGTGCGTCTCTCGGACTAATACCATGATCAGGACACACACACGCACGACTCCCCGCGCATTCACGCTCATCGAGCTGATCGTTGTCATCACGATCATCGCGCTGCTCATGGGGCTCGTGATAGGCACGGGCGCACAACTCGTTATCGACCAGCAGCGCGCTCGCACCGAGCGCATCCTCGTCGCTCTCGATCGTGCGCTCGAGGAGTACATGGCCGAGAACAACAACCGCCCGCCCATCGTCCGGCTCACGGATTTCGCCAACACACCAGGTCTCGATCTGAACTTCGAGGACGGCGAAGTCGACATTCTCGGCGAGCATCCGCTGGATCAGGCCATCGGGAACAGGGCCCCACGCGCCTCGTTCCGAACCGGTTCAGACGCGTACCTCCGCTACGACCCCAACGACGAGATCTATCCCCGATACCCGGACGCCTCCGTCTTCATCGAGGCCGTCCAGGGCTACGGCGTGGTCGACGCCATACTCGCGGATCTCGGCGACAGGCTCATACCGACTCCGTCGGACGGGCCGACCGGCTCGAGCTCCGCAACCGCCTCGAGCGTCACTCCCAGCGTCGTTGACTCCTGGTACGACAACGACTGGGAAACAACCGGCGAGCGATGGCCCGTCTTCGTGGGTATGCCCATCCTCTACATCACTCCCAACAACGCCATGGCGCAGTTCCTCTACGGCCAGACGGTCAACCGTCGTCCGTACTTCATGTCCGCCGGCCCCGACAGGCTGTACGGCACAACAAACGAGTTCGGGAGCGGCTCTTCGCAGGACAGCGCGTTCTCTGAGGAAGCGATCGAGGCGCTCGCCGACAACATGTACTCGTACGACGTCGGCGCTCCCAATCTCAGCGACGCGTTCACAGTGGAGTATCGCTGATGGCGTCACGTCCCGATCATTTCACGCGATCCGCCCGCCTCAGGCCCGTGAGCTGGCGAGCGTTCACCCTCTTCGAGCTGCTCGTTGTTATGGGCATCATCATCGCGCTGATCACGGCACTCGCGCCGACGCTCTCCGGTCTGCTGCAGTCGAACCGACGCGCCAACGCGGTCAACACGCTGACCGCAACGCTCTCTCGCGCACGCTCGGTCGCCATCGAGAAGAACAGGCCAACCGGCGTCGTGTTCCTGCTCGACATCCAGACGCGAAAAACCACGATGATCATCACGCAGCTCCGCGCGGCCGCCAACGGCAAGCTCCAGGACAGCTACCTGCCTCCGCCTCTTCATTCCGACCTCGCGACGGACGCGTTCGTGATGGAGCCGGCCGAGAACATCGCCACGGTCGAGCTGCCCGAGGATGTGCTCGTCTATGGGCTCTCCTTCCACCACGAGCTCGAGTCGATAGGGATCGATCCGCTCGAGTGGTACTACCCCGACTCGAACGATCGCCCGTACTTCCCTCCGTACTTCGGCGAGGTGTTCCAGCATCCGGACAACTCCGACTGGCACGTCAACCCGTGGGTTCTGCCCCACAACGACCCACGACTCTTCCTCGATCAGGAGCAGGACCTCGACCAGAGCATCTTCCGAAACCCCGAGCAGGTGGACCTCGATGAGTACTGGACACTCGTCGATCAGCAAAACTCGGTCGATGGCATCCTGATCGACACCGCGGACGTGCACCAGACACTCCTGAGCGCGCACTCGTTCGTGATCGTGTTCGGCGCCGACGGGCTCCTGAAGCCGGTCATCAGCACCGGCACCGGATCGTCGATGGTCAACTACTACCTCGAGTTCCCGAATCGACCCCTCGACGCCGAGCCGATCGACGACGACGCGGTCAACCTGCCATACGACCTGAGCTCGACGAACGACATCCAGATCAACTTCAACCCCGTCAGCCTCGGCGCGGGCGCGAATCTGATCGTCAACGTCCCGTCGCCCAACCCCGAGGTCATGCTCCGTCCCGCCAACATGCTCGCGGTTGTCGAGCTCAACGAGTTCAGAAGAGGAACCGCGACGATGGGGCAGAGCATCACCGAGCCGTGGGAGCTCCACGCCTCGACCGCCATGGCACCGTGGCCGCAGTTCCGAGGCACACCCGAGACGCTCGCGAGCCCGCTCGATGCCGACCACCAGGATCTCGACGAGCTCATGCTCATGGCGTCCGATTGGATCGATCTCAATGGGACGATCATCGCGTTCGACCCCAACGTCGGCACGCCGCAACGCAGGAGCGTGAACTGATGCGACCCTCGCGCACACACTCTTCGGGTTTCTCCCTCGTGGAGGTGCTCATCGCCACGATCGTGCTCTCGCTCGGGCTGCTCGGGCTCTCCGCGCTCTTCGCCGGCGCAGCGGTTCAGCAGCAGCGGTCCTCCCAGGTCACCGATTCGGTCCTTTTCATCTCGAACATCGAGGCGCTGCTCAAGTCACGACTCGTCTCGGCGGATGTCATCTCTTCACTCGATCCGACGGTCAATCCCAACGTGTTCAAGTGGGACGTGCTGTACTCCGAGTACGTCAACCCGAGCTACATGATCAAGGGAGAAACACAGCACTCGGGGCTCCAGGTCGAGTTCGCCTCGAATCCCATCAACGACGAGGGGCTGACCATACCCCAGGGGATCATTGTCGATCCGACCACGATCACTCCCGCGACACCCTTCACCTTCTCCTCGCCAATACCTCTCAACGGTGTGTCCAAGATCAGAGCGTCGAGTCTGCTGGTGACCATCTACTACGACGCACCAACGGCGTTCCCGCCTGTGATCGGCAGCGAGACGCTCCGCGCACTCCCCGTCGCGACAGGCGATGCTCCCACGCACGTCTACAACCCGCTTCCGACATCAACAAATCTCGATCCACAGGGCTACCCACTCACCGGCCCGTTCCCGTCACCCCGTGATCCCTCAGTCGCGTATGTCACGGTCGCGAACGCCCCGGGCGGGCTCGTGCTCACGGAGTTCTATCCCGGGCCACTCTTCCCGGCGGTGCCCTTCGAGATTACCGAGATAAACGTCTCGTACGTGAGCACGTCCTCCAACCTGCTCAGTGTCAACGACCGCATCCTCTATAAGACCGACGAGAACGCGCCGGGCGGACGCAGGCCCGTCATGGGGGCATCCGTGCTCACTCGCGTCGAGCCCGGCGGGAACGCCCTGGGTGTCATCGTGGTCACCTACGCCCTCCAGCCCACCTCGGCGCTGCGCAACAACCCCGGTGACGTGCCCTTCCTGCCGCCGGACTCCGACGCCGACATGACAAGCCTCAACAATCCCGACGCCATGCTGCGCGAGGTGGAGTTCACGCTCTCGAAGGATCAGTACAACGGGCTGCATTACCTGACCGCGCTGAACCCCGACGACGAGGCGCTCCTCTTCCCGGGGCAGTGGGTGATCATGTCATCGAAGAACGGGCTCGGAGCGGGCGTGCTGGATGACAAGGGCCAGGACGTGCCCCAGCAGATCGCACGCGTGCGCAACGTCACCCCCCCGACAGGAAGCGGAACCCCCGAGGTGCGCGCGTACTTCGAGCTCGGCGAGGAGCCACGCGTTGGGCTGTCGTCGCCTCTGACACCAACATCAACACCGACGATCTTCGCGTGGGTGCTCTCTCCGTCGGTCGAGTCCCGCACGTCGGATCGCGCGATCTGGGCCATCGAGCCCCGCGAGGCGAGGCGATTCGTGGTCCCCATCCAGAACTGATTCGGAGCACCTCACAGATGAACCCGCCCATCTCACACAACCGCACGCTCCGCACGGGGTTCACACTCACCGAGCTGCTCGTGGCTATCGGCGCGGTCTCGGTGCTGACCGTTGGGATCGGTCGTGTTGTCGCCAGCATCAACGACATCGTGGCACGCGGAGGCGCCATCGAGGAGGTCCAGGCGTCGGCTCGCGCTATCGAGCAGATCATGCGACGCGACTTCGAGCTGCTCAATCAGATGAGCGCCGACGAGACCTACATCGCGATCCGCTCCCAGGAGCTAGGGTCGCCCACCCGCCCGATCTACCACGACGAGGACGACCGTCGAGCCGATCGGCAGGCCGGGGTCACCCCATATTCTCCAGGATCACGCGCGATAACACGACGCCTCGACGAGATCGTCTTCATCGCGGGCGATTCCAACGAATCAAACTTCGTCTCCAAGCAGGTCAACGGCTTCTATTCCGCCAGCCAGACCAGCGCCTCGCGGGCGCGCATCTACTACGGGCACGGGCTCAAGCCAAAGCCCTACAACCCGGACCACGGCCCAGGCGACCCGTACCCCGAGTGGCCGGCGCGCGATCCCGCCGATAGATACCCCAACAATCCGATCGCGCCGCGCGTTCCGCCACGCGTGCCCGAACCGGATGGCTACTTCGGTGATCCGCCGGCAACGAACGATCCCTCGAAGCTCACCTCCATCAATCGCCTCTTCGGACGCAACCAGTACGCGAACTCCTGGGCGCTGGCCCGCCAGCCGATCCTGCTGGCCGGCTCCGAGGCCATGGGCTCGAGCACCGTGCGACCGACCCCGCCGGTCGGTGTGCTCGGGTGGGACTTTATCGTCAGGGACGCGAGCAACGTGTGGTTCACAGGAACAACATTGGGCGTGGCGCCGACGCTGCTCGATCGCGAGAACTTCAACCGCTGGTGGGACACAAATGTCGCGTCCAGCAATCCTCTCGTCTGGGACCTCGGCCCGGGTCAGGGCGAGAGCACGTCGACGACGTTCCCATGGGCCATGCCGGTGCCTCGCATGATCCGCCACGGCAGCGTCGACATCGTCGCGCAGTCACATCTCGACCTGCGCAACTGGGTCGAGGGCGAGCCACCCCCGTCCGGAAGTGGCGCCGGAGGCTGGACTATCCAGGGAGACAATCCGAACAGCGGCAACAATCCCTCTCCGCCTCCGCTCCACGGCTCGGCGTACTCCACAGGCGGCTGGCTGGCCAACACCAACACTACGTTCGTCGACGAGCTGATCGCGCCGGTCTACGGAACGTTCGCCGGAAGCGTGGATGCGTCCGTGCTCGATCACATCCAGTCTCCGCTCTGGTCGTGGGGCGACAAGAATCCCACCGTCCCGGTCGACCACACCCGGATGCGAAACAATCTCGCCCAGATGCGCACCGCGCTGGCCTCGACGATCGTGCGCCCGATCGTGGAGCCCGATGCCAAGCTCATCGATCGCACGCAGGAGTGGGACAACCTCGACGCGCCGCTCTCCAGCGCCGGTTTCATGGACAACCACGCCGTCATCAGCGCCCGATGCTCGAACTTCGAGATCGCCTGGACGGACGGCTCCCGACTCCGCCTGGACGAGGTGCCGCTCGATCTGGATGGCGACTCCATCCCCGAGTATCTCCCGGGCGACCTGATCTGGTTCGACATCTCACGCGTGCGCCCCGACTCCGACGCGAACAACACCGTTGTCAATCGACAGACCATGCACTACTTCGTGCAGAGCCACAGCACGAAGATCGACTGGGGCGGGAACGGCCAGGTCCCCGTTCGCCTCAACCTGTTCGGCAGCAAGCCCTCGGAGCACGGCCCCGATTTTCCGATCATCCCCGAGATACCACAGTTCATCCTCCCCGGCTTCTCGGGCAGCTACCCGATCAACGACGAGTTCGGCAACGTGGAGACCACGATCCCTCCGACCAATCTCAGCCAGCTCAGATACAACCCCGAGCTCCTCGGCTCCACGCCATCGAGCGTGATTCTCGATGGGGGCACCTCCGGACAATCAGACGATCTCGGCGAGATGCTCACGATCTGGCCCTTCAGGAAGCTGGCTGTCGTGCAGGACAATCTCGACGAGCAGCTCGGGCGACCGGAGTCCGCATGGCCCAAGCCGAGACTCATACGGGTTCGCATGACGCTCCACGACAGGGGCAACCTGCTCAAGAAGGGCAAGGAGTACGAGTTCATCTTTAATATCAATCTCAAGAGTCAGGGACTCAACTGATGTTCAAGGAGTCGCCGATGTACAACGCAACTCGATCTCGCGGCACACTCACGCACGCACGACGCGGCAACATCATCATCTTCGTCGTCGCGGTGCTCGCCATCATCTCGATCTCCGCCGCCTCATACGTCACCATCACCAGCCTCGGCAGGTCGAGCGCCGCCTCGTACCAGGACCGGCGCAACCCGCTGCTCCAGCGTGATGTTGTCATCGATCACATCGGTGATCTTCTCGCCGCCGACCTCTTCGGCAACAAGGTCGTCACCGTGGCCACTCCGTTCCAGACAGGCGTGGGCAACGGCAACGCGCTCGTGCAGCCCAGGCCGTTCGAGGACGGAGAGTTCGCCGACGTGCCATACACCGTCACGTACAGCGGGAACAGCTACCCCAACGACGCGTCGGTGTTCTTCACCTACGACACCCGCCCGCTCGACCCCAACGGGAGCCCTGTCACGTTGGCAACGGAGACCGATCCGTTCACGCTCCACTCGTCCGCGCTGGGGCGACCAGACAACCTGATCGGCGGCCAGCAGCAGGATCTTCTGTTCCACGCTGGGTTCGCCGACGACGCATGGCTCGCCTCGACCGAGCCCGTCGACGACAACGCCGTCACCGATCTTGGCCCGGGCTATTGGGACACCTGGCCTCAGATCACCAACCTGCTCTCGGCGTATTACTGGGATCAGTCCGCCGACACCGGCAGGGGGCTGTGGGTGCGCGACACCGGTCGATTCGTCGACATCGGGAACTTCTTCCTCTCCGATTCCTCGGAGAATCTCGATCGGGGTGATCCGGGCGCCGTGATGACCAATCTCTCCGCGGAGATCGCGCCGACACTTGGAACATACACGCCCGACGCGCACACGGACCCGCTCCACATGGCAAGGCATCCCGCGCTCGGTCGCCTCCAGCCCGTGTTCCAGTACCAGCTCCACCAGATGAGCGAGTACCTCGATCCAGGCCAATCAAACTCCGCGTCGTTCATCGAGCAGACTCCAGACTCCAACCCGCCCGTGCTCTTCACACACTCCGACACCAGGATGTGGATGGACACCGACGGCGACATGCGCCCCGACGCCCGCTGGCAGGAGCTCGACGCGTTCAACAACCTCTTCGGTTGGCGGTGGTTCGTGGCGGCGCGCATCGTCGACGCGTCCGCGATGGTCAACGCGAACACCTCCCTCGGTCCCGGCGACCCGTCCCTCTCTGCCGAGTACGCCACCGGCATAACCCCCGCCGATATCGACATCTACCGCCTGCTCGACGGCGGCGCCTTCATCCAGAACACGAACCCGGCGTTCTGGAGCATGGTCAACCACCCCGACCTCCAGCTCACGAACAACAACGCGCCACGCAATAACTGGGCCACCCATTCCGCACGCAACCACGTCCAACGCGGACTGCGCGTGCATAACTATCTCACGAACGCGCTGCCCACCGTGCTCGGTGGTATGTCCACGGCGCTGTCGTCGCCGGATCGCAACGCGATGGTCGACTTCGGTCGCGAGTACAACGCGCGAACGGGTGCGCCGGTGACACCGGGCGGCGATATCCTGCGTCAGCCCACCGACACGCCATACCCCTCGTTCCTCCCGCTCCAGCGCGAGGCGTTCTACCGTCTCGCCGCCTCAGACACGCACGAGCCAAACACGCCCAACGTGCGGTTCTACCGCGACGAGAGCGAGATCGACCTGCGCTCGTTCTGGGGATACTCCACCGACTCGGGCACCGCTCCCATCGAGGCCGCGTTCGATTCGACCTTCACGAACGTCGCCTCCGCCGATCGCAGGCCTCGCGCCGACATCCGCTACGCCGACACCGGCTTCGTGCTCGGACTCCTCCGCTCACGCGAGGAAGCCAACGAGGTGATCAAGTTCGAGAAGGACCCGGGCAACATGAGCTGGCTCACGTCCGACTACACCCAGGCAGAGAAGATCAGTCGCATCATGGGCGACACCCGTCGCCACCTGACCACGTTCTCGGGCGAGGCCCCTCGGTCGCCGCTCCCGATCTCGGTCGCCAGCACGCTCAGCGCGAGGCGTCTCGAGGTCAACGACATCGAGAACACGCCGACCCAGGAGTACGTGGAGAACGCCTTCTCGAGCTTCATGTGGGCGCTGGCTCCGCTGGCCGCCGACCACGCGATCCTCCCGGGGCTGATCCCCAACAACCGACGCAATAACTATCCCTACAACACGCACGAGGCGCACTACGGCGGCAACGACGATCCCCTGTTCTCGCCCGCCGCCCAGTGGCTCAAGGATTTCCCCGACGACCTCCAGACCGAGCTTGGCTACACGCCCGGGCTCACAGACGACGCCGGCGTGGCGTTCGCGATGCACAAGGCGCTCTCGCTGTCTGTCAATCTGCGCGACGCGGTTGACAACTTCGGGGGCAGTGTCTCCACGCCGAATCCACTCATCCACACACTTGAGCGCCCGACCGTCGCGCGACTCTTCCTGAACAAGACCGTCATCCCCGACGACACAAGCCCCGAGCGTGTGGCACGCGTCGAGCTCACCACCGAGCTGGCCCACGGCAAGATCAACGCCGAGGAGCAGGGCATCATGGCCGCCGCGGGCGGAATCCAGAACGCGCTCTTCGGCAACTATGGCAGCGGGCGCGGCATCTCCGTCGTGGGCATGGAGCCCCAGCCCTTCCTGGTCGAGGCCGTCTCCATGGCGCTCTACGAGGAAGTCTCCAACGTGCTCCCCGCTGAGTTGGGTTCGGACGACATCGTGGGCTTCATGTTCGCCATCGAGTTGGGCAACCCCTGGCCCTTCGATATCGACGCGAGCGGCTATGTCATCGAGATCGAGGACCTGGGCGAGATCCCGCTCGCGGATTTCGTTGCTCCAATTGACGTGACAGGCTCGGGCGCCTCCTTCGACCAGAACGCCGTCATCACCGCCGAGAACACCAAGATCTTCTTCATCGTGTCTGATTACGACGACACGTTCTCTACCTCATCGAACGAGTTCTTCAATATTCTCATCGAGGAGATCCAGACGCGCGCGGGCGCCTCGACGATAGCGCTGCTCGACGAGGGCGCCGCTACTTTCGACACAGGGCCGGGTCAGCTTCCTATCCCCTGGAATGCTGGGTCGATGTCATCGCAAGTGATGCTCTGGCGCGAGCTCCAGGTCGAGGACCCGGCGCCGTCGTACCGCCCCGCCGTGCCACGCGTCCTCGTCGATCGCCTCGGGACCGACCCCATCGAGTTTCCCGCCGGCTTCGACAGCGGCGACTGGCCCCTCGCGACTGGTTCTCCGATAGGCAGCTCCGAGGCGAGGCTCGCCATCGGGGGCGCGCTGAAGCGATCTGACGAGCCCGTCAATCTCGATGGCTACCCCCAATACGTCTTCGAGAACCCGGGCTGGAACCACAACACGGTCCAGATGCCCGCCGGCAGCGTTGACGATGCCGATCCCAACTGGCAAGTGGCTCTTCTTAATGCTCTTGACAGTCCTACCGATCTGGCCAGCGATGTCATCAACGCCGATGGTCCAGGTGAGTTCGAATGGACACTTGGCGAGTGGAATGCCAACCCCAACGGAAACTACACGAGTTTTGGCGGCGGTGCCGCAGAAGCGCCCTTCCAGCTCTTCCTCCCGGACGGGCCGCTCCTGACACGCTCCGAGCTCCTGCGTCTCTCGCCCTACGCGCACACATACTTCCACCAGTCCAGCATCGATGAGATGCTCGTCGCCGATCGCTGGTGGACCTTCTCCGAGCAAATCGGGTCGCCCCACGCCTTCCTCCACAGCGACTACAACAACCCGGGCGCTCCCATGTCGCCCTACGCGGGGCTCCTCGACCCGACGCGATTCGTGCTGGGCACGTTCGACCCCCTCAACGGCACGGGCGCGGACCTCGCCTTCGACCGCTTCCCGAACAACTATGGCGACGCGCACGTCGAGGCCAACCGGTTCGACCAGCAGGTCACGCTCACCGACATGTTCCGCGGCCCGCTCAACCACTTCGCGGTGCCGCTCGCGCTCCGTGTCGTCGACGCGCTCGAGGTTCTGGGCACCAACGGCGATCTGGCCCACGGCAAGATCAACATCAACACCGCCGGCGAGCCGGTGCTGCGTGTCCTCCCACACGTCGACCCCGCCGAGAACTACAACTCGTTTTACACACAATTCGGCCCCAATCCTCCCGCTCCCTTTGCGCTCTTCACCAACAAGGATGAGGGCGAGCGCCGCGTCCGTATGATCCAGTCGTATCGCGACCCGCTCATGGCCAACCTCATGGTGATGAACGACCCGCCCAGCAGGGCCATCGACTGGAGGTGGGACTTCCCGTTGTCCGATGCGATGGCCGCCCCGCACGAGCTGCTCGGCGGGCAGGCGGGCGCGCCCACGATCCGCGGGATCCGCGGCGGGCAGGAGAGCGGAGTCCGCACTCTGCCTCTCACCAAGCTGCACCAGACACACGGCTTCTCGTCGCTGGGCGAGCTCGCCATCCTCGGACGATGGAAGGCCGCCTCGCCAATCCCGGAGCCGGAGGACACCCTCGTACCCAACGCGCCGGGATTCCTCGATGGAGCGACCGATCTTGGGAACCAACGCGACGAGATATTCGAGCTCCGTCGCCCGGGTGGCTACATACCCACGTTCGAGCCGGTCGACGACGCCCACGAGCGCATGCTGCTCTTCCAGGCGATCTCCAACATCGTCACCACGCGATCCGATGTCTACGTCGCATGGTTCGTCATACGGGCGTACTCGCCCGCCGACATCGAATCCGTCGACATCGAGTCGAGCATCACGAGCCCGATCGAGCGTGTCACGCGCGGCATGGACGGCGGCATCGACCAGATCACGGGCGAGTTCGTTCCCGGGCTCTCGACGAGGCACGAGTCGCGATGGCTTGTTGTGTTCGATCGATCGAATGTGAAGAATCCAACCGACCGCCCGCAGGTCGTCCTGACCGCCAAGCTCCCCGTGGTCTCTCCGTAGCACCACCGTCCACTCGACATCCAATGCCGTGTCCGCCATGCCCACCAGCAGGCGGCGCGGCGTTTTTCATTCCTCGCACACCCCCGCTTCAGGCTGATTCAACGCCCGAAAACACGCGTCCGCATCATTGAAGACGCGCGCGCGTCGATCTACAATCATGGGTTCACCGTCCACCTCCTCCGAGCTGGCACGAACCCCTCGGTGACGGTGTGCCCACACTCGATCGAACCACACGCCGAGGGCGACGCATGACCCCAACGATGACCCAACCCTCGACATCCTCCGGCGCGCTGCCCACGACCGACGCGCCCAAGCCCGACGGGCTCAGCGCGTCCCTCCCCGACGAGACGCTCATCGCCTGGCTCCAGGACATGGTGCTGATCCGCGAGTTCGAGATCCGCACCATGCAGGCGTACTCCAACGCCAACATCGGCGGGTTCTGCCACGTCTACAACGGGCAAGAGGCCGTCGCCGTCGGAACGATACAGTCCGTCAACCACGACGACCCCGTCGTCACCGCCTATCGCGACCACGGGCACGCGCTCGCTCGCGGCATGGACCCCAACGCGTGCATGGCCGAGATGTACGGCAAGATCACCGGATGCGCCAAGGGCAAGGGCGGCTCGATGCACATGTTCGACAAGCCCAACAACCTCTTCGGCGGGCACGGCATCGTCGGCGCCCAGACGCCGCTGGGCGCGGGCCTCGCCTTCGCCGTCAAGTACCAGCGCGAGGTCACGGGCGAGACCGAGAGCAAGAAGGTCGCCCTGTGCTACCTGGGCGACGGCGCGCTCAACCAGGGCGCGCTCCACGAGGCCATGAACCTCGCCGGGCTCTTCTCGCTGCCCGTCATCTACATCGTCGAGAACAACGGATACTCCATGGGCACGTCCATACAGCGTGGCACGACCATGGCCCACGACCTCCGCAAGAAGGCCGACGCCTACGGCATCGAGTCCGCGGTCATCGACGGGCTCGACATCCGGAACCTCTATGACAGCTTCAAGCCGCTGATCGATCGCTGTCGCGACGAGGTCCGTCCCGCGTTCGTCGACATCAAGACGTACCGCTACCAGGGCCACTCGATGTCCGACCCACAGAAATACCGCACCAAGGACGAGGTGCAGCGCTTCCAGGACCACGACTGCATCGATCGTCTGGCAAAACACCTCTTGCAAGACCGCAAGTGCCTCTCCGAGGACGACTACAAGACCATGCAGAAGGAGACGCGCACGCGCGTCCGCGAGGCCGTGAAGTTCGCCGAGAACTCACCCTCCCCGGACCCCGCGACCGAGCTCTACTCCGACGTCCTCGTCAACCCGCAGCCCGGCATGAGCCCGCTGGGCGAGTACGTCCAGGGCGCACCCAACCCGCTGATCGATCCGTCGTTCTACGAGAACGGGGGTGCGTCATGAGAACGCTCCAGTTCCGCGAGGCGCTCCGCGAGGCGATGGAAGAGGAGATGCGCGACGACCCGCGCATCTTCCTGATGGGCGAGGAGGTCGCCGAGTACAACGGCGCCTACAAGGTCTCGCAGGGCATGCTCGACGAGTTCGGGCCCAAGCGCATCATCGACTCGCCCATCTCTGAGAACGGGTTCGCGGGCCTGGCCGTCGGCGCCGCGATGCAGGGCCTGCGCCCGATCATCGAGTTCATGTCGTGGTCGTTCTCCCTTGTCGCCGCCGACCAGATCCTCAACAACGTCCCGAAGATGCTCTACATGTCGGGCGGACAGTGGGGGTGCCCTGTTGTCTTCCGTGGCAACAACGGCGCGGGCGGGCAGCTCGGCTCCACGCACTCATGGTGCGTCGAGGCCATGTACTCCAACGTGCCGGGCGTGAAGATCGTGATTCCGTCGAACCCCTACGACGCCAAGGGCCTGCTCAAGACCGCGATTCGTGATGACGACCCCGTCTTCTTCCTCGAATCCGAGCGCATGCTCTCCGACAAGGGCGAGGTCCCCGAGGAGACGTACACAATCCCGTTCGGGCAGGCCGAGCTTCGACGCACCGGCACCGACTGCACGCTCGTGAGCTTTGGCAGGCCCGTGAACTTCTGCCTCGAGGCGTGCGACGAGCTCGAGAAGCAGGGAATCAGCTGCGATGTGCTCGACATGCGCACCGTGCGCCCGCTGGACATCTTCTCCGTCATCGACTCGCTCAAGAAGACCAACCGCATCGTCGTCGTCGACCAGTCATGGCCCTTCGGCTCCGTCGCGACCGAGGTCATCACCCAGGTGTGCGAGCGCGCCTTCGACCTGCTCGACCACCAGCCCATCCGTGTGAACACCGACGACGTGCCCACGCCCTACGCCAAGAACCTCGAGGCCGAGTACCTCCCCAACGCGCGCAAGATCATCAGCGCCGTGCAGTCAGCCACAGGCAACGCATAAGCTCCGGAGTCACCGATGCCCATCGAGATCACCATGCCCAGACTGTCCGACACCATGGAGGTGGGGACCGTCATCAAGTGGAACGTCAAGGAGGGCGACGAGGTCTCCGCGGGCGACGTGCTCGCCGACATCGAGACCGACAAGGCCACCATGGAGCTCCAGTGCTTCGACGACGGCACCGTCGCCAAGATCATCGCCCAGGAAGGCGACAACGTCGAGGTCGGCAAGCAGATCATGATCATCGCCGAGGAGGGGGAGGACGTCGCCGAGGCCGCCGCCTCCGCCGGCGCCGCATCTGGCGCGCCTGCCAAGCAGGAATCCGGATCGGACACACCCGACGAGACACCCAGCGCCACCGCCGTGGCGACACCTGCAGCGCCGACTACAAACGGTGTCTCCACCAACGGTGCCGCTCCCTCCACCAACGGCACGGGTGGTCGCGTCTTCGCGTCACCCCTGGCGCGCAAGCTCGCCGAGGAGAAGGGTGTCGATCTCCACTCGATCACCGGCTCGGGCCCGTCGGGGCGCATCGTCAAGAAGGACGTCGAGGCGGCCAGTGGGGGAGCAGCGCCTTCAGGCGCACCATCGCTCGCGCCCGCGCCGTCGATGCCAGTCGCGAAGCTCGAGGCCAGGCGTCACGAGCTCAACAACATGCGACGCACGATAGCGACGCGCCTCTCCGAATCCAAGGGCACCATCCCGCACTACCAGGTCACCGTCACGGTGCGCATGGACAAGCTCATGGCCTTCCGCAAGGAGCTCAACGGGCAGCTCGAGGTGCAGGGCGTGAAGCTCAGCGTCAACGACTTCCTCGTCAAGGCGTGCGCCCTGGCGATGCACCAACACCCGTTCGTGAACTCGTCCTTCCTGGGCGACGCCATCCAGATCCATCCGGACGTCAACGTGGGCGTCGCCATCGCCCTCCCCGAGGAGCGAGGAGGCGGGCTGGTCGTCGCGACGCTCCGCAACGCCGACTCCGTGCCCCTGCGCACGATCTCGAGCCAGACCAAGGAGCTCGCGATCAAGGCGCGCGAGCGCGGCCTCTCCATCGAGGAGATGTCCGACTCCACCTTCACCATCTCCAACCTGGGCATGTTCGGCGTCGAGCACTTCAACGCCATCATCAACCCGCCCAACGTGGCGATCCTCGCGGTGGGCGGCGCGGTCAAGAAGCCGGTCGTCAACGACAGCGGTGACATCGTCGTGGGCCACGAGATGCAGATGACGCTCTCGAGCGACCATCGCGTCATCGACGGCGCCATGGCCGCGGCCTACCTCGGCACGGTCAAGAGCTATCTTGAGAACCCGGCGACGATTCTCGTGTGACGCGAGTATTCAGCGGCGACGTCGAATAAGTGACGCACATCCAAGCAGCATCGACGCCGACAGCACGCCCGGTGATGGGATCACGCGGAAGTTGTAATCGTTGCCCGGCGTCACGATAAACTCCTGCCCCTGGTAGTGCTCGATGCGGGTTCCCCCCGCGTACGTGTCCGTCCGCGAGGTGAATATTCCCCAGTACCAGGTCGAGTGGAGCATCACGCTGTACGCAGCGCCCTCTTCGAGCTGGAGCGGCTCGAACACGAAATCTGTCCAGACAGGCGCATCGTCTGTCGTTGCCACCACGTCTTCCGGTTGGTAGACGATCTGGCGGAGCAACTCACCTGCGTTGCCCTGGTCTCCGCTGTACACGTTCATGGTGATCGTGGATGGAGTCATCCAGCGATTCATGCTCACGTACAGAAACCCGATGCGATCCACGGTCTCATCCGCTGTGGCCGTGAACGTCTGCCCGACCTCCCATGCCTGCAGCGCGTCGTACCCGCCGTAGCCCATCGAGGGGCTATGGATGATGATGCCCTGGGACTGGCACGCGATGAGCAGCCCCGCGCACGCGCCAATCGCTCTCGGCGCAAACCTATATGACATGTGCTGTACCCCTGTGTTCCCTGTGCTGTCTTTTTAGTATGAGTCAGCTCGAGACGAGTACAAGGCAGAGGCGCACGGAATCACACGATCTTCACGTGCACCGCAACCACCTTGGGGCCCCGCGATGTGGGCATGCCCTCGCCACGTCCCTTCTGGGAACGATCAAGAGCTACCTGAAGAACACGTCGATGATTCTTGTGTGCTCAAGGCAGCGGCTCGTCATCAAGGTTGATCTCCAGCGGGATCACCTTGATGTCCGTGTACACCTCGACCTCTACCGTGGCCACGTCGCCATTGAACTCGGCCGTGAAGCTGTAGCTCCAGCGGTCCTCACCGCCGCCTCCCCCGGTAGAGATCACCCGAAGGTCTCCTGAAACCAACGCGATTTTCTTGATGTACTGGCGCGCTGTGCCGGGTTGGATTTGGATATTCACCGTGTTCTCGAATCCGTGCCCCCAGCTCAGCACCGGCTCGACAGGGTCGTTCACATCGATCGGGAGCGCTACCTCGCCGTTGACCGGGAGTTTCACACGCAGCGTCCTGAGCTGTGTCGATACACGCAGCGGCACCGTCGTTGTGAGGTCGAACGAGTCCGAGCCTCTCGAGGTGGGCGTGAGAGTGAATGTGAAGTATCGCTGGGGCTCGTGCATCCAGAGAAACTGCTGATGGCGATTCACAAACAGAAGCTCTCCCTGCCAGTCGGGCTTGATGTCGGTCAGATCGTTTCCTTCTGCGTCGAGTGCGACGACGTCACGGGGCTGCTCGAACAGCAGGGGCCAAGTGTCGTCCGGCAGATCGACCTGGAAGAAGAGCGTGAGTCCCGGGCCGTGCTGATTCATTTGCTGGATCGCCATGAGCATCTGCTGGAGATGCTGGTCGGCGTCCTGCTCGACACGCTTCGCTGGGTTCTCTGGGCCCACGCGCTGCTCGATGAGCGCAACCAGCTCCGGAGTCTGAGCATCGAGCTCGACGAGCCCGTCACGGTTTATCCCGAGCTCTGGTGCGTCGGCGTCTCCCGTGGCGAGCGTCATAGCGATAAGCATCACGATCGGGTTTGTCATCATGACGGGCCTCCAATGAACATACGCGCCGAATGCCCGATTGTTCCATATTTAGAACGTCCACACCAGCGTCGACTGGATCGACCACGGGCGCGGCGTTCTGGGCACCGTCAAAAGGTGCCGGGAGAACCTGGTGGCGATTTTGGTGTGATCAGTCCAGAGGCCCATCGTCTTCATTAGGTTGAACCTGTTTTAATAATTCTCTGAGCTCGAGAAGCCGATCACGCTGCCCCCAACATTCCGCGAGAGGAATCATGCAGGTGGGATGGTGGCCTTGGATGTTTACAGTCCAGGGTAGTTCGGCAGTGATATTTTTATGTAATGGATTTGTAATTACAGATAGATTAAGTCCAAAGATAATTTTTCTGGGCAATTCAATCTTGTCGGGCGGGTCACCTTTTATGTGGCGTCCGTCTACTAGCCTTGCGTTTTCGTCCAGTCGTCCTTCATGTACGGTGCCACATCTGAACACGTGATAGAGGATCGCGCTTAGTTTTACAGTGCCGTCTTTTCTAGGCTTTATTGACGGGTGGGAAAATCCTAAATTAAACTCTTTGATTATTATCCCGAGAGCGCCGATAGTTATAATGTCAGAGTAAGCATCAAGGAACTTCTTGATTCTGGTGCCAACTCGATTGTTAGGATAGAGAGCTTGTGCCGTGGAATCTATGGCAGGGAATATTTCTAACAAGGCACTGTCGTCATTGCCAGCGACAAAATGCCCCATAGACATATAAACACGTCTCGCAATGGGGTCTTTTATCTCCGAAATTGTTGGAAAGTTGTAGTGATTCAGAGATTCCCCCTGCGCTCCTGTTCCAGCTCCAGGGCCTCGAACAGCGCCTTGAAGTTCCCCTTGCCGAAGCTCTGCGAGCCGTGGCGCGAGATGATCTCGAAGAACAGCGTCGGCCTGTCTTGCAGGGGCTTGGTGAACAGTTGCAGCAGGTAGCCGTCCTCGTCGGCATCAACAAGGATGCCAAGATCCTTGATCTTGTCGTGGTCCTCTTTCACGACCTCGTGCCCGTGCTCGGTGAGCATCGTGTTCACGCGGTTCCAGACCTGCTCGTAGTAGGTGTCCGGCAGTCGCAGGAAATCGACGCCCCTGCCGCGCAAGTTGGCGATCGACGCCAGCTCGTCGTCCGTGCGCAGCGCCACGTGCTGCACGCCGGGCGTCATGTTGTGCCACTCCAGATACTCCAGGATCTGGCTCTTCTTCTTGCCCTCGGCCGGCTCGTTGATCGGCATCTTGATCAGGTGGTTGCCCGAGGCCATCACCTTCGACATCAACGCCGAGTACTCCGTCGAGATGTCCTTGTCGTCGAAGTGCTTGAACATCTTGAAGCCCATGACGTCCTCGTACCACGACACCCAGAAGTTCATCTTGCCCTCTTCGACGTTGCCCACGCAGTGGTCGACGTACTTGAGGCCCGCCGGGTTCTTGGCGTTGTAGTCATTCAATGGCGACTCGCCGACCATCTCGAAGATCGGCGCGAACCTGCCGCCCTTCTTCACGGTGGGAAGCGCGTACTCGCCCGTGCGCGAGACGAACGAGTGGATCGCACGCCCGTAGCACTTGATGCCCGCCTTGGTCAGCGAGCCCTTCTCATCCGAGTACGTTTGCGGCTCGTACGCGCTCTCGCCGCCGTTTCGCAGCGCCTGCTCGTAGGCGGCGGTCGCGTCGTGCACCGTCAGCGCGATGTCCTTGACGCCATCGCCGTAGAGCTTGACCTCCTCGGAGGCCTGGTGGTCGGCGTGCATGCCGGTGGTCAGCAGGAAGCGGATGTTGCCCTGCGTGAGCAGGTAGTTGGCCTCCTCGCGCGAGCCGGTCGTCAGATCGGAGTACTGGTCGATCCGGAAGCCGAAGGTGTTGGCGTAGAAGTAGGCGGCCTGCTTGGCGTTGCCCACGTAGAAACGCACGTGATCGACGTCGATGAGGGACAGCGGATCCGTGGCGGCCGATGCGTCCACAGCGGGCTTCGAGGAGGCGGTCGTCATGTCAGGGAACTCCGAGTCTTGGGCTGCATACCATCGCTGACGAGGGCCCAGGCCCCGATGCAAGCATTATAGCACACGTCCGGACTCGATCGGGAGCCTTAATACTCGAAGTTCGCCCACGGATGCGTGTTGTTCGGGTCGGCCAACGTCGACATATCCCCGCCCGCCGAGAGGTCGACGATCGGGCCGTAGGAGTTGTTCGCTCCCAGGTCGTACGGATTCGTCGGGCCATTGACAGTGTTTCGCGTGATCAGGTTGCCAGCGACGGGGCTCGCACGGATGCCGTACGTCGAGCTGCCGTGGATCGAGTTGCCAAATATGTGGATGCCAGTCGCCGTGCCGGACAGCAGTATGCCATCGAGCCCCGTGCTCTTGATGGTGCTGTTCGAGATCACACCATTCATGCCCTGGCACTGGATACCAAAATTTGATTGTGAGGCCTCGAGCCCATCGATGGTGAATCCATCGGTAGTGTCGATCAAGACGCCATGATTGCCGCCCCTTGATTTGCAATTCTGCAGGCTGATGTTCGAAGTGTTAGCCAAGAATTGGAACCCACGCCCAGAGTTGTTGTTCGTCACGCAGTTGAACGCGCTCGAGTTGGAATCCATCTGGAACCCAGTCGTGCTCGACTCGCTCACGCAGTCCCGCGCGCTCGAGCCGGTGTACAGCGTGAATCCCGTCGATGCGTTCTGTGTTGTGCAATCAGTGATGAGTGTGCCGCCGTACACCTCGAAGCCCTCGGTGACGTCATAGGCCGAGCAATTCGACACGAGCGAACTCGGGCCCACCTGGATGCCAGTGCTCGAGCCTCGCGCCGTCACGCCGATCACCCGAACATGCATCGAAGCCGCCGCGTTGACGCCCACGGTCCAGTCGATGACGCTGCCATTCTTGATGGTGACGTTCAGGACGTTCGGATCCACGAATATCCCGCTCGTGCCCGGGCCCGTGTTGGTGATCGAGAAGCCGTTGAGATCGAGCGTGACATCGTTGGCGTCGATCTTGATGCCGTTGGCGAACGCCGCCGAAGAAAAATCGCTTGTCAGCACGTACGAGCCCGGTGACGAGATCGTGTACGGCAGCGATATAACCTGGGCGTTGAGCGTGACACGATCCGTCTCCTGCACCGGCCCCGACGGCGGGGTCAGGTCGCCGGCGAGGGCGGATGAGCTGGGCACGATAAGAGAGAATCCGAGCAGCAGTTTCTTCAACATGGGTTTCCTCGTTTCGCTGTGTTTTCTGAGTTCACCCTACGAGAACGCCGCGATTTGACGCAAGAAAAAACCCCAGTAAATGACACACTGAAGTGTCCGATGCCCTCTGCTATCCTGTCCCGCACTATGGTCAACAAAGTCATCGACTCGCCGGCCGCCGCCATGGCACGCCTCAAGGACGAGGGCGTCCTGAGGGACAACATCACCGTCATGGCGGGGGGCTTCGGGCTCTGCGGCATACCCGAGCAGCTCATCATCGCGCTCCGCGACTCGGGCGTGAAGGGCCTCACCTGCATCTCCAACAACGCCGGCGTGGACGAGTGGGGCCTGGGCCTCCTGCTCCAAACCAAACAAATAAAGAAGATGGTCTCCAGCTACGTGGGCGAGAACGACGAGTTCGCACGCCAGTTCCTCGAGGGCGAGCTGGAGGTCGAGTTCAACCCGCAGGGCACGCTGGCCGAGCGCATCCGCGCTGGCGGCGCCGGCATCCCCGCCTTCTTCACGGCGACCGGCTTCGGCACACAGATCGCAGAGGGCAAGGAGACGCGGAACATCGACGGTAGAGATTATGTCTTGGAAACGTGGCTCAAGGCCGACATCTCGCTGGTCAAGGCCGACACCGCCGATCGCGCTGGCAACCTGCTCTTCAGCAAGACCGCGCGCAACTTCAATCCCATGATGGCCCAGGCAGGCAGCGTCACCATCGTCGAGGTGGACACGCTCGTCGAGACGGGCGACATCGACCCCGACCATGTCCACCTGCCCGGCGCGTACGTGGACATGATCGTCGTCACCACCTCAGAGAAGCGCATCGAGCAGCGAACGACCCAATAACCCAGCACGCATAACCCGTCCCGCTGGGTCCGAGTCCGCACGATTCTCCTCATCCTGCAGCGTCACGTGACCGACGCGTCTGTATGGCTGCCATGCCGATCGCACGATCAATGGCCTGTGTCCTCACGCTGCTCATCGTGTCGACGATGGGGCTGGCCGGCTGCGCATCCATCGCGCGCCGATCGTATCAGAGCGTCGCATTCGAATCCGAGCCGTCCGGGGCGCTCGTGAAGATCGATGGCATCGAATCCGGGCACATACCAGTCGTTGTGCGCGTGAAGCGGCGTGGCGGCCCGAAGATCGTCACCTTCGAGCTGCCCGGCTACAAGACGCACGTCATGAAGCTCGATCGGCGTTACAACGGGTGGGCGTTGGGCAACATAATCTTCGGTCCCATCGGAATCGTTGGCTCGGGCATCGACGCGCTCACAGGCCGGAAGTTCGACTTCGACACGATGATGCGCATTCGCATGGAGCCGGGCACCGGCGTGGCGATCACCATCCACGAGCAGGACCAGCCCGCGTCCTCGCCGAGTCTGGCCGACACCGATTCCTCCTTCAAAGACGGTCATTGATTCTCGGAAAACGCCGTCCGGTCTTTTGTGCGAACTTGTGGTATCGTGCGCTCATGCCACTCGATCGCAACGGAATCACCAGGCGTGCCGCCCAGGAGCTGCGCGACGGATACGTCGTCAACCTCGGCATCGGCATGCCAACGCTCGTGGCCAACCACATCCCCGATGGCATGCAGGTCTGGCTGCAATCCGAGAACGGCCTGCTGGGCATCGGCCCCTTCCCGACCGACGATGAGGTCGACGCCGACCTCATCAACGCCGGCAAGCAGACTATTACAGCTGTGCCAGGAGCCGCGTACTTCTCCTCGAGCGACTCGTTCGAGATGATCCGAGGCGGCCACGTGCAGCTGGCCATTCTGGGCGCCATGCAGCTCTCGCAGGAGGGCGACATCGCCAACTGGATGATCCCCGGCAAGATGATCAAGGGCATGGGCGGCGCGATGGACCTCGTCGCGGGCGTGCGCAAGGTCGTCGTCGCCATGGAGCACGTCACCAAGAAGGGCGACGCCAAGATCCTCAAGGAGTGCACCCTGCCGCTGACCGGCCAGAAGTGCATCGACATGGTCATCACCGATCTGTGCGTGCTGGAGATGGACGAGTCAACGCAGCGCTTCCGCCTGACCGAGCTCGCCGAGGGCGTGACGGTGGACGAGGTCGTCTCCAAGACCGAGGCGGAGATCCTGACCGACGTCGAGCCGAAGACGATTACTGTTTGACTAAGCGCCTCGGGAAGATCGTTAGCTGCTCGTTCGGCAGCGCCTCGCCGGACTCGAATCCCGTCAGCCGAATCCAATCCGTCGGTGTGAATTGATCCGTGATCGTCAGCTCGTAGGGCATGTCCTCGTGCCCCTGTCGCGCGATCGTCGGGTCATTGCACTGTCGTGACAGGTGCAGCAGCACGACGTGGTGCTTGGGGTTGATCGCCTCGACCGCAGCGACGCACTCTGTGTTGGAAAGGTGCCCCGCACCGCCCATGATGCGGTCCTTCAGGAACTGTGGCCTGTGCGAGTGCACCTGCAATCGCGGGCAGTAGTTCGACTCGATCGCCATCACCTCCACGCCGGCGAAGTGCTCGATGAACTCGCCAGGCACGCGCCCCAGATCCGTCGCGAAACCCATGCGCTCTCCGCCGAAATCGAACCGGAACGACGCCACGCCCTCCTCGTCGTGCGAGAGCATCAGCGGGTCCACCTCCGCGTCCTGCACGCGGAACCGCTCGCGATCGTCGAACACGCTCACGCGCGTGTACAGGAACCCCAGGCGCTCGGCACGCTTCAGATGGCTCCTGGCCACGTGCACAGTCACACCCGTGGGGACCTTGCCGCCCCAGCCGAGGTAGCAGTGGTCGGAATCCATGTGCGTCAGCACGATGTCGCGGACCTGGTGCATCGAGTGCCCGATCCGCGCCAGCAGCTGGCTCGTCTTGCGTGGCGAGAGCCCGCAGTCGATCAGGGCGAGGCGGGCCGACTTGCCCTTTCCGAAGACCAGCACCGAGCAGTTTCCGCCCGATCCCGATGCCAGCACGCGCAGGCGCACCAGCTCGCGATCGGTCGACGCGTCCGTGCTGGTGGTCTCCGCCTCGGGCATCGGGGCAAGGTACACAACCGCTCTGGCCGATGCACACACTTGGGCGATCGATGCGCCTGCGGTATCCTCATCGCCCCTATGGAAGCCACCATGCTCGACGAGCTCGAACAACTCGAATCCCAGGGCCTGGCCCAGCTCGCCGACGTTTCGGACGACGACGCCCTGGAGTCGTGGCGCATCGAGTACCTGGGCACCAAGGGCAGGCTCAAGGACGCCGCCAACGCCCTCAAGAATGTCCCCCGAGAGGACAAGCCCGCGGTCGGCAAGCGCCTCAACGAGGTCAAGAAGGCTCTCGAGTCCTCCTTCAAGGAGCGCCAGCAGACACTCGCCAGCGGGGGGGCACCCGCGGGACCCGCGCTCGATGTCACCCTTCCGGGCATCGACATCCCGCTCGGGCGACGCCACATCATCTCACGCGTCATCGAGGAGCTCATCGAGGTCTTCTCCCGCATGGGCTTCGAGTCCGTCACCGGCCCCGAGCTCGAGGACGACGAGCACAACTTCATCAAGCTCAACATCCCCGCTGGCCACCCGGCACGCGACCCGATCGACAACTTCTACATCGACGAGAAGCAACCGACCCCGCGCCCGCGCATGCTCCGCTCGCAGACATCCACCGTGCAGATCCGCACGATGGAGAACCGCAAGCCGCCGCTGAAGATCATTGCACCCGGGCGCGTCTACCGCCCCGACACCGTCGACGCCACGCACTCGTTCATGTTCCACCAGCTCGAGGGCCTCTACGTCGATCGTGACGTCACCATGGCGCACCTCAAGACCACGCTCTACCAGTTCGCGCGCGCCTACTTCGGCGACGACGCCGAGATCCGCCTTGTGCCCTCCTACTTCCCTTTCACCGAGCCAAGTGCCGAGTTCTACATGAAGATCCGCCTGCGCGAGGACAAGCCCGCCCAGTGGGTCGAGTTGGGCGGCTGCGGCATGGTCGACCCCAACGTCTTCGAGGCCGTCGGCCTCGACCCGGAGGAGTGGACCGGTTGGGCCTTCGGCTTCGGCATCGAGCGCATCGCGATGGGGCGTTACAACATTCCCGACATCCGCATGCTCTTCGAGAACGACATCCGCTTCCTCGAGCAGCTCTGAGATTCCTGCAACGATTGGGTGTGTTTCCCCAATAACTCTCCGCAAAGGGGAACACCTCATCATGACCGACCAGAACACACCCGACAACGTCTACGTCGCGAACCCGGACGACTTCGACGAGATCGAGGAGTTTGTGCCAAAGCCGGGCTGGATCAAGCCGGTGGGCGTCATCTCCATCATCTGGGGCGCGATCGGGCTCCTGCTCTCCCTGCTCGGAGGCGTGTGGATCTTCGTGGGCCCGTCGCTCATGCAGTCTGCCGCAGGCAACATGCAGGGCGGCGTGCCCGACGTGATGCTCTCGATCAATCTCCCGCTGGCGGCAGCGGTCGTCGTCGGGCTCATCTGGGCAGTGTTCCTGCTCATCTCCGGCATCATGCTGCTCGTGCAGTCGCCACTGGCACGCACGTGCTTTCTGATCTACGCGCTGGGCGGAGTTGTCATCACGCTCGGGAGCACGTGGGTCAATCTGGATTACCAGGAGCAGATCGCCCAGTGGATCGAGGCGAATCCGGACGCGGACTTCTCGCAGCAGGCAGGCGCTCAATCCGGAGGCATGCTCGGGCTTGTGCTCGGTATCGTGCTGGGCCTGGCATGGCCCGTCTTCTGCATGATCTGGTTCGGTGTCATCAAGAACCGACCAGAGCACTACACCGCAGGCTCATCCGACATCACGTGACTGGAACAGCATCGTCGCCAGGGCGAGCATCGCGATGATCTGCGCGATCGCGTAGAGCCCGACAAGCCCGATGTATCGTGGCGGGATGGTGTGCGCCTGCGTGATCGCGTCCACAAGCCAGAAGAACTGCATGTTCGGTACGACGCCCCATGCCAACGCCGAGGCGCGGTTCACACGCGTCGGCTCCAGAAACAGCGAGTCCCCCTCCATCGGCGCCCTGCCGACCGGGTGGCTCCCCGCGTTGCGGATCACCAGCCCAGGCGGGTTGTCGCGATACTCCGTCACCACGATCGACGACTGGGTGTCTCGATAGATGTCCTGCTCGTCGAGCGGATCGCCCTCGTAGGGGAGCTGCTCGCCCGTCACGAACCCTATGCCGTTGGGGCTCGGCCCGTAGTGCAGGTTGTCGCCCGCGCGCACGCGCTCGAGCATCGGACCATCGAGCAGCAGATCGTACGTGTCGCCCGCGTCGGAGAAGTCTCCGTCGCTGTCGTCGATCAGCGTTGTCGAGAAGATCGTCGCCTGCTTCGTGTTGGTGTACGCCGGCGCGCCGAAGAACGAGTTCGACAGAAGCCCCAGCATGAACACACCCGCGCAGGCGACGAGCGTCATCACCTGCCCAAGCCTCGTCGAGGCCGCCACAGCCACCGACGTCAGCACCGCCATCGACATCGCCACGCACGCGCACGCGAGCATGATCTGCGGCTTGAAGTCCTCCGAGATCGGCTGCCACTCCCATTCAGCGCTCACCAGCCACGTCATCAGCAGTGCCAGCAGCAGCGAGGGAACCATGGTCGCCACGCACGTCGACGAGAACACCCATCCGTAGAAGTAGTTGCCCCACGCGCCCAGCCCTATCGAGAACCCCATCGCCAGCATGCCGAAGACCACCACCGGGCCGTCGATGCCATCCCGTGCCGTCGAGAGCGTCCCGTGACGCAGCGAGAACTGGAAGAAGATCAGCAGGATCAGCACGCCGACCAGCACAGCGCCCACGGCACCCAGATACTTCCCGAGGATGAACAGCGGTCGCCCGATCGGCTTGGAGATCACAGTCAACGCCGTCTTGTTCTCGATCTCGCGCGAGAGCACCGCGGTTGATATCAGCGCCGTCAGCAGGAGCCCGACGACGAACACCGTGGCCAGCCCCATATCCAGCAGCAGCTTGTGATCCGCCGAGACCTCCGCGCTGTCCGAGTAGTCCATCGAGTACAACGCCAGGAGCGTGTTGGGAATCTGCAGTATTCCGCCAGTCACAAGTAGGATAAAGAAGATGGGCTGGCGGATGCTCTCCAGGAACGTGTTGCGAGCGATGGCGAGTATCTGTCCGAGCATGGGCGTTCAATAGACTCTGGTACTGGTCCCTGGATCCGTGTGCGAGAGAATTCGGCCAGACATCGTAATCCCGATGAACTTCACGAGACCAGCCCGCGTACTCACCCCATACGCCATGCTGTGTCGATGTGTTCAAGGGGCTCTCCCCGCGACGCCGATGGCTGCGCAGGAAACAGGACCGACCCTCGGGTAAAATCTCGTCTCACCCCAATTCTGGGCCGGTCCATGGAGTGTCTTCCACGCCTCATGACCAGACGCATCGCACACGCGCCTTCGAGGACCACATCCACACCATGATGAAAGCCGACCCGCTCGCATACACCCGCGCCACGCGTGCCTCCCTCATCGGACTGGTCATCCAGATCGGCATCGCTGTCACGTTCCTGCTGTACTCCGTGTTCGGGCAGGATCCGCTGGCCGAGACAGCCTTCTACTACACCATCCTCGGGCTCGCCTCCTGGATCGTCCTGTCGCTCGTCTTCCACCAACACAAGCTCGAGCGTGTCGAGGCCGCCTCCGAGGAGATGCTCTCCTCGGCGAACATCGAAGAGGCGTCCGTCTTCGAGGGCAACGCCGCCGACTTCCGCGTCGCCGCAGCGCGACTGGCATGGATGCACCGCTTCCTGGTGCCCGCCGTCAGCCTGCTCCTGGGCGGTGCGCTGATCGGGCTGGGCATCTGGCGATTCACCATCGGACGCGAGCGGCTCAACGTCGAGACGTTCGCACCACCCGAGCAGACCGGCTGGGCCGTCTCGCTCGGGCTGGGCATCGCCATCGTCGGGTTTGTCTTCGCACGCTACGCCGCAGGCATGGCCAAGCAGCAGGTCTGGACGAACCTCCGCGCCGGCGCTGCCATGGCCGTCGGCGCCTCGCTCGTCGGGCTCCTTCTGGCGGTTGCCCACGGCATCAGCTACATCGGCTCCGACCTCGCCCTCCGATACATGCACGTCATCCTCCCATCCCTGATGGTCGTGCTCGGCGCTGAGGTCTACCTCAACTTCATCCTCAATATCTATCGCCCGCGAAAGGCCGGCGAGGTCCCCCGCCCGGCGTTCGACTCCCGCATCCTGGGCTTCGTCGCGGCGCCCGACAAGATCGCCGAGTCGTTGAACGAGGCCATCAACTACCAGTTCGGGTTCGATGTCTCCTCGACGTGGTTCTATCAGCTGCTCTCGCGATCGCTCTGGAAGCTCACCGGCCTGGCAGTTGTCATCCTGCTCGGGCTCACGTGTCTGGCCGTGGTCGACGCCAACGAGCGCGGCGTGATATCACACTTCGGGGCGTACAAGCGGACGGTCGAGTCGGGCTTCCATCTCAAGTGGCCATGGCCGTGGCAATCGCTCCGAACCTACCCGGCGCACTCCGTCAACGAGCTCAACATCGGCACGCCCAAGCCCTCGGGGCTCGGGCCCATCATCTGGACGGAGCCCCACGGCTCCGACGAGCAGTTCCAGATCGTCCAGTCCGACAACACGACGGGCGCACAAACGACAGGCCTCGACATCTCGCTCCTGGCCGTCGAGTTCCCGATCCAGTTCGAGGTCACGGACCTCTACACCTACCTGCAACTCGCCGCGGACTCGACGGACCCCAGCGACCCGGACGCGATCCGCAAGGACCTGCTCAGGAAGGTCGCCTCGCGCGTCTTCATCGAGTACCTCGGGTCTCGCTCGATCAACGAGATCCTCGGGCCGCAACGATCGCAGATCAACCAGGAACTCAAGCGTCGCATCTCGAGCGCCTTCGCACAGCTCAACGACGGGCAGGGCGCAGGTGTGAACGTCCTCTTCGCGGGCATCGCGGGCGCGCACCCGCCCTCCGACGACGACGTCGCGCTCACCTTCGAGCAGGTCGTCTCCGCCGAGCAGTTCGCCGAGACCACGATCGCGCAGGCCGAGGCGCTGGCCATCGAGACACTCACGAACATCGCGGGCGACGTCGAGCTGGCCGAGCAGATCGTCGAGCTGCTCGACATCCTCGAGTCACGCAAAGCCGCCGGCGCCGATCCCGCCGAGATCGCCACCACCGAGGCGCAGATCGACGAGCTCCTCTCCCAGGCGGGGGGCGAGGCCGCCATCCAGATAGCCCTGGCCAAGGCCGAGCGATGGGAGAAGCACATGCAGGTGCGCACGCAGGCAATCCGCCAGAGCGGGCAGGTGGCCCTCTTCCGGGCCGCGCCTGCCGCCTACGCCTCCAAGCACTACTTCCGCACCATTCTCGATGCGGTGCGCGACGCACGCGTCTACATCACCGCGTTCGACGAGCCGCACATCAGGCTTAACTTCGAAGAGATCCAATCCAACATCGCCGGATTCGACATCCGCGACGCCAACCAGAACAACTAAGGACAGAATCGTGCGCAATTACGTCACCTACATCATCGCGTTCGTGATCGTCGCCGTGTTCGCCACGTTCATGCTCTCCTACTCACTCCGCTTCACAGAGGCGGCGGTGGTCGCGACGTTCAACAACGCCTCCGGGGAGAACGCCGTCGACACCAACCCCGGTCTCGCCTTCCGCTGGCCTTATCCGGTCCAGCGGGTCACCATCTACGACACCCGCGCACGCCTGCTCGAGGCACGCGGCGAGACGCAGCAGACCGCCGACAACCGCCAGGTCATCGTCGAGGCGTTCCTCACGTGGAAGATCGACGACCCGCTCGCCTTCTACCGCCGATTTTCCGAGGCCGGCGCAGAGGAACGCGACCACGTCGCCCAGGCCTCCGACACGCTCCGCTCGCTCCTGCGCTCGGCGCTCTCCGAGGTCTCCTCGTACGCGCTCTCAGACCTGTTCACCACGACGGGCAACTCGAGTCTCCCCGAGCTCGAGGATGCCATCCTCGCCAGACTCCAGGGGGCCGATGCCAACGAGGGATCGTTCCGCCTCTCCGACTACGGCATCCAGCCGCTGCTCGTGGGCATCCACCGCGTCGTTCTCCCCGAGGAGACGACCAAGCAGGTGTTCGAGCGAATGAAGGCAACACGCCAGCGCCTCGCGGCGGAGGCACGATCGCGCGGGCAGTCGGTCGCGCAGACCATCACCGCCGAGTCCGAGTCCGCCGCACGACGCATCAAGAGCTTTGCCGACCGACGCGCAGAGTCCATCCGCGTGCAGGGCGATCGCGAGGCACAGCAGTGGTACGCACAGCTCAACGAGGCACCCGAGCTGGCGGTCTTCCTCCAGCAGCTCGACTTCCTCAGGTCGTTCTACGCCAAGCGCACAACGCTCGTGCTCCCGACGTCGAATCCCGGCATGAGCATCTTCGATCCCAACTCCGTCGAAGCCATCTCCGAGGAACTCGGTGACGCCGATTCTGTCTCGTCCGCAGGAGACTCGCAGTGACCGATCCGCTCGATCCACTGAATCCGGAGCCCGCGCCGCCCCAGCAGGATTCCATCGACTCCGATGAGATCTCGCTCGATCCGGCGCAGCAGTCGCTCGCGGACGCCCTGCGCATCACGTACAGGTTCATCCAGGTCGTCATGGTCGCGCTCGTCATCCTCTTCGTCGGGTCCGGCTTCGACACCGTCGGCGAGGGGCAGCGCGGCATCGAGCTCCTCTTCGGCAAGGTGCGCGGCACCGACCTGCCATCGGGCCAGCAGTTCCACTGGCCCTACCCTGTCGGAGAGCTCGTGAAGGTCTCCGTCGGCCAGCGCACGCTCCGCATCGACGACTCCTTCATGCCCGATCTGACCGACAACCAGCGCGCCAGAGCGCTCGAGTCCCTCGCCGGGTCATTCCGAACGCTCAATCCCGCCAGCGATGGCGCGCTCATCACGGGCGACGGCAATCTCGCCCACGCGCAGTGGACCGCGGTCTACAAGGTCGAGGACGCAACCACCTTCGCCTCGACGATGCACCCGGAGAACACAGATCAGATCGTTCGCTTCGCCATAGAGCGAGCCGCCGTCCACACCATCGCAGAGCTCCCCGTTGATGGCTTCCTCGGCCAGCTCTCCTCGTCGGCATCGAACGAGACGATCGAAGAAGCCGTGCGCGCCTCAGCGCAGCGCGCCCTGGATTCCATGCAGTCGGGCGTTCGCATCGATCGGATCACTCTCGACCAGCGCATCCCGCCCTTGGCCATCTACGACGAGTACCAGTCGGTCTCCACGTCCGAGGCCGAGGCCATCAGAGCGCGCGAGGAGGCCGAGCAGCAATCGCGCGAGGCGCTGACCAACATCGCGGGACTCGCGCACGAGCGGATCCTCGACCTCATCGACGAGTACGAGCTGGCGCTCTCCACGAGCGATGACGCCCGCGCCGAGCAGATACTGGACTCCATCGACGCGCTGATGGATCCCCAGGACCCGGGCGCCGAGACGCAGGTCTCGGGGCTCGTCTCGCAGATCATCTCAGACGCCAGACGCTACCGAACCGACGTTGTCACCAAGGCGCAGGCCGAGGCCGAACGCTTCCAGGCAAAGCTGCAGCAGTACCGAACCAACCCCGATGTCTTTATCGCCTCCGAATGGACCTCCGCCTACACAGAGTTCCTCGATTTCGCCTCCGCTGAGATCTTCTCGGTGCCCCGTGGCGCAAGCGAGGTCTGGACTAACTTGAATCCTGATCCCGACATAGCGTCGGCACTCGAACGCGAGCGAAACTCTCGTGAGGCGTCCGAGACGATGCAGACTCGCTTCGACGCCGTCCTCGAGGGATACCGGAAGGATCGCCAGGAGCGCAAGCGCCGCCAGCTCGAGCAGGAATCCAACCAGTAACAGGAAGACGCGCGCATCCGTATGAAAGCCGCCCAGTCAAACCAGCCCGTCGTGCTCACGCAGCGACTCACCAAGGTCTTCAAGGACTTCTGGCTCCGATCGCGCGTCCGAGCCGTTGATACACTCGATCTGAGTATCGAGCGAGGTGAGATCTTCGGCCTGCTGGGCCCCAACGGCTCCGGCAAGTCCACCACCATCAAGATGATGCTCGGGCTCCTCCACGTCACCTCGGGCCGCATCGCCGTCTTCGGCAAGCCGCCGACCGATGTCCAGACCAAGCGACGCATCGGTGTGCTCCCCGAGGAGTCCTACCTCTACCCGTTCCTCACCGCACGAGAAACGCTCGACTACTACGGGAAGCTCTTCTCCATCCCGCTCACGACCAGACGCAAGCGCACCGATGAGCTCCTTGACATGGTTGGCCTCACCGCCGTCGCCGATCGTCAGGTCAAGGAGTACTCCAAGGGCATGCAGCGCCGTATCGGTCTCGCCCAGGCGCTCATCAACGATCCCGAGTTCCTCGTGCTCGACGAGCCGACATCAGGGCTCGATCCCATCGGCACTCGCCAGGTCAAGGACCTCATTATCGAGCTCGGACGCAGGGGCAAGACAATACTCCTCTCCAGCCATCAGCTCTCAGACGTCGAGGACGTCGTCGACCGTCTCGCCATCCTCTACGGCGGACGCAAACGCGCCGAGGGCACCTGCGACGAGCTGCTCACCGATCACAAGCGAACGCTCATAGAGATCGACGCCGTCGATGACTCACAGATCGAATCGCTCTCCACCACTCTCCAGCAGAACACAGGCCATCGTGTCCGTCAGGTCATCAAGCCACGACAGCGACTCGAGGAGCTCTTCCTCGACATCGTCGAGCAGGCCGTGGCGGAGAAGGTCGAGACCGCAGGCGCCGGCATGGGTGGCCAGACGGCCGGCTTCCTCAAGGGTGAGGAGCCCGAGAGGCTCGAGGGCGACGCGCTGATCTCGCAGCTGGTCTCCACTCATGAGGATGATGATCACGTCCCGCCAGCGCCCGACGAGCCAGCGCCCGAGGATGAGCAGGCAGAGCCCCGCGCCGATCTCGACGCCATCTCCGAGCTCATGAAAGAGCCCGAATCACCCGCCGCTCCGCCCAGGCAATCCAGCCCGCAGTACGAGTCACCCGAGCCCGATGAGAACGTCGACCTCGATGTCATCTCAGGGCTCATGGGTGACGACAAGCAGGAGCCCTCGACGTGACGCTCAAGGAGCGCGTCAAGGCACTGCTGCTCATCCAGCGAAGAAAACCGTTCAAGATCTTCGCGACGATAGCCATAGCACTCATCGCGGTTGCCTTCTTCGCGACCTGGCTCGTGGTCATCAACGCGCCGGACGCCACACAATCGAGCCAGTCGATCCAGCAGCAGGACCAGCCGTCTCCCACCTCCACCGGCGAGCCCACGGAGGTCGAGGGCGTCGAGTCCGCCGACATCCAGATCACCACCGCCAGCGACATCCGCCGCATCATCGGATCGCGCGACGCCACACTCACCGTCGCGCTCGCCACGCTCTCGCTCGGCGCGCTGGCCATCATCGTCACCTGGCTCGGGCTCGCGCTGACCTATCTGGCGCTCCTGCTCGCATCGTCCGTCGTCGTCGCGCCACTCTTGCTCTACGAGCCAACGCACTCGCTCGGCGTGCTCTCCATGGGCGTTGTCGTGCTCTGCTCGTCCTTCTTCGCCTCGCTCGAGGGGCTCCGCCTGCTGCTCTCTCCCACGCACCCCCTCAGCGCCGTGGCCAGGAACGTCCTCAACGAGGCGGTCCGCATGAAGATCGGGCTGATCTTCATCGTCATGCTCATCGCGTTGCTGGCGTCCATGCCCCTCTTCCTCGACGAGACATCGCCGCTCCGCTATCGCGTCCAGACATTCCTCAAGTACGCGTCCATCGCAACGTTCTGGACGCTCGCGTTGCTCACGCTCTTCTTCTCCTGCGCGACCGTCGCCTTCGAGCAGCGCGATCGCACCATCTGGACGACCGTCTGCAAGCCTATCTCCTCGCTGCAGTACATCCTGGGCAAGTGGCTGGGCATCATGATCGTCAACGTCGCGCTCATCTCCGTCGCCGCCGCGGGCATCTTCTTCTTCACCGAGCATCTTCGACGCCAGCCCGCCATCGGTGAGCTGTCGCCCTTCGTAAACGCCAGCGGATCGTCCATGCCGACCGAGGATCGCCTCATCCTTGAGTCGCAGGTGCTCATCGCACGCGAGCACCGCATGCCAACCACTCCCTCGCCGGACGTCAACCTCCTCCGCCAGGCCGTCGACATCCAGATCCAGCAGGCGCTCGATCGCGATCCCGGCGCGAACGTGGAGCAGCTCCGGGCAGAATTCCAGAAGGAGGCGCTCGACGCCTACATCATGTCCACGCGCAACGTCGAGGCCGCCGACGAGAGCGGCTTCCGCCAGCGCAACTTCCTCTTCGAGAATCTCCACGAGGCCAGGCGCAAGGGCAGGCCAATCACGCTGCGCTACAAGATCCACGCTGGATTCAACAATCCCACCGAGCTCTATCGCCTCGTCTTCTTGGTCAACGAGATCCCGATCGTCGAGGAGGTGCCGCTCGACACCTCCATGTCCATCACGCTCCGTCCGGATGTCATCGACGACAACGGCAGGCTCGAGATTGGTGTCATCAACGGTGACCCGTTCACCGGACAGCTCAATCCGTTCTCCTTCAGATTCCCGCCCGACGAGCTCAAGATTCTCTACACCGCGGGTGGCTACGAGCTCAACTTCATACGCATCTTCAGCGCTATGCTCATCAAGCTCGGGTTCCTCGCCGCCGTCGGAGTCTTCGGCGCCGCCTCCCTGAGCTTCCCGGTCGCCTGTTTCCTGACCGCACTCATACTGTTCGCCGCCGAAACCTCAGGCTTCCTCAACGAGGGCATCGGCATCTACCTCAGCATGGCCGAGAAGAACGACCAGTTCGTGATCGTGCGCCAGACGATCGCAGCCATCGCGCGCCCCGTCGCGTGGATGTTCACGGCCTACGACGCGATCCGACCGGGACAGAACCTCGTCGAGGGGCGTCTCCTCTCGTGGGGCTCGCTCGCCCAGGGGTTCCTCATCATCAGCGCCTGGGCCACGGCGGCGCTCTTCGCCGCATGGCAGATCTTCAAGCGCCGAGAGCTGGCCATCTACTCGGGACACTGAATCACACATGCGCCTGAACACGAAGATACAGATCATCGCCTCCGCAACACTGCTGCTCAGTCTCAGCGCCTCGGTGGCGCTGACGCCTCGCATCAGCGCCGAGGCGGGGCGCGCGCAGCTCAACTACGCCGATCGCGCCACCGAGGCCGACCCACCCGAGGTCGCGCTGGGCATCGCCATGGGCGCCTTCCGCGGGCTGTTCGTCAACCTGCTCTGGATGCAGGCGCAGGATCTCAAGACGCAGGGCAAGTTCTTCGAGGCCATCGAGGTCGCGCGCGCCATCACAAAACTCCAGCCGCGATTCCCACGCGTCTGGGTCTTCCACGGCTGGAACCTCGCCTACAACGTCTCCGTCGCCACGGCCACGTCCTCCGAGCGATGGCAGTGGGTGAACGCGGGCATCGAGCTCCTGCGCTCTGAGGGCATCCCCAAGAACCCCGCGTCCACGCTCATCCACAAGGAGCTCGCCTGGATCTTCGTGCACAAGATCCAGGGCCCGACCGACGACGCGCACCTGTACTACAAGCGCCAGCTCGCGCGCGAGTGGACATTCGTCCTTGGCCCGCCGCCCGATCGCCCGCAGCCCGACGACCCCGACACCCTCGCGGCCCTCGAGGCGCGACGCGCCACCAAGACCGACGACGACCCCGAGCCGACGACCACACTCGCCATGCGCGACGCGATGATCGATCGACGCATCGCGATCCTCGAGTACATCCAGGACGCGCCCTCCTCACTCGAGGAGTTCTACGAGCAATATCCCGGCGGACGCGACCTCGTGCGCCGACTCACAGACGCGGGTGTCTCGCCCGACATCGAGCTGCTCAAACACGTCGAGCTCCAGCGGGCGATAGCCTCCGCCAACTCGCGACTCCAGGCCGCCTTCTTCCAGCTGCCCGAGAGCGAGCGCAATCGCGAGTTCGAGACCATCCTCTTCGATCCACAGCACGCCGACGCCGGGCAGATGCTCGTCCCAACCGTCCGCAAGATCCTCCTTCGCGACACCTACCACATGGAGATCGAGCGGATGATCCGCTACACGCGGCGCTACGGCCCGTTCGACTGGCGCCACCCAGCCTCGCACGCCTTCTATTGGTCCGCACGCGGCGTCGAGGAGGGCCTCCGCCGTCACAACACCGAGAGCTTCAACATCGTCAACACCGATCGCGTCACCCTCCACGCGTCGCAGGAGCTCTTCCGTTGGGGCGAGATCTACTACGACCTGCTCATGGACACGCTCGACCCGGGAGCGCACTACCAGAACTATGTCTCCTTCATGAGCACCGACTTCGTCGAGGCCTACGAGGAGGTCATGCAGGCCGTCGCGGAGCGCGCGCAACGGCGCACCGAGCGCCTCATGGAGGAGGGTGCCGACCACATCGACGTCCAGGACCAGGATCGCCACTTCTCCATGTACGCGATGGGCTATCTTAACTTCCTGCGCGATGTCACCCGTGTCTATTACCGCATGGGCGATTCCGCCATGGCAGCCCACTACTTCGAGAAGCTCCGGAACTGGCCATACCACAACCTCAACGACCCGGAGGGGCACGCCAGGCTCCTTGGCATGACACTGGACGAGTTCGTCGACCAGGAGCTCATCGAGCGCGTCGACTCGCCCGAGGTCGCCGCCTCTGAGATCCAGGCCTCCCTCTTCGACGCCTTCATGCGGGGCCTCCTGGGACAGGACAGACGCGTCTTCCAGGGGCAGATCCAGTACGCGGCGAACTTCCACACCGTCTACATGCAGGAGCAGAACCGACGCACGACCGCCGATGCGACCAACCGCATGGTCCTCTTCAAGCCGCGCTTCGCCGACATGGTCGCCGACGCGCTCGTCCAGCTCTTCGCCTCCAACATCCTCTCGCCCGATCAGTCGTCCACCATCTGGCGCCGCGCGCCCATGGGCCTGCGCGAGATCGCCTACGACCAACTCGTCAACCGGATGATGCCCCTCATGGGCGACGAGCTCTTCGCGCTCTTCTATCCCGAGCCCCCGAACATGGAAGAGTACCGGGCCTTGCGCGATCAGCTCGAGGCCAACACCGACTTCGCACGCCAGCGCATGATCGACTTCGACGTCCAATGACATACCCCATCACACGCGCCTCGGCGCACGAGGTCATCGCCAACGCACCATCGCCGCTCCCGCTCCGATGGGTTATAGGAGTCGGTCGCAACTACGCCGATCACGCCGCCGAGCGCGGGGCCGACGTCCCCGAGCGACCGATGCTCTTCACCAAGAACCCCGCCTCGCTGGCGACACACGAGGAGCCCATAGTCATCCCCGCGTGCTGCACCGATCCCGAACAGGTCGACTACGAGGCCGAGCTGGCCATCGTCATCGGGTCGCCAGCAAAGAACCTCACGCACGCCAACGCGCTCGACCATGTCCTGGGCTACACCTGCGCCAACGACGTCTCTGCGCGCTGGTGGCAGAAGAAGGGCAGCGGGGGGCAGTTCCATCGAGGCAAGTCCTTCGACACCTTCTGCCCGCTCGGCCCGCACGTCACACCCGTCTCCGACATTCCCGATCCACAGAGCCTCACCATCACCGGCGTGCTCAATGGCGATGTCGTGCAGTCCGACACCACCGCATCGATGGTCTTCTCGGTGACCGAACTGCTCGTGCGCATCAGCGAGGGCGTCACGCTCCTGCCGGGCACAGTCATCCTCACGGGCACACCTGCGGGCGTCGGCGCCGCGCAGGACCCGCCACGATTCCTGCGTCCCGGTGACACCTTCGAGGTCACCATCGAATCGATTGGCACGCTGCGGAATCCGGTTGTCGCCGACTCCTAGAACAGCTCTCCCTGCTCGCCGGCCTCCAGCACGTCCTCCTCGACACGCGCCATCACTTCCGGGACGTCATTCTTCGGCGAGTTCACGAGCGTCGAGACGCGATGCACATCCAGATCACCGACCGCGCCCTCACCCAGCGCAAAGCCGAGCGCCTCGCGTCCATCCAGAGACGCGTCCATCCACCGCCCGATCGCGTCCCTCCTGAGCATCACCGGCATGCGCTCGTGGTACTCACGCAATCGCTCATTCGCAGCGGTCGTCAGGATTGTGAACGTGCGCAGCACGCCATCGCCGCGATCCCACTCCTCCCACAGCCCCGCAAAGGCCATCGCGCCTTCTCTGGGCGTGATCAGATATGGCCGCTTCGTCCTGGCGCGCACCTGCCACTCGTAGAATCCATCCGCTGGTATCGCGCAACGGCGCCTCTGGAGCGCCTCCCGGAACGCTGGCTTCTCGTGGGCAGTCTCCGAGCGAGCGTTGATCATCCGGTTGCCGATGGTTTCCTCTTTGGCCCAACCCGGCACCAGTCCCCAGCGCATCGACGCGCACTCGAGCCGCCCGTCATCGACGGGCACCAGCACCGGGGCATCCTGCATCGGCGCGATGTTCCAGCGTGGATCCACATCCACCCAACGCGTCACGCCGTACAAGCGCTCCAATTCCTCAGCAAGCTTCGCCAGGAAGTACCGTCCGCACATCCCCCGAGCCTACTCGAACCCATCCCCCAGGCCCAGAATCGCGGTATCATGCCCGTCTCGACATCGCAGGAGACCCACGATGACACCCGACGCCATCCTCAAAGACGCCGAAGACCGCATGAAGAAGGCCCTCGAGCACCTCAAGGGCGAGTATCGCGGCATCCGCACAGGGCGAGCCTCCACCGCCCTCGTCGAGTTCATCAAGGTCGACTACTACGGCTCGCCCACCGATCTCAAGTCCCTCGCGGCCCTCTCCACCCCCGAACCCACCCAGATCGTCATCCAGCCCTTCGACGCCGGCTCCATCCAGGAGATCAAGAAGGCCATCGAGACCTCCGATCTCGACCTCAACCCGCAGGTCGACGGCAAGATCATCCGCATCAACGTGCCGCCGCTCTCCACCGAGCGCCGCCAGCAACTCGTCGGGCACTGCAAGAAGGTGGGGGAGGAGACCAAGGTCGCCCTCCGCAACATCCGTCGCGACGCCAACAAGCACGCCGACCAGCTCAAGGGCGAGAAGCTCCCCGAGGACGAGCTCGAGACCCTCAAGGGAGAGATCCAGGACGTGCTCAAGAAGTACGAGACCCAGACGGACACGTCGATCAAAGAAAAATCCGATGAGGTCATGACCGTGTAGCGTGTGCTCCAGCTGTCAGCCTTCGGCTACACAGCAGCACTTAGCGCACAACAATATTCTCAGGTCCCTGCATACCCTCATCAGATAACAGCACCAGCTCGCTCTCGTCGTCGAGCATCAAAAGCCGGCTCTTGCCGAAATCCCCAATCCACAATCGCCCCTCATCGTCCAGCGCCAACCCCATCGGTGCGCTGCCCTCTCCCAATGCCGCCCTCACGCCAACATACGCGCCGCTCTCCGCATCGAAGGCTAATACTTCGCCGCTGAACGCGCTCGACACAAGCAGCGAGCCGTTCCCGTCAAACAACACATCCGATGGGAACCTCATGTCGTCGTGCGACGCGAAAACATCCATCAGTGTTCCATCATCAGGATCGAATCGCAGCACGTTGTTGCCCTGCGCGTTGGCCACATACAGCATCTCATCGGGCCCGAACGCCAGGCCAATCGGCAGCTGCAGCGTCTCGTCCGACGCCGCCACGCGCAGAAACGCGCCCGTAGTGGCGTCGAAGCACACCACCGACTTCGTCTGACTCGAGCTCACATACAGATTCCCATCGGGGCCAAAGATCAGCGAGAACGGCCCGACCAGCTCCTCGGATTCCACGAACACATCCTTGAACTCACCCGTCGCACCGTCATAGCGCAGCACCTGGTTCGTGCCCGCGCTCCCGACGTACACGTGCCCGTCGGGGCCCACGGCAATACCAGTCGCCGCCTTGAGCCCACCCGCCCCGGGCTCGACAAAATCACCCAGATACTCACCCGTGCCGACGTGATACGCGCTCACAGAATCCGATTGGAGATTCGCCACGAGCACATCGCCCGCGGGGTCAGCGCCAAGAAGCACGAGCGTCGCCGAGAGCAATGAGGACAGCATCTTCTGCGTAAACAGCCCGTCATCACAGCGGTTGCGGGCAAAAAAAAGCCCCCCGAGCGGCGGTGGGAGTCCGCTCGGGGGATGGGAGTGAGGAGCCTCGCTGCAGGGCGTTGCGCCCCGCCGGGCTCCTCGGGGTGGGGATCGTCAGCGCCACACTCCACCCGTCACGTGTGGCGCCGTATGTCGAAAAATCGGGAAGCCAGCCATGAGGCCGGTTGCGCAACGCACTGCGACCACTCCCTCGGCAGGGCGCGCCGCCAACCCGATCGCTCGGAACCAGCACGAGGCGGGTCCATGCACCCGTGCCCGCGATGGGTCCTTCCATCGCTGCGAGTGTGTGTCCGAACATCCTCACAGCAGCAGGTTGGCTTCCCGATTCGTTATCAGCGTCCGCTCAGAGCACGAACGCCAACACTTGTCCTCCTTCCATCACGCACGCCTCCGCGCACGTGGCCTTGTCAGTCGTCTCTCTCGCTCGATTCTCAGCTGCACCCCATCGAGTGCCCGCAGTTCATGCACCGGTAGCACGTGCCGTTGCGCACCGTGATGGTCCCGCACTCGTCGCACGCCGGCGCGTCACCCTGGCAGTCGCGCATCGCCTCGCTCAGCGCGTCCCGTGACTTCTCGTGCACGGCGATCACCTGCGCGCCATCGTCGGTCACCACCGCCGCCACGACGTCGCGCTCACGCTCGACGACACCTTCCATGTCGCCCGTCTCGCTGATGCCGATGCGATGGTTCACACGCTCTTCGATCACGCGATCCTGCCCGACCTCTTCCGTGTCGTCCGCGGGCTGGTTGCGCTGCGGGGCGTTCGCGTCGCGATACCCGGGCAGGAACTCCATGCCCATCCAGCGGAAGATGTAGTCCACGAGGCTCTTGGCAAACGGAATGTCGCGGTTCGACGTCATCCCGCCCGGCTCGAAACGCTGGTGCGCGAACTTGTTCACCAGGCTCTCCACCGGCACGCCGTACTGCAGCGCAACGCTCACCGCCGTGCCCAGCGAGTCCATCAGCCCGCCGATCGTCGAGCCCTCCTTGGCCATCGTGATGAACAGCTCGCCCGGCATGCCGTCGTCGTACAGCCCGACCGACAGGTAGACCTCGTGCCCCGCGATGTTGAACTTGTGTGTCACGCTGCTGCGCGTGTTGGGCAGCCTGCGACGCATCGGGCGATGCACGATCCGCTCACGCACGATCTCCACGCGTGTCGCGTCAGCGTTGCCCGCGGCCTCGATGATCTGCACCGTCTCGTCGAGGACCTCCTCCTGCGCCATCGCGACACCCAGATCGTCCTCATCCTCGCTCAGCACTCGCATATCGGCCTCCTCATCTGCTCCATCCGACGAGGAGTCATCGCTTTTGGAAGACAGCGGCTGGCTCAGCTTGCAGCCGTCGCGATACAACGCGTTCGCCTTCAACCCGAGCTCCCAGCTCAGCCTGTAGGCACTCGCGATGTCCTCCACGCTCGCCTCGTTGGGTAGGTTGATCGTCTTCGAGATCGCGCCGCTGATGAACGGCTGCGCCGCCGCCATCATGCGGATGTGCCCCTCGGGTCGGATGAACCGCGTGCCCTTCTCGCCGCACCGGTTGGCGCAGTCGAACACGGGCAGGTGCTCGTCCTTGATGTGCGGGGCGCCCTCGATCGTCTGCGTGCCGCAGATCACCTCGTTGAGCTCGCGCACCTGTCGTGGCGACAGATCCAGCGCCGCCAGCACGTCGCACGACGGATCGCTCGCCTCCTCGGTGCTCAACCCGAGCCTGACGAGCGCCTCCTCGCCCAGCGTCCACACGTTGAACGCCATCTTCAGCTCGAACACGCCGGGAAGCGCGCTGCTCAGCTTGTCCAGGTCCTCGTCGATCAGCCCCTGGTCGCGCAGGTACTCGCGGAAGTTCCCCGCGCCGTCGGGCATCTGCACGTCCAGCGTCAGCCTGCCGATCACGTGGTGCAGGATCTCCTTGATCTGCTCCTCCTCGTACCCCAGCGCCTCGAGCGCCGGTCGGATCGAGGCGTTGGCGATCTTGAAGTACCCGCCGCCCGCGAGCTTCTTGAACTTCACCAGCGCAAAGTCTGGCTCCACGCCCGTCGTGTCACAGTCCATCAGCAACCCGATCGTGCCCGTGGGGGCGATCACGCTCACCTGCGCGTTGCGGTACCCGTGCTGCTCGCCGTACGCCAGCGCGTCATCCCACGCCACGACCGCACGCTCCAGCAGCTCCTCCGCGTTGGTCATCGCCACGCCTCGCGCCACCTCGTGGTCGATGGGCACCGGCTTGACGCGAAGCTGCTCGTAGCCGTCCTCGCCCTGCGCCTGACGCGACACGCCACGCGCCGCGCGAGCGTGGTTGCGCATCACGCGCATCATCGACTCGCGATTCCTGTGGAACCCGCGGAACGGCCCGTGCTCGCCCGCCATCAGGGCGCTCATGCGATAGCTCCGACCCGTCAGCACGGAAGAAATCACGCCGCAGATGGCCCGACCCTCCTCGGAGTCGTACGCGATCCCCGCCTGCATCAGCATCGCGCCAAGGTTGGCGTAGCCCAGGCCCAGCGTGCGGTACTCGTAGCTCAGACGCGCGATCTCCTTGCTCGGGAACGCCGCCATCAGCACGCTGATCTCCAGCACGATCGTCCAGATGTCCACCGCGTGCTCGAAGCGCTCGATGTCGAATCGACGGCTCTTCGAGTCGTAGAACTGCATGAGGTTGATCGACGCCAGGTTGCACGCCGTGTTGTCCAGGAACATGTACTCCGAGCACGGGTTGCTCGCGTTGATGCGCCCGCTGTTCGGGCACGTGTGCCACGCGTTGATCGTCGAGTCGAACTGCACGCCCGGGTCCGCGCACCGCCACGCCGCGTAGCACACCTGCTGCCACAGGTCACTCGCGTCGATCGCCTTGGCAACCTCGCGCGTCGTCCGGTACGTCAGCTCCCACGACTCGCCCTTGTCCAGCGCCTCGAAGAACTCGTCCGGGATACGCACGGAGTTGTTGCTGTTCTGCCCCGACACCGTCGCGTACGACTCGCCGTTGAAGTCGTAGTCGAGAATCAGCCCCAGTCGCTCCGCGGCATCCTTGTAGCTCTCATCGCTCTCCTTGAGCTGCTTGAGCCCCTCGACCATCGCCGCGACCTTGATCTCCTCGCGAACCTTCCAGTTCACGAAGTCCTCGATGTCCGGGTGGTCCAGGTCCAGGCACACCATCTTGGCCGCGCGACGCGTCGTCCCGCCGCTCTTGATGGCGCCCGCCGCGCGATCGCCGATCTTCAGCCAGCTCATCAGCCCCGACGACTTCCCGCCGCCCGAGAGCGACTCGTCCTCGCCACGCAGCCCCGAGAAGTTCGTCCCCGTGCCCGAGCCGTACTTGAACAGCCTCGCCTCGCGCACCCACAGATCCATGATGCCGCCATCGCCGACGAGATCGTCCGCCACGCTCTGAATAAAGCACGCGTGCGGCTGCGGGTGCGAGTAGGCGTCCTTGGCCAGCCCGACCTCGCCCGTCACCGGATCCGTCACGTAGTGCCCCTGCGCCGGGCCCGTCAGCCCATACGCCCAGTGCAGCCCCGTGTTGAACCACTGCGGCGAGTTGGGCGCCGACATCTGGTGCACCATCATGTACGCCAGCTCGTCGTAGAACGCCTGCGCGTCCTCGGCGCTGTCGAAGTACCCGTGCTTCTCGCCCCACGCACGCCAGCACCCTGCCAGGCGATGGATCACCTGCCTCGCCGAGCGCTCCGGACCCGTCACGACCTCGCCGCCCTCGTCGCGGACCATCTCGCCGCGCTCGTCGTGCTGCGGCACGCCCGCCTTGCGGAAGTACTTCGAGACCATGATGTCCGTCGCCAGCTGCGACCAGCTGGACGGCACCTCGGCGTCTGGCATCTCGAAGACGATCGACCCATCAGGATTCGTGATCCTCGAGGCGCGCTTGGTCCATGCAACACTCTCGTATGGGTTCTCGCCGGCGGTCGTAAAGCGTCGTGTGATCTTCATGGAGCGGTGTATCCCTTCCTTGGGTGATGTTTGCGTCGAGCGCCGCGAGTTCAGTCCTTGGGCTTGTCCTCATTGATTGGTTTCTTTTCTTCATTCACTGGGTTCAGTATCGGCTTGTCAGAAATGTCTACAGATTCCGACGGTCTAAATCCCTTGGTGCGGTATGGAGGTGACGAAGCTGGTACACCAGCCGCCCCATCCTTTTGTCGCTTGTGAGGTCTAACAGAGACGGATTTCCGGTCAGATTTTGGTGCGCGGTTATTTTTGTCGTTGTTCGTAGCCATCTTGAAGTGCTCCTACTGAGTAGAACTGAATGGTTTTGAGATTATCTTTTGGGGCCCAGAGTCCGATCGAAGAAGCCAGCGGTACAAGCCTGTCGTCATAGGGGATCAGTTGTTTCTCCAAGTAAATATCGTGATGACCCTCTTGGTCTGAGACATAAGAATTTGGGTTGTAAACCCCATAGATGTCTTCGCATTCGCTCGTAAAACTGAGTCGGACGACACAGCCTTCCGTACGTCGAAATGCTTTTTCCCACGCTGTTTCGGAAAGTGGTTTTACATCGATCTTTAATCGTTTTAGTGCACTCGCTAACAGATCTGCTTTTATAAATATGCCTGAAATACAACCCCCTATGAACGGTGACACAATGGCAATTAGCAACATTGAAGCAATCGAACCAACATCTGTTGAGTTGCTGGTGAAATCTCTTAACACGGATTGCAGCAGTAGAGGCCACCATAAGCCGTAGTTCAGTACAGAGTAGATGGCATACTTGAAGTAGCGTTCAGATATGTTCTGGTCGAACTGTTTCGGCAGTATGC